>NZ_JAQQET010000029.1:0-115112 GCF_046026855.1 Paraburkholderia sediminicola | reverse complement strand
ATCGTAGACGCGCGCGGTCAGGATTTTCTTCAGGTAGTCGTGGCGCAACGCCACGCTGTCTGCGGGTTCCGCAACCTGATTGAGTTCGTGTAACGACAAGGCAAGCTCCTGTGCGGCAAGGGCAAATCAACAGAGAGAGATCACCAGGAGGCAGGCAGAAAGCGGACATAAAAAAACCCGCCTCGTGGGGCGGGTTGATGTCGCTGCTATCAGACGCGCGCTAACCCACCATTCGATGAATGGTGCTAATAATCAGCGCAATACGGATGTCGAGGCAGTTCATGCGTTTGATCATCGTTGACTTGGCGGCCTTTGTCAATCCCTGTTCGTTACATCGGGCAACGCCGCCAGTGAGCCGCGTGGCTCGGCGATATCTCGGGGTATGGCTAACCGCTGCAGCAAACGGTGTAGCGACCCCAGCGGTAAAAAAGGAGCCGCGAAGGGAGCCGCAAACTCATGGTTGCGGCACTTCCGCGACCCGCAAACCGGGATTCGGCGCGACGGTTTCACGCCGCGGACTCAGCACTCTTTCGCGCAGAAACACGTCGAACTGTGCCATCACCGCATCACGGGCAGCGCGGGAAAAGAGCGCGTGATCCACCTTGCCGACCACCTTCGCGGTGATGTTCCTCAGCTTGCCAAGCTGACTGCCGTTCGGTCCGAAATGAATCTCCAGCTCGTCCAACCCCTCGTCGAGCGGACCGTACATCAGCGAGGTTTGCACTCCCTTGCGCTCGAGTTCCAGCGCGATTCTGCGGACGGCGCCCCCTGGCGTCGACTGCCCGAAAAGCCGTTCGACCGCCGTGCTGGCGCGCGCAGTGATACGCGCGCATAGACGACGCGTGAGTTCGGCAGTGATCGCGCGGCCGTTCACCTGCCCGGTCAACAGCCGCAGCCATTTGCGTGGATTGCGCATTGCACGCCGGTAGACGACACTCGACGCCACGTGCTGCGCGCCGGGCCGCGTCCGCGCCCCACCCCACACGAACAGTGGTGGATTGACGGCGGCGCAACCCACCACGCCGGGATGGGTGAGCGCCGTATGAATGCTGACATACGCACCCGTGCAAACGCCGAACATGACGGTTTTCGGATAACCGGCCCCCGCCAGCCAGTCGACGCCCGAGCGGGCATCCGAGACGGCATATTGGGCGTACACCCTATCGAGCGTCAGCGCTTCGTCGCGACGCAGACTATCGCCGAGACCGCTAAGGTCCATGCGCAGCGATGCGATGCCCTGGGCCGCGAGATGCCGCGCCATCAGCACCGTGAAGCGGCCGTCGCCGATCCGGTGCACGCCGCCCGTGTTGACGAACAGTACCGCCGGCGCCCCTTCAAGCGCGCGCAATGGCTGACAGAACACCCCTGCGTAGCACCCATCATCGAACACGACGGGCACCTCATGACCGTGCGCGAACTCGATCCGCGCCGCCGCTGCGCAGCCCAGCAGTTCCACCGCCGGCCCCGTCGCCATGGCTGCCCTTGCGCCCAACCATTCGAGCACACTGCCAAACGCCTCGGCCGGCGGCTCGCTATAGCTGGGATCGAGCAGAAACCTGCTGTACTCGCTGAAAATCTGCAGGCCAATCTGAGCGCCCTGAGCCTGATAATGCCTGGCCAGCCGCTTCAGACGCGCACTTTCGCTCAGATCGTGCAGCAGCACACGCCGCGCGGGACATTGCATGCTCTGTTCGAGGTCGACCTTCGCGAGCATCTCGAGCGAGTCCGGATAGAGACGGAAGCCGTGCGCACCGATCGTTTCCGCGGCCTCGGCATCGAGGCTGACCCCGAGCGCTTTTTGCGCACTGAGCCAGCTTTGATGCTGAATTTCCAACTCGCGGATGTAGTTCTTGCCCGAACTCAGCGGCATGAGCAGCACGAGATTCTCGACGTCGCCTAACTCTTCGGCGGCCAACGCCGCGAGCGTAGCGCCCAGGCGGAGCCCACATAGGCTCAGCCGCGTCACACCGGTTTCGGCGCGCAGCCACGCTGCGGCCGCCTTGATGCTGTCGAGCCACACGCGCAAGCGCTGCGGGTCTTCCTCGCTACCGCTCGAATCGCCCGTGCCAGGGTAGTCGAAGCGCAGCGTGGGCGTACCGCGCGCAGCGAGCGCCTCGGCAAATTCCCGCCAGCCACGATAGGTGCACAGTGCTTCGTAGCCGAACGGATTGCATAGCACCACACCCATTTCCGCCTGAGCGCCGGCCGGTCGGTGCAGCCATCCGAAACAACCGTTGAACGTTACCGGCGTCATGGTGGACGGATTCGTCATGATCGGTCGCTGCAACGCCGCTTCAAATTCGCGGCGCAAGCGATTCCTCCGGCACGAGGTGCGCAATCGTGCGCGCGAGAGATTCGATGCTCTGAAACAGTTCGTGGGTAATCTGCGCGGCTGGAATTTCGATGGCGAGTTGTTCTTCGATGGCCATCATGACGCGAACCGAGCCGAGCGACGACAAACCTGCCGCATAGAGATCGTCGTGATCACCCAGCGAGTTGACGGGTACGTCGAGACAGGCGGCCTCTTGAAGAATGCTGCGCACGTATGTTTTCATTTGATACCCCGAAAATCTGAATTTTTTGGCTACAGCATCAATGCATCGATTCATCAAGAGCGCACGCGGATGCGCCATCATCAATAACCTGGTCTGGAACAAACGCTAACGCGAGAAAATCGTCGGCACTTTAAAATAATATTTCGTTATACAGATCATGCTTGTCTACGAAAATCAGGCGATCGCATTGCTGCCTGCACAGCATTCGGCGAGCGCCTTCCTGTCGATCTTGCCGTTCACATTGAGCGGCAACGCTTCGAGCATCACGATTCGCTGTGGTACTGCATACACGGGCAATCGCTGACGGCACGCCTGCAGAACGTGCAGCGCGCTGCCTTGCGCGTTGGTCACGAAGGCAATCAGGCCACCGGCACGGCCCGCATCGTCGACGGGCCAGGCGATCACCGCGCAGAGCGCCGCATGGCTGCATGCCTGCACAACATGCTCGACTTCTTCGAGCTCGATCCGATTGCCACGAATCTTGATCTGCGTGTCCAGCCGCCCTTGAAACACGATGCCCTGCCCGGGCACTTCGCGTGCGGCGTCCGAGCTTCGATACCAGCGCTGCGAGGTATGGCCCGGATAGGCCATGGAAACGAAGTGGCGATTGCCCGCTTCGTCCGGCGACAGATAACCCTCGGCCAACTGAGGGCCGCCGATCAGCAGTTCGCCGCTTTCGCCGGACGCGACCGGCGCGAGCGCGGCGTCGACGATCAAGAGTTCCATCCCCGGCAATGCGCCCCCGAGTGGCATGACCGCATGCTGCGGATCGTCGGCAAATTCTGGCGTGACTTCGAAAGCAGCACAGGCCACCGTGGTTTCGGTTGGTCCGTACATATTCAACACCCGGCTGTTCGGCGCGGCGCGCAACCACGCCTGTACCAGCAAACGCGGCAGCGGCTCGCCGCCGAACTGGGTGACACGCACGCTCGGAAATTCGTTCGACCCCAGTTTGCGAAACTGCTGCATGAAGCCGGCCGCCGAAGGCACGCTGCTCCAGTGCGTGATCGCGTGTTCCTGAATGAACGCCGCGTTGTAGATCGGCTCGACGGTCTTCGGCACGTACAGACATCCGCCGTTTGCCCAGCACACGAACATGTCGTGTACCGACGGATCGAAGGTGAGCTCGCACAATTGCACGTAGCGCGCGCGATGCACGCTGCCCAGCAATTGCAGTTGTCCTGTCACGTAAGCGTCCGCGTTGGCGTGCGAGATCGGTACGCCTTTGGGTGCACCGGTCGAACCGGACGTGAAGAGAATGTAGGCCAGATCGTGCGACGCGCGTAATGCCGGGGCTTCTGTGACGGATGATTCCGGATGGAGCCCGACCTGGTCACCGGCGGCAGAGACTGAAGCCGCGCGCGTGCGCTGAGCATTTTCAGCGTCTTGCACGCCTTCACCGCCTGCCTCATCGAGCAGCAAAATCCGTGGGCAGTCGTCGAGCAGCGACAACGCTTCTTCGAGCAACGCCGTGCAACGCCGATCGACCAGCAGCAGCGGCGCGCCCGACTGCTCGATCACGGCCGCAATGCGCGCGGCGGGCACATTGGGATTGAGCGGCACGTAAGCGAAACCAGCCTTCAGGATCCCCAACAGGCCGGCGTAGGCGGCCACGCTGCGATGCGCGAACAGCAGGCAGCGCCCGGGCCGGCCGGCCGGCATTGCATCTGCCAACCCGGCTGCAATCCGGCGCGCCCGCGATGCAATCTCACCGTAGTCATAGAGGCGTTCATCGACCCATAGCGCAGGACTATCCGGCTCGCTCGCGGCAGTATCGAAGAAGAAGGAGTCCAGCATTGACAGCCTCGGTCCATTGGGCACTAAACCGGCGCGCGCATCGGCTAACCCGAACAAGCGCGAGAGCAACTGCCGGTCATGCCGAAAGCACGCCGCGAGGCAGCAGAGCTACCCGGTGGCGCGCTGCGTTGCAGCAGAAGAGTTTCAAGAAAGATCCGCGGACGACACCGAGGAGTAGCAGTGTTCTCACACAATTTTGCGTAAGAACACTGTCATCCAGGGCTTCGTAAGAATCATAGAATCCGGCAGGGCCGGTATATGTGCGATACCGCTCTCAACAGACGAATGAGGGTATGCAGGGCAGGCGCGCCGCGGCTCCGGCGACGCGCTTCAAACAGATGCTCTAATCACGCACGCCGCTTTGCTTCCTGAAGGCGTCCAGAATGCGGCGCTCCAGCGCGTTGTAATCGCCGCCGAAGTGATGATCGCCCGACGTGCGAATCACCGTGATGCCGGTGTTGGTGAGCGCCGGACACAGGGTGTCTTTCTCGTTCCCACCGTAGAAGCATTGCACGATCGCGGGCGGTATGCGCGTCAATTCCGGCTGCACCTTCAAGGCTTTATCGCTCGCCGGCATACCGAGCCAGCCACCCACGCGGATCTGGAAATCGGCATCCGGCGCGAAGCCGAGCAGCGCAATCAGCGACACTTTCGCGCGCAGCGCGTCAGGCAGCCGGTTATAAGCGAACGGCATCACGTCGGCGCCAAACGAATAGCCGACGAGCGCAATGTGTTCCGCATGCCAGCGCGCCCCGTAGGTTTGCATAATGCGCGCCAGATCGCGGCTCGTCTGCGCCGGCGTCTTCTCGCTCCAGAAATAGCGCAGGCTATCCACGCCGATCACCGAGATGCCGTCTTTCTGCAAGGCGAGAGAGATGGTCTTGTCGAGATCGCGCCAGCCGCCGTCGCCGGAAATCACGATCGCCATGAGGCCGTTCGGATGCGCCGCCGGCAATTCGATCAGCGGCAGATCGGAGACGTCGTCATCGTTCGTCGACGCCGTTTGCAAATGCGGCGTGATCATGGCAACGAGTCGCGTGCGATCGCCGTTGCCAGGCGTCGTCTTTTCGACGAAGCCCGGCACCTTGTCGCGAATGATCGTCGGGTCCGGCGGGCACGGTTGAAAGCGCGGATCCAGATTGCGCTCGGCATCCACCGAGACCGCGCCGGCAACCGTATTCGACGGCGCCTGTTCAAGCACACGCATTGCGAGCGTTGCGCCCTGCCCCGTACCGGCGACGATCGGCGCGAAATAGCGGCTCGACTGTGATTGCCGTTCGAGTTGATGACTCAAGGCTTCAGCATCGCCCACCAGTTGATGGCAGGTTTCTTTTTTCGCGCTCAGGTTGGCCGCATAGCGCGCCGTATCCACACCGACGGTCAACGCGCCGGCTCTCGCGAGCGCATCGGCGGTTTGCTGGTCGGCGGCGCTCCAGCCGGTGGCCGGCGAGTAAAGCACCACGAAGCCGCGCAAGGGGCCGGCCGGTTGCGTCACCGTCACGTCGCCATAACGGCCGCCGGGCACGGTGGTGGTTGCGGCAAAGGCGGCCACGCTGCAAACAACGAGGCTCGCCACTGCGGCGAGCTTGAAAAACGGATGCAATGTCATGAACGCCGGCCTCCTGCCAGCAATGACAGGTCCGCGAGCGTGAAGAACACGCCCACCGAACCCGACGCCGCGAGATAGCGCGGCTCCCAATGCGGCTGGAACTTGCTCTTGAAAGCGCGCAGTCCGCGGAAGTTATAAAAGCGGCCGCCGAAGCGCCACACGATCCCCGCCAGCCGATGCCAGCGCGACGCGAGTGGCGTCGACTGCATGCCGGAGAGCGGCGCGATGCCGAGACTCAGCGAGCGGAAACCCGCCTGCTTCAGATGCAACGCCAGTTGGGTGAACAGATATTCCATCGCATACGGCGACGCGCTTTCCACGTGCCGCATCACCCCGACCGTCGCTTCGGTATTCATATCGGTCGTCATGAAAGTCACAAAAGCGGCCGGTTCGCCGTTCTGGCGCACCAGCATCACGGATTGTGCCGCAAGGTACTCGTCGGTAAACGCGGCCACCGAAAAGCTCTTTTCGCGCGCGTCGCGGCTATCGAGCCAGCCGTCGGAAATCTCGCGCAGCGTTTCGAGCGACGCCGGCACATCGGCCTGATCGATCACTTCGACGGTAAAGCCGTCACGCTCGCCACGCTTGAGCGCATAGCGAAGATGCGCGCGATGCGAGCCCTTCAGGTCGAAATCGTCGAGCACCACGTGCGCTTCTTCGCCGAGCTTCATCAACGTGAGGCCGGCGTCCAGATAGAGCGGCAACGCGTTGGCGCGCACCTGATAGAACGCCGCACGGCCGCCATGCGCATGCGCGAGCGCGACGAACTTGCTGATCAAGCCGGCCCACTCCTCGCGCGGACCGACCGGATCGTGAAGCGCGGCCCACGTGCGGCCATTTTTCGCGTACATCAGGAAGGCTTGACGCGACGCGGAAAACAGAAAGCTCTTGTCACCCATCAGTGCGAGACCGGCGTCGCTACGCTCCTGGGCGCGCACGATGCGCGCCGCGTCCTGCAGATCCTGGGCAGGGGGCATGACGAATCGCCCCGCCGCCGGGCGCAGCAACTGCCAGAAAGAGAACGTGGCGGCGAACAGACTGGCGGCCAGCGTCGCGCGCAGCGCACGCGGCGCGCGTTCGTCGAAAGCGAATTGCCACCACAGGTCTTGCGTATACGGTACGTCGCGGAACGCAAACAGCATGACCCACACGGCCAGCATCAGCACCATTGCCACCGACACCAGCCAGCCCGCCGTAAAGCGCTCGGCGAACAGCGACGAATGACGGTTGAAACGGCGACGCGTGGACAGCAGCAACGCGATCAGCGTACCGAGCACGCCTGCTTCCACGAACGCAAGACCTTTGGTCAGCGAGAGCGCGAGGCTCAACACCGCCAGCAGCAAGGTCACCCACCACGCGGCATCCAGACGCCGCAGCAAACCGCGCGCGACGAACAACAGCAACACGCCGAGCACGCTGCACAACATCTGCGAGCTCTCGAGCACCCATAGCGGCAGCACGTCGCGCAGAATCAGAATGCGTTGCCAGAACGCCGGCGTCGCGCTGGAAATCACCAGCATGCCGCCGACCACGAAGGTGACGAGGCTCAGAAACAGCGGCGCGAGTTTATACGCGCCCGCCGCATGACGCAGCGGCAAACGGCTTCTCAGCGCGCGGCCTTCGAAGCCGGCGAGCAGTGCCGCCGAGACGATCAGCGGGACGCCGAAGTAAATCGCGCGATAGGCGAGCAGCGCCGCGACCATCTGATGCGTTTGCACGCTGCCGTTCAGCGTGAACACCATCGCTGCTTCGAACACGCCGACGCCACCCGGCGTGTGGCCGATCATGCCGAGCAGCATCGCGGCGGCATAGACGGTGATGAAGGTCACGAAACCGACGTCCGCATGCGGCAGCAGCGCCCACAACGCGAGGCCCGCAGCCACCACGTCGAGCACGGCGAGAGCCACTTGCGCGACCAGGTCGCGACGCGCCGGAATATCGAACGACAGCCACTGCCAGCGCGCGCGGATCGGGCGCGTGTCGCGACGGCAGGCGGCCGCCGCGAGTCCGAGCGCGACGAGCAGCGCCGCGCCGCTCCAACGCAACGTGGGCGGCGCGAGATGCAGCATCGTCGCAAGACGGTCGGCGAGGCACACCATGCCGAACGCCGTCATCAGCACCAGCGCGAGCGCCAGCGAAACGCTCGTGAACACGGTCATGCGGCCGATCTGTGCGGGTGACACGTTCGACACCCCGTACACGCGTGCGCGCACGGCGCCGCCCGTCAGCGCGCCGAAGCCGGTCGCATTGCCGAGCGCCGAGCCTGCGGTCGCGCCGATCCACAGCGCCGCGCGCGGCACCGCAGCGCCCAGGTAGCGCAAGCCGACAGCGTCGCGGCCGATCAGCGCGATATAGCTGAGCGCAGTCGCACCGAGCGCCGCGGCCCACTCGCCCCCCGTCAGGTGACGCAGTTGGCGCATGACCGAGCGATAGTCGACCGCTTGCGAGAGATGTTGCAAGACGACCAGCAACAGCCCGCAAATGACGAGCGCGAGCACGGGCGAGAGGACGCTTCGCTTGCCAAGTGTCTTCGATGCACGGTCGAACATCGCGCCTAGCAGGTCGAATTTATTGTTATAGCGGTGGAACATGGTCAATGCAGGCCTTGCGTAGAGCTGTCGCGGCGACGGGTCGTCTGCCACGGCGTCGCCTTGCTTCGGCGATTACAAATGGATAACGGCAAAGCGTAAAAAAGGTTGACAGTGTTAGCGAAGGCCAATCAATTTGTCGGGTTTTAACCTAGGCCGGCAGTTGAAGTGGAACGCGCTTCGTGACGTGGCAGAGCAATATGCGTCGATAAAACGGTCGATATTGCCGATTGACTTGCCGCGCTGATGAGGACCGCTGCGCTCGGCAAGGGCTCGAATTTTAAACGTTTATTGAAGATTGCGAGATAAAGATTCGGTATCGCGTGAGGCCTGCCCGATCGCGCACCGTTTTAAAGGACGATGGACTCCATCAAGGTTTCTGCTTTGCGTGCCGTAATCGAGAGCAATGGCATGGCGAAATGTTGAATTCTCGCCGCGCGAAAACCGCTACTTGAAGGGGAACGATGATGACAGATCAGGATTGGGTGATGGCCGGTATCTATCTGGTGGGCTTGGTGTCGACAGCGCTTCTGATGAGCGCGTTATCCGCACGCGCGGCCAAAGTACAGCGCGCAGTGGCGTCACGTATCCGCGAATAACGCACAGACGCTGCGGGTCGGCGGACGCTGCGCAACTCGGCGATCCAGAGGTGGCCCTCCAGCGCCCTGAAGCGGTTTGATGCTCTAATCGATGACGATGCATCGATTCCGAAGCATGCATGCCTCAGGACAGGAGACACGGATTGACGAACGAACAACAACTCGAACGCTGGCTCGCACGCGAGCAGGAAGTATTGGCGACACTTAAAGCCGGCCCGGGCCCGGGCGTCGCGCGCCCAGAACAGGTGGCAGGCAAGAGCGGCCTGGAAGTCATGCAGGCGATGTTGAACGCGGAACTGCCCTACGCAGCGATCGCGCGCACACTTGACTTCACGATTGTCGAAATCAGCGCGGGGCATGCGGTGTTTCAGGGCACCCCGCTCGCGCAGCATCTGAATCCGCTGGGCACCGTGCACGGGGGCTGGATCGCCACCCTGCTCGATTCCGCGCTAGGCTGCTCGGTGCATACGATGATGCCGCCGGGTCGTGGCTACACCACGGCCGAGCTGAGCGTGAATTACGTGAAAGCTGTGACGCCGCGCGTGCAACGCGTGCGTGCCGAGGGCAAGGTGATTCATTGCGGACGGCAACTGGCGACAGCGGAAGCTCGCTTGGTCGGCCCCGACGGCACGCTCTACGCGCATGCCACGACGACCTGTCTGGTGTTCGAGATTCCCAGCCGATGAGGATACGGCCAATACTGTCGGTTGCTCGCCACGACTGGCGCCCCGGTAACAATCCGGCGCTAATCTGGCAACACGAGCGGACCACCAGGCAGGTAGCCCGGCGCATGCGCGCCTCGGCTTTGCCGTACAGCGCCTGCGCCGACTCTGGTACCTGCTAACCCGTTACTAGCGCGCTTACTGCGGGCGGCGATGCGCTTCAGCGATCACCGCGCAGTTTTGCAGATGCAGATTGAGTGCATGCAGGGCCAGGGCGCGGATCTTGCCCAGCCACGTGGTGTTAGCTGCGGTAGCAGTGCGGGCGGTAGCGACGTTGGAAGCAGTGTTCATGGTGGACTCCTGTATAGGGTTTATACCTAGGCAATAACCCGATTATAGTCCTCTCATGCCGCGCCGCAACAAATATCAATAATGTCGTTGAGGTGTTGTGCGAGGGTCACATCCGGAACTTGAGCAATTCAGAAAAAGGGAAGCATCAGACGCAGCGCTATTAACCATCCGCACCGTACAGGTGCAATAATGGCCCCTTTGTCTGCGACCATCCGCCGCAGACCGATCGCCCGCCTGCTCCCATGACTGTCGTCCAGAAAGCCCTGATTGCGCCTCTCATCGTCGCGTGCGCGATGTTCATGGAAAGCGTCGATGCGAACGTGATCGTCACCGCGTTGCCCGCCATGGCGCGCGACTTCGGGCGCGATCCGGTCACGCTGAAAATCGCGGTGACGAGCTATGTACTCGGTCTTGGCGTGTTCATCCCGGTATGCGGCTGGCTCGCGGATCGCTTTGGCGCGCGGACAATTTTTCGCACCGCGATCGGCATCTTCGTGACTGGCTCACTCTTGTGCGCTGCATCGAACTCGCTGGCCACCTTCACCCTCGCCCGTTTCGTGCAGGGCGTTGGCGGCGCGATGATGGTCCCGGTTGGGCGAATCATCATCTTCCGCGTGGTCCACAAATCCGACTTCATTCGCGCGATGAACTATCTGAGTGTCCCCGCGATGCTCGGACCGGCCGCCGGGCCGCTGCTCGGCGGCTTCATCACGACCTATCTGCACTGGCGCCTGATCTTCTTCATCAACGTGCCGATCGGCATTCTCGGCATCTATCTGACCAACCGGCACATCGCCAATACACGCGAACCGGACCCCGGGCCGCTCGACTGGATCGGGTTTTTTCTGTCGGCGGCGGGCGCGGTGTTGCTTCTGCTCGGACTGTCGCTAGTTGGCGGTGAACTCATTTCGAATCGGGACGCGTTCGGCATGTGCGCGAGCGGCGCAGTGCTGCTCGTGGGCTACGTCCTGTACGCCCAGCGCGTCAAACTGCCCTTGCTCGATCTGAGCTTTTTCAAGGTACCGACATTTCAGGCGAGCGTGCTCGGTGGCTCGCTGTTTCGCATCGGTCTCGGTGCACTGCCGTTTCTGCTGCCGCTGATGCTGCAGGAGGGACACGGCATGAGCGCGTTCGAGTCCGGCCTGATCACCTGCGCGTCCGCGTTCGGCGGCATGTTCATGCGCACGATCGCCTCGCGCGTGCTGCATCGCTTCGGTTTCCGTTCGGTGCTGGTGGTGAACGCGGCGCTGTCAGGTATTTCAATCGCGGCATGCGGACTGTTTTTCCCCGGCACGCCGACCTGGATCATCTGGTTCGTCGTGTTGCTCGGCGGCTTCTTCCCGGCGCTGCAATTCACGAGTCTCAACTCGCTGACTTACGCGGAAATCGCCAGCCGCGATGTGGGACGCGCGACGAGTCTCGGCAGTGTCGTGCAGCAGATGTCGCTCGGCCTGGGCGTGACCGTGGGCGGTATCGTGCTGCAGATTTCGCGCGTGCTGCACGGACATCCAAGCATCACGTGGTCGGATTTCTGGCCCGCGTTTCTGGTGGTGGGCTTGTGCTCGTTCGCGTCGATCCCCGTGACGCTGCGCATGCCGCATCGCGCCGGTGAAGAGATCGCGCGAGGCGGTCGCGGGTAAAGTACCGCCCCCCCTCAATCGATTTACCGGACCAGCGCCAGGCATCAAGCGGGCTAATGACGCCGCGCTTCCGCCTGCTCCAGCAACGCGTCGAACAATGCGAGTTCTACTGGCTTGACGAGATGAGTGTCAAAACCGGCCACTCGCGTCTGTTCGCGATCGCTTGCATGACCGAAACCGGTCATAGCGGCGAACACGGTGCCGGCCAGCGCGGGCATTTCGCGCAACGCCGCCAGCGTGGCGTAACCGTCCATTTTGGGCATCGCAAGGTCGATCAATGCAAGGTGGGGCGCGAGGCGCGGTGCGACCTCGAGCGCCTGTGGGCCGTCGTAGGCAATGCGGACCTCGTGGCCTTTGAGTTGGAGCAGCATGGCGAGGCTGTCGGCGGAGTCCCGATTGTCGTCCACCAGCAGGATACGCAGCGGCGACACCTCGCTTGCCGCAGCGCCAGCCTCATCAACCCGCTTTTCGGCGGGCGCCGCGGCCAACGGCAGACTGAGCGTGAACGAACTGCCACACCCCTCTCCCGCGCTGCTCGCGATGATGCTGCCGCCGTGCAGTCCAATCAGCGATTTGCACAACGTGAGGCCGATGCCGAGGCCGCCTTCGCCGGAGCTTTGCTTGTCCTTTTCCTGGACGAACAACTCGAAGATCGCATCGAGCGAACGTACGGGAATGCCGCGGCCGTGGTCGCGCACTTCCAGCACAGCCATGTGATGATCGAGACGCCCGAAGATCTCGATGCGGCTGCTGAACGGCGAAAACTTCGATGCGTTATGCAACAGGTTTTGCAGTACCTGCACAAGTCGCGTCGTGTCGCCGTCGACGATAAGCGGCTCGGCCGGCATGTGCTGCGCCACACTCTGCTCCCGCGCATCGGTAAACGGCCGCGCAGCTTCGATCGCGCGCACCACCACTTCGGCCAGATCGACGCGTGCAAGGCGCAACTCGACCTTGTCCGACATGATGCGGCCGACGTCGAGCAGATCGTCGACGAGGCGCGTGATGTGAGTCACCTGGCGGTCGATCAGATCGCGTGAACGCGCCAACGTGGGACTCAGACCCGCTTCGAGTTGCATCACCCCAACCGCATTGCGCACCGGCGCGAGCGGATTGCGCAGCTCGTGAGCGAGGGTCGCGAGAAACTTGCGCATGTGCTCGCCGGAGCGCTCCAGTTCTTCGCGTTCACGGCGCTCGGTCAGATCGCGCGTGACCTTCGCGAAGCCGCGCAACTGGTTCGATTCGTCATACATGGCGGTGATGTTGACGTTGGCCCAGAAGGTCGTGCCGTCCTTACGCACGCGCCAGCCTTCGTCTTCGACATGGCCGATCTGCTTCGCGATCGCGAGTTCGCGCACCGGCTTGCCGGCCGCCACGTCTTCGCGCGGGTAGAAAGTCGAAAAATGCCGGCCGATGATTTCGTCGCGCGTATACCCTTTGATGCGCGCGGCGCCAGCATTCCAACTCACAATATAACCATCCGGATCGAGCATGAAAATCGCGTAGTCTTTCACGCTGTCGACCAGCAGACGGAAACGCTCCTCGCTTCGCCGCAATGCGTCCATATACTCGCGCTGCGCGGTCAGATCGCGGGTAATCTTGGCGAAACCGGTCAGTAGCCCAGCTTCGTTGCGCACCGCCGTGATGACCACGTTCGACCAGAAGGTCGTGCCGTCTTTGCGAACCCGCCAGCCTTCGTCCTCGAAGCGGCCGGTAAGTGCGGCCTGTTGCAACTCATAACCCGGCCAGCCACGCTCCACGGCTTCGGCAGTGTAGAAACGGGAGAAGTGCGCGCCGATGATCTCGTGCGCCGCGTAGCCGTTCAGCTTCTGCGCGCCGGCATTCCAGCTGACGATACGCCCGGCCGGGTCCAGCAGGAAGATTGCGTAATCTTCGATCGACTGGACTAGTGCCCAGTAGTCGACCTCGAAGGGCGTGTTCGCACGGAGCGCAGGCGGCTCGTGGGCGGACTCGCCGTGACCGCTTGCGGAAGCGGCGTCAGTCTCGTTCATAGCAGGAGGACTTAGATGGTTTGCCCAAAAGCATACACCGGCCCGTCTTCATATCCTGTTTGTTGTCCAACGTTACCGCTTCGACAACTGAAAACGCCACCTTGCCGCCGTGTGTGCAGCAAACTCGGTACCTGGAGGGACCCTTAACCCGCCGCTCCGACCTTTTCCGCCAGCTTCGCGTCGTAACTCGAATGGACATGGACCCGCTTTTTCTCCGGAAACGCGTACGTGTATGCCTTGCGCAGCGCTAGCGATGCCTCATGAAAGCCGGACAGAATCAGCTTCTGCTTGTTCGGATAGTTGGCGATGTCGCCAACCGCGAAAATGCCGGGCCGCGAGCTTTCGTAGTTGGAGGTATCCACATCGACGCGACCGCCGTGGGTCGACAGATTCCATTGTGCGATCGGCCCAAGATCGGCGACCAACCCGTACAGCACGACGAGTTGCTCCGTTTCGAGCTGCGTTTCGCCTTCGATATGCCGCAGCGCGATCGATTTCAACGCATCGCCCTCAACGCCGAGCCCTGAAATCGCGCCGACAATAAAGTCCATCTCCCCCGCCTCGACCGCCCGGCGCATCGACTCCACACTCGAATCCGCCGCACTAAAGCCGTTGCGACGATGCACCAGCGTCACGCGCCGCGCGACCTGGCGCAATGCCAGCGCCCAGTCGAGCGCGGAGTCGCCGCCGCCGGCCACCACCACGGTCTTGTCGGCGAAATCGGCGAGGCGTTGCACGCTGTAGTGCACATGGCGCGATTCCAGCGGCACGGCTTCAGCCAGCGCCAGTTTTTGCGGGACGAACGCACCGTTCCCGGCGGCAAGCAGAATCGCCGCCACGTCGAATACGAGACCGCGGTCGGTGCGCACAGTCCAGCGCCCGTCGTCGCGCTGCTCGACCGACTCGACTCTCTGCTCAAGATGGATCGGCACATCGAACGGCTTGCATTGCGCCATCAAACGCTCGACCAGCTCGCGCGCGGTACATGACGGAATGGCGGGAATGTCGTAGATCGGCTTGTCCGGATAGAGCTCCGTGCACTGCCCGCCGATCTTGTCGAGCGCGTCGACAATCTGGCATGACAGGCCGATCACGCCCGCTTCGAAAGCGGCAAAGAGACCCACGGGGCCGGCGCCGATGATCAGGATATCGGAGCGAACCGGTTGCGGAAGCTGGTCTGCGGGGAGCGTCATTCGGGATCTCATCGGGTAGGTGAATGACCCACCATACAGAATCGACCGAAACCCGGCAACGATGCCATTACAAGCGGTAAGGATAGTGTTCTGTAGGTCTGGAACGAGGAAGGCTGTGCCACCGGACGTTGGCGCCGTTTCCAGGACTATCGACTCGGCACCGGAGTTCCGACGACCCCGCCGATTTCTTTGTAATGGTAAAAATGCGCCTGCATGGCAGACGCAGTAATGGGAACCGCGACAGACGCGAGCACAACTACAGTTGAATGGCCGAGCGAAAAGAAGAAACTGGACTGTCACTTCCGAGTCTCAGCAAGCTATCTAATAAGGATAACTATGCTTGAGCCAAACAGGTAGTCTACAGCCGTCAACTTGACAAAGCCATCGGTCAGGATCCTCGACAACGGACATTTACATGCGTTAGTGATTTGCCTCCCTAAGCACGTCTATGAACGCCCGCAGACCAGCAGGCACGTGGCGATGCCCAGGGTAGTACAGGCAGAGCCCCGGGATGAACGGGCACCAGTCCTCCAGCACGGTAACCAGCCGGCCGTCGTCCAGCCAGTCGTGGGCCGTGGACTCCGGTACATACGCGAGGCCCAACCCATCGGACGCGGCCTCAACCATCAGACCGTTGTGATCCAGCGTGAGCACCCCGGAAACATCGATTGCCACTTCCTGCCCGTGCTTGCGGAACTCCCAGCGGTAGCGTTTGCCGCTCGGCAGACGTTGACGAATACAGTCGTGGCTACGAAGGTCGTCGGGCGTGATGAGTGGTGTGCGACCCGCCAGATACGAAGGCGCTGCAACGACTACGAAGCGAAGATCATCGCTGATGCGCACCGCCACCATGTCGCGCGGGATCGACTCGCCAAGCCGTACTCCGGCATCGAAACCTTGCTCGACGATATCGACGAGCCGTCCCTCCGCGACCAGGTCGAGCGCCATGCCCGGAAAGCGCTTCAGAAAAAGCGGCACCACTGTTTTCAATAACAGCCGCGCCGCACTCTCATTTGCATTGATCCTGAGCGTGCCGCTCGGATTGCCGCGCGCATCGGCGACGGCATCCAGTGCGTCGTCGAGATCGCGGAGCACGGGCGCAAGCCGAGCGAGCAATGCTTCGCCGGCTTCTGTCGGCGCTACGCTACGTGTCGTGCGATTGAGCAGGCGCACGCCCAATTCGCGCTCCAGTGCGAGCATGGCGTGACTAAGCGAGGAGCGCGAAACGCCGAGTGTATCGGCGGCACGGCGGAAACTCCGATGCGCTGCGACAGTGGAAAACGCGGTCAGATCGGCAAGTGTCGGCTTGGTCATTGGTGGCGAATTTTCACGGGGTCATACGCACTATAGAGACTTCTCTGACCAACGACGGGTACCTAGACTGGTAATCAGGCAATGCCATTCCATACACTTTGTGGAGAGACACACCATGATGAAGACCTGGTTTATCACCGGCACGTCGTCAGGCCTCGGTCGACTACTCGCTGAGCGCCTGCTGCAACGCGGCGATCGGGTCGTCGCGACGCTGCGGCGCGAGGGGGCGCTCGATGAGCTGAAAAAACAGTACGAAAACCGGTTGCATGTGCTGACACTCGATGTCACCGACATCCGCGCGGTGCACTCGAATATCGCTGCCGCATTCGAAGCGATGGGCCGTATCGACGTGGTCGTGAACAACGCGGGCTACGGGTTGTTCGGCGCGGCCGAGGAAGTGACTGATGAACAGATAGTCAGGCAGATCGCTACCAATCTCACTGGATCGATTCAGATCATCCGTGCCGCGCTGCCTCACCTGCGCCGCCAGGGCGGCGGCCGGATCGTCCAGGTCTCGTCCGAAGGTGGACAGATCGCTTACCCAAATTTCAGCCTCTATCACGCTACGAAATGGGGCATCGAAGGTTTCGTCGAGTCAGTAGCGAAGGAGGTTGCACCATTCGGCATCGACTTCGTGATCGTGGAGCCGGGGCCGACGAGCACGCAGTTCGGTGCCGGTCTCGATCACGCAGTGCCGATGCCTGAGTACGACGATACCCCGGCAGGCAACGTCAGGCGGGCGATTGCGTCCAACAGCTTTGCAATTCGGGGCGATGCAGGCAAGACAGTCGCCGCAATGATCGTTGCGGCGGACTCGGTGCATCCGCCGTTACGCCTGACGCTTGGCGGCGGTGCCTACGACTCGATCAGGGCTGCGTTGGCTGAGCGCCTGAGGGTGCTTGAAGCACAGAAGGACATCGCGTTTTCAGTCGACTCGATAAGCTAGGCGGACCGGCACAGAGGGGCGCGATGCTCAAGTGCCGGGAGCGTTCGTGCAGCCGCACCTGCTCCCGGAGAAGTCGGTTACCTGGGCGGTGGCAGCGAAGGATCGAGCTTCGCCGATTGCCTGACGAGCTGATCCGTCATCGCGGCCGCGACCGGGTTCGAGCCCGTGCCTGGCTTCGAGCTACGTTGGTCCATGGCGGTGCGAGCAGCGGACATATCCGGCGGAGGCAATGATGGATCGAGCTTCGCCGATTCCCTGACCAGTTCGTCCGTCTCCGGTGTCGAGCCTTGAGTCGTTATCGCGCGACGGTCCGGACCATCTCCTCCACGCTGGGCGCGCTGCGCCGGAACCACCTTCGGCGCTCCCGAGTCCTGCACGTTCACCGACGCGACTGCCGTCGACGGCGCCTGCTTCGGTTGTGCCTCCGGTTTCGGTTGCCCGGTGACTTGTGAGGCGGCCGGACTGGATGCGCGCGCGGCCGTCATGGGCGCAGGTGCCGCTGCCAGAGCGGGAGCCGGAGCGGGAACCACCGGCTGCTGCGCGTTGGCAGTACTTTTCGTGATTGTGCCGGATGACGGCTTCGACTGGCCGATGCTGCCGTCCGTCACGTGATCGCCGACGCGCGAATCCACGACCGGAGGGCGTGCGGATTTATCCATGGCGGCCGTGACTTCTGCCATTGAGCGGCGGTCCGCCTGAAGGAGCATCAGGTACGTGATCCCTGCTGCTCCGAGCAGGAGCCCTCCAATAATCATCAAAATCTTTCGGGTATTCATCATACTTACTGACGGATCCTGCAAATGATGCGAGCCAGCCGTGATAAACGACTGATCCCGGTTTTAATCAGACAAATGACGGCATTGGCGGACCTGACGAGCAGGAACGGGCGAGCGATATCCAGAGAATTGCCGGGTCGTCCGTCCGTGCTGTAGAAACGGGCATTCGCTCAGGCTGGCTGTTCTGATCGGTCTAACGACTGCGAACGCCATCCGACGCACAGAGCCACGCGAGTGACCGACGCTCGAGCAGTAAGCGACGGTCAAATGCCTTCAAAGACGCACGGACGTTTGGCCGCCGCCTGACGCCTGACGCCTGACGCCTGACGCCTGACGCCTGACGCCTGACGCCTGACGCCTGACGCCTGACGCCAATGGTACCGAAAGTGTTTCACTAAAAAACCATCGGATCATTTTGTTACACCTCTTACCGAGGCCCCAACCGGCAAGTTACAAAAACCTTTCGGTGGGCGGTTATACTCGGCGCCGTCCCAAAAACTAAAGACCTTTTATGTCGAAGAAAATCTTCCAGATTGTTGCCATTGCAGCGCTCGCCACTGCAACGTCGTTACCGGCGGTGGCCGGCGACATGAACAATGCCCTTGGCGGCGCGCTCGGCGGCGTAGCCGGCGCTGCCCTGGGTGGCGCGATAGGCGGCAGCACAGGTTCGGTCATTGGCGGTGCAGTCGGCGGCGGCGCCGGCGGCGCAGTCACGTCAAACCGCAGGGAACGCACGGGCGCCATCATCGGTGGCGCGCTCGGGGGCGGTACCGGCACAGCGGCAGGCAATGCGATGGGCGGCCGCACGGGCGGCCTCGTCGGCGCGGCCGTGGGCGGCGGCGCGGGTTCAGCGCTTGGCGGTAACATTTCGCGGTCCAATTCGTACGCGGACGACTATGCCCGCGGCTACCGACCGAACAAGCGCCATCACAAGCATCGCCACTATGACTGAACGTTGAGCAAAAAACAGCGTGGTTCAATCAAAGGTTAAGCCCGAAACGCCGAATACCTTTCGCAGCGCTGCACGGGCGATTCTCATGTGGGCCAGAACCGGCGCTTGATGAACCACGCCAGCCTCTTCAATCGCCATAGCGGCGCAAAACTCCGACCGCAGCGAACGACTCCGCGATTCCCTCCATCGCGCCTTGTCTGACGCCAGCCCGCATTACCAAATTCCTCGTCATAGCCTCCGGCGCACCACCAGATAACGGCTCCGGACGGTTCACACCACTTTTACACGGGTAAGGGCAAGGACGCTTGCGCTGCGGCCGTCCCCATGTTTCGCCGATGGCCGGCCAAGGCCCATTGAATAGATTAAATTTATGGAACTATAAAAAAACAACATTATTTTTATAGTCGACGACTTCGTATAGTCGAGCCCAGTTTGAATGCGCCCTACGCTCGGTGCCCTCCTTTCCCGCTACTGGACCACGATGAAACTACTCAAGTTCGCCCCTCTCGCGATCGCCGGCGCGCTCTCCAGCGCCGCCCATGCGCAAAGCAGCGTGACGCTGTACGGCCTGATTTCGGCGGGCGTCGGCTATGCGACGAATCAGGGCGGCAAAAACGCGTGGCAGGCGCTCTCGGGGACCAACCAGAATCCGCGCTGGGGGCTGAAGGGCATTGAAGATCTGGGTGGCGGCACGACCGCGATCTTCCAGCTGGAAAACGGCTTTAACGTGATGAGCGGCACCGCGTCGCAAAACGGCCGCGAATTCGGCCGCCAGGCGTTTGTCGGACTCGCCAGCAAGACGTTCGGTACGCTGACGTTCGGTCGTCAGTACGACACGGTGCACGACTACGTCGGTCCGGTGATCATTGCGAGCAACGGCGTGAACATCGGCGACAACGACAACGGCTATAACGACATCCGCGTGCAAAACGCGGTGAAATACGTGACACCCGACTATCGCGGCCTGAAGGCCACGGCCGAGTACGGTTTCAGCAATGCCACCGGATTCGCCAATAACAATGCGTACAGCTTCGGCGCCGGTTACGAGAACGGCCCGCTGAAGTGGAGCGTGGTCTACGCGCAGTACAACAACCCGTTTAGCGCGACCAACCCGGACGGCGCGATTTCGAACGACTATGCCTCGTCGCTGCTGATCTTCGCGAAGAGCGCGCTGCATCCGGCTGCGTATGCGAGCAAGCAGCGCATCTTCGGCACGGGTGGCTTCTATACGGTAGGCCCCGCGCAATTTGCAGCGCTCTTCACCGATGTCCGCTACGATTATCTCGACGGTTCCCATCTGCATTTGCAGAACTACAATCTGAACCTGAACTACCACGTGACGCCCGCGTTCATTCTCGGCGCAGCGTATGCGTTCACGGACGGCAAATACGATGTGATCAACACGAGCCCCAAATGGCATCAGGTCAATCTGCAAGCCGACTATTTCCTGTCGAAACGCACCGACGTCGCGTTGACGGTGATCGCGCAGCAAGCCGCCGGCGACGCGCAACATGCGCAGATTTTTGCCTACGCTCAATCCACCGGCATACGTCAGATGATCGCGACGGTCGGCATGCGCCACGTGTTCTGACAATGACGAATTCATTCGATTCAACGCAAGACCGGCGCGCGTTTTTGCGCACGGCCATGGGACTGGCTGCGGGTGCATCGGCCTGGCCGATGCTGGCCGCCGCGTCGGGTGCTGCCGGGGCGGATAGCGCGACAAGTGGCACGTCATCTTCGAGCGCTCCCGCTTTGCAAAGCGGCGCGCGCCGCAGCGTGATCATCGATTGCGATCCCGGTCAGGATGACGCGATTGCCATCCTGTTCGCCCTCGGCGCGAGCGACCGGCTCGATGTGCGTGCGATCACGGCGGTCGCGGGCAACGTGCCGCTCAATCTCACCGAACGCAATGCGCGCATCGTGCGGGACTGGGCCGAGCGTACGCAATCTCTGCCGGTGTATGCGGGCTGTCCACGCCCACTCACGCGCGAACTGATCACGGCCGCCACCGTGCATGGCAAGACCGGCCTCGAAGGCGTGCCGCTGCATGAACCGCTCGCGCCTCTCGCGCCGCAGCACGCGGTTGCTTTTCTGATCGACGCCTTGCGCGCGGCGCCGCCGCATAGCGTGACGCTGTGCGCGCTCGGCCCGTTAACCAATCTCGCCACCGCGCTCATCGAGGCACCGGAGATTCGCAACAGCATCCGCGAAATCGTGCTGATGGGTGGCGCGTTCTTTGAACGCGGCAACATCACGCCCGCGGCCGAATTCAATATCTACGTCGATCCGCAGGCCGCGCAAGTCGTGTTTGCCAGCGGTGTGTCGATCGTCGTGCTGCCGCGCGACGTCGCCGTGAAAGCGCCGATCACGCCGGCACGGATCGCGCCGATTCGCGCGCTCGGCAATCGCTGCGGCACGATGGCCGCCGATATCATGGCTGCGGAAGTCGCGTATCAGAAGGGACGCCGGGGCGTTGAAGAAGCCCCGATGTACGACCCCTGCGCCACTGGCTACCTGATCGAGCCGTCTCTATTCAAAGGACGTGAGGTCAACGTGATGATCGAGACAGTCGGCGAATGGACGCTCGGTGAAACCGTGGTGGACTGGAGCGGACACAGCGGCCGTAAGCCGAACGCGACCTGGATCACCGAAGTCGACGCGGACGGTTTTTACGCCACCTTGCGCGCCCGGCTCGCCACACTGCCCTGAGTCCGTGAAAGACTCGACAACGCTCATGCATTCAGCACACGTTGCGTCAGATATGCGCGGCGATCCACTCGCGGCAAGCCCGCACGTGCGGACCGCGATCGTCGCCGGCGAGCGAAATCAGCGCGATCGAACGGGTGACAGGCGGTTTGTCGAGGCGCAACGCGACCAGTTCCGCGTCATGCAGATGCATGGTGTAGAGACTGGGCAGCACCGCAATTGCCAGACCGTTGCGCACCAATTCGTACAAAGGCTCCGTGTACTCGACGCGGTATGCGACCGTCAGTTGCAAACCTTCGGCTCCGCCGGTGCGCCGCAATGCATCGCTGACGCTGCCGCGCACGAACACCGCCAGATCGCGGCCTACCAGCTTTGCCCACGCAAGGCTCTTCTTCTGCGCGAGCGGATCGTCACGGCGCACCACCCCCACGATCTGATCCTCGAACAGATCCTGGTAGCGCAGCGCGGCTTCGCCGTCGTTGTCCGCCGCGATCGCATCGGGTTCGTGCACGCCGACGCCGAAATCGACCGCGCCCTGGCGCACGGCATCGATCAAGGCGGTGTTCGGCATGTCGTTCAGCGTGAAGCGCAAC
This sequence comes from Paraburkholderia sediminicola, assembly GCF_046026855.1. Taxonomy (GTDB): domain Bacteria; phylum Pseudomonadota; class Gammaproteobacteria; order Burkholderiales; family Burkholderiaceae; genus Paraburkholderia; species Paraburkholderia sediminicola_A. The sequence goes on along the minus strand of NZ_JAQQET010000029.1, from coordinate 92,816 downwards.
GAGGGTTTTTGTGCACGCAACAAGGCGAGCGCGGGCAACAGGCGTGCCGCAGCCGATGGAATCAATCCGATGCGCACCGTCTGCACACGTTCGGCGAAGGTGCTCGCCATATCGTCGAAGGTGCCGCGCGCCTGATTGAGCAGCCGTTCCGCGAGCGGCAGCACGCTGGCGCCCGCATGCGTCAGCGTCAGCCGGTGCGCGGAACGCGCGAACAGCGGGCCGCCGAGCAGAAATTCGATCTGCCGGATCGCTGCGGTCAGCGCCGGCTGCGTCAAGGCGAGCGATTGCGCGGCCTGCGTGAAACTGCGTGCATGCGCAAGCGTGACGAAGTACTGGATTTGCCGCAGCGTGAGCGCGGGCAGCAGGGACGAACGGTCGGTCATGGAGTGCAATGCATCGACGCAATGCGCAGCAGTATAAATGGCGTAGTAACAGGATGAATCAATTGATCAATAACGAATCTTCAATGCCGACAACAAACAACCCGGCCAGGCTTGCGCACAGCGGGTGGCTCGAACGGCGTTTCGCGCTCACCGCGCGCAAGACCAGCGTGCGTATCGAAACAATCGCCGGCATCACGTCGTTTCTCGCGGCCGCCTATCTGCTGGTGGTCATTCCGTCGCTGCTGTCGGCGGGCGGCATGGATCGCGGCGCGGCGACTACCGCAACGATTCTCGTGTTCGTGCTGAGCACGGTATTGATGGCGCTGTATGCGAACCTGCCGTTTCTCGTGGGACCCGGCATCGGCGGCTCTGTGATTCTGGGCATCACGCTCGCGGGCGAGCACGTCGCATGGCAAACGGGTCTGGGCATTGCGTTCGTGTCCGGCGTGCTGTTCCTGATCCTGACGCTGGTGGGCGCGCGCAGTCTCGTGGTGCGCCTGATTCCGGCGCAGATCAAGCTCGGGCTCGGGGCATCGATCGGTTTGTTCATCGCGGTGCTCGGCTTCCGTAACGCCGGGATGGTGATTGCCAACGCGAAGACCAATGCGCTGGCACTCGGCGATTTCTCGCGTCCCGGCACCCTGGTTGCATTGATCGGTCTCGGCGCGGCTGTCGTGCTGCAAGGCCGCCGCGTCCCCGGCGCGATTTTGTGGGCAATCCTGATTGCGGCCGGCGCCGGTGTGCCGCTCGGCGTCACGCATATGCCCACGTCGTTTCTGTCATGGCCACATAGCATTGCGCCGATCGCGTTCAAGCTCGACATTGCGAGTGCATTGAGCGTGGCTGCAATTCCGTATCTGTTCGTGTTCTTCGCGGCAGAGTTTTTCTCGACGCTCGGCACCACGCTCGCGGTCGGCGCCAAAGCGGATCTGCTCGACGAAAATGCGAATCTGCCGAACATCAATCGCCCGTTTCTCGTCGATTCGATTGCCGCAACGCTCGGTCCGATGCTCGGTATTCCGGCGCTCACCGCGCTGGTGGAATCGGCGGCAGGCGTTGAAGCGGGTGGGCGTACCGGCCTCTCCTCGCTCGCTGCGGCCGCGATGTTCGCGCTGATGCTGTTGTTCGTGCCGGTCGCGCTGGCCATTCCGAAAGAAGCGACTGCCCCGGCGTTGATCCTGATCGGGCTGTCGATGTTCAGCACGATTCGCCATACCCATTTCGACGACTTCAGCGACTCGCTGCCCGTTCTTTCGATGGTGCTGCTCACGCTGATGTCGAACAGTTTCGGCACCGGCATCGCGGGCGGCCTGCTCTGCTATGTCCTCGTCAAGCTGCTCGCCGGACGTTTCCGTGAAGTACCGTGGGGCCTCTACGTGCTGGCCGTGCCGCTCGGCTATTACTTCTATACCGTGGTCAAGCCGCATTGAGCTCTTCATTTTAGTGACCCAGCGTAGCTGCACGTTTCATCCTGCATTTGCACTAAACTGAATTTTCGTCGAGTCTTACGCACTACCGAAAACCATACCGACATGAAAGAGACATTGGGCAACGTGCCCGCATCGCGCCTCGGCATTACGCTCACCGACGCCCATCGCGCCTTCTTCACCGCCCTGCCGAAGGTCGAGTTGCATTGCCACCTGCTGGGCGCGGTGCGTCACGAGACTTTCATCGCGCTCGCCGAAAAGAGCAACGCGCCGATCGATCGCGAAGAGATCGACGCGTTCTATACGCGCGGCGAAAAACCCGTCGGTGTGCTGCGCGTGCTGCGTGCGCTCGACGAGCATCTGCTTACGCATGCAGACGACCTGCATCGCATCGCGTATGAATATCTCGCCGATGCCGCCTCGCATCAGGTGCGCCATAGCGAATTCTTCTGGAATCCTACCGGCACCGTACGTGTCTCGAAGATTCCCTATGCGGATGCGCAAGCGGCCATCGTCACCGCAATTCGCGACGCCGCGCGCGACTTCGGCATCAGCGCGCGACTGATCCCGAGCATCGACCGCGAAGCCGATCCTGACGAAGCGGTCGCACTGGTCGACTGGATGTGCGCGCATCGCGCGGACGAAGTGGCTGGCCTCGGCATCGACTACCGCGAGAATGACAGACCGCCTGAGTTGTTCTGGAAGGCGTACCGCAATGCACGTAACGCCGGCTTCAAAACCACCGCGCATGCGGGCGAATTCGGCATGCCATGGCGCAATGTCGAGACGGCCGTCGACCTGCTGCAATGCGACCGGATCGATCATGGCTACACGATCGTCGGCAACCCGCAGTTGGCGGCTCGCTATGCGGAGCGCGGCATCGTGTTCACCGTAGTGCCGACCAACTCCTACTATTTGCGCATGCTCGCCCCGGAAGTCTGGGCCGAACAGCATCCGATGAGACGCATGCCGGGCCTGGGCCTGAAAATCCACCCGAACACCGACGACCCGACGCTACACAAAGTAACGCCGAGCGAAGCATGGCAATTGATGCATAGCCACTTCGGCTTCAGCATCGCCGAGTTGCGGCAGTTCATGCTGAACGGTATCGACGGTGCATGGGTCGACGAAACAACACGCCACGCATGGCGCGCAGCGTGGGGCGCGGAGTTCGACGTGTTGGCGGCGGCCCTGCCCGCTTAAGCGGAACAGCACCTCGGGTTAAGCGACTCGCTCAGGCGCCGCCCACGCGGCGTCATTCACCAATCCACGAACCGCGCAAATCGCTATCGTGCAGCAATTGCAGCAACGTGCCCGCCGGACGGCTCAGCCGTTTGGCGGCAAGCGCGATGAATTCCACCGAGGGCAGCGTCGGCAGACTGGCCGCATTAAGCGGCGGCGCCAGGCCCCGCGCGGCCAGATACTGCGGACGAACCGTTATGCCAAGCCCGCCCCGCGCGGCCGCGATGCAGCCCGCGTGACTGCTGCTCGTGCACACCACCTGCCAGCTGAAACCGGCTTCGGCGAGTGCATCGAGCACCACGGCCCGTGTCACACTCGGCTCGGCGACCAGAATGAGCGGCAAGGGCTGGCTGAGATCGACCAGCGTACCGGTGCGCGCCAGCCACTCCAGCCGCCCCGTGAAAAGCGGTACGCCGCGGCGGTCGCCCAGACGCCGCTTACCGACCAGCAAATCGATCGAACCGGCGTCCAGCAACTCATACAGCTTGCCGGTCATACCGATGGTGATTTCCAGTTCGACGTCGGGGTGCGCGTCGCGAAACGCCGCCAGCACCGTGGGCAGCGGCCCGAGCGCGACGTCGTCCGATGAGCCGAGCCGCACGCGCCCTTTCAGACGCGGCGCGCGAAACTGCGATTCGGCCCGCGCGAGCGCCTGGAGGATCACGCTGGCGTGCGCGAGCATGGCCTCGCCGTCCGGGGTCACGGCGAGCGAATGGGTGTCGCGCACGAACAGGCGCCGCCCGACGCTCTGTTCGAGCCGGCGGATATGTTCGCTGACGCTGGACTGCGTGAGATCGAGTCGCCGCCCCGCCTCGGTGAAGCTATGGCAGGCCGCGACTGTCGCGAAGGTCTTGAGCCAGATGGGATTGAGCATGCGCCATTGTCGCCCTGGTTATCGGCAAAGTCGATAACAGTCAATGTCCCTAGTGGGGTTCCCGATTGACGGTAATGTCAATATCATGACGGAATCCCCCCAACGACTGCTTCGAGCACGGCCCGCCGGTCTGTCCGCCCCCGCCGCCCCGTAGCTCAATTGAACAATGAACAAGGATTCCGCCCAGACAGCGCTACTCTGGATCGTCGCCGCCGGCTTTTTCATGCAGTCGCTCGACACGACGATTGTCAACACGGCGTTGCCGTCGATTGCGAACAGCCTGCACGTCGCGCCCCTCGCAATGCAGCCGATCGTGGTCGCCTACACGCTGACAATGGCGATGCTCACGCCCGCTTCGGGCTGGCTCGCCGACCGCTTCGGCACGCGGCGCGTCTATTTCGTGGCGATCCTCGTGTTCGTACTTGGTTCGATCTGCTGCGCGAGCGCGCATACGCTCGGTCAACTGGTGATGGCGCGGGTCCTGCAAGGGCTGGGCGGCTCGATGCTGCTGCCGATCGGACGGCTCGCCGTCCTGCGCAGCGTCTCGAGTGAGCAATACGTGTCGGCGCTTGCGTTCATTTCGATTGCCGGCCAGTTGGGGCCCATCGCCGGGCCGACGCTCGGCGGCTGGTTCGTGCAGGCCATTACATGGCACTGGATTTTTCTGATCAACGTGCCGATCGGCGCATTGGGGCTCTACGCGGTACAGCGGTATTTACCGGCGCATGGCGAAACTCAGGCGCCGCCGTTCGACTTCGTCGGTTGCGGGCTGTTGTCGCTGTGCATGATCACATTTTCGCTGGCCTTCGAAGCACCGGTCGAGACGCACCGCGCGGCATGGTCGGCGGGTCTCTTCGCGCTCGCCGTGGTCAGTGCGCTCGCCTACATTCCACACGCCAGGCGCCGCAGCAATCCGCTCTTCAAACTCTCGCTCTTCAGCGAGCCGAATTTCAGCGTCGGTCTGATCGGCAACCTGGTGTGCCGCATCGGCTCGAGCGCCGTGCCGTTCCTTGTGCCCTTACTGCTGCAATTGCAACTGGGTTACTCACCGCTGCATTCCGGCCTGATGATGCTGCCCGCCGCACTGGCCGGCACCCTCACCAAACGCTGGATTGCGCCGCTCGTGCGCCGCTATGGCTACGACACGTTCCTGCTCGTCAACACGGTGATCGTGGGGTCGGCGATCGTTGCGTTCGCATTGATTACGCGTGGTACGCCCCTCATCGTCGAGATCGTGATTCTGGCTGTGTTCGGCGGCGCCAACTCCATGCAATTCGCGGCGATGAACAGCGTCACGCTCAAAGGCCTCTCGCATGAAGATGCCGGCAGCGGCAACAGCCTCTTTTCGATGGTGCAGATGCTCGCGATCGGGTTGGGTGTTTCCATCGGCGGCGGGCTGGTGAATCTGTTCACGGCGCAATGGGGATCGGCGGCGCTTGGGTTCCGCCTGAGCTTCGTATGCGTGGGTGTCATCACGCTGGTGTCCGCCTGGGTATTTCGTCATCTCGACGAGGCGCCAGTCACGCGCGAGGTGCCTGGCCAGGCAACCCAGGGCTGATATGCCTGACGCATGACGAGCAGCGCAGTCCATCCATGCACCAGGTGAGATCATCCGGATTAGCGCCTAAGCGGGCACCTGACGCGATAGCGTGACTGCCGTTCCACTCATGATGCAGCGTCATCGATCCGCTCGGACAGATGGCCTTTCCCAACGTCGACACATGAATTCAAACGGCGTTTCGCGTTAGCATGTCACGCATTAATGCGTAACAAGGGAATATCACATGCCATTTGACGAGCGCATGCTGAACGGCATGGGCGTGCTGACGGCGATCGTCGACTGCGGGAGTTTTGCGGCAGCCGGCGAAGCGCTCGACATGTCGCAATCCGGGGTCAGCCGTTCGGTTGCCCGGCTCGAAGCGCGTCTCGGTATCCGGCTATTCGACCGCACTACCCGCTCGGTCACACTGACGGATGAAGGCCGGCACTTTTACGAACAGATCGTGCCGCTGCTCGGCGGACTCGAGGAAGCCGCGGCTTCGGCGGTTCTGGGCGCCACTGCGGTTCGCGGACGGTTGCGCGTGAACATGGACCCGTTCTTTTCGCGTCTCGTGCTGGGGCCGAGGCTGGGTAGCTTCATCGATAAGCATGCCGATCTGCAACTCGAGTTGGTTACGCGTGACCAGTTAGGCGATATGGTCGCGGACGGCTTCGATCTGGCGATCCGTTTCGGCGACCCGCCGGTTTCGACGCTGATTGCACGCAAGCTGCTCGACACGCGGATTCTGACCGTGGCTGCGCCGTCGTATCTGAAGAAACACGGACATCCAGCGAGCCCGGCCGAACTCGAAAGTGGCAAACACGTGTGCATCAAGTTCCGTGATCCGCTAACGGGTTACCCGTTCAGTTGGGAGTTTCACCGCGGACGCAAGAGAATCGTGATTACGCCGCAAGGCCGCTTGACCGTGAACGACGTCGGCACCTTGCATAGCGTGTGCGCCGCGGGCCAGGGTGTCGCGCAGATTCTCGCGCTCGGCGCCGAGCCCTTGCTCGCCAATGGCAAACTGGTCGAACTGTTTCCGGACTGGGGCGACGAGGTTTATCCGCTGTATGCGCTCTACCCTTCCCGACATCATCCGCCGGCCAAGGTGCGGGCATTCTTCGACTTTATCGTTTCGCTGACGGGGGGCCCGATACGCGAAACGGTTGCTTGAGTTGCGGTGGGCTGAGCGCGATGCGCTACCGAAAACCACCGATCGCCGACCACGCGTCTGTCAGCGCAGAGGGCGCCACTTCGCATCCTGTACGGTAGCGTGCAGACATAAAGCCGCCCCGCGCGCACGCTAGGTGAAGGTACTCACAGCGCGTACGGACGATCTATGTCGAACTACCCATTTGAGAGCGAGCTTGCTCATCTCGAACAGATTATTCCATTTCTCATGACAGCCCCACCGCTGGGTTTGCCCTATTGGCGGCGGCGGATTCTCGCCTTGTCACCCCTTGAAGGACAACTGCCGCGTGACAGCGCCCAACGTATAGGCAGATTGATGGACGTATTCGAAAAGATCGAACGCAAGGCGTTAATGGACTCAACGGCAACGGCGGTAGCGACGGCAACGGCGCGGTAGCGCGCCCACGGCGCGGCGATGCATTGATCTGCGAAAACGGCGCAAGCATTCGTTCCGCTGCAACGGTAATGATGGGTCGCGCGCTGCAGGCACGGAATCGGGTAAAGCGCGACTGTGCTGCGACCGGAAGCGCAACTGGGCACGGCACAAATAGAAAAACCGGCTTTACGCCGGTTATTTTCGTTCCGCACGTTTAAAGAGCGGCGGGTTTCTTCTTGAGTATCAATGGGCGACGCGCTTGCATCAGCGTACGCTTCGCGCCCAGCCACTTCGTCACGTGCTTGACCCATTGCTTTGGTGCGGGCTCATTGCCCTCACCTTGCGGTTCGTTTGCCGTGGTTGTGGCCGTTTTTTCGCTTTCAGCGAGACGTGCTGCTTCACGCTGCCGTTTGCTATCGGCGATTTCTTCTAGGTTGACCTGGTCATCATCCATGCTGGAACTCCCGCGACAAAACAAGGCGAGGCGCCGGTAGGCGCCGCACTGCTTCGGCTGTGGAACAAGGCGGCGAACGGCAGGTCCGGTTGGACGTGCCGCGCCGCGCTGCGTCAAGCAATCGTATAGCGGTTTTGCGGACCGCCGACATACAGACCGCGAGCGAGCGTGAGGATTTGCTCGCGATGACGGTCGAAAGCCGCCAGCACTGCCGGTTCGTCGGAGCCCGCACTCGGGCTCAGATTCGAAATGACCGAATCGTTGACAGTGAAGGCGATTTCGCGCGCGTTGTCATAGCCCCAGAAATTGACGCAGTGACGGAAGGCGTCATAGCTGCGGCTCGGGTTCGGGAAGTTGAGAGACATGTCACGCTCCCGTGGTTTTGCCTTCTTCACGGTGCGCCGAATGTGGGGCGCGGTCAAGGTGTTGTTTGTAAGTGTCAGGGTTTGGCCCTGCGGGGCGCTTTGGTTGTCTGTATGCCTGCGGTGGTGGGCTTTTCTTGATCTGTTTGCCTGCGCAGCGCTTATTATTGTGTGCCTATGGCGTTGGCCTTTCCTTGAATTCTTATTGGTTTATTAGCGTTGCCCCTGTGCGGGGCGGCACTTACTTCTCTTTGCCGCCGCAAAGAGAAGTAAGCAAGAGAAAGCGGCTCACACCGCTAATTCTTAAGCGGGTCCCTCGCACAGTCGCGGTAGTGGTGCATCTGGAATCCGTGTTCCCGCACATTCAGCCCTGTGACAAGGCAGTCATACTTCCCGCCTCGCACTACGTGCTCGCCGGAAGGGTCCATCAGGAAACATGGGCTTCGTTTGGGCATTGTGGGGGCCAGCGGCTTCACCTTGGCGACGGCGGAATTGCATGAGAAAGCTGGGCTTCGTTTCGGCGCGGAGGGAGCCATCGGCTTCGTCTCGGTGAAATGCCGATTAAGCGTGAGTGCTAAAACACAGCAATGTTTTAAGAAGTGCGCTTCGGCGCGCGCAGCGCCGCCGGAAGTATGACGGCCTTGTCACTCACGCCGAATGTGCGAGAACACGGATTCCAGATGCACCACTACCGCGACTGTGCGAGGGACCCGCTTAAGAACTAGCGGTGTGAGCCGCTTTCTCTTGCTTACTTCTCTTTGCGGCGGCAAAGAGAAGTAAGTGCCTGCCCCGCACAGGGGCGACGCTAATAAACCAATAACAAAACAAGGAAAGGCCAACGCCATAGGCAACCAGACAAGCAAGCGCCGCGCAGGCAAAAAACCCCCATCACTTAACTTCATCCAGCAACGCCTTCACCGCCCCCCGAGCCTCTCGCGCAAGCTCCTTTAGATCGACACCTTCAATCTGATCATCAACAACAACCCGCTTCCCAGCAGAGAAAAGCGCCGCCAGCGAAGGCCTCCCACCGGAGGCAACCGGTCCAATCGCCGGATCATGCAATCCAAAATACCTCGGATCATCGAGCCGATAAACCGCAAGGTCCGCGGCATAACCCACGGCAACCTTCCCGATTTCATCCAGGCCCATAATCCGGGCGCCACCCGCCGTCCCCCAATGAATCACATCGGCCACACTCGCCGCATCCGCTCCGCCTTCGAAGCTGCCGCCGCGATACTTCGGCTGCGCCAGCATGCCGCGCCGCGCGCGCTGCGCAAGCCACGTCATGTGCACTTCGGAAATCATATCGGCCGCTTCGTTCGAAGCCGCTCCGTCGACGCCGATCGACACCGGCACACCCGCATCCGCCATCTCCCGCACCGGGCAAATACCGCTGCCCAGCCGCCCGTTGCTCTGCGGACAATGCGCGACGCCCGTGCCTGTCTGCGCTAGCAGCGCGATTTCGTCGGCGTCGACTTTGACGAGATGCGCGTACCACACATCGCTGCCGAGCCAGTCGTGCTCGCCGCAGAACGCGACCGGCGATTGCCGGTACATCGAATGCGCACTGTCCTGATAGCCGACCGTCTCCGATAAGTGACTGTGCAACCGCAAGCCCAGCCGGCGCGCAACCGCCGCCGTCTCACGCATCTCTGCAGGAGAGATCGAATACAACACCGTGGTCGGCGCCATCACGACACGCTGCATCGCTCGCGGTGAAGCATTGTGGTATCGGGCAGCGAGCCGTTCGATATCGGCGACGTAGGCGTCAAGGGTCTCGGGTCGTAACGCCGTCGGCAATTCGGCCTCGAGTTGCCGTGTTTGCGTCGCGCCGCCGCGCAACAGTACGAAACGCAAACCGAGTTTCTCCGCTTCTTCGAACAGAATCGCCGAACTGTCGAACGGCATGCCCGGGTAATACACGTAGTTGTGATCGGCTACCGTCGCGCAGCCCGAACGCGCGAGTTCGATCAGGCCGATGCGCGCCGCGAGCCGGAAGCGCCGCTCGTCGAATAGCGCACGAAAGCGATACGGCGTCGCGGCAAGCCACGGTGTGAGCGTCGCATCGAGTCCGGCCGTGTCGCCCTTGAGCAGAGACTGGAACAGATGGTGATGTGTGTTGACCCACGCCGGATAAATCACGCAATCGGTGGCGTCCACTATCGTCTCGTCAAGCCGCGGCGTGAGCGCGCCGATTGCGTCGATCGTATCGCCGACGATGCGAATGTCGGGACCAGGCACACGCGATGGATCATCTGCCGTACCACGTCCGCCTGTCATGATCGCAGCCGCGTTGCGAATCAGCGTGGAGGGTTGGGTATCGTATGTTGTCATAAGCCTGAGCGTGAAAAATCAAAGTTGGCTATCGTGCCAGCCACGCAAACCGATGCGTGACACCCATGCCGTGATGGCGAACAAGACCACTCCCGTCACGGTGATCAGCAGCAACGCCGCAAAGAGCCGGGGAATATTCAGCTGAAAACCCGCCTGCAGAATCTGATAGGCAAGCCCTGCACCACTGCCCCCCGTTCCCGCGACGAACTCGGCGACCACCGCGCCGATCAGCGACAACCCACTCGAAATCCGCAGGCCCCCGAAGAAATACGGCAACGCGCTCGGAATCCGCAAGCGCACCAACGTCTGCCAACGGGTCGCCCGATTGATCCTGAAGAGGTTGATCAATCCCGGATTCACGCTACGCAAACCGAGCGCCGTGTTCGAGATGATCGGGAACAGGGCCACTAACGTCGCGCACAGCACCAGCGCCACATTCATGTCCTTGACCCAGATGATGATCAGCGGCGCGATCGCCACAACCGGCGTTACCTGCAACAGAATCGCGTACGGAAACAGGCTCGCTTCGATCAGCGGACTCTGCACGAACAGCAAGGCGATAACGACGCCCAGCACGGTGGCAAGCGCAAACGCCAGCAGTGTGATTTTCAACGTCGCCAGCAAGCTGCCGAACAGCAAAGGCGCGTCCTGGACCAGCTCGGTTACGATCGCCGACGGCGACGGCACAAGATACGCCGGCACCTTCATCAGCACGCACCAGCTCTGCCACAACGTCAGCACCACCATCCCGACAACCCACGGCGCAATCGCTTTTGTCACACCTGGACGTTGCAACCACGGTCGACGTTCGGGCTTCGCAGCCGCAGGGCTCCGCGTGCCGTTAGTGTTGGCCGAATGACCCGCAAGCGCTTCGCCTGTCATGATTGCACCCCCGTTTCCTCATTCTCGAACGACGCGCGATGCGCATCGGCAATCAGCTCTGAGAGCGTCTTGCAGTGCTGCATGAACGGCTCACTGACGCGGAATGCGTCGTCGCGTTCGAGCGGACCGTCGATCGGTACTTCAGCGATGATGCGGCCCGGCCGCGCCTGCATCACCACCACGCGACTCGACAGATACACGGCTTCGTAAATGCTGTGTGTGACGAACACCACCGTCATGCCGCGCCGCTGCCACAGCGCGCGCAAATCGCTGTCGAGGCGGTTGCGGGTGAATTCGTCGAGCGCGCCGAATGGTTCGTCGAGCAACAGCAGATCCGGCTCGGTGACGAGCGCACGCGCCAGCGAGGCGCGCATCTGCATGCCGCCCGACAACTCGCGCGGCAGCACCTTACCGAACTTCGCGAGCCCCACGCCGTCGAGTGCCTCGGCGACACGCGCATCGGCTTCAGTGCGCGGCACGTGCGCGAGATCCAGCGGCAAGCGCACGTTATCGGTAACGGTTGCCCACGGCATCAGGGTCGCTTCCTGAAACACCATCGACATGCGCCGCCCTGTCGAGCCGACCGTGTCGAACGGCTGACCCCACCAGCGCATATGGCCGTGCGTCGGCGTTTCGATGCCGGCGAACATCTTCAGCAAGGTGCTCTTGCCGCAACCGGACGGCCCGAGCAAGGAGATGAATTCGCCGGGTTCGATCGAAAGCCGCACGTCTTCGAGCGCGACTGTGCCGTTCGGATAGCGCTTGTCGACGCGCTGCACCGACAGCAACGGTACAGGCGGCCTCGGGGAATAAGTTTCGGTCGACGCCATGATCATTCCTCCACGTTGATGGGGAACACTTCGCGAAATACTTCAGACTCGCCGTTATCGTTCAACAACTTCAGTAACATGCGGCGCATCAGCAAACCGGGCTGATCCGATTCCATATGACATTCCTGCTGACGGCGTACGTCGACGCAGGCGTCGTAGTCCGTGGCTTCGAGAATGTCGCGGTCTTCGTCGGTGATCGGACGGTCCCAGTCGATCAGTTCCTGCGTCGAGCACGCGTCTTCGGTGTCGTTGCGATAGAGCCACTGCGACAGCATCAGCGTGTGGTCGTCGATCGGCGTCGCGCAGTTATAGATGATGTGATGGATGCCGCTCGCCGGATACACGCAGCCGAAGCGGCGTGCAAACGGCATATACCAGCGGTTGATCAGATGGCGTTCGGTAATTTCCTCGGTCGTGCCGGTGATGCGATAGCTCGCGGGTGGATTGCGCACGGGCACATGCGTCTCAGCTTCGAAGCCCCACGCGTTCGGCCGGAATTCGTACTTCGACGGCTTCGGGTTGTCGAACAGGCCAAAGTTGCCTTTGTGCACGAAGCTGAAGTGCGAGTTGTCGAATGAGTTTTCCATCATGCGCAGCGGGCTCGTTTCCCAACGCTCGTAGAACTGCAGGATGCGGCGACAGCCAGGCGCGCCTTCTTCTGGAAACTCGGGAATCGGCTGCAGCGGATCTTCGAGTGCAACCCACGCGTAACCGTAGCGTTCTTCGCAGTGATACGACGGCACGATCGCGCGCGACGGAATCGCGCTGCCGTTGTTCTGCGGAATCTTCACGCATTGACCCGTGCAGTCGTAAGTCCAGCCGTGATAACCGCAGGCAATATTGCCGTCGCTGTCGACAAAACCTTTCGACAGTTTTGCCGTGCGATGACAACAGCGATCGCGCAGCGCATGCGGCTTGCCGCCTGCGCCCTTCCATAGCACGATCGGCTCACCCAGCAAAGTGAACGGCTGCGGACCGGCATCGAGTTGCGTCATCGGCATGATTGCGTACCAGAAGCGGCGCAAGACTTTTTGTCGGGTGACCAGCATAGTGAAACTCCTTCTTTGAGCGTTCAGGCGTATAAGCGGCACAGGCGTTAAGGAACCCTTAGGGCATAACCTTGGCGTTCTGGATGTATTGAAGCGTGTAGGCCGCGTGATAGTCGGTCGCGGGCTTGAGCAGCTTCGCCCCAACCATGTAATCGAAGGTCTTCTTCCAGCGCGCGTCAGTCATCGTGCCAATGCCTTGCGTGGCTGCATCGCCGCCCGTCACGAGCTTGAGCTTCTTCAACTGGGCGACGCCGTACGCGAGTTGCGCGTCGCTCATCTGCGGGTTGTCTTTCTTGATCAGCGCATTAGCGGGCGCCGGATCGTTCAGATAGCTCTTCCAGCCTTCCATCGATGCCTTCACGAAACGCGCCACCATGTCCGGCTTGTTCTTCATCGTGTCGCGCATCGTCACGATGGTCGAGTTGTACGGCGGATAGCCGTCGTCGGCGAACAGGAAGAAGTGCGCGTTCGCATGCGCCTGCTCGGCCTGAAACGTTTCCGACGACGGATACGCCTGCATCGCCACATTCGGATCGGCGAAGAACGGTTGCAGGTTGAAGGTGTACGGACGTGCCTGCGCTTCCGTGTAGCCGTACTTCGCTTTGAGCCACGGCCACCAGGTCGTGCGGCCCGAGCCCGCGACCAGAATCGTCTTGTTCTTCAGACCCGCGAGGCTCGTCACGTCGGCGTGGGTCATCATGCCTTGCGGGTCGAACTGGAAAGCCGCGGCGACCGTCGTTACGGGAATGCCGGCTTCGACGCTGGAGAGGACCTGGAAGTCGTAGCCCATCAGGAAATCCGCCTGGCCCCCGGCGAGCAATTGCATGCCATTGACTTGCGGACCGCCCATTTTGATCGTGACATCCAGCCCGTACTTCTTGTAGATACCCGTCGCGACGGCCTGATAGAAACCACCGTGTTCGGCTTGCGCGTACCAACTGGTCAGCAGCGTCACGTGATCGTCGGCGTGGGCCGACGGTACGGCGAGCGTGACACTGGCAAGCACCGCGGCGCTTGCCGCGCGTGCGACTAACAAGCGAGACGGGGAACGAAGCGAGCGGCCACCCAAGGCAAGTCGGGCAATGCGGGAAAGAAAACGCGTAACGCGCATGACTGAACTCCGTGTGAACGTGGGGATAGTTGGGATCGTAAGAAAGCAATGCGATAAAGAGCGCTCGACGTGACCCATACGACGTGCGTGAACGACACCACGCGCGAACGAACGCAGATCGCCTCGCGCAATAGCGATGGCGCACAAAAGCCGGGTAAAAATTTGGGGCAACTGCATCGCACGCTCCTTGTTGGCGGAACCGGACGGTTCCGTTCAAACGCCGAATCGCTTCGACGTGGGCGCACGATGCGCCCCAAGAGCAATGCCCCACGATGACCGGCATATATCCATGCCGGTTCGCTAGCCGCTTCTACTCTGGTTTCCTGTTAAGCGAATGTTGTGCCAGTTGTGGCGAACTACCCCATGACGTGGCGATTCAGGCCTTTGGTGTGCGGCACCTCGACCAACGCGCCGGAATTTTGCACTCGCGCGAAGCGACTCAGCACCGCATGGGTGCATCCCGTGCGCTTTTGACGCCCGCCCGGCGCAGGGCGAGGCGTGAGAACAGCAGCCTCGGGTCCACGCCTTGCTGCGGCACAGGTGTTCTCGAACCAGGAGCACATCATGAACGAAACGAAAGGAAGCAAAGCCACCAAACCAGCCGACATCGAGCATCCACAACCGGCCATTCACAACGACAACGAAAAGAGCAAGCTGCCGGAGCGCCACGATGAGGGGCGCAAACAGTCACCGGCGGACCGGCCGGGGAAAAAACCCGGCGAGGGTGAGCCGTCAGTAAGTTGAAACATATTGAGCGTAAGCCCACAAGCGGCTTTGCTGCGTTTTTGCACCAAAGTCGCACAATTTTTCCCCTTCGGAGCGCTTTCAGAAAAAAGACATTTTTTCCGACTTATTACCAATTATTTTTTTTGCGTAATGGACTATTTTCCTGCTTGCAGCGACGTGTGCGCCAAGCGAACCGGCTGCCGCCCCTCAACAGATAAGAAAGGCGAAGCTCATGTCCAACGCATCTACCGCCCCCATTCCCCCCATCCCGCGGGTTTCCATTTGCCTGCCCACCTGCAATCGCCCTGATCTCCTCGTCGAGTGCATCGACTCCTGCCTCGCGCAAAGCTACGGCAATCTGGAAATCGTGATCGGTGATGATTCGAAGGACACGCGCACGCAACAATTGATGGCGACGCGCTATGCGAATGAGCCACGCATCCGCTACGCGATGAACCAGCCACCACTCGGGCAGGCGCGCAATGTCGCGAGCCTGTTCGAGCGCGCCCGCGGCGACAAGATCCTGCTGATTCACGACGACGATCTGCTCACCACCGACGGGGTCGAAAAGCTCGTCTCGCTATGGGCGCTTCATCCGCAACTGGAGGTGGCGTTCGCCGATCAGTACGAAGCCGATCACAGCGGCGCAGTCGACTTCGACGAGAGCACGCGCCTGAACACCGCGTTTCGCCGCACGAAGGACGCCGAAGGCTTGCAGCCTTTGCCAGGCAGAACCGGGCTGGTCCAGATGTTCCCGAACAACGGCTGGATGGCCAACGCGGACCTCGTCAAGCGGATCGGCTACAAGGATCAGTACGGCATGTGCTGCGATTTCGTGTTCGGCACCGAACTCTGTCTCGCGGCACGCGAGGTGTTCTATCTGCACGAATACGTGTCGGTGTATCGGAAGACGGCAACCTCGATCTCGCATAGCACGCGCGGCACGGCGATTGCCGCGACCGTCAGCGCGTATGCGTTCGTCAAGGCGCTGAACCTGTCGCCGCAACTGGAACCCTCACGCAAGCTGGCGTTGCGCCGGCTCGCGCCGATCGTCGTGTCGGTTCATGCGAAGAATCACCAGGCGGCGCTCGGGTTGAAGATCGCGCTCACGCATCTCTTCGCCTACAACTATGGTTTCAGCATGCGGCTCTATTACCACCTGCTCATGCTCTCACGTGCGGCCGTGAGCGTGCGGCAGCGCGCAGCGGTGGCCGCCGTGGTCGCGGCAGCGCCTGCTGTCGTCGCCGAGCCGGTCGCCGCCGTGACAGAACTCGTCACGGACCTCGTGAGCGATCGATCCGAACTGATCTGACGCTGCGGTAGCTTGACGCGACCGCCGATTCCTTCGCCGCTGCCTGGTTCAGAGCCCGATTACCGGGCAAACATCGCCGCGGCTTTATCGTTAGCCGGTCAGTCGCCTGACAAGGCCTGAGCGCTGGCCTGTGCGAGAGGTCGCGCGATGCGCCTGCGCCGCGTCAACGCATACGTGGCGACGCGGTCAAGCGCCGTGCACAACACAAGATAGATCAAGCCGACGAACAAAAAGATCTGCGCGGGATAAACCATCAGCCGGTTGCTGACCTGCGTCGCGACGAACGACAACTCGCCGACGCCGACGATATACGCGAGCGAGGTGTCCTTCACCAGCGACACCCACTGATTCACAAACGAAGGCGCCATGATGCGCTTCGCTTGAGGCAACAACACATAGCGCAGCGTTTGCATCCGCGTGAGGCCGAGCGACAGCCCGGCTTGCCACTGACCGTCCCCGACTGCGCGAATGCCCGCGTGCACCGAATGTGCAAGGTACGCACCGCCGATCAGTGAGAGCGCACAGACGACCGTTGCGAGTCCGGGCACATCGATCTGGAAGACCACCGGCAACAGGAAATACGTCCAGAAAATCAGCATCAACACGGGAATCGCGCGGAAAAAACCGATCACGAGTAGCAAGGGCACCCGGGTAACGCGCCCCGCCATCGTCAACGCGATGCCGCCCGCGACACCGAGCACCGCCGACGCAAGCGCGGAACACAATGCAAGCACCAGCGTGAGCGCCGCGCCACCGAGCGGTCCCTGCGGAAATGCGCCGATCAGCAGATACGGCAGGTTATTGGCGAACAGCGTCCATGTCATGCTCAGCGCCTCGCGAATGAGCGATCGCGCACATGCGCCACCGCATGCGCGACGGCTTCGATCAACGCGACAGCGGCGATATACAACATGGTTGCCACGCCGAACGCCTCGAACGTCTTGAAGGTTTCAGTTTCGACCTGACGCGACGCGTACGACAGTTCAGCAAGACCGATCGCCATGGTCAGCGATGAATTTTTCACGAGATTCATGTATTGGCCGAAGAGTGTCGGCAGCGAAATACGCACCGCCTGCGGCAAAACGACGTAAAGGAACGCCTGCAACGGCGTGAGACCAAGAGCCGCGGCCGCAGCATGCTGACCAGGCGGCACGCCGCGCAAACCCGCCTGGAACTCTTCGGCGATGAAAGCCGCCGTATAACACGTGAGCCCGACCCACCCGGCGACAAATTCGAACGACGGCCAGCGCAATGCGTACGCGCCGACGTGCACACCATGCGGCGCGTTCAGCCATTGCATCAACGTGTCCGGCATCAGTGTGGCCGCGCCGAAATACCAGAAGAACAGTTGCACCAGCAACGGCGTGTTGCGAAACACAAGCACATACGTGGCCGTCGCGCGACGCAGCCAGCCGTATCGGGCATGACGCAAGATCGCCAGCACAAAGCCGAACAAGGTGGCCGCGAGCGCTGCCGTCACCGCGAGTCCGACGGTTACGCCGAAGCCTTGCCACAGCCACATCAGATACTTTGGAGCGAGCCACGCTTGCATCTTTAAACCTGCTTCTTTAAACCGCTTCTTTCAAAAATGCCGACGGGCACGTTGCCAACGTGCCCGTTCATTCCAGGGTGCTATCGCGACACGGAGATCAGGTCTTGTCGCCGATCCTGAAGATGCGCGCGAGCGGCGTCTTCGTTTGCGGACCGAACCAGCGGTTGTAGATCTTCGCGGCCGAGCCGTCGGCTTCCAGCCCCTTCAGCGTGTCGTTCACGAAGCCGACAAGGCGTGTCTCGCCCTTCGGGATGCCGACGCCCATGTAGTCGTTCGAAATCGTGAACGCCGGAATCTCGTAGTTCTGCTTGTCCGGGACGTTGGCGAGCAGGCCGACCAGCTTCGGACCGTCCTGCGTAATCGCCTGCACGTTGCCCGCGCGCAAAGCCGCAAACGCGAAAGGCGTGTCGTCGTACGCGACGATTGTGGCTTGCGGGAATTTCTCGCGCAGCGTGATCTCGTTGGTGGTGCCCTTGTCGGCGCCCACCCGCAGGCTGTTGATCTGATCCGCCGACTTCAGCACCCCCTTCTTCGCCAGAAACTGCTGACCCGACGAGAAATACGGAGTGCTGAAATCGACCTGTTTGGCGCGCTCGTCGGTGATCGTGAAGTTGGCGAGCACCAGGTCTACTTTCTTCGACGTGAGGAACGGAATGCGATTGGCCGGATTGGTCGGCTGCAGTTCGAGTTTCACGCCGAGCTTGTCCGCAAGTGCCTTCGCGTAGTCGACGTCGAGGCCGACGATGTGGTTGCTTGTTGCGTCGACGTAACCGAACGGTGGGTTGCTGTCGAAGGTCGCGACGCGCAGTACGCCGGCCTTCCTGATGTCGTCGAGGCGGTCGGCGTGGGCGAGCCCCGATACCGTCATCGTCAGTCCCGTCATTGTCATTAACCAGGCAGCGAGTATTTTTGACTTCATTTTTATGGATCTCTTTGATTGTGTGCGATGCGTATGCGATGTTTCAGAAACGGTTGCGTGGCGGCGATATCCGTCACAACCGCAAGGTGCAACCGATAGCCACGCATGGGCGCCACATTAGCAGCGGCGCAACGCGTACCGAACCAAGAAATGCTCCTGTAATAAGCGTGTTTTCTGCTAAGCATCCGCTCATTAGCAAACGTGTATTTGTCGGTTGGTCCTGGGCCTGCGGCTGATTACGATGAATCTCGTACCGTCATCATTCAAGGTGATTCGCCATGTCCGACAGTGCCTGTTTCAAGCCGCGCGTCATCGAACCGGTCGCCGTCAATCAGCCGGAAGGATTGGGGCTAGCTGTGGAGTTATGGCTCGCGCATCCCGTCGATGGGATCGCGGGGCGCGCGCTGCAGATTTATCTGCGCAGCGACGCGAAGATGGCGCAAGCCGAGGCGCTGCGCGATCTGCTGCATGCATTGGGGACGGAGATTGTGGTGGCTTGAGCGCGAGCTCCTCCGCAGGCTTGCCGTGCTTGCCGATGAGATAAAAAAACGGCGGCCGGGTTGCCCCGGGCCGCCGTTCTCAAGCAGCGCTTACGCATGCTGTTCGAGCGTGTTGCTCACGCTCAGGGTTCGTGACGCAGGTACCCTTCTTTCGAAGGATCGCGCATGCGCAGCGACACGATGCCGGCGATCGCGCACAGCGCGGTCACATACCAGTAGAACATCGACTCGTTGCCCACTGACTTCAACCACAGCGCGACATATTCCGCCGAGCCGCCGAAGATCGCATTGGCCACGGCATACGACAAACCCACACCGAGCGCGCGCACTTCAGGCGGGAACATTTCGGCCTTGATCAGGCCGCTGATCGACGTATAGAAACTGACGATCGCCAGCGCCACCACGACCAGGCCGAAGGCCGCATACGGACTCGTCACGTCTTTCAATGCGTGCAGCAGCGGCACGGTACCGATGGTCGCGAAGAAGCCGAAGAACAGCATCGAACGACGGCGGCCGATACGGTCCGACAAAGCGCCGAACGCCGGTTGCATCAACATGTAGACGAACAGCGCCGCGGTCATCACGTTGCTGGCCGTCTTGGCGTGCATACCGGCAGTGTTGACCAGGTACTTCTGCATGTACGTGGTGAACGTATAGAAAATCAGCGAGCCGCCGGCCGTGAAACCGAGCACCGTCACAAATGCGCCCTTGTGCAGCCACAAGCCGCGCAGCGTGCCGGCTTCCTTGCGCTGGCGCGTTTCAGCCGTGGTCGTTTCTTCGAGCGATTTACGCAGATACAGCGCGACCAGTGCCGCCAGCGCACCGATCACGAACGGCACGCGCCATCCCCATGCTTTCAGTTCTTCGGTAGAGAGCGTTTGTTGCAGGATCACCAGCACCAGCAACGCGCACAACTGTCCGCCGATCAGCGTGACGTACTGGAACGATGCAAAGAAACCGCGGCGGCCTTTGAGCGCGACTTCACTCATATAGGTGGCGCTGGTGCCGTACTCGCCGCCTACGGACAAGCCCTGGAACAGGCGCGCGGCCAGCAGCAGCGCCGGCGCCAACGCGCCGATTTGAGCGTAAGTGGGTAGCACCGCGATCACGAGTGAGCCGCCGCACATCATGAACACCGACACCATCATCGCGGTCTTGCGCCCGTGCTTGTCGGCGAGCCGGCCGAAGAACCAGCCGCCGATTGGACGCATCAGGAAGCCCGCGGCAAAGACGCCCGCGGTGTTGAGCAACTGCGTGGTGGTGTTGCCGCTCGGGAAGAATGCCGGCGCGAAGTACAGCGCGCAGAACGAGTACACGTAGAAGTCGAACCACTCGACTAGATTGCCCGATGAAGCGCCAACGATCGCGAAGATGCGGCGCCGGGTGTCGTGGGCGTCGTGAGCCGTGGCCACGGTTTGATCGGATAGGTCGGTCATGCTGTTGTCTTTCCTTGTCTTTAAACGGAGATGGCGGTCGTGGCGCCGCCTTCACAACGCGCGCATCGAGGTGCCGCAGTGGCATCCATCGCGCGCGTGCGCGAATTTTACAGAATTGCAAGGAGAAGATGGGGATTTGTTAGGTGGCGAGGGCGCTGCCCGGTGCGATGCTGCGACGCGGCAGCGGTTATGCCTTATCGGCTTTCAGCGCGTACCAACCTGCACATTGCTGCCTGATCAATGCCTCGACGCTGCCCACGCTCGCGATCAGGTCTTCGACAGCTTTTACCGACGGTGGCGGAGCAGGCGATTCATAGATTTTCTCGTTACGCTGCCGCGTCGCGTATTCAATCTCCGAGCGGTCGTCGAGGTCGAGGTCGAGGTCCGGTTTGACATGATCGAGCAAGGTTCCGATTACCTTAATACGGTGGCCGTCCCCGCCTCCTGGCGCCAAGCCATGAATGTAAATAAATCCTACTGCCAACGCGTGCACCGCTTCATAGGCATTGGCATAGCGAACGATGGGCGGATGCTTGCCGTCCTTCGCCGCCAGGAGAAAGGACGCCGCGTTCCGACGGAACTGCACAGCGTTCGCCGCAGTGAACGGCGTTTTACGGACATAGCCGGCGTTGAGCATGCCGGTTAGTTTTTCAGTCAGTTGAAGTGGAAACATCGAGCACGATTTTTGGCCCTTGATCAATTGACTCTAGCACGGGATCCGAACAGCGCTTTTGCTCCCACTCATGTTCCGAGTACACGTTCACGTGGACTTCCCTGCCAAGCACCTCACCTGCTGCGTCGAGTTCGCGTTGCACGCGGCCGAGCCGCGCGTCACCGATCACCATGATGTCGATATCGCTAGCGGGCCCCGCCGTTCCGGCTGCCATCGAACCGAAGATGAACGCATGTTTTATTTTGTCACCGATCACCGCCAACGCGCGCTCGATCGGCTCCTTCAGACCGAAGCTCTTGACCGCGATTTGTCGTAGCTCCGGGTAAAGCGGATGCTGGGTGTTCGCCTGGTAGAGCGCACGTCCACCGGGCTGCTGAAGGATCACGTCGCCGTTAAGCAACTTCGCGACAAAGTCCTGAGTGGAGCTTCGGCCACCGCCGCTCAACTCGAACAGTTCAGACAGCGAATATGCACGCTCCGGGTTCAGAACGAGCGCGCCCAGGATACGCTGCTGTTTAGGCGTGAGAAGAAAATCTGCGAGCATCAAATACCCTTCTTTGGCACCTTGTTACCGGAAACCGGCATTCTAAATTTAATACCGGAAACCGGTAAAATAGTACCGCTTTCCGGTAATTGATGCAACGTGACGTCGGCAGCGCCATGGTCAAAAAAAGCCAGCTCGAAAGCTGGCTTTTCCATCGAATCGATCGTGTTGCGCGCGAACCGCTCAAACCCTCACCGCCGGCGGC
The DNA here is from genome assembly GCF_046026855.1 of Paraburkholderia sediminicola. Lineage (GTDB taxonomy): Bacteria > Pseudomonadota > Gammaproteobacteria > Burkholderiales > Burkholderiaceae > Paraburkholderia > Paraburkholderia sediminicola_A. The sequence continues at coordinate 70,894 of NZ_JAQQET010000029.1, read as the reverse complement.
ACATACTTACACTCATACCGCTTCCTCACCGTGCCATTCTCATCGACGCTTTCCAGGTAAACATCAAACTGCCACAACCGCGCCATGTGCTTGAGCACCTCATCGCTGTCGCCGGACAGATGCCGGTTGTCGCTCATGAAATGCCGCAACGTCAGACTCCGGTCGCCACGCGTGTTCACCGCCCACACCTGAATATTCGGCTCCCGATGATGCATGTCGTACTGCCGCGATAACGCTTGACGCACGTACTGATACCCACTGTCGTCATGAATCGCGGACACTTCGAGCGCATCGCGCATATCGTCATCCAGCACCGAGAACAGACGCATTTCCCGGATCAGATGCGGCGACAGATACTGCGCGACGAAACTCTCGTCCTTGAAGTTGCGCATCGCGTAGTGCATCGCGGGTAGCCACGGACTGCCGGCCAGTTCCGGGAACCACTTGCGATCCTCCTCCGTCGGCGCTTCGCAGATCCGGCGGATGTCGCTCATCATCGAAAAACCGAGCGCATAGGGATTGATCCCGCTGTAGTACGGTTTCGTGACCGGCGGCTGGTAGACCACATTGCTGTGCGAATGGAGAAACTCCATCATGAAACCGTCTTCCAGCTTGCCCTGCGCGTACATCGTGTTGAGCAAGGTGTAGTGCCAGAACGTGGCCCAGCCTTCGTTCATGACTTGCGTTTGCCGTTGCGGATAGAAATACTGACCGACCTTGCGCACGATGCGGATCACTTCCCGCTCCCACGGCTCGAGTAACGGGGCATTCTTCTCTGCAAAATACAGCAGGTTTTCCTGCGGCTCCGGTGGATAACGCTCCTCGGTTTCCTCCGGCAACGGCGTATGCCGGGTCGGCAAGGTGCGCCACAGTTCGTTGACCTGCGATTGCAGATAGGCCTCACGTTCGCGGCGCGCCGCGAACTCCTTTTCCAACGAAAGTTTCTGCGGCCGCTTATAACGGTCCACGCCGTAATTCATCAACGCATGGCACGAGTCGAGCAATTCCTCCACCCGGTCGAGCCCGAAGCGCTCTTCGCACTCCGCGATGTAGTTCTTCGCGTAGACGAGGTAATCGATGATTGCGTGCGCATCCGTCCACAGCTTGAACAGATAGTTGCCCTTGAAGAACGAGTTGTGACCATAGGCCGCGTGCGCGATGACGAGCGCCTGCATCGTCATCGTGTTCTCTTCCATCAGGTACGCGATGCAAGGGTTCGAATTGATGACGATCTCATACGCCAGCCCCATCTGCCCACGACGGTAGCTTTTTTCGGTCGAGAGAAAGTGTTTGCCGAACGACCAGTGACGGTAGTTCACCGGCATGCCGACGGACGCGTAGGCGTCCATCATCTGTTCGGCACTGATGAGTTCGAGCTGGATCGGATACACGTCGAGTTCATATTGCTCCGCAACACGGGCAATATGCGAGTCGTACTCTTCGATCAATTCGAAGGTCCAGTCGGACGGGCACGGCAGAGGCCGTCTATCGGCTACGTTCATACGGACTTCCCTTTGCCCCTCAGTGGGCGTTCCGGTGTGTCCCCGTGCTGCAGCGGCATCGACTGCTCCGGCTGCGGCGGCTCCCGTATCGTCCGCCTTCGCCTCGGCATGCCCCGACTGTTGCTGCTGCGGCACGCCTTTCCCGCGCGCCGGCTGCTTGCCGCGCGCTTCGTTGGGCAGGTGCTTTGCCGTCATGACGACGCCACCTGCTTTTCAAACAACTCCCGAAACACCGGATAAATGTCAGCCGCGGTTTCGACCTTCTTCATCGCCATGTGCGGCTGGCTCAGCGCCAACTGTGCATATTCGAGCCACAAGTTCTGCTCTTCCGGCGTGACCTGGATATATGCAAAATAGCGCACCTTCTCCAGGATGTCATCCGAAAGTATCTTGCGGCACTTGGGCGAATCGTCGGTCCAATTGTCGCCGTCGGAAGCCTGAGCGCCGTAAATATTCCATTCAGTCGGCGAATACCGCTCGTCCATCACCTTCTGCATCAGCTCCAGCGCGCTCGACACCACTGTGCCGCCGCTTTCCGTCGAATGAAAGAACGTGTCTTCGTCGACCTCCTCGGCGCGGGTGTGATGACGAATGAACACCACTTCGATCTTTTCGTAGTTGCGCTTGAGGAACAGATACAGCAGGATGAAAAAGCGCTTGGCGAGATCCTTGCGCTGCTCGTCCATGGAACCCGACACATCCATCAGACAGAACATCACCGCCTGGCTGGACGGCGTGGGTTGCTTCACACGATTCACATAGCGCAAATCGAACGGATCGATAAATGGAATGCGCCAGATGCGTCCGCGTAAATGGTGGATTTCCTCTTCGAGCAGTTTGATCTCGTCGCGACGGTCGTCCGGATCGGCTTTCATCACTTCGAGTTGCCGTTCCATCTCGTGCAACTGATTGACGAGCGGCGCACCGAGCGCAATACGGCGGCCGAGCGCGCTGCGCAGCGAACGGACCACGTCGATATTATTCGGCGTACCCTCGGCCGCCCAGCCGGCGCGGATGCTTTTCCACGTAGGCACGGCCATCAGATGGGTTTTGACGAGGCGCGGGAGTTCGAGGTCGTCGAAGAAATACTGCATGAACTCTTCGCGGCTCAGCTCGAATACGAAGTCGTCCTGACCCTCGCCCTCATTGCTGGCCTGGTTGCCCCCGCCTCCGCCACCGCCCCCTTGCGGGCGCTGGATCTTGTCGCCGCGGATGTAGTCCGAGTTGCCCGGATGCACCATTTCCCGCTTGCCGCCGGGGCCATGCCGGAACGACGGTTCCGCGATGTCCTTGCGCGGGATGGTGATGCTCTGGGTGTTCTGAATATCCTTGATGCTGCGGTCGCGAACCGCTTCCGAAACGGCTCGCCGAATGTAGTTCTTAACGCGGCGCAGAAAGCGCTCGCGGTTTGCAATGCTCTTGTTCTTGCCTGCTAACCTGCGGTCGATGATTTGATGAAGCACGCCCGGTCTCCCGTGTCGACCAGAATTTGCGCTTTAGCTGTCAATCGGAGTTTGCGCTTTAGCACTTACTCCGATCCCATGCAAAGCACTTACTCTGATCCCATGCAGCTGCACTATTTCAGGTGCGCGAGACGCACGTTGCATTCGCATGGCTACAAACGCAACGCTATGTCCATGCAGCTCGCGCCTCGCAAGGTGCCCGCGCGGTCGGACCGCGCGGGCGGCACGCAGTGCGTATCATGACGACTTGCGCACGCGCAGATACCAGTCACACAGCAAGCGCACCTGCTTCGGCGTATAGCCCTTCGTCACCATCCGGTTGACGAAGTCTTCGTGCTTGCGTTGCTCTTCCGCCGAGCCTTTCGCGTTGAACGAGATCACTGGGAGCAGTTCTTCCGTGTTCGAGAACATCTTCTTTTCGATCACCACGCGCAGCTTCTCGTAGCTGATCCAGGCAGGATTTTTCCCCGCATTGGCAGCACGCGCACGCAGCACGAAGTTGACGATCTCGTTGCGGAAGTCCTTCGGGTTGCTGATACCCGCAGGTTTCTCGATCTTCTCCAGTTCGGCGTTCAGCGCCGCGCGGTCGAAACTCTCGCCGGTGTCGTGGTCGCGGAACTCCTGATCCTGAATCCAGAAGTCCGCATACGTCACGTAGCGATCGAAAATATTCTGACCATACTCGGAATACGACTCCAGATACGCGGTCTGAATCTCCTTGCCGATGAACTCGGCATAGCGCGACGCCAGCACGTCCTTGATGAACGACAGATACTTCTGCTCGGTTTCCGGTGGGAACTGCTCGCGCTCGATCTGCTGTTCGAGCACGTACATCAGGTGCACCGGATTGGCCGCGACTTCGGTCGAATCGAAGTTGAATACACGCGAGAGGATCTTGAACGCGAAGCGGGTCGACACGCCGGTCATCCCTTCATCCACGCCCGCGAAGTCGCGGTACTCCTGATACGACTTGGCCTTAGGATCGGTGTCCTTGAGATTTTCACCGTCGTACACCTGCATCTTCGAAAAGAGGCTGGAGTTTTCCGGCTCCTGCAAGCGCGTGAGCACCGACATCTGCGCCATCATCTTCAGCGTACCCGGCGCGCATATCGCATTGGCCAGCGACGAGTTACGCAGCAGCTTGTCGTAGATCTTGACCTCTTCGCCGTAGCGCAGGCAGTACGGCACCTTCACCACGAAGATCCGGTCGAGTAGTGCTTCGTTATTGCGGTTGTTGCGGAACGCCTTCCATTCCGACTCGTTCGAGTGGGCGAGAATCACGCCGTCGAACGGGATCGCGCCGAATCCTTCCGTGCCCTTGAAGTTGCCTTCCTGAGTGGCGGTCAGCAGCGGGTGCAAGACCTTGATCGGCGCCTTGAACATTTCGACGAACTCGAGCAAGCCCTGATTCGCGAGGCACAGGCCACCGGAGTAGCTATATGCGTCCGCATCGTCTTGTGCGTACTGTTCGAGCTTGCGGATGTCGACCTTACCGACCAACGACGAAATGTCCTGATTGTTTTCGTCACCCGGCTCGGTCTTGGCAATGCCGATCTGGCGAAGGATCGACGGGTAGCGGCGCACCACGCGGAATTTGCGGATGTCGCCGTTGTATTCGTGCAGGCGTTTCACCGCCCACGGGCTAAGAATGTTTTTCAGGTAGCGGCGTGGAATACCATACTGCTCTTCGAGGATCGGACCGTCCTCGTCGTAATCGAACAGACCGAGAGGCGACTCGTTCACGGGCGAGCCCTTGATCGAGTAGAACGGCACGCGTTCCATGAGTTGCTTCAGACGTTCCGCGATCGACGATTTACCGCCGCCGACCGGTCCCAACAGATACAGAATCTGCTTCCTTTCTTCGAGCCCCTGGGCCGAGTGCCGGAAGTAGGCGACCACCTGCTCGATCACCTCTTCCATTCCGTAGAACTCACGGAATGCGGGGTATACCTTGATGACCTTGTTCGCGAAGATACGTGACATGCGCGGATCGTTGCGAGTGTCGATCTGTTCTGGTTCGCCGATTGCCGTCAACATGCGTTCGCCAGCTGTGGCGTACGCGGCGGGATTGTCTTTGCAGAGCGCGAGATACTCCTCGAGCGAGAGTTCATCTTCTCGCGTTTTCTCGAAGCGGGTCGCGAAACTGCTGTAGATATCCATGCTACCTCCTCGCCGAAGTCTAGACCGATGTCGTGCGCGGCGCGCTATTCGGAAACGACATCGCTCGAATTCATCCTAAACCCTTTTAAATTTTTTTTCCATGAACTACGTTGCGAAAATCGCGCCGCATGCGCCTCCCGACATTCCTCACTTGGAAACACAGATTCGCTCACCTACAATTTTGCGCTCGCATCACAGCTATTGCGTAACGATTGCAGACCCACGTTGCTGCCTCTCCACTGCCATTGCGCTCTGAGCGCACCCCCGCTTGCAGTGCTGTTCAGCACAGATCGCCATGCGCCGTTACACGAATCATCCCGTTCATCGAACAATCTCACTGTTACACCGGACAGCCTGTCTGCGCGCGCACGTTTTGTCGCATCGAGCGCGGACGTCATGCGTTTTCCCGTGCCCCGGTACCTTTTTCAACAACGCGCGGCACCGCCATTCCGTCTACAACGACAGGCACTGTGTTACATGTTCGTTCACCGTGCTGAGCTGGCGGCGCTCCTCACCGGCGCGCCGTCAAGCGATTCGTCAATGCGCGAGCGGTTTTGTTCCACACTGTTTAACATCAGTCACGGAAGGCCGCTGGCGTTACCGCACTTGCCTGCCCCCAGTATTAACCGCATCAGCGGCATGGTTAGTCGCGCGTATAACTGAATCACGGCAGCGCATCGGGTCGCTTCATAGGTGTATACGGCAAAGCGCCCAATGCAGATGCGGCAAATGTAAAACGGCCGCCCGCGGGCAGCCGTTTGCTTGATGCTTCCTGATGCCTCCCGAGGTCCTGAGGCTTCGTAATCGACGATTACAGTCGAGCCGTTACCAGCGCGCCGTTACAACTACGCGGTGACACGCTCAGGTCAGTTCAACTTCCACTTCCCCGAGACCGTCGATGTGGCCGCGCACAACCCCCGGTTTGTCCACATTGTGCGCACCAACGTACGATCCGGTGGTAAGGGTCCATTCCGGCTCGATGGTGATGCCCATGGCGGCGCAATGGTTGACGAACCACACCAGCAGTTCGCGCGGATCACCGGCCGGATTACCGGTGGCTTCCGGCACCAGCGAGGTGCCGTCGAAACTCAGCTCCAGTTCAGGCGATACAAAATCGAAGCCGCGTGCGATGCCAGCATAGGCAACCGGATGACCGGTGATCAATGCGCCGTTGTTCTGCGCGTCGGCCAGTTGCGCGAGCGGCGCGACATTGGGCCACTCGGCAAAGCGGCTATCGACGATCTCGATGGTCGGCAGCACAACGCCGACCTTCGACAGGACCTCGTCGCGCGCATAAGCCCGGCCACGCGGCTCGATCGCCTCGGCGAAACGAAAGGCGATCTCCAGTTCGACCAGCACCCGGAAGAAGCCGGTATGGGCCACCCGCGCCGGCGAAGGCAGCACCAGCGAAGCCGGAATGGGCGCGCCTCCGGCGGCCCCGCCGGGCGCTCTGGCGCCGATCTTCCATGCGCCCGTCGAGTCGCCGAGGCCCGCAATGACAGCCTGCTGGATCGCGTAGGCGGTTGCCGCGTCAGGCGGCAGGCTGTCGGGAGGGGGCGCATCGATCGGGCGATGCTGCCGGCGGGCTTCGACGAGGCGGTGCGCGAGGTCGTATTGCGTCATGTCGGTCCTTTATGGCTGGCGCGTTGCGCGTTGGGTTGCCGCGCTGAGTTGCAGCAGTTGAAAACAGCGGGCTAACGGTCCGCGCGCTGACTGCCTGAAGCGGCGACGTTGCCGATGCAGGCCGTAGTCGCGTCCGTCAATGTACCGGATCACGACGCTCGCCAGGGCGCGGACAACACTTGTGAACGTTACTTAGTGCGCAGACCGTAAAAAAAGACCGCGGTTGCATGCGCAATCGCGATCTTTATCGTCATGCGGTCAATCCGCATAAGCACGCTTTTCGTCTAATGCTCCAGCGGGAACGAATGTTGCAACGTCGTGGCTGTCGCATGACCGATCGGAGGCCATGGCGTCGCGTTCAAAACGCGGCGCTGACGTCGCACGTCCCTAAATATTGCCGCGCATTAGCGTGCCGCGCTGGTCGTACGCTCCCGATCAGAAGGTTTCCCAATCCTGATCGCTGCCCGCGCTTGCTATGGCCTTCGCCGGCGTCCTCGCCGGCGTGGCGGCAACCGGTGCCGCAGCGGGTGCAGCAGAGGCCCTGGCGACCGTGGCGGCCTGCGCACCGGATTGTGACAAGGGTCGTGACACTTTACGCGGCGCCGCCGTGCGGGCCGGCGCGGCCGCGCGCTTCGGTGCCGCGCTGACCGGCGCCTTGACGCCGCTTTCGTCGAGGTGGAACACCGCAACCGCGGTACGCAGCTTGCCGGCCTGATCTTCGAGCGAAGACGCCGCGGCGGCCGCTTCTTCAACCAGCGCGGCATTCTGCTGTGTCACCTCGTCCATCTGCGTGACCGCGCGTGCTACCTGGTCGATACCGCTGCTTTGCTCTTCCGAGGCCGCCGCGATCTCACCCATGATGTCGGTCACGCGCTGCACCGCGCCGATGATCTCGGTCATCGTACGGCCAGCTTCGTCGACCAGGGCCGAGCCGGACTGCACGCGTTCCACCGAGGTGTCGATCAGTTCCTTGATTTCCTTGGCCGCCGCCGACGAACGCTGCGCCAGGCTGCGCACTTCGCCTGCCACCACCGCGAACCCGCGCCCTTCTTCACCGGCCCGCGCCGCTTCCACGGCGGCGTTCAGGGCCAGGATGTTGGTCTGGAACGCAATCCCTTCGATGATCGAAATGATGTCGGCAATCTTCGCCGAGCTCTGGTTGATGTCGCCCATCGTGCCGACCACCTGGCTGACCACCGAACTGCCTTTATTGGCAATCTCCGATGCATTGGCGGCCAGCGCGCTCGCCTGGCGGGCGTTGTCGGCATTCTGCTTAACCGTGCCGGTCAATTCTTCCATGCTGGACGCGGTTTCCTGCAGCGCTGACGCCTGCTCTTCCGTTCGCGAGGACAGATCGATATTGCCGGCCGCGATCTGGCGCGTGGCCGTCGCAATGGATTCACTGCCGCTGCGCACAGCGCGCACCGTTTCGGTGAGACTGCGCTGCATCCTGGCGATGCCTTCAAGCAACTGCCCCATTTCGTTACGCGAGGTGACCATGATCGGACGGCGCAGGTCGCCTGCGGCGATTGCGTCGAAATGGCCAAGGGCCTGATCGAGCGGACGGCCAATTGCGCGACTCAGCGTCAGATAGGACAGCACGGCCGCAAGCACGCCGACCAGCAGAGCACCGGCGCTCACGATGCGGAACACTTCAAAGTTGTTCTGTGCGGAGTCGTAACCTTGCTTGGCCGATACAAACTGGTACTTGCGCAACGCGTCGTCGGCATTGCCGAGATCGTTGTACGCGACCTGCATGCTTTTGGCACCGTCGACGATCTTGCTCGGGGCGTTCTCCGTGATAATCGCCGCAAACGCGTCCATTTGCTGATGCAGTGCGTCGCGTTTAGCAATGACGTTCTGCGCAAGACGGTCTTCCTCGGCGTCGCGCGGCAGATCCATATACTTTTTCCACCACGCGTCAGACGTAATCCGCATCGAACGCGCGCGCTCGAGCGTCGGCGCCGCTTCCGGCGTGCCCATCATGAACGCCGCCCGGTCGAGCGCCATCCGCTCGCGCGCCGCATAGATCTCGGCGTTGCCGATATCGACCGCGCTCGGCATGGCGTTAGTGAACGTGTCCTGATAAGCGCCGTTCGAACGGCTCATGCCGAACAGACCGAAAACGCCGATAGCGATCAGCAGTGCAGCGAGAAAAGCCGTCGTGAGGCCAATCCGTGCCTTGATCGTAATGCCTTTGTTCAACATGCTTGTTCCTGTACCTGGCAAATGAGAGGCTGTGTGCGCAGCGCGAGATAGCGTGAGGCGTCTGCGTGCAGGGCGCTTTTTGATATGGCGCTCTAATACTCTCGTTTACGGCACTCGATCCGCATACTTGAAGGATTTATATGGTACGAAGAAAGACGTTGTAAGGAATTGGACAGAATTACAAAGCACTGACAGGCAGCGCCGGCGCGGAAGTCGCGCAGCGCTTCTGGGTATTCAGGGAATGGATTTCAGGCTGAAGCTGTACGAAAAAGCCGAACGCGAAGTCGAAAGACCGGACACGAAGTCTTTTGGTTCGGGTCCGGCAACGCGGCGCGGGATGCCCGCCAACCCAGTGCTGGATCAGGCGGCCAGATCGCGCCTCGCCGAGCCGGCCCAGGTCGCGGTGGATTCGCGCACGATCAGCCGCGGCGACACGACGCGCCGGCGGGCCGGCGCACGCACGGTGCCGGCCGAAGTCCCGGCGATCCGTTCGATCAACGTCTGCGCGGCCATATCGCCGAGCGCGCGGACCGATTGCCCGACGGTCGAGAGCGCGGGATAGGTGAAACGTCCCAGTTCGATATCGTCGAAACCGATGATCGAGCAATCGCGCGGCACGCTGATATTGCGCTCCGCGGCGGCGCGCAGCGCGCCGATACCCATCATGTCGTTGCCGGCAAAAATCGCCGACGGCTTCACGGTGTCGAGCAGTTGCCCAGCCGCGCGATGGCCGCCCGTCCCCGAAAAATCGCTTTCGACAATCGCACCGGCTGGAATCTCGATGCCGCGCTCCGCCATGGCGCGAATGAAACCGTGCACCCGCATGGCGCTCACCGCCGTTTTCACCGGCCCGGTGATGCAGCCGATCCGCACATGCCCCAGTTCGAGCAGATGACGCGTGGCGAGATAACCGCCCTTCTCGTGGTCGATCTGCACCAGATCCGCATTCACGCCTTCAATATTGCGGTCCACGACGACCAGCGGCTCACGGGCGTCGGCGAGGGCCTGCGCCAGCACCGCGTCGTCGCCCGCGGAGGCGACAATCAGTCCGTCGATACGTTTTTCCTGCAGCACGCGCAGATAGTTACGCTGCTTGGCCGGATCGTCGTCCGAATTGCAGAAGAACAGGCAGTAGCCGTTGCGCGAGCAACCATCCTCGATACCACGCGCCATCTCCGCGAAATACGGGTTCGTACTGTTCGGCACCACCAGACCGATCGTCGCCGTCGCCCGCGCCTTGAGCGAGCGGGCCACCGCCGACGGTACATAGTGAAGCTGACGGATCGCGTGTTCGACCTTCGCGCGAACGTTGGCCGACACCGGCCGTGAATTGTTCACCACGTGCGATACCGTCGTGAACGACACGCCCGCCACGGCCGCTACATCCTTGATCGTCGCCATAACCTGTTGCTCTCCTGCCTGTTGTTCCCGCCGGCCACGCCACCTGGCGACCTACCGGACGTCTTCATCGAAGACAGACCAAACCCATGGATACTTACGCTTTACCGCTTTACCTGCTTCGACTGCTCCTGATACGCTGCGCGGCTGACACCCGGCATCGGCTTCATGCGCGCTAACGGCGGCTGCGATAGGTATCCAGCACCGCTGACAGACAGTACGACAAGCAAGGCGCGTGATCAGTTGAATCCATCGCAATCCCGGTTCCGTGACTCCCGGCGCGGCTTCATGCGAATCGCTCGAATGAGGCAGCCAACGACAGCCACGTGTCATGCCGGCCCAATGCGCCGAATGTGCAGGTGCTGTCGGCCACACCCGCTCCCGCCGCGCAGCCACCGTCATGACGCTTACCTCTGGAATTAACGGCGGCGCAGCAGGTTTCTTGAGCGTTTATTGAATTGGCGCGGATTCGCGTGTTTTTGCCGTGCATTCAGCATGCAGCGGCGTCGGTGCGAACCCGCGTGCCCTGGCGTGTTGCGGTGCTTCCCGTCGTGCTTCCTGCGGTTGCGGTGCTTCCGGTACTTACTGCCCGGCGCTTATTTGGTCACCAGATCACACGGCGTTTCCACCACACCGGACAACTGCGACTGCTTTTTGTGCTCGCTGATCGCCTTCAGCGCGGTGTCGATGCCGAACACGGCCTGCTTGGCGGCGTACTGGTCGGCGGTGGCGAGCACGCGGCCGTCCTTGAGCATCGGCTTGATCGCGCCGATGTTGTCGTAGCCGACCACCATCACCTTGCCCTGCTTGCCCGCCGCGCGCACAGCCGAGACTGCGCCGATCGCCATGTTGTCGTTGCCGGCCAGCAGCGCCTTCAGGTTCGGATACTCATTGAGCATGGCCGACGCCACCGCGTTGCCCTTGTCGATTTCCCATTCGCCCGATTGCACCGACACGACCTTGGCGCCGACGGTCTGCATGGCGTCCTTGAAACCCGCGGTGCGCTGCTGCGCGTTGGTGGTGGTCGACACGCCTTCGATAATGCCGACTTCGTCGCCCGCCTTCAGCTTTTTGGCCAGGTAATCGCCGACCTTCTGCGCGCCCTTGCGGTTATCCGGGCCGACGAACGGCACGTTCAGGTCCTTCGACTTGAGCACGTCCGGGTCGAGCCGGTTGTCGATGTTCACGACGATGATGCCTGCGTCGATAGCTTTCTTGACGACCGGCACCAGCGCCTTCGAATCAGCCGGGGCCAGCACGATTGCATCGACCTTCGAGACGATCATCTGCTCGACGATGCGGATCTGGTTCGCGGTATCGGTTTCGTCCTTGATACCGTTGGTGATCAGGTCGAACTGGGAGGCATTGTGTTTCTGATAGTCCTTGGCGCCGGTTTCCATGGTCAGGAAGAACTCGTTCGCGAGCGACTTCATCACCAGCGCGACCTTCGGCTTATGAGCGGCTGTGGTTTGCGCGTAAGCGGAGGAAAACGGCAAAGCGGCGGTGGCAGTGACGAGAACTGCGGCCGCCAGCATGCGGCGGCGAATGCGATGGCTCATGCATATCTCCAGGGTTTGTCGGGCTCGCGGTCGAGCCGTATTTTTAGTTGCGAGCAAACGTTTGCGAGGGCCTATTCTCAGCGTGCCCTGTTCGGATTGTCAACGAATCGCGGCGTTACTGTGCACCGGCACGCAAAAAGTGCGTCGATGCTGCGCGCTCGATGGGGTCGACCCAGCGCGGCGCCTAAGCGTGCCGGCAAGCTGCGTCTTGGCAAAGGTCCCTCGCTTGGTCCGTGCGTGGCGAATTTGCCACCGGCTGCAAACTCAGCAGCCGGCGGGCCGCTTATGCTGGACTTTTATTGCGTACGGTGCAAGCGGGAACAACGCAGGGAGATGGGGCGCGGCTTGTCAAAGCCAGCCAGCCTTGCGGAAGCGCCAGTACAGGATGATGTCCACGGTGAGCATCACAGCCAGACAGACCGGATAGCCAAACCGGTAATGCAGTTCAGGGATACTCTGGAAGTTCATCCCGTAGATGCCGGCGATCATGGTCGGCACCGCGAACAAGGCGGCAAACGAGCCGAGCCGCTTGGTCACCTCGCTCTCGGCAAGCGAGATCATCCCCAGATTGACCTGCACTGCGGTAACGACCATTTCGCGCCGGCCGTCGATGATTTTAACGATCCGTTCGAGATGGTCGTAGACGTCGCGAAAATAGGCTTGCATGCCTTCGCAGATGCTCGGAATGCGCCCGCCCGTCAATTTGCTGATCGCTTCCTGCAACGGCGCGATGTGGTGCTGCAGGATCACAAGGCGGCGTTTCAACGAGTACAGATCTTCGATGATCACGCGCGACGCCGCCGAATTGTTGCGTTCGAAGATGCGGTCTTCGAGTGCTTCGATCTCGGTATTCATCGCCTCGACGATCGGAAAATAGCGATCGACGATGTCGTCCGCCAACGCGTACAGCACGAACGCCGAGCCCTCCTTGAGCAATTGCGGCTCGCGTTCGCAACGGGCGCGAACGTTCTGGAACCCGGCGCGCGTGCCGCGGCGTACCGACAACACATAGTTGTGCCCGACGAACACGTCGACCTCGCCGATCAGCAGTTCGCCCTCTTCGTCCATTTCCACGGTATGCATGACCGCGAAAAGCGACTCGCCGTACTCCTCGATTTTTGGACGCTGATGGCCATTTTGCGCATCCTCGATCGCGAGTTCGTGCAGGCCGAACTCGTGTTTCATCACCGCCAGCTCCTCCGGCCCCGGGTCTTTCAGCGCGACCCAGACAAAGCACTCGGGCCGCGCTACATAGTCGCTGATGCTATCGATATCGATGTCAGCCAGCTTCCGGCCGTCCTGATAGGCGGCGCAATTGATCAGCATGTTGGATTACCTTGAAAACGAAACAGTCCGGCCGGCTTCGCACCGCGCGTAAGCCCGGCGGCGGATCTGCATGAACGAATACACGACAGCCGCCATGTTAAAGGCTGCGCGTGACCGTCATGTATCCAATTGTTAAAGCGCTCCGCTATCGCGCAACCCTGCGCAAAGCGACGCGGTGATCTTCCCCGAAGATGATCGACGCACGGTTCGTATAGCGGGTATCGGCCGTGACTGTAAAGCGCATTTCCACGACCGGGTCGAATTGCGTGGAGACGCCGATGCGGTGCACGCCCGTGCTCAGATAGAAGACCACATGTTCGCCGTTCATCAGATCGGTGACCTGCTCGCCGTCGATATACACCAGGGCATCGCGAAACCGGACGATAACGTCGCGGGAACGTTCGCGCCGCACATCCACCGCAACGAGGCCGGTTCCGGGCTGCGTATAACCGGGCTGGACGATGCGCGCTTGCGGCACCTCCTTGAACGGGACGGGTTCGGCAGGTGTGGCGGCGCAACCGGCGAACAACGCGATGGCAAGCGCAAGCAACGCGGCTTTGCAATGGAAGTGCTGGCGCATCGGCATGCTGGGTCTCCCGTGTTATTGCTGGTATTGCTCTTGTTATAGGCGCATTGCGCCATCCCGGCCGAACGGCCAGACTCCGCGTCCCCTCTTGCACAGGACCGTATTCTTCTTCATGATCGCTGCAAAGCGCTGCGTTGTGGGCGCTGCGCGCTGCGGATTTACCCTCAGATCCTCCGCGTGCCACTTTTGTCTGCCAGCAGGTGCTTCTCTGTGCCGGCTATGCGCCACGCTTCATCGCCGGCCTCGCCGGACATACGATCAAGGAGACTGCAATGTGGTATTTCACCTGGATTCTCGGCATCGGTGTGGCATTGGGCTTCGGCATCATCAATGTGATGTGGCTGGAAGCGAGCGGCAAATTCGCGCGTGACCCGCAGCATGCCGGCACGCCGCCCGAGGACACGTCTGCGTGACGCATCTGGTTTTCTTCTGCGGTCACGCAGGCACCGGCAAAACCACCCTGGCGAAGAAGCTGATCGGCCCGCTCATGCAGGCGAGCGCGTCGCCCTTCTGCCTGCTCGATAAAGATACGCTGTTCGGCGGCTACAGCGCGGCCGCCATGGCCATGCTGACCGGCGATCCGAACGACCGCGACAGCCCGCTTTTCCTGCAGCACCTGCGCGATCCCGAATACCGCGGCCTGCTCGATACGGCGCGCGACAATCTCGAGCTCGGCATCAGCGCGCTGGTGGTCGGGCCCCTATCGCGCGAAGTACGCGAGCGGCGCCTGTTCGATCGCGCCTGGCTGGGTATCGGCGCGCACGTGGCGCTGCGGGTGGTGTGGGTCACCACATCGGAAGAGATGGCGCATCAGCGAATTGTCGATCGCGGCAATCCGAACGACACCTACAAACTCGCGCATTGGGACGAGTACCGGCAGCGCCGCTTCCTGCCGGGCGATGATATTTGCGAAGACCTGTTGATGTTCGACAACACAGCGCCAACGCACGCGGATTACGAAGCGTTGCTCACACGCATCGTAGGCGACCCGTATGCGTCGTCTGCGATGTTGCCGCCGCTGCCTGTGTAGCACGGGCGTTTCAAACGCAAAAACGCAAAACGCCCCGCATGGCGGGGCGTTCATAAGACGGCCTTCTGCGAGGCCTGCTTCATTACTCGCGGCAGCCATTGCCACGTCGTCGCACGGCCCCCGGTTTTGAGCCTCAACGCGACAGCCGCGGCCTACACCGTCGCCATCGCATCCAGTGACTGCCCTTCATACAACTGGCCAAAGCGGTTCGCGAGGAAATCGCGCAGCGATACTTGCTCCTGACGCACGAAGCCGCTTTGCGGCAGTTTCTGCTCGCGGAACAGATCGAGCACCGCGCACATCGCGCCGGCCGTGGTGATCTGGATCGCACTCATCGCCACGCCACACACCGTCTTCGCGAATATCTTGCGGGTGAAGACTTCCTGCACCAGTTGGCCGTCGCGCATGCCGCTCACGGTGATGAACACCAGCACGACATCTTGCGCAGTCGCGGGCACCGAGCGGCGCATGATGGTCTTGAGCGTATCGCGGTCGCTCGAAAGACGCAGGTCTTCCAGCAGGAATTGCATCAGGTTACGGTGGCCCGGATAGCGCACCGACTTGTAGTCGAGCGATTCGACACGGCCCGACAGGGTTTCACATAGCGTACCCAGCCCGCCGGAAGTATTGAACGCCTCGTACTCGGTACCGTCGAGCGAGAAATGCTCCAGGCCTTCGAGCGGCTGCACCCATTGCGTGCGGCTGTCGCGGATCGCTTCGCACGGTTGACAGTACTCGTTGATCAGACCGTCGACACTCCACGTCAGGTTGTACTTCAGCGCATTGGTCGGGAACTCCGGCAGCGCGCCGACGCGCATCTTGACGTCGCGGATTTCAGTGAAACGGTTTGCCAGTTCGTGCGCGGCGATGCCGATGAAGCCCGGCGCGAGACCGCACTGCGGCATGAAGGCGTGATCGGCGTCGTCGGCGATCGCGCGGATCGCGCTGGTGGCGCGCACGTCCTCGGTCAGATCGAAATAATGGACGCCCGCGCCCTTGGCCGCCGCGGCCACGTTCACCGCGAGGTAATACGGCAGCGCGTTGACGAGCGCGTCGAAGCCCTGAATGGCGGCGCGCAGCGCGGCGGCGTCGGCGGAATCGACACGGCGGGTCGGGATGCCCTGGGCGGCGAGATTATCGAGCGCGTGCTGATCGCGGTCAAACGCGACGACGTCGTAGTCGCCGGTTTCACGCAGCATGTGGGCGATGGTGTGACCGATCAAACCTGCGCCAACAATGGCTACTTTCATGCGCTTCTCCTTGTTCTGTGTGCTGTCTCCAGCTTGGAAAGTGCGCGGCGCTTAGGCGCTGCGCCCGGCGGGCTGAACCCTTGAGACACAGTTTAGGGAGAAGCAAAAACAGTTCATACACGCAAAATGCTGCGCTATGACCATAAACTTCGACATTATGACGACCTGATTAGTCGATAAGTCGAAAATATATAAAAATAGCGTAAAAACTGGGCAGCGGAATTACGTCATGCCGCGGTCGACCTTGCGCGCAAGAATGATCGATGTCGTGGTCCGCTCCACCCCTTCCAGCCCACCGATCTCATCGAGCAGATCGTTGAGGCGGTCGGGCGAATCGGCACGCAACCATGCGACATAGTCGAAATCACCACTCACCGCGCATAGCAACTGCACCTCGGGCATCTTGCCGAGACGCTTCTGCACGGCCGGCCCGTACTTCGGCGCGATGATGATGCCGACGTACGCCTGGATGCTCGAGTCGAGCACGTCCTGACCGAGCCGTACGCTATAGCCGCCGATCACGTTGCTGCGCTCGAGCCGCGCAATCCGGGCGATCACCGTAGTGCGCGCCACGCCCAGTTGGCGCGCGAGATTGGCGACGCTCTCACGAGCGTTGGCTTGCAGCAGCGCAACGAGGTTGCGGTCGAGATCGTCGAGTTGGTCGAGGCGCGGAGGTCTCATCAAGGGCGAAAGAAGTTGGTCAGCAATGGGCGGATTATCGCGCGTCTTTGGCATCGGGCGGCAGGCAGCAGGCGGGAACGCCGAAAGATCACACCCCGAACCGCCCGATGACGAAATCGATGAAACTGGTGAGCTTGGGCGTGGCACGGCGATCGCGCGGATAGACCAGATGGACCGGCGCGCCCTCGGGAAGATAGTCTTCCAGCACCGACACCAGTTCGCCGCTCGCGATCTCTCTCGCAAGCAGCGCCTCCGGCTGCAAGACCAGCCCGAAGCCGCTCAAGGCGGCAACCTTGAGCGCCTGGCCGTTGTTCGCCCGGAACCGTCCGGCGCGCAGCTGGTTTTCGTTCGCGTTCTCGCCGCCTAGCCGCCACAACCCTTCGCGGCCCCAGTGCAGAAAACCCAGACATTCGTGCTGCATGAGATCGGCCGGCGTGCGCGGCGTGCCGGCCCGTTCCAGATAGGCAGGCGACGCACACGCGCGCATCCGGTAAGGCTTCAACGGCCGCGCGACGAAACTGGAATCCGGCAAATGGCCGATTCGCACCGACGCGTCGAAGCCCTCTTCCACCAGGTCGATCATGCGATTCGACAGATCCAGTTCGAGGCTCACGTCTGGCCACGCGCTCAGGTAGTCGGTCATCGCCGGGGCAAAAACTTCGACACCGTACGTCAACGGCACCGTCACCTTCAGCACGCCACGCGGCGCAGTTGCCATTGCTTCGGCGAGCGACTCCGCCTCCTTGACGTCTGTCAGAATGCGCCGGCACTGCTCGTAATATTGCCGGCCGATTTCAGTCAGACTCTGACGGCGCGTGCTGCGCGTCAGAAGCCGCGTCGCAAGCGAGCGGATGTGCTTGCCCACCATCGCCGACGAAATGTCAAAACGCTCGGCAGCCGCTGTGAGACTGCCCGCCTCAACCACGGCAACGAAGATTTCCATGCTGACGAATTTGTCCATCCGCTATTTCCTGTTCGTTTCGGTTGTAAGCGTTTGTCGCACTGCAGCCGCATTGTAGGGATATCGTGATACAAATAGCGGCGACGGCGAAGTGGGCAGCCGGCCGCCTTGCGTCGCCATGGCGCCGCGCATTGGGCCGCTCGCCATGCTCGCCTTGTCATAATTCGAACAGACATCAGGAGTTTCGATGAAAAAAGCACTCGTAATGCTGGCCACAGCAGTCGCCATGAGCGGCGCATTCGCACAAACTTCCGCACCGGCTTCGGCACCGGTTGCCGCCGCAGCTTCGGCGCCTGCCGCAAAAGCTGGCCACGAGCGCAACGTCGAAGACCGCATTACCTACCTGCACAAACAGCTGAAGATCACTTCGGCGCAGGAATCGCAATGGAGCGCGTTCGCCGACGTCATGCGCAACAATGGCGAGACGATGGGGCAGTTGTTCCAGCAGCGCAAGGCTGATACGAACCTGTCGGCGCTCGACGACATGAAGCAATACGCGACGATCGCGCAAGCGCATGCGGACGGCATGAAGAAACTGGTCGATGCGTTCGATCCGCTGTATAGCAGCTTCTCGCCGGAGCAGAAGAAGCTGGCCGACGTGACGTTCCATCAGGGCGGCCCTGAAGGCGGCCATCGCCACCATGGCAAGGGCAGCAGCAAGAAGGCGCCGGCCGCAGCCGCCGAGTAAGTGATGCAGTTGTGAAGCCTTAAGAGCTTAATTGCGCGATTGATTGCGTAGCTGATTGCACGCGGCGCGGGTTCCCGTGCTGCGCGCCCGGTTCTTGTGCCGCCGCCAGTGGCAAAAGAAGCCGATCTTCACATGCGTCTGGCATGATGCGAGTACGTCGGGACGTAACGTTCTGGCGCGGTTGTCAATATCTCCACACCGACTCGCTTCATGACCGAACTCAAAAATCTCGACCTGAGTAAAGATGCAAACGCCCGGCGCGTCGTCAAAAACGAAACCGTGAGCGTTGAATTCGCCGCCGCCGAAGGCGAACTGATGAGCCTGGAAGGCCCGAACCGCTATGCCAGCGGGGACGCGCTGATCACCGGATCGACCGGCGACCGCTGGGTCGTCTCACGTGCACGGTTCGACGCCAAATACCTCCCGGAAGACACCGCTCTCGCTCACGGCGAACCCGGTGCATACCGCAACCGTCCGGCCGTCGTGCTAGCCAAACAGATGAATGAAGCGTTTTCACTCGCCCGCTCAGCGAGTGGTGGCGACGTGCTGCACGGCGCGGCCGGCGACTGGATCATGCAGTACGCCCCCGGCGACTACGGCGTGGTGCAGGCCGCACGCTTCGCGAAGGTCTATCGGCTCGCCGATTGATTCGCAGCCGGTGGCTGACGGCCTGTGACTGACGGCCTGTGACTCATGGCCGATGAGTGGTGGCCGCCCCGGCGGGTGAGCCCTGCCCCATTCGGGCCCGCCTTCCAGCCAATGGCCTGAAGGTCTTGAATCAACCGTTTCAGGCAAACTCGTCGCCGAGATCCACCGTCACATCGCGCGCCACCGCCTCGCCGTTCGCATACTGCTCTTCGAGCGAGCCGATGCTTGCTTCGACATACGCCCGCAGCACCGCGAAACTCCGGCCACGCAAGCGCGCCGGCAACGCGCGATAACGCGCCAATGCCGTCGGCGCAATCACCACGGTCATCACGATACGGCGCGCGGCCGCACCGAAACGCATTGCAACCCAACGAATCGCCAGCGTCGGCGTGCCATCTTCGCCCGCCTGCTGGATGAACTGCGTCTGCTCGGGAAACAGATCGCTGATGACGCGCGCCAATTCCTCGAACTCGGGATTCGCGCAGTCGTATTGGTAAGCTTCTTCCATGAGGTGCGCCGAAAGGATGAGCCTGAACGGTGTACCGAAAGGGTACGCCGAAAGTTAGTGAATCACGGATGGTCTGTGTAACAAGCGGCTCACAACAGGCTTACGCGGCAACCGCCGGGCGACGGAACACTCTGAACAGCCAGCCCGCGACAATCAGCGCCCCCAGCGCATACATACCGTCCACTGCGGCGAGCGGCATGAGCTGCGCCTGAAACAACGCAGCCGGCACGTCGACCAGCGCGTGCAGCGCAATCGCGAGCGGCAGGATGCCCCGCCAGCCCGCCCGCACGCCGCGCCACATCAACACCGACAAGCCGATCTGGAACACCAGCGCGGCCACCCGTTCGAGCGCGAAAATGCCGGCCGTCTGCGGCGTCAGGCTGGCAAGAATCAGGTGGATGCGCATCACCGAGTCGGTCGGCAGATTGCTCAGGTAGCCATCCAGCTCGCCGCGATTTTCGAAGACGGCAAACAGGATCCATTGAATCTGCACCAGCACGCCGACGAGCCAGGCTTCAGCGCCGCCGTGGCCAAGGCCATAAGTCAGTGCTGTGCCGTCGCCCTGGCCCGCCACGGCAGACGCGGACTTCGCTGCCGCGCGCCTGAGCAACAGGCGCATCCCGATGAAACGCCCCACTTCCTCGCAGATACCCGCGACCAGCGCGCCGTACACGACGAAGGCCAGCGGCTTGGACAGGAAGGTGGCCGTCGCTTCGTTCCGATGCAGCACGTAGTCGTTCAGCGCGCGCTCGATCACCATGGCGAACAGCGCGAATATGGCGATGCCGATGATCGCGTCGCGGGGATTCAGCGCGAGCGGCCGGCGCAGACGACGGTAGATCAGGAACGGTAAGGCGGCGACGAACAGGGTCGCGACGGCGAGGCTCGAGAGAGTAATCGGTGCAACAACCATGAGTTTCCTTGCGATAACCGGCGCGCACCCGCTGCGCGCCGCAGCCCGAATGATCGCAGATCAGCGCGAAGTTGACGCGCGGACGATCAATTCGCCCGGCAAGAGGCAGTCGCGTGCTGTGGTTTGAATCCCTTCGATGCGCTCATGGAGGAACTCGACCGCGCGGTAGCCGATCTCGTAGGTCGGCTGACGGATCGTGGTGACACCGGTCAATTCGGCCCATTCGGGATCGTCGATCGACAGCAGCGCGACGCGCGCCTGCCAATCCGCGCCGTAGCGCGCTTTCAGATGCAAGGCGAGGCACAGCGCGACGGGCGCGTTCGCCGCGAACAAGGCGATGCGCGTGGTTTTGCCAGTGGCACTAGCCGAGGCATTGCGCGCGGCGTCGGCTGCGGCATTGCCTGTGGTGTCATCTGCGGCATTGCTTGTAGCGCCATCCAGGGTGTTGCGCGCGGCGCTACCTGTCGCCCTGGCCATGGCCCTGGCGCCGCCAGGATCGCCGACTGCATCGATTGCGCGGTCCAGTTCGGCGAGGGCGCGCTCAACCGCCGCAGGCTCCGCAAGATTCAGCACCAGCGTGTGCCCACGCGCGCCGCCCTTGCTGCCTTCACCCTTTCCGCCGTTTGTACCGCCTTCGCCTTTCCCGCTAATCCTGCCTTCGTGGCCCTCGCCGCTCATCACCTCGCGAAACGCCGCCTCACGCAGTTGCCGCGAACTGACCTGCTCGAAGGGCTGCACGACAAACCAGATATCGTCGAAGCCATTTTCGAGCAGATGCCGCGTGCCGAGCTCAGCGGCCGCCCGGTTGTCCAGCCCGACCATATCGGCGACGAGCCCATCCACCGAACGGTCGACCAGCACCGCCGGAATCCCCCCGCCGCCTACCGGCCGCAATGTTTCCTCGCGCACGCCGAGCGCGTTCACGATCACGCCTTCCACGCGATACGTGGTCAGCAGTTGCAGATAGCGCCGCTCCATTTCGACTTCGTTGGCCGCGTGGCAGATCAGCGGCATCAGCCCGAGCGCGTGGCAAGCGGCCTCCACGCCCTGCAGCACTTCGACGGTGTACGGGTTCGTCAAGTCGGCGAGCAGCATGCCGATCAGGCGATTGCGGCCACGCTTGAGGCCGCGCGCCATCTGGTTCGGCTGATAGTCGAGCCGCTCGATGGCAGCCTCGATGCGCGCGCGCAATTCCGGCGACAGCACGCTCATCTCGCCATTCAGGTAGCGCGAGATGCTGGTCTTGCCGGTGCCGGCTTCGCGCGCGACGTCGGTGATCGTCGCGCGCCGGGCCGCGGCAAGCGGCGGCGTGCTCATTTCTTCAACACTTCGCGGTTGACGATGTTCGTCGCGAGCGTACCCTCGAGCGCGGCGACGAGATTTTCCGCCGCATTGCGCGCCATCGCATGACGGGTCTCGTGCGTCGCCGAACCGATATGCGGCAGCGCGACCACGTTGGCCATTTTCAGCAGCGGCGAATCGGCCGGCAGCGGTTCGGTCTCGAACACGTCGAGACCCGCGCCGTGAATCGTGCCGTTTTGCAGTGCGTCGATCAGCGCCTGTTCGTCAACCGTGGCGCCGCGCGACGCGTTGATCAGGATCGCGCTCTTCTTCATCGACCTGAACTCTGCCGCGCCGATCATGTGCTTCGTTTCAGGCGTAAGCGGCACCTGCAGACAGACGAAGTCAGCAGTGGCCAGCAGCTCCGCCAACTCGACGCGGCGCGCGCCGTACGCCTGTTCCGCCTGCGCGTTTGCGCTGCGATTCGTGTACAGCACCTTCATGTTGAAGCCGAGCGCCGCGCGCCGCGCGACCGCACCGCCGATCCGTCCCAGCCCGACAATGCCGAGTGTCTTGCCTTGCACGTCGACGCCGAAATGCGCCGGCCCGATGCTGTGCTTCCACTGGCCGGCCTTCACCCATTCCGCCAGTTCGACCACCCGCCGCGCCGACGCGAGAATCAGCGAAAACACCGTATCCGCCGTGGACTCGGTCAGCACGTCCGGCGTGTGCGCGAGCACAATGCCGCGGCGCGTGAGGTCGGCAACATCGAATTGGTCGAAACCCACCGAGATGGTCGACAAAGCCTTCAGCCGGCTCGCGCCCTCGAGCATCGCCGGTGTGATTTTTACGCTCGAACCGATGCCGCCGTCCGCATCCTTCAATGCGGCGACGAACGTGTCGTGCTGTGCGGGGTCGACCTGCACGACTTCCGCATGCTGTTGCAGATACGCGAGCACATCCTCAGGCAGCGACTTCCAGGCGACGATCTTCTTCATCAGCTTATTTTCCTTGCAACGGTGTAGCGAGCGTGGCGGCCTGGGTCTGCGCTTGCTGCTGTGGTTTGACGATCAGCGTCAGAATCACGGCAGCGACCAATGCCACGCTCATGAAAGCATACGATGCCGCAGGCGAGCCGGTCGCGCCGTTCAGATAGCCGACCACGTACGAGCCGACGAACGAACCGAGCGCACCCATGCTGTTGATCAGCGCCATCGCGCCGCCCGCGACGTTCTTCGGCAGCAGTTCCGGCACGATCGCGAAGAACGGGCCATACGGCGCATACATCGCGCCGCCGGCAATCACCAGCAACGCGTACGAAATCCAGAAGTGCGTGGAGCCGAGCGCGTACGACGCGGCGAATGCAACCGCGCCGACCAGCAGGAACGGCCACACGAACACTTTGCGGCGGTTGAGTTTATCCGATGCCCACGAAGCCGCAAGCATCGCAATGGTGGCGGCCAGATAGGGCAGCGCCGAAAGCCAGCCGGTTTCGACCATGCCGAGCGTGGAACCGTTCTTCAGGATCGAAGGCAGCCACAGCACGAAACCATACACGCCGATGCTCCAGCAAAAGTACTGCGCGCACAACTTGATCACGGCGGGCGTGCGGAATGCTTCGCTGTAATTACGCATCGGCTTGATCGCGGCCTGTTCGGCGCGCAAGGTTTCGGCGAGCTCGTCCTTTTGCTGCTGCGTGAGCCACGACACCTGCTGCGGCTTGTCCTGCACGATGAACCACCAGCACACCGCCCAGATGATCGCGGGCGCGCCTTCGGCGATGAACATGTGACGCCAGCCGAACGAATGCACCAGATAGCCCGACACCACCGACATCCACAGCACCGTCACCGGATTGCCGAGAATCAGGAAGGTGTTGGCGCGTGAGCGCTCGCTCTTCGTGAACCAGTTGCTGATGAAGATCAGCATCGCCGGCATGACCGCGGCTTCGACTACGCCGAGCAGGAAGCGGATCACCATCAGCGAGGGAATATTGCTGACCATGCCGGTCAGCGCCGCGCAACCGCCCCACAGGACCAGGCTCCAGAACACGAGCTTCTTCACGCTGCGGCGTTCCGCGTAAATCGCGCCGGGAATCTGGAAGAAGAAATAGCCAAGGAAGAACAATGCGCCGATCAGCGACGACAGCCCTTTGCTGATGCCGAGATCCTGGTTGATGCCGGCGGCCGATGCGAAACCGAAGTTCGCGCGGTCGAGATAAGCGAGGCTGTACGTGATGAATACGATCGGCATGATCGTCCACCAACGGCGAATCGCGAGCGATGAAGTCATGAGAGTCTCCTTTGTCGACCAGAGTTAGCGCTTTAGCGCTTACTCTGGTCCCATGCAAAGCGGTCGACCAGAGTTGGCGCTTTAGCGCTTACTCTGGCCTCATGCAAAGCGGTCGACCAGAGCTGGTGCTTTAGCACTTACTCCGGTCTCATGCAAGATAGTTGCTAACGGCTTCCCGAAAACAATGATGGGCTGTCATGGGGCGCTGTTCGAGCGCTCTTGCTGTTATCGAGCTAGCTGATGCTGAACGGCGGAATGCCTGAATACGCTGGGCGCCGCTCACGCGCACTCAGGCCACGCTTGCAACGCGCAGCACATCGGTGCGTTCCAGCGCGTCGAGTTCGGCGCGGCTCGGCAAACCTTCCGAATCGCCGATCACCTGGATCGCCAGTGCGCCGATGCGATTGCCGCGCGCGACCGCTTGCGCGAACGGCTTGCCTTCGAGCAGCGCGCTGACCACGCCCACGGCGAAGCCATCGCCCGCGCCGACCGTGTCGACCACCTTCGCGACCGGCTGACCCGCGATCACGGCGGCATCGTCGGCGGTGCGGAAGTACGCACCTTGCGCGCCGAGCTTGATGATCACGCCGCACGCACCCTGGTCGAGATAAAACTTTGCAATGTCGTCCGGCTGCGTGTAACCAGTCAGGAGTTCGCCTTCGCCGATGCCGGGCAGCACCCAGTCGGCCAATGCGGCGAGCGCATTCAAGCCTTCGACCATCGCGGCGCGCGACGGCCACAGCGTCGGGCGCAGATTCGGATCGAACGAGATGGTCTTGCCGGCGGCACGCATTTCACGCGCCAGATGGAATGCGAGTTCGCGCGAGCTCGCGGAGATTGCCGGCGCCACACCCGTCAGATGGAGATGGCGCGCGGACAGCACATAGTCGGCCGCGTAGTCGGCCAACGAGAGGTAGCTCGCCGCCGACCCTTTGCGGAAGTACTCGATGGCTGGATCGCTGCCGTCATCGTTCTTCGACTTCAGCTGGAAACCGGTCGGGTAGCGTTCGTCGGTGGTGACGCAGCGCTGGTCGATGCCTTCTTTCGTCAGCGTGTCGCGCACGTACTGGCCGAACGAATCGTTGCCAACCCGGCTCATCCAGCCCACCTTGAAACCCAATCGCGAGAGGCCGATCGCCACATTCAGATCGGCGCCCGCGACGCGCCTGGTGAATTGCCCGACGCCGGCGAGCGCGCCGGGTTCGGCGGCCACGAACATGGCCATCGCTTCGCCGTAGGTGATGATGTCGAGTGCTGCGGTTGGGTTGCTCATCCTTCGCTCCTGCATGTTTCTGCGTGTTCCCGTTTGCTGCCTGTTCTTGCCTGTTCTTGCCTGTGCTGCCTTGCCTGCGCTTCCACCGATCTGCGTGTACTTCTGCACACGAGTTTCCGGCTGCGCGTTTCTTTGACTACTGCTCTCTCAGGTCCTGCACGCCGCTTACGCGGCGGCCAGCCATGCGACGTAGTGCGCCGCGTCCTCATCGATACGGTTTGCATCGAACGGAAATTCAATGCCGCGCGGCACGTGGCGCGGCAGCTTGTCGAGCACCGCGGCGAACTTCGTGTCGCCAGCGGCCGGCGCTGCGGGAAAGCGTCGTGCGCCCTCGCCCACCGTCGTCTTGCAATGGATGTATTCGACGTGGGCAGCCAGTAGCCCGGCGGCATCGAGCGGCGCGACATTGCGCCATGCCCAGTTGCCGATGTCGAAAGTCATGCCGAGCACGCCGGCGCGGCCTTCGCGCGCCAACGCGTCGAACAGGCCGACGAATTGCGCGAGCGAGCCGCCCTCGGCCAGTTGGCCGTTTTCGACGACAAGCCGCGGGTTCGCACTGCACAGGTGGTTAGCAATCGCCGCGCCATTGGCCTCGGCGGCGAACCCGCCGAGTTGCAGCTTCACGAATCGCGCGCCGAGCGCCGTCGCTTCGTCGAGCGCGAGACGCAGTGCGTCGGCGTCGAGGTGTCCGTCGGACGTGTAGAGCGATGCAGGGGTCGAATACACCGACCACAAGCCCAGTTCGGCGATCGACTTGCCGAGCGCGCTCAATGCCTGCGGTGCCGCCTCGGTTTCGTTGGCGAACAGCTCGCGGCGCACTTCGAACGCTGCCGCGCCAGCCTGCCTGCTCGCGTCGGCCCACTTCAAATGACCGCCTGTGCGAACCGCGTCCATCCCGAATGCGCTTGCGACGATCACTACATCAACTGCGTCAGCCATGTCGAATTTACTCAAACCTGTCTCTTGATCGGCAACTGGAACCGGTTCCAAGCACATTTCGAAAAAAAGCGCCGAAGCGCCTTGGATGACCGAATAGTGCGCCGAGCCCGCCGTCGCGCACCATAGTGGAAATCCCCAGGAGATCCCGATCAGGGCCCATCCGCGAGACATAACGCGAGGAACTGCTCGACTACCCGCGACGGGGCACTCGCGTGGGGCACCAGAATCGACAGACGCCGCGTCAGCGGCTCGGGGCTCAACGAGAACCGGCACAGCGCGCCGTCCTCATGCCGCATCGACATCGCCGAGACGAAACCGATGCCCATTCCCGCCCGCACCGCCTCCTTGACGCCTTCGACGCCGGCAATCTCCAGGGCCACGCGCATCGGCACACCCGCCCGGGCAAAGGCACGCTCGACAATCTGCCGCACGCCCGACCCGGCTTCGCGCAACACCAGCGGATGCGGGCCGAACGCCGCCAGTTCCGCCCGCCCGCCATTGATGTGCAGCCCGTCCGTCATGCCCGGCCCGCCTGCGCCCCCCGCCTGCGCGAGCGGATGCGTGCCCGGCATGATCGCGACGATCTCGTCCTCGCGCCACGCATGCACCGCGGTGTCCGGCGGCAAATCCGCGCCGACCGGCCCTTCGATCATGGCGATATCCACCGAGCCCAGCGCGCCGACGATGTCCGTGGTGTTGCCGTCGGCGGTATGCAGCGTCACGTCGGGATAGCGGCGATGAAAGTCGGCGATCAGGTACGGCAGCAGATAGCTCGCGGGCGTCGTGCTGGCGCCGATGCGTAAGGTGCCCTGCTCAAGGCCGCGCAGCGCGTCGCGGTACGCATGCGCCTGCCGCCATGTATCGCGCAGCCGCGTGGCGTAGCTGGCGAGTTGCTCGCCGGCGGGCGTCAGGCGCACGCCGCGGCCATCGCGCAGGTAAAGCGGTTCGCCGAATTCGTCCTGGAGTTGCCGCAATTGGCCGGACACCGCCGGCTGCGATAAATGCAGCGCCACCGCCGCCCGGCTGATGTTGCGATGTTCGGCGACGGCAGCAAACGTTATAAGTTGATCCGGGGTCATGGCGGTCGAAGTATCCGTAGAGCCGATACCTTACATCCTAAATCATGATTTTTCATATCGATATATCTAATTTAGGATTAGACCTATCGAATCAAGACAGTCATAGGAAGGCACTACGCCATGCCCACCGCTCATCTCACTGCTTCTGCCACACCTGCCGGGTCTTCGGGATCCTCCACCCGCGGCCAGCTCAACGGCATTCTGTTCGTTGCGCTGTTTGCCGCAGCCGTGACGCGCATCGCTGCGATTCCGGCCATCGCCGGTTTGGGTTTGAGCCCACTGATCGTCGGCATCGTAGCGGGCGCCATTTACGGCAACGCGCTGCGCGACGGCATGCCCGAAAGCTGGGCGGCCGGCGTCAACTTCTCGGCGCGCAAGCTTCTGCGCATCGCCGTGGCGTTTTTCGGGCTGCGCGTCAGTCTGCAGGAAATCGCTCAGGTCGGTTTGCCCGGACTTGCTGAATCGGTGCTGATCGTCGCGAGCACACTGGTGATCGGCACATGGGCCGGCATGAAGATCATGAAGCTCGACCGCGACACGGCCTTGCTCACGGCTGCGGGCAGCGCGATCTGCGGCGCGGCTGCGGTACTCGCGTTCGAGTCGACGCTGCAATCGAAGCCGCATAAAAGCGCCATGGCCGTGGGCAGCGTGGTGCTGTTCGGCACCCTCTCGATGTTCCTGTACCCGGTGCTATTCAAGGCGGGCTGGCTGCATCTCGACACGGTTGGCGCGGGCCTGTTCTTCGGCGGCACGATTCATGAAGTGGCGCAGGTGGTGGGCGCGGCGAGCAATGTCAGCCCCGAAGCGACCCACATCGCGACCATCGTCAAAATGACCCGTGTGATGCTGCTGGTGCCGGTGCTGCTGATCGTCGGCATGTGGGTGAGCCGCTCGCCACGCAGTGCCGCTACGACTGAAGACGGCAAGCAACACGCTCGGCGCAAGCTGGCGATTCCCTGGTTCGCGCTCGGCTTCCTTGCCTTCGTCGTGATCAACTCGCTGCACGTCCTGCCCGAAAACGCGACCAGCACGCTGAACATGCTCGACACCTTCGCGCTCACCATGGCCATGACCGCGCTCGGTATCGAAACCCGCATCTCGCAGATCCGTCAGGCCGGCCCGCGCGCATTGACCACCGGCTTCATTCTGTATGTGTGGTTGATTGCCGGCGGACTGGGTATCACATGGACCGTCCAGCACCTGTTCGGCTAAAGCGCCCTCGCCTCCCCACCCACCCCGCCGCGCGCGGGGTTTTGTGCGTTCAGGAGACCCATCCGGCACGCATGCGCGGCATACTGGTTGCTGACGTAACCAGTTCATGCAAACCCGTTCATGCAAGCGGAATGAGGATCGATCGATGAGCCTGGAACTTTACTATTGGGACGGCCTGCAAGGCCGCGGCGAATTCGTGCGGCTGGCGCTGGAGGAAGCCGGCGCGGATTATGTGGAAGTGGCGCGCGGCGAGCCGTCAGACGGCCTGGGTACGAGCGCGATGATGAGCGTGATGAAAAGCCGCGACGAGCCCTACCCGCCATTCGCGCCGCCGTTTCTGAAGGACGGCGATCTGGTGATCGCGCAGACCGCGAACATCCTGTTCTACCTCGGCCCGAAGCTCAATCTCGCGCCCTCGGTTGAAAGCCTGCGCTACGTGGCCAACGGACTGCAATTGACGATCGCGGATATGGTGACCGAAGCGCACGATACGCATCATCCGCTTGCTAGCGCCCTATACTACGAAGACCAGAAAGACGCCGCCAAAGTGCGCGCGCACGACTTCATCGACAACCGGATTCCGAAGTTCATGACGTACTTCGAGCGCGTGCTGAAACAGAACCCGGCCGGCGATGCGTTCATGGTGGGCGACGCGCTCACCTACGTCGACTTGTCGATGTTCCAGCTGATCGACGGTCTGCTGTACGCGTTTCCGCACGCGCTCAAGCGTTTCGGCGAGCACTATCCGCGCCTCGCGGCGCTGCACGACGCGGTGATCGAGCGGCCGAACATCGCTGCTTATCTCCAGTCCGAGCGGCGCATCGAGCATAACGAGGCCTGCATCTTCCGGCACTACCCGGAACTCGACAAGGCGGGGACTTGATCCACACCGCCCTCCTTCGCGAACCCTCCGCATCGCGCCCGCTTCCGACAGCGGGCGCGATGCTGTTACCGTACGCACATTTCATCCACCCATCACGCCCTCTCCTGCCGACGTGCTTTCATTCCTGCTGAAGCTGCGCACCCGCGCCCAAACCCTGTTCCGTCTGTCCGACGCCCATACGATGCTGGTCTGGTCGGTGGTAGTCGGCGTCGCGGGCGCGTTCGCGACGATTGCCTTTCGCGAGGGCATCGCGTTGCTGCAACTGGCGGTTGTCGGCAAGTCCGGCAGTTTCGTCGAAATGGCGCGTGGCTTGCCGTGGACGGTACGTGTGTGGTTGCCTGCCGCGGGCGGCCTGATCGCCGGCTTCTTCCTGCTGATCGCGCAGCGTCACCTCGACAAGGGCAACCACATCGACTACATGGAAGCGGTCGCCATCGGCGATGGTGTGGTGCCGGTCAAGCTGAGCCTCTGGCGCAGCGTGTCGTCGCTGTTCACGATTTCGAGCGGCGGCTCGATCGGCCGTGAAGGGCCGATGGTGCAACTCGCGGCGCTGGCTGCGTCGCTGATCGGCCGCTGGGTGCATTTCGATCCGCCGCGTCTGCGCCTGCTCGTCGCATGCGGGGCCGCGGCCGGGATTACCGCTGCGTACAGTGCGCCGATTGCCGGCGCGTTTTTTGTCACTGAAATCGTGCTCGGCTCGATCGTGATGGAAAGCTTCGGCCCCGTGGTGGTCTCGGCGGTGGTCGCCAACATCACGATGCGCGAGTTCACCAGCTACAAGCCGCCATACGAAATGCCGGTGTTTCCGCCGGTGGCGGGTGCTGAAGTTCTGCTGTTCGTCGCGCTCGGGCTGCTGTGCGGAGCGGCCGCGCCGCAGTTTCTGCGGCTGATGGACTTTTCGAAAGCAAACTTTCGCAAGCTACCTGTGCCGCTGCCCATCCGGCTGGCGTTAGGCGGTCTGATCGTCGGCATTCTGTCGGTGTGGACGCCCGAGGTGTGGGGCAACGGCTACAGCGTCGTCAACTCCATTCTGCATTCGCCGTGGACGTGGACCGCACTCGTCCTCGTGCTGGTGTTCAAGATCGTCGCGACGTCGGCAACCGTGGGTTCGGGCGCGATCGGCGGGGTGTTCACGCCGACGCTCTTCGTCGGCGCGGTAGTTGGCTCGCTGTTCGGCCTCGGCATGCACGCCTTGTGGCCGCACGGCACCTCGGCGCCGTTCGCCTATGCGATGGTCGGCATGGGCGCGTTTCTCGCCGGCGCTACACAGGCGCCGCTGATGGCGATCCTGATGATCTTCGAAATGACCCTCAGCTATCAGGTGGTGCTGCCGCTCATGCTGTCATGCGTAGTCGCGTATTTCGTGTCGCGCGCGATCGGCAAAACGTCGATGTACGAAATCACATTGCGACGCAACCAGGAGGAACAGGAGCGCACCCGTCTGCGCGCCACGCAGATGCGCGAGCTGATCCGCCCCGCCGAAACCGTCGTGGCACCGAACGCGACCGTGCAGGACATGACGCGCGTGTTCCTCGAATATCCGGTGAAGTATCTGTACGTGGCCAACGAGTCCGGCGCGTTTCTCGGCGTGGTCGCACTCAAGGACATCACCTCCGATCTGCTCGACAAGCGCGACACCGCCACGAAAACCGCCGCGGATTATCTGCAGCCGCATTTCGATGTGCTCACGCCGGATATGCCGCTCGGCGTTGCGTTGCAGCACTTCATGGCATTCCAGGGGGAGCGGCTGCCGGTAGTCGAGAGCACGGCGGATCCGAAGCTGGCGGGCGTGGTCTACAAGACATCGCTGCTCGACGCGTATTTCCGGATGAATCCGACGCGCTAGGCCGGGGCTTGGGCTTTCGGGCTTTCGGGCTTTCGGGCTTTCGGGCTTTCGAGCTTTCGAGCTTTCGAGCTTTCGAGCAATTGAGTCGCTTAATCGCCATACCGTTCGTCGAGTCCGGACGGCATGGCGCCGCGGCTCCCCCCTCCTTCTCAGCCGTGCAAAGCGCGGCAGATTCTCTACAATGAGGAGACCGCTGCAGCGATTGTGAGCAGCGCGCGTTACGCCAAGACGGGCGCACCGAGACGCCCGCCCTTCGATCGGAGCGAAGATGAGCGAACCGTCCCTCGATGCCGTACGCCGCGATCAGGCGGGCTGGATTTTTCTGCATATCGAAGGCGAGCCGTACGATCGCGGCGAGCAGCACGGCCAGTTGCTCGCCACTGAAATCCAGAACGCGATCCACACTGCCCGCTACCTTGCGAAATGGGACACCGGCGAAGACTTCGACACCTTCGTCAACGCCGCCGTCGCCCAGTTCGCCAACAAACTCGACACTGAATTCGCCGACGAAATCCAGGGCATCGCCGACGGCGCGAAGCTGCCGTTCGCCGAAGTGCTGGCGTGGAACGGCTACATGGATCTGCTGCAAAGCTGGTGGCCGAGCCACGCGGCGGCCCAGCAACCGCAGCTCGGCCTGAAACCGTGGCGCGGGCGCCGTGGCCATCACTGCAGCGCGTTCATCGCCACCGGCAATGCCACCCGGGACGGCCGCATCGTGATGGCGCACAACTCGTGGGACCGCTACGCCGCGGGCGACGCGTTCAATGTGGTGTTCGACATCGTGCCGGATCGCGGCAATCGCATCCTGATGCAGGGCCTGCCCGGCTGCATCTCCAGCCTCACCGATTTCTGGGTCACCCAGGCCGGCCTGATGGTCACCGAAACCACCATCTCTAACTTTGTCGGCTACAACGTAGCGGGTGCGCCGGAGTTCTACCGGTCGCGGCGCGCGTCGCAATATGCGAACAACATCGGCGAATGGTGCGAGATGTTCGCGGTCGACAATAACGGCGGCTATGCGAACAGCTGGCTGCTCGGTGACACCAAAACGGGCGAGATCGCGCGCTACGAACTGGGGCTGCACTATTCCGGCTTCGAAAGCACGAAAGACGGGTTCTATAGCGGCTACAACACCGCGACCGATCTGAAGATCCGCAATCAGGAATGCATCGGCGAAGGCGAAGACTATACGGACGTGCGCAAGAACGGCGCGCGCCGCTTGCGCTTCATGCAGCTCGAAGAAATGCATCACGGCAAGATCGACGTCGAACTTGCGAAAGCGATGATCGCCGATCATCACGACGTCTATCTCGACCGCAACGACAACCCGTGCTCGCGCACTATCTGCGGGCATCTGGAACTGGACGACGCGCGCTTCGGCGGTTCCGATCAAGGGCCGTTCAATCCGTGGGGGGCCAACGATGGCAAGGTGGTCGACAGCGACATGGCGCGCAATATGGCGTTCACCGCCCGCTGGGGACATCCGTGCGGCCGCCCATTCGACGCGCAGGCGTTCATGAAGCGCCATCCCCAGTGGAACTGGCTCAACGGCTATATGCGTGACCGGCCATCGTGGCCGTGGACACGGTTCGACGTGCTGCGCTAGACGAAACATTTATTGCAGCGCAATATAAACGTGATACGACCGTTCGCGACCGTGTTGCCTTTTTCCTGCCATCATGCGAAATCTACAATCAGGTTTTGTCTCTTTTGCGCGCGCGCCGCAGCGGATTGCCATCTAAGATGGTAAATGCACGCTGCTTGCATAGCGCAACGCCGCGTGTAGTTGCGCCCTCCCTCCGACGCGGGGACGGCACAGCACTTGCTCAACTGTCAGCGCCGCATGAGCTTAGGAGGTCGGGCGATGAAAACCTCGACACTGTTGACCATGGTGACGCTGTCAGCCTCGTGTTTCGCCGCGCCGGTCCATACCGCGCCGGACGGCACGGCCGCCAATAGCCTTGCCGAACGCGCCGACGCCGCACCCGTCGCCCCCGCGGCGCCGGACGTCGCTGTCACGGATCAGAATCGTCCGCAACAATGGCAATTTATCGCGCTGCCCAAGTCGCGGCATCTGGAGCGAAGCTTCACGGGCCAGAACGAGCACTTGCAGACCTGAAAACACCCTCCCTCGGAGCGCTTGCATGACCGCATCGGCTATTCCCGGCGAATCGATTGATCTGCAGATCGCCGACGTTTTGCGCGAAGTCAGTTTCCCGACATACAAGGACGCGCTAGTCGACGCCGCGCGCGAAGCCGGCGCAAGCAACGAAGTCATATCGATGCTCGACGGTTTGCCGGAGCAGGATTACGCCGACGTGACGTCGGTGACGCGCCTGGTTGGCGGCAATTACGGGCCGGGTCTTGGAGCATGAGCGGAAAGCAGGTGCTGAGACTGAACGCGCTTTCCTCCGATCTGAAGCCTGCTGCAGACTGGATCCACCGCTCTCCACATTCGGGCGGCGCGAGCGGCATCGAGCGAATCGAAGCCTTCTTTCATCATGCCGGCTATGCCATGCACCGGCACGATACCTATGCGATCGGCCGCACGCTGGCAGGCGTACAGAGCTTCCGCTATCGCGGCAGCACGCGTAACAGCTTGCCCGGCGGCACGATGGTGCTGCATCCCGATGAACCGCATGACGGCCAGGCCGGCACCCGCGAAGGCTTTCATTACCGGATGATCTATGTCGACCCGGCACTGTTCCAGCAGGTGCTCGGCGGCAAGCCGCTGCCATTTCTCGAAGGCGGCCTGTCGAACGATCCGCGTCTCTTTGCGGCCACCGAAAGCCTGTTACGCGCCATGGACTGCGCAATCGACTCGCTCGAACAGGACGACGCGCTCTACGAACTGGCGGTCGCGCTCGACGCCGTGGCTGGTGTGGCGGCGACGCGCCGGCCGGTGGATTACCTCGCGGCGGAGCGGGCGCGCGAGTATATGCTTGGCTCGCTCGACAGCGCAGTGACACTCGACGAACTGGCGGCAGCCGCTGGCCGCGACCGCTGGAGTCTGTCGCGGGATTTTCGTGCGTTGTTCGGCACGAGTCCGCACCGTTATCTGACCATGCGCCGGCTCGATCTCGTACGCCGCCTCGCGGTTCAGGGCGTGTCGCTCGCCGACGCATCGGCGGCGGCCGGCTTTACCGACCAGAGCCATATGACGCGGCACTTCAAGCGCGCATGGGGCGTTGCGCCGGCGCATTGGCTCAAGATGCTGGGGCCGTCGACACGCGGCACGCGTTAAGCGGCAACTCGACGGATATTCCGCTGTCTGGCGGCCGCGCACACAAACGTACAAGACCCGATAGCGCCTTCCGCCGTACGCTGGTGCCTGACACTACCGCTCAGGAGGAGCACCGCGATGTCCACCCATCAAACGATTCAACAGCTTCACCGCGCCATCAACTTCGCTGAAAAGCTGCAGCTCATCAACGACCAATGGCAACCACGCGTCGTCGCGGAAATGAACGACTACCAGTTCAAGCTGGTGCGTATCGAAGGCGACTTTGTCTGGCACGAACATGAGGATACCGACGAAACGTTTATCGTGCTCGAGGGCCAGTTGCGCATCGACATGCGCGATGGGTCTGTCCTGCTCTCGGCAGGAGAAATGTTCATTGTGCCCAAAGGCACGGAGCACAAACCGTATGCCGAACGCGAGGTCAAGCTGCTGCTGATCGAACCGCGTGGCGTGAAGAACACCGGCGAAGAACACAACGAACGCACTGCGGCGAATGACGTGTGGATCTAGACAGGCTTGCTGTTCGCCTCAGACACGTGCTTGCCGCACGTAGTAAATATCCCATTCGCTTTCCGCGGTTTTAACGAAACCATGGTGTAGGTAAAAGCGATTCAAAGGTGTGCTTCAGGTTCCTACGATCCGCCCGTTCGTCAAAGCGGCGACGAAACCAGGCTTCGCGCGCGCGAGACCTGGTGCTTCGGCCGCGTCGCGTCGCCCGGCAAGGCGGACACCGGCAGGTCGTCGGCATAAACCGGTGAGCTGGCAACGGCACGCCGCGCCATCGTGTCGCGTGGATCGCGCGCGTGCTCGTCGGTTCGCTGGAAATGCGCGACCAGGTGATCGATAAAGGTGCGCACCTTGGCCGGCAAATGAAGGCGGCTGGGATAAGCAATCGTAATTTCGACTTGCGGCAGGCGGTAATCGCCGAGCAACGGCACAAGGCGCCCGGACGCCAGATCCCGGCCGATCAGATAGCTCGGCAAAATCGCTACGCCCATGCCCAGCAGGGCGAACTGTCTCAGCATCTCGGTGTTGTTCGCCGCAATCGCGTTGGCGGGCCTCACACGGACTTCACCGTGCGGTCCGGTGAACACCTTTTCGTCGCCGCCCTGCTCGGCTGGCCGGCTCAGACACGGATGCGCCAACAGATCCTGCGGGCGAACCGGCGTACCGTGCCGCGCCAGATAAGCGGGCGTCGCGCAGACCGTCATGTAGCCGGTGGTCAAACGCCGCGTGACGATGCTCGCGCTGCGCATCTGCCGCGCAACCAGGATGCCGACGTCGAAACCCTCCTCCACCAGATCGACATGGCGGTCCGCCAGCGTGACATCGGGCACCACATCCGGATAACACGCGGCATACGACTGCACCACCGGCGCGAGGCTATGCAGCCCGAACACGACCGGCGCGACGATGCGCAAGGTGCCGACCGGTTCGTGATTGCGTGCCACCACCATCTGCTCGACGCCTTCCAGGTCGTCGAGAATGTGGCGTACACGTTCCAGATAGGTCGTGCCGGATTCGGTCAGCGAGAGGCGCCGCGTCGTGCGATTGAGCAGCCGCGTGCCGAGGCGTGCTTCCAGATCGGCGACATGGCGCGTGACGACGGCAGTGGAAAGATCCAGCGCGCCTGCCGCGCGAACGAAACTGCCAAGGTCGGCCACCTTGACGAATACGCGCATCGACTGCAATTGATTCATGGGACGACTCCTGCCTCGGTAAAGCCGGGCCGGCGCAACGCTGCCGCCTGTGTCGATCCGCACGACAAGGCGCGCGCGGATTTGCCCAACGATTCGATTGTATCGACCCGACCATGTCCCAACCCTGACCTGAAGATGACAATCCGGTCAGGTTTCTGAGGCGCTCGCGACACTATTGCGAGGCTTATTGTGGATATTAGATAGGTATAAACCCTTAGATGCTGGTAACATAGCGCCCGAAAGGAACATATCGCTATGCCACATCGTTTTCAGCTTCTCGAAAAAATCGCGTTTTCACTGGTTTGCTGGTCTGCCGCAGCCTGTTCGGCCTTCATCGCTTACGAGCGGTGCCCCGAGATCAAGGTCGTCCTGCATGTCGGTGAAGAAGTCCTGCGCTACAGCGGGCAGTATTCGTTCGTCTGCGCCACGCCGGTTGCGGACGCCTGCGCGCAATTGCCGGCGAGCTGATTCGCCGGCATTCGTCAGACTATTACGCCTCGCGCCCGAACACCACGCGCGCGAAAAATCCCGCTAGCACCTTTTCAGTCATCTCCGACGGCACGTTCTGCGGATCGACCGTGTGAAAGAACTGCACGCCGTCGCACAACCCCATCAAACCCATCGCCAGCGTCTCCGCCGGCAACGGCAGCGGCGTGCCGACCCGCGTCGAAAATTCGCGGATGTACGCGCTCAACTGTTCGAGCTTCTCGTGCATGAACGCGTTAAAGCGTATGCGGAAGCGGCCGTCGCGCACGGCGAGCAGCTTCGCCTCCACCCACAACAGGAAGCACTTGTTCTCGCGATGCAGGTTGCTGTAGTAGCGCAGCACGCTCTCTTCCATTTCCTCGCGCGAACTTGCATCTTCGAAGATGGCATGCAAACCCGCCTGCATGGTCTCGTGATCGCGCCGCAGTAGTTCGAGGAACAACTCGTTCTTGCTGCGGAAGTTCGAATAGAACGCGCCGCGTGTATAACCCGCCGCCGCTGCGATGTCTTCGACACTCGCCGCAACAAAGCCTTTCTTCATAAAAATTGCTTGCGCAGCGTCGAGCAGACGCAGACGCGTCTGGTCTTTACTCTGCTCGCGTGTAAGTCGTTGCCGTTTCATGGGCGCAAGTCTAGCACCGAAAAGAATTCCAATTCACTACAACATTCAAATACAGGTGTGTATTAGAATGCATCCAATCATTCGAAGTCAGACGCGTATGCCGGTTGCATGTTTTCGGCCGCGGGTCTTCGCTGGCGGGCCGTTGCGGCTTGCCGTGTTCGTTCGCTGTCTCCAGTTGGGGTAATTGTGAAGCGTCCCGATTCTCCCGCATCGTCTGCGATGCGCCAGCAGTTCCATCGGTATGCCCGCCCCGCGCACTTGCGCCGCGCAGCATTCGCCCTCGCTCTCGCCGGTATCGTCACGCTCGCCGCGTGCTCGAAGAAAGAAGTTGCCGCGCCCGCACCGCGTCCGGTGGTCGCCGTCGCCGTGCATGCGGACGGCAGCGCAATGGCTGCGGCATCGTTGCCGGGCGAAGTGCAGGCGCGCTATTCCACCCCGCTATCGTTTCGCGTCGGCGGCAAAATCGTCGAGCGGCGGGTACGTTTGGGCGACGTGGTGAAGAACGGGCAGATACTCGCCCGGCTCGATCCGGCGGATGCGCAAAAGAATGCCGCCAGCGCGCAGGCTCAACTCGAAGCCGCGCAACACAGTCTCGTCTATGCAAAGCAGCAACTCGATCGTGACCAGGCACAGGCCAGGGAAAACCTGATCGCGCCCGCGCAGCTCGAACAGACCACCAATGCCTACGCGTCAGCCGCCGCGCAGCGCGACCAGGCCGCGCAGCAGACGGCGTTATCGAAAGATCAGTTGCAATACACCACGCTCATTGCCGACCATGCAGGCGTAATCACGGCCGAACAGGCCGACACCGGTCAGAATGTGTCCGCGGGCCAAGCCGTCTACAACCTCGCATGGAGCGGCGATATCGACGTGGTCTGCGACGTGCCGGAAAGCGCGCTGGCCGCGCTCTCGGTCGGGCAAACCGCGAAGGTCACGTTAGCCGCGCTGCCGGGCCGCAGCTTCAACGCGCGCGTGCGCGAACTGTCGCCCGCCGCCGATCCGCAAAGCCGCACTTACCGCGCCAAGCTCACACTCGACAATCCCGGCCCGGACGTGCGCCTCGGCATGACCGCCGACATCGCGCTTTCCGCGCCTTCCTCTGCAAATTCAGCAGATCAGGGCAGTGCCTTCACCGTGCCTGCCACCGCTCTGTTCCACGACGGCACGCAGCCGGCCGTGTGGGTCGTGCGTGCCGCGGATAACGCGTTAGAACTGCGCCGCGTGACGGTAACCCGCTATAACGAACGCACGATCGTGATCGGTCAGGGGCTCAAGGACGGTGAACGCGTCGTATTGCAAGGCGTGCACACCGTGACCGCCGGCGAAAAAGTCCATGTGATCCCGCCGCTGCATCCCGAGGACTTCGCTTCATGAGCACCACGCATGAAGAAGGACGCTTCAACCTGTCCGCATGGGCGCTGCGCCATCAGGCGCTGGTCGTCTTCCTGATCGCGCTCTCGACCGCATTCGGCATCCTCGCCTATACCCGTCTCGCTCAATCTGAAGACCCGCCTTTCACGTTCCGCGTGATGGTGATCCGTACCTTCTGGCCCGGCGCGACCGCGCGCCAGGTGCAGGAGCAGGTCACCGACCGCATCGGCCGGAAATTACAGGAAACGCCTGCGATCGATTTCGTACGCAGCTACTCGCGCCCCGGCGAATCGCTGATGTTCTTCTCGATGAAAGACTCGGCGCCGGTCAAGGACGTGCCCGAAACCTGGTATCAGGTGCGCAAGAAAGTCGGCGATATCGCAGCGACCTTGCCGCCAGGCATTCAGGGCCCGTTCTTCAACGACGAATTCGGCGACGTCTACACCAACATCTGGACGCTCGAAGGCGAC
Organism: Paraburkholderia sediminicola; assembly: GCF_046026855.1. GTDB lineage: Bacteria > Pseudomonadota > Gammaproteobacteria > Burkholderiales > Burkholderiaceae > Paraburkholderia > Paraburkholderia sediminicola_A. The sequence continues at coordinate 31,695 of NZ_JAQQET010000029.1, read as the reverse complement.
GGTTTTTCCGCCGCGCAACTGCACGACTACGCGGACCAGTTGCGCACGGTGCTGCTGCGTGTGCCGGGCGTCGGCAAGGTCGATTATTTCGGCGATCCGGATCAGCACATTTACATCGAGATCGCCAACACGCAACTCACGCGTCTCGGCATCTCGCCGCAGCAACTCGGTCAGGCGATCAATTCGCAGAACAGCGTCTCGCCAGCGGGCACGCTGACTACCACCGACGACCGCGTGTTCGTGCGCCCCACCGGCCAGTTCAAGGACGTCAATGCGCTCGCCGACACGCTGATCCGCATTAATAACCGCTCGTTCCGTCTCGGCGATATTGCGACCATCAAGCGCGGTTACGACGATCCGGTCGCCACGCAAATGCGCGCCGGCGGCAAGGCCGTGCTCGGCATAGGTGTAACGATGCAGCCGGGCGGCGATGTGATCCGTCTGGGCAAGGCGCTCGATCAGGAGACGGTCAAGCTGCGGGCCGCCCTGCCCGCCGGTTTACACCTGGTCGAAGTGTCAAGCATGCCGAACGCGGTGGCCCATTCGGTCGACGATTTTCTCGAAGCCGTCGCTGAGGCGATTGCGATCGTGCTAGTCGTCAGCCTGCTGTCGTTGGGCGTGCGCACCGGCATGGTGGTCGTGATCTCGATCCCTGTCGTGCTCGCCGTCACGGCACTGTGCATGTATCTGTTCGACATCGGGCTGCACAAGGTGTCGTTGGGCACGCTGGTGCTTGCCTTAGGACTCCTGGTCGACGACGCGATCATCGCGGTCGAAATGATGTCGGTGAAACTGGAGCAAGGCTGGAACCGTACGCGCGCCGCAGCCTTTGCGTACACCAGTACCGCTTTTCCGATGCTGACCGGGACGCTCGTGACCGTATCCGGCTTCCTGCCGATTGCGTTGGCGAAGTCGAGCACCGGCGAATACACGCGCTCGATCTTCGAAGTGTCGGCGATCGCGCTGATCGCGTCGTGGCTTGCGGCCGTCGTGCTGATTCCACTACTCGGCTATCACTTGCTGCCGGAGCGCAAACGTCAGGAACACGAAGCGGACGATCACGAGCACGACATCTACGACACCCGCTTTTACAAGCGGCTGCGTGGCTGGATCAGTTGGTGCATCGAGCGGCGCTTCGTCGTGCTGGCGATCACCGTCGTGCTGTTCATTCTGGCCATGGCAGGCTTCACGCTGGTGCCGCAGCAATTCTTCCCGAGCTCGGACCGCCCCGAGTTGCTGGTGGATGTGCGCTTGCCCGAAGGCGCGTCGTTCGAAGCGACGTTGCGGCAAGCGGAGCGGCTGGAGAAAGTGCTGGTGGGCCGTCCGGAAATCGATCATACGGTGAATTTCGTCGGCACCGGTGCGCCGCGTTTCTACCTGCCGCTCGATCAGCAATTGCCGCAGCCGAATTTCGCGCAGTTCGTCATCACGGCGAAATCCGTGAAAGATCGTGAGAAGCTCGCGCAGTGGCTCGAACCGGAATTGCGCAACAACTTTCCGGCGATCCGCACTCGCCTGTCGCGCCTCGAAAATGGGCCGCCAGTCGGCTATCCCGTCCAGTTCCGCGTAAGCGGCGACGATATCGCCACTGTGCGTTCGATCGCCGAGCGCGTCGCCGCGACCATGCGCGCCGACCGCGGCACCAGCAACGTCCAGTTCGACTGGGACGAGCCCGCCGAGCGCTCGGTGCGCTTCGAAGTCGATCAGAAGAAAGCGCGCGAACTCGGCGTGAGCTCGGAAGACATTTCGAGCTTCCTCGCCATGACGCTCTCTGGCTACACCGTCACGCAGTATCGCGAGCGCGACAAGCTGATCAGCGTCGATCTGCGCGCACCTAAAGCGGAACGCGTCGACCCCGCGAAGCTCGTCACGCTGGCCATGCCGACGCCGAACGGCCCGGTGCCGCTCGGCACGCTCGGCCATCTGCGCAACGACCTCGAATACGGTGTGATCTGGGAACGCGACCGGCAACCCACCATCACCGTGCAGTCCGACGTCGCGCCCGGCTCACAAGGCATCGACGTCACGCATGCGGTCGATAAAGCCCTCAGCCAGATTCGCAGCACGCTGCCGGTCGGCTACCGGATCGAAATCGGCGGTTCGGTCGAGGAAAGCGGCAAGGGGCAGACATCGATCAACGCGCAGATGCCGATCATGGTTATCGCCGTGCTGGTGCTCCTGATGGTCCAGTTGCAGAGTTTCGCGCGCGTGCTGATGGTCGTGATGACCGCTCCGCTCGGCCTGATCGGTGTAGTGATCACACTGCTGCTGTTCGGCCAGCCATTTGGCTTCGTCGCGATGCTCGGTGTGATCGCCATGTTCGGCATCATCATGCGCAACTCCGTGATTCTGGTCGATCAGATCGAGCAGGACATTGCTGCGGGACACAAGCGCTTCGACGCGATCGTCGGCGCTACAGTGCGGCGTTTCCGGCCGATCACGCTAACTGCGGCAGCCGCCGTGCTCGCGCTGATTCCGCTGTTACGCTCCAACTTCTTCGGCCCGATGGCAACCGCGCTGATGGGCGGCATTACGAGCGCGACCATCCTCACGCTGTTTTATCTGCCGGCCCTGTACGCCACATCGTTCAGAGTACGCACCGATGAACGCGAGCCACCGGCGCCGTCCGGTACGACGCATTCGGGAAACTGAGATCATGGCTACCTTTGCATTCCCTCGACACCTGCGCCTCATGCTTCCCGGCGCCGCCGCGCTTGTGCTGGCCGCCTGCTCGTTCGGGCCGAACGGCAAGCCGCCTGCGATGCCGCAACCGGCTCATTACGGCGCCGAGGCGCAACCGACGCAAACTGTGCCTGCGCAAGGCATCACCCAGCAATTCGTGGCCGGCGCGAAGCCCGTGCCCGAATGGTGGAAGCTGTATCAATCGGATGCGTTGAACGCACTGGTGAACGAAGGTTTGCGCAACAGCCCGACGCTCGCCGCCACGGACAAGAGCCTTGCCGCCGCACGAGAGCAATTGCGTGCACAGATCGGCAGTTCCATGCTCCCGACCATCGACGCGGGCGGCCAGGCCACCCGCAACCGTGCGCTGGCGATTCCCGAGGCCGGTCCGAATACGTTCCTGTACAACGACTTCGTTGGTCAATTGCAGGCGCACTACACGTTCGACCTGTTTGGCGCCTCGCGCCTCGCCGATGCTGCGCTCGCGGCTCGCGTGAATGTGCAGGCGTATCAGTTCGATGCCGCGCGCCGGGCACTGGCCGCGAACATCGTGACGGCGGCGATCACGAGCGCCGCGTTGCATGCGCAGATCGACACGACCGAGCGTCTCGTGACGATTGCCAACGATCAGGCGCGCGACACGCAACGGCGCTACGCATTGGGTGCCGTTTCGCATGCCGACCAGTTGAGCGCGCAACAAAGTGCGGCGAGCCTGTCTGCGAGTTTGCCGGGTTTGAAGCAGCAATGGCTGACAACGCGCCACGCTTTGGCAGTCCTACTCGGCCGCACACCGGACGCGGCCCCGGACGACCTCGATCTTGCGCAACTGCATGTGCCTGAACAGGTGCCAGTGGTGGTGCCGTCCGAGTTGCTGCGCTCCCGGCCCGACATTCAGGCCGCGGACGCCGCCTTGAAGGCCGCGGCGGCCGACGTCGGCGTCGCGACCGCGCAGATGTTCCCGAGTCTCTCGCTGAGTGCGTCGATGGGACAGGGCGGTTTTAGCTGGCCAGTGGCGCTATCCGGCGCGGGGGCGATATGGAGTATTGGCGCATCCCTGTCACAACCGTTGTTCCATGGCGGCGCCCTGTTCGCGCAGCGCCGTGCGGCGGTCGACACCTATGACGCCACGGTTTCGCAGTACAAGCAAACCGTGCTAGCCGCGTTCCAGAACGTCGCCGATACGCTCGCAGCGCTGCAGCACGACGCACAGGCGCTCGACGCCGCGAACATAGCAGCGCGCTCGGCTCAGGGAATTTTCGACGAAACGTCGGGACGTTACCGGCTGGGTGCGTTACCCATCGCGTCGACGCGATCGAGCGAGCAGCAGTTTCGCAACGCGCAGCTTGATGAGATCCGCTATACGAGCGCGCGCCTGACGGATACGGCGGCCTTGTTCCAGGCCATGGGAAATCCACCATTGGAGTCGGAGCCGTCCGCAGCGGCGGTACCGCCAGGTCCCGCGACAAATGTGGGCGCATCTAACTAAACCTGGGATTCCGTACTGACGGGAGCGGACTTATCCCCAGTTTATGTTGACAGGGTTGTTGATAACCATGGGGCTACGCGCTTAAGTGCTTGATGCAGATCGGTTTGTTGCGTGCGGCGCGAGTGGATGCAAAGGTGACCAGCTACGCACTTCGCGAGGAGGGGCGTATGCGGCGGGACATCTTATCCACAGATTTTGTTGACAGGCATGTTGATAACACCTGGACATCCGGTCTAAGTGCTTGAGCGCGCAACGAAATCAGACTGAGGCATAAGTAGCGCAGCCCACGAGACGAGACGAGCGACTCTTTGAAGTACCGCCTCGGCGTGCGCAGCGCCGCCGGAGGTATGACGGCTTTGTCACTAGCGCGCAATGTGCGAGAACACGGATTCCAGATGCACCACTACCGAGGCTGCGCGGGGGACCCGCTTATGAGCTAGTGGTGTGAGCCGCTTTCTTTTGCCTACTTTTCTTTGCGGCGGCGGGCAAAGAAAAGTAGGTGCCTGCCCCGCACAGGGGCGACGCTAATAGACCAATAAGACTTCAAGGAAAGGCCAACACCGTAGGTATACAGACGACAAACCGCGCCGCAAAAGGCAAAAGGCAAAAAGACAAAACCCCACCCAGCCGCCACGCGCAAAAAAAACCGTCAATAAACCCCAGCCTCCCCGACAGGCCGATTCTTAAACCTCTTATGCACCCAATAATATTGATCAGGAATCCGCCGCACCTGCGTCTCGAGGAATTCAGTGATCCGTCGTGCATCGACAGAAACATCATCCGAAGGAAAATCAGCTAACGCGTCAAAAATAGTCAGCTTATAGCCGCGATAGTCCGGCAAGACTTCAGTCACAAACGGCACCACCCGCGCATTCCCAGCCTTCGCCATCCGCGAAACAGACGTCAGCGTACAAGCCGGCACACCAAAAAACGGCACAAACACCGAATCCCGCAGCCCAAAATCCATATCCGCAGCCAGCATCACCGGCTTGCCGCCACGCAAAACACGCAACGCTCGCCGCACACTATCGCTACGCGGAATCATCTCCGTACCGAAGCGCCCGCGCTGCCGCTTGGCCATCGCATCGAGCAACAGATTCGACATCGGCGTATACAGCGAAGCAACCGGATGCCGCGTCGAATACATCATGCAACCCGCCTCGATACCGACAAAATGGAAGCCCACAAAAATCGTCGGCTTACCCTCCATGTCGGTAAGGTCGATCGCGCTCTCCACTTCGACAAGGCGTGCCAGCGCCTGCGCATTGCCGAACCATTGCGGGCCGCGCTCGACATAACTGCGGATCACATGACAGAAATGCGCGCGCGCGAGACGCTCGCGCGCTTCGTCGCTCATGTCGGGGAAACACAGTTTCAGATTGGTATGCACGACGCGCCGGCGCGCGCTAGGAATCCGGTACAGTAATGCACCGATGCCGGTGCCGATGCGCGCGACAACACCATATGGCAGGAAAGCAAACGCGCGTAGCAGACCTGTCATCAGACAGATGAGTATTCGACTTTTCACGAGGCAACGACCCGGTGGATGCTGAGTGACAAACACTCCAGCCGCGACAACCTGGCAGTTGCCCACGGGTGGAAGTGGCATGCGCGCGCGTTAAACGGGTCTCGCGCGGCGCGACTTTTGAGGATGGGCATCTCGCTCGCGGCGAAACGCAGCGGTGCTGGAGGCCGAAACCGCTTAGGAATCGAGCGTCCGTATAGGACCCAATATAAAAGCACCGTAGACGTGATTAAAACACACTGCGGAGGGCAGGCACAAAAACTGCTGAAAGGGCCTGCCTCCGTGGCGCGACAAAATCCTCGCCAGGCAACGATCGCCCTGCCCGTTCAAAAACACTTGCGTGTGCGGCCCGCGCAGCTGCACGCACTCGCTACGCCCCCAGGCGACTCCCCGAAGGAAGTCATCCTTGGGGGCATCAAGGCTTGTTCGTCTCGAACAAATCCATGATCTGCTTCTTTTCGTTCGACGAGACATTCGGCGGAGGCACCGCCGGCGGCGTCATACCCGCAGGCCCCACACCGCCGACCGCATCGCTCGCACCGGCGGTCGGATTCGCCGAATCGAGACCGATGCTGGCCACGAAACCATTGCCCGGCGTCATGTCCGTATAGAACAGTTCGCCGTCGACCGAAGTCACGCCGTCAGGCTGCGCCGGTTCGCTCTGCGGCACACCGCGCAGCGCGCGCTGCATGTACTCGACCCAGATCGGCAACGCGAGTTGTGCACCGAACTCACGGCTACCGAGACTCTTCGGCTGGTCGTAACCCATCCACGCCACCGCAACCAGCGATTGCTGATAACCGGCGAACCAGCCGTCCTTTGCGTCGTTGGTCGTACCCGTCTTGCCCTGCAAGTCCGAACGATGCAGCACGTTGGTGCCCGCGCCCGTGCCGGCCGTGGCCACCGAATGCAGCAGGCTGTTCATGATGTACGCGTTACGCGGTTCGAGCGTACGCGGCGCGTCCTGGCCCGCCGTCAGGGGTTGCGCTTTCGAGAGCGGCTCACCGCGCGCGTCGGTAACTTCATTGATCAGATACGGATTGATGCGGTAGCCGCCGTTCGCGAACACCGAGTATGCGCCCGCCGATTGCAACGGCGTGACGAGGCCCGCGCCGAGCGCCATGGGCAGATACGGCGGGGTCTTGTCGGCGTCGAAACCAAAACGCTGCGTCACGAAATCTTGCGCGTACTTGGTGCCGATGAACGACAGGATGCGGATCGACACCAGGTTCTTCGACTTCTGCAACGCGAGGCGCAACGGCATCGGACCGTCCGGCTGGTCGTCGTCCTTCGGCTCCCACGCATCACCGCCCGGTGTGCTCGGCGGGAAGTACAGCGGCGCGTCGTTGATGATCGTGGCCGGTCCGAGACCCTTGTCGAGCGCCGCCGAATAGATGAACGGCTTAAAGCTCGAACCCGGCTGACGCCACGCCTGCGTGATGTGGTTGAACTTGTTCTTGTTGAAGTCGAAGCCGCCCACCAGTGCGCGAATCGCGCCGTCCTGCGGTGTCAGCGAAACCAGCGCGCCTTCTACTTGCGGAAGCTGCGTGATCTGCCAGTTACCTTTGTCGTCGGCGACGAGGCGCACGATCGAGCCCGGCTTGATCTTCGTGGCCGCGGCTGCACGCGCGCTCAGCGCGCCGGCTGCAAAGCGCAGGCCGTCGCCACTGATCGTCACGTCGGTGCCGTCGACCAGTTGCGCCTTCACCTGCTTCGGATTCGCGTCTGTCACCACGCCGGCGATGATTTCACCGTTGTCGGGGTGATCGGTGAGTGCGTCGTCGATAGCCTGATCGCGGTCGTCGCCCGGTGCGGGCAGTTGCACGAAGCCTTCCGGCCCGCGATAGCCGTGGCGCCGCTCATAGTCCATCACGCCCTTGCGCACCGCGCGATAGGCGGCGTCCTGATCGGCGGAATCGATCGTGGTAGTGACGTTCAGGCCGCGCGTATAGGTTTCGTCCTTGTACTGCGCGTACATCATCTGGCGAACCATTTCGGCGATGTACTCAGCATGCACGCTGTATTCGTTGCCCGGATTCTTGGTGTGAATCTCTTCCTTGATGGCCTGATCGTACTGGTCCTGGGTGATGTATTTCAGCTCGAGCATGCGCTTCAGAATGTATTCCTGACGGATCTTCGCACGCTTCGGATTGACCACCGGGTTATACGCGGACGGCGCCTTGGGCAAGCCCGCCAGCATCGCGGCTTCGGCCAGCGTGATGTCTTTCAGATCCTTGCCGAAATACACGCGTGCGGCCGCGGCAAAACCGTACGAACGCTCTCCCAGATAAATCTGGTTCATGTAGACCTCAAGGATCTGATCCTTGGTCAGCGCGCGCTCGATCTTGTACGCCAGCATCATTTCGTAGATCTTGCGCGTGTAGGTCTTCTCGCTCGAGAGGAAGAAGTTGCGCGCCACCTGCATCGTGATCGTGCTCGCACCCTGCGAGGCGCCGCCGTGCATGATGTCGGAAACACCCGCACGCAGAATGCCGACGAAGTCGACGCCGCCGTGCTCGTAGAAGCGATAGTCTTCGATCGCGAGCACCGCCTTCTTCATCTGGTCCGGAATGTCCTGGAAGCGCACGATGCTACGCCGCTCTTCGCCGAACTCGCCGATCAGCACATGATCCGCGGTGTAGACCCGCAACGGCACCTTCGGGCGATAGTCGGTCAGCGCGTCGAGCGACGGCAGTTGCGGCCCCATCACCACGAGCGCGTAACCGGCAATCAGCGCGCCCACCACGGCGATAGTCGCCAGCAGACTGACAAACCAGATGGCGATGGTCGCACCGATCGAACGGCGGCCGGCCTCCCCGTCGCGCGAAGCAGCATTGCGTCCTGGAGTGCGGTGGTAGGAGTCCCGGTCTTCACCAGCCGGAGAATTTGAAGAATGCGGTCGTTTGATGATTGGCATGACTGGAATAGTGGGCGCGTAACTGAACGCCTTTCTGCACACGCTCCTGGCGTGTGCATGGATCGTGGTCGTAGCGCGAGCGCCGTTGCCGCACGCCAGGCCCGACAGTAGCCCAAGGCTCACAGCAACGGCAGATCAGGCGGCAGAACACACGACAATAGCAAACGGACTGCATGAGGCGCAAAACACCGCGCGGCCCTACGCCCCCGGGCAGCCGCACGGCACGCCTGGGACATCGTCCGGCGCAACGTAACAGCGCATTTTAAAGAAATCAAGCGCCGTCCAAGACAGTTTTTTTGTAAGAATTCCCTTCGCGCGGCGTCCCGGCGGCAGATCGCGTCAGTCATACAAGCGTCTGGTGCCGCCTGCGGGCGGTTATCAACAGAAAATGTTGAAAGGCCTGTGGACAAGGCCGCCGGAAGCGCTACAACTCATTGATGTCACGGGATTTTCATGTCGCGCCCGTTCCGCATCGGTGCAACTCGTCATATGATGGACTCGGCGCGCGAGTCGTTACCGACGCGCGCGACGGCGTACGCCAAATACACGCCTTGAACCGCCAATGCCAACAAGTATGCGAGCCGACCATGAACAAGCCCAGCGAACGCATCGTCGTATTCGTCACGACCGCGCAGAAACGCGCGATCGCCGCCACCGCCGAAGAACTGGGTATTAGCGTCAGCGAACTGATGCGGCGTGCGGTGTTGAGCTTCGGCGCGACCAGCGAGCAGGTGAAAGCGGCCAGCATTGTCGACCGGTTGAATGCACCACGCGCACCGGACGCGCTCGACGCGGCGCTGCAGCGCGTTGCGCGCGGCACACGCCATGCACGGGCGGCGCTTCCGGCGGCCTTGCAGACCCACGGCAACAACGAATCCGCTGCGCCGGCAGCAGGCGCGGCCGCAGCGCATGCGGATGAATTGTTGGGCACACCCGCGGGTGGAAGCCCGGCACCGTTGCTGCCGGCCGGCGTATTGGCCGCGCTTACCGCGACAGACGAGGAAATAGAAGCCGCCGAAGCCGTGGGGCGCGTCGCTGCGGCCAAGGCGGCATCGATTGCGGGCTCAGCGCAGAACCCGGCCGACGTGGAAACGCCGTTGCGCACCGTGCTCAAGCGTCCGCGTCTCGACGCCGCGCGCGACGAAGACGATCCGGGCAGCGATCCGAGCACGGAAGGCGGCCGCTTCGCCTGAATCGAAAGTGGCACGGTCAAACGACGCGACCCATCACGCATCGACGTGTTGCGGGTGAAGAAGCGCGGGCACGCCGCGCACGCGCCACGCCTATTCACATCCACGACACCGGCCACGCGCAGAGTTGGCGATTACGTCGTCACGCCCTGCCCGCCGTGCGTAAAGTTGGCGATTACGTCATCGTGCCCTTTAAGGCGGTTTTAAGAGAATGCGTGGTGTAATATCCGCGAGCGGCTGAATGACACGCCGCGCGTTTTCAGGCTGTTTGCAATTCGTTTCAAAACCGTAAATTTACGGCGCCGCTATTGCAATTGGCGTGTGCGCCCCGAACTCCGGTCCGAACGCTGCGCAGCTTTGCGCGCAGCGGCGTAAAGTAGCATTGGAAAGCAGTTAAAGCGCGTAGGTTTATTCAGCACCGATTTCATTCTTTGGAGGTTTTCATGTCGCTTTTTGACAGCATTTCGCGCACGCTTAAAGGTCTCCTTAACGACGCAGCCGATTCCGTGCAAGACCCGTCGCGCGATTCGCGCCAGATCGTGCGCGAACTCGACGAGAGCATCGCTAAAGCCGAGAACTCGCTGATCGAGATTCAGGCGCAGGTCGCCACGCAGCAAAGCAAGCGCGATGTTGCAGCCGACAAGGCGAAGAAGTACGAAGACGGCGCGAAGCGCGCCCTGCAATCCGGCGACGAAGCACTCGCACGTGAAGCCCTCGGCGCGCAAGCCACAGCCGAAGCCGAGCGCGATGCGCTGGCCAAGGAGCTGACCACGCTGGAGCCGTCGGTTGCGCAACTGAAGAGCCAGATCGACGACATGCGTGGCCGTCGTAACGACCTGAACGCGCGCTCGAACATTCTGCAAGCCAAACAGCAGATCGCTCAGGCTAAAGATGTTGCAGCCACGGCGTTGGGCGGTATCGGCGGCAAGAATCTGTCCGAAGACTTCCAGAAGCTGGAAGACAAGGTTGCGTTGTCGAATGCCCGTTCGGACGCGCGCCTGAATTCGGCCGACGTGAAGAGCGGCAAGGCGCTCGACGACAAGCTCTCGGATCTTAACCGCGGGCCGTCCGTCGAAGATCGTCTCGAAGCATTGAAGAAGCAGATCAACACGCCGGCTCAGTAATTGCGTCAGCAGTAAATACCGGCTGCCGTTACGAGTGCAGCAGGAATCGACTGAAGGAGACGGGTGCCTCGCACCCGGTCCGTAAATGAAAAAATTTCTCGCAAGCGCATTCGCCTCACTAATGTTCGTGTCGGCCGCGGCGTTCGCTCTGCCGACGGTTCAGCAGATCGAATCCGCCATGTCGCAAGGCAACTGGCAACAGGCCGATGCCGGTTTGAGCGAAGTGCTGCAGGCGCATCCGAACAACGCGCGCGCGCACTACCTGTACAGCCAGGTGCTCGATCGCGAAGGCCGTTATGCCGACGCCCTCGCCCAGGTGCAACAGGCCAAGACGCTCGACCCGCAAATCCGCTTCACCGACCCGACCCGTTTCGCGCAAACCGAAGCGCGTATCCGCAAGAACGCGGAACGTGCCGGTGCCGCCGGCGGCAACACCACGAGCCGCGCGGCCAACCCGTTCGTGCAGCAGAATTCGCCGGCGGTGCAGCAACAGTCGGCGATGGTATCGCAAGCGCCGCAACGGCATGGCCCCGGCATGGGCATGTGGGTCGGCATCATCCTCCTGATCGGTGTGATCGCGCTGGTGTTGCGCTGGACATTGCGCCGTGCCCGCACGCAAGACGATTCGCGTGCCGACGACGATCGTCGCGTGCAGCTCAAGCGCGCGACCGAGATGCTCAACGCCGTGCGCTCATTGAAACTCGACGTGAAGCTCTCCACCGCACAAGGTCATGAGGCGCTCGAGAAGGAAGTCGAATCGACCGAAGACCAATTGCGCGGTGTGGTCGAAACCTTGTCGAACGGCAAGAATCCCGTGCCGCCGTATCAGCTCGACGAACTGGAGCAGCGCATTGGCAGCATGCGCGCCCGTGCCGACGGGCGGCCCGATCCCTATGCCGCGCCTGCCGCCGGCACGCAACAGTCGCCGTATGCACAGGAAGCCGAGCGTTTCGGCAACCCGCCGCAAGCGCCGTATCCGCAGCAAGGACCGTATCAACAGCAGCCGCAGGTCATCGTGCAGCAAGGTGGTGGCGGTTTCGGCGGCGGCATGGGTGGTCTGCTGACTGGCGTGCTGCTCGGCGAGGCGCTGAATTCCGGGCGTGAACGCGTCGTGGAGCGCGACGTGATTGTCGATGATGAAACGCGTCGCCGAGGCGGTGACGGCGGTAATGGCGGCGGCCTCGACTTCGGCCAGGGCTCGAATGACTGGAGCGACAACAGCGGCGGTGGCGTCGACCTGGGCAGCAACGACGATTCCGGCGGCTGGAGCGATACCTGAGAAACACGGCGCTGCTTGAGATGCAGTCAAGCAAACGCTAACCAATCAGGCTGCAACGAAAACAGGCTCCTGCACGGAGCCTGTTTTTTTATGCCAGCGCCCTTTTTAAGCCCCCGCTGACGCTGGCGCCCTCACCGGCTCATGCTGCGCCAGCAGTACCGAACCCGCGAACAGCCGGACGATGAAACGCTCCGCGTACGCGACCAGCGCTTCCCGGCGCGCGGCATCCCCATCGATGTACTCCGCCGACAAATGAAACAGCTGCAACACGATCTGCGTGCAGACTTCGTCGACGGTTGCGCGGGCGAGCGTCGGCATCAGTTCCAGTTGCACGACGTCGTCCGCCATTTCCGCCGACACCTCGTGAAGGTTCGCCCGCACCGCTTCACGCAGCGCCGGCGACGTGCCGTGATACTCCACCAGCGCGCTCAGAAACGCCTCACGGTTCTCCAATGCAAACGCAAAGAACGCCATGCACGCGCGACGCGGCACGCTCTGCGGCTCGTCGTGCGCGGCCAGCCAGCGCTCGCGCCGCAACATCGGCCGCAGGCGGCGGCTCACCGATTCGACTGCCTCGCGCGCCAGGTCGTCGAGCGTGTCGAAATGACGGTAGAACGTGTTGGGATTCAGCCCCGCCTCGCGCGCCAGTTCGCGCAGGCCCAAGCTTGCAAAGCTACGCCCGCCCGCGGTCAGACGCAACGCGGCTTCGATCAGCTTGCGCTTGCCTGGCGGGAGATCCTGCCCGGAAAAAGCGCCATGGTCGGCGGCGGACGCCGCTTCGGGTACAAGTTTCATGAGCTTTCAGTCAGAGCCTGGCTCGTGCGTTTAATAGTCGTACTCTAAACGATCTTGACGCGAAGTGTACAGTTGTCTACTCTGCGCGTTATGCTGGTGTAGACATATGTAGACACCCGAATTTTGCCTGCCCCCGGAGACCCCTCGTGACGCCTGCCCCGTCTGCCCAACCCGCCACGCCACGCATCGCCATTGTCGGCAGCGGATTTGCGGGCATCGGCATGGCGATCCGCCTCCTGCAGATGGGCATCACGTCGTTCACGATTTACGAGGCCGCCGGCGATATCGGCGGCACGTGGCGCGACAACACCTATCCCGGTGCGGCCTGCGATGTGCCGTCGCATCTGTATTCGTTTTCATTCGAGCCGAATCCGGCGTGGTCGCGTGCGTTCGGCGGCCAGGCGGAGATCTTCGCTTACCTCAAGCATTGCGCGCGCAAATACGGCGTTGATCGCTATGTGCGCTGCAATGCGAGCGTGGCCGCAACGCGTTTCGATCAAGCGCGGCAAACGTGGCAAGTCGAAATCGATTCGAACGGCGCACGCGAAACCATCGAGGCCGATGTAGTGATCGCGGCGAGCGGTCCGCTGTCGCGCCCGGCCATGCCGCAAATCCAGGGGCTCGATCGTTTCGAAGGCAAGCTGTTTCATTCGGCGCGCTGGGACCATGACTATCCGCTCGAGGGCAAGCGCGTCGCGGTGATCGGCACCGGCGCCAGCGCGATCCAGTTCGTGCCGCGGATCCAGCCGCGCGTCGCGCAACTCGAACTGTTCCAGCGCACCGCGCCGTGGATCATGCCCAAGCCCGACAAGCCGATCGGTCCGCGTGCGCATTGGCTATTCCGGCATTTGCCGTTTACGCAGCGCTTCGTGCGCAATGCGATCTACTGGCAGCTCGAATCGCGTGCGATTGCGTTCGTCGTCAATCCAAAGCTAATGAAGTTGCCGATGAAATTCGGCATGAGCTACCTCGAACGGCGCGTCAAGGACCCCGCACTGCGTACCAAGCTGACGCCGAACTACCGGCTCGGTTGCAAGCGCGTGCTGCTATCGAGCGATTACTTTCCTGCGCTCGGCCAGCCGAACGTCGACGTGGTGACGACCGGCATCCGCGAAATCGTCGCCGACGGCATCGTCACCGACGACGGCACGCATCATCAGGCCGATACGATTATCTGCGGCACGGGCTTTCAGGTGAATGACGTGGGCGCGCCGTTCGACGTGACCGGCCTCGACGGCGCCGATCTCGGCGCGATGTGGCTACGCGATGGGCCGGAGGCCTACCTCGGCACCAGCGTCGCCAACTTCCCGAACTTCTTCATGATCGTCGGCCCGAACACCGGGCTGGGTCACAACTCGATGATCTACATGATCGAGTCACAAGTGCGGTATATCGCCGATTGCCTGCGCGTATTGCGCCGACGCAAGGCGCGCACGATGAACTTGCGGCCCGACGTCCAGCGCGATTTCAATCAGCGTCTGCAGAAGGAAATGCAGCACTCCGTGTGGGTCAGCGGTTGCCATAGCTGGTATCAGACGAAGAGCGGTAAGGTCACTGCGCTGTGGCCAGGCTTCACATTTAGCTTTCGCAAACGCACGCGGCGTGTGCGGCCGCACGATTATCACTTCGCGCCTTAGAGTGGCGTGCGGCGGCCGAGGGGCCGCACGCGATGCGGTGCTGAGGCTGAGGCTGAGGCTGAGGCTGAGGCTGAGGCTGAGGCTGAGCAGAGACGATCTAACTCGAATTAAAGGGAGACAACAACCATGGCAAGCATCGAATCCGCGACGCCCGCATCAACAGCGCCACTACCGCCCCGCTCGCTCGCCGCGCGCCTCGGCATCACCAGCGTGCCGCGTGCCGAATTGCAGCGGCGCTACACACAAAGTGGTTCGAAATTCGTCAAGATTATGGGCGCCGACGTGCACTACGTCGATGAAGGCAGCGGCGACACGATCGTGATGATTCACGGTTTCGCGTCTTCGTTGCATACGTGGAATCGCGTCGCCGACGAGCTCAAGCGCGAGCATCGCGTGATTCGTCTCGATCTACCGCCCTTCGGCGTGACCGGACCGTTGCGCTCGAGTTCCGGTGAAATCGAGACGATGAATCTGCCGACCTACCGGCGTTTCATCGATACGTTCATGCAGGCGCTCGGCATTTCGCGCGCGACGCTGATCGGCAACTCGCTCGGCGGCCTGATTTCGTGGGATTACGCGGTACGCCATCGCGAGGCCGTCGAACGGCTCGTCTTGATCGACTCGGCCGGTTTCCCGATGAAACTGCCGATTTATATCGGCCTCTTCAATAGCGCACTGGTGCGGGTCAGTTCGCCCTGGTGGCTGCCCGAAGTCATTATCAAGAGCGCAGTGCGCAACGTGTATGGCGATCCGCGCAAGATCGATGCGGTGACGCTGCGACGTTACGTCGAATTCTTCCACGGCGAGGGCACGCGTGAGGCGATCGGCAAGATGGTGCCGACGCTCGACTTCAAGGACGTCGATACCGACGTATTGAAGACGCTGAACGTACCGTCGCTGGTCCTGTGGGGTGCGAAGGATCGCTGGATTCCGACTGCACACGCAGCCGAATTTGCGAGCCGCATTCCTGGTGCGAAATCGGTGATGTACCCGGGGCTCGGTCACATTCCGATGGAAGAAGCGCCTGAGCGCGTGATGGCCGATCTGCAGGCGTTTCTCGGCGCGAGCACCATGGGTGCCTCGAATGCTCCCGTTGTCGAGGGTACGCGCAGCGCGCCCGGCTGACCCTGGCTTTTTCCAGCTGATTCACCTGTACGCGCGCACGCGGCGCGCGTCCTTCCAGCACGTCCTCGTAGCACTTCCTCGTAGCACTTCTTCCCAGCGCACGCGCTTCAGACACCTCATCCCGGCATCCTCACCCTCCCCCTAGCAGGCGCAGCAAGCTCCAGAGAAACTTGCAGAGCATCACGATCAGCTCCCACAGGTGATAGAGCTGTTGCCAGCCCGAAACGCGCGCGAAAGAGTCGATCATGGATTGCCGGTGGCAGAAAAGAATGGCTGCGAAGTTGCAGGCTGAACGCACATGATAACGACTGGCTGGGGGATACTCCGTATCAAGTCCCTGGCAAGCTTGCCGTAAACGTGTCGAGAAGACGCGACATCCACAGTGGGTGATCACGCCAATTGACTGCGCCAACCGCGCCATCATGGAGACCAGCATGACGCGTTTCAGCTTTCGCCGGGCCGGCCGTTCACAAACGGTCGTTGGCGATATTGCCGCGCAAGCCGGCAAACTGGGAATTGAAATCTGCGACGTATCGGGTCACGTCGAGGAAGTTGCCGCGCGCGTGCAGCGCCAGGCGCAGGTTTGCCGCGCACTGCGCGAGTCTGCCGCACAGACGCTCGCGGGCAATCATCGCATTGCCACTGCCGCACGCGAAATGCGTAGCGTGTCGGCCGAGGCCGCGACTGGTGTGCGGGCGTCGCAGCAGACGCTAGAGGCGTCGCTCGCCGACATCCACGGACTGGTGGAAGGCGTGACGGTGATCGAGAGCCAGATTGGCGCGTTACGCAGCGCATTGGCGCATGTGAGCCGCGTCTCCGAGGAAATTTCGCTGATCGCCCGCCAGACGCATTTGCTGGCGCTGAACGCCGCGATCGAAGCCGCGCGCGCCGGCGACTCCGGCAAGAGTTTCGCGGTGGTGGCCGCCGAGGTAAAGAACCTGTCGGCGAAGACGGCCCAGGCGACTGGCCAGATCGAGACCACGCTCGCGCAACTCACCCGGCAGACCGAGCAGTTGATCAACGAGGGTTCGGTGAACACGGCGCGCGCACATCGGGTACGCGAAGGCACCCGCAAGATCGGCGACGTCGTGCATGCGACGGGCGATGCGATCACGCAGCTCAACGACGAGGCTGGGCAGATCGCCACGTTGACTGGCGAGATCGAAACCCAATGCAACGGACTCGAAGCGCAGGTGCTGGAAATGGCGAGCGGCGTCGAGGATTCCAGCGAAAACTTCGCGCAGGCGAAGAACCGGTTGGGGAATTTGCTCGGTGTGTCCGAGACGTTGATCGAGTTGACTGCGGCAACGGGGGTCGAGACGACGGATACGCCGTTTATCGAAGCCGTGCAGCAGGCCGCGGCTGCGGTGTGCAAGCTATTCGAAACTGCTGTCGCTCGGGGCGAGGTGTCGATTGAGGATCTGTTCGATCAGCATTATTTGCCCGTTGCAGGAAGCAATCCGGCTCAGTTCGTTACCCGGTTTACTGCTTTTACTGATCGGGTTTTGCCCGCTATTCAGGAGCCGTTACTCGGGCTCGATCCGCGCGTGGCGTTCTGCGCCGCCGTCGATGTGCGTGGTTATCTTCCGACTCACAATCTGAAGTTTTCTTTGCAGCAACGCGAGGATGTGGTCTGGAATACGGCTAATTGCCGGAACCGGCGAATGTTCGACGATCGCACCGGGATTGCGGCTGCGTCGCATACCAAGAAGTTTCTGTTGCAGACTTATCGTCGAGATATGGGTGGTAGGCAGTTTGTTTTGATGAAGGACGCGTCAGCGCCTGTGTTTGTTGCCGGCAGGCATTGGGGTGGGGTTCGGATTGGATATAAGGTTTGAGGTTTTCTTTTTTGCCTGTGCGGCGCTTGTTTGTCTGTTTGCCTGCGGCGTTTGTATTTCGGTGATCTGGGTTCTTTGGCCTTTCCTTGCTTTCTTAATGGTCTATTAGCGTCGCCCCTGTGCGGGGCAGGCACCTACTTTTCTTTGCCTGCTGCAAAGAAAAGTAGGCAAAAGAAAGCAGCTCAAACCGCTAGCTCATAAGCAGGTCCCCTGGCTTGGAGGGGGTAGTGACGCATCTGGAATCTGTGCCCTCGCACACTCCACGTTCGTGACAAGGCAGTCATCCTTCCGGCGGCGCTGCGCGCGCCGACGCGCACTTCTGAAAACCGATTGCTGTGTTTTCGTACCCACGCTTCATCCGGCATTTCCCCGAGGCGAAGCCGATGGCCCCGCCGCCACCCAACGAAGCCCCAAGTCTCAAAACCGATTGCTGTGTTTTCGCGCCCACGCTTCATCCGGCATTTCGCCGAGGCGAAGCCGATGGCCCCGCCGCCGCCCAACGAAGCCCCGGGTTTCCCAGGTATACCCATCCACGACGCACGCAGTGCGGAGTGGGCGCTGATGAGTGCTTTGTCACTACGGTTGAAGGTGCGAGGGCACGGATTCCAGATGCGCCACTGCCCCCTCCAAGCCGGGGGACCCGCTTAAGAATTAGCGGTTTGAGCCGCTTTCTCTTGCTTACTTCTCTTTGCGGCAGGCAAAGAGAAGTAAGTGCCCGCCCCGCACAGGGGCGACGCTAATAGACCACCAAGAAAGCAAGGAAAGGCCAAAGAACCCAGATCACCAAAATACCAACACCACAGACAAACAGACAAACAAGCGCCGCGAAGGCAAAAACCCCACTTACACCGCCATCACAGCCCTCTTCCTCTCCGCCCGCTGCATAAAATAATTAGCAACCACAACACCAACAGTAACAACAGCAATAAAAAGCGTAGCCAACGCATTCATCTCAGGATTCAACCCAAGCCGAACGCGAGAGAAAACAACCAGCGGCAGTGTCGTCGACCCAGGTCCGGACAAAAACGCCGACAAAACCAGATCGTCGATCGACAAGGTAAACGACAACAGCCACCCAGAAACCAGAGCCTGCGAAATCAACGGCAACGTAATGAAGAAAAACACCCTAAGCGGCGTGGCCCCAAGATCCAGCGCGGCTTCCTCAAGCGAAGGATGCAACTCCTTCACACGTGACTGCACGATGATGGCCACGTAAGAAATACACAACATCACGTGCCCGATCCAGATCGTGAAAATGCCACGCCCGGCGGGCCATCCCAACCACTTGGCCATTTCGATGAACAACAGCAGCAACGAGATCCCCTGAATCACCTCGGGAATCACCAGCGGCGCATTGATCATCCCGGTGTAGAGGGTAAAACCACGAAACCGCCCCATGCGGGCCAAAACAAACCCGGCCCATGTACCGATAATCACCGAAGCAAACGCCGTCAGCAACGCCACGCGCAACGACAACCACGCAGCCGCGATCAGCTCATCGTCCTGCAACAACGCCGCATACCAGCGTGTAGAAAACCGCGTCCATACTGTGACCAGTTGCGATTCGTTGAACGAATACACAATCAGACTCACGATCGGAATGTAGAGAAACAGAAACCCGATCCCCAAGGCAATGAACTGCAAAATCCGGTTCGGCTTCATCAGCGCCTTTCCTCCATCGCCTTCGCCTGCGCATACTGGAAAAACGCCATCGGCACCAATAACAACAACACCATCGCGCACGTCACGGCAGACGCCATCGGCCAATCGGCATTGTCGAAGAACTCATTCCACATCACGCGGCCGATCATCAGCGTGTTCGCGCCACCCAGCAATTCCGGAATCACGTACTCGCCTACCGCCGGAATGAACACCAGCAAACAACCGGCAATGATGCCGTTCTTCGACAACGGCAAGGTGATCTGCCAGAACGCCCGCCACGGCTTCGCGCCAAGGTCATAAGCGGCTTCCAGCAGAGTCATGTCCATCTTCACCAGATGCGCATACAGCGGCATCACGAGGAACGGCAGATACGAATACACCATGCCGATATAAACCGCGGCGTTCGTGTGATAAAGCTCGATCGGCGTATGGATCAGCCCGATCGACATCAGGAAATTGTTCAGCAAACCATTGTTCTTCAGGATGCCGATCCATGCATACACGCGAATCAGAAACGACGTCCAGAACGGCAGCATCACAGCCATCATCAGCAGATTGCGGCTCGCCGGATTCGATCGCGCAATGTAGTACGCCATCGGATAACCGATCAGCAAACACAGCAACGTGGAGATGCCCGCGACCACCACCGAATTCACATAAGTCGCGAAGTACAGGCTGTCGGTCAACAGAAACGCGTAATGCGACAGGTCCAGCGCGACGTGAATCACACCATCTGTGTACGTGGTGAGTTCCGTATAGGGCGGAATGCCAAGCTGCAAATCCGCGAAGCTGATCTTCACGACCAGCAGGAACGGCACGAGGAAAAACAGCAGCAGCCAGATGAACGGCCCGGCCACCACCGCGGTGCGGCCGGTCAGATTGAAACGGCGCACCGGCCACGACGCGAGAGAACTGATCGAGCGCTTCATGAGGTCAGTACCACGCCGGCCGATGCGCTCCAGCGCACATATACTTCGTCGCCCCAGGTGGGCGGATCGATCTCCGTCAACGCCAGGCTCGTTACGTTGGCGATCACCGTTTTGCCGGCGTCGAGCTTCACGTGATACAGCGAATAGCCGCCCATGTATGCGATATTCGTGACGACACCCTTGCCCCAGTTGTACGCACCTTCAGGCGGCTTGCGCGTGAGCGCGATGCGCTCGGGCCGCACCGAGATCGTCACCGGCATGCCGAGCGGCCCGGTAATGCCGTGGCTCACGTACAGACGCACCGGCAGATCGGACGTTTCGATGAACACGTGATCAGGTTCGTCTTCAACGACGTTGCCGTCGAACAGATTGGTCGAGCCGATGAACTCGGCCGAAAAGCGGCTGTTCGGATATTCGTACACTTCGTGTGGCGTGCCGAGCTGGATGATCTCGCCTTCGCTCATCACCGCGAGGCGGTCCGCCATGGTCATGGCCTCTTCCTGGTCGTGCGTCACCATCATGCAGGTCACGCCGACCCTGTCGAGAATGTTGACCAGTTCGATCTGCGTGCGCTGGCGGATCTGCTTGTCGAGCGCGGACATCGGCTCGTCGAGCAACAACAGCTTCGGCCGCTTGACGAGCGAGCGCGCGAGCGCCACACGCTGCTGCTGGCCGCCGGAGAGCTGATGAGGCTTGCGCTTCGCAAAGCGGCCCATCTGCACGAGATCGAGCGCAGTCTGCACGCGGTCTTTCAGTTCCGCCTTCGGCACGCCTTCCTGCTTCAGGCCGAAGGCGACGTTGGCCTCGACCGTCATGTGCGGAAACAGCGCGTACGACTGGAACATCATGTTGACCGGCCGGCGATAAGGCGGCAATTGCGCGAGGTCTTCGCCGTCGATCAATATCTTGCCCGACGTGATCGATTCGAGGCCGGCCAGCATGCGCAACAAGGTCGATTTACCACAGCCGGAACTGCCGAGCAGCGCGAACAGCTCGCCCTTTTTCACCGACAGGTTGACCCCTTTGACCGCTACGGTCTCGCCGAACTTCTTCACGATGTCGACGATCTGGACGAAATTCGCTCCTGCGTCGTCCACTTCGACGTTCAGACCCGGGGACGGTACGGCGTCCCCGGCCAGCGCGCCCGACTGATCACTACTCATCACAATGCTTTACTCCGGCGTTTGACGAACAAAGCCCCCGGTGGGCACCGAGGGCTTCATGTTGAACCATACCCATTCACTCTGGCCGCGGATCAGCGGCCGGACTTGAATTCAGTCCACAGCCGCGTTTGCAGCCGCTGGATTTCCGGCGGCAGCGGCTTCAGCAGGAACAGCGTCTTGATGACTTCGGGCGACGGGTACACGGCCGGATCGTTCGCCACGTCCTTATCCACATACTTGCGCGCTTCGACGTTGGCACTCGGGTAGTAGACAGCGTTGGTAATCGCGGCGTGAACCTGCGGCGTTTCGATGTAGTTGATCCACTCGAGCGCGGCTTCCTTGTTCTTCGCGTCCTTCGGAATCGCCATCACGTCGAACCAAACCGGCGCACCGCCCTTCGGAATGTAGTACTCGACCTTGTACGGCTTTTTCGCTTCGGCCGTGCGATGCTTGGCGATCACGACGTCGCCCGACCAGCCGTACGCGAAGCACACGTCGCCGCCGACCAGATCGTTGATGTAGCCCGACGAATTGAACTGCGTGATGTACGGGCGGATCTTCTTCATCATCTCGAGCGCGGCGCGGTAGTCGGCCGGGTTCGTGCTCATCGGATCGCGGCCGATGTAATGCAGCGCGGCGGCGAACATCTGGTCCGGCGCGTCGAGCACGGACACGCCGCAGGCTTTCAGCTTCGAAATGTTTTCCGGCTTGAAGAGGACGTCCCAACTGTCGAGCGGCACGTTCTTGCCGAGGAGCTGCTGCGCCTTGGTGACGTTGTAGCCGAGGCCGGTCGTGCCGTATGCCCAGGGTACCGTGTACTTGTTGCCCGGATCGGCGCCCGCCACGAGGGCCATCAGCGACGGATCGAGGTACTTCAGGTTCGGCAGCTTCGATTTGTCGAGCGGCGCGAAGATGCCGGCGGCGATCTGCTTGCCGGCGTAATTGCTGGTCGGCACGACGATGTCGTAGCCGGAATTGCCGGTGAGGAGCTTGGCTTGCAGCGTGTCGTCGCTATCGTAGTTGTCGTATTTGACCTGGACGCCCGTCTGCTTGGCAAAGTTCGGAATAGTGTCCTTGGCGATGTAATCGGACCAGTTATATACGTTCAGCTGCGTATCTTTTGCAGCGGCCGTCAACCACGGCGTTGCGCACAAGACCAGCGCCGCCACCTGCCCCACTACCCGTCTTTTCATCCCGTTCTCCGATCCTGACCGGTCCGAGCCGATCGTCTTCACTCATGCCGCAGCACACCGCACGCGGCTCCCCTGAAAAACCCGAAAACTACCATTAATTATTGCGCGCACCCAAAAAAACGCCGGGCTGTCGCGCAAACGGTACAGCGTAAGCCGTGCCGCTACAAAATGGGCGCAATTTTAGCGGGTTATCGGCGCCTGTCTACCCGAAAAAAACACCAGTGGCGGCCTTGCCGTTATCCCGTTGTCAAGTTGCACCGGTCTCGCCGCAGCCGGTTCGCATCGGGGCGGGAGCAGGAGGCTATTTTTCGCGAATTTTATGCCGTACGGCTAAGCTTCGATGCGACCGTAAGCCACTCGTCGCGCCACGGTGCACAATAGCTCTGAAAGACTCGAAGACGGCGCGGCGCGAATCATGCAGGCGTGCTTTGGCCTCACTGCGTCGCGTGCCGGATCCGCTGCGGGCACGTCGCTTGCAAGCGGGCGCAGTCTTAAACCTGCAGGCATCGATGAACACGAATCCGTCCGCGTTGCGACCCAACAGCCGCCGGCGTCTACCCGGAGACGGGCCGGCGCGCCCGGCACACTGGTTTTCGTTCGTCGGCGCCGGGGCGCTGATCGCGGTCGGCTATATCGACCCGGGCAACTGGGCGACAGCACTCGGCGCCGGCGCGGGCTACGGTTATCAGTTGCTAAGCATCGTGCTGCTGGCGAGCCTGATGGCGATGCTGCTGCAGTGGCTGTCGTCGCGGCTGGGCGTCGTCACCGGCCGAGACCTGGCGCAGGTCTGCCGTGAACGCTCGAGCCGCCGCGTCACCCTCTTCCTGTGGCTGACCAGCGAGGTCGCGATCATTGCGTGCGACGTCGCCGAGGTGGTCGGCAGCGCCGTCGCATTGCAATTGCTGCTCGGTGTCTCGCTGACGGTCGGCGTGCTGATGTCGGCTGTCTGCACCTTCGCGCTGCTGGCGCTCCAGCAGAAAGGCGGCCGCAAGCTCGAGGCAGTGATCGCGGCGCTGATCGGCTTTGTCGGGCTGTGCTTCGTGATCGAGCTGGCGCTGGCGCGGCCCGACTGGCATGCCGCGCTGGCCGGCACCGCGCCGAGCCTCGACCTGCTGCGCAACGTGGGCATGGTGTGGCTGGCGGCGGGCATTGTCGGTGCGACAGTGATGCCGCACAACCTGTATCTGCACTCCGCGCTCGTCAAGCACCATGCGCCGGAAGGCAGCGACGCCGAGATCAAGGCCGCGTTGCACGTTGTGAATCTGGACACCTTCGGCTCGCTGTCATTTGCCTTCGTCATCAACGCGGCGCTGCTAATCGTGGCGGCGGCGGTGTTTTACGCGAGCGGCCATCGCGACGTCACCGATCTCGCCGACGCCCACCGTCTGATCGCGCCGCTCGTCGGCACGCATTGGGCCGGCATCCTGTTTGCGGCGGCGCTGCTCGCATGCGGCCTGAGCGCGACCGTCACGGGCACGCTGGCCGGTCAGGCGGTGATGGAAGGATTTCTGCGCCTGCGCCTGCCGCGCTGGAAACGCGCGCTGCTCACCCGGGCGCTGGCGATCGGGCCGGCACTCCTTGCGGTGGCACTGTTCGGCCAGCACGGTTCCAATCAACTGCTGGTGGCAAGCCAGGTGGTGCTGAGCCTGCAATTGCCGCTCGCGGTCGTGCCGCTGATCCGCTATACGTCGG
This sequence comes from Paraburkholderia sediminicola, assembly GCF_046026855.1. Classification (GTDB taxonomy): domain Bacteria; phylum Pseudomonadota; class Gammaproteobacteria; order Burkholderiales; family Burkholderiaceae; genus Paraburkholderia; species Paraburkholderia sediminicola_A. Next base: position 7,458 of record NZ_JAQQET010000029.1, on the reverse strand, counting down.
ACGCCAGCCTGATGCGCGGCTGGCATGTGCGCGGCGTGCCACTCGCGCTGGCGTGGCTCTCGGCTGCGTTCATCGTCATGCTCAACGGCGCGCTGTTGTGGCAGTTGGCGTTCGGTGGATGAGGCGGTTTTCCGGCTGCTCCTTGCATTCAGTTTGCGGATGAAGCCGGTTTGTAAGTATTCTCTGAGTAATTTCCGATAATAAGCGATGCCGCTCGACGCCCCTGCTGGCCGTCTCGCTCGCGCTTCTGCTCTCTGGACGACAGCCCATGCGCTTTCACGCTTCGCTTGCCCGCCTCGCCCCCAACACATCGCCTCAAAGTCACCACGCCATCCCGCGCATTTCATGCGCCTCGCTCCTGTCCACGTTCGTCGCCGTCGCCGCCTTCGCCTCCTTCCCAGGTGAGGCCCGTGCAACGGTCGCGATGCTGCAACCCGCGCGCGTCGCTGCGGCTAACGAGCCGTTGCAAATCACGCTGCTCTACTCCGCCGACGACGCCAGGGCCCTCACCATCACCGTCCCGCCGACTATCCGCGTAACCGTGAACGGCGCCGAACAGTCGCCGCAGCCGCTCGACCTGCAGCGCGAGCCGGGCGTGCCCGACACGCTGCATCTGCGGCCGGGACAGTTCCGCAAGGTGCGTTTCTCGGCGCCCTGGCCGCAGTCGGCACGCGGCGAAGTGCGGATCGATCCGGTGGGCTTCGACGCGTCGCCGGCGCTCGTCGCGATCAATCGCGGGCCGCAACAGGACGCCGTCGCCCAGGCAGAACAGGCGGAAAGCCAGGCAAGCACGCCGGCACAGGCCGCCGAAACGGCCGCGGCAGTCGGTGGTCCAACGGGCGACGCAATGTCGCCTCCCGGCGATTCGCTCTCGACGACCGGACGCGGTGTGCTCTCGCACGTCTCCTACTACGAGCCGATGTACTTCGCTGCCGGCCACAATGGCGACACGAACGCACGGCTGCAATTGAGCTTCAAATACCGCATCCTGATGCCGGACGATCTGCGCTCGAAAGCTTTCCTCGACAACCTGTACTTTGCCTACACGCAGACCTCGATCTGGGATCTGTCCGCCGATTCGCGGCCGTTCCGTGACACCACCTACTCACCGCAGCTGTTCTACTACGTGCCTGACACGGGATGGCACAGCCCGTTTTTCACGCGTATGGGTTTTGCGGCGGGCATCGCGCATGAATCGAACGGCAAGGCGGGCACTGACTCACGCAGCATCAACATGCCCTTTATCCGCCCGACATGGGAATTCGGCGATCTGACGGGCAACCATCTGACCATCTCGCCGAAAATCTATTACTACCTCGGCACGAGCAACAATCCTGATATCGCCGACTATCGGGGCTACGTCGATCTGCTGGTCAAATACGGCAGCCCGGACGGCTGGCAACTCGCGACCACGCTGCGCAAAGGCACCAAACACTGGTACGGCAGCATCGATTCGCAATTCACCTATCCGCTCGCCAGGCTGCTCGGCAGCAAGTGGGGCGGCTATATCTGGGTGGGGTATTTCAACGGCTATGGCGAGGATCTGCTTGACTACAACAACCGGCAACACTGGATGGCGCGGATCGGGTACAGCATTGCGCGCTGAGGGAAAGGATTCAGATCGCGGCGAAGTCGGCAACGGATACTGCCAACCGACCATGCATTTGTGCCACGGCAAGCGCAACGCCGAGGCGCGATCGCCGCATCGGTTAACATAGCGGAACTTCGCTTCTCCGCCCCAAGGTTTCCGATGGCTTCGAATCTCCACGATCTTCCTGACAGCCCGTGTATCGGTGTCTGTTCCACGCTTTTCGACGAGGTCTGCAAAGGCTGCGGCCGCACCGCCACCGAAGTGTCCAACTGGGTGTTTCTGAGCGACGAAGAAAAGCGCGCCGTATGGGTACGCATCGAGCAGGACGGCACTGCCATGCGTTTCAGGAACGACAAACTGTAGTCTCACGGCTGCGCGGCCGCCCGTATCGGCCCTGCTGCCGGAAAACCCTTTTCCCTATTGGGATTGCAATAAAAAAACGCCGGACATCCCGGCGTTTTTCGTTGTGAGCGCTGTTTCTCAGGTACGGAATTCAGAACCGCATACCGACACCTAAACCGACCACAACCGGATCGATATTCAGCCGGCCGAGCGACTGACCGCCAAGCGAAGCGTCGGTATGCATCCAGATCTTCTTGATGTCCGCGTTGACGAACAGCGACTTGGTCACCTGCACGTCCACACCGGCCTGCAACGCGGGGCCAAAGCTGTGGTTGGTGATCGAAATCGGCTGACCGCCTGCGTTCAGGCCGTTGTTGTAGAACAACGTGTAGTTCAAACCTGCCCCGACGTACGGACGGATGCGCCCCGCGTGGTTGAAGTGATATTGCAACAGCAGCGTGGGCGGTAACACGTTCACACCACCAAGACTACCGAGACTCGAAGTCAATTGATGGCGCGACGTGCCGAGAATCAGCTCGACGCCGAGGTAATCGCGGATCATGTAGGTCAGATCCAGCTCCGGCACGGTGGCGTTGTTGACGCCCACGTTGAGCGCCGACAACGACTGGTTGGTCCCCACGTTCGGCATGATGCTGATTGCGCGCAGACGCACCAGTACGTCGCCGGCGTGTATGCCGTTCATCGGGTCCTCGCCGGCAGCCTGCGCCTGCGGAGCCAGCGCGCCCGCGCATAGCAGGCACGCGGCGATGGCGGTGGTCTTGATCCTGTTCCTTAACGAGTGCTTCATGTGCTTCCCCGAGTGTTTGTTTGCCTGCGGGGATTGTCGAAGGTCTCGCCAGGCTTCACGTTGACCCGTATCAACCAAGCGAGAACGCCCATCGCCCTGCGACAGCGGGTCGCGTCGCGCCGGTCAGGAGCAGTTCAATCAGATCGTGAACGCTGCGAATCGCCGTGCCGAACGGCAAGGCTTCGCGGCCACGGAAGAACAGGCCGTTGGCCACGTCGCCGCGCAATGCCGCGGCAAGCCGCGTATCGATACAGAAGTGGCCGAATTTCTCCACACCGTCGCGCCATCCACAGACGCTGAGACATTCGAGCGCGGTCGGACAAACGTGTTTGAGCGCGCCAATCTTCTCGCGGATTCTCGTTTCATGACGCAAGTAACGCATCAGCCACGGCGTCTTGACGGCGCGCGCGGGCAACCCTGTCACGCTGACGAACTCGACGATGTCGTCGGGCGTCGCTTCGGCCAGCACGCGCTTGAAGTTGGGATGCGCATCGCCTTCTTCGGTGACGGCGAACGGCGTGCCGAGTTGCACACCGCCGGCACCGGCGGTCAGTAACGCGCGCACGGCTTCGTGGCTATTGATGCCGCCCGCGACGATCAGCGGCACGTCTTTGTGGCTCAAACCGAGCGACGTAAATACCGCTTCGAGCTCCTCAAGCACACGCAGGAAATCGAAGCGCGGGTCGTGCAGATCGGCGATGTTGGTTACGCCAAGATGGCCGCCTGCGTGGGCCGGATGCTCGATCACGACGGCGTCGGGCAAACGGCCTTTTTTCATCCATTTCTTCAGCACCAACGCGACGCCGCGGCTATCCGACAGGATCGGGATCAGCGCGATGTCGTGGCCCTGGGTCATGTCAGGCAAATCGAGCGGCAGGCCCGCACCCATGACAATGGCATCGGCGCCGTTTTCGCAGGCGACGCGCACGTAATCTGCTTGCGCGTTGACGGCTTTCATCACATTCACGGCGATCATGCCGCGGCCGTCGCTGAGTACTTTGGCGGCGTGGATTTCACGCGCCAGTGCGGTCAGGTTCGCCTGTTCGAGCGTAGCCCGATCAGGGGACTGCCGGCAGAGTTCGATCAGATCCTGGTGATGATGGCGCAGGTCAATGCTGGCGATAGTGCCGAGTGCGCCCTCGCGGGCGACGCTGCCTGCCAGCCGATGGGCCGAAATGCCGACGCCCATGCCGCCTTGCACGATCGGAAGCAGCGAGCGGCCACGGATAACGAGCGGCGGGAAAGAATGAGAGGTGTGCATTGACGACCCGATGGATAGACTATCGAAACGGTGATAATCGATCGTTGAGCGCAGCTTGGGTTGCTTTGGGTCAATGAACCTGTCGACCGGTTTGGTTTTCAGTCTGACCAGTTGATGTTGGTCACTTCACAGTGAGATTTATGATTCTTTCCTTGCGGCACCGGGGAGTCTGCAGGTCTGCGGCGAACGGACGGACAAACCAGAGCGGGTATTGAAGTCGCGCACCCATGAAAAAAGCCCGCTTCGAAGAAGCGGGCTTTGTTTTTGCTTTACGCTACACCGTGAAGTGAGGAACGTTTACTGCACACCCTGGCTCGTCAGGAACTCTTCGTAGTTGCCGCCGAAGTCGTTCAACGTGCCGTTGGTCTTCACTTCGATGATCCGGTTCGCGAGGCCGCTCACAAACTCACGGTCGTGCGATACGAAAATCAGCGTGCCTTCGTACTTGTCGAGCGCGATCTGCAGCGATTCGATCGATTCCATGTCCATGTGGTTGGTCGGCTCGTCCATCAGCATCACGTTGTGGCGGCCCAGCATCAGCTTGCCCCAGATCATGCGGCCCTTCTCACCACCGGAGAGCACCTTGACCGACTTGCGGATGTCGTCGGCATTGAACAGCAGACGGCCGAGCGTGCCGCGCACCATCTGCTCGTCGTCGCCTTCCTGGCGGTAGCCGTCGATCCAGTCCATCAGCGTGAGGTCGTCCGGAAACTCTTCGTACGTATCCTGCGGCATGTAACCGATGTTCGCATTTTCGGCCCACTTCACCGTGCCGTGATCGAGCGCAAGCTTGCCGAGCAGCGAGCGCAGCAGCGTGGTTTTACCCGCGCCGTTCTCGCCGATGATCGCGATACGCTCACCCGGCTGCACGCTGATGCTGAAATCGTTGAAGATCGAGCGCTCGTACTTCTTCGAGATCTTGTCCGCCACCACCGCGATGTTATGCAGCTTCTTCTCGTATTCGAAACGGATGAACGGGTTCTGCCGCGACGACGGCTTGAATTCCTCGATCTTGATCTTGTCGATCATCTTCATACGACTGGTAGCCTGGCGCGCCTTCGACTTGTTCGCCGAGAAGCGGCGCACGAAGTCCTGCAGGTCGGCGACGCGTTCCTTCGCCTTGGCGTTGGCGTTCTGCTGACGCTCGCGCGCCTGCGTGCTAGCCAGCATGTAGTCGTCGTAATTGCCCGGATAGACCTTCAGCGTGCCGAAGTCCATGTCGGCCATGTGCGTGCAGACCTGGTTCAAAAAGTGACGATCGTGCGAGATGATGATCATCGTCGAGTTGTACTGGTTGAGCACGTCTTCCAGCCAACGGATCGAGTTGATGTCCAGGTTGTTGGTCGGCTCGTCCAGCAGCAGCACGTCCGGCTTTGAGAACAGTGCCTGCGCGAGCAGCACGCGCAGTTTCCAGCCCGGTGCGACGTTGCTCATCGGGCCGTTGTGGTCTTCGATCGCGATGCCGATACCGAGCAGCAGTTCGCCCGCGCGCGCTTCGGCGGTGTAGCCGTCGTACTCGGCGAACTTCGCTTCGAGTTCGGCGGCGTGCATATAGTCGTCGTCAGTCGCGTCGGGGTTCGCGTAGATCGCGTCGCGCTCGTTCATGGCGGCCCACATTTCGGCGTGGCCCATCATCACGACGTCGAGCACGCGCACGTCTTCGTACGCGAACTGATCCTGGCGCAGCTTGCCGAGGCGCACATTCGGTTCGAGCATCACGGTGCCGGAGCTCGGTTCCAGATCGCTACCCAGAATCTTCATGAAGGTCGACTTGCCGCAACCGTTCGCACCGATCAGGCCATAGCGGTTCCCTCCCCCGAATTTGACAGAGATATTCTCGAAGAGGGGCTTTGGCCCGAATTGCATGGTGATATTGGCGGTAGACAGCACGACACGTCCTTTGAATGTGATATCGGCGAACAACCTAACATTTTAGCAGGTTATCGCGAATTCAACCCACGCACGCGCCGTGCTCCCGCGTTTTGACGCCGCTTTCACGCTGCGTTCACACGCGGCTCACTTCTTCAGGGCGCCTTCTAGCCGCCGCGCGGCGTCTGCAAAACGTCGATGAAGGCCGACAGATCGGCTTCTGCAAACCCCATCGCCGCACCGAGTCGCAGCAGTTGCTGGACCGTCGACGAGACCGGCATCGGCGTGCCAGTCTCGTGCGCTGTCGCGGCGACCGTGTCGACGTCCTTCTGGAACGTACGGAATGCGCCGATCGGTGTGAGGCCGCTTTGCGTCATGCGCGGCACGAAAATCTGCAGCAGTACGGAATCCGCCCAGCCGCCGGCGAGCCCTTCAGTCAATTTGGAAGCGTCGATGCCGCTGCGTTGCGCCAGGCTCACCGCCTCGGCGATCGCCGCCACGGTCGCGGTGACGATGGTCTGATTGCAGAGCTTGGTAGTCTGCCCCGCACCGACCTCGCCCATATGCGTGACGCGGGCTGAATACGCACCGAGGAGCGGCGTGACCGCCTCGACGTCCACTGCCGCGCCACCGGCCATGATCGCGAGCGTCCCTGCGGTCGCGCCCGCTACACCACCGGATACCGGTGCATCGATCCAGCCGACGTTTGTGGTGCCTGTGCCTGTGCCTGTGCCTGTGCCTGTGCCTGTGCCTGTGCCTGTGCCATTAGGTTGTCGCCCTGGCCCACCCTCGCCCGTAGCCGCAATCGCACCTTCCACCGCGGCCGTAGCCACCGGCGCCGCACGTTGCGCGAACGCGCGCGTCGCGGCCGGCGGAATGCTCGAGTGATCGACGATCCAGCGCACGCGTCTCGGCGCAACGGCATCCACACTCAGTAGTCCCTCGGCACCGAACACCGTTTCTTCAACCGCCGCCGCATCCGCGACGCACAGCAGCACCGCCTCGCATCGCGAGGCCAGTTCGCGCGGTGTATCGACCACCTTGGCACCGTCCGCCAACAACGCTTCCGCCTTGGCCCGTGTGCGATTCCAGACATGCACGGTATGCCCCGCGCGCAGCAGATGCCGGATCATGGGCGCGCCCATCAGGCCAGGACCGCAAAAACCAATTTCCACTTTCAAGCCTCATCAGGTTTCAGATTGAGTTGCGCGGACATCATAACGGCCTCGCCTCATCTCGCATATCGGGCACGCGATGTGCGAGATGACTAACCCATACGAGCGACGTCAACGGCAATCCATTGCCTATACTTTTTTCACACCAACGAAGATCAAAGGAGGAAGTCCATGTCAGAACACGTCTACAAGCAAATCGAACTGACCGGCTCATCGACCAAATCGATCGACGACGCAATCAGCACCGCAATTACAAAAGCGTCGAAGACGCTGCGCAATTTGCATTGGTTCGAGGTAACGGAAACGCGGGGCCAGATCGAAAACGACAAGGTCGCCTACTGGCAAGTGACCATCAAGGTCGGCCTGCGCATCGACTAGCGCTTCGCCTGAGACATATTCAACACATCATCTG
>NZ_JAQQET010000028.1:0-115196 GCF_046026855.1 Paraburkholderia sediminicola | reverse complement strand
AAAGATAAGCAAAGAAAGCGGCTCACCCCGCTAATTCTTAAGCGGGTCCCCCGCACAGTCGCGGTAGTGGTGCATCTGGAATCCGTGCCCTCGCACATTCGGCCTTAGTGACAAGGCAGTCATACTTCCGGCGACGCTGCGCGCGCCGAAGCGTACTTCTCAAAACCGCCCTCTACGTCTGGGCTCTCACGTTCTACCCAGTATCGTCACTCGTCATTGCTTCGCCACTGCGGTTCCAACTCCAGTCGTAGCCGTGTGGCTGTGGCTGTGGCTGTGGCTGCGAGTGCGACATTTCATTTGAAGTGAGGGTTCGCGCATGACTGCGGATGCGCTTCGCCGAGGCGAAGCCGATGGCCCCCAACGCACCCAAACGAAGCCACTGGTTTCCCAGGCATACCCATCCGCGACGCACGCAGTGCGGAGTGGGAGCTGATGAGCGCTTTGTCACTACGGCTGAAGGTGCGGGAGCGCGGATTCCAGATGCACCACTACCGCAACTGTGCGGGGGACCCGCTTAAGAATTAGCGGTGTAAGCCGCTTTCTTTGCTTATCTTTCTTTGCGGCCGCGGCAAAGAAAGTGCCGCCCCGCACAGGGGCGAACGCTAATAGACCACTAACAATTCAAGGAAAGGCCAACACCATAAGCAAACAGACAAAGCGCCACAAAGGCAAAAAAAGCAAAATAATGCAAAACATCAACCAGCACAAAAACCACATGCCATATCCTTCCACCTAACCAAACCCCAAGCGCCGCAGGCAGCCCCCCGTAGGGTAAAAAACCAAATGCTCACCTCAATCAAAAGATTCATAAAAAAATGGCGCGCCTCCCGCGACAGCGGCCACCAACTAGACGCGCTGCTGGCAATCGCCGATAAAACCGCCCCCTATCCAGACCGCAGTGAGTGGCTGATCGAACTCACCCACTGGATCCGCCGCGGCCGCGCAGTCCAACCCGGACAGCTCGAAAACACCGTCGAAGACAACCCGTCACGCTCAACTCCAGCGCACACAAGAATTCGCTATCTCCTCCACGTGCTGGACCGTAACCCCGCCTGGAAGGCCAACGTCGCCGGCATTCTCCGCGCGCTGCTCCGCGAAAGCGACGGCCTCTCACTTCTCTGCGATGCGGGCATGCCCGTGCACTCAGGCTTCTTCGGCGCACTCTTCGAGCGGCTCGAAGCCTCTCTGATTCCGCCCGCGCCGAACCGGCGCGATCTACGAGCGATCACCACACTGATGTTCAGCCAGGATCGCGATGCCGAATGGATCGCCAATCTGCCAACCGATCTGCTCACCCGCATCCGCGCCCTCTTCGACTACGAACAGGACGAGAACGAACAACGCGACGCCACCCCGTTCTCGCTCGACCTGCTGGCCGCTCTGCACAACCTCACCTGCCAGATCAGTTCAACCGGTCTGTCGCAAACCGTCCGCAGCCGTCTCGGCGAAGTCGACATCCGTAATGCCAGCGATGTACGCGTCGCCATGGAAAAGCAGCCGTTCTACCGCCTCACGCGCGCCATGCTCGCCGTCGAAGCGGCCCACCAGGCAGTCAGTGCAGGCGCCCCGCAAGACAAGCTGCTGCATGAGGTCAACTATCTGCGCGCGCTGCTCGACGAATGCCGCAGCGCCACCGACAACGTCTTCGCCCATCTCTACCGCAACGGCGTCAGTGTCGATATCGTGTTCCAGGTCGAACGGATGCGGATGCGCATCGTGCGCGCGGAGCACCTGTTGAACGCCTGGATGGCGCAGGACGATCCGCACGCCGGCGCGCGTCTCACCGCCGAACTGGTGAACGCCAATCACGCGAGCCAAAGCGTCGCGCACCTCGTGCGCAGCAATTTCTCGTTGCTGGCGCGCAAAGTCGTCGAATACAGCGCGGACACCGGCGAGCACTACATCGCGCGCGATCGCGCCGAATACCTGAAGATGATGCGCATGGCGGCCGGCGGCGGGCTCGTTACCGTCGTCACGGTATGCGTGAAATTCGCCATCACCGGCGTGCATCTGCAATCGATGGTCGAAGGCGTGCTCGCCGGCATCAACTACGCAGCCAGCTTCCTGCTCATACATTTCCTGCACTTTTCGCTCGCCACCAAACAACCGGCAATGACCGCGCCCACGCTCGCCCGCGAATTGGACGGCGTCGGCACGCCGGCGGGCGTCGACAGCTTCGTGAGTTCGGTGACCGCATTAATGCGCACGCAGGCAGCCGCCGTGCTCGGCAACGTTCTGCTGGTGTTTCCCGTGTGTTTCGGCGTGCAATTGTTGTGGCATGCGCTGTTCAACGCCAACATCATTTCGCCGGAGAAGGCGCACGCCACGCTGCACTCGTTCTCGTTGATGGGACCGACGCCGTTCTATGCCGCGCTGACCGGCGTGCTGCTGTGGTCGTCGAGTTTGCTGTCAGGTTGGGCGGACAACTGGTTCGTCCTGCATCGTGTGGCGGATGCGCTCGCCTATAACCGGCGCCTGCGCATGACGCTCGGCGCGGCCGGTGCCGCCCGGCTCGCCGCGTTTTGCCGCTCGAATGTGGCAGGCGTCGTGGGCAATATCACGCTCGGCCTGATGCTCGGGCTCGTGCCGGCGATCCTCACCGCCTTCGCCTTCACGTTCGAGGTGCGTCACGTGACGCTCAGCGCCGGCTCGATCGGCGTGGCGCTCGGCGTGCTCGGCATGGACGCGTTGAAATTGCCGGAGCTGTGGTGGGCGGTCGCGGGCGTCGGCAGCATGGCGATCCTCAACGTGGTCGTGAGTTTCGCGCTCGCCTTCTACATGGCGGTGAAATCGCGCGACTTGCGGCGCAATGCAGTGCGCTCGCTGCGTGGCGCGATCTGGCAACGGGTATTCCGGCATCCGCTGGAGCTGGTATGGCCGGCCAAAGCGGCCCCGCACCCCGACCGCGTACAATAGCGCCTTATCTAACGCCTTCCGGCAACCTCAATGTCCTTCGATTTCTTCCTTCCCTGTCCGCGCGGTCTTGAAGCCTCGCTCGCCACCGAGCTCGCCGAAATTGCCGCGAAGCACCTGAACGGCGCGCCGTTCACGGCCGGCGCGCAAGTGCCCGGCGGCGTGCATTTCCGTGGAGGCTGGGCCGCCGGCATGGCCGCCAACCTGCACTCGCGCCTCGCGAGCCGCGTGCTGCTGAAAATCGCGCATCGGCCGTATCGCAGCGAACAGGACGTCTATGCGCTCGCGGTCGAACAACGTTGGGAGCAGTGGTTCTCGGCGAACGAAACGCTGCGCGTGGATGTCACCGCGATCAAATCGCCGCTGCGCAGCCTCGAATTCACGACGCTGCGGGTCAAGGACGCGATCTGCGACCGTCTGCGTGAAGTCAGCGGCGCGCGTCCGAACATCGACACCGCCATGCCCGACGTGCGCGTGTTCGCGTTCCTCACCGCCACCGAGTGCACGCTCTATCTGGACACCTCCGGCGATCCGCTCTTCAAGCGCGGCTGGCGTCTGGACAAGGGCGCGGCGCCGCTGCGCGAGAACCTCGCGGCGGGCATCCTGCGTTTGACCGGCTGGACCGCCGGCACGCCGCTATACGACCCGATGTGCGGCAGCGGCACCTTCCTCGCGGAAGCTGCACAAGTGGCGCTGAATATCGCGCCAGGCGCGGAGCGCCGCTTCGGCTTCGAGAATCTCAAGCAATACGACGCCAAGACCTGGCAAACACTAAAAGCCGCCGCGCTCGACGCGAAGCACGCCGCGCGCAATTCGCGCGCCGATCTGCAGATATTCGGCAGCGATATTTCCGGCGACATGCTCGACAAGGCGCGTGCGAACTTCCAGCGCGCCGGCCTGCCATCGATTCCGCTCAAGCAGGTCGATGCACGCGGAATGACAGCGCCGTCGTCGGATGCGGGCATCCTCGTCGCCAACCCGCCATATGGCGAGCGGATCGAAGTGCGCGGCCGCAATGCGCGGGGTGAAATCCGCGAAGGCCGGGCCACGCGTGAAGGCCGCGACGAGGAAAGCTTCCACCGGGCTCAGGAAGAAGCACCGGACAGCGAATTTTTCCAGTCGCTCGGCGATGCGCTGAAGCAGCGCTTCACCGGCTGGCACGCGTTCATCCTGACGTCGGATCGCAAGCTGCCGGGCCAGCTGCGTCTGCGCGAATCGACCAAGACGCCGCTCTTCAACGGCGCGCTCGAATGCCGGCTGTTCCGCTTCGACCTGATCGCGGGCAGCGTTCGCCAGCGGCCGCAGAACAACGACACGCCAGCAGCTTAAGCCGGCGCAAAGCAGCATCGAAAAAGCCGCGGCTCCCCAGGTCCGCGGCTTTTTTTCGCCGGCACATCAGTAGTCGGCCGGCGCCCGCGCGCACCCATCCTCCGCCACGTCCTTTCCCCCATCCGGCAACCCCTACTGACACTACGCTGTCAGTAGCCCCCACGCACACTCCTTCTCACGCCATCCGGCGCTTTGCACGGCTTACCGTCATCCACAGGAGAGTGTCATGTCCGCATCATCCAAAGTTGTCGCATGGTTCGAGATCCCGTCCGTCGATTTCGAGCGCGCTGTCCATTTTTACGAAACCGCCCTCGACGTCAAACTGAATCGCCAGGAAGTCGGCGGCCAGCCGATCGCTATCTTCGGCTACGAAGAACCGGCCACCGGCGGCGCAATCGTCCATAGCCCGTCGACGAAGCCGACCAACGACGGCGTGCTCGTCTACCTGAACGCGCAACCCAACGTGGACGCCGTGCTCGCCCGCGTCGAGCAGGCCGGCGGCAAGACCGATGGTCCGGTGATCAAGCTGCCGCAGGACATCGGCTATATCGCGTTCTTCACCGACACGGAAGGCAACCGCCTCGGCCTGCATTCGCGGACCAACGGCTAACTCGCGATACGGCACACAAGCGCGGCGGCCGGCCGGCATCGCGCGGAACACCGACCGGAGCGCGGCATGCGGCGCTATCATCGCGGGACTGTCCCCGTCCTTTTTTACAAGACGCCCACGATGACGCGCCGCGCCGACCGCCTGTTCCAGATCGCCGAACTGTTACGCGGACGGCGTCTGACCACCGCGCAACAACTCGCCGACTGGCTGAATATCTCGCTGCGCACCGTCTATCGCGACGTGCGCGATCTCCAACTATCAGGCGTGCCAATCGAAGGCGAAGCGGGCATCGGCTATCGGTTGAGTCGCTCGGCGAGCCTGCCGCCGCTTACCTTCACCGCCGATGAACTGGCCGCGCTCGCAGCGGGCGCGCGGATGCTCGAATCGTGGGGCGGCGCCGGCTTCGCGAGCGGCGCGCGCGGGGCGCTGGCGAAGATCGCCTCGGCAATGCCCGCCGACAAACGCGCAACGCTCGAACGTCTGGCAATCTTCGCGCCGTCGTTTCACATCAAGGCAGATTTTTCGGCGAAGGTGGACGCGCTGCATCGGGCGATCGATGCACGTCAGGTGGTGAGCTTTGCCTATACCGATGCGAACGGCGCGGCGACCGAGCGGCGCGTGTGGCCGCTTGCACTGGCTTATTGGGGCGCGCGCTGGACGCTCGGCGCGTGGTGCGAATTGCGAGGCGATTTCCGCAATTTCGGGCTGGAAAAAATCCAGAATCTTCACGCGCTCGAACCGTATCCGGATCAGGAAGGCAAACGGCTGGCGGACTTGCTGCGGCACGTGAATGCGAAGTCGCGGTAAAGATGCGGATGCGGCCGCTGTGAGACGCGTCCGCACGTCCAGGATTTGACACTCGACCTCACGTGCCGGTGGCGGGATCGTGACCGACGGTTCACCGCCCGCCGCAAGGCAAGCCGCGAACCGCCGAGGTACGTTACTCCACTGCCTTCACCATATCCTCGATCACCTTCTTCGCGTCGCCGAACACCATCATCGTCTTGTCCATGTAGAACAGGTCGTTGTCGAGACCCGCATAACCCGCGGCCATCGAACGTTTATTCACGATGACCGTTCGCGCCTTATAAGCCTCGATGATCGGCATGCCGGCGATCGGCGACTTCGGATCGTTCTTCGCCGCCGGATTCACCACGTCGTTCGCACCGAGCACCAGCACCACGTCGACCTGACCGAACTCGCCGTTGATGTCGTCCATTTCGTAGACCATGTCGTAGGGCACTTCGGCTTCGGCGAGCAGCACGTTCATGTGCCCCGGCATCCGCCCGGCCACCGGGTGAATCGCGTACTTCACCTCGATGCCTTTCTCGACCAGCTTGTCGGTCAGCTCTTTCAAAGCATGTTGCGCACGCGCGACGGCCAGACCGTATCCCGGCACGATCACCACGGTTTCGGCATTGCCGAGCATGAACGCCGCATCGTCGGCGGAACCGGATTTCACCGGACGTTGCTCCGCAGACCCACCCGCTGCCGCCGCGCCCGCCTCATTACCGAAGCCGCCGAGAATCACGTTGAAGAACGACCGGTTCATCGCGCGGCACATGATGTACGACAGAATCGCACCGGACGAACCCACCAGCGAGCCCGCGATGATCAGCATCGGATTGTTCAGCGAGAAGCCGATCCCCGCCGCCGCCCAGCCCGAATACGAGTTGAGCATCGACACGACCACCGGCATATCCGCGCCACCGATCGGGATGATGATCAGCACACCGAGCACGAACGCGATCAGCGTCATGATGATGAACGGCAGCCACGACTGCGTGAGGAAGAAGATCACGCCGAAGCCGAGCATCCCGAGCGCGAGGAACAGGTTGATCAGGTGCTGTCCTGCATAAACGACCGGTGCGCCCTGGAAGAGCCGGAACTTGTACTTGCCCGACAGCTTGCCGAACGCAATCACCGAACCGGAGAACGTGATTGCGCCGACGAACGTGCCGATGAACAGCTCGACGCGATTACCGTACGGCAGGAAGCCCGGAATCGCATTCTCCGGGTCGACCAGGCCGAACGCGGACGGCTCCGACACCACCGCATACGCAATGCACACGGCGGCAAGACCGATCAGCGAGTGCATCGCCGCGACCAGTTCAGGCATCTTGGTCATCTCGACGCGCGCCGCGACGAACGCACCGATCGCGCCACCGATCACCAGCGCGACCAGCAGCAGGCCGAGCCCCAACCCAAGATTCGAGCCGAGCGCATTAGCCTGTTTGACGATCAACGCGATGGTGGTGAGGATCGCAATCGCCATCCCGGCCATGCCGAAGGTATTGCCGATGCGCGCCGTCTTCGGATTCGACAGCCCTTTGAGCGCCTGAATGAAGCAGACCGACGCGACCAGATAAAGCAGCGTGACAACATTCAGACTCATTACGCGTTCTCCCTGGTCGTCTTATCAGCGACAAGCTTCTTCGGCTCTTTCTTCCTGAACATCTCCAGCATTCGCCTCGTCACAAGGAATCCGCCGAACACGTTCACCGCCGCGAGCGCAACGGCCAGCGTGCCGAAGAACTTGCCGGTGTCGCCCACGGTGAGACCCGCGGCCAGCATCGCGCCGACGATCACGATCGCCGAAATCGCGTTGGTCACGGCCATCAGCGGCGTGTGTAGCGCGGGCGTGACGTTCCAGACGACGTGGTAGCCGACGTAAATCGCCAGCACGAAGATGATCAGGTTGATGACGGTGTGGTTGATGACTTCCATCGCCGTTCTCCTCTATGCCTTGCGGGCGACTTCGCCGTCACGGGCCAGCAGCGTGGCCGCGACGATGTCGTCCGCGAGATCGATGTTCAGGGCGCCTTCCTTGGTGATGATCAGCTTGAGGAAGTCGAGCAGGTTGCGTGCGTACAAGGACGACGCGTCGGCGGGCACCATCGAGGCCAGATTCGTATAGCCGACGATCTGCACGCCGTTTCGGGTAACGACCTGGTCCGCTTCGGTCAACGGGCAGTTGCCACCGCGCCGGCCTTCGTATTCGGCGCCGCGTCCGGCGGCGAGGTCCACCAGCACGGAGCCGGGTTTCATCGCCTGCACGGTTTCGACCGAGATCAGCGTCGGCGCGGCCCGGCCCGGAATCAGTGCGGTCGAGATCACGATATCGGCCTGTTTGGCGCGTTCGTGAACCAGTGCCGACTGACGTGTCAGCCACGAAGGCGGCATCGGCCGCGCATAGCCGCCGACGCCCTGCGCGGCTTCGCGCTCCTCGTCGGTTTCGTACGGGACATCGAGAAACTTGGCGCCGAGCGATTCGATCTGCTCCTTGACCGCCGGACGCACGTCGGACGCTTCGATCACGGCGCCCAGGCGCTTGGCGGTCGCGATGGCCTGCAAACCAGCCACGCCCGCGCCGAGAATCAGCACACGGGCCGCTTTCACGGTGCCGGCCGCCGTCATCAGCATCGGCATGAAACGCGGGTACAGCGTGGCAGCCAGCAGCACCGCCTTGTAGCCGGCGATGTTCGCCTGCGAGCTCAAGACGTCGAGGCTCTGCGCACGCGTGGTGCGCGGCGCGGCCTCTAAAGCGAATGCGGTGACGCCCGCTGCCGCGAGCTTTGATGAGTTTTCGGTATTAAAAGGATCGAGCATGCCGACCAGCGTCGCGCCGCGCTTGAGCAGCGGCAACTCGGCATCGGTCGGGGACTGGACTTTAAGGACGAGATCGGCGCCAAAAGCAGTGGCCGCGTCGACGATTTCCGCGCCGGCCGCTGTAAAGGCATCGTCAGGGAAGCTCGCGCCGGTGCCGGCGCCGCTCTGGATCGTGACCCGGTGGCCCTGGGTCACGTACTTCCTGACCGTTTCGGGCGTCGCGGCGACGCGGGTTTCGTGCGCGCGCGTCTCGGCTGGCACTCCGATGTGCATCGTTGTTCCTCCTCGACTTCCTGTTTTACGACAGATGCGCCGACGAGGCACGCCGGCTTGCAAGTGCAACGGCTAACCGCGTCACTTTAACCGAAACCTGGGGGTGCGCCGAAATCGGGGACAATCCGGGGGTCGTGGCCCAGCAAGGGCGCCTTGCAGGATGCAGACCGTGGGCGCCGCCCGTGCGTTGCCTGCTGGTCGGGCCGGTCAGTGCCCGCCGCAGGCCCGGTAGCCCCCATCATGGCCGGGCGGCCCTGCCAGTCCATACCCGCTGCCGCCCGCTTCCCGGCAGCCCAGGCCCATAAACGGTAAAATGCGCACCCATGAAACCGGAATCCTGGCTGCCGCACGTCACCGTTGCGGCCATCGTAGAGCGCGGCGGGCGTTTTCTCGTAGTCGAGGAACATACCGCCGAAGGCCTGCGCCTGAATCAGCCCGCCGGCCATCTGGAGGCGGGCGAAACGCTTCTGGAAGCGGTCATCCGCGAAACGCTCGAGGAAACCGCGCATCCGTTCACGCCCGAGGCGCTGGTCGGCATGTATATGACGCATTTCGAGCGGCCCGGCAGTGAGGGCGTGACGTATTTGCGCTTCACCTATTGCGGCACGAACGGCGCAGCGGACGCAATGCGCGCGCTCGACCCCGACATCGTCCGTGCGCTGTGGATGAGCGCCGACGAGTTGCGCGCCTGCCCCGAACGGCATCGCACGCCGCTCGTCATGCAATGTCTCGACGATTACCTCGCGGGACGGCGTTTCCCGCTCGACTTCGTGCACACGCATTCGGTCGGGCGCAAGCAGACGTAAGCTGGCCTGGCCAGCCCTGACCAGTCATAAGCGGGCCTGATCCGTCACGAGCGGCCAACCAGGCAACACGGTCAACCCACGATCAATGAAGTCACGCAGCACCCAGTGAGCACCTTATGAGCAAGCAGAAAGTCGTAGTAGGCATGTCGGGCGGCGTCGATTCGTCGGTTACCGCGTGGCTGCTGAAGGAACAGGGCTACGACGTGGTCGGCCTGTTCATGAAAAACTGGGAAGACGATGACGACAGCGAGTACTGCTCGACGCGGCAGGACTGGATCGACGTCGTCTCGGTCGCGGACCTGATCGGCATCGACGTGGAAGCAGTCAACTTCGCCGCCGAATACAAAGACCGTGTGTTCGCCGAATTTCTGCGCGAATACTCGGCCGGCCGCACGCCGAATCCCGACGTGCTGTGCAACGCCGAAATCAAGTTCAAGGCCTTCCTCGATCACGCGATGTCGCTGGGCGCGGAAACCATCGCGACCGGCCACTACGCCCGCGTGCGCGAGAACAATGGCCGCTTCGAACTGCTGAAGGCCTTCGATCATACGAAGGACCAGTCGTACTTTCTGCATCGGCTGAACCAGGCGCAGTTGTCGAAGACGCTATTTCCTTTGGGCGAGATTTTAAAAACCAAAGTCCGCGAGATCGCCGAACAGATCGCGCTGCCGAATGCGAAGAAGAAAGATTCGACCGGCATCTGCTTCATCGGCGAACGGCCGTTCCGCGACTTCCTGAACCGCTATCTGCCGACCCAACCCGGTCCGATGAAAACCACCGAGGGCAAGGTGGTCGGCGAACACATTGGCCTCGCGTTCTATACGTTCGGACAGCGCAAGGGCATCGGTCTCGGCGGCAGCAAGGACGGCAGCGGCGAGCCGTGGTTTGTTGCCGGCAAGGATATTGCGTCGAACACACTGTACGTCGCGCAGGGCCACGAGCATCCGTGGCTGCTGAGCCATACGTTGAGCGCGGGCAATACGAGCTGGGTGGCAGGTGAAGCGCCGGCCGACGGTTTTGCCTGCGGCGCGAAAACCCGTTACCGGCAAGCGGATGCACCGTGCACGTTCAGTGCGGCGGCAAGTGCGGCGGCAAGTGCGACAGGTGTCGGCGAAGGCCTTTTCGAACTGAATTTCGACGCCGCCCAATGGGCTGTCACACCAGGGCAATCTGCGGTGCTCTACGATGGCGACGTGTGTCTCGGCGGCGGCATCATCGAACACGCGGTAACCGCACAACCAACGGTGCGCCAGCCGCAAAAGGCAGCGCTGCTAACCGCCCGTTGAGCCATGAGTTCTATCGTGCGGCAACGCCTTGGCGGCGCCGCACGCGCTTCACTTTCATGCCCCATCTTCAAGCTTCAGACTTCACGCTTCACCCACGCGTTTCATCTTCGAGGCGCAGCTAGCTTCACCATAACAAGCAGGTGTTCGTTTCCCTTCGCGGCGGATTCCGTCTGCGCCGACAGCGTCGACGATCCCTCCGCGACGATCCCCACTGCACTGGAGTCCCCATGTTTTCTCGACGTTATCTGGCGATGTGGTGCACAGTCGCTCTGCTCGCCGTCTGCGCGGCGCTCGCCGCGGCGCATCACATTTCGTGGTTCTGGATCATCGTGCCGGTGGCGCTCGTCGCGCTTGGCCTGTTCGATCTGACGCAGGAACGCCACGCGATTCTGCGCAACTACCCGCTGTGGGGCCACTTCCGCTTCCTGTTCGAATTCATCCGCCCGGAAATCCGCCAGTATTTCGTCGAAGGCGACACCGACGAGAAACCGTTCTCGCGCGCGCAACGCAGCATCGTCTATCAACGCGCGAAGAACGACGTGGACAGCCGCCCGTACGGCACCGAACTCGACGTCAAAGCCGTTGCGCACGAATGGATCAGCCATTCGCTCGCGCCGACCACGCTCGATAACCACGACTTCCGTATCGCCGTCGGGCCGGACCGCGCGCAGCCTTATTCGATGTCGATCTTCAACGTCTCCGCGATGAGCTTCGGCTCGTTGTCGGCGAACGCGATCATGGCGCTGAACCTCGGCGCGAAGAAAGGCAACTTCGCGCACGACACAGGCGAAGGCTCGATGTCGAAATACCACCGAGAGCACGGCGGCGACATCATCTGGTTTTGCGCCGTGCATCAGAAACGACCAAACCACTATCCGCACGGAAGTCAGTCTTGCGCGGGTGCTGGCAGCGCTCTCGCGGCAATCTGATAAATATTTCTGAAATTCGTGACAGTGTCGGTGGGCGGCGGACCTCCTCGCGCTGTGGAAAAGTGGGGGCAACCTGTGGGCAAGGGTTCGGTAAACCCGGCGGGGTTCCGGGTTTTCCGCCCTTGTCCATGGGTTGTCCCCACGTAGTTGCCGACAGGCAACTTTTCCATAGCAAGGCCATGCCAACTCTTGGCAACTCGCAATACCAGACCTCCGAGATATCTGCGCACTCGACAGAAAAAAGTCGGCTTATCCAGAAATACCTGGACGATGCCTTCCACGATTGCACATTCCGCGCTCTAACCACTACACACCGCACTTAGTCGATGCGTCTGTACGACTTAGAATCAGGCAGTGACACCAGTTGTTCGGTCTACGGCGATCATCCGCTTTCCGCAGAGCGCCGTCGGGTAGTTCATGTCGGCCGCGGCCGAGAACCGTTGCCTCAGAGAGAGGTGACTGAGATGACCAGACTACCCGGTTCCCTTTCGGCGCGACCGGCAGCAACGGCCGATTCACCTGTTGATCAACAATAAGTTGTCGCCGCCATGCGACGTCCCCGTCCGACGGACGGGCTGTTGATTTGCACTGAATCCTGGCCCACCTGACCCGGTGATTGGGCCAGGATTCAGTGCATAACAATATGCGAAGTCCATTTCCTTCGAAATTAAATGGACACGCACAGGGAAACGCGTTGGCCAAAGCAAGCACTGATGCCCCCACAATCGCGAGGTGTTGATTAATTTGAAGCAAGCCGGCCGTGTCTCCACGAACACCAGCGATGCCTGCGTTTCGGCCATAACCGACATTGGGCCGGGCTGGGTTCTGCGTCCACAATGCGGCGGATTCCTGACGGCGGCGGCGTCGTGCCACAGACGGCAGGGTTCAGTTTCGGCGAATTTTCACTTTCCACCCTTCTCCGCCGCATGATGCCGATGACGGTCTCAATGGGTTCAAAGTAAAGATCAGAGCGCAAGCTAAGACCATTTTGATGTTTTGACGGTCGGCAGTCACCCACCGCCTAAGCGATAGCTCCTCGTCCAAAGCGTGGAATTACGGTCAATTTGGCGTCCTTGTCGCCGCCTAGCCTGCCACGCCTTCGATAAATTCACCAAGACTGTCAATGATTTTGCTAGGATCGAAGAAAAGAAGGCGATGGGATTTTTCACTTCCTCGTTCAAAAAAATAAACTGAGAGTGGAATATCATGATCAACAGTTTGTCGCGAATCAAAAAATTTGGCGTTTTCGACGACTACGCGAAACCAGCAGGCCTAAACGAATTTGGCGCGGTCAACATCATCTACGGATGGAATTATTCGGGCAAGACGACGTTGTCGAGGCTCTTCCAGTGCCTGGAAACTAAGGTGACTCACCCAGATTATCCCGGCGCGCAATTCGCGTTGGTTGGCGACGACGGCTCGTCGGTCAATCAATCCAACGTGGGCGCTTACGGCGGCGTCGCTCGAGTGTTCAACTCGGATTTTATTGAGAAAAATTTGAATTGGAACGGAGCGACGTTTCACCCAATTTTGTTGTTGGGCGAAGACACTATTGAGGCGCAAAACAAAATCGCGGCGAATGTGAAGCTCATTGAACGGTGCCGGATGGCATATGCGAAACACCGAAGGTTGACCGATGAAACCGAACAACGGATGAGCCAAGATCGGACCGCTGAAGCCAAACAGATCAAGATTCGCCTTTCGCTGGTCGAAGCGTTCACCGCTTCGCACCTCAACGGCCTGCTAGCCAGCTTGGATGCAGGCAAAGTGGCTGCGGCGCGACTCAGCGAAGAGAACCTGGCGGCGTGCCTGAAACAAGCCCTCGCTTCGGACAAAGACAAGCTTGAACCGATGCCTTTCGTGCGCCTTCAACCGACGCTTTCTGGGTCGATCGCGAAATGCACGCCGTTGCTTCAAAGAGTACCGCAATTGTCGAGCACAATTGAATACCTTAGGGAGAACCCCGCCGTTGCCAATTGGGTCGAGCACGGGCTGACACTGCACAGCGACGCGAAAGCTTGCGAATTTTGCGGCGGGGAACTGACCAGCGAGCGCATGGGCGCGCTTCGCGCTCACTTCTCCAAAGATCTTCTCAATTTCAAGAACGAACTGAGCGCCGCCAAGAAGTCCGTCGACTCGCTGCAGTTGGAGCTAACACCTCTGCAGAAGTCGAGTTTCTATCCAGACTTTCGCGCGCAAGCAGGCGAAGCGCATCAAGAGCTGCTGGGCGCGGTCGGCGCCTTCAACGATCAAGTTCTAAAACTCTCCGCATCAATGACTCGCAAGCTGGCGTCGAGTTTTGAGGGAATGGAGCTTCCGGAGTTGTCGGACGAACCTGAGAGAAACGTGGCCCGACGAGTGGCAGCGTTCAATGAAATCGTGGCGGCGAACAACGCGATCGGCGAGAGCTTTGGCAAGCTGAAAGCCAGCGCAGTAAAGAAAGCGAAACTGCATTTCGCCGCCGAGTTTTTCGCTGGAGAGCACGACTCGGGCGTGGCGAAGCGTCTCGCTCTGCATGTCTCGCATCGCGAAAAGATGGAGAAGATCGGAAAAGCGTTAAAAGCCGAAAATCTGGAACTGGAAGCTCAAATCAGCCTCGCGCAAAAAGGCCGAGAGAAGATAAACGCCCGAATCTCGAATCTACTCGGGAGCGACGAACTCCACATCGAGGTGGTCAAGGAAGGGGAGTCGGACCGGTTCCGGCTCGCTCGCCGAGAGGCGATCGCGAAAAACCTTAGCGAAGGAGAAAAGACAGCCATCGCCTTCGCGTTTTTTTTGACGAAGCTAGACGAGCTAGAAGATTTCTCAAAATCGTTGGTCTACATAGACGACCCTATTTCCAGCTTGGACAGTAATCACATTTTCCAAGTCAATTCGATCATTCGAGAAACCTTCTTCAAGCAAGACGAGCCCAAAGGAGAATGGAAAATCGCCTGCGCGCAGATCTTCATTTCCACGCACAATTTTGAATTTTTCTCGCTTCTTCGCGAATTGCCAGCGAAGAGTAAAAGACGCTACTTCCAAACGAAGAAACTGTCGCCGACTGTTTCAACGTTCACGAATCTTCCCGCCTCGATCCTCAAATATTCTTCGGAATATCACTATCTTTTTAGCGTGATTCACAACTTCCACAATAGCGCGGACAAAGGCGAGTTGGAAACATTGCTCTCCGTGCCGAACGCAGTGAGGCGATTTGTGGAGCTTTATAGCTACGCCCGCATCCCGCATTTCGTCGACGGAACCGTCGATCAGCGCGTTGACACCCTGTTTGGAAAAGATAAGTCGAAACGAATTCTCAAAGTTTTGCATTATTTCAGCCATCTCAACGACATCGAGCGCTTGTCGAAGAACACAGACTTGATTTGTGACATCGAGCATGTCGTCGCTGACCTTTTCGAATTGCTCGAAAAGGATCCGTTGCACTACGATGCCTTGAAGACCTCCCTCACGTGATCGATGGTTGTCGCACGCGAGACCTAAGAGCGGCCTCTCGCGCTGTCGCGAAGCACGCCACTCACGCGCGAGCCGACAAGGGTTAGAAAAGGTCGCGTTGCACGGCCGGTCTGTATCTTGATCGGACTTTTGCGGACGCCGGTGTGATTCGTAGATACGGCTGCTATCGGACACATACCAGCCACCCGAGCTTCTCACGCCGCGCGGCAAACAGTTCTTAGCCCCCGGAATGGTATGGTTATTCAAGGAAGGGCACAGCCTGACTATGTTGCCAGATATCATGGGATAAGCGATGTAAGCAGGCTGCTGAAATGCACTGCATCGCCGCCCATTTGCACAACACGGAACTCCCACCCAAAAAAGGAAAAAGCCCGTCAAAGGTGACCGGGCTTATTGCTGGAAAAATTGGTTCTGGGCTTTCCGTTTTTTTCTTACGTGAACTGAAAACCGCCGGACAGACTATGTCGACGACAATCGCTGCAATTTTTCGGCTCGCATCAGAAGATATGCGCCCTCTGCACTTTCAATCTCAGAAGCCTTGCTCGAATGCTTGGCGACGAGATCCGAAAGCTCACGAATGTAAGGCGTTTCCAGCGCTTCCATGCCATGAATGCGCCAAATAAATGAACTGTGCCGGAAAAGTCGAAGGAGATTCTCAATGTCCACGGTGTCCATAAAATACTTCCATAGACCTTCGTGGCATTCCTTGAAAAGTGAACTTATTCTCTCGTTGTAGAGGTAATGGTACGCTTCAATCAAGCCAGATCGCTCGGCCCGGCTCAACGTGGATTTCTGGACTGAGACATGTAATCCAAGCGCAACGATTGCACGTGCCGCACTGTACGGATCTCCATTCTGCTTCGCGCTTTCCGCAATTGCTCGCAACTCAGTGCGTCTCTCGCTCGAGGAGGCTCCGCCGCTGGTGGCCATGAAGAAGGCAATGTTGTTGGCTACAACAACTGCCTTTTTCGACCGAGCGCGCCGCTCAAGCGTGCGAAGCTGCTCGAATTGATCTTCAACCTCAGGGCTGAGTTGGAGGAGAAGCGCTTGTGCGTGAAGGCCTGCAAGCGTTACCTTTCCCAACGCGACCGTCTGCGCTGCGAGGTCTTTTGCTTTAATGGGATCGCTGTGTTGAGTAGCAAGCGCCCAGTTGAGCAAGATTCGCTGGCGCGTGCGTCGCTCAAACTTCGTCGTTTCTAGGCCCTCGAAGATTTCCGTTGCAGCGTCGCGTTTACCGAGCATCCGGTGACACCGGGCTAGGTTCCATTGAAAATAACTCACGTCATCCTCGTAGCCACTCTCCGACGGTATGAGTTTCAGAAAATCCTGACAGGCAGTGACACTGCTCCGATAGTTATCTCCACTTCCAAGATTTGCTATAAAGAGCCTAGCAAGCTGAACGACTCGCTTGATCCGATTCGCATCTTGGGCTTCCACGGCTCGCCGTAGCAAGGAATTGATTACCGCGTGAGGATTACCAAGTCCCCCGTCTCCACCCAGCGCCTTGGCCAGATCTTGCGTTCGGATGCTCCTCGCTTCGCCGATCAACCATCGATCGCCGAAGTACAAGGACGCAGCCCGGACATCTCTCTGGTCGAGCTCGGAAGAATTAAGAGAGGCCTCAACAGCTTCCCGAACGACCTTCTTTGCTACCAGCTTCGGACTTGGCGTATCAGTTGCCGCGCGAATCTTAAGTGCTGGCAGTTGAGCGATCGACTCAATAAGACCCCGGTCAGCGAGAATGGCTGCCTGAGACGGATAGAAAGGTCGTTGGAAATCGAATCGCTTGATGCGAGCCAACGTCTCGCCATAAGGGAAAGCAGACAGCGCTACAAGGAGATCAAACGCGCGAGCAATATCTGGATCTGCGGCGCCCTTCAGCGCATCAACGACTGGCATCAAACCTTCGGGTCCTGAGCCCAAACCTGGATCTGACATTGGAGCGGTCAGCCGGAGTTCGATAAGTTCGGGGAGGGAAATGAACTCCAGTTCTCGCAAGATACCGTCGATCTCTATCGGTAAGCCGCCGGTCAGACGCAGGATATCCGCTACGTCGTCAGGCCCAGAGCGGCTGTTTCCACCAAAAGGATGATTCGCAATGTAACTCTGAACATCCGGTTCATCGAGAGGTTTCAGATCCAGCGTGGGAAAATCGCCACGGCTAGGCAGTTGTCGGGAAACCAAGATGACAATGCTATTGGGGCAGTATTCCCTGATGGCATCGACGATCGTCGCGACCTCCAGTTCCCATGATGCACTCTCAGGAGCACTCGGTCGTGAAACTGGCGCGTCGTCAAGCACGAGAAGCACGCGTTCGACGCCAGATATCGACTTGCAAAATTCTTGGAAACTGCAACCGATTTCTGTGGCGAATTTTGCCAGGAATGTTTCGCGATCCCGGTAATCATTGAGATTGATCCGGTGTATCTGTGTGATCGGTGATGTTAGCGTCGACATTACAGTCGCGATAAACTCATCTACGGCGTAGCCCCAATCGCTCGATATCCAGGCTACCCGATGGCTGTCGAGCGCGGTTCGTAGCTTTCCTTGCTCAAGTCGGCGCACGTGATGGTGCTGGGGAGAAGACTTCAGTATCTGGTTCGAAAATGTGAGGACAGTGCTACTCGCAGCAAGGGCTGCTTCCTGCTCTACTGTACCGAAACTTATAGGCTCCGAAACAACCTCAAGGCCTGTGGGTCCTGTTGGTCCGGAGACACGTCCTAAAGGCAGTGCGAAATTGTTTTGTTCCGAAAGATCAAATGAATTATCGGGAACAAACTTGCGGGAACCCGAGGCTATGGTTGTTCCGATCCTCGGCCATATCAGGATGCGACCGTCGTCCTCTCCAACTTCAAGGCGCGCACCACTATATCCGTGAATCCGGTCGTGTTTGCCGTTGTCGTATTTGCGGAGACCATAGAGGGAAGCAGCCTGAATCATCTTGCGATCGGCGCTGCCCCCTTTTCCAAGAGCTTCGACATCCGGGGTATGCATATGCCCGAAAAGGTGCGCCGTAAACCGCGTAGGAGGGTAAATTTCGGCCCGCAGATGCTGGACAGCGGATTCCGACAGCCAACTTGTCGGATGGTGAGTGACCAACAGATTGACATGGTTCGAACGGCACCACATGTCTGGGTCGTTATCTGTTACCGCGAGAAGCTGACGAACGTCCAGGTCAAGCTTTGAATTTCCGCCAAGTTGCAAGAATGTCGAGTTGAGTCCAACCAGACCAAGCCGCAATCCGTCCTTCACAAATACATGAGAGCAGTCACCTGGAAGTAATCCATCTATGGTAGAGCACAGCGGAAATCCGTCACGCGAAAGTTCCTGACGAAATGAGGTATAGCCTGCGAAGCTCTTGTCGATGAAGCTTCTGTAGACATTGTCAGTAGATTTCCAGAACGCATCTTTCACAGTTGCGTTTTCCCACCAAGTTTGCAATGCAACCGCCACTGGATCCGCGCTATCCGGCCGCACCAGATCGTGATTGCCCGGCACCATGAAGAGTTGCGGCCGGCAACCGAGTGCGTCGAATTTCTTCCATATTCGGTCCAGCATCAGACGCAGGGTACCGAAGTCCTTCTGGGATCCACGTTGCGTAAGGTCGCCTGAAAATACGACCAAATCGAGACCACCCATCGCGGGTATCAATCGTTCGAGGTCGTCAAAGAAGTGTGTTTGTAAGCCTGGCCACAGCCAGTCTTGAGTGTCCTGCCCCGCATGAAGGTCGCTAATGTGAAGCCAGCGCAATTGCATAAGAGTTTTCGTCTTCTGAGAATTTCTATGGGGACTCGTCGTCAAATCGTTGCACGCGAAGCTTCCAGCGATGGTCACTAGCAAAACCTATTGGATCCACCGCAGCCTCACGGAGATCATGCCGGTATCGCGTTTGAGATTATAAAGAAGAAGCACGAATTTGATATCAAATGGCATGCAGGATCGCCACGAGCGAATATAGTCAAATTATTTGGCGGTCGAGGCGCCGACAATGCAAAACTTGATTGCGCCGGCCCGCAGGGCGCTGCTCTCAACTTAGGCCCTACGGCATCAAGTGAGTTTGTACGCGAGATGGAAGTGGGGCTTGGCTTTTCTGGGTGGACGTGGATGAGAGCGTGAGGGCTGGATCCGACATCGGGTCTGTCGGATCACTTCCAGTTCACCAGCGCGGCTCTCCAGAGGGCGAAGTCCAGGATGCGCCAAGCCGAAACAAGCTTTTGGCCGATGTACGTCGTTAAACGGTCGCTTGAGCAAGGATAGTTGAATGTCCGCAAAGGCCGAACTGCGGTCCTTCCGCGGCACCATAAGCCCTCGTTAGACTGCCGAAGCCGCATGCATTTGAATCGAGACAATGCATCCAACTGGCCCTGCCCGCGACCCGCTTCATTGCTGCGGCGGGATTGCGGTGATAACGGGTGTTATTGCGCTCGCCCTATCGCGACGACCGCCCGGACATCTAAATCTGGCCCACACTTCGTGTCGTGTCGAACGTCGACATCGATCGATGTCGAGGCCATTCTTGAATGTCCGCTTTCCGGCTAAGTTGAAATGTCCGGGTTTAAGGGTTTTGTTTCTAACGCCTTTTGTCTCACACATTGTTGAAGGGCGACGCCTGAACTGGCAGGGCGCTTACGTCTGCTTCGACCACCTTTGCAGACCGACGGCCAGGTTTGCGTGCCTGCTGAACCTGCCGCTGCTGCGACTGTTCCAGAATCACACCATTGATATCGGCCTGCGTGAACTCGCGTTGCTTCTTCTTGCCTTGCGAGCGGCTTTGAACCCTGGTTGCAACGCCGAGGTGGCTTCGCGAAGGCGCTTTTCCGATCCGACTGTTATCGCGTTGAGCCTGGATCACCTGCGAGACCTGAAGCACGTGACCCAGCCGCTTGTGCTCAACGACCGCGCCCTGGTCGACTTCGGTCAGCCGGTCGTACTGTTTGCATGACAGTGCACGACCATCGGCGCGGAGTTCGATACGCCCATCCGGGTACTCCCAGACCTCGATATATCGGCCGATCAGTTTGCGGTGCCCGGGCGTGTCGTTCAGCAGATACGTGACGCGGTCATACCGCACCGTCAACGACTTGCTGACCTTGCGCGGCTCGCGCCACGTGAGCACCAGATCGAGATTCTCGTCAGCCCTGAGTGGACGGTGAGCATCGAATCCGCTCTTTGGTGGCTTCGCGAAGCACGCGTTGTAATTTGCCATGAAAGCAGACGCATACTCATTGGCTCCGGCAGCCGTGCTGATGCTACGCAACCGCAATTCTTTTACGAGCCGGTCCTGCAACGTCAGGTGGGCGCGCTCGACGCGCCCCTTGGCGGGGCTACTGTTCGCGCAGAACGTGTCGATGTTCAGCTCGTACATCGCACGCCCAAAGTGGGTCACGCTATTGCCATCCTTGTTCGCGCCCGTCTTGCGAAACACGCTGTACTTGTCGCTGTAGAACGCGCCGGGCTTGCCGTGGCGTTCAATGTACGCGCGCGTCGCCTCGAAATAGCTGAAGGTCGACTCGGTCGCCGTGAAATGCAGCATCATCAGCTGGCTCGTTGCATCGTCGACGTACACCAGCAGCGAGCAGGCCGGCGCCCGTTCCTCGAACCACCGGTGATCGCAGCCATCGATCTGGATCAGCTCGCCCAGACACGCGCGCCGCGCGCGCGGCTGGTAGATCTTCGGTGGCCGCTGCCGGCGGGGCACCCAGAGACCTGCATCAGTCATCAGGCGCCTGACCGTCTCCTTTGCAAGCCGGATGCCGTGGCATTCGTACAGCTTCTCGCAGGCCAGCGTGGGCCCGAAATCGGCATAGCGATCACGAATGATCGAGAGTGCCCGATTGGCCGTCACCGCGTCCAACTGGTTGTTGCTGGGCTTCGAGCGCCGACGCGACACGAGACCTTCCGGTCCATGTTCGCGCAGTCGCGCAACCAGGCGCCGGATCTGCCGCGTCGTCAGCCTGAGCCGTTCCGCCGCGCGCCACGGCTTGAGCCTGCCGTCGGCGACGTCCTGAATGACCTTGAACCTGTCCAGTTCGCGCATCGTCATCGTTATCCGTTCGGTCGCAGCCATTAAAGCCTCCCGCGCCGGAACGCCGGCGGCCGGTCAGCTTACGCTGCGAAAAAGCGGACATTTGAACTTGGCTAAAAGCGGACATTACTACTTAGCCCCTACAATCGAAAAGTTCGCTCACTTTAGTTATGTCAAATTTAGTGGCCAAGAGTTAGGTCGGGTCCAACGCTACGCGGCATAGCCGCGCGACTTGTAGTTGCAATCACCTATGCTCGATGACACCTGCTCTAGTCGAATGAGAACTTGCCGCGGTACTTTTCCGTTTCCGCGGCCTGCCGCTCTGCAGCTTGCTTCGCTTTGTGCGTCTTGACCAAATCTGAAATTTTTGCCAGCAATTGCTCGGCAGTCGGACTCGAGTGGTAAGCCTCGACACTGACCATCGAAAATTGAGCGGGGATGCAAGCTTCATGGTCGCGTGCCAGATAAACACAGGCGAGCACGACATCGTCATCGAGCAGCATCTCGACACCTTCATAAACGGTGGCGGCATCGCTGCTATCAAACGACATCGGCAGATACCACACGCCCCGTAACGTAAATACGTTGCCGTCCAGTTCCGCGGTCACGGCGCGGCCGTTCCCTCGAGTGAATCCGACTGTCACAGGCATCGGTCCGCCAGATATGCCCGACAGGCCGATATTGTATTTGGCGAAATCGTCCCGCTGGCTCCACGACGGATAGTGCCTCGTCTCGAGGTAAGCGGTAATCAGGGCGACATCCAGTCCCTTTTCCCGAACGATTGCCAACGCCCTCTTCTTTGCTTCCTCAACGCTCATGTCGTCCGCCTGTGCTAAACACGGTCCACGTCGCCGCGACAATGGGTGCGGCCGATTCTATCTTGGCCGTTATCGTGCCGCCAACGGTGTGTCGCCGCTTCCGGGGCGGTCAGAGGACGCGCGGACAGGGATCGCTCATCCAGTCCGGTTCGATATCGTTGAAATACATGTCGCGCATTACTGGCAGCAACTCGACCCCCTCTAGTGTCAACCCGTCTGCATCAATCTGGACCGTCACTAGCGCCTCGAACTCAATTTCGACGTCATCGGGGATTATCGCGCTACCCATGCCTACGTAACCGCGATTAGCCAAATTTTGACTGTTACGGCAAAGCTGTATGTCGTACCTGGGTAAAGCTGAAACGTCGCATGCCATGCTGGCTGACCCTTGACGGGAGGCTTATCCAAAACGATCACCATGACGATGTGCGAGGTTGACCGGCGTCACTCCTCGAACTGAAGAATTCGATATGCGCCGCTGTAGCACGATAACTCCGCTAAGACTGGAAAAACGCACGTCCTCTCGCCCCTTTCCAGTGCAGTAGCGCCAAATTCAGATCAGCCATCTCATCCTTGATGCGTCTCCCGGTCGCAGCATTGATCTTACGGAGGAGACTCAGGAATTCCGGCTAGTTTAGGGGCGATTGAGCTGCACGAACAGAGATGGAGACATCCGCGTGACTATGCGAAGTCCTGAGCTGTCTGCGATCGGATAGTCTTTGTACGCAGTGAACCCGTAGTTCAGGAGGCTACCCGCCCCGACAATCCGGTCGCTCGCCGTTGGTGCACCTAGCAAAATGGCAAATACCCTTCGCTTCATCGGAGGAGATAGCTGTTGACGCATTGCGGTCGCAACAATGCAGTATCCCGCCGCTTGAGTGCGTCCCGTTTTCATTCCGTCGACAGATATGTCATTTCCAAGTAACCAATTCTTGTTTCGCTTCTGGAAGCGGCCATATGCGAAATGCTGTTCCGATGAGAAGACGTAATATTCCGGAAAATCCCGTGTGATACGCAACGCTAGGGTGGAAAGGTCGCGAACAGTTGAATAATTTCCGGGGGTAGTAATGCCAGATGGCGTCGAGTAATGGGTGTGATCCATCCCTAATCGACGTGCCGTAGAGTTCATTAGCTGCTCAAAGCCGGCGAGTGAACCTCCGACTCGCTCCGCGAGCACTAAGGCAGCATCGTTTGCAGACGCGGCGATAAGACCCTCGACAAGTTTTTTCACCGGCACCTGTTGTCCAGGCACCAGATACATCTTCGCCTCATCGTTTCCGATTTGGTCGATGTCGGCCGCATTGACCAGCAGCTTCTCATCCCAACGCATCGTGCCGCGCTTGAGGGCGTCGAATACGATATATGCAGTCATGAGCTTGGTGAGCGAGGCGGGCTGACGCTCAGTGTCTGCGTTGTATTCGACGAGTGTTTGACCTGATTCACCATCAACAGCGATCCATGATGATGCCTGGATGTTAGACGGTGGCTGAGCGGCGGCGCTTCCAGTTACGATGGCGAGGCATGACGCGAGCTTCGCGACAAAGAGGGACCCTCCGAAGATGGACATACGTACAGTTGATTTCAAGTTGCAGTCGATGTAGGGTTGTGACGCTTTGAGCAAGGCTTCGGATCCTATTTGAACGAAGTCGAGGTACGTCTGTGGTGCTTTACTCATTGTCCTTCGCTATCATCCTTTCTCGACTCGACTAGCAGTCTTTGGCAAAACTAAAGGCTAGATTCAACCGCGCCCGGAACGAGCAATCCGCCAGGGGAAATTGCCTCCATTCTTCACAAATTCATCTAACCATGAGGCGGCTCTAGCAAGCGAAATGACGCAATAGCATCGTTCAGATTACGCGCCTGATCTTCTAGCGAATTGGCAGCTGCCGAGGCCTGTTCCACTAAGGCAGCATTCTGCTGTGTAACATGATCCATCTGGCCTACTGCCTGATTGACCTGTCCAATCCCAGCGCTTTGCTGTTCCGATGTCAGCGATATCTCACCCATGATGGTCGTCAATGTCGATATCACAGCGAGGATCGCGGTCATGGTCTCTCCCGCTTTTTCTACACGTTCGTTTCCCGAGTTGACGTGTGTTGAAGAGTCAGCGATGAGGTCTTTGATCTGTGTCGCCGCGGCCGCGGATCGCTGCGCAAGATTCCGCACCTCGCTTGCAACAACGGCGAACCCCCGTCCCTCCGATCCCGCACGCGCAGCTTCCACTGCGGCGTTGAGAGCGAGAATGTTCGTCTGAAAGGCAATGCCCTCGATGACATCCGTAATATCGTTAATCTTTCGAGCACTCTCGCTGATGGTCTTCATGGTTTCCATGACCTGCGCGACAACTTCACCACCGTGCGTTGCTACCTCAGAGGCGTTCAATGCGAGTTTGTTTGCCCGCTGGGAACTGTCGTTGTTCTGCCTTACCATACCGGTCAACTGTTCCATGCTGGAGGCAGTCTCCTCTAGCGAAGCAGCTTGGGATTCGGTGCGACGTGACAGATCGTCATTGCCCGCGGCAATCTCTCCTGCCGCAGCGCTGACTTCATTGCTTCCGCGTCGAATCTGTAACAACACAAGAGTCAGTTTGTCAGCGAAGGCATTGAACGATCTCGCGATCTGGGAGACTTCATCCAGGCCCTCCGCTGGCAAACGTCTGGTCAGGTCTCCGTTACCTGAACCAATTGCATCCATGGCGTCTCGAATCATAGAAAGGCGTCTGAAAAGCCGTGTTGTCAGTGCACCAACGGCGATTGCTGACAGCAATGCAGTCCCGACAAGCACGGCGATCGATGTCGCGATCAGTGACCGCACGCCCGCCTGCGCTTCAGCATCATCAAGAGCAAGGATGAGTGCCCAGTCGGTTCCCGCAATATCCTGACGGAATATCAGTTTTCTTTTGCCGTTCACCACGGTCTTCAGCGACTGCCCGTTGCCTCCTATACTCGCTAGTACGTTAGCCGTGAGGTCAGGTGAAATTTTCGTTGCATCAGCCAGTACTAGACTCATGTCCGGATAGGCAATGACTGTACCCGCAGCGTCGACCAGGAACCCAAAACTCGCGGCAGTCGGGTGAATCACATCGACGTTTTCCGTGACACTGTTCATGCTGAGGTCACCGGCCGCGACGGCAACCAGATCCCCGTTCCGATAGATGGGCACGGCAAATGTCACAACCAAACGCCCGGTGCTGGCTGCAACGTAAGGCTGAGTTACCACCGCCTTATGAGCTTGAACGGCGAGTTTGTACCAGGGGCGTGCTGTCGGATTGTAAGATGGCAACACACCGGTAAGATCCGACGTGACAAACGATTTGTCCGGAAAACCAGCGTAGACCTTTGTAAAGCCGCCCGCAGACGCAACCTGTTTAAACATCGGCACCGGATCGCTCGACAGCGTCGCATCCCGCAGCGCCTCGATCATGTGGACCTTGGACGCTACCCATTCATTTATTCCTGTTTGATGCCCACGCAAGACTGCGACAGCATTGTTCCGAATGGCTTCATTGCTGTACGAGCGTGTCACCAGATAGTTAGCACCGCCTGCAACAACAAGCGAGAGGCAGACAATAGCAACGCACGTCAGCGAAATCAGAGTTCGGATCGATGAAATCATGGCAGACTAGTTTGTGGAAATCGCACCGCTAAGCGGAGAATGAAACATCGAAGAAGTCCGCCACATCCCATCTCAACCAGATGATCTGTGCGGATTTTTTATCCGGACTCCTACTTTTCGTCGTTCGTCAAATGCCAATGATTGACAAGACGCAGGCTATCTAAAGAGGAGCGGCGACAATATGCTGCTGATAAGCGGGTCGGACTGCGAGCGCACTATGCCAGCGAAACAGATTTGGCGAAACAGCGCTGTTGTTGATCGACACCCAGCGATGGATGGCGGGCCCTAGACAGTAATCACTGACACCCGGCGCGCGCCCACCAATAAACGATGCTGCGGGAATCGCGTTTTCGAGCATCGCCCAAAGTTGCGTGGCACGTGCCAGATGCAGTTCGAGTGTCTCATGAGGTAATACCTTGCCTCGCTTGAAATGTCCCCACAACGTCGTCATGTGGCTGCCGAGCTCGGTTCCATACCAATCGGTCCATCGTTCCTCGGCGGCTTGCTGAAGCGGATCGGCCCTGCACGCCATATCGGGTGCATATTGCTTGCATAGGTAACGAACGATGGTATTGGATTCCCACAAAGCAACGTCCCGGTCAACAAGGACCGGAACAAGCTGGTTGGGGTTCAGTGCACGAAATTCGTTCGTGCCTAGTCCATGGTGCGTGCCACCTGCGAGTACGAGGTCGTACCCCACCCGCAAATCATCGAGGCACCAAAGTACCTTCTGCACGTTCGCCGAATTGAGTCGACCCCATACACGGATCGAGGTTAAAGCAGGTGCCTCACTGGCTTGCTTCATTGTGTAGTTAACTCCTTTATGCTCAGCAAGACATGCTCACGCATCAGATCGCCTGCGTCCTTGTGCTTCCCCGCCACCATGGCAGCCACAATCGCGCGATGTGCGTCCTGTTTGATGCGAAGCCGGTCCTGGTAGGCGCTTGTCAGCTGTGGATCACTTTTTACGCGATTCAGCAGTGCGGATCGATAGAACAGAACGAGTTTGTTGAGCGTTTCCGACAAAAAATTTAGGTGACTATTGTCAGCGAGCTCAGCAATCTGTTTGTGGAAGCTGCTGTTCAACGCAAAAGCTATATCAAGTTCTTCTTTATTGATGGCCTCGTCTGCGGCATAAATGGTCTCCGCCAGTCGCGCCAGGTCATGGGACTTCATGCGTTGCGAGGCCAGTTCTGTTGCCATCGATTCGAGCGCGGCGCGGCACGTATAGAGCTCGGTCAAGTCGTTGTTGCTGACCGTTCTAACCTGATAGCCGCCGCTCACCAGCGGGAGTAATACGCCTTCCTGTTGTAACTTTCGCATAGCTTCGCGCACCGGAGTGCGGCTCAGGCTGAGCCTCACCGACCAGTCACTGTCCTTCAGACGTTCCCCGGGCTTGATCTCGCCTTTGATGATCATGTCCCACAGGAGATCGTGGACCCGATCGAACATATGCGAGCCTTTTGTAAGGGTGTCTTTGACGTCCATATTGCTTTCCAGATTTCGGGTACTTGAATGCAAGATGATACCGCCCCCGTGGGCAGTGATAATCGTCACGCCGCCAATACTGCATCCGGCAGGGCAAACGGCAGCAAAACCTCGCCTTGCATGATGCGGCGAGCTGTGCGCAGGATCGACGTCGCCACGATACGATGCTGTGCATCCAGTTCCACCTCCACATCCATGGTCCCCGATGGATGGTGAATCGTCACGCCCACGGGATTGGAGGCAACTGCAAGTTCGCAGGCAAGTGTGCCGCTCAGCCGGCACGCGGCCGCGAGAGCCATCGACGACGTCACGGGTGCCGCACGATGAGGGGAATCGCATGAAACAAAACGCGCAGTGATACCCTCGCTCCCTTCGGGAGGAGGGGACACCATAATGACATCTGGCATATTTAGTAGGACCTGTCGTGCCTCACTTTCGCTTGCACAAAGGCCCATGCGCAATGCAGCGCTAACTCGTATCTCCGTCATCAGCGACCGGAAATCCATATTGGAGGTGAGCGCGGCATAACTTTCGCTGCCGGCCAGCCCAATATCGCGTGCGTCCAATATGACACATGGGAGCGTGACATCAATCAGGGTAACCCTGAGCGCCCGGTCCTTCGTTATCTGCAGAATGTCCCATCTTGCGCCACTAGGAAACCCGCCACGTCCCATTGATCCTTCTGGGTCCTCAAACCTGAGCGAGATTGGCGATGCGCGCCCAGCAACGCCAGCGATTTCGATATAGGCAGAATCCGGCGCCTCCGGATCGAAGCTCGATACAATGATCTTTTGAGAGTTCTCGTTGAAGATACGGACAGTTGCGCCTGTCGCACCTGGCGTGACCCATCCTTCTTCCACGGCAAAGGGTCCGACGGCTGAAGAAATGTTCCCGCAATTTGCATCAACCAGCATTTCACCCGTCGCCGGTTCGATCTGTACGAATAAATAGTCGACGTCCACACCCTCCCGGGTGGATTGGTTGAGAACCGCCACTTTAGAGAGCGAGGTAATCCCGCCGCCCAGACCGTCAAGCTGTTTGCTGTCGGGATCGGGGCTGCCGAGGACGGACTGGAAGATGCGCTTCCATAGTCGGCGATCGGCAGGCAGGTCGCCCCGTCGAAAAACTACCGCACGACTTGTCCCGCCTCGTACATAGGTAGCACGCAGTGCTGCTCTCGCGTTATTCACTGATTCCCCCGGTACCGCCAAGTATTGAAACTGAAGATTGGATTGACAGTAACGTGCCGATGCGCGTGGGCTCGATCCCGTTCCTTTCATAAACGGATCTCATCAGGCTGCCACCGACCCCATGTCAATTGAACGATGGCGCCACCGGCGTCTTTGCCGATTTCGACACCGCTGCCAAATAGTTGCTTTCTCGCACTGTTGCCTTTCGAAACTGGACCTCACTGTTGAGCACCTATATGAGAGTCTCATCCGAGTCCGCCACGAAGCGGGAATAAGCCAGACCGGCGAGTGCAATATCCTGAAGACCGATACCGACGGATTTATAAATGACTATGTCCTCCGGGTGACGTTCGTTATCCACGTTAAGCATGACCTGGGACAGATCCACAATCTTTTCACGCGGCAGACAAACGGGATCCGCCAGTACCAGGTCGCCGGCTTCCTGCAAGGCCTGCGTGCTCCAGTCGACGACAACCATGGATGCGCGGCGCAAAGCGATATCGTCCAGTTCACGCGTATGCGGCAGACTCGAACCGATCGCTGCAATGAAGGTACCGGGCCGGATCAGGTCCCCTGAGAACAACGGTGTGGCGGAGCGCGACGCGGTCACCACAAAGTCGGAACCCGAGACCGCTTCGCGCGCATCTGCCTCGTGGACCGGCACACCACACAGGTGCGAAAGGGCCTCGGCACTTGCAGCACCTGAGTAGGGCTCGACAAGCAGGATCCGTTCGACCGGAAAAGTCGCGCAGAGCTGGATTGCGTGTTCCCTACCTTGCTGACCCGCCCCAAATAAGGCGAGTGTCCTTGAGTCAGGGCGAGCAAGCCGACGCGCCGCTACTACTGTCGTCGCCGCTGTGCGCAAGCGCGTCACTGTCCCAGCGTCCAGTGTCGCGAGCGGTGTGCCGTCCTCGGCCGAAAAGAGCAGGATAACGAATCGAAACTGCCCTGCGATCGTCGTATAAACCTTTGCGCCCACGAACCCTTGCTCGGGAAGCGCCGCACCGAGCGTCGACAACTTCACCCCACCCGCTTCGGTGCGAACGCGCTCCTGCACAGCGCTGGTACCGCGGCCAAAGCTCAGAAAAGCTTCACGAAGGACTTCTTGCGCGTCGGGCGCCGATACAAGCCGCGTGACTTGGTCATCAGTTATATGCAGCATAGTCGAAATTTACTAGTATCCTGTATCCAAGAATAACAAACGATAAGCGATTTGGCAACGACAACGACCGCTACCGTCTGCGCAGCGACCCGATGGGCTCCCACAAGCCTCCCGTGCGAGTTTAAGGCCAATTCTGGCCGGAATGTGGCAGGAAAACCGCGAAACTTCACCCGTGAATCCAAGGTTACTTAGGGATTTTGAGTGCTTGACAAGGAGATTTTGCGCGGACACCATCGAATCCTGTATCCCGGATTCATGCTGAATTGGGATAGAGATCATCTTGGAGACCTACCTTGAAGCGCGCACGCCTTTCGACTCTCATTCTCGTGGGACTGGTACTCGGCATCGCTGTCGGCTATTGCCTGAATGTACTTGTTCCAGCGGGGCCCGGCCACAAAGAGGTAGCCGGCTATTTGTCAATGCTTGCGGAAATCTTCCTCAGGCTCATCAAGATGATTCTGGCTCCGCTTGTATTTGCTGGCATCGTCACAGGCATGATGGGCAGCGAAGGGCCGAAGGAGGTCGGGCGCTTGGGTTTGAAAGCGATGGTGTGGTTTGTCACGGCTTCCGTGTGCTCGCTGGTGCTGGGGCTAGTTCTGGCAAATACCTATTCGCTCGGCAGTTCGATGCCGCTTCCGCAGAGCGGAACGTACACGGACATCGGCACTGGATCATTGAGCCTCAAGACCTTCGTGACTCACATGGTCCCTCAAAGCGCCGTGAACGCCATGTCGCAAAACGAAATCATCGCGATTGTTGTCTTTGCGATTTTCTTCGGCTTCGCGCTCTCCTCGCTGCGCAAACTGGAGCCTACTGCTGCCGTTCTCGCACAGTCGATCGAAGGCGTGCTTAAAACCATGCTGCGGCTGACGCAGTACGTCATGTACTTCGCTCCCGTTGGTGTATTCGGGGCGACCGCCGCTGCAATCATGGAGCACGGCATTGGCGTTATTGCCATCTATGGGAAATTCATTGGCGCAACGTATAGCGGTTTCGCGATCTTGTTCCTGCTTCTCGTTGCTGCGGGCTATGCGTTCTTGCGCCAAGACGTCTTCCGCTTGCTGTCCTTGATGCGAACACCTTTTTTGATCGGGTTCTCGACGTCAAGTAGTGAGGCCGCGTTCCCAAAAACGCTTGAGCAACTGACGAAGCTGGGTATTCCCGAGAGGATTACTACGTTGATCCTGCCACTGGGATATTCCTTCAACGCTGACGGCGTCATGATGTATCAGGCTTTTGCCACTGTCTTTTTGCTTCAGGCCTACCACATTCACCTGTCTCTCGTTCAGCAAATCGGGATGCTGCTGGTTATGCTGATTGCCAGCAAGGGCGCTGCAGGGGTGCCGCGCGCGTCACTGGTCGTTGTCGCTTCTACGCTGCCCATGTTCGGCATTCCTATTGAAGGACTCGCGATCCTTCTAGCCGCCGATACATTTATCGATATGGGCCGTACAGTTGTCAATCTGACAGGAAACAGCATTGCCACAGCAGCAATAGCGAAGTGGGAGCTGAAACGCGGCCATGTAAGTCTCACTGTGCCGGTTGAGGACTCGCCGCTAATCGCCTCGGTGAATGCGCGAGGCCATTCTAGCAACCAGACCTGATTTCGTTCTTTTTCCCTTGTGTCCAAGTGCCTGACCTGAGAGCGTTATCGGAAGAGTCAAGAAGCAACGCACAAAGAAGGCAGTTCAGCGCCAATTGGTCGGGTGCTCAGGCTGCCAATCTTCGGCCGAAATTCGAGAGGCAAAACCTCCCGATCACCATCAACATATTTTCGAAGACTAAGAAAAGAGACTAAACATGTCACAAATCACCCGTTTCGACACAACAGAAAAGTTAAGCAAAGCCGTTGCATCTGGTCAGTTCGTTTTCATTTCCGGGCAGGTGCCAGACAATGCCGAAGCAGATCCTTACCAACAGACATTGGAAGCCATGACCAAGGTCGAGAAATATTTACTTAAAGCAGGATGTACTAGATCAGACATGCTGTTCGCTATGATCTTCGTGAAGAACCTCACGAATCTCGCCGAGATAAACCGGGCGTGGGGCGAGTGGCTCCCCGAAGGATGTGCCCCGGCGCGCGCCTGTGTCGAAGCCACACCAGCCTCGTCGCAGTTTGAAGTACAAATCTTTGCGGTCGGTCAACGGGCCAGCATTGCCTGAGGTGCACCTGCCCGACCTCAAATGGAGTATCGATCGTCAAAAAGGTCTAATGAGACGATATCGCTTCCCCCGCTGAGCTTCGCTACTCGATGTGTTGTTTCTTAGGCAGAAGCGCACGCCTTATGCGGGTGGCTTATCAGGGCCGTGATATCGCTTAGGCAAGCGATGAAAGCGACAAATTTCGCTGCGAATGCGCAGGGAGCGGGGCATGAACCATGCCCCGCTCCATGTGGGACTATGGTACGAGCGGAGATTGCTGACAATCCACCTGATCATTTAATCTTCGCAATGGCGGCGCTTTCCCAACGCATCGAACCTGGTCGGTCTGTCGCGATCTCCCGCCCCGGAACTACCTGGCCATGCGGCCGTACAGAACGTCGCCCCGAGAATCAGGATAATGCATAGTTATCCTAGTTATTTATCTTCCCGCCAACCCACGGCGCACCCAGCGTGCCGTGGATCGACCCATCTTTTTTAGCTCCAACTGGCAGGAGCGAATTTTCCGCGAAGACCTCGCTTAACGCTACGCGGCTTGTCAATCCTTAACCGCCACTCATGCGGCCACGCTGGTAATCACCCGATCAATGCAAGTAGCGGCGCCGCGTCGGCATCCCGTATTCCCCGCCCCGGCGGAGTCTGCATTTCGCGAGGTCAGGTCGCCATCACTCTCAAAAATAAACTCGATATCGGTAATAACCCTAGTCTCAACCCAGGTGAAAACACTGATTTCTGAAAGATTGATTCCTTTAATTTAACACCCTACTATGGATTCCGAATCCTAATTTTGAGAGGCAGCGAGTGCGAAAGATCTGGCTTGGAATCGACACCGGTGGCACCTTCACAGACCTTGTCATGACGGATGCCGACAGCGGCGAACAGTGGTTTCACAAGACCCCGACGACCCCTGACGATGCGTCGCGAGGGATTTTGGACGGAATGAAACAAATCATTGACATGGCCGGACTCAACCCAGCCGATGTGGACTTCGTCTGCCACGGAACGACGTTGGCCACCAATGCAGTACTGGAACGTAAATGGGTACGAACCGGCATGCTTTGTACCGAGGGTTTCGGCGATGTACTTGAACTTGCCCGGCAGCGTCGGCCAAGTTTTTTCAATCTCGACATCGAAAAGCCGGTTCCCCCCGCCACCCGCGATCTGCGCTTCGAAGTTCGCGAACGCGTCGCGTTTGACGGACAAGTTGTAACCCCCTTGAATGAGGGCGACGTCCGCGCGGCAGTTACCGCGCTCCGAAAGGCGGGTGCGGATTCAATCGCGATTTGCTTCCTCCATTCCTACGCGAATGGAGCACATGAGCGCCGGGCTGCAGAGATCGTCAAGGAAATGTGGCCCGACGCTTATCTTTGCACCTCCTCGGACGTACTAGCAGAATTTCGCGAGTACGAAAGGTTCTGCACAACGACAGTCAATGCCAGTTTGCTGCCTGTTATCGATCGGTACCTGGAGCGTTTTGAGGGAGGCGTAAGAAATCTGGACATCGTGCCAGAGCCACGAATCATGCAGTCGAACGGCGGCGCCGTCTCACCCGCATCCGTTCGTCAGATGCCGGTCAACACATTTTTTTCGGGACCTGCGGGGGGGGTGATCGGAGCTGTCGGGCAAGGAGCGATGGCGAATGTGAAAGATATGATCACCTTTGACATCGGAGGCACTTCAACCGATGTCGCATTGATCCGGAACGGCACACCCGAAAAACACAATAGCCGCGAAATGGGCGGCTTCCCAGTGCGAACTCGGACCTTGGACATTCACACAATTGGGGCGGGCGGCGGCAGTGTCGCTTGGGTCGATGACGGCGGCCTCCTTAAAGTCGGCCCACGAAGCGCCGGCGCCGTGCCAGGACCAGCCTGCTATGGACGGGGCGGCACTCTTCCAACTGTGACCGACGCCAACATGGTTCTCGGCCGACTAAATCAAACAGCCCTCCTCCAGGGCCGTATGGCCGTCTATCCGGAGCGCGCGCGCCAGGCAATTGAAGACCGTCTCTGTGGGGCGCTCGGCGCCGATGTCGTTCGTGCCGCAGCGGGGATCCTCGAGATCGTCAACGTCAGCATGATGGGGGCCGTTCGAGTTATCTCGGTCGAACGGGGTGAAGATCCGCGAAACTTCGCGCTGACACCGTTCGGCGGTGCGGGACCGTTACATGCGGCCGACGTGGCTGCAATGATGCGTATTCCCCGAATATTTGTTCCCAAACGCCCTGGCCTGCTGTCAGCAATGGGTCTTGTACATGCTGACATTCGTGGCGATTTCAGTTTGACGCGTCTGTTGATCGCAGACGTCGATGCGCTTGGTCCTCTAAATTCCGGACTCTCCGAGCTTCGTGAACGCGGAATTGCATGGTTGGAACGAGAGTCACGAAATGCCAATGCGCGGTTTGAATGGCTGGTCGACATGAGGTATGCCGGACAGAACTTTGAGCTTGCTGCTGAAGTTCCGGACGGCAGCATCGATCAACGAATCCTTGAGAGTTTGATCGAACAGTTCCACAAGGCACATGAGGCTGCCTACGGATACCGGATGGCAGATCAACCAATCCAGTTCGTCAATCTTCGCGTGGCGGTTGTCATCAGCCGCCCAAGTCCACCAACGCGCGGATTTAAATCGTCTGGGTCGTTAAGTGCCGCATTGGTCGAAGAGAGGCAAGTCTGGTACGCGGACGCCGGCTTCGTATCGGCTCCCGTCTACAACCGCGACGCCGTCCCTGTTGACTCTACTTTTGATGGTCCCGCGATTGTCGAGCAAATGGACACGACCATCGTCATACCGCCACATGCGACCGTTCAGGTCAACCATATCGGAGATCTCATGATCAACTTGAAAGCCGCTCAGATGGAGGCATCCGAATGAAGCCGGACAGTATTGATTCCATCACGGCGGAAGTTGTGTCTCGACATCTACTGTCGATCGCGGAAGAAATGGCTGCAACATTGATCCGCACATCGTTCTCCGCAAACACCAAAGAGCGGGCGGACTGCTCGGCGGCCGTATTCGATCGCAGTGGCAGGGTTGTCGCGCAAGCCCACCGCGTACCGCTGCACCTTGGATCGATGCTCGGCGCGGTCAGTGCAATCATCGAGCGCTTTCCTGTCCAGGAAATCACACCCGGCGACATGTTTGTCGTTAACGACCCTTACACTGGCGGAGGGTCCCATCTACCTGACCTGAACATCATCGCGCCGGTGTTCCGGGAGGGAACGATTGTCGCGTACGTCGCCAACATTGCTCACCATGCCGACGTGGGCGGGATGGTTCCTGGGAGCGAAGCAGCGGTATGTCGATCGATCTTTCAGGAAGGCTTGCGTATCCCCCCCGTTCGCATTCTCCGAGCCGGAAGAATCAATCAGGATGTCTTCGATATGATCCTCCTGAACTCGCGAACCCCGGACGAGCGCAGCGGCGATCTGAAAGCGCAGTTCGCGGCAAACACGGTCGGAGTGAACGGCGTTCAGGCCCTCTTCGACCGATATGGTGCCAACACAGATCCTGCGATCGATGCCTATCTCCATTTTACGCGTCGACGGTTTGAAGCTGCAATCGGCCGGGTTAGACCGGGAGTCTACCGGGTCGAAGACTTCCTAGACGGCGACGAGCCGGGCGAAAAGGCACGAATCGCGCTCGAATTGACCGTGAGTCAGAACCGCCTCGCATTCGATTTCGCAGGGACCGCTCCCCAGTTGACCTGGGCGCGGAACATCCCTCGCCAGGCGTTGATCGCCACGGTTTATACCGTCGCCAAGAGCTTGCTCGACCCCGACGTTCCAGCCAACGCCGGCTACTTTGACACAATGGAAATCAGCGCTCCGACCGGTTCGGTAGTGCAGCCCGTCGCGCCTGCCCCGGTGGGGTGTCGAGGAATCTCTTGTGGCGTGCTCGGGGACGTTATTGCAATGGCCCTTTCGCAAGCAATGCCAGATCGCACACTTGCGGCCTGCGGGCCACACCACCTGGTTATATTTGCCGGCCCTGACCGGAGCGGCGATGGCTATTTCGTCAACTATGAAACCATAGCCGGCGGAATGGGTGCGCGCCCATATCGAGACGGAATGGACGCCGTTCGTGTGCATGCTTCTGGCGCGGCCAATCTCCCAATCGAAGCACTCGAACATGCGTACCCCCTGCGTGTGGAACGCTATGCTTTGCGCGACGGCTCCGGTGGTCTGGGCACATATCGAGGCGGTAGCGGCGTCGTTCGCGAATACCGCGCCCTCGTTGACGGGATTGTCGTAAGCCTATCGGCCGAGCGTCAGCACGTCGCT
Source organism: Paraburkholderia sediminicola (assembly GCF_046026855.1). Taxonomy (GTDB): domain Bacteria; phylum Pseudomonadota; class Gammaproteobacteria; order Burkholderiales; family Burkholderiaceae; genus Paraburkholderia; species Paraburkholderia sediminicola_A. The sequence continues at coordinate 79,247 of NZ_JAQQET010000028.1, read as the reverse complement.
GCATCTGGCGCGCAAGGCGGGACCGCTGGCGCATTGGGGCGATTCGTAATGAACCCCGGCACTGTCAATGAGCGCACCCTACGCTCTGCTGAATCCGAAGTCCCTCTACCTCGTGGAGAGCTGTTAGCGATCTGGACGCCCGGCGGTGGTGGGTACGGCGACGCACAAGCCCGCGAAGGGGACGCTATTGCGAGAGATATCCGCGAACGGCGTTGCACGACCGAGGAATACAAATCAAAGGGGACCGTATGATGGCCACAAACACCGCTCAGACTTTTAAAGCCTTCCGAGAACAATATCAAGGGACGAAGAACTGGGTGTATATGGACGCCTCAGCCCGCGGATTACTGTCAAACGGCGTAAGAAATGCCCTCGCAGAATACGTCGACCACCGCGCCAACAACGGCGGTGACAAGGACTGGATGTTCTCCATGGCCGAACTTTCCCGTCAGCGCTTCGCTTCCTTGATTGGCGCGGACGTTGACGAGGTCAGTCTGACAAAGAACGTCACCGAGGGGATCAATGCATTCGCCTTCAGTTTGCCTTGGCGCGAGGGCGACAATGTGGTCGTTTGTCCAGACATCGAACACCCCGCAAATATCTTCCCGTGGTATCACCTCGCCCGACAGAAGGGTATTGAGGTTAAGGCGATTTCCGCTGAAAACGGACGGGTTCCGCTTGAAAAACTTGCGGCCGCCATTGATCACCGAACTCGTGTTGTCACGGTTTCCGCCGTTTCGTTTGCACCCGGCTTCCGTGCACCGCTTCGCGAACTCAGCAAGCTGTGCCGTGCCAAAAATGCGTTGCTGCTGGTAGACGCGGCCCAAACGGTCGGTGTCCTACATACCGACGTCGACGATCTTGGTATTGATGGACTGGCCGTAGCCACGCAAAAGGGCTTGCTAGGCCTTTACGGGATGGGCTTCCTTTACGTCCGTAAGGAGGTCGCCGAAAGCATGAAGCCCGTCTATATTTCCCGGATGGGTATTCAACTTGCGGAAGCGCATGAAGCGGCGGTTGGCGATCCTTCCGCATTCACGTTCGCCAAGGGAGCACGTCGGTTTGATCTGGGCAACTTTAACTTTATCGGAGCCGTGGCCGTTGCACAGTCAATATCGGAGCTGGAAGCAGTAGGCTCAATCAACATTGAGCAATATGTCACGTCCCTCGCTCAGCGCCTCGCCACAGGAATCGCCGAACTTGGCCTACCTGTGTTCGGAGGTGCCGAAGCGAAAGACCGCGCGCATATTGTCTCAATAGGCTCAGCCATCGGAGACGGTCATGACAGCACCGACGATGCTGTGCTTTCCGGTTTGAGTGCTGCGCTGTTGAACAACAACGTTCGCCATACCATTCGACGGGGCTTTGTTCGACTTTCGCTCCACGCCTACAACAACGACGATGACGTTGATCAAGTCGTGGCAATTTCTCGTGACTTCGTCAAAAGCAGAAAAGTCGCCGAGAGAGTTTAGACGCGTGACCCGACTCACGTAAAAATCACGATTTCAGTACCTTCAGTTTTGCGAAATTCTATTCTTTGAAGGAATTCAGCATGCGAAAGATTATCCAAAGAGTGCTCATCGCCTCTATCGTCGCATTGTATGGCGGAGCGACATACGCAGGCACTCTGGAGGACATTCAAGCCCGCGGAACCATGCGAGTTGGCGTCAAGGCAGACTCCGTTCCCTATGGTTTTCTCGATTCCAACGGCCAGCTAAAAGGCGCCGAAATTGACCTTAGCCGTGCACTAGCCGAGCAGCTGCACGTGAAATTTGAGCCTGTTATCGTCACAAGCGCAAATCGAATCCAGTTTCTTCAGCAAGGTAAGGTGGATCTGCTTGTTGCGACGCTCGCCGACACCCCGGAGCGACGAGGGCCCATCGACATGATACAACCGTACTATTCGTCGAACGGTACCAACATCCTCGCCCGTAAAGATAAACATTTCACTCAATGGACGCAGCTCAAGGGTTTGACGTTGTGTGGGCAACAAGGTAGCACTTTCAACAAGTGGGTCGAGCAAACATACGGCACCACGACCATGACGTTTCCGACAATAGACGAGGCGCTTGCAGCCCTGCGCGGCGGAAATTGCGTAGCATTCGTTCACAACGACGGTGTCATCGCAATGACGCTCCGTAATTCTGAGTGGAAAGACTACGAGATGCCTTTGCCGAGTCAATTCGAGCAGCGTCATGCCATTGGTGTCAGGAAGGGCGACAGCGCCCAGACACTCGGAAAGTTTTTGTCCTCGACCCTGACCGAGTGGCTCAAGGATGGCAAGCTCGCAGGGTTCTACACAGCCTGGAAGGTAACGGCGTTCCCCCCGGCCGAGATGCCGGGCAAGAAAGAGGCGGCCTCCAATGAGTGACGGAATAATCTCGTCGGCATTCGAGCGGCTTGCCAATACGACCGGTGTAAACCTGTCCATATTCTACGATGCGTTTGACCGAACACGTTTTCTGGAAGGGGCAGCACTGACGATCGAACTGTCGGTGCTATGCATACTTCTTTCGATTGTGATCGGAATAATCGGAGCCGCGTTGCAGGCGTCGCCATTTCGGCTAACCAATCGGCTAGCGCGTGCCTATGTTGCACTGTTTCGAAACACTCCTCCCGTTGTGCAAATGTTTTTCTTCTTCTTTGTATTAGGGGGCGCGTTACGGTTTCACGAGTCAGATGGCCACGTATTCCAGTTTTCAAACTTTTTTTGGGCCACCATTTCCCTTTCATTTTACTATGGTAGCTTCAATATTGAAATCTTTCGAGCCGGCCTTGAAGCCGTACCGGCTCAGACTATTCAGGCTGCGGAAGCACTGGGATATCGCCGCCTGCAAATACTCCGGCACGTGTTTCTTCCCCTTGCGTTTCGAGTTAGCTTACCCGCACTCGGAAACAATCTCGTTAGTCTTGTTAAAGCTACCTCGCTTGCGTACGCCATCGCCGTACCCGAAATAACCTACGTTTCCTCCGAAATCTGGAGTGATCATTTCAACGTCGCTGAGATGATGACCGTTCTTCTGGTGTTCTATCTTGCGATTATCGGTTTGATGGTTTTTTCTTTGCGCAAGCTCGAGGTATACCTTCGTATTCCCGGCTTTCACGGCGGTGGAACTGTGACATGAACCTGACATCTACACTGGAAACGCTGATTAGATGGAGCCCCCTAATCTTGAAGGGCTTCGCATTAAATCTTCTAATGAGCTTTCTTGCGGTAATTTTCGGTACGGCGGCAGGCGCTTTCCTTGGGATAGCCCAGGTCACTGGAGGCCCGCGCGTCCGGCGCGCGGCTGGGCTTTTCACCGAGCTTTTCCGCAACGCACCCACGCTGGTCCTGTTGTTCTTCTGCATGTATTTGATCCCTTTCGAGATCAAGGTTGGTTCGACGGTCATTCCTCTCGACGGCTGGGTAAAAGCGGTGTTTGGTCTCGCACTCTCCAAGATGGCATACGTGTCAGAGATTGTTCGCGGGGGACTCAACTCAATTCCATCCACTCAGTGGGAAGCAGCTGAGGCGTTGGGATTCTCACGTCGCGACACGCTGTGGCGCGTCATCCTGCCGCAGTGTGCAAAACGCATGCTTCCGCCGTGGATGAATACTTACGCCGTGCTGATCATGTCGACGCCACTCGCCGCAGTTCTGGGAGTCCAAGAGGCATTGGGTATGACCCGCAGCGCGATCGCTTCGTCCGGCCCGGACATGCTAACGCCATTTTATCTGTTTCTTTTGGCTATTTTCTTTCTCTACACCTACCCTATTTCGGCTTGGACTACTCGACTCGAGCGTCGATATGACTATCAAACCTAGCGGGCTGCAAATGCGTAATAGTTCTGCCAGTAACATTGTCAGCATCGACGATGTTCATAAGTCGTTCGGACGGAATTCCGTGCTATCCGGAGTTTCGATGCAGGTGTTTTGCGGCGAAGTCGCGTGCCTTATCGGTCCTTCCGGTTCGGGAAAATCCACGCTGCTGCGCTGTATCAACGGCCTTGTTTCAGTCGACAAAGGCTCGATCAACGTCGAAGGCATCCAAGTCAACAGCCCTCACGTCGACAAGCTAGCTCTACGTCGAAAGGTCGGAATGGTTTTCCAGCAGTACAACCTGTTTCCGCACTGGACCGTACTTCAGAACGTGATGATGGCACCGATCCATGTCCTGAAAGAAGACCGAGCGCAAGTTGAAGCGCGTGCACGCCATCTGCTGAAAAAGGTAAAACTCGAAGGCAAGGAGAACAGTCATCCGGGAGAACTGTCTGGCGGCCAACAGCAACGCGTGGCGATTGCCAGATCCCTTGCAATGAACCCGGACATCATGCTGTTTGATGAAGTTACGGCTGCGCTAGATCCAGAGACCGTTAAGGAAGTACTCTCGACAATTCGTGAACTGGCAGAGGAAGGGATGACCTGCGTGATGGTCACCCACGAGATGCGGTTTGCACGCGAGATTGCCGACACGATTCATTTTACCGATGGCGGACGAATCGTCGAGTCCGGTTCTCCAGTGGATTTCTTCAAGGCCCCCCAGAACTCCCGAACGAAGGCATTTCTCGAGCAGGTGCTCTAGCCGAGAGCCAGGTTAGACGACATTCGCGAAAACCTCACTTTCCCTGAAAACCCGACAATATACAGACAATCTATGGCATCGATCGAAAGCAAGTTCAAGGCATTAGGAACAGATAACGCCCCTGGCCAGGAGATCCGCTCGACGGTTGTCGACTTTTCTCGGCTGACGATTGGGGAACCCATTGACGGAACATTCGTTGACTTCTCGCATGGCGATGTTGATGCCTTTTGGCCAACTCCCGGGGCTTTAGAGATGTTCGAGGAAGGTGTCGAAGCCGGCGGAAGTCAGGCTTACACCGAGTACCGCGGGTCTGCCAATATTCGGGACCATGTGGCAGCGAGACTTGCCGCATTTACAGGTGGTTCGGTTTCGTCTCAAGACGGGCTCATTATCACCCCGGGAACTCAAGGCGCGCTCTTCTTGGCCATGGCTTCAGTGATCGCTGCGGATGACAAAGTCGCGATCGTCCAGCCCGATTACTTCGCCAACCGGAAAATCGTCGAATTCCTTGGCGGCAGGATCCTTCCTGTACAGCTTGACTACTTCAGCAGTGAGGGTCGAGCCGGGTTTGATGTTGAACAGCTACGCGCGGCTTTCGAAGCTGGAGCAAAGGTGCTGGTATTTTCGAACCCGAACAATCCCACAGGCGCTGTATATTCGTCGGAAGAAATTCATGAAATCGCCCAGTTGGCTGGCGAGTACGGAGCGACAGTCATCGTGGATCAACTGTATTCGCGACTTCTGTATTCTGACGCTGAATACACTCATCTGCGGGCGCAGGACGTCGACGGTGAACAGGTGGTAACCATCATGGGCCCGTCAAAGACCGAATCGCTAAGTGGTTACCGTCTCGGCGTTGCATTCGGCTCGAAACATATCATCAACCGAATGGAAAAGCTGCAGGCAATCGTCTCACTACGCGCTCCCGGATACTGTCAGGCAGTACTGCGCACGTGGTTCAACGAGCCGATGGGTTGGATGGCCGAAAGAATCAGGCTGCACGAATCCATTCGAGATGACCTGCTCAGGATCTTCCGGGAGGCATGCCTCAATGTCCGTAAGCCTCAAGCAGGGAGCTATCTCTTGCCCCAGCTACCCGCCCTACGGGTTAGTACGCTTGACTTTGTTCGCCTTTTGCGACTTCAGGCCGACGTTATTGTCACGCCTGGAAGCGAATTCTCGCCCCATACCGCCGACAGCATCCGCCTGAACTTCTCACAGGATCCCGTTGCCGCGGCGGCAGCCGCCCGCCGCATTGTCGAGATGACTTCACGATACCAAGCATGACCACCATCCAGCTCGCTCCCGTGCCACAGGGAGAATACAAGTCCGCGATACGCCACGGCGATTTGATCTTCACCGCCGGAATGACGCCGCGACGCAATGGCGTACTGGCGTTTCACGGAAAAGTCGATCAACTAGAAGGTCTGGATTCGGTAAGAGAAGCGGTCGATCTCGCGGCCGAGAATGCCCTATCCGCAGTGACCAGCCAGCTGAAGGAGGCCGAAACTATTAGCGCGCTTGTCAGCTTGACTGTTTTTCTGAATGCCCGAGAAGGTTTTGAATCCCACTCTCGCATCGCTGACCTGGCGTCGGCCTTTTTCAAACGAAAACTGGGGACGGCAGGCGTCGGACCGAGGTGTTCTGTGGGCGTTAGCTCGCTCCCTTCAAATGCACCAGTAGAAATCCAAATCATTGCAACGGCGGCTAGCTGCCCGGATGGAATGGCGCGGGCAGAGCCATGAAATCAGAGTGTTGCGGCCTTCGGCGTGGAGAAGACCGCCAACGAGATGCGTATTTTGTTCAATTGACATTTGGGATTCGGAATCCTAGTATTTGACCGAAGGGATCGCACTTGCCGCAAGCACGTAAAGCGCTTCCCAAATCCCTCAACCAACCGGAGGAAATCTGATGTACGGATGGAGAGCACGAATCGGCCTCATGGTGCCGTCGATCAACACAAGTATGGAAACTGAGTTTTGGGGCTTGGCGCCCAAGGGTGTTTCCGTGCATACAGCGCGTATCAACGGAGGGAGACTGGGGACTCCGGAAGAACTTCGAAACATGGAAAAGGAAGCACGCGTAGCAGCTGCGTCGCTCGCTAATACCGAGCCGGATATTGTCGTTTATGGTTGCACATCGGGCAGCTTTTTCGAAGGTCCGGAGTGGAATCAAAGAATTTGTGACGAGCTCGCGGAGATCGCGAAAGCTCCGGTGATTACAACTGCCGGCGCAATGGCCGAATGTGTTATCCGCAACGGCCACAAGCGCATAGACGTGGTAACTCCCTACGTTTCCCTGACAAATGAACGCCTTAAGGAGTTTCTGGCTCACCATGGGGTCTCGGTCGCAAACCTCGGGACCTTCGACATGCTCGACATGTTCGACCATGCTAAGATTCAGCCGGAGGATGTTTATCGCAAGGTTAAAGAAACTGTCAGCGGTGACACCTCGGCCGTATTCATTGCGTGCACACAGGTGCGCGCACTCGAAGTGGTGGAAATGCTTGAACAGGACCTAGGCATTCCTGTGTACTCCGCCACGCAAGCAACAGCTTGGTTGGCCTATGACACACTCGGCCTCGGCCCTGTGATCTCTGACCACGGCAGCCTTCTGCGGTCCCTCAGTCGAAACGGCTCACATCCATCCAAAGCACTAAATTAGCCGTCGTCAAGAAGGCGGCAGACCAATACCATGGGAAAAGAAAAGTCATCAGCCTTGCTTCCGACGCCGGCGCTACAGCGCCGCAGACCCGTACGAGCGGAGCCTGGCGCCACGCAAGGACTGGCGGCCGATGTAGTTCGTCCGGATCCGCTATATGACCAGATCTACGAAATCCTGTGGCAAAAGATTTTGAACTTGGAAATCACCGCGGGCACGCGCCTGAGAGATATCGAATGGGCGGAAAAGCTTAACGTCAGCCGAACGCCCGTGCGAGAAGCCCTTCGCAAGCTGCAAAAAGACGGCATGCTGGAGGCGTTGAGCAACGGTCGCTATGTCCTTAAGCGTATCGGCTCAAACGATCTACGAGCCCTGTATCGCTGTCGCGCTGCACTGGAAGCGCTCGCAATTCGAGACCTCGCGGGTCGCATCACGCCTAGAGAAGCTACCAAACTTCAGGCGCTCGTTGACGAGACTGTCGGTTGCCTTGAGAGTAAGGATTACAGTTCAGTATTCGCACTTCATTCTGAATTTCACGAACGGCTTACACAGCTTTGCGGCAACACCTATCTATTGACCCTGCTGGAGACTCTACGTCGACTCATCCTCTATGCACGGGCATCGTTACGGACCTTTGTTGATGCGGACGAGGCATTGAGCGAGGCATACGCACGGCAAGTTGAAACAAGTCAAGTGCACCATACCCGGATCATGGCATCAATCGCCGCTCGGGATTTCGACGGCGCGGCAGCACAAATGGAGACGCATCTTTTCGAAACAGCCGAAGACATGTGCCAGATCCTTGATCAGGTCCCGGTGCCAGATGCAAAGTAAAGTCGTTGTTGACAGCCTTATCAGTATCGCTGCGGGCGAGCGCATCGGATTCACTATACCGACGCTCTGAAAAATCGCGTTGGAGGAAGCATGGCACTTAACGAGGTGAAGGGCAGCATAGCTCCCACGGGAAAACTACGTGTCGCTATAAACTTCGGTAACGTTGTCTTGGCCCAACGTGATCCGGTTACGTCAGAGCCAAAAGGAGTTTCCGTAGATCTTGCGCGCATCGTGTCGGATAGGTTAGACCTTCCCGTGGAGTTTAACTATTTCGATTCCGCTGGTAAGGTTTTCGATGCAGTTGCGCAAGCAAAAATCGACGTCTGTTTCTTGGCAATCGACCCGTTGAGAGCAACCGAAATCGCGTTCACGCCGCCATACGTCAATATCGAAGGAACATATATCGTAAGGCAGGGAAGTAGCTACCACAGCGTTCAGGATTTAGACGCCAACGGCGTAAGAATTGCTGTAGGAGGTGGAGCAGCTTACGATCTGTTCCTCTCGCGCGCACTGAAAAGCGCGACCTTGGTTCGGTCGACAACGTCGGCGAGTGCAATCGCTGCATTCGCAGAGCAACAACTTGATGCAGCAGCCGGTGTGCGCCAACCCTTGCAGACATTCTCGCAGTCTCACGCTGGTTTCAGAGTTCTGTCCGACAGCTTTACCACTATCCACCAAGCAATGGGAGTACCGACTGGCCGCGGTGCCGCGCATCTGTATCTCACAGAGTTCATTGAGGAAATGAAGCGCACCGGATTTGTCCGGAAATCATTGGACGATTCTGGCCAAACTGACGCCGCAGTTGCCTCCGCCGCGACGTAACTAGTTTGAGACTATTTTCCTCAAGCCGCTGAACGTTCATTGCTCAGCGAGCGACGGGAGTCCTGTGTGAGGGACATAGTCAGCTCAAGCATCATTCGACGCCGACGCCCGCGTGGCCGATTCCCAGGTCGTAAGAGCGTAGTTTAGATGTTCTCGGCAACACCGTTCTGCACAATCCGCATCCCGAGGGGATCGTTCTCGTTTTTTCCAGAACGGCCAGGTCAACTCCAAGACAGCGCCGGCCTGTCCGCATATTGCCTGTAGACGCCGCATCAAAGCAGGGAACCCGGAAGCCAAATTTTGCGCACGCGTTGCTCCCGAGTAAGGCCCGCTCAACAGCCGTTCCTTGACGGAGAGATTTTTCAACGATTATCCGTCAGATCGGTCAATGAGGCGCGCAGATCGAAAGAGAGGAAGTCTTCACGTCTGACGAAATTGCTGGGTGTCGGGCAGCAGGTACCTGAAGACGTTGGTGGAAAGATCAATTATTCTAAATTTATTAATCGTTTATTTACTTAGGAGTACAAATCTATATTTTTAAAAAAACCGGCTTTGATTGAAAACTTGATGCTTCAGAGAAGTGCATCGGAACATACATACGTAACATTCGACCAAAGAAAAAAGGGAACAGCGATGAAGAGGACTTTTGTTTTAGGAAACCTAACATTATCTGGCCTTGCATTGGCAGCGAGCTCCGTTGCGTCAGCACAAACGAGCGTGACACTCTACGGTATCGTCGACGCTGGAGTTAGCTATCAATCTAGTCAAGCGACGCTCGGCTCGACTTCCGGCGGTGGATCGGCAGTGAAAATGTCCAACGGCGTCTGGCAAGGCAATCGGTTCGGGTTCAAAGGTGCCGAAGACCTTGGCGGCGGCACCAAGGCGATCTTTACCTTGGAGGAGGGATTCAACAGTGGGACAGGTGCCCAGTCAACCAGTGGACTAATGTTCAGTCGGCAGGCCTTCGTCGGCATAACCAACGAAACGTATGGATCGCTAACCGCGGGACGCCAGTATGAATCGTACTACCAGTTGCTGTCCCCATTCGGTCCAACTCAGTGGCTCTCGGGTTACTATGGTGCACACCCAGGAGACATAGACGAACTGGATACAAGCTATCGAGCAAACAATACGATTCTCTACACGTCTCCAACGCTCTACGGTCTAACCGCGAGCGGGTCCTATTCACTTGGTGGCGTCGCCGGCAGTGTGAACCGCGGGTCAACATGGAGTGCAGCACTTCAATACGCGCGGGGTCCGTTCAGTGCCGGTGTTGGTATCTCCCGGATTAACAATTCAGCACTCGGAGGTGGCGCTTTCGGTGCGGATTCGACAACTTCAAATGCAGGTGCACAAGCGGGAGTATCCGCGTTAACGAACGGTTATCAGACAGCGCAGGCTCAGCAGCGTTTCGCGATTGGGGCGAGCTACGTATTTAGTAATGCTCTTGATATCAGAGCGGTTTATACAAATGTTCAATATATTCCGGGCATTGCCTCGAAGTTCCACGACGAAGCAATCTTCAATACCGGAGGTGTCGTCCTGCACTGGAAAGCAGCGTCCGCATGGGATTTTGCCGCTGGATACACTTATACACGCGCAACCAAGGCCAACGGAATCACGAGTAGTGCGCAATACCAGCAATTTAACCTCACGGAATACTACTCTCTGTCCAAGCGAACGGGTCTTTATGCATTAGAGGCATATACACGTGCTGGCGGCAAGACCCTTGGCACAGGTGGGGCGGCAAGCATCATCAACGCTACCGCGACCATTGGCGACGGCTTCAACTCGACGCCCTCCTCATCTCGGAGCCTGTTTGCAGCAGGTGTGGGTATTGTCCACCGGTTTTAATTGAATCGTTATTGGCAGAGACGTGCGCCGCTTTCTGCGGCGCCGTCAACGACCTAAGCCGGCATAGACAGAAGATAGCTGCGAACACATACCACAGGTCTTTAACCGAGGACCGGACGGCAAATCATAGGCGAACGAAACCTAGCGCTTGACCAGCAAAATAGCCTCAATTTCCACCGTCATTCCGTGAGGCAACGAAGCCATTCCAATCGCGGATCTGGCATGGCGGCCGACGTCACCAAAGGCCTCGACGAAAACGTCAGAAAACCCGTTGATAACCTGAGGGTGATATGCAAAATCCGGGGTGGTGTTGACCATCCCAAATACCTTTAATACGCTCTCTACATTGGCAAGGTCCCCGACGGCAAGCTTTATCGTCGCCAACATATTCAACGCTGTTAGCCGAGCTGCTGCGTATCCTGGCGCAACATGCTCCAGTTCGCTAAGTTGTCCGCACATATATGTGTTATCAGCTAGTCGCGGACCGTGACCAGATAAATACAATATGCGATCGTAAAGACGAAACGGCACGTAGTTCCCTGTCGGGGCCAACGCCTCGGGTAGCTGAATCCCAACTCCAGCGAGTCTGTTTTCCGGATGCACGATGTCAAATGATGGATTAGTTGAATTGTTGCCGACTTTAAACGTCTTGATTACAGCCACCACAAATCACTGAGCACTATTTTGCAAATCGCAAATCATCGATTTCCCAGAATTGTTGAAAATAATGATTCTATTAATGGATTTCTCCAGATTTCTTCTTAAATAATAAAATTAAAACCAAGATCTATTGGCCAGACAGCGTCTGGCAACAATTAGACGCAGAGACATCCACGCTTTCAGTGTAGGGCACTCGACAAATTCAAAAAAGCGATAAAATTCGATCTATACTGATCACTACTTTTGATGCACTTTTAGGCGGGAAACGAACATGATGACCTTCAAGCAACTTGAAGCGCTCTACTGGGTTGTGAAACTCGGTGGCTATCATCCTGCCGCCCTAAAGCTCCACACCGCGCAATCCGCAGTTTCCAAACGCATTCAGGAGCTTGAGTCGCAGTTGGGCGTGGAGCTGTTTGATCGGACCGAGCGCTCTTCCCGGTTGACCGAAAAAGGCGACGAACTGGTTCGCTATGCGCAGCAGCTGCTTGAGCTGCGCGACGAGGCAGCGTCAAAAGTCTGCGACTCCTCTTCGATTAGTAGAACTGTTCGTCTAGGGGTAACCGAACTCACGGCGATGACATGGCTTCCTCGCTTCACCGCAGCGATTCAAGAGCGCTATCCAAGGGTTGTTGTTGAGCCCGACGTGGACGCCAGTTTAAACCTTCGAGAGAAAATGTTGGCCGACGAGGTAGATCTCGTGATTATTCCCGAAGCGTACAACGAACCTCGGTTCGTATCTGAACTCGTCGGAGAGACACACAACCTGTGGATGTGCAAGCCCGGCCTGATCGATACCGACAGACCTCTGGCACTCAAGGATCTCAGTGACCAACCGTTACTCGCGAATAGATCCGGCCCCGGACTCATCTATGACCGTTGGTTCAAATCCGTAGGTTTTGTCCCCGTCAAGCGACTCACAAGCAATAGCATTGTTGCGCTGGTCAGCTTCGCGGTGTCAGGACTCGGGATAACATACCTGCCTGCTTCGGCTTTCCAGCATCTAGTGCAGGCTGGATTCCTCACTATACTTGACGTGAGCCCCCCGCTGCCGCCCATACGATACGTCGCCATGTATAAGACCAATCGCGGGAGTGAACTGATCTCTTCGCTCGTTCATTTGGCGCAAGGTTGTTGCGACTTCTCAAATAAACTCCAAACGATCCCAACATGGGATCGATCGTGATTGTAACGGCGCCAGAGCCTCCTGATCCACCCGCAGCAACAGGTAAGGATTGACGTGAATTACCTCGATCAAAACAGGACGGCGCCGTAGACGCGACTCCCCAAACCATCGGCCGAGAACTGAACAATGCGGAGGCGGTCCAAAGCACACAGCGTCTCTGCGGTGGCATGGTGTCTCCCTTATAATTTACGGAGGTTGCGCGGTCATCGTGTACTCGCGGCGCCCAAAGGAATTGAAGCCAGAGAGTCAGACAACAAAGCGATTGATGTCTGTTTTCGTTCACCCGTCCGCTGCAACTTCTCGATCACTTTTACGTTCAAGTCATAGACCTGGAGCACATAGGCAGCGCCGTGGGAGGCATCCGCCTCGACTACTACCACTCCCGGGATTTCCCGTATGACATCTTTTCCCGGAAGCGCCGATCAGTGCCGTGCTCCATCACTTCAATTCCCACTACACCGGGCGGGTGCCACAATCTCGTAATCGGCAACCCAAGAGCACACGATATGCCGATCTCGCTAAATATCTCATAGATGCGCGAGGCAGATCCGAGGTATGCCGCTACCTGTCCACCCTGCCCTCTCTCGGAGAGTTCTAGTCCTGCCGCGCACTGGTGGTCAAGTGTCGACGCAAAATGGAAGGAATGATCCCTCCGCTTTTCAACAGTTCACATTCAGCTTCTGTTTCGATCGCCGCGATGGCCTCGATCTCTTCGACCTCGCCAGTCGCCCGAAGCACTCGAACAAGCACTGGACAACGTGGATGAATTGCGTCAGGTACTGAATTGATCTCTAGTTGGTCTCCTACGTGCAGCATCAAGACGTTCGGATGCGCATTTCCGGGTAGTAGAAGCGGCAAAATTCCCATTCCGATCAGGTTGGAGCGGTGGATTCGTTCAATGCTGACGGCCAGCACGGCACGGACGCCGAGAAGCCAAGGGCCCTTCGCGGCCCAATCGCGGGATGAGCCAGTTCCGTATCGAGCACCCGCAACAAGTACGACATTGTGTCCGTCGCGCCGATAGCTCTCAGCCGCCTCCGGGATAGGAGTTATCCGGCGAGTGGGGACATGTACGGTGTTTCCAACTGGAATGTCCGGCATCATTAAGTTCCGAAGCGACCTATTGTAAAACGTTGCGCGGACCATGACCTCCCAGTTACCCCGTCGCGAAGAGAAAGCTCCCAGATCATCGCGGCGCTCACCACGAGCGGAAAGAAAATCGGCGGCGCTGCTCGCCGGCGGAATCGCGCTACCCGGTGCAATGTGGTCCGTCGTAACGTCATCTCCCAAAACCATCAGTGGATAAGCAACATAACGTCCAAGACGAACCGTATTCTCCCGCGTAACATAGGGAGGCCGGCGCAGCACAGTGGACTCGGCATTCCACGGGAAAACCGGACCGCTCTGAGCCTCAATCTCGTTCCAGATCGAGTCCTCAGTAGCCTTTGCGAATGCCGCGCCAAAATCAGCCGCATTCACTCCTTTCTTGACATACTCCGCGATCTCCTCAGGCTTTGGCCAGAGATCGTGTAGATAGACGGGTACACCGCTCGGCGAAATCTGTACGGGCGTCTGCTCAAAATCGATCTCTGCGTCCCCGCTTAGGGCAAAAGCTACCACGAGTGGCGGCGACATGATGAACGAGAGGTTCAGATCTGGATGAACCCTCCCGGGAAAGTTTCTATTGCCGGATAAAACGGCGACAGGTTCCACAGTCTTTGCGGCATGTGCGGCACGGACTTGTTCCGTCAGCGGACCGGAGTTTCCAATGCAGGTTGTGCACCCAAATCCAACAATGTCAAACCCGAGAGCAGAGAGGTCCTCCGCTAACCCTGATCGCGCAAGATAAGATGCTGCTGCCGGCGATCCCGGTCCGAGGGACGTCTTAGTCCAACCGTTCATCTGTAGGCCATACTCACGTGCCTTCCTCGCCACGAGGCCGGCAGCGATCAGGAGAGCTGGGTCGGTAGTGTTGGTACAACTCGTAATTGCCGCTATAGCAACCGGGTATCTTGGCAGATCCCTGTCCACGCCAACGGGAGCGTGACCCGCTTCAGCCAATGCCGCAGGAATCCCGCCGATCTCCACCGAATCCTGCGGTCGCCTTGGACCAGCGATTCGACGACGGATCGAATCCAGACCAATATCAACCACCTGGGTGTACTGCGGCTCGACCTTTGGGTCAAACCATAGGCCTGACGTCTGCATGTACCTTCGAACCAACTCGGTATTCTCAGACGATCGACCCACTCCCTGTAGATAGGACAGGGTACGCTCATCGACTGGAAAATAACCCGTCGTCGCGCCGTACTCGGGCGCCATGCTGGCCACAACGCAGCGCTCACCAACGCTCAGGGTTGGAACACCAGAGCCAAAGAACTCCACAAACTCCCCCGAGATGCCCGCGGCCCGAAGCCGATGGGTTACTTCCAGGGCCAAGTCTGTTGCGAGAATCCCCGCACGCAAACTACCCGACAGCCGAACACCGACGACGTTCGGAATGCGCAAGATGATTGGCGACCCAAACATTATCGCCTGAGCCTCCAGTCCACCAACACCCCAGCCCAGAACACCCACGCCGTTTATTAGAGGGGTATGGCTATCCGTTCCAATCACAGTATCCGGAATAGCCCAAGTCCCTGAATCGTAGGACACCTTGCGAACAACCGTCGTTAGTTGCTCCAGGTTAAGCGTGTGCATGATACCCGTGCCCGGTGGGTGGATACGCACACCACCCAGCTCTTCCGATGCCCATCGAAGGAATGCATACCGCTCTCGATTGCGCTCCAGTTCGCGTCGGAGGTTCAATCGAGCCGCGTTTCGCGTCGCGAAATGCTCAACCGTGAGGGAGTGGTCCATTGAAGCGTCAATCGGCACGATTGGGTTTAACGCTCTTGGATCCCCTCCAGCCGCCAAAACTACGTCGCGCATCGCAGCAACATCAACGAATGCAGGCGTGCTGGTCGTATCTTCCATCAGAATTCTTGCGGGACGAAACTCGATGGTCGAGTCGCTGGAAGACGACTTCAGCCAGTCACGAATACGCGCGACCGCCGTTTCTCCTTCGGCAACAGTCCCGTGCCGGACGGCATTTTCCAACAGAATGCGAAGGACGAAAGGCACTCTCGGATTGTCGAGGCCGAGCAGACCGGGAAGATCGACGAATCGAAAAACAGACTCGCCTATATTTAGATCGCTACAAGCGCGCGAACTCGACTGGCTTGCCATCGTGGATACCTCTTTGAGTTAAACATCAAGCTTCAGCCCGCCGATAGTCGGAACTCTCTTCTTTTGTCGAGCAACTATCAACGTCGACTTGAGATTCCTGACTGTGTGTTTCGTGCGGCGCAGCCACCGCATGGGACATTTTCGATCGCCGTACAATACTGATACTGCAATCATGAAATCTGTCCCTGCGGACTTCCATTTCAATCGGACAGCCCCGAAACTGCCAATGCAACCACGCCCATCGCTCCGACTGATCGCTAGAGCAGACCGGCGTGCGCATCGTCACAACGCCCGGACTTCCGGAGGAATCCAATTTACCAACGCGCTTCGCCCCCCCGCAGGCCCCTTCGACCTCTCGACGTTGCTCAAAGACTGCGCAACGTCGCAATTGATAACGGCAGTAATGCGAACGGAGCGAGCGTGGGATCGACAGTGCCTACAACTCGCATTTGGATGATGCGGTTGGGCATAAATCCAAAGTCAAATCTGACGCGCGACAGTTTCGCCTCAATGCGAACAAATATCTGACAGGAAGGTCTGGGCCCGCGGATGAGTGGGCCTGGAAAAGAACTTCGTTGGCGAAGAGTCCTCCAGTACTTCGCCCTGATCCATGAACCAGACGCGATCGGCGACTTCACGCGCAAAATTCATCTCATGCGTCACGCAAGCCATAGTCATGCCGTCCCTAGCGAGGTCCTTCATCACGCTCAGAACCTCACCGACCATCTCGGGATCGAGCGCGCTCGTCGGTTCGTCGAAGAGCATGACGGGCGGATCCATAGCGAGTGCGCGGGCAATGGCGACGCGTTGCTGTTGCCCTCCTGACAATTGCTGTGGATACGCCGCAGATTTATGTGCCAGACCCACCCGGTCGAGTAGGGCCATGGCTTTGTCCACCGCCGCCCTTTTGCTCATCAAATTAACCTTAACGGGTGCAAGGCAAATGTTGTCGAGCACGGAAAGGTGGGGAAAGAGGTTGAATTGCTGAAATACAAACCCGACACGGCTTCTGAATTTGTTCAGATCCAACTTGGGGGCATGGACGTCCTGTTGGTCCAACTTGATTACGCCCTCTTGAATCTCTTCAAGCCTGTTGACAGTACGAATGAGAGTGGACTTTCCCGATCCAGACGGTCCACAGACGACGACCACCTCGCCTTTCGCGATTTCCGCGTTAATGTTGACGAGAGCGTGATACTCGCCATACCACTTATTCACTTTGGAGAATTGAATCATTTGAGTAACTCCGCGCTGTTGCAGGTCTGCCGGAACGTCGACGCTCAATACGACGTTCAAGGAAGTTGGCTAGTTGAGATAAACAGAAACACACTACAAAATACATCATAGCGAGTGTCAAAAAGACCGCGAGCGGTCGCGTCAGCAGGCTGTTGTTTACCTGATTTGCAGAATAGGTCAGTTCCTGCACGCTTATCACGTAGCCCAGCGACGTGTCCTTTATAGTTGAAACGAATTGAGTGACGAGGCTCGGTACCATGTTGTACAGCGCCTGCGGCAAGATAATACTGCCCGTTGTCTGCCGGTAACTGAGACCCAATGCCCTTGACGCTTCGGTTTGCCCCCTCGGCAAGGCCAAAATCCCTGCGCGGACTACTTCAGACAGGTACGCGGCCGTGTAGGCAATGAGAGTGCAAAGTAGCGTCGTGAACCCGGACACGCTGTGTTTCAAGAGCAGCGGCACCATGAAATAGCTCCAGAATATGAGCATGATCAAGGGTACGCCGCGTATTAAGTAGACGAACACGGTGGCCGGCACGCTGAAAAGGCGCAAAGATGAAAGGCGTGCAAGCGCTAGCAAGATGCTTATCGGGAACGAAATAATCAAGCCGAAAATAGATAAAAGCAATGTTAGCGCCAATCCGCCTAACGGGCCTTCTGGAAATTGCCCAACCAGAAGAATATGCCAATTTTCATAAAAGATATCTAACACACTCACCTCGACGGAATACGGGTGGTTCGCCCCACAACAGCTCCCACGAACATGAGGCCGAGCGACACAACGAGATAAAATACTGTTCCGACCAGATATGTCTCGAAGGTACGAAACGTGTGATTTTCGATTTCCTGAACAGCGTAGGTTACTTCGGCAGCGCCAATAGCCATTGCAAGGCTAGTATTCTTAAAGAGCAACACGGTATGATTGATAAACGGAGGCAGGGCAATCCGGAAGGCTTGGGGCAGAATGACATAGCGCATCGACCCAAGATAGGTCAATCCGAGTGACCGTGATGCCTCGTGCTGACTCCACGGGATAGACCGCAACCCGCTGCGAATGTCCTCGGAAAAATAGGCCGCCATACATAATCCGATTGCGATCGAGGAGAAAATAACTTCTCCATTGTGCGCATTTGTCCACACTTGAACATTCGCCGGCAGCAGCGTCGCGACGCCGAAATACCAAAGTAGGATATGAACAAGGACCGGCACGTTCCTATGAAATGCGATATATATCGCAACAAAATATTCTGCGATTTTGCTGCCGGACATGCGCATCGTTGCGAGGACAGTACCAAGTCCGATTGCTAAAATCCAGCTTGAGACCGTCAGCCAAACTGTAAACTCGATTCCGTGGAGAATCTGGGTTCGATATTGCGGCAGAAAGATCGCAGAGAAATCGAGATGCATTGACATGACGGGTCTCAATAAGCAATTTAGATTGCAGTCAACCTTTGATGGGCTCGACGTGAAACTCTCGCTTCATGTCATAGACTGACTTTGGTCCGAGCCACTTATCGAAAATGCGCTGAGCCTCTCCCGATTTCTCCATTTCTTGAAGGGCCGCGTTGACCGCCTTCTGCAACTCAGGCTCTCCCTTTCTGATGCCGAGCCCCCAAGGCTCCTCGCCCAGGGACGGGCTGATCACCTTCAGATCGCCCGACGGACCGAGCTTGGCGACGAAGCGGCGCAGGATGGTTTCAGACATACCTGCGCCCTCCACTTTGTGTTGCACAAGCGCCATAACTGCTGACGGTGTATCGTCATAGCTGACGGTCTCTGCCGTCGGCACTGCCCTCTTGAGGAAGGCTGGGGTGCTGGCACCCTTAATAACACTGACGCGCTTACCAGCCAGGTCCGTTGGCTGCTTGTAAGATGATGATGCGATTACAGCTACCCGCTGCTGGCTCACAAAGTATGTGTCCGAATAGTCGATCTGCTCGGCACGAGAAGGGTTCCACCCCAAGATCGCCGCGAGGATATCAACGCGACCCTGAGTGAGTTCGGGGATGCGGGCCTCGAGCGACACCGCTTTGAGCTCAGGCTTTACGTGGAGGGACTTGGCAATGGCATTGCAGAAGTCAACATCGTATCCTTGCAGTTGCCGCGTCGAAGGATCTTGGAAACCAAAGGGCTCGACGTTGCTCATGACTCCACAGATTAGCGTTCCGCGGGACTTGATGTCGTCCAATCCGTTCGCTCGTGCAATCGGTGAAAAGACTGTGCTGCAGGCGATGACGGCGACAACGTATTTTGATAGCAATTTCATGGACTCCTCCTTGGGAATGGTGAGCATCGCAGCCGATGCGTTCTCTAGTTGCCGAAATAAACCCTTCCTCCTTGCGATGCACTGTTGGAGGAAGCCGACGATCTGCCGATGAACCACGCTCAGTGATGCATATTGTGCAAACCGACTTACTACGGTGAAATGCATGTCTGTAACAGGATCACGTCAGGCAAAGTCTAGGTAGCCATATAAATTCAAAAAAGCGATAATTTTCGATCTAAATAGATTCATTTTTAAGACCTATCGTTGGCGTTTCTGCACTGCGCAGCGGACCCGTCGTCGGGTAGTTTCTTGCCCGTGGGACACATCCGACGATGTGCGCTTGGTTAGTGCCTACCAGGCGCGATGCTGGGTCGCGCTTGAACTCGCCACGGTATCGCTACTCAATTCGATCACTCAGGTCTCCGTGAAGTGGAGTTCCCTTTAACGCCGAGCCTATGCGTCACAGGTTCGGTCGCGAAACACCCACAATCGACGTCGCACGCTGCCGCCGGCCTTGATCGTCGTCGCGCGATTGTGAACGTTCGTAGGATTGGGGCGGCGCTAGCTAATGTAGGGGCCTCAAACACACGCAGACACTCGTCTGCCTAGAATCGTCTCCGATCTTTTGTAATTCAGTAGACCTAAATTATATTTAGGGTGATCAGGAGCGTAGACTTCACCGCCGTTATTATTGTCAATGCCGGCCAATCTTACTGACGTTGCAAAATGATGCAATCGAGTGATATATCGATTCAAGACCGGATACCGCCTGATCAATCGCGAGCGCGACCCTGGAAGCTCCATGTTCTCCGACAAATGCAAAATGATTACCCTCGATCGGGATTACCAACCGTTCCCGGATATTCACGGAGAGTTCTCTGAGACGCCGCCACTGGCCGTCGTCAAATCTTGAAGGTTCGTTTCCGGATCGGCGCAAAAGAGATAAAAGCGTCTGTGCGTTGTAGATGCTCCACCAGTTGGCATCCATTACGACGTGTTCGTAGTCCAAGCGGCCGTCATTAGCGAGCACAGCCACTAGTGGATAATCTGCAAATTCGAATGCGCCATAGTCGTTTGCTTGCTGGATCGAGTCGAATTGGTACGCGCCATTCTTATACACTTCGCCGAGGCCTTCTAATCCGACCGGAATATCACCTACATAATCCGCGAGATAGGTCCTCTCTGGAATTATCTCCCGCCCCTGATTGATTCGGTTCACCTCCATCAATTGCCGAATCCATTTGGAATAGTCGACACTGCGATCTGCGTACCCAACAGCGGATTTCTTGAGTTCGATCTGCGGTGACAAGCCAGGAATTCCCGGAGTTGCCATCATCGAAATGGCTCCGGCGACCGTCAATCCCATCGAGGTTGCTGCTTTGAATGCGGGTTGTACCGCCTTGCCACCCATGCTCCAGCTAAGTAGGACGACGGGCCCAGTCAATTTATGGCGAAGTATTGCGGATGAAGCTAGCTCTGCAATCTGCTGCCCCCACATTTGCGCCGAAAAGCCGGGTGCAGGAAGGCCGCTCATGAATCCGCTGGCCGTTGCAATCGGGTAAGAAATGGCTAGGAAGTTGTATCTCAGCTTGGTGATCCAGTGCGCAAGAAAGTCCTCGACCCTACTTCCTTCGTGCCCGCCATAAGCAATTCGGGCGTTATGGTGGGCTCCCGGCACAAAAACGATCAAAGGTTTCGAGCGATCACCCTGGAAATACCGCCCAACTGCGGGGTAGCCATAGGCTTCGGCGCTTTCCTCGCCGACGTAAAGTCCGTTCATTTCGTTCACCAATGTCAATGTCTTTGTAGCTACGCGCTCGGAGGGGGCTGTGCCGTGACCGCAGAACACACGATATACGTTTCTGTATCCGGAAGTTAATTATCTATAAGCGAAACTCTGCATTCGTTGTGACCGGATGTCAATCCTTCGATACCCGAAGACTTTTCTGAGTGGAGATGCCTGCTACGCCGCGCGACGCGGCGGGCAGCTCGCGGAGTAGCCCGCTTGCTGGCCGGCGATCGAAAGCGGCAGCGTTTTCTTTTGATTTCCGCGGCTACGCCGTTACGGTCGTGAAATTCAATTTGACGCAGCGTATCGGGCAAGATAATCTTCTTCAGTTCCGAATATAGAAAGTTACGGATCCGAACAGAAGGCGGAATCCTGAACAATCGTGCTGGGAATTCTGCAATCGGCGTTGGACAAAAATCGAGTCATACAATCCTGGGCGTCGAGGCGAAATGGGACGGTTCGGGCGTCTGGATATCGCATTGACTATCGAGAGACGGTCGATCACAGAGCTGAACGGTCGGACTAGGCCGGTTAGCAATCGTGTTGCATCAGGAGCGAACTGGCAGGCGGCTTGTGTCCGCATGGTAGTTGCTTCGCGGAAATAGGAGGGATGTCGTCTGAAAACCATCACTTCGGGTGGCTCACAGACCGTCGATAGGGCGCTGGTCGCGTTGAAAGCGATTGTCGTGCACGCTCGACCGGTATCGCTGGATGAGATATCGCAACTCATCAGTCTGCATAAGAGCGTGGCATATCGACTGATTCGGTCGCTCGAGAATGCGGGGTTCGTCCAGCGTGACCCGGTCCTTGGTGGGTATACTGTCGGTTCGGAATTGTTGTCTCTGAGCATGAGCGTTTCGCGTCGATTGGACGTTGGCCGATTGGCGAGACCGTCCATGGAGTTGGTCGTGAAGGAGTTCGGCGAGACAGCGTCGCTGCACGTGCGTTGCGGTGACAGGCGCGTCTGCGTGGAAGTTGTGGACGGCACGCATTCTGTGCGTAGGGTCGTCCCGTTAGGCGAGACGCTTCCAATCTATGCAGGCGAGTCGGGACGCATCTTATTGTCCGGGCTGATTGATCAAGAACTCCAGCGCCAACTAGACGTTGCTGCACGAAACGGCATCGACTGCGCAGCCCTTGGCCGGGACGTTGCAACGGCACAGCATCAGGGCTGGATTATTGGCGCGGGCATGCGGACGCCGGACGTTGGATCGGTATCCATCGCCATACACGGTGCCACGCGCGCGGTTGCCGCGCTAACTGTCTCCGGACCTCTCAATCGCTGGACCGAGTCCGCAATGAAAACGGCATTACCAAGGTTGCTTGAATTGATTCGACCGATCAGCGTGCAGTTCGAAAAACTAGCCGCGGAGTGACGTTGCAAGGCCTGTCCGGCATTCGTAAATGGCCGGGGAACCCGTCTTAACGGGTTTCACTAATCGACGATCACTGCCGGCAGCCGGCGATGACGATGTCGGTGGCTCTGGAGGGCGGCCGTCGCATAATGATGTCCTTCAGATAAGGTGCGGCTCGTGGCCACTAAGTTGAGCCCAGCGTATCAAGCTCATGATGGAGGCAGCGCACGGTCCTGCTCGAAGCAAGCTGGCGAACAACCTGTTGGCTCTTGCGATGACCCATGGACGCGTCTGATCCTCGGCCCGATTGTTGTCTATGGGTACGTGCCCCCGGTCGAGATTGCGCGTAAGCGCCTCCGAGCGTTTGAGGTTGTAGTCCACGCTGTCGGAGCGCCGCCAACCCTTGGTAAGGAGCGTCGCACACGGGCTTCGCCCGGCTCTGACGGAGCTTGCGGCGTTCTTCGACATCCAACATCGCCGCGACTCGCGTATGCCGCACATCCGATTCCCGTCATGCCCTGCTGGAGCCCAGCCTTGTGTACTCGTTGTAATCGTCGCATACAACCTGTGAGGAAGGCGCGCGCTTGTCCGCCTGCACGGCTGTTGGCACGGTCGTAGATTACGGCGCGCGACTCACTGGATTGGGTGCGCGCATATTCCCAAGACCTTCGGCCCGACTCGAACGGGATGACCGGGCGCTTACGCATGAGCGACCTCAACTGACCGCTCCTCCACTGCCGCGCAAAAAATGGCACCGAAGGCTTTCGGCCTACGGCGCCATCGCGCGACGCTACAACGAGGACAACGCGCTTACATCAGCACGGTATTCGCGATTTCCTTGAAGTCTTCGATCTGGTCGAAGTTCATGTATTTGTAGATCTGGTCGCTGCTGGCATTGAGCACGCCCATGTCGGCCATGTACTCATCCCTGCTCGGGATCTTGCCCAGCCGCGAGCAGATCGCCGCGAGTTCTGCCGAGCCGAGGTAAACGTTCGTGTTCCTGCCCAGGCGATTCGGGAAGTTGCGCGTCGAAGTCGACATGACAGTCGCGCCTTCGCGCACCTGTGCCTGGTTGCCCATGCACAGCGAGCAGCCAGGCATTTCGGTACGGGCACCGGCCGTGCCGAAGACTCCGTAGTGGCCTTCCTCGGTCAGTTGTTTCTGTTGTAAGTGCTCATGCGTACTACCATCGTTCTCGACGACGAACTACTCGCTAAGGCTCAAGCCTATACGGGTTTGGAGGAAAAATCGGCGCTTGTGCGCGAAGCGCTCAAGGCACTGGTCCAACGCGAAGCCGCAAGGCGACTCGCGAACCTCGGCGGTAGTCAGCCCGGTATAAAGAAGACGCCGCGTTGCCGGCAGGACGTCGAATGATACTTCGCGATGGCGACTCCCATCGCCCAGGCGTCCCAGCAAACCAAAACTTTCTACTGAAGTGTCGAGGTGGACGATGACGTTCCAGTCGCTGAAATCACGGATGCCGATGTCCCGGACGACTGGCGGCAGAATCCTGACTGGTCACGCGGCGCGAGCACGGAGTGGCTGCAGACAGAAACGAGCGCGGTCGTTCCCTTCGCCTACAACTTCCTCTTCAACGCAGCCCATCCCGCCGCTGACACCGTGCGGATTGTTGACGCACTCCATGTAAGGCATGACGGCCGGATCCTTAAGCTTTTGACTCGAGGATGAATATCCGTTCTGTCCACATGGCCCGGAACCGATATCCGGAGTAGTCTGAATGGCAACCGGCGTCAGCTAAATAAAAGCGGCCGCCAGGTCCATCTGATTCTCGTCCCTTCTACTGCCGGTGCGCGGGTGCATTCTTCCGTATCAGCAGCATGACAAGAGCCCCAAAGGCTTTCCAGCCCCCGACCTGACGGTCAGGCAGGATCCCCTGACGGCGCGCACGTGAGTCCCCCTGGCCGTCGATGCTTCCACGGCGATTTCGGTCGAGCTTTGTGTCTGCAGATGCAGAAAGCTAAATCATCCGCTTTTACCATGCATCAATACACCTTCTACGGACCTGAACATGACAATCAAATTTGCAACGCTTGGCCCGGCCGGTAGCAATCATGACCTTAATACGCGACGCTACATTGCGTTTCGCAAAGTAAAAGACGCGGAGATCATCTATATCGAACATTTCTTCGACGCTGTCGACATGATCCGGAACGGAACAGCTGATTACGCCGTGCAGGTTTGCGCACATCCGGACGTTGCACCGACAATCGAGCGCCATTACAAGGACGTGTTCCTGGCGGACTGTTGGATCGGTAAAACAAAGGAAATGGGCGTGCTCACGCGCGCTGACGTCGACAAACCGCGCTCGGTCGGCTACATGATCGCTACCGCCGGCTATTTCCGCCCTGAGGAATGGGAGGAGCAATACAACACCCTCTCCAATGCTGACACAGCCCGCAGGCTCCTGGCAGGCGAGTTCGATTCAGGTTTCACGGCACTTGAGATCGCAGACCAGTTTCCGGGCCGCTTCCGCATCGACAAGATTATCGGCCGCGTCGACGTGGTCTGGCTGCTTTACGGCGGCCAGCAAACGAACGTTGGTGACATCCTTGCATGGCCGGATGCGCCCGTCGCCAAGGAAATGTCCGTTGAATGAAGCGCACCTTGGCCGCCCGTTTCATACGAGCCGAAACGCTATGTAGACGCATAGCAGTTGATACCAGTCAAACCGGGAGCCCGATACATGACCGTCCTGAACGATGAAATTGTCGAGCTACCTGCGTCCGCCCTGGCGCAGCTTGTCCTTCAGGGTAAG
The DNA here is from genome assembly GCF_046026855.1 of Paraburkholderia sediminicola. Classification (GTDB taxonomy): domain Bacteria; phylum Pseudomonadota; class Gammaproteobacteria; order Burkholderiales; family Burkholderiaceae; genus Paraburkholderia; species Paraburkholderia sediminicola_A. The sequence continues at coordinate 54,015 of NZ_JAQQET010000028.1, read as the reverse complement.
GTATCGGCTCGACAGGTAACAAGATCATTTGTCGACCGTTGTGAGAAGACCGACGAGCAGCTGAACGTCTTTGCCTACCGCGACTTCGACGCCGCAATCAAGCAAGCTCACTTCGTCGATCGCCTGATCGCGGAGGGCCGGTACCCCGGTCCTTTGGCTGGTGTCCCCGTCAGCGTGAAGGACCTTATATCTGTCCAGGGTGTGCCCTTCGCACTCGGGTCGCGCCTGTTCGCCGGCGAGATTGCGAAGCACGACGCTCCGTCTGTCGCCAGACTTCGAAACGCAGGCGCGTGCATACTCGGCAAGACAACAACGTCCGAGTTGGGCAGTAAGGCGGTCGGACATTCACCACTTACCGGCCACACATTGAATCCCTGGAACAGAGTGCTAACAGCGGGGGGGTCAAGCGCTGGGGCCGCGGCTGGCGTAGCAACACGCATGTTTCCAGTAGCGCTTGGAACGGATGGTGGCGGTTCATCCCGGATTCCCGCCAGTTTCTGCGGCGTCGTGGGCTACAAGCCGACGTTTGGCCGCATACCCGTCTGGCCTCCGTCGGCGACGCCCACCCTCGCGCATGTCGGAATTCTAGGCAACGCCGTCGACGACATCCAGTTGCTGCTAGCTGTGGTTCAGGGTTATGACCGGTGCGATCCTTTTTCATATCCTGTCGGATCGACAGCTCAACTTTATGAAATGCGGTCACCAATCGAGCTTTCTGTTGGCTGGTGCAATGCGATCAACGATCAACGGGCGGACCCCGACGTCGAAGCAATCGCATATGAATGGCTCGAGAAGTCTGTTGGTTCGGGCATCGAGTCGTTCGAATTTGGGACAGAAATTTCTTTTCGGGACCTATGGAATGCGGAATTCTATGGAGGAATCAAATCGCGATTGGGACAGCTATCTGATTCTCCGGATCTGGACCCATCTCTGACACTAGCGTTGAGAGCGTTATCACCCGACGCAGACCAGGTCCGCCGGTTCGGCCGGGATCGGTTGCTTGCATATGCAGTTATCGATGCCATATTCGACCGGTTCGATCTGCTCTGCACGCCTTGCACCCCGACAGTTGCACCTCCTGCAGGATCAGATCAACCGCCTGGCATGGAACATTTCGGCGCGGTTGACTGGTCCTACTTCACATACCCCTTCAATCTATCAGGCCACCCCGCCGTATCAGTTCCTGTCGGGCTGTCGGAGCATGGTCTGCCGGTCGGACTGCAGATTGTCGGGCGCAAGCATGATGACGCAAAGGTACTGGCATTCGCGCGTTTCGTTGAGGCTCAGGTGCGATTCTCCGCTCGGTATAGAACGCCCTCAATTCAAAGCTTTCGCAATAACGGGTTCGCCTGATCGAACGTGTCGCCGAGGAGAGTATCTCCCGGGATAAGGCGCTTACCGTTGCGCTCTTTGACTCGACAGGCATGCCGCACGCGGGAACGTTCGCTCGCTCTCCCCCAAACAGTAAGGTTGACACTGCGAGAAAAGCAGGAGCATCGGCCCATCGATTCAGATGATATGCCAACGCTTTCGACCTGCCCTCCGGCGCAGGCGTCGAACCAGAACACAGCGTAAACGCTCAGTGTGCATGTTTCTGGAGATACAGAACGCCACTTTTCGGAGAAGTACGATTTCTCTGCACTGTCGAGCTCAATCGCGGCCGGAAGTGAGTTTGGATGGAAGACTCCGGCAGGATAACTGAGCGGCCCATCCTGCGATAACGCCAGATACGTCATCTATCGGTAACGATCTATAATATATAGGTATCCTTATGAAAAAAAATATTGTCCTTGCGTCCTGTCTTGTCGCGTCCTTCGCTGCGCAAGCGCAGTCGAGCGTCACTCTCTACGGAATTTTCGACGAAGGCGTCGACTACACAAGCAACGTGGAAGGCCATTCTGCATGGCAAATGACGAGCGGGTATGCTCAGGGTAGTCGCTGGGGATTGAAAGGGACCGAAGAGCTCGGTAGTGGCTGGAAAACGCTTTTCACACTCGAAAACGGCTTCAACGGCAGCAACGGTACATTAGGCCAGGGCGGCCGGATGTTCGGTCGACAGGCCTTCGTTGGCCTTGGGAATGCAACATACGGGACTGTATTGCTTGGAAGACAATACGATTCCGTTGTTGATTACCTCGGTCCACTGACCGCCAATGGTAGCTGGGCTGGCTATCTGTTCGCGCATCCCCTGGACAACGACAATACTGACAATACGTTCCGGGCAAACAACACTGTGAAGTATACGAGTCCCAACGTCGGTGGTTTCCATTTCGGAGGCACCTATGGGTTGAGCAACCAGAGTAACTTCGCAGCCAACCGCCTGTATAGCCTGGGCGTGGGATATGCATGGAACGGATTGTCAGCTTCGGCGGCATATCTGAAGGCCAACAACCCGGGAGCGTCAGCGGACGGTGCACTCGCAAGCGGCGCGACCTCATTTGTAGCAAGCTCTCTCGAGATCTATGGAGTCGGTGCAAAGTACAACTTTGCATCGGCTACGCTGGCCGCGTCGTATACGCATTCCTCAATCCTGAATCCCGCTGCGACGGGCACGCAGATCTTTGTCGGGTCGATAGCTTCTCCGGGCGCCACCATTACGGCGCTCCGCTTCAATAACTTTGAATTGAACGGAACATACTACGTGCGGCCTGATATCCTGCTCGGCGCGATGTATATCTTTACCCAGGCAGAAGTCGAAAAAACCAACGGCAATAGCAATCTTCACTATCATACGGTTGGGTTAATGGCAGACTATTTCATCTCCAAACGTACCGACGTTTATATTCAGGGAGCTTATGAACGCGTTGGCGGTGGCAAGTCTGGAACCGTGCTCGACACCGCCTATGTATCGGGTGCGGCAGGCGTATCCTCATCTATGAACCAGACGGTAGTCCGCGCGGCCATTCGGTATAAATTCTAACCATCCTTCCAGCGCGGCGGCACGTTGCAGCTGGACCCGTCAAACGCCCCACAATTTTGGGGCGTTTGTTATTTCGATCCGTTTGACGTGAGTCTCCAGCACCCCTTCATCTGCAAGCTTGCGCAAAGATCGCGATACGCTGACCCTACTCAAACCGCACATTTCGCCGATCTGCTCCTGGCTGAAGTGTATTTCGATCGTGCCAGTAGTTCCGTCGCCAGCGGCACGCCGTCGAACCGCGGCAAGACGCGCCAAAAGCTGCCTCACCCTGCTCTCGGGGTCATCGCTCGAAAATTGAAGCAGTTTCACTGCCAGGATTCGTTGCTTTCCGCTCATGATTCGAATCAGGCTGGCCAACAGTTCGACGGCATCGCTACAACCGGTAATATCCTCCGGCGAATAAGTTGAGAGAGCGACCTCCGTAACACAGCGGGCGTTTATATACCGGATCCCATTGTCAAAAGCAGCCCCCTCGCCGAACAGCGTGCCAGGTCCCATGAGTTCCAGCAGCAACCGCCGTCCGTCAGGGTGCATCATGTCCGCCTGGACGAAACCAGAGCGAATGAGATGGAAATGTTTGTGCTGGGCGTGCTCGCGGTAAAGCGTTGTGCCTTGCGGATGATGACGAATCCTGCCCAGCGACGGCATGTTTAACCACTTGTCCGTATGAGGAATGCACGCATCCCATGAGGCGTAAAACATACTGTCCATCCAGAAGATTGGCCGCAATCCGCTTTGGTCGCGTGCCGTCAACTTTAGACAACTGTCACTGGCAAATATCCACGCAGGCTCAGTCCGGCTCCGATTCAAGCGATCGTCCATACGTCTCAGGCAACACGAATATGAAAAGAACGAGAGATATGGCACCAATAGCAGAAAGATACGCCGCAACAAAGGTATTGCCACCCGCTTTGAAGAGAGACGTTGCGACTATGGGGGCAGTGCCCGCAAACAGGGCGGAAGATATCGCATACGGTATCCCGATTGCCGTTGCGCGGATGGACGTTGGAAAGAGTTCAGAGACGACTGTTCCGAAGACTGCGTTGGTAGAACCGACCGCGACTGCGCCCCCACAAACGATCAGCAGTGTCGTGAGGGAACTCACGTTCGGACCGAGCAGATTCAGCACCGGATAAGGCAAAATGGTGAAAACCAATGCAGGCGCGATCAGAAATGGCTTTCGGCCAATTCGATCCGACAACCATGCCAGCGCCGGAATGGAAACACAGAATACCGCGGTAGCGACAAGATTCAACGCCAACGCGTTCACATGATCAGCACTGTTCAAGACCCTTACATATGTGGGGAAAAAGATCATTACCAGGACATAGGGCACGGAGTTCATCTGAATGACGAAAACCAGCATAATTTCCTTTGCGTGACGGGCAAAAATATGCACACGCTCAATATCTCGATCGTGCGACTTTGCTTTCTCATGCTCGAAGACGGGGGATTCCGGCAAGCGATTTCGAATAAAGATGCCAACCACAGACAGAAGTGCCCCAAGACCAAAGGGAATCCGCCACCCCCACTGCGATACAGCTTCGTGCGATATTGTCGAGGTCATGACCGTCACCAGGGCCGTCGAACAAAGAATGGACAAACCAATGCACAACATCTGGAAAGATGCGCTGAACGCCCTGTTACGGCTGGAGGAGCTTTCGTTCAGGAACGTGACCGCAGTCTGGAACTCCCCACCGGCAGAGAATCCTTGAAGGATACGTGCGACAGTCATCAGGATAGGAGCCGCAATACCGATCTGGTCGTATGACGGCGTCAGTGCAATCATCGCACTACCCGCGCCGGCCATGAGAATAGTGTAAGACAGCAATGTTTTCCGCCCCATCGTATCCGCGAGCGGGGACAGGATTATTGCGCCGAGTGGGCGCGCCAGGTAGCCAACGGCGAAGATCGAAAAACTCGTGAGAATAGCCAGAAATTTGTCATGCATCGGAAACATCTGCTGCGAGAAATATGGTGCGAGCAGACCATACATCGAGAATTCGAACCATTCGACAAAATGCCCGATGGCACCGCCGAAAATTGTGCGTGCTCGCGAGATACCCGCTTTTGCGTTGAACGTAACAACTTCGGCGTAAGTTCGGTCAACCATGGTCTCCTTCTCCCTCCAGGTCATCTGTGGTGCAAGTTGCTATTCCTGCCACGGAGCAACCTGCTGTAGTCACATCGTCTGGCGGCAAAAAGTTGCTCTCTATATCCACAGATACACGACTCGTGACGTAGTCAGCGAGGAGTCCTCCCCTTAAAGATTTCAAATTTTCCGCCGAGCCCACAAAAAAGCCCGACATCGTCGGGCCAAAATATGCGCTCTTATGTACGTGCAATCTGTGATCCTAATACTTGCGCGCATAGGATCCCAGCACTCGAATATCTGCTCGAGCGCTCAGGAAATTTGCCAGGGCGCCCTCCGTTGCATGCCCTCTAACTTCAACAAGGTAGCGATGGGTATCAAGGGTTACTTTGCTCGGCCGCTCATAGATATCAAGAATGTGTAGCTTCGAGGCGGTCATGTCCGTCAGCAATGCAGAAAAATCGTTGTCCGCGACGGTGACCACCAACGATGTCTTGTCATGGCCTGACGGCGGAGGCATCTGCCGTCCCAAGACCCACCATCGCGTTACATTGTGCGGTCCTTCCTCAATGCGCTCCGCCAGCGAAATCAGACCATAAATCGCCCCACCGATCTTCGGCCCCATGGATGCGATATCGCCAGTTTCGCTCTCGGCAACACTGCGTGCAGCGTCCCCACCGCTAGCGGCGACGACGCGCCGTACTGTCGGCATTGCTCTATCCAGCCATGGCTTGACTTCCTCAAGCGCAACTGGATGCGCTACAACACATTTCACGTCCTCAAGTTTCGTGCCGGGACGGGCCAGTAAACTGTAGCCAAGCATCTTTGGATATTCAGCGACCACTACGACGTTTGGAATGTCGAGCACGGGGTCAAGATAGGGCGTCACGCCGACCACCGAAGTCGTTACCGGAACACACGCCCTGTCGATCGCGCCATTCGCATACTCCGTAAATAGCTGCAAATCCTCAAAAGCCACCAGATTCTCGCTCCCGAAAAGATCGAGACATGCCTGGTGCGTCCATGAGCCACCCGGCCCCAGATACCCAATTTGCCGCCGCGTATCCTTTCCCGCTTCGCCAACAATCGAAGACGAACTTGCCATGTGGTTTTCCTGATCTTCGTTAAACCCTGCGTTCCTGCGCACCTACCATCCTCGCAAAGTTCTGAGGGTGTCGTTTAATAGGAAGAAGGGCATGCGCCCCCCTATCTGGCGGACCGTGCACTGCATTCAAATTTTAATTCTATACTAGTATTTTAATTTAATGCAAACACCGCTAGGCCGACACTGCGAGCGACATTCGTGCCGCGCGCAACGCTACCTGACCAATACCGGTTGATGAGGCGCGTGTGTCGGCCGTCGGTCGCCGGCAACCGAAGAGACTGCTGCAAGCTGCGTGGTTCACCGCGTACATGGCAAAAAAGACAATACAAAATAACTCAACCGTCCGGTTGGAATGTTAATTAAGATGGCGGCTTATTGTGTGGTTCAAGCGCCGGAACGGGCGCCACGGCACCCTCGTTTCAGGAGACCCTGCGAGTATCTACGTCGATCCCCCACGACGAGATCAATCCGCTCAATGAGAAAGTACTGAAGGTGTTTCAGACATGAATGGGCTCCCCTAGCGGGTAGGAATCAGCGCCTATCGCGTGCCATCGCCGTACAACAGAAGAACTCGCCCAACGCAGGCAATAGGAGAAAGTCATGACGCCATTCGGTTATCGGCGCCGGGGAGCAGCCTTGACAGTCGTGAGCGACATCGCGGCCCAGGCCGGCAAACTCGGGATGGAAATCTGCGATGTCACCGGCCATGTCGAGGAAGTGGCGGCTCGCATACAGAGACAATCCGAGGTCTGCCAAGACCTGCGCGGGTCCGCGGCAGCAACGATGCAGGGCAACCAGCGCATCGCTATGGCGGCACGGCAGATGCGGTTAGTCACCGAGGAAGCGACCGATAAGGTCAACACGTCCCGAAACACAGTCGAACAATCGCTATCGGACATCCATGCGCTCGTTAAAGGAGTGAGCGACATGGATAGCCAGATCGATGCGTTTCGCAGTGCGCTTGCGCACGTGAGCAAGGTGTCGGAAGAAATCTCGCTGATTGCGCGGCAAACTAACCTGCTGGCGTTGAACGCTGCGATCGAGGCAGCCCGCGCCGGTGCGTCCGGCAAGAGTTTTGCGGTGGTCGCCAGCGAAGTCAAAAACCTGGCGAGCAAGACCGCACAGGCGACCGATCAGATCGAAACGACCCTCGCACAACTCACGCGGCAGACTCAGCAACTGGTCTCCGATGGCATGGTCAATACTGCACGCGCGCATCGCGTCGACGAAGGCACGCGAATGATCGGCGACGTGGTGCATTCGACCGGCGAGGCCATCACGCAACTCAACTTCGAGGCCGAGCAGATCGCCACACTGACCGGGCAGATTGAAGGTCAATGCTCAAACCTTGAAGAAAGAGTGTTGGAGATGGCGTCGGGCATCGAACAGTCGAGTGAAAACTTCACGCATGCGAACGACAGGCTCAACAACCTGCTGTCAGTCTCGGAAACATTGATTCAGCTGACCGCGGCGGCCGGCGTGGAGACACCCGACACGCCATTCATTGAGGCCGCGCAACAGGCAGCACTCAAGATCAGCAAACTGTTCGAAGCGGCGGTTGCTCGCGGGGACATCACCCTTGCGGATCTCTTCGACCGTCGGTATGAACCGGTTGCAGGCACGAACCCGGTGCAGTTTACAACTCGTTTTACCGCATTCGTCGACCGTGTCCTTCCTGCGATCCAGGAACCCTTGGTGGCACTTGACCAGCGCATTGCAATCTGCGCGGCCGTTGACGAGAACGGTTATCTGCCAACCCACAACCAGAAGTTCTCCCACCCGCAGGGTCCGGATCCGGTGTGGAATGCCGCCAATTGCCGTAATAGACGGATGTTCGACGACCGGACCGGTCTCGCGGCCGCCCGTGATACCAACCGCTTCCTGTTGCAAACGTATCGACGCGACATGGGCGGTGGTGAGTTCGTGCTCATGAAAAATGTCTCGGCACCGATTGTTGTCAGCGGCCGGCATTGGGGCGGGTTTCGAATCGGGTATCGCGCGTAACTGCGTTGCCGCGAGTTACGTCACGAGTCGCCATGCGTTAGTAGAAAGCGCTCCATTGCAACGACCAGGTTCAGGGACGTCTCCAGCATCGGGTAGTGTCCGGCACCGTGTAGCAAGGCGATCTCTGCCTGCGAGAAGATCGCATGGAACGCATGTCGGACGAATGTAGGGCTTAGGCCACCGTCATGCTCGCCCGCTAGCACCAGCAGTGGCTGTGTCAACTGAACCGTTGCGGGTGAAAGGTCCGATTGCGTGAACGTATGAAAATACGCTGCGACAGCCGATGGATCGGCTGTTCGCCGTTGATGTTGCAGTATCCCTTCTATCAGGCCCAGGGTCTGGGGTCGCTCGCCCAGCGATACGCTAATGACACCCCGCGCGGCGGCGTCGCTGGTCGGCACTGCCTCAAAAACGGCTCGCACGTCAGGCGGCATTGGCACGCCGCTGACCGGCACCGGTGTCACGCCGACGACCGCGAGCACGCGCGCGGCTGCGTCTATCGCCAGACGCTGTGCGACCTTTCCCCCCATCGAGTGGCCCACGACAGAAAAGCGTTGCCAGCCGAGATGGTCGGCCAAAGCCAGACCATCTGCTGCCATCTCCTGCATGGTGTAGTTGCCGGCGATATCACGCGATGCTCCGTAACCCCGAAAGTCCATGAAAGCGTAGGAAAATGCGGCACCGTTCAGCAGCGAATATACCGGCTCCCATACGCGATGGTCTCCAAACCACCCATGCAGCACCAGAACACGCCGTGGTCCGGATCCAACCAGCTCATGGCCGATATCCAAGTTTGCCTCCTTCTCGACCAGATTGATGATTGCCGGTGCGAAACACCGTCGCGTCTCAAAGAACAGCCATGACTTCGTCCAATGCGCCATCTGCCTCCTGTAGCGCCGCGTCGTATCTCTGCTGTCCCATGTTCACGCCCTCTGCCCGGACTACGAAGATATCTTCGATACCCAGCATCGACAGCGCTGCACGCATGTAGCGCTCCTGGAAGTCCCTCTCGAGCGCCGGCATATGCGAATAAAGACCACCCCGGCTCGATGCAAGAATCACCTTGACGCCCCTGACCAGTCCAACGATGCCGCGATCGGTGTACCGAAACGTCCTGCCCGGCTGTGCAATGCGATCGATCCAGGCCTTGAGCTGAGTGGGAACCGACAAGTTGTACATGGGCACACCGATAACAACGACGTCCGAAGCCAGCAGATCGTCAATCAATGCGTCTGTAAGGCTTCGCTCACGAACCTGTTCCTCTGTCAGACTCCCGGGTTCTGCACGTGAAGCAAGAAAAATGTCCTCGGTCAGATGCGGTAACGCATTGGTTGCGAGATCAAGATGACTGGTTTGCGCATCGGGAAAGCGATGCTTCAGTAATTTCATGATCCTCTCGGTTAGCGCCCTTGATGTCGAGCGTGTCCGCATCGGGCTGGAATCAATGTGAAGTATTTTCATTCAAGATACGAAATGATTGGATTGGAATCGCGCACCGGCAGTCCGTCCGACAGCAATGCCTGACATGCCAAAGTTTTGCGCGAGGTATCAATGCGAGCCCGCTTCTCCGGTGTCCGCCACCCACCGCGCCTGCTCAATTCCATATACCGCGCATGCCTCATCGTTATCAGGAAGATCGCCGCTTACGCCTACCGCACCTGCAATGTCCCCATCCGGGTCTCGAATCAGAACTCCGCCTGGAACGGGAACGATGCGTCCCTGCGAAACGCTCGAAAGCGCTGCAAAGAAAGCGGGTGCCGTTTCCGCACGCTTTGCGAGTGCCCTGCTGCCAAGCCCCATCCCGAGTGCCCCCCAGGCCTTTCCCTGAGCGATGTCGGGCCGCAAGATCCCAGACCGGTCCTGACGCTGCAAGGCGACCAGATGACCGCCCGCGTCAAGAACGGCAATTGTCAACGGCTTGAGACCCACTTCTCCGGCCTTCTGCAGCCCTGCTTCGATAATTCGGCTAGCGTCATCCAGCGTAAGCGTTGCCATGGTTCCCCCTCACGTTCAATTACGTCCTGCTTCGTATTCATCGTAGCTGCACAGACCAGTGTGGCTACGATGCCATCACCCATGCCATCTGGCGTTCTATCTTTCTGCTCGCGAAACGCCAGTCACCCTTTGCGTCCCGCACGAACCGGTCAGTCAGATCGTTCACGCGCATCTGCTTCTGTTGATCCACGCCGGCCACCTCGAACGTGACCTGAACCGCTGTGGTCGACGCAACGCCCTCGCCTTCGGTCTCGACGCGAAGATTGGACCAGACATGACGTGTCTTCCTGTGTGGATCCAGAAAGCGGCGGCAACAGTCCTCCGCTATGTCGGTTCGCCCTCTTAGTTCCTGCCCACCAACCCATAACACTCCTTCGGGACTAAACAATGCAGACAGTTCGGTACCGGCACCTCGGTCTGCATGCCACGCAAAATCACTGAGCAACCGCTGGATGGCTGCGAGATCCGTCTCACTCATCGGGTTTCCTCCGGATGGGCCATTACGGAACCGCCCGGCTGGAATCCTGGCAACGTTTCCGAATGACCCATGTTCAATCATGGGGCTACTCTCCTGTGTATCGGGAGCAGCCAGACAGGCTCTAACGACTCTCGCCAAGCGGCGTCAAGCCGAATTGAAAGACCGGTTGCATCATTCGCTTCACGAAACGGCACGTTCCGTCTGGATATAACTTCACGAGGTCGTCGTGGTCTCCCATATTGAGTACGCCCTTATCCTCCTCGCCCCGGTCGAGCGCAAGCACAATGACCAGCGAGCGGACCCGATAAAGGCCATCATCCAAACGCTGGATGCTCACATTCCCACCGAAGTGGCGTGCTTCGCGGCCTTTTTCCCGACGCACATCTGCCAGAGACAGAAGCAACTTCGCTACCGCGTCTTTTCCTTGAGCATGTCTTTGCGGCGTCGTGAATTCCGCGTCCTCTTCCAGCAGATCGGCTACCGACTCCGCGCGATCTACGCGGCTGAAGAACTCGTCGATCAGTCCGACAACATATCCACGTACCGCTGGGGTCTGCGGATTCGATTCAACTGTATTCATCGTGTATCTCCGGTGTAGTTTGATTGACGAAACTGCTCGGGCAGCATCACATACTCGACGGTACGCCCGAACAGCACTGACACTTTGCGGGGCACTCAGGCCATTCCGGCGCCGCACTCCAGATTCCAAAATCGTCGACCACTGCGCTGACTCGCGTTATATAGCCATCCTGCGCGTCGAAAATAGCGAACTGATTGCGCCTCACCGCAGGTCCGACAGACCCCATCAACCCGAACATATCTGCGTATGTGACCTGATAGCGGACAACGATGCGCGAGTCCTCGGCGATCAAATCATCGATTTGTGCATTCCACCCTTCGAAAAGCTCATGCATGCGACTCAGACGGCCTTGACTCAGATTAAAAAGGATCTCTCCGCTTGCAATCTTTGCGAGATTGCCGGTGCTATTCGCGTTGAGTACCCCGTCGATGAGCCGCCTGATCAGTGTCTTCGAATCGACCTTCTGGCCTGTGGCGCAAGTGACACCGCGAGGTGACTGAAGCGCCGTCTTGCACTTACCACAAGTAGCGGTCGCAGGGTCATCGGCAAAGAGCCCATCCTCCACATGCTGATCAGCGATCGCCATTCCGCACGCAGTGTTATTCAAACCATTAGCCTGACCCAGCAGCGCGTGGGAATCCTGAATCAGCGCGAGACAACTCACCATGGCGCTAATCCCCAAGCTTTACTGTATGCGTGCCGTCGCCATATCCGCGACGCCACCCGAGTCGCTCGAGATCCGGTATGTCGGAGCCCGCCTCCTGGCTAATCCTTACGATGTCCGCCGGGTTGGGCAACTCCGACACCTCGACGAGCAGCGGGAGGCTCATCGCCTCCGCAGGCCGTCCAATGAACTTGAACAGGCCCACGTTGTTGTTGATCGACGGAAACGCCTTGTCCGCGGTCACCGTTAGCGAAAAAATGCGCGTGCATGGTGCCGCCGAAACGAACCAGTGCATGCGTCCGCACGGCAGGAACACCATGGAATCCTTGGGAACGTCGTATTCGACGCCCTCCACCCATGCCCGAAGGTGCCCCTCCATGATGAAAAAGAACTCATGCTCATAGAGATGAATATGAGGCGGAGGACCAACCTCCTCGGGCACGTTGCCTTCCCATATGCAGCAGGTATTCCCAACTTCCTCGCCCTGCGCATACAGGACCACGAGTTGGCCTTCGTACCAGAACGAACGATCTAGCGTTCGCTTCGCGACGAACGGCTTTAGCGGCTCGTAATCTTCCAGGCCTCGCTTGGCGCGAAGTGCCCTCGACTCCATTTCCCACTCCATAGACCAACCTCAACAGTTAATTGCTTTCTTGTTCGCCCCATCAGCGCGGCGTGCTGCTTGTTCAACGGGGCGCCGCTTCATCGCGCTGGTACCCGGACGGGCTCCCAAAAAGCGCGGCTCTTTGCGACCAGTCGTGGGTTTTCTCCCATAGTTCCAGTACATCCATCGCCTCGGCGAGGAACTGCCGATCCTGCTCGGCCGTCGCGGTGTGCGCACTTAACTCGAGCCTGTGGCCAGACGGGTCGAAAAAATAGATCGAGTACAGGAAGTCGTCGTGATTCGTCGGCCCGGTGACAGAGAGACCCAGCGCTTTCAGCCGCTCCTTGGCCTCGTCGACGACCGTCCTATTCGCCACTCGAAACGCGAAGTGCTGCACCCAGCCTGGTGTTTGTGAATCGCGCCCCGATGGCTGTCCACCGTCCTTTGGCAGTTCAAAGAAGGCGATGCAGCTGCCGTCTTCCATCTCGAAGAAAATATGAATATGCGGACTGTATTCGCCCGTTGACGGGACGTGGTCTTCACCCATAGCGTGAATGAACTTCAGCCCCAATACAGTGGTATAGAAATCGACGGTCGTGCGTGCGTCCTTGCAGCGAAACGCTGCGTGATGCAGGCTCTTGCATAACATGGCTACCCTCGTTTGGCTTCCGTTGCGCGTCAGGCCTGCAGCGGCGCCATGCGAACAAAGCGTTGATCGATGCAGCCAAATACGGTCTGCCCGTTACGGTCGATATGTTCGATCTTGATCCGCTCGCCAAAGCGCAGCAGCGGCGTCGTGATCTTTCCGTGGTTCAGCGTTTCCAGCGCGCGGATTTCGCCAATGCAGCCACAGCCCGCTGACTCATCCTCATTCGATACGGTACCGAGCCCGACAATGGTTCCTGGTTCGAACGCGCGAGTCTGCGCGGCATACGCAATCAGATGACCATAGTGAAAGGGTGTGTCGATACCGGTTTCGATGCGTCCCACCTGTTCACCGCGAACCCAGCACTGCATCGTGCCACCTACCAGACAACCCACCCAGAGCTGCCCCAGTTCGTCTGGCGTTACCGCGATCGGGCCCATGCTGGAAGCAGGCTTCCCAATCAGGAACCCGAAAGTCCGCCTGAGCTCACCCGGAATCACGGACCGCAGCGAAACGTCATTCAGCAGGACGAACAGGCGGATATGTTCGCAGGCCGCTTCGGCGCTCACTCCCATCGGTACGTCGCCAGTGATCGCTGCGATCTCCGCTTCGAAGTCAATCCCAAGATCCTCTGACGGGAGCGCGACATCCTCGTTCCAGCCGAGGAAGCCATGAGAAATGCCCTGATAGACGAGCGGCTTGTCGAGCAGATCGTCCGGCAGTGGCTCGCCGCGCGCGGCACGGTTGCGCCGTATATGACTGAGGTACGCCGCACCGTCCAGATACTGATAGGAGCGAGGGAGCGGTGCGGACAAAACCTCCACGTCGAGCGTGAATTGTCCGTCGCACTCGCCAGCATTAAGCTCCGCATACAGGCGCTGCAGACGCGGTTCGACGATGCCCCAGTTATCGAGCACCTGCTGCATGGTCGACGCAATGGGTGCCGCTTTAACTGCCCGGCTCAGATCCCTGCTGACAACAATCAGTTCGCCGTCGCGACCCGAGCGCAATGACGCCAGTTTCATATAACGTTATCCTTTGGTTTGAATTGAGTTTGCGCACAGTACGCGATTGCAGGCGCCGACGGAGCGACTAGAAATTCGTCACGAAACCCACCCGCCCAATAAATTGACTCGGTCCGCTCGATGCACCATCAGGGTCGAGTACGCCGTTGATCAATGCGTTCGCGCCACTGTTGGTTCGCTGGTACACGGCGCTGACGTACAAGACACTCCGCTTCGAAAGGGCGTACGAAACGGAGCTGGAAACCTGATTCGCGTGATTGTTGTCAACGACGCTGTTGCCTTTCATATACGAATACGCCGCACCCAATGCCCAGAACGCGTCGAAGTGGTAGACGGCCGCCACTTCACCCTGATACACCCCGCCTCCATTCGCGCTGTTGTGCACTGTGGTAAAGAGAACCGTGGCAACGACACTGTCGAATTTGTAATGCGCGCCGACGCCCCAGTTGCGTACGCTTGCCTGCGCGCCGGCCACGTCCGATTTTGTGTTCGTGTATGCCGCAGCCATGCCGAACGGACCATTCGCATAGTTCAAGCCGAAACTGGCAGAGTTGTTCGAACCGATCGAACCTGCAACTCCGCCGAAACCATACATCGCACCCGCCGATAGTCCGTTGTAGTCCGGGCTCACGTACTTGACCGAATTCTCGACCAGATCTTCCGAGAGACGGTCCCATTCGAATGAGCCCGTGGGGTTATTCGGCAACGCAAGCTTGTTAAAAGGACCGTTCCGGAAATCGTATAGACCGCCAATGTATTCTGCTCCGCCATCATTGCCGCCAAAAAGCAACGATTCGTTCATGAAGTCAAACTGATTTCCCATCGTCAGGCGACCATACTGTGCACTTTCAACACCCACCAGCGCAGTACGGCTGAAAAGACTCTGCCCCGGCACGATACTCCCCGAGCCCAACATGAACTGGTCGGTCAACTTGAATATGGCAACAACTCCGCCCCCTAGATCTTCCCTCCCCGAGATATTCAGGGTATTTGGTCGTGCAATGCCGTCGTCGAACTTCGCATTGCCGTGGCCGCCTTCGTTACTCACATACGATATGCCGGCGTCGAGCGTCCCGCTGAGCGTGACACTACTTTGGCAAAACGCTGGCACTGAAATAGCCAAAGGCATTACAACAATTAACTTAGTGATCCTCATCTATGTCTCCGGAATTGTATTTATATAAAAAATCTGATGCACTTCAGTCAGTTACCAAGAGGAGGAAACAATCATTTATCGCATTTCTCCAAGCGCCCCCTCAGTGGCTGATTGCCAACCTAGAAACCCGAATTCACCATGCCCTTCAGCCTCCCGGTAGATCGTCGCGTCAGAAATGACAAGACGATAAAAACCGCGGCCAGAGCCAGCGCGGCAACGCCGGCCACCCCGAACAGGCTTCTGATTCCCGTGTGAACCAGAATTGGGGCAAACACCAAGGGGGAAAAGAACTGCCCCAAGAAAGTAAACGTCATCAGCAGGCCGATCGCGCGTCCCCTCAGCGACTCGGGACTTATGCCCAGTAGCCATCCGGTCGTGCTCGGCACGAAAATGCCAAGACCCACACCCGCCACCACCATCGCTACAAACGTTGTTCGGTAGGTGTCCGCAAGCGGCACCCATAGGTATCCGGCGCCCAATATGAGAAATGCCAGAGCGACGAGCATGTAGTGATTGAACCATCGCTTTACCCGGTGATACTGGGACGCACTGATGGCGCTTGCGAGAATCGATCCGGAAATCAGGTAGCTGATGAGCGCGGGCGATGTATCCCCCAACGACCGGACAAGGAAAGGAATCTGTGTGGGCAGCATGTAAAAGAAAATCTGGCCGGCAAACGCCACAGAGAAAACCGTGATCCACGTCCCGTAGTGGTGCACACGGGCGTCAGTGTCTTCGCGGTGGCTCGGTTCGCACGCAAACGGGTGCGCCGAAACGCGCGTTAGCGCGCCCGGCAACACACACAAGGCGAGAAGGTCGACCAGAAATACGTCCCTCCAACTCAGCGACGCCAGCACGCCGCCAATCAACGTGAAGAGAATGCCCCCGACCTTCATGGCCGCAGCCTGCATCGCGACAAACCGGGTTCGGCTCTCACCTGCGAAGTGATCCCCCACGAGTGCCGTTGCCACGGTCAGCGCGCCGCTCACACCCAGGCCGAGCAGCGCCCGAGTCGCGAGCATGGTGTGCAACGAATCAGTCCAGTACCCGGCCGTACCCGCTACCGCGGTCATCAGGATTGATACCACCAGCAGAGGGCGACGCCCAAGCCTGTCGCTCAGTATTCCAGCGATCGGCGCACCTGCCGCAATGAACAAGGAGGTCGCGGAGAGCTGCAGTTTCACCAGCAAGTCTACGTTTGTCACCCCGATAAAATGCGCCTTCATTCCCGGGAGTGCGGGAGCAATCGCACCACCCGCGAGCAGCGAAAACATGCTGGCGAATAGTACGATGAACTGCAGATAGAGGCTTGGCGCTGGGGATTCGGCGCGGAGGCCGATTGAGGTGTTCATAGTGTCTCCTGTTCCATGCGTTGATGGAAAATTAGTTATTTGTATAGCCAACCCGCTCTGCTTCTACGGTATAGAAGGGAGAGCAACGTGCATGCAATGCGGAGAGTCCGTCGTTCCAGTCCTCGCTTGAATACACTATATGAAATTTGGACTAAAACGTCAATAATGACAAAATAGTTCATTTTTGCGAACTTGACCTGACAACTTTTCACACCATGTCGCCGACCCGATCGCGGCTGAAACCCGTCCTCGTTGCCACTGCCGGGGGCATCTTGCCCGTTCGGGATATTTGTGAAACGGCGGGGGCGGCAAAGCGGCGGGAAGATAGGAATGAGAGCGTTGTCCCGGGACATCTCGTCTGCCCTTGAGAGAAGGGACAACGACTCCTTTACAATGGAGATGTACGATAAAAAACACTGGGTATCGTTGTGCAGACTGCGAACGATCATCCACGGTGCATCTTGACGGAGCATTCAGGTGGACGTAACCCATAAGAAAGAGCGAACGCAGCCGCTTCCCAAAAAACGCGAACGTACGAGATCAGCGCTCGTCGAAGTTGCTGTTCGTGTCATAGCTGAACGAGGTTTCGATGCTCCTACGATTGATGATTTCATTGCGGCGGCGAATATCGCGCGGGGTACCTTCTACAACTACTTCAAGACGCGCGACGAGCTGATCAACGCTGCCGCTGCACATGTGGCGGACATGGTGGATGCGGAAATCCTTCCGTTATTCACAGGCATAGACGACCCTGCTCACCGAATCGCGATGGCGGTACGCACGTTTATCGAACTGAGCATTCGGAATCCGGAGTGGGGATGGCTGTTGGTACGAACCATTCCGTTGAGAGGCGGGGCCGTCAGCGACGAGATGAATCGTGGTGTCGTCTATGATCTTGAGTGTGGTCAGGCTTCGGGCCGATTCCGGCTTCCATCCATTCCCGCTGCGTTGGCACTCAGCCTTGGTACAATTACGATGGCGATCCGCACTGTGGTGGCTGAGCCGACTCCTGAGGATTTCCCCGAAACGATTGCCGCCATGATCCTGCGAGGACTCGGCATGTCCGTAGCAGAGGCGAAGCGCGTGGCCGCGAAGAGCCTGCCGCCCAATCCATTGTCGCTCCCATGATCCCGTGCAGCCGTTTAGGTTCGGACTTAATCCACCACGCAAACGATACAACCCCGTCAAGATTCCCATCAAATCCCTGGCGTAATGCGAAGACCGCCGTATAGGCAGAACGCTGTCACGCAGATCCCGTTTGAGACGGCAGTGTGCGCGTCCGGTACACGTCCCACCGTGGCGTCTGCTCAGCTTTGACGGCGCGACCTGGGTCTGCGCGGAGGGTCTCCCCGCTCTGGTTCAGGAGGGATCAAGTACGGCTCGAGCTCCGTCAATATCCCGTCAAGCCTGGTGCGTAGTTCCCGTGGAACTTGTGCCATCAGCTCAGCATATGCCTCAGTTGTAACCTGGCGCATGGCCTCTATCTTTTTCAGGCCATCAGCTGTCAGTTCGACACACTTCTGTCTGCGATCCTCGGCCGCCTCCCGACGGTCCACCACGCCCTCGCGGTACAACCCATCGACCATACGACTGGCTGCAGCATGACTAAGGCCGGTTGCCTCAGCAATTTCAGCAATGGTCTGCGACTCGTGATGATTGAGGTGGAACAGGGAGATGACACGCGCGAAGGTCACGTCACCGCTTAGCATCGTCGACGCGTGGTGAAATACCCGCGAGGCAACCAATCCATACAAGAGTTCGAGTTTGCGGCCGATGCCGGTTGCACTACCTTTCATGCGCCTGTCCATTTCCGACGAATATTTGCATTTAGATACTCTGTGTTAACGTGAAGACTATTTGCAGAAATCAGTCTTCGAGTCCGCGTTCGCAGCGCACATGTCAACACATCATATACATTAGCCGAGCTTTCTTCACCGGCACCTGATCAGCTTTCTCGCACGGCCTGCCGCGCGAAGGCAACTGGAAGGTTGCACGCTGGCACAGCGTCGAGGTGTGGTGGCCTCTTCAGGTTGGATATTCGCAGATAAGATGTCAGTCGCATGGGCACACATCTGGTGCAAAACTGAGTCTCTTGCGCGTCGGCATTTTCGTCCGATATAAGTTGAACTGGCGCCGCGGGCGCGGCGCCGGTTCAACTTCGAGCGCGGCCTGGTCAGTCGTTGCGCAACTTCCACTTCCCGTCGACGATCTCGACGATTACCCTCGCTCGCCGATCAAGACCATTGTGATCCGTTTTAGTCGTGTTCATCACGCCATGTGACAGGGGCAAGTCCTTGACGTTCTCGAGTGCCGCGCGCAACGCTTCACGGAACTCGGATGTGCCCGGCTGGGCCTTCTTTAGGGCCTCCGGAATCGCCCGCTGCAACATCTGACCGGCATCCCACGCGTGTCCGCCAAATGTCGCCACCGAGCCCGTCCCATACGCTTTCTCATAAGCGGCTTTATAGGCAAGCGATGACTGCTTCACCGGGTTCGAATCGGACAACTGGTCCGCAACGAGGATCGGTCCCGCGGGCAACAACTCGCCTTCACAATCCTTGCCGCATACGCGCAGGAAGTCGTTATTCGCCACCCCGTGCGTCTGGTAGATAACGCCTTTGTAGCCACGCTCCTTCAGTGTTTTGGCCGGCAAAGCCGCCGGTGTTCCGGCGCCGGCCACCAGCACCGCGTCAGGTGATGCTGCCGTGGTCTTCAGTACCTGCCCCGTCACCGACGAATCCGTCCGGTTGAAACGCTCATTCGCGACAATCTTCAGGTGATGAGCCGTTGCCGCCGCGCTGAATACGCTATACCAGCCGTCACCGTAGGCATCCGCAAAACCAATGTAGCCGACGGTATGCACACCGTGCGCCTCCATATATCCGGCAATGGCATCTGCCATCAGACTGTCGTTTTGCGGCGTCTTGAACACCCACGCGCGCTTCGCATCCATTGGCGAGATGATCGCCGCGGATGCGGCAAGCGAAATCATCGGCGTGCGCCCCTCGGACACCGTATCGATCATGGCGAGGGAGTTCGGAGTGACCGTCGAGCCGACAATCGCATCGACATGCTCTTCGTCGATCAGCTTGCGGGCGTTCTGCACAGCACGGCCCGTGTCTGATGCGTCATCGAGCACGATGTACTGGACGCTCTTGCCGCCGATCTCCTTCGGCAGCAAGGCAATCGTGTTCTTTTCCGGTATGCCGAGTGACGCCGCCGGTCCCGTGGTCGACAGCGTCACACCTATCTTGACCTGCGCCTGCGCCGTGACCGACAGGAACAATGTCGTCGCGAGCGCACTCAGCATTGATGTAGCGAGTTTCATAGGATTGCCTCGGGTTATTGGCAGGTGTAGCTGGCTGCGGCGCTCACGTTGCCAGAGCCCGAATAATGCGGCACGCTCGGGTACGGGCAGTCCGGCAGGGTCGACGTCACGTTGCCGTTGGTGTCGAATTTCGTCAGTAGCAACTGCCCGGGCGCGGTACCCTGCTCGACCCACGCGATCATCGCGCCGAGGTAGTCTGTCTGATCAGGACCATTGCCGCCGAGTACGTGGCCCACTCCCGGTTCGAGATAGAAGCGTGCATTGCCTCCAGCGGACCCGGCAAGCTGCACGACGGTTTGCCAGTTGCGCAGATGGTCGCGTGGTGAAATCAACGGATCAGCCGCGCCGTTAAACGAGATCATCTTCTTGCCCGACATCAGGAATTGCGCGATGGCCTGCAGGTTGTGATCCGCGCCCACGTTTTGCAGGCCTGCCGCAATGATCGGATACGAAGTGTCGACGTTGAAGTTTGCCTGCAGACTGCCCGGCACGGTGGCGGGCAGCAACCAGTTCGCATTGCCTGTCCCAATCGCCGCGAAACCGCCGCCCAGTCCACCATACGAACCGACTCCGAACATGGAGCCGAAGTCCGCCCAGTTGTACCCCGCAAACAGCAACTGGCCGCTGCTTGTCGACAAGGGCGCGACGATACGCTGCACCGTTTGCAACTGCGCCGGCGAAAGACAGGTTGTCGCGGGCGCACCGGCCGCACCACACTGTAGCGTCGACGGATCGAACGTACAGGCGGCCGGATTCAGGATCACGCCGTTGGCATTCCCGCATTGGGCGACGGCCGCGGAGTACGCCGCGGTCCACTGCGCACTTGAGGGCATCGCCGCGGAACCGGCAAGCGTTGCGATGTTCAGCATCGCCGTTACCTGAGTTGCCATGTTCATGCTCTCGTCGCCGGCGATGATGCCGTCGTAGTCCCCCGGTTGATTCTGGGCGGCAAGATAGGCCTCGCGACCGCCGTTCGAGGCGCCGTTGAAGTACGTATATTTCGGCGCGGACCCATAAAAGGCGGTAATCACGGCCTTGGCAAAATGAACCGTGATGCCCGTCGATGCATACGCGTAATCCTTCTGCGCCGTTGCATTCGTCAACAGATCCGCTGGATTACCAGTGCGGTTTCCGCCATTCGAAGCGGTATAGGCAATCCCACGAGCCAGTGGCTTGATGAGCGGGAATTGTGCGGAGGTTGCTTCGACGGTTGGAATGCTCCCGTCGAAACCGCCGCCGCCCTGTTGCAGCAGCCGATTCGACCAGTTGTCGGGAAGATCGACCTCGATGTCGAGTGTGGTGCTGGCGGCCCCTGTTGCACTGACCTTGCAATAACCCGGGTTACCGCCTGCGGCCGCGATGCGTGAAGTGGCCGTTACGGTAATGCCATTGAACTGCTGGCCGTTTATTTTCGTGCACAGCGCTGCATAGTCGACAGGCGCCGGTGTCGGCTTCGCGACACCCTCCGAACTGCCGCACCCCGAAAGTGCGAGGACGCACCCGCCCACTGCCGATGCGATAACGAGTCGCATGGCATTGCATTCAATCCAGCTCTTCACGTTGGTATCTCCAGATGTAGGTATCTTATTTATTGCCGTCGCGGCCGGAGAGTCGGGTTCTTCGCTTTCGTCGGCATGAGCAGGATCGCTGCCCGGCGACGGGAAGTAGATGGGTAATCTGAAGGAACACATCCGCCTGATCGATCGGGCCGGATATTAATAAACCGTCCGGTCGTTCAATCAATGCGTGTAACGTTAGGATCGTTTTGGCTCGCCGCCAAGCGGGGTTAACCCGCTTGGCTGGCGGGATAGGTGCTACCCGTGTAGAAAGGAAACCAAGCTTACCTGAACAATACTCATACACAAGTATCTACCGCGCGCATTATATGCGTGCACACATCTAATTGACGCAACATATGCCGCGGCTGGTCGAAATCCTTCAGCCGTTGAAGTCTCTTCAGATTCGCGCATTCGCCGGCAGTGGCATACCAAGCAATACGCGGCCATACAGCTCAGCGGATGGATTTACTTGCATCAGGAAGTGAGAAGCCATGCTATGCAGGTCACGGAAGTAACGCTCCACGGGACCTGTCTGCATGAGACTTCCGCCGAGATTGCGCACCAGATCGTCAGCAGCGGCGAGCGCCATATTGCAAATAATGGCCCCATCCGTTCGATACCGCGCGCGCTGCTCCACCGAGAACTCCTTGCCCGCTTCGGCCCAATCCCACATCTCGTCCACGTCATACATGAGCAGATTGAACGCCCCTTCAATCTTCGCCGCGGCTTTGCCGAGCTCAGCCAGTGTGAAGCGGTCTTCGGTTTGCGGTGAATTCAGGCCGGCAGGAATCCGCTTGCGCACAGTGTCGGTATGGATGTCCAGCAGGCCGTGCGCCACGGATGCGATGGAGGCCGCGACAGACATGACAAACAGGCTGGTGTGGGGAATGCGATACATCGGGCTTTTGTTACGCTCGCGCCCCGGATACGCGATGCGCTGCACCTCGGTCCATTTGATACTGCGGTAGACCGGAACCCGCTCGTTGTCGAGATAGACGTCCTTACTACCGGTCCCCTTCATGCCGAAGACGTTCCAGCTCTCGTGGTCGATGCGGAAACTGCTCCGGGGGACAAGCAGCAGCCTCAGTTCCCTCGCGCCTTCTGCGGTCGGCACATCGACCAGCACGCTTGCCCAATCAGCGACATCGATACCCGATGCGTAAGTCCATTTGCCGCTCAGGACAAAGTGGTCTCCGTCCAGGCCGGCATCGACACCACGCCCTACATTTCCGGTGAGCGCGATAACAACGGCGTCCTGGCCACCGGCAAATACGTCGTCCTGTGCCTGTTCGCCGAACATACCGGCCATCCACGGATGCAAGCCGGCAAGGCCCAGTATCCAGGCTGTTGCGCTATCGCCGCGGGCGACTTCGCGGCAGACACGCCACAAGACCGACGGACGCAATCCGTAGCCGCCGTTTTCGACAGACTGGCAGATTCTGAAAAAACCGGCGGCACGCAACTGGCCGGCGACATCATCCGAAATGCGCTTCGCACTGTCGTGCCGCGGCCCCTGCTCCTTCAGCATCGGAATCATCAACCTTGCTCGCTCAATCAAGGTCTCGGTATCGGGAATGTGGTCGATCATTTGAGTTTGCATCATGAAAAGTTGTGACTGAATTGGCTTTATGCCGACGCTTGCGTCCCAGGCCGGCCGACAAGTTCGACGCCGAGATACTGGCCCGCTGCGTAGACAAGTGCAGGCGCCGGCGGATCGATTGAATGCATGCCGACGACCTCGCCGACGACAACGTGATGGTCGCCAAGCCTCTGTAGATTGGCGACATGACAAACGAACGTAGCGTTCGCGCCGTCCAGAACCGGCGCAGAAGCAGCCTTCAGCTTCCACGTCCCCTCTGTGCCATGGTGTGCCTGACCGCCGTAGTATCGCGAGACGGCATCCTGGCTGGAGGAAAGGATGTTCACCGAGAAAATTTGCGACTGTTGCAGATACGGAAGAAACGAGCTTTCGTTCCGAACACAAAATAAAAGCAGCAAGGGGTCGAGGCTCACCGGACATACCGCGCTGGCGGTCATAGCCACGACGCCGGGTTGTCTGTCCTCAGATGCGACGGCGATGACCGTGACACCGGTAACGAATCGACTCATTAAACTTCGAAATCGCGCGTGAGTGGCGATGGTTGACATTCAGGTCTCCAAAAAAGCGGCCTGCAGCTAATGTAGCCGGACGCTTTCGTCAGCCCGCGTATCCGCTGATACGAGCCTCATAAAAAAGAGTTGTGAACGTGGTTGGGCACTGCGGCAGTGCCGCATCACATAGTTGGTGCGTTTGTTCCCGAGTAAAAGTGAAGAACTCGCGCAATGCGTCAGCCTGAACAGGCTCGGGAAAGACCCACTACCGTTGGAATGGAAGTTGCATAAAGTTATAACTGACATCCGTGCCCTGAAGCCGTCACGCCGATTGGTTTGCGCGCTGCAATGCACGAGGTTTCGACTTGCCGTTAGTGACGACGGCGTGACTAGCGAAAATGGTGGTACGCGATGGGCACTCAGCAAATTTCCGGCGAGACGATCTCAACTGAGACCTGGCACATGGATAAGGTCGCCGCGAACGTTTTTATGAACGCGGAGCATCTTGGCAAGCGACTGGTCCTGCAGAAGGACACAACCTTGTACCGTCAGGGGGAAACGGGCACCTCGTTCTTCTTTCTCGTCAGCGGGCGGGTACAGGTGGGCGTTTTCCAGGAGGACGGCACGGAATTCATCCTCGAATTGATGGGCCCCTGGTCGCTCATTGGCGAGGGCACCGCCATTGCCGGCCAACGCCGAATGACCACGGCAATTACGCTGGAACCTTGTGTCGTAGTCAAGTTTGACTACGCGACTGTCAAGCCTGCTTTCGCTACAAACATCGAGTTTGCGACAACCCTCATGGAGGTCATCGCGATCAAGCAGTGGGTCCTGGGGATGCGCATCCAGTTCATGGCAATGCCGAAGCCGGAACTGCGGATTGTCGAACTACTGAGTCGGCTCGCGAGCCTGTATGGCGAAGCGGATGATGTCGGCGTGCGTATCCGCACACCTCTGACGCATGAGCAGGTTGCAAGTCTGACGGGAACGAGCCGCGTCACCGTAACACGCACGATCACCCGGCTCAAATCGGAGGGAGTCATACTGAACGAAGGCCAGCATTTCTGGGTGCTTGACCAGCGTCGATTGAGCGCCTGAAGGCGGCGGCCGGCACTGCATATGTGCCGGCCCGTCCGTCAAAGATCAGGCGACCTGCCGCTTCGGAAGGTGCTGTTCGAGCCATGACGCGAGCCTCAGGAGCACGTCTTCCCGGCACTTCGCCGCGACGAGTTGCACCCCTACCGGAAGCGCCGAACCTTCGGGCCAGAACGGCACCGTCATGGCCGGCGCCTGAGTCAGGTTGAATGCAGGCGTATACGGATTCCACGAAAGCCAATCGTCGTCCGCAGCATGGGCCGGCACATTTCTGCCGGCCTCGAAAGGCAGAATGGGAGTCGTGGGCAACATGAGCACGTCGATTTCATCGAACAACGCGCAGAATGCGCCATTCAATGTGTCGCGTTGCAGCGCTGCCCGCTGGACATCCGCGAACGTCGCGTTGCGTACGGGCTCGACGAACTCGAGAAGCCCGGGGTCGAGCCGCTCGCGTTGTTCCGCGGGAATGCTATTCACCACGGTGAGGCATCCCAGCCGATACAGGAAAGCGCCCGTTCGTGACGCATGGTGTATGTCGAAATCCACCGTGCGCATGGTGAACCCACTGCTCCAAAGAAGTCCATACGTCTGATCCATGGCGCGCTTGATTACATCGACGCTACCCTCCCAATGAAGCGGATTGAGCAAACCGACACGGAGTTCGGTCGGCGATACCCGCGACTTGAAGTCAACCGGCGCAAGGTCCATCGAAGTCCAGTCTCGAGCGCTTGGGCCGCTGATGATATCCAGCACGGAGGCCAGGTCACTCACACCCGCAGCAATCGGACCGTAGTGGGCGACGTTGAAGTAGGCGCTCGCCGGCGGAGTAATCGGCACACGGCCGAACGTCGGCTTCAACCCAAAGGTACCCGTAAACGCTGCCGGAATGCGAATCGACCCAGCCGCGTCGCTGCCAATCGAAACCCGTACCACGCCCGCCGCAACGGCGGCACTACAGCCACCGCTGCTGCCGCCGGGTGTCAACTCCGGATCGAGTGGATTGCGCGTGATGCCGTAGCCCGGGCTGTCGGTCACCCCCTTCCACGCGAATTCCGGCATTCGGGTCTTTCCGATGAGTACTGCGCCTGCTGCGACCACGCGAGCGACTACTTCCGCGCTCTCGGTCATCGGCTCGGCCGATGTGACGACGGATCCTTTGCGCGACGGCCAGCCTTCCTGCGCGGCACCGTCTTTTATCGCAACCGGCATCCCGTCTATGTCGCTCAGCGGCAGACCTTCACGCCATCGCCTCTCCGAAGCACGCGCCACCGCGATTGCACGCTCGACATCGATAAGCGCGAAAGCGTTCAACTCGCCATTCACTGCTTCCGCATGCTCAAGCGACGACCTAACTACATCGACAGGCGATATCTCGCCGCTTCTATACAGCGCGCGCAGTGATTCGAAAGACTGCTCATGTAACATAACTGCTTCTCTCACATAGCTTCGTGGCATCACCTTATCGTGATTCCCGTTGTTTTTTCCTGAGCAGCCCTTTCATGCGGCCATCCGTTTTGCCCCCAGGTAAATCTCACTCAAGTGAGGATCGGCGGCAAGCTCTGCCCCAGTTCCAGCTTTGATAATCCTGCCCAGCTCAATCAGGTATGCGCGATTGGCCGCCTTCAAGGCAAGCCGGGCGTTCTGCTCGACCAGGATAACCGTCAAGCCCTCCTTGCGCTGCAATTCCACTATCACTTCCATAATCTGCTGGACGACAAGCGGAGCCAGGCCAATTGAAGGCTCGTCGAGAAGGAGAAGCCTAGGCCGCGCGATAAGGGCGCGACCTATCGCGACCATCTGCTGCTGCCCTCCTGAAAGGGTGCCGGCAAGCTGCGCCTTGCGCTCCTCCAGAATCGGAAAAAGAGAATAGATACGCTTTACCTCATCCGCGAAATTGATGCGGCCGCGGTTCGCGTAGATGCCGAGCTGAAGATTGTCCCGCACGGACATCGAATTGAAAAGAGAGCGCTTTTCCGGAACCAGATACATTCCGAGGCGAACGCGATCCTCTACCGGTGCGCGCCCAAGCGACTTGCCGCAGAAGCGAACATCTCCCGCAGCGGCGGGTACCGCGCCCATCACGCAGCGCAGCAAGCTCGACTTGCCGGCGCCGTTGGCCCCAATGAGCGAGACCAGTTCCCCTAGGCAAACGTGGAAGGACATCTCACTGACCGCGCTCACCTGACCGTACTTCACGCTCAGGCCTTCGACGTCGAGCATGTTCATGCTTCCGCTCCCAGATACGCATGGATAACATCCGGATTCTGCTGGACCTCTTGAGGCGTGCCTTCGGCCAGAACACTTCCGTAGTTGAGTACGAACAGGTAGTCCGCGCAACCCATTACCAGTTCCATGTCATGTTCGACAATCAGAACAGTCATACCGTCGTCATCGCGTAGCGACTGAAGAAGTTGGGCAAGCCGCTGCTTCTCGGGTGAACGCAGGCCGGCGGCCGGTTCATCGAGCAGCAGAATGGACGGACGCGCCATCAGGGCACGTGCGATTTCGACGAGACGCTGACTGCCCAACGGAAGCTCGGAAACGCGCGTGTTGGCGATTTCAATCAACCCGACGCGCCGCAATGCTGCGAGCGCCTCCGCCACCATGCCGGCCTCCTCGTGCCGGTCGGCCCCGACGGCAGCCGTCAGAAGGCCGCTCTTCCCCCAGATATACCCGCCGATGAGCACGTTCTGCAGAACGTCGAGTTCCTGAACCAGTTGCACGTGCTGAAACGTTCGGGCGATACCGCATGAAATGACCTTGCGGAGTTTGTTTGGCAGAAGCTGCCCACTCACGGTGACGGTGCCGCTACTGGCCGGAAACACACCGGTCATGACATTGAAGAGCGTTGACTTCCCTGCCCCATTGGGACCAATCAAACCCGTAATCGTGCGCGCCGGCACGTTGACGTCCACCTCGGACAAGGCGGTCAAGCCGCCAAAGCGCTTCGTCACACCCTTGGCGCCAAGCGTAGCGGCCGCTCGCACGGTATCGCGCGTGTTCGCAGCGGGTACGTCACGCGCTACGTCGTAGCTACTCGCTATGCCTGCCCAGGTAAGCAACCCATTGGGCCATTTGAGCAGCGCAAGGATAAGCACCGCGCCGAGAACCATCGACTCGACCTGACCTGGCAGACCAAGAACATTCGCAATGACATGCTGGCCTGAAAGCTCAAGCAAATTGAAGAATATGACACCGAGCAGCGCGCCCAACGGGTGCGCCACGCCACCGAGCACAGTCATGATCAGCAGATTGATCGACGCACCGAGCGAAAACGACGACGGACTCAGGAATTGCATGTAGTACGCGTAGAGGGAGCCGGCCAGGCCTCCCAAGGCCGCGGACAGGACGAACACCTGCGTCCTGACCCGCGCCACATCGGCCCCAAACGCGCTGGCCATTGTGCTGTTGCTCTTGAGCGCGCGGGCTACCCGGCCGACGCGGCTGCGGTAAATCCGGCGATATGCCACGAAAACCAGCACGACAACCGCCCAGATAAGCGTGGCCATCCCTCGGGCCTCCATCGAGACGCCCCAAAGACCCAGCGAAGGAATTCCCGTCAGCCCAGAAGCGCCTCCCGTGAGGTCGATCTCCGCGACAAAGCAGGCCGAAATCGCCATGCCGTACGCCAGCGTAGCGAGCGGCAGATAGTGGCCTCTCATGCCGAGTGTCAGCACACCCAGGAACCAGCCAATGACGGCACATAAAGCTGTAGAGAGAAGAATCGCCACCAACGGCGGCACGCCCAGCTTCAACGTCATCAGCGAAGATGCATAGGCGCCCAACCCCAGAAACGCGGCATGGCCGAGAGACAGTTGGCCTGTTGCAAGCAGAAAGGCGAGCCCGAGCACAACAATCGAATTGACCCCGGCAACTGCGACCAGACCGACGTAATACGTCGAAGAGAACATCAGCGACAGCAGTACCGCAGCGAAGATCACAGCGACTACCACGTGTTCCCGCTTGAGGCGGGCGAAGGCGGTAGGTGGCCGCGACGTTTCCTCAATGTTCATTGAGCTCGCCCCCGTGCCGCGTACTGCGCCACAAAAGAATTGGAATGACCAGCGAGAACACCCACGCGTCACGTAGCGAACTGCTGAAGAAAGATGAGAACGACTCGAACACGCCGACCAGAAATACGCCTGCGAGCGAGAGCGGATAATTGATGAGTCCGCCCATGGTTGCACCGACGAAGCCTTTCAGTCCTACCACAAAGCCCATCTCGTAGTTCGCCGTCACGAGCGGTGCGAGCAACATGCCACTCAGCGCCGACATGCCTGCCGCGATGAAATAGCTCAGGCGACCGACCATGCCCACGGGTATGCCGCAGTACAACGCTCCGTCGCGATTGATCGAAGCGGCGCGCAGCGCCTTGCCGACGAGCGAAAAGCGAAAGAAGAGGAACAGCGCCACCGTCATGACAATGGCTGCCGACAGGATAATCACCGACTGCATCGCGATATCCACATTGGCGACGCTAAATCTGAGGTCACTAAGCGGTGGAACGATTTTAGGGTCCGCGCCCCATAGCAGAAGCGCAAGCGGATGCAGAATGAGCGAAACACCTACCGAGCAAATCAACAGCACGACCGGTGAATTGCCGGGATCGGGCTCTACGGTCAATCTGTAGATGAGGGGGCCCATCGTCGCAACGAGCGCGAGCGCCGCTCCCATCTGCAATGTGGTCGAACTCGTGTGGCAGGCGGCATAGGCCAATGCAGTAAGAATCATGCCGCATACGCCATACCTGATCACCAGCTTCAGCGGGCTACGGCGAAAACTCATGGCTTGCAACGCGTCGAGAAGCAGGCACACTGCGCCCGTGCCGAGAACAACATAGAGCAGCGGTGTCAGCGAGCCTTCCATAAAGCTCGCAAACGAGAGGGCGCCGAATGTCAGAAACTCGCCCTGGGCAACGTTGACCACGCGCGTCGTGGTGTAAACGAGGACAAGGGATAGTCCGACCAGAGCATAGACGGCGCCGTTCGTGATGCCGTCTACTCCAAGGAAGAGGGTTGAAAACCAATCCATTGCTAGTCCTTTAACAGGACGAATTGCCCGTTCTTCACCTGGACGAGAAACAGCGTACGCACGTCGAGGCCCACATGGTCCGTAGACGAGTAATTGAAAATGCCGACCGTGCCGACGTAGTCGTGCGTGTTTTCAAGCACGTCGCGAATATCTATTCGCCGCTGTGCGAGGTCGCCTTTCTTTCCCGACGCCGTATAACGTTTGAGCGAGTCGACGGCAAGGCCGACGGCGTCGTAGCCCTGTGTCGCGAAGATCTCGGCCTTACCCTGTCCATACCGGGTATCGTAAGCGTTCACGAACGAAGTAATGACAGGCACCAGAGGGTTATCCTTCGGCAGATCCTTGTAGACCGTGATGGGCGTAGCACCCACGATGGCACCTTCGACCGACGACTTGCCGATGGCGAGGAAGCTAGACGTCGGTGCGCCCGCGCCATGGTAAATCGGTCCCTTATAGCCAACCCGCTTCAGCGCCTCGTGGGCGAGCGCCGCGGAAGGCGGTATAGCGTGGAAGTAGACGGCATCCGGATTGGCGCGGAGCACCCTGAGCGCCTGCGGTGCGAAATTCGTGTCGCCGCGTGAGAAGCGTTCATCCGCTACAATCTTGATCCCCTTCTTTTGCGCGAGCTGTTTGAACTCGACCCAACCGCCCTCTCCATATGCGTCGTCGAGGCCCATAAACGCGACGGTCTTGATGCCCTTCTTCTTCATCTCGTCGAGCGTGTAGTTGATCATCAGCCGGTCCGTTATGGGCGTCTTGAACATATAGCGCTTTTCGGCCACCGGCTCGACCACCGCAGCACCCGCCGACATTGAGATCGCCGTGACCTTTGCGTCTTCAACCACCTTGTCGATCGCGAGCGAGGAAGGCGTCGTGGTGCAACAGATGACAATATCGACCTTGTCGTCCTGGATGAGCTTGCGAACGGCGTTGACCGACTTCGTCGGGTCGGAAGCGTCGTCGTACTTGATGAACTGGATCGTGAAAGGAAGGTTCTTCTGCGCGGCGAGTTGCGCTTCGTACAGCGCAATCGCGTTGTTTGCCGGCGCGGCGATAACTGACGCTGAGCCCGTCGTCGCGGTAACCACACCGATTTTATAGTTCGGTTTCTCCTGAGCCTGACTGCTTGCGGCAGCAGCAAGGAGGGCCAGTCCAAAGAATACAGCCACGAATCGCATAGCTTTTCCACCTTGATTGGATTTGACTTACTTCGATGGCCCGAGTGGGTCCCCGTCTACGAATTATTGAGTAGCCCGGGCCATTCTCGTGGTATCCGCAGATACAAGAAAAAAGCTTTGTCCCCGTAGAAAAGTGCTCAGCGATCGGGGAATACGGTGGACGAACCGGAAGATAAATGAGGGTTGCCGCCGCTCATTCGTCCAGATCCTGGCCGGTGCGATCCTTGATGAACGGCAACGCAAAACACGAAAGCAGCACACAGACGATCAGGTACCACGCGGGCGCAAGGTTGCTTCCTGTCATGCGGATAAGCCAGATCGCCACTACCTGTGCGAAGCCGCCAAACACCGCCACGCCCACGCTGTAGACAATGGACATGCCCGTGGCCCGAACGGGACGTGGAAACATTTCCGGCAACATGGTGAGAGCGGGTGCCGCCTGTAGCGCGAGCAGAGCACTGAGACCCGCGACAGTGACCAGTAGACTTTCAACGCCCGGATCACGCGTAAGCCAGACAAACGCCGGATAAACCGCAATCGCAATCAGTAGCCGTGGCCAGAACACCAGCGTCTTGCGGCTGGTCCGGTCTGATAGCAGACCCGCAACGGGCGCGACCACGAACGTTACCAATCCTGATACGAGTCCCGCTAGCAGCGCCGTCGACGTACTCAGTTTCAGTTCGCGGATGGCATAGGTCGGTAAGTAGAAGCTGACCACGTAAGCTGCCACGGTCGACCCGACGGTCAGGAGCGTCCCCAGCAAGACGAAATTCCAGTGATCGCGCAGAACGATGACAATCGGCGCACGCTTGTCGGTGGTAGGCTCTGGCGCGTGTTCATCGAGACGGCGACGGATCGTCATGCCGATCGGCGCAATGAGGATCCCGAGCAGAAACGGAATACGCCAACCCCAGGCTTCGAGCGCGCCGGCGGACAACGCGAGGGATAGCAGCCACGCAACGAATGCGCCTATCGACACACCGAGGCCCTGGCTCGCAAACTGCCAACTGCCTAGAAAAGCGCGATTCGCGTTGGTTCCGGACTCAATCAGCAAGGTTGTCGACGCCCCAACCTCACCGCCTGCAGAAAACCCCTGAATCAGACGAGCCGTGACGATCAGCATGGGCGCCACCAGCCCTGCTTGTGCATAGGTCGGGGAAAAGCCGATCATCCCGCAACCGAGCGCCATCATAAAAATGGTCAGCGTCATGGCTGCTTTGCGCCCTGCCCGATCCGCATAGGCGCCGATCACGACGCCTCCGAGGGGACGCATGATGAAACCCACCCCGAACGTCGCCACCGCCGCGAGAAGCTGTCCGTAACTCGACATGGCAGGAAAGAAGACCTTTCCAATCGTGATCGCAAAGAAGCTATAGACGGTGAAATCGAAAAACTCCAGCGCATTGCCGATTGTTGCGGCGACAATCAACTGGGACCGATTAAGTCGAGCCTTGCGAACACCTGTCGCGCTGATGCTGCTCATGTCATCTCCGTGATTCGGGAACAAAGGCCATCCGCATCGCTGGTCAAAGGACACCAACAGACGTTTCATCTACGCGTCTTTGCCGACGCACCACGCGCCGTTGCAGAACGAACGCACCATAAACCGCCGCGACCCAGAACGGCATTGCGTAGACGGATATACGGACGGCGGGGGTGAGGAACAGCACCACCGTGATGAGCAACATGAAGGCAAGACAGAGATAATTCGTGAACGGTGAAAACGGAGCAGGAAACGCTGCCTGCTTACCGTTTCGCTGCATCGATGCACGAAACTTCAGGTGCGTAACGATGATGATGACCCACATGAGAACGAGACCCGCAACGACAAGCGACATCAACAGTTCCAGTGCGCCACGCGGCATCACGTAGTTGAGCACGATGCACAGCGCCGTATAAGCGGCGGGATAAAGAATCCCGGCATAGGGGACACCGCGCGAACTCACCTTCGCCAGAAAGCGAGGCGCCTGCCCTTCTCGTGCCATGCCGTACAGCAGCCGGCTGTTGCAATAGACCATGCCGTTATAGACGGACAACGCAGCAGTCAACACGACAACGTTCAGCACATTGGCCGCAAGCTTGCTACCAAGCACGGAAAACACCATGACAAACGGACTGTTGCCGTATGTATCGCCACCCGCTTTCAACGCCGCGAGGAGGCTGGTCCAGGGCATGAGCGCCATGAGAATCAGCATGGAACCCACGTAGAAGATGAGAATGCGGAACAGCACCTGATTGATGGCTTTTGGAATCGTCTTTTTGGGGTTCTTTGCTTCTGCCGCCGTAAAGCCGAGCATCTCCAACCCGCCGAAGGAGAAGGAGATGAAAGCCAGCGACATGATCAGACCGTGCCAACCGTTCGGCAGGAATCCGCCGTGCGTCCAGAGATTGGCCACGGTGGCGTCAGGTCCAGCCTTGCCGGATCCAAGAAGAAAGATGCCCATGGCAATCATTCCAACCACGGCACCGACCTTGATTACCGCAAGCCAGAATTCTGTTTCACCGTATGTACGCACGCTCACAAAGTTGAGCGCGTTCACAATCACGAAGAAAACCAATGCCGAGGCCCACGTAGGTATGCCAGGCCACCAGAACTGAACGAATTTCCCGGCTGCGGTGAGCTCGATCATGCCCACCAGAACATAAAGGAGAAAGCAGTTCCAACCAGAAAAAAAACCAGGAAACTCGCCCCAGAAGTTGTGCGCGAAGTATCGGAACGAATCCGGGACTTGTGTCTCCACCAGCATTTCGCCCAGATATCTGGCGATCAGGAACATGATGACGCCAACAGCTGCGTAGCCCAGAATCATCGACGGACCGGCAAGCTCGAGGACGCCAGCCGAACCGAGGAACAGCCCCGTCCCAACCGCGCCTCCTAACGCGAGCAACTGGATATGGCGGTTGCTCAAGCGCTGCTTCAACTCGCCTGTGCCGGCGCTTTCAGACCGGCCCGTGTCGGGCATCTGAGCTTGCGATTTCATGTTTTTGTCTCCAATCTTTTTTTCGTCTCGGGCGGCGACCTGTTCGTTCGTGTCGACGCCCGGCGCCTCCGATACAGCCGGTGCTTACACCGGGTGGTCCGTGTTATCGATATCGACAGCAACGACCCATTCGCCCTTCTCCAATTTCCAGATCACCACGTACTTCCCACGGATTTCGACCGGCTCACCGTTGCGCGTCAGTCTCACGACGTAGCTGCCTACGTCGTACGCGATGTCAAGGCTCGCGGATATGGTCAGCGTTGGGGTATAGAGCGCCTTGAAGTCAGGGCGCGTGAAATAGGTACGCCATACGGCGATAACCGCGTCATGGCCAACATGCCGCGGCTGTCCCGGCTGCATATACACAGCATCACTCGCGTAGATCGACGCTATCGCATCGATGTTTTTCTCCGCTATCGCGGTCATCCACACGTCATAGCGGGAAAGCAGATGGTCCCGAATGTCCTGTTCTGTCATGGCATCATTCCTTCAAGGTTCCCGTTGACCAGGATGAGTGAACGGGTCGATAGCAGGGACCGCAGGCTCCCCGCCGAACGGTCAGTTGAGCGAGCCGCGTTGCTGCTGATCCTTCTCCTGCGATTCGAACAGGGCCTTGAAATTGCCTTCGCCGAATCCGTCTTCTCCGCGGCGTTCAATTATTTCGAAGAACACCGGCCCAATCTGGCGCTTCGTGAAACGCTGCAGCAAAATCTTCCGCGAACCCTTGCCGTCGACCAGGATGCCACGTTCAGCCAGGTGCCCGATGTCAAGACCGTGCCCCGGAAGACGCCCGTCGATTCCGTCGTAGTAGTTCTGCGATGGCGCAGCCATGAACTCAATGCCGGCAGCACTGAGCTTTTGAATGGTGTCTTCGATGTCGGACGTCAGCAGCGCAATGTGTTGAATTCCTTCGCCACCGTAATCGCGGATGAATTCATCGTTCTGGTTGAGCACGCCCGGTTGGTCATGGGCCGCAGCGGCCACCGGTATCGACACGCGACCGCACGGGCTCACCATTGAGCGCGCGCGCATCCCGGACATGTGACCTTTGACTTCCAGATACTGCTTCTCCGCGAACCCGAACGTGTCGCGGTAGAAGTTGGCCCACAAGTCGAGGTTCCTCGGATGCACGATATTCGACGTATGGTCGACGGCCAGGATATTGGCGTCACCTTCCCGCGTGTTTCGGGTTTCGACCGGAAGCGAAAAGACCTCGCGAAAATCGCCGTCGACAAAGTAGACGAGACTATTGCCGATACCGAGGATTGTCGGCGTGTCGAGCACAAACTCGCCTTCCTGTTCAGCAAAGGCGCCGGCAGCACCGCCGGCCAACGCCTGCTCGTGGGCCGCCTTCGCGTCGTTGACGCGAATCCCGATTGCACGCACCGACGCACCATGCTGGGATTCGAACGCATTCGGATTTCCGTTAATGACGAACGCGGCCGCGCCTTGCGTCATCAGGAGCATGTCGCTCTTCGACTTGCCGCAAAGGCGGAAGCCAAGGTTCTCGAAGAGCTCGACGAGCTGAAGGGGTCGGGATGAGACGAACTCTACGAACGCGAACCCGTCGGTTTTAACTCGAGTATTCATAATATTATGTAGTATTCCAAAATATATGCCATAGACTGAGCCGGAGGGAACGCGGTCTCATTCGACAATTAACCCGTTCTGCCCGACTTACGCTTCCAACTGCCGCCACATCTCGACGTCGCGCTCTGCCGTCCAGATTCTCGGATCATCAAAGCCAGTCGCTTCGTCGTAAGCGCGCGACACGTCGAACGGCATGCAATGATCGAAGATGACCCAGTCGCTATAACGCGGTTTCATGAAGGCGTAAACCTCGCGATAGATGGTCTTCAGGTCTTTACCATCCGCGACGCCGCGACTCACTTCACCGTATAGATCGGTGAGGAAAGCACGCGTGCCCGCCAGACCCTGACGCACTTCAACCGCGTTCTTGAGCGCCGGCCCGCGTCCCGGAACCATCTTTTCCGCCTTGAAGTTCGACAGTGCGTCGAGCGTGGTCGGCCACGCGCGGAAATAGGCGTCGCCACAGTAAGGCGTCGACTGGTATTCGACCAGATCACCGGCAAAGAGAATCTTCTGCTCCGGCAACCAGGCAATGGTGTCGCCTTTGGTATGACCGCGGCCGACCTGCTGGATCTTCACTTCCAGATTCCCCAGGTTGACAGTCATTTCACCCTTGAACGTCATGGTCGGCCACACGAGACCGGGTGGAATCGATTCGGCGTTACGGAACAGGCGAGGGAAACGGCCGATTTCGCTGGCCTTGTCCTGCTCACCGCGTTCGACAATCAGGTCATATGTGTCGCGGCTTGCGAAAATCTCCTGAGCCTGATAGGCCGAGGCGCCGAACACGCGAACAGCATGGTAATGCGATAACAGAACGTATTTGATGGGCTTGTCGGTGACTTCGCGAATGCGGCGAATCACGTCTTGCGCCATGACCGGAGTCGCCTGCGTGTCGATGACCATCACGGCGTCATCACCAATGATGACGCCGGTGTTCGGATCGCCTTCGGCGGTGTAGGCGTAGGCGTTGTCGGAGAGTTTCTCGAACGAGACGACCTTATCTTCGAGGTCGCCATGCGAGGCGAATGCTTTGCCCATTTGGCGGGTTTCCGTTCATAAGGATGAACAACCCGCTCCTGCACGTTACGCGCGAATGCGCAACACTGTGGCCTGTCCACATCGAGGAGCGGAGGTCAATGGAGTATCGGTTCCGGCGTTCGAAGCCGCCGGCGACAGCGGAGCTTACTTGCGAGCCGCAGCGACGACCTTGATCTCGACGATAAGCTCGGGGCGAGCCAACGCGGCGATACCGAGAATGGTCCACGCCGGGAAGTCCGAGCGAATGTATTGCTCCTTAACCTCGCGGAACGTGGCGAGTTGCGAACCCACATCGACGTGATAGGAAACGAGTTCGACGACATCCGTGAAATCGAGGCCCGTATGCTTGAGTACGGCCTCGATACGCCTGAATGCAACGTCGATCTGCTCCTTCGGGTCTTCCGGAATCGATCCATCGGCCCGTAAGCCGATTTGCCCGGCGATGAACACCAGCCCATTGGCCGTCACGGCCGGCGAGTACTGAAACAGGTCGAAAATGCGGTTGCTTCCGAAGGTCGCATCATCGTCGGGGAGACGCAGGCGCTCGATTTTGCTCATGGCAGTCCTTCAATCAACTGGTGCGGTACGGGGAAATTGATTCCAACGTGCCCACTTTAAGTGACCAGCTGCTCTGCCGTCTGTATAGCAAGATACCAAATCAACCGAGAAGCCTGGACGAGTCGAGCACCCAGATCCGGCGCTGCCGGAGTTCAATCGCGCCGAGCGTCGTCAAGCGCTTCAAGGCACGCGTCACGGTGACTCGGGTCGCGCCCGTCATGGCGGCGATTTGTTCATGGGTCAGAGGGATAGATATCAGCGTCCCGCCCTCCCTTTTCTCGCCGTACAGCTCAGCCATCCGTCCCAATAGCTCCCCGATTCGCATCTCCGGCTTCGGAAGCGCTAGGTACTGTATGCGGGACGCGAGAATCCGCTGTTTGAGCGCCACGATGCGCATCAGCGAGATGGCGAGTTCGGGACAGGACGGAATTGCCGTCGTGATAACCCTGATGTCAAATTCAATCAGTTCCGAATTCTCGGCGGCGACTGCTGTTGCGATGCGCGGAAAGCCGTCCATTGCAGGAGACTCGCCAAACATCGCCCACGGCCCCATCATCTCCAGCATGAACTCGGCGCCATCGCTCTGAAAAATCGAGACTTGGATACGGCCTGAAAGCAAAAAGTAAAAGGTCAAGCCGAGCTCGCCTTGACGATAAATCATGTTGCCCTTCTCAACCTTTATCTTCCGGCCGAGATGCGCTGCACGAATCCATACGCCCGCCGCGGCGTCGTCCATATGCCATGTCTCGGTGGTCGCCGCGACGCTCTTGCTCAAACCGGTCTCCTTTCGTTTAGGCATGCTGAGACGCGTATTGTGGCACGGACACAAAGCCGGTTCGATTGCGTGTTTGGCGCGACTCAAGGTGAATCGCGTTCCGGCAACGGTAAAACGCTAGCGATCCAGATTTGCTTCCTGTTAAAATATTGGCATTAAATTAACATGAGTCTGACATCCTTTCGGACAATGTGAAAGGCCCATTTGATGCCCTGCGAGCTCTCGCGCAGGCAATCGCAATTGCAGCCAGATTCATAATCGAGGAAATGTAGATGCCCAGTCCAGCCTCATCCCCATTGATACTTGAAAAGCAGGGAAGCTTTTTTGTAGGCGGCCGAACAATCCAGTCCGGCATGCTTTCTCGACATCCTGCGTTCGAGGCATCTGGGACGTTCTGTGTCGATCAGGTATATGTCCGGTTCCAGATCCCTGCTTCAACACTGCGACAACCGCTGATCCTCGTTCACGGTTGCTGCATGACTGGAAAGACCTGGGAAACAACACCAGACGGCCGGATGGGTTGGGACGAGTATTTCCTCAGGCAAGGACACCCCGTTTACGTCGTCGACCAAGCATGGCGGGGGCGTTCCGCTGCGGACGTGACCACGGTCATTGGCGCGCGCGCTGGACAAATCGCGCCTGGCGAAATGCCTGCTGTGTTTATGAATGCCCAACAGGGTGCATGGAAGAGCTTCCGGTTTGGGCCGGATTATCCAAACGTCTTTCCCGGCCTGCAATTTCCGGTTCACGCCATCGATGAGTTCTGGAAGCAGATGGTGCCGGACTGGAGCGAGGAGTTGCCCGCGCCGAACCCCACAGTCCCAGCAATTCTGGAGCTCGCCGGGATGCTTCGCGGAGCAGTTGTCATTAGCCATTCCCAGTCAGGGTTTTATCCCTTCCAGGCAGCGGCAATGTCATCGTCTGGCATCCGGGGAATCATTTCGATCGAACCGGGCGAATGTCCTCCTGCCGACGGAGATCTTGCGCCGTACATGGATATCCCGATTCAGATCCTGTGGGGAGATTACGTAGACCAATCACCGCGTTGGTCGCCCCGGCTTGAATCTTGTCAGCAGTTTGTGACGGCGCTCAATGCTGCTGGCGGTCACGCAGAAAATACGCTTTTGCCGGATATCGGCATCCTGGGAAATTCACATATCCTGATGCAGGACATGAACAGCCTCGACATCGCCGAATGGATTTCGGATTGGATTGAGCGCTGCGTTTGATAGTGTGAAGTATGGAGCGATCCCGAGGGTTTTCCTCGGGATCGCGTAGCCGGCAAGCTCACGAAATCTGGCGTCAGAATCGATGCCGGATACCAACAATGAGTAACTCCTGACTCGCGTTGCCGGGCGCAACCGTGGTATCCGAAATCACTGCCTGCGCAGGCCCCAGCCCGTTTTGTCCCGCTGCATGACCGTACGAAGCTATGCCGTAGATATCCGTACGCTTGCTTAGGGAGCAATCGGCGGCCAGGTTAATCGTATGGTAGGTGGCAGAAGAGTCGCCGGCTGACTTCATGTAATCGTAGCCAAGCTCAAGCTGAAAAGGAGGAGATACCTGCCAGAGTGCGAATATCGAGCCGTTGTTGTATCGCTCGCTGCCACTAAACGTTGATGCGGCGTCTGCAAGATACTCCGAAAAGCTGTAGTACCCCCCGAAAGTTACTGGCCCAACTGTGTAGTTCGCTGCGACACGCGTGATGTCGATGGCTTTCGCTGTCGAATACGCTGAGTTCACAGGCGACTCGAAGATACTGTCCGAGCTCGTCGCTCCTCGCGTCGATATCGTGGGATTGCCATTGTCGATATGAATATACCCAGCGGCGACTACCCACGAAGAGGTGGTGTACGACATCGCGCCACTATAACTTTGACCAGAACCGACCGCCCCCGCCACGTTCCCCAGGGAATACGTCAAGTTCACCCGAAACCCCGACCAATCCGGACTTGCCCACTTGATCGCATTGTTCTGGCGCACAGTGCCGTCGCCAATATCCACGTCTCCCGGTGCGGCAAAGTACTCGAGAAAATAGTTGCCCTGCGCCGGAAACACCAGATCAAAAAGCGCGTCGTACTGCCGACCTAATGTGACCGTTCCGAACGTGTCCTTTGACAAACCGACGTAAGCCTGTCGCCCGAACATACGACCTCCTTGCCCGAGTTTCCCAGTGTTCGGGTCAAAACCATTCTCGAGTCGGAACACCGCCTGCAGTCCCCCGCCGAGATCCTCAACGCCCTTCAGTCCCCATCGGCTCCCGCTCAGCTGTCCGGACACCATCGCAATCTGGTTACTCTTCCCACCGGCATTGTGCGCATACTGAATAGAGTCGTCCAGTACACCGTACAGAGTCACCGAGTTCTGAGCGAACGACTGTGCGCTGCTCGACGAGAGGATCGCGGCAGCAATAACAATAGGTTTTTTCATGTTTCACTGGTTTTTGAAAATAGATTTAAGGTATCAACGCAGTAGCCTCTTAAAATCGATGCTCATCCTATTTTTAAGTAGTATTACTGACTAATATCAAAATCTCTTCTTACCTTGTATTTCGTGTCCCCTTAATTGATGGAAGTCAGCTC
Source organism: Paraburkholderia sediminicola (assembly GCF_046026855.1). GTDB lineage: Bacteria > Pseudomonadota > Gammaproteobacteria > Burkholderiales > Burkholderiaceae > Paraburkholderia > Paraburkholderia sediminicola_A. Next base: position 13,585 of record NZ_JAQQET010000028.1, on the reverse strand, counting down.
AGATTTCGAAGCCTTTCCGCGCCGAATCTGTGAGCAGGCTCCGCCATCATCTGCGATGCTTCAGATTCAAACAGCATCCAGGCTGAACTTACATCAGAGAGAAGGGGAAATATTTCTTGCGGATACGGTCGTAGGTTCCATTAGCGATGATCGCAGCGAGTGCGTCGTTCAGGCGGTTACACAGGGCCGTATCATCCAGACGAACCGCAATTGCATTTCCTTCTCCAAACACGCCGCCCTTCAGGTCCGGACCAACAAACTCGAAGTCGTCTGACTCCGGCCGTTTGAAAAAATCTGTCGCCGTTGTCGCCTTGACAGCAAGGATCAGATCAACGCGTCCGGCCACCAGGTCCAACTCAGGTTGACGAGTATCGTCATAGCGAACAAGCGTCGATGTCTTGTCATACCCGTTCGCAACAAGCCACTGATCTTGCCCCGAACCGCGTTGCACGCCGATCCGCTTGCCCTTCAGCGCGGCAGGGCTGATATCGTGTACCGACGCGCTCTTGGGCGCCACGAATGTTGACGCGAACTGTTCGTACTTGTTGGTGAACAGGACCTGCTTTCGACGAGCGGGTGTTGTTGCCATGCTCGCTACGATTGCGTCGTAACGATCTGCTAAAAGTGCGGGAATGATACCGTCCCACGCCTGAGCGACGATCTCGCATCGAACCTTCATCTGACTACATAAGGCGTTTGCAATGTCGACATCAAATCCCTGTAACTCCCCGTCCGCGTCCTTATAACTGAAAGGCTTAAACGTGCCTTCTGTTGCAACCCGTAGCACACCATCAGCCGCATGAGCAGGGACGACACACAACGCAGCCAGCGACGCCGCGGCAACCGCTACGATATCTTTCAGAACCCTCACACATCTCCTTCCTGACATGACTATCTCCTCTTAAAAATCTGCTGGGCAGCCGTTTTTTGACTCGAACACCTCTGGATGTACGGTAGATCGACGTTAATGTGATGTCAATTCTTTAACACCATGCAAATACCGAATGTAGGGTTTACGGCGAGAGCGACTCGTGCAGGTCGCTGCACGAGATCGCGTCAGCACGCAACAGACGTTGTGACTATTACTGCAGTAATACTAACTAAACCGAACGATCACACTTTTCCAAACGTACCCGGCAAAATCCGCCTTCTTTCCAGAGACAAGAAAAATACCCTTGCGCAGAACGTGCTTCTAGCCTGACTTCGCGCTATGAATCGCTTCCCGCCGAATGGGCAATTTGAACGGAGACGCCCATGGTGAGTTACAAGTCCAGTCGCAAGCGCGGGCCGACTTCCACAAACCCCTCTGAAAGATAGAATCCCAAGGTGCGGTGCCACCTGGGTTGGTGAGGCGCGCCGACGTCCAGTCGTCTCCATCCACGCGATCTTCCAAAGTCGGCGGCCTGATGCATGAGCATTGCCGCGATCCCCTTCGACCTGAATTCTGGCGTCACATATAGCTCGGTGATTTGCCCGAAGGCACCTCCGGCAAAGATTGCGACACCATCCGTCATCAAAAGAATGCCGACGGGGTCCTGGTCGTCAAAGGCCAGATATCCAAAACTGCGCTCCGTGTCCTGCAGGACTCGCTCCACCGAAGACGTCTGGTACGCAGGCCCTGCCTGACCGTCATTTAGTTCCGCAAAGAGACACTCGACGAGCCTACCGACAGCCGCCACATCGTCAGGCGTTGAACGGCGTAGTTCTATCATTGAGATTACCAATCGAAATCGTGGATGATGTGGTTAGCTGTTGCAGAAAACCCCCGAGGCTTCGGCGCACGCTCATATAATGTCCGTATGGATTTCCTCTAAACCGTTCCCGATTGACCACATATGCCAAGATCGCAAGCAAAACCTCCGGTTCAGGAAACACCTGAGCTCGACATGTCCGAGAAGCAGCGCGATCCGGCCGTAGAAAAAGTATCGCGCGCGCTCGCCGCCCAGATTCACGCATTTCGCACTTCAGCAGGACTCGCATCGGGCACACTTGCAAAGATGGCTGGCATTTCTCATTCGATGCTTTCCAGAATTGAGAAAGGAACCGCGACGCCATCGATCGAGACGCTCACAAGAATTGCGAATGCCTTAGGGAAACCAGTATCCCGATTCTTCGTGGATCAGAGTGACCGCCATGACTGCTCGTTCGTGCCAGCGGGGCAAGGCGTCACCGTCGATCGGGAAGGCTCCTCCTTCGGCCATATCTATCGTCTGGTTGGACATGTGCTTTCAGGAAACCTCTCAGTCGAACCGTATGTCGTCACCCTCGACGAGAAGTCACAGCCCTGGTCCACGCATCAGACAACGGGCATCCAGTTCCTACATGTCCTGGAAGGCAAAATGAAGTATCGATACGCCAACCGGATCTACGATTTAAAGCCCGGCGACAGCATGCTGTTCGATCCGAACGCGGCACATGGACCAGAGGAAATCGAAAGCTTGCCAGTACGCTTTCTGGCTGTATTCTTCAACATCCGGGACTACAGCTAGATCTTCCCTTTGGCCACAATCCGCCCTTCCATGCCGGCCTCCTTAGTCAACTCACGCATCCTCAGACCAGGCGGAACCCGCATCGAACGGGACTAACCACTCCAATCCGGCCAGATCGTTCGGAACTGCGCGGATTTCGAGGCGCCTCATCACTCCGCCGCGAAGGTTTCGACTGCACGCTCGAGCGCGGCGAGTCCGTCGTTCAACACATCGATCGGGATGACTAACGACGGTGCAAGCCGCAAAACGTCTGGGCCCGCCATCAGCGTGAAGATCCCGGCCGCATAGGCATGCTCCACGAGCTTCGCCGAGCGCCCACGATAGTTGCCGTTCAACTCAGCGCCGATGAGAAGTCCACGGCCTCGAAACTCGGAAAAGACATTGATTCGTCGGTTGATCTCCTGCAACCTCTCGAGGCAAATCCGATTTCGCAACTTCACACCCTCCAGCGTTTCCGGGCGTTGGACAATCTCCAGAACCTTATTGGCCACGGAAGCCGCGAGTGGATTTCCGCCGAACGTACTCCCATGAGATCCCGCCGTGAAATGATCACCAATGCTTGCAGTGGTGATCATGGCACCAATAGGAAACCCATTCCCCAAGGCCTTGGCTGTTGTCAGGATGTCAGGCGTTATTCCGTAATCCATATAGGCGAACAGGCACCCTGTTCGGCCAATTCCCGTCTGTACTTCGTCGAAAATCAACAGCGCTCCCACCTCGTCACACCGCTGGCGAAGTGCGCGCACAAACTCCAGTTCCGCCGGTTTCACACCGCTTTCACCCTGAACGAGCTCCACTATCACCGCGCATGTCTTCTCGCTAATTCCGACGCAGGCAGAACTCACGTCGTTAAAGGGGAGGTGCCTGATACCAATCGGCAACGGGCCAAATCCGGCGCTATATTTAGGCTGCCCACCTACGCTTACCGTGAACAGTGTTCGTCCATGAAATGAATGATCGAACGCGATGATCTCGAACTTCTGGCCGTTGACGCTTGCACGATCAGAAGCGAACTTGCGTGCGAGCTTCAGTGCAGCTTCATTTGCCTCGGCTCCCGAGTTAGCGAAGAAAACCCGGTCTCCGAAGGTGGCATCCGTCAATTGTCGCGCAAGCTTCAGGACCGGCTCGTTTGTAAACACGTTGCCGATATGCCAGATGGCTTGACTTTGTGCACCGAGCGCGGCGACGAGATCCGGGTGGGCATGCCCCAAACCAGTTACGGCGACGCCCCCTGCCAGATCTATGTAACGTCGACCGTCTGCGTCCCACACATATGAGCCTTCCCCTCTGACCGGAATCAGGCTTGCCGGCGAATAAACAGGCGTGATGAGCTCACCAAAGTCACTGCGCGTTACTACGTCTTGCAAAGGATTTCTCCAGTAAAAACATGAGGCGTTATCTCATGAACGTTCCGTGGAATGCTGCTATTTGTGAATCATCTGGCTAAGAAACCGTTGGGCCCGATCGGTTCGGGGAGCGGTAAAGAAATCCGTCGGACTGTTGTCTTCAAGGATCTCACCTTGATCCAGAAACAGAATCCGATCGGCGACTGCTTTCGCGAAACCCATCTCGTGTGTGACGCAGAGCATGGTCATCCCGTCCTCCACCAACAGCGTGAGTGTGTCCAGAACTTCCCGCACCATCTCGGGATCAAGCGCGGACGTAGGCTCGTCCAGCAACATGATTGTCGGTGCCATGCAAAGTGCTCTGGCAATCGCGACACGTTGCTGTTGGCCACCCGATAACTGCGCCGGATGCTTGTGGGCGTGGCTGGACACCCGAACGCGCTCCAGAATTTCCATTGCGCGCGCCTCTGCCTCCTTGCGCTTTATCCCACGGACTCGCATTGGCGCCAACGTGCAATTTTCCAGCACCGTCATGTGCGGAAAGAGATTGAAATGCTGGAAAACCATTCCGACATCGGCGCGTACCATGCGCACGTTTTTTACATCGTCGGTGAGCTTGATTCCGTCCACGTGAATGTCGCCCGCGTCGTGCTTCTCAAGCCGGTTGATGCATCGGATGAGTGTCGACTTTCCCGATCCCGAAGGACCGCACAGCACAATCTTCTCGCCACGCCGCACATTCAGCGATATTGACTTCAGCACATCAAACGCTCCGTAGCTTTTGCAGAGACCTTTGATGTTGATGACAAACTCGGCATTCGTTTCTGTACTCATGACACGCTCCTCAACATGCACGCGACCGGCTCAACGGGCAACACGCTGGATCTGATTGCAGAACGCCTGGGCCGCCGGACTGTCTTTCCAGGTCACCACCTTTCCGTCGGACAGCCTATGACGGCCGTAGACGATCCAGGGATCGTCTACGGTACCGACCCGTTCATCTATTCTGAAGCGGCCCGGATTGTCCACGGCAAGCGAGGTGTAGGTGAGGCCACTTTCGTACTTGCCCGCAAGCAGACCGTCCGCAACCGAGGCCGTTGAGGTCTCTGCAATGAGCCGGAGCCCTTCCGTATTCACGTAGTCACGCGTGGCAGGTTGAAGGGCGAGCGAAGCAGGTCTATTGACGTCTATCCGGGTGACGACAGCCATATCTCTACTTTCAGAAACAAACGCGTCTATGACGAAAAGCTGCTTGCGATATCTGGCGACAATTTCAGTCGTCGACGGATGCACCGCGACCTGAACGATATAGTCGGCGTCGCCATTCATAACAATCTGTGCGGCCGAGTCGAAGTCGAGAACCAACTCTATGCTCGCCTTGTTTTCAATTCCATGGAACTGAAGGTAACGGCGAGTTACGAACTCGTGATTACTCCCGCCTGGTCCGAGTGTTAAAAACCGAATCACTTCCGCATCTCCATAATGTATTTCCAGACAACCCTGACCTCTATGTCACGGCTCTTCAAACCTGATTCAGGTCGCATGTACATCGTTGGCGCTCCGCGATTTCAGGGCGGTAGCGCTCTTGCCCCTTCTCGGCGCCGCAAACTGATCCTGCTTCCCCGTCTTGCGGGCGATCATTTTCTCCAGCATACGGAACGTGTTCGATACGATGAATGTCATCGCCAGATAGACGAGACCTGCAGCGACGAAAATCTCGTAAGGCGCGTAGGTCTCGCTCACCAGAAGCTTCGACGTTCCCGTCAGTTCCATGATCGTCACCGTCGAGGCGAGCGACGTTGCCTTGAGGTTCAGGATTGTTTCATTGGCGTATGCCGGCAGCGCAATTCGCACTGCGATCGGAGCCTTGATTTTCGTGAGAATCGCTGCATGGCTTAGCCCCAACGCTTCTGCAGCTTCAACGATTCCTTTTGGCACGGCCGACAGTGCGCCCATCAGAATGCGGGCTGTATAGGCCCCCGAGTTCAGTCCCAGCGCGATCACCGCACACGTGAACGGATCTCGAAGTAAAGGCCACAGGACCGAGTGCCGGACAAAGGAAAACTGACCAAACCCGTAGTACAGAAAAAAGAGTTGAACAAGCGCCGGGGTTCCACGGAACGCGCCGATATAGAAACGCACGCAGACATCGAGAAATCTCGACCGGCTCAAACCGAGAATAGCGGTTGGCACACCCACGATCAGACCGACCACCATGATCGCCGCAAATAGCTCAATGGTGACCGGTAGCGCGGATAGCAGCCTCGGAAAGCTCGAGAACAGTAGCGAAAAATCAAACATAGCTCACCTTGCCAAGGCAGTTGCAGTCTTCCGACGGGCAGTGCCGAACGCGCTCGTCATCGCGAAGCTGAGTACGAAATACAGAACTCCGGCGACCAGGTAAAAGAAAAACGGACGGTTGGTCCCCTCGACTGCGAACCCTGTCCGGCGCATCAGATCTTCCAGCCCGACAAGCGAGACCAGCGCAGTCTCCTTGAGCAGGACAGTCAATTGATTGCCGAAGGCCGGGATTGCAAGTCGCCACGCCTGCGGCGCAATGACGTGTATGAACTGACGGTATCCGCTAAGCCCCAGCGCGGCAGCCGCCTCGAACTGACCGCGTGGAACTTCCAGAATCGCGCCGCGAAAAATCTCGGTTGCGTAGGCGCCAAAAACGAGGCCAAGTGAGATCGCTCCGGCTCCGAATGCGTTGATCTCGATCGGCTTGCCAATGACATGCGAGAGAGTCGAACTCCCTCCGTAATACACGAGAAAGATCACCAGCAGGTCCGGAACGCCGCGGATGGTTGTGGTGTAAGCACCCGCAAAATGCCTGAGGACACGCGACGGAGACAGCTTTGCCGCAGCCATCAAGATTCCTATCAAGGACCCTATCGCAGTTGCCGCCAGAGCCACCAGCAACGTTGTAACGGCTCCGAGGATAATGAGCCCGCCGTAGCCGTCTAAAGTCAGACTGGACATGCTGACTCCCCTACATCAATTGGAAAGGGAAATACTTCTTGCGGATCCGGTCATAGGTCCCATTCGCGATGATGGCGGCAAGCGCTGCGTTCAAACGGTTCCACAGATCGGTGTTGTCGAGGCGCACAGCGATCGCGTTTCCGTCACCCAGCACGCCCCCCTTCAGTTCCGGTCCGACGAACGTGAAGTCTCCCGATTCGGGGCGCTTGAAAAAATCGGAATAGAAAGTCGCCTTGTTGCCGATGATCGCGTCGACGCGTCCAGCCACCAGATCAAGTTCAGGTTGCCGGGTGTCGTCGTAAAGAACGAGCGTCGCCGCGCTGTCATAACCGTTCGCCGTCAGCCACTGATGCTGCGACGACCCCCTCTGCACGCCAATACGCTTACCTTTCAGACCGGCTGGCGAGACGTCCTTGATGCCACTGTCTTTGGCGACAATGAAACTCGACGTCGTGTCCTTGTACTTGTTAGTGAACAGGACCTGCTTGCGCCGGGCCGGAGTCATGGACATGGAGGCGACGATCGCGTCGTACCGGTTAGCCTGCAGGCCCGGGATGATTCCGTCCCACGCCTGCGCCACGATCTGGCATTTAACCTTCATCTGGGCGCACAGGGCATTTGCAACGTCCACGTCGAAGCCCTGCAGTTGACCACTCGCATCCTTGAAACTCCACGGAGGGTACGTGCCTTCCGTTGCCACGCGCAGTGTGTCGCTCGCCGAAAAAGCAGGTGCCGACATCCCCAGCGCCGCCACCGCCAGAGCGCAACCCAGTAATCCCCAAAGACGCTTTAACAAACTGATCGACATTGTTAGTTCTCTCGCGATAGCGGCGGACCGTCCGCCCATGAGAGATAAAGTACCCATCCGTTAATTTTATGTCAATATTTTAACCACATGCAATTTCATTAAAAGGGTAAACGCTGATAGGTCCTTGCTCAGCGCTGCCTTGCGTATTGCCTTCACCGGAGAACGGCCGTCACGAGGAAGCCACCGCTGAATTGCTCTGCTATCTGGTGGCGGGGCAACTGGTTGCGCGAGCGTGCATGGGCCCCTGGCTGAGAACCGACCATGCCGTGGAGCTGCTGACCATTTGGATGAACGGTAACGGAGCGCAAGGCGACTGGCTGGACCGGCTGTATTTCGCGGCCTGTCGGAAAAGGTGGTGCCGGATTTTGCCGAGTTGCTAAGGTTTGCAGATCCATTTTGGCTTACGCAAATGTTTACCGACGACTGGCGTATGAATTACCGGTCGGCAATTGTCCGCACCCCCACGCCCCCCAAATGGCTGGGAAGCACAGTTTGCGACCAACCATCTTGGCCACTATGCACTCGTGAACGGGCTGTGGCCCGTGCTTGCACACGGTAACGGTGCACGCGTGATCGCCGTCTCGTCACTCGGACACCGCGGCTCGCCAATACGCTGGGATGACGTGCAATTCACGCGCGACTACGACAAGTGGCTCGCGTACGCACAATCGAAAACCGCCAACGCGCTTTTCGCCGTTCAGCTCGACGAGTTCGGCGCACGCGACGGCTTACGAGCCTTTTCTGTGCAACCGGGAAAAATCTCTACACCGTTGGCGCTACATATAACCCATGCAGAGATGGTCGCGGCCGGCTGGATCGACGAGCAGGGCACGCTGCTCGACCCGACTTTCAAAACACCTGAGCAGGGCACGGCAACCCAGGTGTGGGCGGCGACGTCGCCCCTCCTTGCGGGGCTTGGTGGTCTCTACTGCGAGGATTGTGATGTGGCGCGGGCGACCACTGGCGATGCGGATGCCGGCGTACACCCACACGCCATCGATCCGGAGCAGGCTGAACGCCTCTGGAAGCTGTCGGCGGAGCTGGCGGGTGTCGACGCGTTCGCATCACGCGTTTGAACTCCGGAGGAGAGACTGAGAACGCCCCCTATCGCTAACGCCGGCTAGCGATAGGGCTAGATTTCTCGACCAGATTGCAGATTTCCTGCTTCGTGCTCCGGACACCCGAGGCAGCGCCCGCCGACCCTCATCCCAAAGCACGAACGCCGAGTTCAAGAAACACAGCGCACTTGCCTCACAACACAACAGCGACGCGCAGGCGTTAGAGCTCGTCCCACGACGTCACGTTATTGCTCATCACCATCTGCAACAGCTCGCCTTCCTGTTCGGCAATGCGTGTGGCCAGTTCGATCACCTTGTCGACCTGTGCATCCGGAACACAGACTACGCCACTTTCGTCGGCGACGATCCAGTCTTCGCGAGAAATGGACACACCGGAGATCGTGATCGTTTCGTTGATCGACCCGAAGGTGAATTCGTTACGGCTTCGGCGTGGGCAGACGCCCACTGCCCAGACCGGATAAGGGCCGCGCATTATTGGGCGTCGATGCTGACATAACCCGCCAGCGCAAGAATTTTGCACGGTTATCGAGGTTCCAGGTCCCGGAGTGGGCCGTTCACGGGAGTCTCTGCATGAAAAAGCAGGTGCGCGGTTGCGCTTACCAGCCGACCGCAAGCGACCGGTTCGGCCGCAACTCTTTGGAAATGGGCTTCATGCGGAGGGCTGTTTTCCGGTGCAGATCCGACGTTTGAATGGCTTTGTGAAAGCGCGGACCAACGTCCGTAGTTGGCCGAACCCAGCCAGATGACGACCGACCGAGTTCGACCCGCAAGGGACCTTCAGCTTTCTTGATAACGGACATTCTTTAGCAATCCGGGCGAGGACTCAATCCGATATCCCGACGCAGGTCTGGATCGCTGCAGCTACAAAAGCCGCGACTTTGCGGGAAGATGCACTCGTGAGCGTTGGCGACTCGAGCATATGGCGCATCGTGGCCAGTCCGATCACATACGATCCGATCAGCGCGGCCCGTATTTCCGCATCCCGTCCCTTCAACTTCCTCGCCAGCGGCTGTACGAATTCCGCATGAAAGCGCGCGGAAACCATCTCGGCCGTGTCCGGGCTAGTTGCGCCGAGTAACAGCAGACGCAATGGATTGAACTCCCCGGTTACATTAGATTCCGCCATCACCTCCGCCACCAGAAATTCGCCTACCGTATCGAGCGACTCCGGCAGGTGCTCTTCAACGTGGAAAGCACCCTCCACAACCTGCGCGAACAATCCTTCCTTTCCACCGAAATAACGACTGACGAGCGCCGCATCTACGCCGGCTTCGCTCGCAATCTCCCGGAGCCCTACATTCTCGTAGCTTCTTCGCGAGAAGCAAGCGCGCGCGGCCTCGAGAATACGCTCCCGCGTATCGGAAGCATTACGCCCGCTTGCGGGGGTGGACCGGGTTGAGTCTGTCACAACACGTCTCCTTGTTGTCGAATTCGGTTGACCGATCAATGCGCTCATTATGTCATCAACTGTTGACACACGCAAAGGGTTGATCGACAATCAATGTCATCACTCGTTGACTTAATCGGACTGAAGGAGGATTTATGGCGGAAAGAACGCCCAAACTTTTGGGCAAGGTAGCCCTGGTTACCGGCGGATCAAGCGGCATCGGGTTGGCTTCGGCCCAGTTGATGCACGCACATGGCGCATCAGTCGCCATCGTCGGGCGCGATCCGCGCAAGCTCGACGAAGCCGCGAAGGCCATCGGCGAGCGTACGTTCGGCATCGTCGCCGACGTCTCCAACGTGTCAGATATAGATCACGTCATGTCAACGGTCCGTGCACGGCACGGACGCATCGATGTCCTCTTCGCCAACGCCGGAATGTCGCACTCGCCGACTCTAAGGTTGGTTGACGAAGCGGCCTTCGATGCGATGGTCGGACTCAATTTCAAGGGCGTATTCTTTACCTGTGTACGCTCGCTGCCGCTGCTGTCAAATGACGCGTCGATCATCCTGACTGGCTCCGCGGCGGCGGACATGGGTCGTCTTGGCGACCCGGTCTACGCGGCAACGAAGGCGGCAGTTCGCAGTCTTGCCCGCACGCTCGCCAATGACAGCGAGCTGACCGGCAAGCGCATCCGGGTCAACGTGCTGAGCCCGGGCGCCGTCAAAACACCGTTAACAAAGATGGCCTACGAGTTGCCGGAGGTTGATGCGTACGTTCGGAAGGCGATCCCTCTGGAACGTTGGGGCGAACCGGAAGAGATTGCCAAGGCGGCGCTCTTTCTGGCCTGCGGTGACTCGTCTTACATGACGGGCAGCGTGCTGGCCGTCGATGGTGGGATGGCTCAGGTATGACGCGCGCTACCAGCAAGCGCGATGTCACACGCCCACCCGCTCTCGAACGGTCGGACACGACAATCATGGCAGTCCTGCTGCCCCTGATGCTCGTGTTGTTCATCTCGACACTTGACCAGACCATCGTTGCCGCCGCACTGGGTCGCATTGGTGCAGAGTTGGGAGACGCCGGCAACGCTCCCTGGATCGCAACCTCGTACCTGCTTACCAGCGCAGTCACCACGCTGATCTTCGGCAAGCTTGGCGACATGATCGGACGAAAACCGGTCTTTCTGGCCTCTGTCGCCATTTTCGTTGTCGGTTCCGCGCTGTGCGCCGCAGCACCGAACATGGCGTGGCTGATCGCGTTTCGCGCGTTCCAGGGTCTGGGCGGCGGCGGACTCAACTCTCTCGTCATGGCCATCGTCGGAGATCTGGCACCGCCGCGCGAACGAGCGCGCTACCAGGCTGTTCTCGGCATCGTTCCTGCAATTGCGATCATTCTCGGGCCGGTGCTCGGTGGCGTCATCGTCGACCACTGGAGCTGGATCTGGATCTTCGTGATCAACGTTCCGATCGGCTTGCTTGCGTTCGGTATCATTGGCGCGCGCCTTCACCTGCCCGGACGCGCACGCTCTCACCGGCTAGATATCTGGGGTTCCGTGCTGGCGATTGTTTTCACGACAAGCTTTCTTCTCTCGATGGTTTACGGTGGGCAGGCCTATCCCTGGAGCGCCTGGCAGACGCTCGGTCTTGCGGCAGTGACACTAGTGTCGTTGCTTGCCTACCTGGCGGTCGAACATGCCGCTGCGGAACCGATCACTCCATTGCAACTCTTTGGCAACAGCATTTTCGCTGTATCGGCGACGCTGTTTTTCCTTTCGACCGCGGCGCTCTTCGTCGGCATGCTGTACGTCCCGCTTATGCTGCAGAGCACTTTCGGGCTGGACGCGTCGGTGTCTGGGGCTTCCATCGTACCGTTGCTACTGGGGTTGATCGTCGCAACGATGGTAACGGGCGGCATCATTTCGCACTCGGGCAGGTACAAGGCTTTCCCGATTGCCGGTGCGATCCTGTCTGGTATCGGCTTCTGCGCGCTCGCCCGCATCGACCTGACGACACCACTGTGGCATGTGCTGATCATGCTGGCTGTCATCGGAATCGGCCTGGGCTTCTTCATCCAGGTCGTGGTGCTGGCCGGGCAGAACGCGGTCGAGCATCGGCACCTGGGTGTGGCGACCGGCGCACTGAATTTTTTCAAGACGCTGGGTGGTGCAACGGGCGCAGCCGTATTCGGCTCGATCCTGACGGCCAGGCTGGCCCGGGCAGGTAACGCTGGAGAAATGCTGCACGCCTACGGTTCGGTTTTCGTCAGTGCTGCCGCGATGATGGGCATTGCCTTGCTGCTCGCGTTGCTACTCCGGGAAAAACCGTTGTCTGCCGAAATGATCGAAGTCGCGGAAGGACGTGTCGATGTGCCCGAATACTGAACTCAAGACAGGGGCGGCAGCTCAATCGCCCGGCAACCCAATCGATGCGGTGCCAGCCCACTGCGTCGAGCGGCCCATTGCGATGCGCAACGGCACCTTCAGCCGCCCCTTGGGTCGACGCCTCGAACTCCTGGCATGGCTGCTGAAACTCAGCGAAAAAAACAGTATAGAGACCTGCACCGAAGCAGAGATAGAGGCGGACCAGAAGCCCATGCCGCGCAACCTGCTGACAGATTGGATATTCGGCGCGCGCGCCGCTGGCGTCGTGATCAGCGACAGCCCTCGCGCGAGCGACTGTCCCGCGATTCGCCTCTACGTACCTGATCGACGCGACGCAGGCTGTCCCGGTCTCCTTTACTTTCACGGCGGCGGCTGGGTATCCGGCGATCCGGGCTTGACCGACTGGTGGTGCAGCGCGTTTGCGGCCCATACCGGCACGCTGGTTGTGTCCGTCGATTATCGACTCGCCCCACGGCATCGGTATCCAGCCGCCCTGGAGGACGGCTACGCGGCGCTGTGCTGGCTTCATCTGCATGCGGTGCAACTAGGTATCGACGTCGGACAGATCAGCGTCGCGGGAGACAGCGCGGGGGCGAATCTCACCGCCGCACTGTGTCTCTATGCCCGCGATCTGGGCGGCCCGCCGATCTCCGGCCAAACGCTGATCTGTCCGGCACTGGACTTGACCTTGAGTTCACCGTCGATGAGCGAGAAGGCTCACGCGCCGTTGTTGACGGCGCGGGCCGTCTCCGCCTATGCGCGGCACTACCTGGGAGATCCAGCGTTGGCCCGTAACCCATTGGCATCGCCGCTACTCGCGGAGAACTTATCGGCTTTGCCGCCCGCGCTAATCCAGGTCGCCGAACATGATCCGCTGAGAGACGACGGATGGCGCTACGCTGCCCGGCTACGCGCCGCGGGTGTCGAGGTACGCGTCACCGAATATGCCGGCGCGCCGCATGGTTTGACGACTTTTTCCGGCTTGACCCGTCTGTCTCGGCACGCACTCGAAGAAGCTTGCGCGGCAAGCGCAATAATCTTCAAGCAGTGACTAAAGACAGTGCGAGTCGAACGATTGTTGGCAATCTGGAAAGCGGCGCTGAAGGGCCGAAAC
>NZ_JAQQET010000027.1:0-115787 GCF_046026855.1 Paraburkholderia sediminicola | reverse complement strand
CCGCGACCGCACTCGGACCGACGGCCGGACAGGCCATCTCTACAGGTGTGACGCGCCATGGCTGACTTCCGCGCGGGGGGCGCGCCGGCCCCGATTCAGGCGGAGTATCTCGGCATGTCACTGCGGCTCTCCGAGCTTGATGTCGAGAACCTGACTTATTTCCGGTACTGCGCATCGCACCACTTCCACTTGCAGCGATGTTGCGGCTGTCAGTTGCTGAGGTACCCTCCGATGCCAGGTTGCCCGTGGTGTGCGTGTCCGGAATCAGAGTGGTCCGAAGTCGATGGGCGAGGTGAAGTTCATTCGTATACCGAAATTTATAAGGCAATTCAGCCGGGGTTTGCTGAAAGCCTGCCGTACTTGGTGGCGATTGTCGATCTTGACGTGCAGAAGGGACGGCCGAGCGCTCAGGAAGCGTTGCGGGTAGTCGGAAATCTAGTGGACGGGGAGGGCAGGCTCGCTTCGCCCGCCGAGATTGCCAAGTTGGGTATCCGCACCCGAGTGCGGCTTGTCTTCACCGACGTCGCCCCTGGTCTTTCGCTGCCGCAATGGACGATCGATGAAGATGCGAGCCGGTCAGCCGTCCGTCCGTGGCGCTGGGATGCTGCGGGCGTTATCGGGTCTGTCGGGGAATAAGTCTGTGCGCTGGTGCTCGCTTGAGCGGAGATTCGCTCAGACGGCGTCGGCAGAAACCTTTCTGTCGCGCAATAACCGCTTGGTACTGGGTTTGCCGGCAGAGTCATCGGGCTTCCCGAAATGGCGCTTTATCAATTCTTCGGTGCTTTGAAGATGCTCGCATGCCAAGGCTTGCGCCGTCGCGGGGTCACCTTTCCGGATGGCATCAACGATCGCCGTGTGTGCAGCGAAGTTTTCGCGTATCTGGTCGTGCTGGCCGTGTATCAGGAATCCCAGTCTCATCATATGACTGCCGAGCTCCGCGATGGCGCTTTCCATCAACGGATTTCCGACGCTGCGCGCAAGGACGGAGTGGAAATCCATGTTCGCGTCAGGCCAGGATTCCCAGTTCCCGGCAGCGATGAGGTCCCGCTGGCGGGCGAGTTCTGCGTCGAGCTTTTCCAGCACCTTGCGGCGGGGATTGGACGCAAGCGTCCTTGCACAGTAGCCGTCGATTGCCGCCCGGAACTCGAGTATGTAGGTCAGGTATGCGGGGTCGATCAGGGCGATTCTGACGCCTCGGTGCGGGATTAGTTCAACGAGTCCCTCGGAGGCGAGTTGTAGTAGCGCTTCCCGCACCGGACTGCGGGATACGCCCATCTTGTCGGCAAGGCTTTGTTCGGAGTAGAGCTCCCCGGCCGGTAGCACGCCAGTGATGATATTGCGCCGGATTTGCTCGAGCGCCTGGGACCGCAACGAAAGGGGTCGGGATACTGAAAACATGTCAACCTGCCAGTGGATAGTAGCGATTGGTCTCGGTCCTGAAGGACCCTGCAAGGCGTATTTTGGTGGAGTCGGCCCGCGCGCCCGTCGGCGCCAAAACGGCCGGTATGGACGCAGAGAGTGGCGCGGTCTTGGCGCGTATGCCATCCATAACGGTGTTCTGGGACAGCGGACTCGTGCGAACTGATTCGCTCTCGCTAACTAGTATGTTGCATTCGGCGTGATTGTGGCATACCCCTCTCTACCGTGCAAGGGCGCGGTTGGGCCACTCGTCACGCTTTCGACTGGAGGGGGACGAGCGGTAGTTTCTCACGCGCATGCTGTTGCTGCTTGCCGCACGGCCCCTGGTTGGCGAATTTTGGAGGAAAGTCGCCGTCGTCCAGGTACTCAATCTCGATCAACTTTGCGTTGTCGTCTCAGGCGCCGGTTGTTGGTCATTGTCGGTGGTGTGGTGCATCGCGCGTTGCTGTGGCAGTGATCGCGATGTTTGTAATCGAGATTGACGCCTTCGTCATCTCATCGTTTGGGGACGTAATCGAAAGGATGGCGGTTTCGCCTCGGCAAACGAGAATTTCTCACGTCGGACATGAAAAATCTTCGTTTCCTCCCGGCGGACGGACGGCCGATCATCCCGCGTAAGGCCTTGCGCAACGTTGCCGCGCTTTGCCCACTAACTAAAACATTATCGGAGACATCATGGCTTCTATTTCGGAGATTGCGTACGAGCGACACAACTTCCGCACGCTAGGAACAGTAGCGTTGTGCGCGCTCGTTACTTTACTCGACGGTTTTGATTTACAGATGGTCGGCGCCTTGGCTCCGTCGCTCGCGCGCCACTTCTCTGTGCCGGTCAGTGCATTGGGACCAATGTTTAGCGCGAGCTTTTTGGGGCTCGGTATTGGCGCTATTGCAATTGGACCCATCGCGGACTGCTGGGGGCGCAAGAAACCGCTTATCGCTTCGACGCTGTTGTTTGGAATCTGTTCGCTTTTAACCATCAGAGCTACTTCGTTAGATCAGCTTGTCATTTTTCGTTTTCTTACGGGGCTTGGACTTGGCGGCGCGATGCCGACTACAGTAGCGCTGTCTGCTGAGTATTCGCCCCGACGCCTTGCCGGGTTTACGGTGTCGGTTATCGGCACGTGCGTACCGGTAGGCGGTCTCCTTGGTGGGCTTGCGGCGGGAGCAATACTGCCTAGATGGGGGTGGCAACCGCTCTTTGTGCTTGGCGGCATCGTTCCGTTGCTCATCGCAATCTTTCTCGTTTCCTTGCTGCCCGAGTCACTTAGCTTTCTTGTGGCACGAAAGGCAGACGCCCGGTTGATCGAAAAAGTGTTCCGCCGGGTCTATTCGCGCGATGTCACGGACGAAGAGCTCAGGAGGTTGAAATCGGTCGGCCCTACCAACCGGAGTCCGGTCAGCGAACTTTTTACTGACGGGCGTGCCCCGACGACGGCGCTGTTATGGCTCACGTATTTCATGAATATGCTGATCGCGTACTTCATCGTCAATTGGCTACCGTCGTTGCTTGGTTCTATAGGCTTGCCGCCCGGAGCGGGTGCGCGATCCATCGCATTTTTCAGTGCGGGGGCGATTGCCGGCGGTCTCATGCAAAAGCGGATGGCACGATTTTGCGGCGCCTCTCCAGTGATGATGGCTGAGTTTGTGATTTTCATCGGCGCGAGCCTAATGTTGGCCAAAGGAAGCGTCGACTATGGCTCCACGATGGCACTGGCATTCGCGATGGGTTTCTGCATCATTGGCGTACAGATCGGCCTTAACATGTTTGCGACTGCATTCTACCCAACAACTGCACGCGCAACCGGTCTTGGATGGGGTTTGGGTATCGGCCGAGGCGGCGCAATCGTCGGTTCGCTTTTGGGTGGAGTCATGCTCCAGGCGCAGTGGTCGATAGCAGAGATCTTTCTGGCGGGCATCGTGCCTGCAGCAATTGCTGGGTGTGCGGTTGCAGCGAACGGTGTGCGGGTCAGGGCTCGCTTTGGGATTGAAGCAGGGCAGTGATCATAATCTCAAGGATGCGAAGTCTTTGATAGGGGGCAGCGCGGGTGTCGCGGGACGATACCGGCTGCGCTCAATGTGCTTTATCTGAGTTCCAATTCCCGCAACTCAGCGGCAGCGGCTTCGCAATATCATGCTGTTTCAACTGATACCATGTGCAGCCATCCGGGGCGAGTTCTTTCTCGGCTTCGCCTCGATGCACAAGATAGTTCAGGTGTGCGATGCTCTCACCGGTGGCCATGCCGAGCAACGCCGGCTCAGATCCTATAGGGCGGGAGAAAAGCTGTTCGAACACATCCACTGCGCGCTTCGGTTGTACTAGCGCACGCCGTAGCCGATCGAGCGCTGTATGCTGACTGCGGGTCAAGTATTCCAGGCGGGCATGAAGCCCCCGGAACGGCTCGTTGTGTGCAGGTAGCACGAGCACGTCATCTGGAATCAATTGCCTTAGCTTATTAAGAGATGATAACCAGTCGGCCATAGGATCGGCATCCGGTTCGGTTGGGAAAACCGATACGTTTGAAGATATCCGCGGCAGAACCTGGTCCCCCGAGATCAATAGTTTCAACTCCGGACAGTAGAAGCAGGCGTGCTCAGGTGAGTGCCCATTACCGATCACCACTTGCCACTGGCGCCCCCCGATGTCCAGCAACTCGCCATCATGCAACCGACGGTAGCTATCCGGTAAAGCGTGAACAAACTTGCCAAAGCCGCCAAAGCGGGCCCGATAGGTTTCGATTGCGTCGTTGTCCCAACCCGCTCGCTGGTAGAAGCGCACACCGTCATCCGGTGCCCCACGCCCGCTGTCTGCCGCGAGGACCCGGCACATCAGATATTCAAGCCTGGTCATCCACAGCCGGCAACCGAATTTGTGTGTGAGCCAGCCTGCCATGCCGATATGGTCAGGATGCATGTGAGTAGCGAAGAGGCGCGTCAGCCTGCTCTGTGCCATAGCACCATCGTCGGCAAACAATTTGCGCCAGGCTGCAGCGGTGTCGCTAGTTTGCAGGCCGGCATCGACGGCCGCCCAACCGTCGTCATCGCGCAGTGCCCACAGATTGATGTGATTGAGCCCGAGCGGCATCGGCATGCGTATCCACAACACACCGGGAGCAACCTCGCTGGCCATGCCCGGTGCCGGTGCTTCGCCGCATGGATAATCCAGGATGGGCCTGTCTTTTGAAGGGGGGGTGAGAGTTTCGTCGCTCATGATGTAGCCAGTTTGACCTGGGCGCGTGTGCGCTGTTACTTGATGACGCGGATACCTGTCCCGAAGCCCCCTTTTTTCGACTGCTACAAGCAACCTAGCGTACCGGCGGCCGTTGGCGATAGGAATCGTCTACGCGATACACCCTATCAACTTGCGTGTCTGGGGGAATACGGAAAAGCACCTCGGCATTCCGGAGGAGCAGCGCGGATTTTGGTGGAGGACGTACGTAAAGACCGGCCAGCTATGCGAGGCGCTGAGGGCACAGCAAGACGCCGGCGTTGCCGACGTCTTGTCAGAGCTACTCGATCAGAGCCTGGACACTTCACTTTTTGACTGTCGTATGTGACGGCGAATACGGCGAAAAAACAAGTCGGGATCACCCGAGCCCATTCGACTTCAAACCTGGCTTAAGCAATAAAATTCTCTACCAATGCTTCCGTCGCGAATACATCAACCATCACACAACTGGTCACGTTTGTTGCCAGATGTCCGGAGCAATTTGGACGCCAGTAACTCATATCACGCCGGAATTCCGTAGACGCTCGATCTCGTCTTTGCTGATGCCGAGCAGCCCTTCGTAAATAGCCTCGTTAGACGAACCGAGTCGCGGCCCGGTGTGAACGACCTTGCCTGGCGATTTCGATAGTTTGGGAACCACACCTTGCATTCGAACAGGTCCCAATTCGTCATCGTCGAGCGCAATTATCATTTCCCGTTCAGCAATATGCGGATCGGTGAGAAGGTCGTATCCGTTTTTCACGGCAGCGCCAGCCGCCAGGTACTTGGCGAATAGGGCATCGATATCGTCCAGGTTCCGCTCAGCCATCCAGGTGGTGACCTCTTTCATAAACGCCTCGTGATTCTCCAAGCATCCATCCCACGTGTTGAAGCGCGAGTCCTCTTCCATGCCCATGGCACGGAGCACGTCCACGGCGCTTTTATCAGTGAATGCTGAAAATGTGTAGTAGCGATTGTCCTTGGTCTTGAAAGACCCTGTGTAAGGGATATTTCGGTGGAAATTGCCGGCACGCGAGATCGGCGCGCCAAACTGATCGGCAACAATGATTTGCTGTTCGATCTGCCTGTAAATGCCTTCGTAAAGACCGATGTCAATCACCTGGCCGACCCCGCCGCCTTGGGCGTCGCGCCAGTACAGCGCCATCATTACGCCCATTGCGGCCCAAACGCCCGCTACGGTGTCGCCAAGTGCCATCGTCGAATGCATGGGAGGGCCGTCTGCCTCGCCTGTCAGATGGGCGAAACCGCCGAATGCTTCACCGATACGTCCATAGGCGCGGCGGTCCTTGTTGACGCCGGTTTGGCCGTAGCTCGACAACCGGCAGAACACAATTCGCGGGTTGATTGACGATAGAGTGTCCCATCCCAGCCCCAGTCGCTCCATAACGCCAGGGCGATAATTCTCGACCACCACGTCGGATTCCGCGACGAGCTGTTTGAAAATCTCGACGCCCTCAGGCGACTTCAGATTCAGTGTGATCGATTTTTTGTTGCGGGCCTGTACCTTGAAGTAGAGCCCGACGCCGTCCTTCGGATGCATCTTCCGGAGCGGATCCCCAACTTTCGGCATTTCGATTTTCAGCACTTCCGCGCCGAAATCGGCCATGACGGACGCGGCGAGGGGGCCGGCGACGATATGACCGACATCCAGCACACGGATTCCTTCGAAAACGGCTTTGGGTGACGGCGAGTTTGTGCCCGCACTTTCTTTCTCACTGGTTTGTTGCATTCGGCGTCTCCTTCTCACTGATATGTTGTACTCGAGGTCTTCGTTTGATTCGTAGGTCCGTAGTATACCTGGGTAACTAGTATGCTGCATACATGTGCAGTGTGGCATACTACACGCTACTGCGCAAGGACGCTGCTGGGCGAGCAGATCAGTATCATCGTTGCGAATGCAGTCTGCTAACTGTAGAAATACTATACACGTGCGTGCCCACGCTTGTTTTGATGTGCGTTTGCCGTGGTTCGGGCTATGAATGATAGGTTGGTGAGATGCTTAAACTAGTATGCTGCACGCAATATTCTGACTGACGTAGGAGAGGAGACATCATGACGATTGAGGCTGAAGTCGAAACCGCCAAAGCCATGCGCAACAAATACGCCGTCGCTGGAGTAGGCGAGACCGCCTATGTTCGGGGTGCAGGAAAGACCACGCGGAGGCTCGGCGCCGAAGCCGTCCGAAAGGCAATTTCCGACGCCGGCCTGGAGCCGGGGGATGTCGACGGCATGTTGTCCTATCAGTTCAACGATTCGGCATTCTCGACTGCGGTCGCCAGCGATGTCGGAATCCGCCTCAATTTCCACATGGACGTTTTCGGCGGTGGTTCTTCGATAGAAGCGTTGATCGGCATTGCGTGCGGGGTCATCGAAGCCGGTCTGTGCAAGGCCGTCGCTATATTTCGCGCTATGAATGGTTATTCCGAGATTCGCATGGGCGGCACGGGTGCGCGCTCTGCGATACCAGTCACAGGCGACATGATGCATTCCCGGCCTTATGGTTGGTACTCGCCGGCGCAGATGTTCAGCCCCACCTTCATCCGGCACATGCACGACTACGGCACGCGGCCGGAGCAGGTCGCGGCAGTCAAGGTTATCCACAGTGAGCACGCCTCCAATAATCCGAAGGCGCTCTATCGCAAAAGGGTCTCGGTGGCCGACGTGCTCGACAGTAGACTCATTTGCGCTCCGATCCACCTCCTCGACTGTTGCGTCGAGACCGACAACGGCGTCGCCATTATCGTGACAAGCGCAGAACGGGCAAGGGACTGCCGGCACCCGTTGGTGCTGATCAGTGGTGTTGTGGGGCGATGTTGCAAGCCGAGAGTGGATATGCATTATCAGACCGGACCCGTCTCCATGGCTGCGGGGTATTTTGCCCGCGACATTTTGTGGCGGAATGCCGGCGTCGGCCCTCAGCACGTCGATGTGACCGGCGCCTATGATGCCTTCACGTTTACGACTCTCATGCAGTTAGAGGCTTACGGGTTTTGCAAGCCGGGGGAAGGTGGTGACTACGTCAGCGACGGGACAATGCGCTTGGACGGGCGTCGTCCCAACAATACGAGCGGCGGCCAACTGTGTGAGGGTTACACGCATGGCGTCAGCCTGGTAATCGAAAACGTGAGGCAGTTGCGGCATGACGCCGACGACACCTGTCCAATCGGCCGGGATGGCAAACGGCAGCATACCTATGACTACAGCGAAGGTGGTTGCCGCCAGGTCAAGCAAGTCGACGTCACCGCAAATCTGGGATGGGCAGGCCCGCAGATCACTTCCGCCGTGGTGATGTGCCGCGGCTGACCCCACAGAGGCGGGTGTAGTCATACCGTTTACAGAGAGGGGCAGACTATTTCCGTAGGCAACGACTCGCAATACGGCTTGGCCGCATACGGTGTGCAGCCACGGATGCGCTTCGGGTTCATAGAGTTGAAAGAAACATCAATGTGGGAACAGTAGGCGTCAACTATTGGACGCGGATTGATCCGCACCGCTCCTAGAGTGATGTAAGGACCAGGGGTATCAAAAGAAAACGGTCTTGCTGATTTGCTCACCGATATCGACGGAGAGATGATTTCCGTTTTGCAGTTCTGACAGAGGATTGAAAGCAACAGGGTGCAGTCGATGACGTGTCTGCTAGACGCGCACCCGATGCGGATTGTCGGGCTCGCTACGGTCTCGCTAATGCTAGTGATATATCGAAAAACTATTCTCGAATCATCATTTTGATTAGTAATACATAATATTAAATTGATGGAGATGACAAGTTTTTGTAAACAAAAAATCTATATCCGGAGATCGTCAACATGAAAAAAACACTGCTGACCATAGCGTTTCTCAGCGCTTTTCCCATATCCACTTTCGCTCAGAACAGCATTGCTTTGTTTGGCATTGTAGATGCTGGCATAACGTATACGAACAATTCTGCCGGGAAAAGCCTTGTACAGGCTCAAAGCGGAATTGCGCAAGCGAACCGATGGGGACTGAGAGTCATTGAAGACATTGGAGGGGGAACAAAGGTCATCGCTACGTTGGAGAATGGCTTTAATGGCTTCACTGGAAAACTCGGGCAGGGAGGGTTGGAATTCGGGCGGCAAAGTTTCGTCGGAGTTACGAATCCAACTTGGGGGACTTTGACGCTGGGGCGGCAATATGATCCTGTAGTGGACATGGTTCAGACAACTACCTTCAACGGTCACGCAGGCCCGTTTTTTGCCCATCCAAGCGACATCGACAATACCGACAATGCGTTCCGTGTCAATAATGCGGTGAAGTACGTGACGCCTACGTGGAACGGTCTGACGGCGGAGGGCATGTATGCATTCGGTGGTCTTGCAGGGAACTTTCGCGGGAACAGCACGATAGCGGCGGCTCTGAGCTACGTTAATGGGCCGCTTTATCTGGCTGCCGGCTATTTTTATGCACTTAACCCCGCACAACAATTCCCGGATGGAAATTTCCAGCCGAACGGCGCACCGGGGGTATCGAATGGTGAAGGCACTTTTGGATACGTCGGGAACCCCCGGAACATGCAAACGATTAGTGCAGGGGGAACGTACACGCTAGGCGCACTACAACTCGCTCTAAATTACTCTACCGTACGATTTGACAATGCGGACGGCATTGTTGGAAACACCGTTTCTTTTGATAGCTACGAGACTTGGGCTCTTTACTACGTTACTCCGGTAGCATCAGTTGGCGGCGGATATACCTTTACTGAGGGCAAGGTGGACTTCAACAATGCCAGGCCGAAGTACAATCAGTTCAACCTGTTTGTCGATTATGCGTTGTCAAAACGTACTGACGTATATTTGATGGCCGCCTATCAAAAGGCCTCAGGCGGTGCAAACGCCGATATCTATCAGGGGATCGTGGGACAGCAATCGAGCACTACTGGGCAAGTGGTGGCGCGGATCGGTATGCGCCACAAGTTCTGATTCCCATCAAGTGGCAGATGAGTGGAAACGGTCGATAGCGATCTCCGGTCGGCGTAAACCGGAATTTCGCTAACAATGTATCTGTGGTTAAAGTTGAACGACATGGGGCGCGCCGGGCCAAGACATCGGCGTGGTGCGTGCCAAGTTCAAGGTTCGGCAATGGCTAAGTCGCTCTCATCGAGATTAGCTTGCGCGCGCAAACCTTATTCAAGGACATAACTTTGCGGCGTGCTGCGGCGCAATAATTTACGTGGAAGTGTCCAATTGAGAGGTACGGTCGAAGGCACGCCAGTTCGTGACAGATTTCCCAAGTGACCTCTATAACAACCGTATGAAGCGGTCATCTCGCCGCGGTTCCTTGGCGCTTGTTGTGACGTACTAAATGGAGACAACTTGAAAGCGACATTACGGCCGAACATCGCTGCACTTCGTGCCTTGGAGTCGGCGGTGAGGCATCAGAGTTTTTCGTTGGCCGCAGACGAGCTCAACGTCACGCACAGCGCGGTAAGTCATCAAATTCGGCAACTGGAAGCGCTGCTCGACAATACGCTCTTCTTCCGCGTGGGGTCTGAAGTAATCCCGACGCCAGTGTGTTCGCAACTTGCGGAGCGGCTGCGCCACGGTCTTGCAGAAATCGACGCAGCACTCAATGACGCCGCATCGCGAGGCGCACCGCTGCGAAGACAGCTCAACATAAGTGTCATGGCGGATTTTGCGAATGTATGGCTAATACCGCGACTGGCGGATTTCTCGAATCGATACCCTGATATCGATCTGTCGATGACGGTGCATAACGACCTCGTCCCGCCGGATCCACACGCCGTGGACCTAGGCATATGGCATCGCCGGATCGACCGGGAAGGTTTCCGGTCGGAGGTGTTTTTGCAAGACCAGGTGATCGCTGTATGTAGCCCGGAATTCATGGCAGAACATGCTCCGCTTACATTGGATCATCTGCCTGAGGTTCCGCTTCTTCATTTCAGTCGACGTTCATGGAGTGATTTCTTTCAGGCGGCAGGACTTGGCGACAGAAGACCGAAGTCCGGTCCCACTTTCAGCGACGCTTCGTCGTTGCTGAATGCCGCGATTGCGGGATTAGGTGTCGCGCAGATGCGTCAGCAGCTAGCGCATCCATTTTTAGAAAATGGCGCGCTGGTCCGCGTTGGAATGGTCCAGATTCAATCGCACCTCGACTATTACTTCGTCTGGCAGGAAGATAGTCCGCGTGAAATGGCCATTCAGTGCTTGCGAGAATGGTTGAAGCAACAATTTGCAATTCCGGGTGACGCGGCAAACGGTGAGCCTGACGAGCCACCTCTGAACGTGGCCCACAGCCGCGCGCGTTGAATTTGCGTTCATTTACCATCCGAGCGTCAGTGCAAACTGTAAACCGCCACTGCGGCGACCACCACGACAAGTCCAATCCCCCACAACCAGGTGCGGGCCCCGCGTGACGGCACTTCCTCAACGGGTTGCCGCATCGGCGCAGCGAGTGGTGGCGCGCCGGCATCTTGGTGCGGTACGTCGGCCTCTGCGCTGGCTGGCTCCATGATTGCAGCGGTGAATTGACCAAAAAATTCTTCGGCCATCTTTCTGGCGACGCCGTCGATCAAACGCGCGCCCAACTGGGCAAGACGGCCACCCACTTGCATATTCGCGCGGTACGAGAGTCTTGTGCTATCACCATCGGGTTTAAGATTTACCTGCGCGCTGCCCTTGCCAAAGCCAGCGGCGCCCCCTGAACCTTCGAACGTCAGCGAATACGACTCGGGCGCGTGCAGATCGGTCAAAATCAGCTTGCCATTGAAACGTGCCTTGATTGGGCCGACCGCCGCAGCCATTACCACCTTGTATTGATTTTCTTCGATAAGTTCTAGCGATTCGCAGCCAGGCACAGACGCACGCAGTATTTCTGGATCGTTTAGTGCCGCCCATACCCGTTCGCGTGGCAATTGTAAAACCTGTTCACCGGTCATTTCCATATGGTTCTCCTTTTGTTGGGGACAACACGCGTACCTACAGTGCGGTGTTGAACAAAGCGCTTTTTCGGTGAGGCATCGAATGCGGGAGCCCAGTCGACGCTGATCACTTCAGTGACGGCCCATCGCGCCGCGTTCTGGCAGCGAGTCGCCCTCTTCAACGCTGAGTGAACAAATGAGTATGCACGCGCTTGCTATGCCAATACCTATGCCGGCGAAGTTTGTCTCGACGACAGCAGCATTCAAGTGGCCACCTTCGGTATTTCCGCCAGAATGGACTGCTTGAGTTCCCGCTTCAGAATCTTGCCGTAGCTGTTCTTGGGCAGATCATCCTGGTACCGGATGAAACGAGGCTTCTTGTAACCAGCCAGATGCTCCCGGCAGAGCGTGAGGAGTTCGCCCTCTGTCGGGGACGCCCCAGGGCGGGGGCGCACCACAGCCATAACGGATTCGCCCCACAGACGATCCGGAATACCGATCACGGCTACCTCGAGTACGCCCGGGTGCAAAAGGAAGACCTCTTCGAGTTCGCGAGGATACACATTCGCGCCGCCGGAAATGATCATCTCTTTCTTGCGATCGAGAAGGAAGACATAACCATCGGCGTCTCGCATGCCGAGGTCGCCTGAGTGATACCAGCCGCCCTTGAATACTTCGGCCGTGGCTTCCGGCATGTTCCAGTAACCACGCATCACGATTTCACCACGTATCGCGATCTCACCGATTTCACCCTCGGGGACTTCATGATCTGCTTCGTCCAGAATGGCGAGTTCGATGTCTTCGCGGACTCGTCCCGCTGACGCGAGACGGCGTTCGGCAGCGGGATCGCCGGGCAATTTATGATCCTCGCGCTTAAGCAGCGAGATGGTCATTGGAGATTCGCCCTGACCGTAGACCTGGCAAAGGATCGGTCCCCATTGCTGGATGGCGCGCTTGAGATCTTCCACATACATGGGCGCGCCGCCGTAGCCAAGGAAGCGCAGTGATGAAAGGTCGTGGCGATCGATGGTTGGCGCGTTGAGGAGCATGGTTATCATGGTCGGCGCAATGAAAGCGATCTTCGTCACCCGGTGTTTCTCGATCAGCCTGAAAATCTCGTCCGGATCGAAGCTCGTGCCGCTCGGAATGAGATGGGTGCCAGCGCCTGCAGTAATTGGAATCGACCACAGGCCGCTGCCGTGGGTGAGCGGGCCTGGGTGCAGCACAACGTCATGCGGGCCGAGTTGGTAAACCTCGCGAGGGTAATGGTCGGACATGAACTGAAGATTGGCGTGGCAGTTCATGGCGCCTTTAGGCTTGCCTGTCGTACCCGACGTATAGAACAGCCAGGCGAGGTCGTGCGGCGCGCAATCGACGTCGGCGTCGGCCGGATCGCCACTTGCGACGAGGTTCTCGTAGGGCGTCGACCAGGTCGAGGCCGCACCAATGGCGATGAAGATGCAGAGATCAGGCAACGCGTGGCGTACCGTATCGAGACCCGCTACGAAATCCTCCTGGAAGACAACTGCGCTACAGCCTGAATTCTCGAGGATGTATGCATATTCTTTCGGGTGCGAGCGCGCGTTGATCGGTACCGCCACGGCACCTGCCTTGAACGTGGCGAACAGGGTTTCGAGCAACTCGGGGCCGTTGCGCTGCAGAATGCCGACCCGGTCTCCCGGGCGAATACCGAGCGCGCGGAATTGCGAGGCCAGCCTGTTGGCGCGCTCGTTGAACGCCCGGTAGCTGAGTGTCTTGTCGCCGTGGATGATCGCGATGTGATCCGGATGCGCAGCCGCTGCCTGCGTGAGCGTCGAGCCGATATTCATGCCTTTAGTCCTTGCGGTAGATATGTTCCGTCCTTAGCATGCAAGCCCGCTATGTTTAACGTGGGGCCGGAGTGCCGAGGATTATTTGAAGAGTTCGTCTTTACTTTTTTTCCTGGAGTATTTCTGCCGCGTCGAGTACCGCAGCGACGATGCCGTCATAGCCAGTACATCGGCAGAGATTGCCCGACATTCCTTCGCGGACGCTTTGCTCGGTTTGCACCGGCTGGCGTCGCAGAAGGTCGACGGCGGTCAAAACCATACCTGGCGTGCAGAATCCGCACTGCAGGCCATGCTTGCGGCGGAACGCATCCTGAACCGGATGGAGTTGTCCCGCCTCTGCGAGACCTTCCACCGTCGTCAGCTCGTGGCCTTCGGCCTGGACAGCGAATAGCAGGCAGGAGCGCACCGTGACACCGTCAAGAAGAACGGTGCAGGCGCCGCACACACCGTGTTCGCAGCCCACGTGTACACCGGTCAGGCCGAGCTCGTAACGGAGGAAGTCGGACAGGAGCGTGCGAGGCTCGGCGACACCTGAGCGCGCCTGCCCATTCACGGTAATCGCGATGTCGAGTTTGTCAGTTACTGGCATCAGATAACTCCTTTTGATGCGACGCATTCGCAAAGGCGCGCCGCAGTACAGTGTTCAGGAGGTGACGGCGGTAGGCCTCGGGATAGTGAGGATCGCCGTCGATCTCGATGCTCTCGACGGCCTCTCGAATGGCCGAGGTCTCCTGGGCCGAGCCGAGCGCACGTCCGCCTAGTAGCGCCGACTCCAGCCCGGCGAGCCGCCTTGGCGCTCCAGTGCCGCCGGCTATCGCCGCCCGGATGAAAGAGATGCGTCCGTCGGGTGCGATGTCCAGTACGACAGCCGCGGCGGCAATCGCGAAATCGCCGTGGCGGCGGGAGACTTCGACAAAGCTGGATCTGCTCGACACCGGCGGCACGTGAACGCGAACTGACCGTATATATTCATCGTCCTTGCGGGTCGTATCGAGGCCGCCCTGGATAAAGTCGGCAACCGGCGTGGTACGGGCTCCACCTGTCGATCGCAGTTCGACCTCAGCGCCCAGGGCCACGAGGGCGAGCGGCATTTCCGCGCCTGGATAGGCCAGTGCCAGGGTACCGCCCAGCGTGCCGCGGTGACGCACCGTGCGGTGGGCCACGTGGCGCGCCGCATCGCGCAACAGGGGGCAAGTCGATGCGATGGTCGCGGAGTCCTCAACGGCAGCGTGCCGTGTTAGCGCGCCGATCTGCAGAATGTCACCGTCTGACCTGACGAAATCCAGCGTCGGCAATACGTTCAGATCGATCAGCACCGCCGGCGAGACGATGCGAAAATTCATCATTGGGACTAGGCTCTGACCACCCGCCAGCAAGCATGCGTCGTCGCCATATTCGGCGAGTGCTGCGACCACCGCATCCTCGTCCGCTGGCTGTACGAATTTGAACGGCGCAGGTTTCACGAAGCCTCCGAGATCTGTGTCCACAGTGCTGCGGGCGTGACTGGCAGAGAATGGGTGAAGATCCGGTACTGAGTCAGTGCATCATCGATCGCGCTCGCAATGGCGGCGGGTCCCGACATGGCGCTGTTTTCACCGCAGCCCTTCACCCCCAACTCCGTGAAAGGGGAAGGGGCGCCATGATGGCCGATCGACATCAACGGTGCTTCGGAGGCGGTGGGGCATAGATAATCCATGAAGGACGCAGAGAGCATCTGGCCGCCTTCGTCGTAGTCGAGGTGTTCATACAACGCGCCTCCGATACCATGCACAATGCCGCCGGCAATTTGACCGTGAATCAGTTGTGGATTGATCGCTCGTCCCACGTCGTGCATGGCGATGTACCTCCTCACGCGCGGAATGAATGTCTCAGGATCGATCTCGACCATTGCGAGATCAGCCATGAAGCCGTAGGTCGCCGCAGAATTGACCCGGTTTTGCGAGTCAGGCGAGGCGAGGTTCGGGGCGGTGTAGCTTTCGCTGACGTGGAGCTGGATATCGGCGCCGGGCGGGAAGTCACCGCGATTCCACTGAACCGCACCTGCGATTTGCCGGAGCGACAAGGTGTTGTCGCTCCCCGGCCATGAGAACCTGCCGTTGCTGATCACGATCTCGTCGGGTGGTGCCTTCATCAAATATCCTGCGATGACCCGCAGTTGCTTCGCAAGCCGCAGCGTTGCGCGTTGCACCGCGCCACCGACCATCACCGAAAACCGGCTTGCATACGAGCCAGTGGTGATCGTCCACGGCGTGACGTCGGTATCAATGCGGTTAATGACATCGACGTCTGTCACTGCAAGGCCAAATTCGCGAGCGACAATTTGCGCCACGGTTGTCGCATGTCCCTGACCGGAACCGGCGGTGCCGACCTGGACACGCAGGCGTCCGGATGGATCGAGCGCTATCTGGGCGAAGTCGCCGCTTCCGGACTTCGGGTTGTATCCTGGCCGGGAGCGCTCCTCCGGCGTGAGTGACAGCGTCACATAGCCAATATTTGAGCCGGCGGAATGGACTGCGGTAGCGATGCCGATGCCTACAAACCGCCCCTCGCGTCGCAACGCATCGCGCTCGGCTTCCCAACCTTCTTCGTTCGCGATTTCCAGTGCCTTGTCGAGGCAACCCGCGTAATCGCCACTGTCATACAGGCTTCCGGTCGTAGTTCGATAAGGAAACTCCTCCTTTGCGAGGAAATTCCGACGGCGCAGTTCGATGCGATCGATGCCCATTTCCAGGGCGATGCGATCCATCAGACGTTCCAGCGTGAACATATATTGCTGGCCGCCATAGCCTCGATTGAGCCCAGTGGGCAGTTTGTTCGTCAGGACGCACGCTGCTTCGATCTCGCCGCTTTCGATACGGTAAGGGCCGGAGAAGGTCGTAAGCGAACGCATCACGCAAGACGGTTCCGGTGCGCGAAGATAGGCCCCGACGTTTTCCTGCAGGTTCATACGGATGGCATGAACTCGCCCATCGCTGCTGACGGCAGCCTCGACGTGCGAGTTGCGGTCAGTTCCACTGGCGCTACCGAGCAGGTGCTCGCTGCGATCCTCGATCCATTTGACGGGGTAGCCCACAAGACGGGCACAGGCTGCGATCAAGGCCATGTAGGGGTAGATCATCGCCTTGTTGCCGAAGCTTCCGCCGATATCCTGCGGAACGATCAGCCGGATGCGGGAATCCGGTACGCGCAACGCTCGCGCCATCACGGGCATCAGCGAAAACGGACCCTGGAAGTTGCCGTTGATGACATAGCTATCGGTCTCCTCGAGATATTCGGCGATGACGCCATAGGTCTCGAGAGGAGTGGTGCTGTACTTCGGAAAGTGCAGATCGACGGTGACGATCTTGTGGGCTGCGGCGAAAGCCGCATCTGGGTCGCCGTAGCGGTAGCGTTGCGACCAGACGATGTTAGACGCGAGCGAGTCATGGAGCCGCGGGGCGTCTTCGCGGCACGCCTCGGTGATTTCGACAGCTACCGGTAATGGATCATAGGTGACCTCGAGCACGCCCGCGCCGTCCTCGGCCGCGTAGCGATCTCGTGCGAGAACCACGGCAACGGGTTCGCCCACATAGCGGACGCGATCGATGGCGACCGCCCGATAGGGCGGTGCTTCGCGGATGATATTCGGGAACGCATCCAGCACACGCGCGATGTCTGCTCCGGTGTAGACGGCTCGGACGCCTGCGGTGGCAAGCGCGCCGGACGTGTCGATGCCGGTGATGTGCGCGTGGGCGTGGGGACTCCTGACGATTGCCGCGTGAAGTGTGTGTGGGCCGACAGGAAGATCGTCGATATAGCGGCCGCGTCCGGATATAAGACGCAGGTCTTCCAGGCGGCCTTCTATCTGAGGGAACGGTGCGTCATTTGAGACCATGTCAGCTCGCACGTTTAGCGCCCTGTGAACCTGGCCGGGCGCTTTTCCTTCCAGGCGGCGACGCCTTCCTGGAAATCTTCCATGCCACACAGCACGGTCATGGCTTTTCCTTCCATCTGGAATCCACCTGCCAGTGACGTATCCGGCGCATGAGACACGACTTGCTTCGCGAACGCTGATGCCAGGGGCGAAAGCTTCGCAAGGTGATGCGCGAGGGCATCGACCTCCTTGTCGAGTTCGTCGGGCTGGTAAAGCCAGGTGACGAGACCCCACCGCTCCGCCTGCTCTGCTGTGATGGGCCGACCGGTTTGCACCAGCGCGCGGGCCCGCCCCACGCCCATCAGGCGGACGGCGCGCTGCGTGCCACCACTGCCCGGGAGCGCACCGAGCGTGACCTCAGGGAACGCGAAGCGACCGGCGGGCGTTGCTATACGAAAGTCGCAGGAGCAGGCGAGCTCAAGGCCCCCGCCATAGCAGTGTCCGTCGATTACGGCAATTACAGGCTTCGTGCAGCGCTCCGGCGCGGACATCGAATAGGCAAGATTGGCAAGCTGGCGAGGCGGCACTTCAAGGAATTGGGGGATATCGCCGCCGGCGCTGAAACCTCGTCCGGCAGTGGCACCACGCAAGACAATGACGTGGATCCGTTCGTCTTCCTCAATCATGTCGAAGAAGCGGACTATCTCCTGACGCATCGCCATCGTGATGGCGTTAAGCTTGTCCGGCCGGTTGATAAACAGACGGCCGATGGGTGCGTCTTTATCGATCTCGAGCCGGAGGTTTTCGGAAACGTAGTCAAAGGTCATGGCGTTGGTTCAGTAAAAGGTAGCGGATGTGGGTCAGTCGACGTCCTGGGACCTGATGATCCGGGCAAAGACGGGGAGGATCTGGGTAATGGCGAACTCGTGCCATGCAGGGTTGGGGCTGGCGCAGCAATCTTCGACGACGGAAACGGCAAAGCCTGCATCGTCGGCATAACGGGCGGCGCTTTCGACCACCAGGTTGGTCGCCGTGCCAGCCAGATAGAGCGTGTTCAGGCGCTTGCTGCGCAGCCACTCGAGCAGCGACGTGCCGAAGAAAGGATTGACACACTGTTTGTGGAAGACCATGTCACCCGATTCAGGCGCGACCGTGTCATGGAATGCGGCACCCCAGCTACCTAGCGTCGCCACCTTGTTCTCGCGGGCCTTGGCGATTCGCGGGGCAACGCTGAGGACATCCGCGTAATCATCCCGGTAACCGAGACCGACATAGACGACTTTGCCGCCATTGCGGCGTACGTTGGCGATCAGGGTGTGCAGATTAGGGAGCACGTTACGCTCCGCAACGATCTTCGCTAGTCCTTGCGTGCCGATCTTTCCATCGGGGTGCACGAGATCGTTTTGTACGTCCAGCACGAGCAGTGCAGTGTCATTCAATTGGGCCATTGTCGTTTCCGGGTTCTCTTGAGTGGATAGTTGGATTCGGGCGGAGCTTTGACCGAGGGTTATCCGGCTGCTTCAACCAGCGCTCTCAGCCTGTCATCGTCGATCGGACGCTTCGTGCGCAGGGCCTCAGCCTTGATGCTGGCGAGGATTGCCGGGATTTGGTCCGTGGGTACCGTCAGCCCGAGTGCGGCCAGTTTCGCCTCAACTGAGGTGACACCCGATTTCTTGCCGAGGACGACGCGGCGAGATTGCCCGACGAGTTCCGGCACATAACTCTCCGCCGTGAATGGATCTTTGAGCAGTCCGGCAACCACCATCCCGGATTCGTGCGCGAATGCGCCACGCCCCACAACGGGCTTGTGCGCCTGGAGCGAGATGCCGGATCGCTCTTCCACGAGTCTGGAGACGTCCATGAACTGCGATAAGTCGACGCCGCAATCGACGCCGTGCAGCACTCTGAGAGCAAGCACCGTCTCTTCAAGCGAAGCGTTGCCGCTACGCTCTCCAATCCCGTTCACGGTGACCGACATGTATTGGGCTCCTTGTGCGAGGCCGGCCACGGTATTGGCCACTGCCAATCCAAAATCGTTGTGGCAGTGAATCTCGATCGGGATGTCCGATACCGCGCGCATCCTGAGCACCAGCAGCCCGATAATCTCCGGCGTCGCGCAGCCTGTGGTATCGACGATGCGCACGCGGTCGACGGTTTTTTCCTGTGCGAAGGTTTCAAGCAGACGGGCGAGAAAAGGAAAGTCCGCGCGAGTCGTATCAAACGGGCTGAAGATGCATTCCAGACCGCGCTCTTTCACCATGGCGGCGGATTCCAGCGCGAGCTTGATGTACTGATCGTCGTCAAGCTTCAGCTTGGCGTTGCGCTGAATCGTGCTGATAGGCAGGCTGATGCGCGCACCCCATACGCCACATTGCGCCGCTAGATCGATGTCGTCGCGCCGTCCTCTCACGAGGGCGCTAATTTTGGCTCGCAATCCCAATCCTGAGATTTCTTCGATAGCGGCACGATCCTCGTCCGATGACGCGGGCGTGCCGGCCTCGATCTCATAGATACCCAACCTGTCCAGCGCGCGCGCGATGTCTACCTTGTCCTGCCGTGTGAAGACGATGCCAGCCTGCTGCTCGCCATCGCGAAGCGTGCAATCTGTAACGCGGACGTCCGAATGGAAATGCAGCGCAGCATGCGCTTCGTCGGTGAAGGGGCTCGTTTCCCAGAGTTTTCTGGTTTCGTCTGACATGGTGTCTCCAATGTGCTTGACGCCTGCAGGGGCGGCTAAGTCGCTGGAGTCAGAATGCATGACCGACTGGTTCGCGGGCAAACGAAGAATTCTCATCTCCGGTGTGAGAAAGTTTCTTTTCCCCACAGCCGGCGGACAGTCGATTATTTCGAGTGCAGGCTAGCGCTGTAGCCGTGCCGCGCATACCGGCGAAGACGAAAAACATATCGGGAGACACTGTGGCTTCTATTTCAGAGATCGCCCATGAGCGATATAACGTCCGCACCGTGAGCACAATCGCGTTGTGCGCGCTGATCACGTTGCTCGACAGTCTGGACGCACAGGCGGTGGGTACGTTGGCGCCATCGTTTGCTCATCGTTTTTCAGTGCGGGTTAGCTCGTCAGAGCCGATGTCCGTCGCAGCGAAGTAGAAATCATGGACAGTGTGGATATCGAGGTCCTGAAGTCCACTGCCCGATGGCTCAAGCAGGGACATCGCGCGCTATTGGTAACTGTAGTCAGGACGTGGGGCTCGTCACCGCGTCCGGAAGGCGCGATGCTGGCCATCCGCGACGACGGACGCGTGGTCGGATCAGTGTCGGGCGGTTGTATCGAAGACGATCTGATTGAACGGGTCAGGCAGCGCGGCATCGAGCAAACGCTGCCGCAGGCGGTCAAGTACGGTATTACTGCCGAAGAGGCGCATCGCTTCGGGCTGCCGTGCGGCGGCACGATCCAGTTGGTTCTTGAACCGCTGAGTCAGCAGAGTGGAATCGAAAAGTTATGCGACGCGGTTGAAGAGGGCCGTCTGATCGCACGGCGCGTCGACATGGGCAGCGGTGCGGTGCACCTCGCTCCCGCCGAGACCACCGCCGGCGTTGACTTCGACGGCCAACGAATATTGACGATCCACGGTCCGCGCTACCGCATGCTCGTGATCGGAGCGGGGCAATTGTCGCGTTACCTCTGCAATATCGCGGCGGGGCTCGACTACCAGGTGACCGTCTGCGATCCACGCGAGGAGTACACCGATGAATGGGATATCCCCGGCACGATGATCGTACGCACGATGCCCGACGACACCGTGCTCGACATGAAGCTCGACGCGCGCTGTGCAGTGATCGCCCTGACACACGACCCGAAGCTCGATGACCTGGCATTGATGGAGGCGCTTAAAACACCTGCGTTCTATGTCGGGGCGTTGGGGTCACGGCGTAACAACGCAGCCCGTCGGGAGCGGCTCAAGGAGTTTGATCTGAACGATACAGAATTAGCACGGCTGCACGGGCCGGCGGGTATCTATATCGGCAGCAGGACGCCGCCCGAAATCGCTGTGTCAATTCTCGCTGAAGTTACGGCGGCAAAAAACGGTGTGTCGCTCCCTACGCTGCTTCAAGTCGAAGGTGCGAAGGCGGCGCGTGAAGTTGCCGCGAGCGGTGGCGCGGCCTGCAGCGTGTAGTCGCTGTTTGCCCGTTACAACGTGTTGCGGGATGACGGGGAGCAAGTTGCGAGGCCCCAATGCCTGTAGCGGAGCGTCAATAGCGCAAAACGCATGCCGAGCTTGTTCGCGGGCAAACGAAGATTTCTCATCTCCGCTGTGAGAAAGTTTCTTTTCCTCTCTGCGGGCGGACAGTCGATCATCCGGATACGGATTTGTGCGGCAGTTGGCCGACACATTCCCGACAAACACAAACGTATATTGGGAGACACCGTGGCTTCTATTTCAGAAATCGCCTACGAGAGATATAACGTCCGCACTGTGAGCACGATCGCGTTGTGTGCGCTCGTCACGTTACTCGACGGGTTCGATGCCCAGGCAGTGGGTGCGTTGGCGCCATCGCTTGCGCAGCACTTTGCTGTGCCGGTCAGTGCGCTAGGCCCGATGTTCGGCGCCGCGATGTTCGGGCTAGGCATCGGAGCTGTTGCAATGGGTCCGATCGCCGACCGCTGGGGCCGCAGGAAGTCGCTGATCTTGTCGACCTTGGTGTTCGCAGTCTGCGCGCTTTTGACTACGCGAGCGGCTTCGCTGGATCAACTGGTGATCTGTCGTTTCGCAACCGGTCTTGGACTCGGAGGTGCGTTACCCAACACGTTGGCGCTGGCGGCTGAGTATTCACCCCGCCGCTCCGCGGGGTTCGCAGTGGCCGTGGTTAGCGCGTGCGTGCCAGGAGGAGGGCTTCTTGGCGGGCTCGCAGCAGGAGCGATTCTGCCTCGGTGGGGATGGCAATCGTTCTTTTTCCTTGGGGGCACCATTCCGTTGCTCATAGCGATCGCTCTGGTTTTCTTTCTGCCCGAATCCTTGAAGTTTCTCGTCGCACGAAACGCCGACGCCCGATTGATCAGAAAGATTTTTCGCCGAATGTACTTACGCGATGCCACGGATGAAGAGTTCGAGCAGTTGAAACCTGTGCGTGTTGTCAGCGGAGGCCCGATCAGTGCGCTTTTCACTGAAGGACGTGCTCCCACGACAGCTTTGCTATGGCTTACGTATTTCATGAACTTGCTGATCATGTACTTCATTGTCAGCTGGTTACCTTCGCTGCTGAGTTCAATCGGTTTACCTTCGTGGACGGGTGCCCGGTCCATCGTGCTTTTCAGTCTGGGCGCGATTGCCGGCAGTCTGATGCAAAGGCGGATGTCGCGATACTGCGGCGCTTCTCCTGTGATGATGGCGGAGTTTGCCGTTTTCAGTGTCGCAAGCCTATGGCTGGCCAATGGACACCTCGACTACGACTCCACTATCGCAGTGGCGTTCTTAATGGGCTTCTGCATCGTTGGCGCACAGATTGGTCTCAACATGGTTGTAACCGAGTTTTATCCGATCACTGCCCGTGCGACTGGGCTTGGCTGGGGTCTCGGGATCGGCCGCATTGGTTCAATTGTGGGTCCGCTGCTGGGTGGCTTCATGCTGAGAGAACAGTGGTCGGTGGCGGACATCTTTCTGGCGGGCATTGCGCCGGCTGTAATTGCCGGATGTGCCATGGCAGCGTACGGTGTACGGGCTAGAGCCCACATCGCCATCGAAGTCAAGCGTTAAGTGCTTCGATTGAAACGCGACGCAGCTCGAGTGGTTTCTCGCAACATCGCTCACTGTCACTCTTGCAAATTTGGAACGGGAGATTTCAATGTCAAAGAGAAATGTGATCGTTACCGGCGCAGCGGGCGGTATCGGACTGTCGTGTGCCAAGACGTTGTTGAGGGAGGGACACAAACTGGCGGTAATGGACATTTCCGCAGACCGGATGGACCAGCAGTTTGGGGACGAACCCAATGCCATTCAGATACACCTTGACGCTGGTTCGACAGAAAGCTGTCGGGCGGCAATTGATGAAGCTTATGACCGACTCGGCTCAATTGATGCCCTCGTGCATTTTGCGGCGGTCTGGTCGGGAACGGCGTGGGACAGGTCGTGTGCTGACGAGTGGCACCGCGTGCTGACGGTGAACCTGACGGGTAGCTTTTTGTTGGCGCAGGCTGCTGCTGAGAAGATGCTGCAGGATGGCGGAAGTATTGTTCTCACAGCATCCGATTCGGCTCGCGTGGGCGGGGTTGCCGGCGGTCCTGCCTATGCGTCCTCCAAGGGGGGGGTAATTGCATTGACGCGTTCGCTTGCCCGAGCTTTGGGGCCTAAAGGCATCCGGGTCAATGCGATTAATCCGGGTGTGGTCGAGAGTCCGATGACTGAGAACTGGCCTCGTGCACTGATGGAGCAGACCGTTGCCCGTACCCCGCTTGGGCGTATTGCCAGGCCCGCGGACATCGCGGACGTCGCCTGCTTTTTGGCTTCCGATGCTGCGCGCTTTATCACAGGCGAGATCATTGAAGTGAACGGTGGGTTCTACTTCGACTAACGAAACTCCCTGGGTGGTGTCGAGGATCGTTCGTTGAGAAATAAAACGTACCTTAGTCCGCACAATGGAGAGAGAGCATGGTTCTGCATGAATCAAAACGGATTACTGTCGTCGGTGCCGGGTTCATGGGATGCGTAATCGCCACCATGTATTCGAATTACGGCTACGAGGTTGTTCTTAACGACGTGAAAGAGGACTTGCTTAACACCTATGCCGCGCGCGCATTGCCGATTGCTGCCGGACTTGCCCGTAGCGCCGAGGAGGCACGAGCCATCGTGGGTCGGGTGACGACGGAGGTGGACTTCGCGAAGGCGGTTGATGGCGCGTCGCTCGTCCATGAAACCATCCACGAAAATCTGGATGCAAAGCGTGAACTGTTCAACCGGCTCGACGCGCTTTGTGTGCCCGAAGTCATTCTCGCAACGAACACATCTTCGTTTCTCCTATCAGACATTTGCAAGGATGTGCACAGGGCAGAGCGAACCGTGGGCATTCACTACGTAACGCCGGCTCACGTGATCAAGACGGTAGAAATCATCAAGGGACCGAAGACCAGTGACGAGGTAGTCCAATGGGCGAAGGCGTTCGTACATACATTGAATCACGTCGGAATCGTCTGTGAGGAGCGTCCGGGTTTCATTGTCAACCGGCTTCAGTTTGCAATGCTTATGGAGATATATCGGATGATCCATGAGGGTTATGCGGTTCCGGATGATATAGACGAAGCGGTGAGGGGGAGTCTGGGGCCACGCCTCGCGCTCTGGGGTCCTTTGATGTGCGAGGATCTTGTAGCCAGTAAGTCAACGATGCTTGCGGTCACGGACTATCTAGGCGGAGAGACAGGACAGGCGTCGTTCGATCCGTCTGCCGTTTTGAGGGAGCTTGTGTCGGCTGATCGGCAGGGCGCCACTCACGGCAAAGGATGGTACAACTGGAAGCGTCCCTATCCCGAACTTGTCGAGGAGAGAGACCGACAACTCGCGGACCTTTTCGAGTGGTTGGAGCAACGCAAATCGGTAGAGTCGCTTCGTGCAGTTAAGTGTTGAACTCTCTGCTCCGCAGAAACTTGCCGCCGCCGTTAAGACAGTGGCTAGGCCAACGGAGCCCACTTGTTATCAACAAGGTGCGGTTTATCGAAGAACAGATGGCAGCCGAAGCATGCGTGGCGATCGCAGGTCTGTGTCGCAAGCGTAGGTATTCCGGGCGCAACGTCCTTACATACGTGAATACTTGGTACTGTGGCGTCAGATGGAAATTGGGCTGCCTGATTGACAGCGCACCGGATCTTGTGCGTTCAGGGTAATTGAGTGTGTTCGGAAATGAATAGTCTATACATAAATGCACAGCTGTCTCTTCATAATGTAAGAATCTTCTACGTATCGTTCCTATGCCGGGCCGAGGATTGGCACCGTCGTGGACAGCGCATATCGACCGATTGGGACGATATCTCGTCGCGGGTCACGCGAGGCATAAGCGACATCCACCGAGACGATCGGCAGCTAAATGACCACTTCGATCAGGATGAGCGGCGGCGTTTTGTGACTCGGTATCTAGTTCAAACGATTCGGTCGCTGGCCTTTTGGGTTTCTTGCGGGAATTCGTCGCGAGGAGTGTTACGCCGTGACGCCGCAAGCACGCACACCGCTGTGACGAAAAGTAACGACGCGATCCAGATCAACCCACCTTTGAAGTTGCCAGCAGCATGATTTGCCACACCTACGACAAACGGACTGACTGCGCCGCCAAGCAGTCCGATGGTGCTGACCGTAGCGATTCCGACAGGACGCGTATGGGGCGGAAATGCAAGGGTTGCAATGGTCCAGAATATTGCTTGTGCAGCAAAACTACCGGTGATGGCCGCTGTGAGCCCTAGAAGGCGTACGACGGGAGTATTGCTGAAGGCAATCAGGAGCCAGCCGGCGGCCGCGACGAGGACGGGGAGAACGGTATGCCAGACCCGTTCGCCGCTGCGGTCAGAACTCTTTCCCCACAGCGACATCACTACTACGCACACTAGGGGAGGGAGCGCGAGGATTTCGCCAAGCCTCAAAAAACCTGCCTTGGGAAGAACATCCTGCACGATAAGCGGGGCCCATGCCGCATAAGAACTAAGGCTGGACGGTAATCCGAAATATGCGAGGCCCAGAAGTAAAACAGCCGGATTCCTTAGCACTTTCGGTAGCAGTCGCCACTGACCGCGTTCGACGTAGTCCGTGTGATGACCGAGAATCGCTGCCAACTCGCTCTTTTCGCTACTGGACAGCCAACGCGCCTTCTCAGGTTTGTCGGTTAGGAAAAAAAGGCCGACGATTCCCAGTGCAACGGCCGGAAGGCCTTGCAGGATGTATAGCCACTTCCAGCCTGCAAGTCCTGCGATGCCGGTCATACCGAGCATCTGTCCAGAAATTGCGCCCCCGAGCACAAAGGTAACCGGTTGGGCCAACAAAAAAATACTGGTTGCTCTCGCGCGGCTTGATTCAGGAATCCAGTAGGTTAGGTAAAGAAATACGCCCGGCAAGAAACCAGCTTCGGCAAGTCCCAGCAAGAAGCGCACTAGAAAAAAGCTGCGAGGACCAACCACCAGGGCTGTCGCCGCTGCGGCGATACCCCAGGTGATCATGATACGGCTAAGCCAGACTCGCGCGCCGAACCGCGACATGGCGATATTGCTCGGAATTTCCGCAATGATGTAACTGATCCCGCCAATCCCGGCTGCCAATCCAAAGACTGCTGGATCCAGCCCGAGATCCTTGTTCATTGCAAGGGCAGCAAAACCCAGATTGATCCGGTCGAGCGTATGAAAAACGAGGCAGATGACAAGAAAGGGAATGACGCGACGAAAAACTTTAGCGGTCACGCGTGTCTGAGCAACGCTGGTACTGGAATGGGGTATGGCTGGTTGCATATGGTCTCCTATATAAGTTTTGAACTGACTTGGATCAGGCATATGTCAGGCGTGAGAGTTTCGGATCAATCGCGCTGGACTTGGACTGTCAGATTGTGGTGGTGCCAGCGAATCGCTGGCGCATGATTCATGTGTCGAGTAGTAGATAGAATTTACAACCCCACTCTAGTCTGAAACCTCGGGAACAATTGCATTGCGTTGCCTTGCATGATAAGCGCGCGATCCGCCGCGTTGAAGGGTTCAAAGTTGTCGAATGCAGTCATCGCTGGCGCAATTTCTGATTCGGGCATCATGGGGTAATCGAACCCCATCAACAGCCTCGATGGTGGGACAAGTTGCCTCAGTCCCTCCAGCGAAACGCGACTGGTCCCCGCCGTCAGATCGAAATAGAAGCTGGATAGACCCTTGAAAATTTCTTCACTGCTCAGCATGAGCCGACCAGGCCCTGCGCCAAAGATTGGTTCCAGGATCGAAATTCGCGGCGCCAGGTAAGGGATCGTGCCGCCAGCATGAGTGCAAATGACGTTGATGTTACTGAACCTCTCTTTGGCGCCCGTGAGTACCATGTTCGTCGCCATGCGTGTGGTTTCGAACATGAACTCGAGAATTGCAGGGTTCAGGCACGGCTTGGAAACATCGAACCCCGGCGGCCACGTTGGATGAACGAACAACGTTACCGACCTCCGATGCATTTCGGCAAACAGTTTGTCGAAGTGCGGCTCGCCCAGATAGCAGCCGTTGACATGGGTGCTGCTTGAAATGCCGTCGAGGTGAAGGACATCCAGTGCATATGACATCTCGTCAAGAGCCGCATCGATGTCATCCATCGGCAATATCGCAAAGGCGCCGAATCTGTCCGGATTCCGGCTGATGATTCGTGCGAATTCTTCGTTCATGGTTCTCGCCAGTTCTCGTGCTTCCCTCCCGCCGGCCCTGATGATCGAAGTGGCACTCGGCCACGACAGGACGCTTACGGCGATGCCATTGGCGTCCATCACGGCAAGGTGTTTGGCTTCACTCCACGTCGGAACAGGCGCCCCCGCAATTTTCGGTTGTACTCCCGGGGCGGTAGTTTTTCGCAAAGCATCGAGCCATACCGGAAGCAGCGCATGTGAATGCACATCGATGATGGCCGGCAGGTGATGCAGCGATGGGGCAGGATCCGGTAGGCCGTCGGCTGCGTCAGGTTTGTCAGCATAGGTGCTCATGACTGGATGGTCCTATGGATGGTCAATGCATATATCAAATCATATAAGATTATATTTTTCAACAAAAATGATGTCGTCGGCAAGGCTGTTGCGATGAGCAGCTTCATCGTTGCAGCGATCACTGTGGTAGCAAGATTGGACAAATATCGATTCTCCGCAGCGCGATTTTTCTTGAATCACATAATCATATGTGATTTAATGTATGGCAGGTAGCATGTAACACTACGGAGCCTGGACATGAAGGAACAGACGCAGTCGGCGCCCCCTGCCACTCATGATTTGCAATCGCCGCGCCTCAGCGAAATTGTCCTGAAAACTTCCCGCTTTGAGGTTGTCAGGGATTGGTATCAGGTCGTACTCAGCTCGACACCGAGCTTCGAGTACGAACGCCCCTTGAATAGCGAGGACGGGGGAAGCTCGAGGGTGGAAAACTTTCGGCGCCTTTGCTTCCTGAGAGTTTTCGCTGAGTTTCCCTACACGCAGGTCCTGGCAATTTTCGATGTTCCGAATCTCATCGGTACCGCTGGAAACACGGGTCTGCATCACATGCAGTTTCGCGAGCGTTCACTGGAAAGTCTCGTCATTCGTTACGAGCGACTGCTGCAATTGGGCGTCGCACCGTATCAGAGCTTCAATCATGGTCCGTCTACAAGCTTTTACTATGAAGATCCTGACGGCAACCTCGTCGAACTGTCCGGTCCTAACTACGAGACCGAAGAGGAGTATTTGAATTTTTTCAAGACGCCGGCGTTTCAAAAGAATCCGTCTGGCATCGAAATCAATGTTGCCGATTTCGTCCGCCGATATCGGGCTAAAGAACGCCTGCAGACGCTGATTCGGCTGCCAGACTGAAAATAGAAAGGGGCGCAATACCATGTTGTTGAACATGAATTCGGATGTTTCAGGAGGGGTTCCGGTCGTCATTGTTGGAGCGGGGCCGGTGGGCCTTGCCTTGGCAAACGATCTGTCGTGGCGTGGAATCCCGACTGTGTTAATTGACCGTCGCACGGAGCCGTTGAATTTTCCGACCAGCGAATCTATTCATACACGCACGATGGAGCAGTTTCGCAGATGGGGAATCGCGGACGAAGTCCGTTTCTCCGGTTTCCCTCCCGATATGCCGCGCGACGTCCACTTTGCAACGCGTGTAACCGGATATCGACTTGGGCGAGTGACTCGAGCATCGAACCGGCAGCAACAGGAGCTGAGCAACTCGATTAGTCCGGAAGGGCCGATCTGGTGCCCGAAATCTCTTTTTGAGTCTGTCATGCGCAAGACGCTCACGAAGGACCGCGCCACGCAGTTTCTGTTCGGCCACGA
This sequence comes from Paraburkholderia sediminicola, assembly GCF_046026855.1. Taxonomy (GTDB): domain Bacteria; phylum Pseudomonadota; class Gammaproteobacteria; order Burkholderiales; family Burkholderiaceae; genus Paraburkholderia; species Paraburkholderia sediminicola_A. The sequence goes on along the minus strand of NZ_JAQQET010000027.1, from coordinate 86,604 downwards.
TGTTCTGAATTTCGACGAAGACGAGACTGGCGTTAGTGTCTCCGTGAGGGATCTAGCGACCGGTAGGGACTTTTCGTTGCGCTGCCGATACCTTGCGGCGTGTGATGGCGCTTCAAGCGGCATCCGAAAATCGTTGGGTGTTTCCTTCCACGGAACCTTTGCGGAGGGGAAGAATCTCGGGATTTTCTTGCGATCCACCCAGTTGCGCAGCCTCATGGAAGACCGCGCTGGCGTGATGATCGACATTGTAAATCCGGATTTCAGTGCCAACCTTTCCGCCGTAGACGGGCGAGAACTCTGGCGATTGATCATTTTCATGCGCGACGGGGATCCGAACGAGCTCGATCCGGCAACTTGCGTCAGGCAGGCGGTAGGCCGCGATATCGATGCCGAGATACTTGATGCCCGTGCCTGGGCGGGACATACAGTTGTTGCTGAACGATTCAGGAAGGGTTCCGTTTTTCTGCTTGGCGATGCCGCGCATCTTCTCTGGCCGCGCGGCGGTTTCGGAATGAATACCGGCGTGGGAGATGCCGCTGACCTCGGCTGGAAACTTGATGCGGTGCTCAAAGGTTGGGGCGGACCGGGTCTTCTCGACAGCTACGAGGCGGAACGGCGTCCTGTCGCCTTGCGCAATGTCTCCGAAGCTGCTGCGAATTACCACTCCGAGGCGTCGTTGCCAGTGTCTCCCGCGCTGGAAGACGCCGGCCCTGCAGGTGACGCGCAGCGGCAGGCGCTTGCCCAGGCTATCGTCGAAACTCGTTCCCGGGAATGGAACACGATGGGCTTGCAACTGGGCTTCCGTTACGACGACTCGCCTATCTGCTGGCCCGAGCGCAGTCCTGCTCCACCAAACGACAATGCGCAATACATACCGACCACGCGCGCAGGGGCGCGAGCTCCGCATGCGTGGGTGCGACAAGGAGTATCCACGCTGGACTATTTCGGCCATGGTTTTTGCCTTGTACATCATGGCGGACAATCGACGGCTGATTTCGAGGCTGCTGCGGCAAGTCGTCACGTTCCGTTGACGACACTCGAACTGGAAGAGGACGCGCCTGCAGAGCTTTATGAACGCAGATTCGTGCTTGTACGTCCCGATGGTCACGTCGCCTGGCGCGGCAACGAGCTTCCTGCCGATTGCGGGTGCATACTGGATCGTGTGACAGGCACCAACTGAACATGATACTGACCGCGCCAGAACCTCCTGCGGGCGCGGTTCCACGCAAATTTAACGGAGTCGATTATGTCCTTACCGGAGAACGGAAGCGTTGAGTTCGCCCTTACTCTATTGTTGAATCGTTTCTTTGTTTACCTGGACGACCGAAAGTACGACGAGCTGATCCGGCTCTTTGCCGCAAACGGCGTGTGGCATCGCCAGGGTGTAACGCTGGAGGGGCCAGCGAAGATCCTGGATGCACTTCAAGCTCGACCTGCTGACCTGACTACGCGCCATCTCCTGACGAATGTGGTTCCTGTCGTCGAGTCGGCCGACTCCGTGCAGGCTGTCATGTATATCACCGTTTTTGCGGACAATGGGCCGCAGCAGCCGAGTCCGTTACCAATGGCACTCCCACTGCAGGTCGGTGTTTATCGTGCACGCTTTGTGTTGATCGACGAATGGCGAATCGCGGAGCTTCGTGGAGACCCCACATTTCGCAGAGCCGACCGGTGAACATAGATGAAACTCGTGAGCTTTAGTCACAATGGTCGTGATTCATTCGGCGTGTGCGTTGGCGATCGAATTGTGGACATCGGACGACGCTATGCAGGTCAGTTTGCGACGCTCAAGGATGCGATAGCCGGAGAGTTGTTCGAGGTAGATTTCACGGTTCCTGCGGCTGACGCAGCCGACCCGTCGATCGCTGAGGTGCGTTTACTCCCACCGGTCCCACGTCCGGACAAGATCATCTGCGTGGGCCGTAACTATCGCGGCCACATTGCCGAAGCGGGACTTAAACTGCCCGACTATCCGAACTTATTCGTTCGGCTGGACAATACGCTCGTTGCTCATGGCGGCGCTTTGGTTAGGCCGCAGGTTTCGACCAGCTTCGATTTTGAAGGCGAATTGGCCGTGGTTATCGGTAAGACAGCGCGTTACGTGGCACGCGATAAGGCCTTGGACTACGTATTTGGCTATGCCTGTTTTAACGATGCCACCTTGAGAGATTTTCAGTTCGATCATTCGCTGACGGCGGGCAAAAACTTCGAAGCAACCGGAGGTTTTGGGCCATGGATTGCGACTTCGGATGAAGTCGGCGATCCCCGCGAGCTTGCGCTGACGACCCTTGTCAACGGTACGGAAATGCAGCACGGGCACCTCAAGGACCTCATTTTCGACATACCCTATCTGATATCCTACGTGTCCCAGATTACGACGTTATCCCCTGGCGATATACTTGCTACGGGGACACCCGACGGAGTCGGGTTCGTTCGCAACCCGCCGGTATGGTTGTCCCCGGGAGATGAGGTTGAGGTGCGTATCTCGCGGGTCGGCGCCTTGGCCAATTCAGTTATTTCATCTGCGGGTCAGGCGAGCTAGTTTTTCGTGGTGTCACTAGACCGCGAATTGAATCCGGCCTGTTTAAACCTGCTATCACGGAATCCAACCAACTTGGCGATGCTCTTTGATCCGGACGTTCCACTGCATCATCAGATTTACCAGCAGATGCGTTCAGAAATTCTTGACGGTGTGTGGGTAGGGCGAGACGACTTTCCTGGTGAAGAGGATCTGGCTACCCGTTTCGACGTGAGCGTAATTACCTCGCGTCGCGCATTGATGCGCCTCGCGGACGAGGGTCTTGTCGTCAGGGAGCGCGGCAGGCGCCCGCGTGCCACCTTCGAACCTTCCCGTGTAGGGCGCCCTGGGAAGAGTCCCGTTGTCTTTCCCATCGGCCCTCAGCGACCGTACGTGTACAGGGTAATCGAAATCGAAAACAGAGTCGCTTCGGCAGAGGCGTGCGCCGTGTTTGGTCTGCATTACGGTGATTCTCTGTGGCATTGCAGCCGCCTTCGTCTGTTCGAGGGGAGACCCCACAGCGTCGTGCTGAACGTACAGCGCAAGGCAGTGGGCGAGCGCCATTCGAACAAGCAGCTGGAAACGCTCCCCATGAACCAGATTTTGATGAGTGAGGGTTTCAAGCTTGGCGTCATCAAAAGGAAAGTCGCGGGAAGGCTGCCAGGACCGCTTGTTGCCGAGCAATTGGGCATATCGATGCAGACGGTCATTCTTGTCTACACGTTTGTGTTGACCGACGATACCGAGTCGCCGCTTGAATGGGTTCAGATTTCCCTTCACCCTGACGACGAACCTCCGCTTGAAGTGTTTGATCTGCGGACCGGAAGTGCATGGACGACGGACATTGTGTAATTTGCGCGGATTATTTGAGCGGCCTTGTTAAACGGCAGGCAGCTCGGCATCGTGAGCGCCTTCACGTCTGCCAACGCTTCAAACACTTTCGATGAGGAGATCGGGATGCCAACGCGCAGCGAGACCAACAAACCTGTCACGGTTCGTTGTACGTGCCGATAACATAGGGTCATGTGCTAGGGCCCAAGTGTCAACCACCCGAACTGCCCCGTAGGGCGTTCGATTCAAGGTTTTAGCGCCAGAATTTCTAGTTTCCTTCACAGGTGTCCCATGATCCCGCCCGCAGAGAGTTTCTACGATGACATGGCGTCCTCTTATCACATGATTTTCGATGATCGGGATAAAGCGATCGAGCGCCAACGGGTGGTTCTGACGCGACTTATGCCTACGCCCGATGCGCTCGGAACCGTCCTGGATTGCGCATGCGGGATTGGTACTCAATCGTCAGGTCTTGCACGCGCTGGCTATGACGTTGAGGGAACGGATATATCGAGGGCGGAAGTCGAGCGGGCATCTCGTGAGGCAGCCCAGCGGAAGCTCGACGTGAAGTTCCGGGTCGACGACATGAGGCAGCTTGCCACGTGCGAACCGCAACGGTTCGGCGCGGTAGTCGCTTTCGATAACGCCATTCCGCACCTGGATAGCGACAAGGACGTGGCCGAGGCGCTGGCTGCTATGCCCAGGAGTCTACGAACGGGCGGAAGCATATTCGTTAGTCTGAGGGACTATGCCGCGTTGCTGGTTCAACGCCCGAGTGTAATACCACCGTCAATGTTTGTGGACAACGGCCTTCGCCGCATCGTGCATCAGGTCTGGGACTGGCACGACGACCGGCGATACTCGGTGCATTTGTACATCACTCGCCAGACGAGTGGCTTAGACTTGAAATCGAGCCATTTTGTTGGGCATTATCGGGCCATCACTCCGGACGAGGTGGCGTCTCTTGCCTCGCGGGTCGGATTCAATGACGTTCGGGTTCTTTCGCCAGCGAGCACCGGCTACTACCAGCCGATCGTCACGGCCGCGACTGCCTAGTCCGCATGCACGTGCGCGGCCCCTCTCAGGGGACGCGGACCTAATAGGCACATCGCGGCCAACAAGCAACGGTTAAAATTCGATCTGTTCTTGACCAGCTATCCTCGCAGGCCGGTGCGAGACAACAAATGCTCAAGCGTGGCATGCTCGTGCTGGCGCTCGCTGGCGCGCTTGATGGCACGGTTGAGCTAGTCGTCTAAAAGCTCGCGAAAACGACGGCCTCGGATTAAGGGAACCCGCACCACGCGACTCTATCCGACCGCATCTTGATGTATTCAGGATCAGAGGATAACGAAGGAGAGACTTCGCTCCAGGTTAACTCCGATGGCGGTCCAAAATAAAGGATAGCAGTCGAACTGCTCCTGCATTACATGAGAGCGGATAGGATCAGCATAAATTTCTTCCGCGACACCATCGTGCATGGTGATCATGGCGTGCGGATAATACGATCGAAAGCTCACTACTCCAAGCGGAGTGCCACGAATCGGCGCGAGACTTGGAACCCCCCAAGAATTGACATCGGGCTGTAAAGTTGCCAAGTCGATAAGCACCGTGGTCCAGACTGAATAAACTTTGGCGCTCTGGCTTTCCAGCAACGAAACGATGGAATTCGCTGGCGCGTTGAATCGCCGCTCTGCCTCCTCCTGGTCTTTCATTTGCCAGTACGGATTCTTGCGCAAAAAGTGCATGCCGCCGTAGACGACCAACGCGCGGCGCTGCTTGGCTAGCACTTCGCGTTGGATAATTTCCACCGGACAACTATTCCGGTCGGCCATTGTTCTGAAGGCTTCATCGAATTCGCCGGCGTTGTTGATTTTCGACCAATCTACCGGCGGATCTCCCAGCAAGACGCGAATCTGACGGTCTTCTGGCAGCGAGGCATTCAAATCGCGCACTTCACGAAAAAACCCCTCAAAAATAGGACGATCCCACCCATCATGGGGCTGCGTAGTGTTCTGCCAAGCTTGGCGCAGTTCTTTTTCGGTATGTCTTCCCCAGCAACGAACCGGTCCATCATCCCCTGGTAGAGAGAATTTCCGCTTTCGACTACGATATCGTTCACGATGTCGGCAAACCGGGGGCCCGGATCAGCGAGACCCTCAAAGCATAGGCTTGTTCACAGCCATGGCCGCCATCGCAGAGCGCGACGACGTCATGGAATTTGAAGGCTTCAAGAATGCCAGTGACCGGATCAATGGGAGTTGCAGCTGTTGTCATCGGTTGGGCTCCGTCTCGCCAGCAAACCATTATAGGTCCCAGTGCACCGCTTTCCACGACCGTTAGACAGTCCACTAAAGTTCTGCGTGCGGCAGTGGGTTCGAATATCCGGTATCAGTCACCATGACCGTCTCTTGTGAGGTGTGAGCAGGAGTTCGCCCTGGGGCGGGGGCGCTCAGATGCTGCCAGTAATCGCAGCACGGAGCTCGAGCATGAACGGTTTCTCGCTATCCATTAGTGGGTGTCTGCTGACCAGCGGGGGCGCAGTCACACTGGACGCGAGCAGCGTTCTCAAGCTGTCCGATTGGCTATCGTGCGCACCAATCTTATGTGGGGAAAATCAAAATGATGAAGAAGACGAGAATTTCGAGCATTCTGCTCGTGCTGGCCGCGCTCAGCCCGCTGGCGCATGCGAGCCTGGCTACAGGTGCTCATGAGTTCGACGATCGCACGCTTAGCTAAGTCGATATCAACTGCGACAGCGCCGTCGTTCTGCCGCCAATCTGTGATGCCCAGATCGTGGCTGGCGCCTGCCTAGCCATTTTACGCGCTAACTGCCGATAACACGGCCTTGCAGCGAGGGGGGAATTGTCACCGAACAACCCGCCGACCAGAAACGTCCGACTGCATCCAACTGTCGTGGAATTAGGGACTCAGCTGCTATGTGATGTGGGTTTGGACGCCTGGCAGTTGGCGTGTGGCGTCATCGGACTCCGTGCGGCCATTTTTAGACGTTCGACCGTACCGTAAGCCGGTGACAATCATCGCTCTCCGACAAGTATCGACTCAAATGAGCAAAATTGAACTGTTGAAGCCGACGACAGCATCGCTGCCGAGCTACGTTGCGGCCCTGGAGGCAGGGTGGTCTCCCGACAACGTTCGCGAGGAGGCAACTGCGCGTGAACAATTACTCGCTATCAAAATGAACGCGGATGCGTTTGTCGACGGCCTTGATGATCCGACCGCGTCGGGTGGACGGATTCCTTTGCCCGATGGCACAACCATCGCTCGTCTGCCTGGCATCGTTCGATGGATTTGGGACGGAGACATTAGCGGCGCGATTGGATTTCGTTGGCAAGCTGGAACTGCCGAATTGCCACCGAATGTGCTTGGCCATATCGGTTTTTCAATCGTGCCGTGGAAGAGAGGCAACGGCTACGCCAGGCAGGCGCTCAATTTAATGCTGGGCGAAGCGAAGCGACAAGGCTTGGCCTACGTCGAGCTAACCGTTGATCCTGACAACATTGCCTCGCAGAAGGTCATCGCAGCTTGCGGCGGTGTCTTGGTCGAGCGTTTCAGAAAGACGGCGGCGTATGGATTCGCTGAGACTCTGCGATACCGTATTGAGCTGGGAGGTTGAGGAACGTGTTCGGCCGGGCCCGGCCACTCGACGCAGACACATGGATCGTCGACTATGGCTAGAACATCCGAGTTTGGAGATTGGCATACCACCGAAACGAAACCCGGGCAAGGTCCGGATTTCGGTTGATAGGCTTTGTCACTGGACGTGGTTGGGTAAGTAGATACTGTTGCAGCCTGACCAGTCCCTGCGAAATCACGCCTGGGTGGGAAAGACATGACCGGACGCCAGTTTCCGGATCATTCATGGGCCTAAATGTTCTCGATGACTTGACGGCGAGCGACGCAGCCGCTTGTGTGCGCTGTGCTTGTCGCAGCGGAGAGAACGCTCGCCTGTCAGGAAGCGGGAGCTACTGATGCCCCGACGACGCCGTGACGCGCCAAGGCATTCGCAACGAAGCCGGAGGATTTCATTGCGTCGACAAACGCGTGCAATGTAGCGGCGGCCGCTTCACCCCGGCCTTTGGGCGTGCCCATCGCCTGTTGAATGACCATGAAGCGCGCGTTCAGTATCCGCAGTCCCGGTGTGACGCGGGCGTCGGCCTCGAGTTGTTGCCTGACGCCCGCGGCGACCTCCAGATTTTGTTCGACGAAAGTCTGAACTACCGCAGGTGAGGTTGGTGCGCGCACGATCCTCGCATGCTTCAGTTCGCGTGAGAGGAACAGATCGTACGCGCTTCCCCTGCCTACTGCGACACGATTGTGCGGCTGGTCCACGTCCGCATTTTCAGAAATAGACGAGTCTTTACGGACCAGATAGAACCCTTCGATCAGCACATAGGGCGACGTGAACAAGATACCTGCGCCGCGCAGCGGATCGATGGCGAAAAATCCGATGTCGGCCTCGTTCGCAGTGACTGCCGCGACAGCCTCGCCGGCGGATTCGAACACACGAAGATCGATGTCGACGCGGAGCATCTGTGCGAACCTCGTCGCAAGATCGATGGATACGCCATATAGCTCACCGGTTATCGCGTCGCGATTCGCAAGAATCGGGTTGCCGACGTTGATCGCAGCACGAAGTGTTCCTGTGGGTGAAAACCTGCGGACGACTGCTTCGTCCACGCGCGGATGAAGATCTGTCATGGACGTGAGCTGCTTTTCGAAAAGAGGTTTCGTTTATCGCGTTTCAAGCCGTGAGGCCATTGCAACGGTGCGATTCATATCGCACGGGTCTCGCCGCCGTCGACGTCGAGAATGGCACCCTGTGCGAACGCAGCGGCTCCAGACGCGAGAAAGGCCACAGCTTGGCCGATTTCGTCCGGCGTGCCGAACCGCTTGATCCCGCATTCTTTTAACAGCAAAGCGATGGCTTCCTCGGTGTTAAGGCCCGACGACTCTGCAATGCGCTGTATGTTGCGTGTCAGCCTGTCGGTCTCGATCCTGCCGGGATTGACTGCACACACGCGCACGCCGTCGCGCTTTCCAATATCGGCCATCGCCTTGGTGAAGTTTATCAATGCCGCATTGACCACACCGCCAATCGTGAATTCGCCGATGCCGGTCCATGCGCCGACGCCAACGATATTGAGGATCGTGCCTTGAACTTCGACGAGCCGCGGCCATGCTGTGCGCGTCATCCGCACATATCCGTGCAGCTTGAGCGCGAGTCCGTCCTGCCAGTCCTCGTCGGTCAGGTCGAAGAAATCGGCCCGCCGCGTGGCGCCGGCATTGTTGACCAGCAGGTCGATTCGCCCGAACGCGCCGAAGGTCTGCTCAACGACCTCTGCGGCCGATTCAGGCGCCCTTAGATCACATGGCAGCGTGATGACGTTGCGACCCGTCCGCTGCCTGATGTCGTCCGCAGTACACTCAAGCCGGTCCGCGTCGCGCGCGACCAGCGCGACATTCATGCCCTCGAGCGCGAGCTGCCGGGCGACGCCCGCACCGATGCCGCGATTCGCGCCGGTGATGATTGCTACTTTGTCCCGCAGGTTCAGTTCCATGTTGTCTCCTCGTCCCGTATGAAGGCAGCGCGCTGGTTCGCGCGTGGTCCATCTATCGCTGCGCTTCCTGTCCTTGACGCTCACTTGAATTGCACGAACACCCGCCTGTCGACAATGCGGACCGGAAAGGACAGCACGTCCTCGGTGAGTGGGCTGCACAATGCCTTGCCGGTACGGACGTCGAAGCGGCCCTGATGAAGTGGGCATTCGATTTCCGTACCTTCAAGAAAGCCATCGCACAGCCGGGCGTGACCATGCGTGCAGACGTTGTCGGTAGCGAATACCTCGCCATCGACGACATAGAGCGCGATTTCACGATCTCCTGCGCGTACGGCGATGACGTCGTTCGCGGGCAAATCCACTTGTGCGGCAACGTCAATCCATTCTTCGCTCATATAAACATCCTCTTGATAGTCGATCAGGCTGGCAAGGGTATTGCATCGGGCTGTGCAAAGAACGCATCCGCATAGATGTGTTCGGCACTCAGGCCTTTTTCGATAAGCGTTTGACGCACTGCGTCAACCATCGGCGGCGAGCCGCATACATAGGAGCGGAAGCCGTCGAGTGTGGTCCAGTCGGAATCGATCGCATCGGTCACGAGACCCGCACGGTGCCCGTCGCGCGAAGGGCCCGTCGCGATCACCGTATGGACGCTCAGGTTCGGGAAGCGCTGGGTGATTGCCGCAAGTGTCTGAGCGCCGTACACGTCCGCTTCAGAGCGCACACCGAAGTAGAGATGAACGGCTCGGCGGTCACCGGCTTCAAGTATTGCGCGTGTGATCGATAGCACAGGGGCAAGGCCAGTCCCGCCCGCGACGCAGATGACCGGTCCGTCGTGCTGTCTGCGCAAATATGAGGTACCCAGCGGTCCGCTTATGCGTGCGGTGTCGCCGCACTTCAATTCATTCGCGACATGTTCGCTCACGACGCCGCCCGGCACGATGCGAATGTGGAATTCGATCAGTTCGTCCGTGTCGACGCCCGCCATCGAGTAAGGCCGTTCCCTGCCGGGCACGAATTGTACGGACGCGTACTGACCGGGCGAGAATGAGAGTGTGCGGTTTAGGCTCATCCTCACGACGCGAACGTCGCTGACGGGCGCGTCGATCGACACGACAGTACCTTTCACGATGCGCGCAGGGTGGACGACAATTTCGTCAGGCTCAGGAATTTCGATCGTACAGTGGTCGGTCAGAGTCGCCTGGCATGCAAGCACGGTGGCGTCGTCTGGATCCGCATCTGGCGATGCAGACGTTACCTCGACGGAGCCTGCGATCACTTTGCACCGACAAGTTCCGCAACGGCCGGACGAGCAACTGTACGAAATGGGAATCGCCGCGCGCCGCAACGTATCCAGCAGATTGGCACCGGTCTCGAATTCAATCGATTCACCGAGTGGTTGTACGAACAACTGCATGATGTCTCCCGCCATAAGATCTGTTTTTTCGATCTTAAGTGGGACGGTGCGGTGCAGGAACCCATTGTCAGCAATGGACGATATTCCTGAGCCGAATAACGTAGATGGGCGCTAGGGCGTGGGCACCGTTGTACCGGGTAGAGCCTTCGGTTCGCCTTCTCGAAACGTGTCGAACATTACGCTGCGCAGCCATTGGTTAGCGGGATCGCGGTGGTATTTGGCGGACCAGAACACGTTCAGCGGAATCGGTTCTAGTCGCACGGGCACGGGCGCCCAGGCGAGATTGAACGGTACGAGACTGCGATTGACGAGCCGTCCGGGCAGCGTTGCGATCAGTTCCGTCTCACTGAGAATATGCCCAACCGCCGCGAAATGCGGGATTCTCAGCTTGATGTTGCGCCGTATACCCATGCGTTCAAGGTCGTGATCGACCATCATGTGACCAGTGCTTGCCGCGACCACGACGAGATGGTCGGCGGCGGAAAACTCCTCCAGCGTGACCACGCCCTTATCCAGCGCATGATCCTTGCGGAACACGCAGGCGTATTGGCTCGAAGTCAGGCGCCGCTGGAAAATGCCTGCATTCAGGTCCGGCAGCCACCCGACCGCCAGGTCGACGGCACCGGTCTCCAGGTCATCCTTCAGGTTCGATGCCGCTTTGCGCACCGTGCTCAATGAGACTTGCGGCGCAATGCGCTCGAGTCCACGCATCAGGTTGGGCAGGAAGTCGATCTCGCCGATATCCGTCATCGCAATGGTAAAGCTGCGGTCGCTGGTGGCCGGATCAAAATCCATCTCCATGTTCACGACACCGTGAATCAGCCTCAGGGCTTCATTCAGCGGGCCGGCGAGGCGCTCGGCGTAGGGCGTTGGTTGCATGCCGCGACCGGTACGCAGCAGCAGATCGTCACCGAGCAGCGTGCGCAACCGGTTCAGTGCATTGCTCATGCCGGGCTGCGACATGCCGAGATTCAGCGCGGCTTTGGAGACGCTCTTTTCTCGGACCAGTTCGGCAAAAACGAGCAGCAGATTGAGATCCAGGTCCTGTAGTTCCATTGGAATCGTCCTGATATTGCTGCGGATTATATCGTGCATTCACGGCCGTTTATGGATCGCCGAGGCGCTCTGGCGGATCATGTGTCCAGCAAGAACTACTGTGGAGACGTCGTATGAACATGGAACCTGTTCCGATCTCGTTCGTTCCAAAATGGAAGGACGATGGACAGAGCCGCATCCCGTTCTGGGTCTATACGGACCCATCGGTTTATCAGCGTGAACTCGAACGCATCTTCTACGGCAAGCACTGGAGCTTCGTCGGCCTCGAAGCCGAACTGCCGAATTCCGGTGACTTCAAACGCACGTGGGTTGGCGAGCGTTCGATCATTCTCGCGCGCAGCGAAGACGGCACGATCAGCGCGGTCGAAAACATCTGTGCGCACCGCGGCGCCGCGTTTTGCCGCGAACGCAGCGGTAACCGGAAAGAATTTCTCTGTCCTTACCACCAGTGGACCTATGACCTTAAGGGCAACCTGATGGGCGTACCGTTTCGCCGCGGGTTAAAAAAAGATGGCGAAGTGCGCGGAGGCATGCCGGCCGACTTCAATCCCGCCAATCACGGCCTGAACAAGCTGAAGGTCGCCACACGCCACGGCGTGATCTTCGCCTCGTTCGACCACGATACCGAGCTGCTCGAAGCCTACCTTGGGCCGGAGATTCTGCCTTACTTCGACCGCACCTTCGACGGCCGCAAACTGAGGATCCACGGTCACGCGCGCCAGCGCATTCCGGGCAACTGGAAGCTGATGCAGGAGAACATCAAGGACCCGTATCACGTCGGATTGCTACACACGTGGTTCCTGATGTTCGGCCTGATTCGCGGTGACCAGAAGTCACGCATCGTGATGGATGCGCATGGTCGGCACGGCGCGATGGAGTCGACGCGCGAGGCAACGGGCAAAGGCGCGGTCAGCGAAGGGCTGAACAGTTTCAAGGAAGACATGAAGCTGAGCGACGAGCGGATCGTCGACATCAAAGCCGAGCCGTGGTGGAACGGGCCGACGGTCGTGATGCTCACGCTGTTCCCCAATCTGATCGTACAACAGCAGTCGAACAGTATGTCGGTGCGTCAGATCATTCCGCGCGGCACGGGTGCCTTCGACTTCGTCTGGACGCACTTCGGTTTCGAGGACGACGACAAGGACATGGAAACTCGCCGCCTGCGTCAGGCCAACATGTTCGGTCCGGCAGGATACGTTTCAGCAGACGACGGTGAAGTCCTGGAGTTTTGTCAGGAGTCGTACGAGCAAGGTGACAGCGGTCGCACGACGATTGCCGAACAGGGCGGCAAGGACTGGAATGGGTCAACTCATACGATTACCGAGAACGTCCTTAGGGGCATGTACGCGTATTGGCGCAATCTGATGGGGATCTAGGCAATGCAGGGTCTGAACGATTTCATGGACGTGTTGGCGCTTCACGGCGAATACTCCGCCTGTCTCGATGCAGGGGAATTCGAGCGCTGGCCAGATCTCTTCCTCGAGAACTGCGACTACCGGATTCAGTCGCGAGAAAATTATGACGCGAGATTGCCACTATCGATCATGTGGCTGGAAGGCAAAGGCATGTTGAAAGACCGCGTCTACAGCGTGCGTGAAACGCTGTATCACGATCCGTACTATCAGCGGCACATCGTTTCTGCGCCACGCATCGTGGCGGTGAACGAAGACGAGATTCAGGCAGAAACCAACTACCTGGTAATCCGGACGAAGCGTGACACATTCTCCGAACTGTTCAACGTAGGCCGCTATCTTGATTCGATGCGCCGCACGCCGGACGGACTGAAATTCAAGTCGCGTGCGTGCGTGTTCGACAGCGAGTGGATCCGTAACTCGATCATTTACCCGATCTGACGTGCGAACGCACCGATATGGCGCTTGAGGAGAAGATGAAATACACCAAACTGGGCAATAGCGGCCTGAGCGTATCGAAAATCGCACTCGGTATGATGTCATACGGCTCATCGGAATGGCGTCCGTGGGTGCTCGACGAAGCACAGTCGCGGCCGCTCGTGCAGCGCGCGGTGGAGTTGGGCATCAACTACTTCGACACCGCCGATATGTATTCTGCCGGACACTCTGAAGTGTTGACGGGAAAGTTTATTCGCGAGTTTTACCGGCGCGAGGAAGCGGTGATCGCGACCAAGGTCTTCTATCCTGTCGAGATGGGCTTCAAGGGCGGTGCAGCAGGTGGCGCGAAGCCGCTTAAGCGGGCCAATGCCGACGGTCTCTCGCGAAAGCACATCATGCATGCGGTGGACGCCAGTCTCACGCGGCTTGGTACCGACTATATCGACCTGTACCAGATTCACCGGTTCGATCCCGGCACGCCTCTGGAAGAAACGATGGAAGCACTGCATGACGTGGTGAAAGCCGGCAAGGTGCGCTATCTCGGCGCGAGCAGCATGGCCGCCTGGCAGTTCGCGAAAGCGCAGCAGATTGCGGGCGAATACGGCTGGACGCGGTTCATCAGCATGCAGAACCACTACAACCTGGCGTACCGCGAAGAGGAGCGCGAGATGATCCCGCTGTGCCACGATCAGTGCGTGGCTGTCATTCCGTGGAGTCCGCTCGCACGCGGTTTTCTTGCGGGCAACCGGGACACCGTCGACGCATCGCGTAGCGCGACGATCCGCGCGCAGTCTGATGATGTCGCGCAGAAATACTACGGCCGCGCAAGCGACTTGCGTGTGCTGGAGAGGCTCACCCACCTCGCGAAGCAGAAAGATGTCAGCAATGCGACGCTGGCGTATGCGTGGCTGCTTCACAAGGGCGTGACGGCACCGATCGTAGGCGCGACAAAATTGCCACACCTCGAACAGGCCGTGAGCGAGCTCGACGGCTGGCTCACCGACGAAGAAGTCGCGCTCCTCGAAGCACCCTATGAACCGCACCCCGTGATCGGGCATTCGTGAAGACGTCGCCGCTTACGCGGTACAGGTTTCAATCAATCGACGAGAGAGTTTCAGATGGACACTTTGCATGACGTGAAATCCGGGCATATCCGCGTGCGCGACGGCACGCGAATCTCGTACGGTCTTCATGGCAACGTCGACAGCGACATCCGGATGGTGTTGCTGCATTCGCTCGGGATGGACCGGCATTTCTGGCAGCCTGTCGTCGAACGCCTGTCGGCCCAGGCGCTGGTGCTCACCGTCGACTGTCGTGGACACGGCGAATCCGACAAAACGGAGGGGCCGTTTACCGTCGAACTGTTTGCACGCGATGTCTTCGATCTCGTGTCCGCATTCCGTTTCGACGATGTGCTCGTCGCCGGTGCGTCCATGGGTGGTTGTGTTGCCTTGCAGTTTGCAGGCACGTGGCCACGCCTGACACGTGCGGCCGGTCTGATCGATACGACTGCGTGGTACGGTGAAGCGGCGCCTAAAAACTGGGATGAGCGCGCGACGAAGGCGGAACACGGCGGACTCACGCCGTTGGTCGAATTTCAAATCACACGCTGGTTTAGCGATGCATTTCGTGCGACGCATCCGGAAATCGTGCAACGCTGCGTTGATACGTTTCTTCGCAACGACGCGCAGGCGTTCGCGTCGACTTGCCGGATGCTCGGGGCGTTCGACGGGCGCGCATTGCTGTCAAAGGTGCGCGTACCTTGCAGCGTGATCGTGGGCGAAGAGGATTATGCTGCGCCGGTGGCGATGGCGCAGGCGTTGCACGACGGCATCGCCGGTTCCTCGCTCACAGTTATCCCGAACGCGCGTCACCTAACGCCGCTGGAAACGCCGGATGTCGTCGCCGGTGAACTCGCCAGGCTGCTCGCGTTGACGTGTTAGTGCTACCGCGAGCACGCGCAAGATTAAAAAAGCAAATGGAGACAATTGATGCAACATTCCGCAGGTACTCCCGGCCGAGGCACGACCGAAGCCGCGTCTCTGGCAGGTGACGCTTTGCCTGGAGCAGAACACTCGCCCGTCTGGTATCGCTCGCTGAACAAGGCGCAGTGGAGTGCGCTCTTCGCGTCCAATCTCGGCTGGCTGTTCGACGGATACGAAACGTACACGTTGATTTTGACAGTTGGCATTGCGCTGCGCCAGTTGCTCGAACCGGCGATGTATGGGCAGATTCCGTTCTATGCCGGACTGACGATTGCGCTCACGCTATTGGGGTGGGGCATAGGTGGACTCGTTGGAGGCGTGCTGACCGACTATATTGGTCGTAAGCGGATGATGATGCTGGCTATTCTCGCCTACTCGTTGACGACTGGTCTGAGTGCGTTTGCGTGGAACTGGGAGTCGTTTGCGGTCCTGCGTTTCGTTGTTGGACTGGCAATGGGTTCTGAATGGGCAACGGGGACGGCCATGACCGCCGAGCTGTGGCCCGATCGTCATCGCGGCAAGGGCGCGGGCCTGATGCAATGCGGACTGGGGATGGGCTTCTTTGTCGCGTCTCTCGTCTGGCTGTTTATGAGTCAGACCGGCGAAGACGCATGGCGCTACATGTATCTGCTGGGTGTACTGCCGGGGTTCGTCACACTGTGGATGCGAAGGGGCATTCCCGAATCAGAGCAGTGGGAGCGCGTGAACGACAAGCGCAAGCAGACCCGCGCGCGCAAGCGCAAAGGCGGCGAACTGTCAGCGCACGAAGAGGTGCTGAGCCGTTTCACGCTAGTTGATCTGTTCTCGGTGCCGGCACTGCGTCGCCGGACCTTGATCGCCGTATTTATGTCGCTTACGACGACGCTCGGATGGTGGGGCATCTCTACCTGGGTGCCGCCGTACATCGGTTCGGTCGCCGCTCACGCCGGCCTGCCGGCCGCGCGCTGGGCCAGTTTCGCGGGCATGGCTTATAACGTCGGCGCGATTGCCGGCTATGTCGGCCTCGGCTTTCTCGCCGACGCATACGGCCGCAAGCGCGTCACGTTCATGTTCTTTCTGATGGCGTTTCTGTTGACGCCCGTGTTGTTCCTGTGGACACACGATATCGGGCTACTGTTGCTGGTTTCCGCCATCACGGGATTTTTCAGTCTCGGGCAATACACGTGGATGCCGACCTGGCTTCCGGAGCTATATCCGACCCGTATCCGCGGCACGGCGATTGCATTTTGCTTCAACGTGCCGCGCCTGCTGGCGTGGTCCGGGCCGCTCGTCGCTGGAACTCTTATCGCGCGTTTCGGAGGATATGGCCACGCCGCGGTGACCGTCGGTTTCATCTACCTCTTTGGTGTCGCGCTGACCCCGTTCTTGCCTGAGACCAACGGTAAGCGTCTTCCAGAAGACGTGTAGGGCAGTGTCAATCGCATAACGAAGGGCGCGCGCCGCGTCTAGTTAGTCACTCCGTCGACGCACCTCCGTGGCAGGGCGGCGGCTCGCGCTGCCCAATTTCATCCATATCAAAAAAAAATTTGGAGACAGAAGAAGATTAAAAAAATATATTTAGGCGTGCTTTATATATTGTTATATGGGTCATCGGCTCGGGCACAAAGCAGTGTCGTGTTGTACGGTAGTATCGATGAAGGCATCACCTTCAACACCAACGCGCAAGGCAGCCGGACTGTCACGGTGGGTCCAGTTGCTGTTCCAGACTTCTACGGCGTTCGCGGTAAGGAAGATCTCGGCGATGAGTTGAGCGCTGTCTTTGCCCTGCAAAATGGCTTTAAATCCAACACTGGCCAGGGGACGATTGCCGGCGATGCATTCAGCCAGTTCGCATGGGTCGGGTTATCAAGTCCTCGGTATGGGACGCTCACGCTCGGTCGCCAACTAGATCTGGCGACCGATGCGCTGCGGATCAATTCGAACGGTAGCGTGCAATACAATTTCTATCTTTTCCATCCCGCCAATCTCGACAATCTGGGCATCACTGGCGATTCGATCAGTAACTCCGTGAAATACACCACGCCGACTATTGACGGATTCAGCGCCAACGGCATTTACGGTTTCGCCGATTCGAGCACTCAGCCGGGCAGGGTCTACAGTGCGGACCTTGTCTATTCTCGGGGACCGTTCCGCGCGTCCGCGGTGTATAGCAGTTGGCGAAACCATGTGATCAATCTCGTCTCGGGTCTGGGGGATACGCATTTCCTCGGCGAATCGCTTGCCAACGGTGCACTCTTTACCGCGCAGCGTCAGGACATCATGGGACTGTCTGCGTTATACAAGGCGACGGACAAGTTCCAGGTTCATGGCGTGTTCACGCAGGTGAACCTCGCTGCCGTGGCCAACTCCGTGCGAATGCGCACGGTCGAACTGGGTGCTGACTACAGCACCAACTTCGCGAATTCCTTGACGATGGGCGGATATGTATCATGGCTCGGCGGCACGCAATATGACGAAATGGGTGTAGGAGATGTGTACTCACTTTCGAGGCGCACCATCGTCTACGCTCAAGTCACGTATCAGCGCACGGCCGGCGTCGGCAATGCTGCGATGCCGCTGCTGGCGCCCGCAAACGGATCGAACCAGACGGCGTTTCGCGTGGGTATGCATCATTTCTTTTGAGGCTATCGGTCTGCGCCAGCCAGCATTGTGGGTCCCTGGGCATTCGACGGGGCAGCATGTACGGCACGATATATAGCTTGGACGCAGTTGTCAGGCCGGTGATGGATCACAAGAGAGCTTCCCGCGAGATGGTGACTGAGTAGTCGCTCCCGATCGGATTCGTAGACTGCCAGGAGTCTGCTTTCTTGAAGCGCGAACGTGTGCAAAGGGTCGAGGCGGTGTGAAAGCGAGTCATTTCCTCTCGCGACGCGATGGGCAGAACCAGACTGCAGGCAGACGCCGCTGCAGGCGCAGTTCCTGTCCCCTGGGTGCCAAAAACGATATGTGCGTCGAGCCCGGTACGAGCCTCGGCTTATGAGGATCTAGTAGTTCTCGCGGGCCACGACCGGGCACTTGAGTTGACACCACGCGCCGACTGTCTGTCCAGTTTCGTGGCATCATGTTATATGCCTTTACACCGCTGCCGGAGTTAAAAATCATGGCGACTTACATTGTATTCACACTAGAAAGCACGCAGGATCAGGCCGAGCTCGACATCTACCGAAGCAAGGTCCGCGAGACCTTTAAAGGTCACCCGGTCAAGATCCTCGCTGCCTATGGACCTCAGCAGGTACTCGAGGGCGATGCGCCCGAGGGAGTCGTGATCATGGAGTTTCCGTCTGCCGCGGAAGCTCGTGCCTGGTACGACAGCCCGGAGTATCAGGAAGCCGCACGGCGCCGTTTCAATGGGGGGCAGTATCGTGCTGTTCTCGTCGAAGGTGTCTAACGAAAGACGGCGACGGTCAGACCTACTGCGGATTCGCCCGCACGGTATTTTTACGGCGTAGTCTCGAAGAGGTTAAGGCAATCATAGCCTTGACGTGCTACCCGCCCCAATGTCAGCCCCAACAGGCGCAATGTTTCGCCAAGCATCGTCCTGGTGCGAAACCCCTTCGATGGTCTATTTGCGCAAGCGTCTGGGTGAGTGCGCCACATGAAGGCCGACTAGGAAGGCGAGGGTACCTCACAGAGTTCCGCGCAGCCCACCGCATCAGACCGGGCTGCTGGCTTCAGCCCGAACGCCAAGAATTTTCCGTGCCTCACGCGGCGAAGCGATTTCGCGCCCGGCTTCCCGTGCGATATTTGCCATCGCATCGATCAGATACGCATTTGACGTCGCACGCTCGCCGTCCGGCAGGTAGAACGTATCTTCGAGGCCGGTGCGAAGCTGGCCGCCCAATTCCGCGGTACGACGATGCAGCGCCCAGATGTTCGACCGTCCGATGGCCGTCACCTGCCAGTTGGAATCAGGGCGCAGCAGGCCAATCAGAATGGGCAGCAGATCGAGATGAGCAGGCATGCCCGATTCGACGCCCATCACGAAGTTGTAGTTGGCCCTGCTCCTGAAGAGTCCCGCGCGTGCATACATATCGACGCAACGCACGATGCCGACGTCAAAGCATTCGAATTCGGGCACTGAGCCGGTCTCCTCCATCATCTCGAGAAACGACTGGATTTTCTTGACCGGGTTGTCGAACATCAGTGGCGGCCACGCCCACGTGCCATCGGTCTTGACTTTGAGGTAGTTGAGCGAACCTGCATTGCAGGCGGCAATTTCCGGTTTGATGGCGTGGATGCAGGAGAGCGGCCCGTCGATGTCCGGGCCGATGATGCCAGTGGTCTGATTAAGAATCACGCCCGGACAGGCTTCCCGGATCGCCTGGTTGATCTCGCTGGCGAGTTCGGGATCCCACGACGGCAGATGGCCTTTACCATCCTCCTGGCGGCGAAAGTGTATGTGCATGCACGATGCACCAGCATCGTAAGCACCTCTCGCTTCGCGGGCCATCTGCTCGGGGGTGACAGGGACATTGAACTGCTGCGGGTCAGTGAAAATTCCGTTCAACGCACAGGTGATGACAACGGGCTTGTTCATGAGATTTTTCCTTGCATTGAATTTCGTCTGCGCTTAACCGGGTAATGGTTCGAGCTGCGCGAGAATCTGTCCAGGCGCGACCTGTTCGCCAGTCCGTATGCCGATCGACATCACTTTGCCGGCGAACGGCGCTGCAATCGCGTGTTCCATCTTCATCGCTTCAAGCACCATCACGGTTTGACCCGCTTCCACCGTCTGGCCTTCCGTGAGGTCGACTGCGATCACCCGGCCGTTCATCGGCGCGCGCAGGATGCCATCGGCCTCGGCCTCGTCGCTGCTTTTCGCGCCGTCGCGGTTATGCGATGCGAAGAGGTAGTCATCGCCATCCAGGTGCAGCCAGAGATGGTTGTTTTCCCACGCGTGGCGATAGCGGAACGTACGTTCGCCGATTGTGACGGAGGCCAGGTCGCCCGGGCGTCCCGGCGTATCGTGGAGGAGGAGCGGCTCGCCTTCGTCGAAGCGAACCCATGCCGAGTGACTGCCGAGCAGCACGGTGCCGCGCCGTGTCGCGGACTGATTTTCCGCCCGCGCGCCGAGCCACGCGAGGCGGCAGGGTACCGGCAGCGCGGCACCGCTTCGCCAGCCACGCCACGCAGGTCCTTGCGACTCGGCGCGATCCGTACCGGCGGCCGAAAGCCATGCGGCCAGCGACCATGCTACATGTCCGGGCTTGTTGATCCGGCTCTCGTTGGTAGGGAAATGTTGCGCGATGAATGCGGTCGAAACCAGACTGCCTTCGATGAAGGCTGGATGGCGCAGCACGCGCGAAAGGAAGCGCCGGTTGCTCGTCACGCCGAGGAGTACTGTCTCATCGAGTGCGTCGGCGAGCCGCTCGATTGCCTCAATGCGTGATCCTCCATGTGCGATTACCTTGCCCAGCATCGAATCGTAGAACGGACTGATCGACATGCCGTCCGCCAAGGCGTGATCGCTGCGCACATGCGGGCCCGGCCGCCATACGAGAACGTTGCCGGTCCGCGGCAGGAAATCGTCGGCTGGATCTTCGGCACAGAGCCGCACTTCGACGGCGTGCCCGGTGATGCGGATATCCGATTGCGCGAGCGGCAGCGGTTCACCCTGAGCGACTCGCAACTGCCATTCGACGAGATCCTGTCCAGTAACGAACTCCGTCACCGGATGCTCGACCTGCAGGCGCGTATTCATTTCCATGAAATAGAAATGTCCTGCGCGATCGAGCAGGAATTCAACCGTGCCCGCGCCGGTGTAGCCGATTTCGCGGGCGACGGCGACCGCCGCGTCGCCCATGCGCTTGCGCAATGTCTCGTCGACGGCAGGCGAGGGCGCTTCTTCGACGATCTTCTGATGGCGACGCTGCACGGAGCAGTCGCGTTCGCCAAGATGAACGACGTTACCGTGCGAGTCGGCAAATACCTGGATCTCGACGTGCCGGGGTTCGATGACGGCTCGCTCGAGGATCATGCGTCCATCGCCGAAAGCCTTTTGCGCTTCCGACACGGCAAGCTTCAGTGCTTCGGGCAACGCGTCGGGTGTATCGACGCGGCGCATGCCACGTCCACCGCCGCCGGCCGACGCTTTCACCATGATCGGAAAACCGATGCGTGCAGCCTCAGCGAGGAGAAGGGCTTCGCTTTGATCGTCACCGTCGTAGCCTGGCACAACCGGGATGCCGGCTTCGGCCATGCGGCGGCGCGCGCGGGCCTTGTCCCCCATTGCGTCGATCGCGCTGGCTGGCGGACCGACAAAGACGAGACCCGCCTCGCTCACACGGCGCGCGAAAGTTGCATTCTCGGACAGGAAGCCGTAGCCGGGATGAATCGCCTGGGCGCCGCTTTGCCTTGCTGCGTCGATAAGCTTGTCGACGACGAGATACGATTCGGCGGGTGTCGTGCCGCCGATCGATACCGACGTGTCGCAGGCCGCGACGTGCGGATTATCGCGATCGGCGTCCGAATAGACGGCGACAGTCGTAATACCAAGCTGTTTGGCCGTGCGCGCGACACGCACGGCGATTTCGCTTCGATTAGCGATCAGAAGACGTGTGAACCGGCGTTCCGTCATGAGAGTTCCGGTGTGGTGGGCGCTGCGATGCGCCAGCTCGGCGCACGTTTTTCGGCGAGAGCCACGAGTCCCTCGGTCACCGTGCCCGATCGTAGTGCCATTGCGAATGCGTCGGCAGCCGCGTCGAGTACCAGCGGCAATTCACGTTTGGCGGCGTCCGCGACAATGCGCTTCGTCGCGCGTTGCGCGACGGGTTCAGCTGCAAGCACACGTGACAATTCGCTTTGCAACACGATGTTGAGCCCGCCCGGGGTAGCGGTTTCATCGGCCAGGCCCGCGTACAGTGCCTCGGCCGCCGATAAGCGCCTACCGGTCAGCATCAGCCAGCGCGCCCGGGTTTTGCCGATGCGGGCGACAATAAACGGCGCGATTTGTGCGGGCGGCAACCCCAAGGTGGTTTCGGGCATCGAGAAATGCGCGTCGGCTGCCATGATTACGTGGTCGCAAGCTGCGGCGAGACCGCAACCGCCGCCTGCCGCCGCACCTTCGACCACAGCGATCGTCGGCATCGGCAGTGCCGCGAGCTTCTCGAGCAACGCGCCGAATTGCCTGTTATAGCGTGCGATTGGATCGAGCCCCACGGACGGCGCAGGCTCGCGCATCAACGCCTTGAAGCCGGAGAAGTCGCCGCCCGCACAGAAGGTGCCGCCGGCGCCGCGCAGCACGAACGCGCGGACCCTATCGTCGTCGGCGACTCGATCACACTCGGCGCTCAAAGCGACCACAAGATCGTCGCTCAGGGCGTTGCGTTTGTCCGGCCGGTTGAGCGTCGCATAGACAACACCGTCGACGAACCGGGTGAGCAAGGGGGCGGAGGATTGCGAAGTGAGCGTACTCATGCGTTCACTCCTTCGGCAACGTGCCGAGTTTTTTGCAGATAATCCCGAGCATCACTTCGTCTGCTCCGCCGCCGATCGAAAGCAGGCGCATGTCGCGATAAGTGCGCGAAACGCTGGATTCCCATGCGAAACCCATGCCGCCCCAGAACTGCAGGCAGCTATCAGTGACCTCGCGCGCCAGGCGGCCGGCCTTGAGCTTGGCCATCGACGCGAGTGCCGTTACGTCACCGCCGCCGATGTAAAGCTCGGCAGCGCGATAGGTGAGGGCGCGGAGCGCTTCCACTTCGGTCTTGAGTTCGGCGAGCCGGAAATGGACGACCTGATTGTCGAGTACAGGTCGGCCAAAAATCTTGCGCTGACGGGTGTAGTCGATGGTTTCGTCGATGGTCCGGTCAAGTACTTGCAACACGCCAGCAGCACCGTACAGACGTTCCTCCTGAAACTGCACCATCTGATAGGTAAATCCCTTGCCTGCCTCGCCGATCAGATTGCGTTGCGGCACACGCACTTCGTCGAGGAAAATTTGGGCGGTATCCGAGGAGTGCATGCCGATTTTGCGGATCTTTTTCTCGATCTGCACGCCCTTCGATTTCAGCGGCACGATGATCAACGACTTGTTACGATGAGCCAGGCCGTCGGACGTGTTAGCGAGGCAGCACATCCAGTCGGCTTGTGTGCCGCTGGTAATCCAGAGCTTGGTGCCGCTGATGACGTAGTCGTCGCCGTCCTTGCGCGCCGTTGTGCGAATCGACGCGACATCCGAGCCAGCCCCCGGTTCGGAGACGCCAATACAGGCTACCTGCTCACCCGTGATCGCCGGCACGAGAAACTCGCGGCGCAGTGCGTCTGAGCCGAAGCGTGCGAGCGCCGGAGTCGCCATATTCATCTGCACGCCAATCGCGAGCGGCACGCCGCCTGCCTGGCAAACGCCCATTGCTTCAGCCATCACCATTTCAAAGCTGTAGTCGAGCCCGCCACCGCCATATTCTTCCGGTTTGCTGAGCCCCAGCATGCCCAACTGACCTAGCTTTCTGAACACCTCATGCGCAGGAAAGATACCCGCTTCTTCCCATTCGTCGACATGCGGATTGACTTCGTCTTCGATGAAGCGCTTGACGGTTCGTGCGACCGCCTCGTGTTCTGTGGTGAATTGCATGTTGTCTCCTATATCAGGGGCGCGCCACGCCGAACGTGAGCGGGTTGACTATTTTCTTGCGACCATCGCGGCAGACGGACAGCGTCATGGCGATCACCTTGCGGGTGTCGCGCGGATCGATAACGCCGTCGTCGAGCATCCGGCCAGAGGTATAGAACGCGTGTGTTTGACGTTCGAAGTTGGCGACGATCTTCTGCCTGAGCGATTCAATGCGTTCAGTGTCGGGTTCCAGGCCTTTCGCGCGCGCGGTGCCTTCCATGACGATTGCCATCGTGAGGGCAGCCTGTTCCGCGCCCATTACAGCGGTGCGGGCATTTGGCCACGAAAAGAGGAAGGACGGGTTGAATCCGCGTCCACACATACCGTAGTTGCCTGCGCCAAATGCCGAGCCACACAGGATCGTGATTTGCGGGACAGTCGCGTTGGAGACGGCCTGGATCATCTTCGAACCGTGCTTGATCATCCCGGCACGCTCGGAGTCCTTACCGACAATAAAACCTGTCGTGTTCTGCAGGTAGACAAGAGGGATGTCGCTCTGGCAACAACTCTGGATGAAATGCGTCGCTTTCGTGGCGCCCGCCGGATCGAGCGGGCCATTGTTCGTAATGATGCCAACTGGGATGCCGTGTATGCGAGCGTGGGCGCAAACGGTCGCTGGACCGTATAGCGGCTGGAATTCGAGCAGATCGGACGCGTCGACGATGCGTGCGATGACCTCTCGCATGTCCGTTGGTTTTTTACCGTCGCGCGACAGCACGCCGAGCAGATCCTCGGGATTCAACTCAGGGTCCGGACCGACAGGCAGCGACGACTCGCGCGATGTCCAGTCGAGCTTGTCGATCAATTCGCGAACGATGCGAATGCCGTCGGCATCATCCTCGGCCAGGTACTCGGCGAGCCCGGACGTGCTTGCGTGCATCAGGGCGCCGCCGAGTTCTTCGTCGGTAGCGATCTCACCTGTTGCAGCCTTCAGCAAGGGCGGACCTGCCAGAAACGCCTTTGCGCGATCGCGAACCATCACCACATAGTCTGACAGTCCTGGCATATAGGCGCCGCCCGCGGTTGATGAACCGTGGACGAGCGTGATGACCGGGATGCCGGCAGCGGATAGCCGCGCCAACTGGTAGAAGTTGCCGCCACCGTTGATGAATTCCTCGACGCGGTACTGCATCAGGTTCGCACCGGCTGATTCGACGAGATGCACGAAGGGCAGGCGGTTATCGAGCGCGATTCGTTGCAGACGCTGAAATTTCTCGAGGCCCATCGGCTGCAATGCACCGGCGTCGATGCCGGAATCGGCGACGACGATCAGACAGCGAGTGCCGCTGATGTAGCCGATGCCCGCGATCAGACCGGCTCCTGGAACTGACTTGTCCGGATCGGTTTCGCCGACGAGATAGCCAGCGAGCGCAGCAAGTTCGAGAAAGGGCGAGCCGGAGTCGACGAGCAAGGCCAGCCGTTCGCGCGGCAGTAGCTGGCCGCGCTTCGCGAAGCGCGGCCTCGCCTTTGCCGATTCAAGCGAAGCGCGCTCCTGCAGCGTATGCAACTGGCCGATCAACGTCTGTAAATGCTCGACGTTGTCGCGAAATACTGGGCTGGCTGTATTGAGACGGGAGTGGAATGCCGGCATGGTCAGTTCTTGAAGATATCTGGCGTCACCGCGCGATGGAAGCCGTCAAATGCAGGCGATGGCTCTGTCGGTTCAAGTGCGTAATGACGACGTGCGTTTGGCGCGCCACCGTCGACGCGCAGGCAAGTGCCGTTAATAAACGCCGCGCCGTCCGACAACAGAAACGTTATCGCGGCTGAGACTTCCGCCTCGTTGCCGATCCTGCCGAGCGGGACGTGTTTCGGCAGGTTACGAATCATTGGCTTGATCGCATCGGGGTACGTGTCCATGCCGCTTGACGCGATCCAGCCTGGCGCGACCGCGTTGACGCGCACCGGCCCCCATTCGGCGGCCGCAGTCTCGGTGAAGTTGAGCATCCCGGCGCGTGCGGCGCCGCTATGCCCCATGCCGGGCATGCCGTTCCACATGTCGGCGATGATGTTCACGATTGCGCCGGTGCGGCGTGGTTTCATCGACTGTGTATAACACTCGCGCGCGACGAGAAATCCGCCCATGAGGTTGGTATTGAGTACGGCCTGCCAGCCTTTCGCGCTGATGTGCTCAAGCGGAGCAGGGAACTGGCCGCCCGCGTTGTTGACCAGCAGATCGATGCGGCCGTGCCGCTCGACGATCTGCGCGATCGACTGGCGAACGGCTTCCTCGTCGCGGATATCGCAGGCGACAGCATCGACGATGCCGCCGTCTTGACGGATTTCCGCCGAAACGCGCTCGAGCTTTGCCGCATCGCGGCCCAGCAGCACCACGTGTGCGCCGAGCGAGGCAAGCTCATGCGCGCAGCAGCGGCCGATCCCGCTGCCGCCGCCTGTCACGAGCGCTACTTTGGCAGTGAAACTGCCGGCTCGAAGTTGAGAGCGGTAGGACATGGTTCTCCTCAGTCCAGGAACAGATCGTTGGGAAACTCGGTAGTGCCGGGCACGACCGCGTACTTGGAGAAATCGGTTTCGCCCTGCTCGGCGAGTACCGTTTCATCGATGAAGAACCGGCCGGTTTGCGTCGTCGCATCGAGCCTCAGGATGCGAATGGCGGCATCGGCCATGATCTCGGGTGTGCGACAGATTTCGGGCGCAACGCCCGGAATCATCTGCAGCGCGGCGGTCTGAATCACCGTGCGCGGCCACAGCGCATTGACTGCGATGCCCCACGGGCGAAACTCTCCCGCATGCCCGAGCACAGACAGGCTCATGCCGAATTTCGCCATCGTGTATGCGACATGCGGCGCAAACCATTTCGGGTTCAGATTGAGCGGCGGAGAGAGCGTCAGCACGTGTGGATTGTTACCTCGTTCGGCCGCCTGCTTCAGGTAGGGGAGCGCTGCCTGAGTGCAGGCATAGGTTCCTCGAACATTGACGTCGAACATCAGGTCGCACTTCTTCATCGGCGTATGCGCCGTTTCGGTGACGCTGATCGCACTGGCGTTGTTGACAAGAGCGTCAATGCCACCGAAATGGGCCGCAGCTTGTTGCATTGCCGCCGCAACCTGCATTTCGTCGCGGATGTCGACCTGCAGCGCAAGGCAGCGTCCACCTGCGGCTTCGATTTCTGCGGCGGCGCTATAAATGGTACCTGGCAGCTTTGGATTGACCTCGGCCGTCTTGGCGGCGATCACCACGTTGGCGCCTTTGCTGGCCGCTGCCTTGCCGATCGCGAGGCCGATGCCGCGAGAGGCGCCGGTAATGAAGACGGTCTTGCCTTCCAGGGTCGTCATGGGTACGTCTCGAATGTTGTTGTTTCGAAGTGAGATCATCCTAGCGTGGCTTTTTTAATAAATCAATCGGTTGATTGATTTATTTGTGGGTATCCTCTGGAATTGTCTCCGCCTGCTCTGGAAGCATTCAATATCAGGCGTCGATGCAAACCGGCTGTGCGAGCTGGGCCAGGTCTACTCCCGGATACATCGAGCCGCAAAGTATCGTTCGGCGATACGTGAGCGAGACGAAAGATGAGCGACGGCGATGGGCAGGCCAACTTTCCAAGCCGTGTACACTGGTCGATAATGACCCAATTTCCTTGGCTGGCGGGCTGGTCAAATACGCCAGCTGTGCAGAGAACCCGAGTACTTGTTCTATGAACGCCATTCCCCAACCAGTGCGCAAACGCGGTCGTCCTTCGAAGGGCGAAAGTGCGACCTTGCGCGACGAGCTGATCCTCAAATCGGCGAAACTTTTCCGTACGCAGGGCTACGAACGCACAACTGTGCGCGACATTGCGGCCGCAGCCGGTGTCCAGGCCGGCAGCTGGTTCTACTACTTCAAGACCAAACAGGACATTCTGGTCGCGGTGATGGAGGAGGGGCTGGCAAGCGCACTTGAGCGTATCGAGGCGCTCGATGTCGATAATCTTTCGCCGCGCGAGGCCTTTCGCGCGCTGGTGCAGGCCCACGTAAAAACCTTGGTGTCTCCCGATTACGATTTTATTCCGGTCCTGCTGCGTGAGTGGACGTCGGTCAACAAGGATATGCGTAAGAAGGTCCTCGAACTGAAGGACCGGTATGAGGCGATCTGGGATGGTGTGATTGCCCGACTGCATGCGTCAGGCGAATGGGCGACGCCAACGCCCATCGATCGTTTGATGATGTTCGGCGCGCTGAACTGGATGATGCAGTGGTATCAGTCCGAAGGGCCGCTGAAGTTTGACGAACTGACTGATTACGCCGTCCAGTTTTTGTTGCGGACTGAGGCTAAGAAAAAGAAAAAATAGTCGCTCTCTATCCTTGGCAGTCGGGTCGGTAGCGGCTCGCGCGCATCAGAGGAGTATGGGCAAGCGTCTGATACGCTTGCCCGTCAAGCGATAGAGCGCATTTGCGACGGCCGGCGCAACGGGCGGAACGGCCACCTCGCCGACGCCGGAGGGGGGCTCGGCACTGGCAATGAGATGTGTCTCGATGAGCGGGGCGCTCGCCATCGTTACGACGGGGTAATCGGTGAAGTTCGATTGCACGACCTGTCCACCCGCAATCCGGATGTCGCCATACAATGCGGCGCTCAAGCCGAAGATCACACCACTTTCTACCTGCTGACCCACGATCTGCGGATTGACGACGAAGCCGCAGTCGATCGCACAGACGATCCTGTGAACCCGCACCTGGCCGTCCTGCAGCGAAACCTCGGCGACCTGTGCGGCAACGGAGCCGAACGACGCGTGCATTGCGATGCCGTAAGCTTGCCTGCCGTCACCGGACGCCGCTGGCATTGACCCTTCAATGCCGGCGGCCTGCGCCGCGGCGTCGAGCACGCGAACGTGACGCGGGTGAGCGCGCAGTAGGGCGCGCCGCAATTCCAGCGGGTCGCGGCCTGCCGCGGCGGCTATTTCATCGACGAAGCACTCGAGAAAGAACGCGTTGTACGAATGGCCGACGCTGCGCCAGAAGCCGATCGGCACCGGCAGATCGACGTTCAGATGCGCAACGTGCTGATGCGCGAATTCGTAGGGCATGTCGAACATGCCCTCCGTGGTGTATCGGTCGAGGCCGATACCGGGTGCTCCGAAGGTTCTTCCGAGTTCCTGCGCGAGAATCGACTGGCCGACGCTGCGCGACGCGATGGCGATGGGCGTCGTCCCATCAATGCGTGCGCGTAGTCGCGCGTGCACTTGCGGCCGATAGAAGTCGTGGCGCAAGTCGTCTTCGCGCGACCAGATCACCTGGACCGGCCGGCCGTTTGCGTGCAGGGCAACGCTGACCGCCTGTGCGACGAAATCAGATTCGGCGCGCCGCCCAAAGCCACCGCCGATGAACGGCACCTCGATATCGACCTGGTCGCCACTGACGCCGGCTACGCGGGCTGCGACCAGGCGCGCGAGCGTCGCCGCCTGGGTTGGTGCCCACAGACGGACGCGGCCGCCGCTCACCTGCGCGGTGCAGTTGGTCGGTTCCATCGCCGCATGGGCGAGGTAGGGCACGCGATACTCCGCTTCGATCACGGAGCCACCGCGGCTGTCGTCGAATGCATGGAGGCCGTCGCCCTGCGTGCGATAGGTGATGCCGTCGCGCGGGCCTGCGAGTTCGGCCGAGAGCACGGCGTCGATCCGGTCACTGTCGAGCGTTGCATGCGGTCCCTCGTTCCACGTCGGGGACGCGCTGTCGAGGGCCTGGCGCGCCTGCCAGTAATGCTCCCCGATCACCGCGATGCCACATGGTCCGCCTGACAGACCATCGAGGCGCACGACCGCGACCACGCCCGGCATCGCGCGCACGGCTGATTCGCGGAAGCGCGCGAGCGTACCGCCGAATTTCGGGCAGAGCGATACCGCTGCGTAGCGTAGTCCTGGTGGCCGGACGTCGAGTGCGAACACAGCGCTGCCGTCGGTTTTCGGCGCGACATCGACGCGTGGCGCGGGTGTGCCGAGCAACGTATAGGACGAAGCGGGCTTGAGCGTTACCGACGAGGGAGGTCGCAGTCGGGACGCGTCACCCGCGAGATGTTCGATGGGCAGGCGACGTTCATCCGGCCCGATGATCATGCCGTCGCGAATCGAGACCGCGCCGGGATCGACGTTCCAGTTGCGCGCCGCGGCCTCGACCAGGATAGTGCGCGCGCTCGCCGCCGCCTCGCGCAGCGGCTGCCATGCATCGGCGACGCTGCTGCTGCTCGCCGTGATGATGAGGCCCAGTTCCCGCGCGGATTTTGCGAGCATCCAGCGCAGTGCGCGCGCCCACGGCTTGCCGTCGTCGTCCGGATGGATCGGCAGCGAATCCACCAGCGCGGCGACGTTTCCGTAGATCCGCTCCCGGGTGACCGTCTGCGTGCGAACCCGATCGAGCGGCACGCCCAGCTCTTCCGCGACCAGCATCGCAAACGCGGTATCGATACCCTGCCCCATTTCGACTGGCGGCACGGCCACGGTTACCGTTCCGTCCGTGCCGATCTTGATCCAGCCGTTGAGGGCGATCTGACCGGGCGATGCGGGAAACATGTCCGGGACGCCCGTGCGGCTTCTCGGCGGGACTACCCCCCAGCCAATCACAAGCGCGCCCGTCACGCCTAGCGCACCGAGCAGGAAACGCCGCCGCTGCTTATTCCGAGGATGTTCTGTGCCGCCAGCGGGACGCTGCTTCGTCGAGCTCATGGCGAGGGGGCAGACACCGGCGACACGGCGGCGAGCCGGATCGCCGCGCGTATGCGCGGATATGTGCCGCAACGGCAGACGTTGGTGATCGCCGCATCGATCTGTGCATCCGATGGCGTGGGCGTTGCGGCCAGCAATGCCGCGGCGGCCATCAGCATGCCTGATTGACAGTAGCCGCATTGCGGAACCTGCAGTTCGATCCATGCGCGTTGCAGCGGATGTGCATCGCCGGCGCCGAGCGCTTCGATCGTCGTGACGCGTCTGTCCGCGATCGCACTGACCGGCAGCACGCACGAGCGAACCGCGGCGCCGTCCATGTGGACAGTGCAAGCGCCGCATGCGCCGATGCCGCAGCCGAACCGTGTGCCGGTCAGATTCAGATGATCCCGCAGCACCCACAGCAGCGGTGTCGCGGCCTCGCAATCGACCGCGCGGCGGGTGCCGTTCACATCGATGTCGATCATGACGTGCTCCCGTCGCGCGTGTTCAGAAGATATACGCCACGTTGAGGAACGTGATGATCGGCCGCACGCGGACCTTTGTATTGGCGACGATCTCCGTTCCTGTTGCGGTTCGGGCGGTCAGTGTCAAGTTGGTGGAAGTGGGGATGTACATCACGGTCACGCCTGCCGTCCAGTGCTGTGCGAACCGATAGTTCGCACCGACCTGGAAGACCGGATCCCATGAACTGGACGCCTTGGCGCTGGCCGAACCACCGGGTCCGACGAGACTGGTAACGAACGACTGGTTGGTGATCTTCGCATTGGTGTACCACGTGTAGGCCACGCCGATTCCCGCGAACGGCCGGAACTTGCTGTCTGCTGACATGAAGTGGTAGTTGAAGATCAGTTGCGGCGACCAGGGCCGGCCTTTACCGAGGACTCCATAGCTGGCCAGCGTTCCGCTGCCTTTGAGATTCATGTAGGTCGGATAGCCGCCCAGCATCGATACACCGATGTTGTCGGTGAAGTAGTGTTCGAGGCCCACGCCGACGGTATCGGCATTCGTTGCGTCTGCCCCGGTTCCTTCCTTCGGTTCATTAACCGGGTGGCCGGCGATGCTTGTCACGGTGAGTGGATCGCTACTGCTGATGGGGCTGATATGTACCCAGCCGAAACTGGCGACCGTGTTGCCGGCGCTTTGTGCATACACCCTGTGCGAGGTTGCAATAGTAATACTAATTAAGAGTACTAATTTTATTGAATTTTCCCAATGCCTTGCCATTTCGAGTCTCCGTCCATAGTTATTTGTGGTTTCGAAAATTCAGCTGCGGGTCAATCTGATTCAGGTAGGAATGATGGTCGCTGGGTCTCCTCGGTAGGTGGGCGCGTCGGCCGCATCGTGCGGACCGGTGTTGCACGACCGGTCCGCTGGTATTCAGATCGATTCCGCCTCCCAGACCACAGGCGTCCGCAGCGCGTACCAGTGATTGAGCCGCGACGTGTAGCGATCCTCGACGCGACCGCGGCGAATCTTGAAAGTGGGCGTGACGAGGCCGCTGGCTTCGTCCCAGATCGCATCGACGACTACGACGAAGCGCATCTTTTCGTGTTCGTCGAGCGCACGGTTGATCTGCTCGAGATGCTCCGCGAGCGACACGGTGAGCGTGCTGCGGCGCCCGTTCCCGCTCAGACGGCGGCCTTCTTCGGAGAGCGCGACGAGTGCGCAGGGCTGCGGCAGGCCCTCACCCACGACACAGCACGCTTCGACATAAGGATGCATCGCGAACCGGCTTTCGATGGGGCCGGGCGCGACGTACTTACCTTTCGTAGTCTTGAAGATTTCCTTGATGCGGCCAGCAATCTTCAGATGACCTTCTTCGTCCAGTTCGCCTTTGTCGCCAGTGCGGATGAAGCCGTCGTCGGTGAACAGCGCCGCGCTCAGATCGGGGCGCCTGTAGTAGCCGGTCGTATTGGCCGGCGAGCGGATCTCGATCTCACCGATGTCAGACAGACGGCTCTCGATGCCGCCAACCGGCTTGCCGACATAGCCCGGACGGGTCTTGCCGAGCGAACTGGTATGCGACAGGCCGCATATTTCGCTCATTCCATACCCCTCCAGCAGTTCGAGCCCGAGGTCGCGATACCAGACGAGCAGTTCGGGCTCGAGAGCGGCCGCCGCACTACCGGCGAGGCGGATCTGGTCGAGGCCCAACTGTTGCAGGATGGTCGGCTTCAGATGTTCGGGAATAGGTCCGGGCGGCAGACGCCCGACGATCGCGCTCCTGAATTTGGCCCACAGCCGTGGCACGGAGAGAAAGAATGTCGGCCGTGCGCGCTGCAGGTCGGCATTGAAACTCTCGAGCGATTCGCTGAAGTAGACGGCGAAGCCGCAGCGCACAGACAGCATCTCGACATACGCGCGCTCGGCCACATGTGACAACGGCAAGTATGAAATCATCCGGTCGGCGGGGCTGAACGACATCACATCGAACAGCGGTTCCGCGCACCAGCCGAGCGAACCGAACGTGTGCATCACGCCTTTCGGCTCGCCGGTCGTGCCCGACGTGTAGACGATCGTCGCCAGTTCGTCCGGCTCGCGATGCACGGTTTCCGTGAGCGGCGCAGTGTCGCGCATGATGTCGTCCCAGCGTGGCCCGTCGAAGACCTCCGGTGCGAGGTAGGGGAAACCGATGCAATGCGCCCCGTGAGGCACACCTGCTCGCATCGCCGGCCAGAGATCGAGCTTGCCGACGAACACCACGCGCGCTTCGCTGTGCTCGAGCACCGAGCGCACCGAGTCGGCGGTGAGAGTCGGATACAGTGGAACCGAAACGTGACCGCTCATCATGATTGCAAAATCGGCCAGCAACCAGTGCGCGCAATTCTTCGACAGGATCGCGATATTCGATTTCGGCGGCAATGCCAACGAGCGGAGGTAGGCTGCCATGCGGCGGGCTTCGCCGACGGCTTCAGCCCAGGTCAGGCTGCGCACCTCGCCATTTTCCATCGGCTGAATCAGGTAAGGTTCCGCGGCACGTTCCCGCTCCCAATGATAAAGGCGGGCTAACGGCAGGTTTTCCGAATCGAGCATGATCAACTGTGTCTCCTTGTGTGGGAAGGTTGCTCAACGTTCCTCGCACCGTAGCATGTCAGTTTAGTTGTGCCGTGCTGTTGTTCGACGCACGTGGATTGCCGTCGCAGTGCGCGCGTTGCCGCAAATGTCGACCGGCCGTGGCACTCCTGACCATCGTCAGGGCATCTCCGCGAGAGGTGCCAGGGATGAAGGCTGTCTTGCCGTGCAAGGATGTCATGGCTATGTCTCGAATATTCTTGTCCTGATAGTGGGCAATCCTAGCGCAGCATTTTTAATAAATCAATCGGTTGATTGATTATTTTTCAAGCAACTTCTGGTTGGGTTGGCTGCATGAAACGCAGGGTGCGCGCGCACGGTGAGCCGATGTGGCCGGCAGATTTCTTCAGCGTTCGGTCTGCCGCCTCGCACCGCCTGGCGCATCAGCGTGCTCGAAATCCAAGGAGTAGCCAGATCGTCAAACACAGCACGTTCGTGTCGTGTATCAATCACCCATTCGTCGTTCCGGACAGTACATCCAGCTGCAAATTTCCCATAAATAAATCAACCGATTGATTTATTAAAAATACCACGCTAAGATAGGCTGACTATCGCTAAAACAATACTCGAGACACATCCATGACATCTCTGGAAGACAACGCTGTCCTCACCGCCGGGGCAGGCGCAGAGGTAGCGGTCGATGCCGTTTTCCATGACTACGCTTGCACGCGTCAGGGTGTCGTACTTCAGATTTGAGAACTCGAAATTAAATGGAGGAGGACAGGTATGGGCTTAGACAGGTTGATCAATCTACGGTACGACGCGTCCACATGCATTCATTGTGGACATTGCAAGATGGTCCCCTTGCCGGTCGTCAAGGACGGCGACTATATGGACCAGTGCCCGTCGTCCATGCATTATCACAACCATGCCTATTCGGGCGGTGGAAGGTCGATCATGGCGCTCGCCCTGATTGATGGCCGCGTCGAGGCCAATAAGGCGATGGCAGATATCGTATTTGCCTGCGATGCCTGTGGCTATTGCGATACTGCGTGCAAGTTCATCATGGATTCTGAGCGGCATCTCGTGAACATGGCTATGCGGGAGCACATGGTCGAAAAAGGCTTGGCCCCGCAGGTCCATACGGACACTGTTAAGTCCCTGAAGCGTTACGACGCATTTCCATCTGAACGACCGCAGTTGCCGGCTTGGGCAAATGGACTAAATCTCCGCCTCGTGCCGGAAGAAGAGGCCGAGGTCCTGCTTTATGCAGGTTGTGATGGAGATGCAGAGGTCGACAAATCTACGGCTCGCAAACTGGCAAAGCTGCTCCTTGCGGCGGGCTTGAACGTTGGTGTCCTCGGGACGGCTGAACCTTGTTGCGGATACCCGGCCTACAGCCGTGGCTACCGTGACGATTTCACCAGAATTGCCAACGCCAACATCGACTTGTTCGGTGAATTGAGCGAGGTTGGCATCAAGACGATCGTGACGCTATCGGGTACTTGCATGGGCACGCTCCGTTCCAAGTATCCGGAATATGCGCATCCTTTCTCCACGCAGATATTGCATGCTACGGAGATGCTTGACTCTCTGGTCAAAAGCAAGCGGCTTCGGCTATCGAAGCCGCTAAAGCGGAAAGTGACTTACCACGACCCTTGCTTTCTCGGTCGGCAGAGTGAGTCACCCGTCAATTATCACGGAGTGCGCCAGGTTTCCTTGAAGCAACTCAGAACCTGGGACCCGCCGAAGAAGGTCAATACGGGCGCCAGTGGTGTATACGATGCGCCGCGAGATCTGCTCAAGGCCATACCCGGTCTTGAGTTCGTGGAGATGCATCGGATCCGTGAGTACGGATTATGCTGCGGCGCTGGTGGCGGTGCTGCGGACGTTGCGCCGGAAATGGCCTATGGGGCCGGCAAGAATCGTGTCGAGGAAGCTCGCGATGTAGGCGCGGATATCATCGTCTCCGCGTGCCGAAAATGCGAGTCACACTTGACGAAGTCCCAGCAATCCAGTGACGGCGCCACACAGACCATGCAGATTGCCGACATCATTGACCTGGTGTTTTCGGCATCGGGATTGGAGAACTAGCCTATGACTGAGACTACCGTTGAGCGCGGGCAGAGGAGCCCTGGTGCCGTCGCCGCCCGGAAGGATCTGTCCGCCTATAGAACGGAAAATCCATTGCTCGATCAAGGCATCAAGCCGGCTGGGGTGATTGTTCCTAAAGACGTGCTCGATCTTCAGGCGATTCTCGCCGATGCCAACGCGCGAGGAACTGCATTGGTTCCTGTCTCTTCGGAGGGTGCACACGTCAAAGGTGGCATCTCGTGCGGCGAAAACCACGCCATGCTCGACTTGTCGGGATGGAAAGAGATTCTGCGCGTCGACCGAAGAAATCGTGTGGCGATGATCGAGCCCGGCGTGACCTACGCCGAGTTATCGGCCGCGCTCGAGCCGCAGGGCATGATGGTGTCCATGCCGCTCGCGCCCAGACGAGGTAAAAGTGTGATCGCGGCGGTGTTGGATCGGGAACCCACTACCTGGCCGAACAGGCAATGGGATCCTATGGATCCGATGGCCAGCAGCGAATTCCTGTTCGGCACGGGCGACCTCTTCCGTACCGGATCGGGAGGCGGCCCCGGCTCCCTTGAGGTGCAGCGCAAAGTCGGCGGCGCGCAAAAATCGTCTCAGGGTCCAGGTCAAACCGACTTCGTGCGGGTGCTCTCGGGGGCACAGGGGTGCATGGGCATCATTTCATGGATCACTATACGAACAGAGCTAAAACCTTCGATCGAGAAGCCGCAACTACTCGGTTCGGACAGGCTGGAGAAGCTGATTCCGTTCGTCTACGACGTGCAACGCCCCTGGCTTGGGGACCATTGCCTGCTGCTGAATCGAACAGCTGCTGCCATGTTGATAAGTGCGGTCCGCAAGGTCGAGTACAAATCGGTGCGGGCAAGTCTCCCCAGCTATCTGTGCTTGCAGAATATTGCGGGGTTCGAACGGCTGCCGAGACAGCGCGTAATCCAGCAATACGCCGACATTAGCGAAAAGGCAAAACTGCACGGGCTAAAGA
Source organism: Paraburkholderia sediminicola (assembly GCF_046026855.1). Classification (GTDB taxonomy): domain Bacteria; phylum Pseudomonadota; class Gammaproteobacteria; order Burkholderiales; family Burkholderiaceae; genus Paraburkholderia; species Paraburkholderia sediminicola_A. Next base: position 50,008 of record NZ_JAQQET010000027.1, on the reverse strand, counting down.
TGGACGAGGGCCTTGGCGGGCTGGCTGCAAGAGATCTTCTCGACGCGGCACGCAAAGACTGCGGAGAGCGTGACTGGCGGCGTGATCTGCAGGGGCACTGCCTGTCAACTTTCTTCCTGACGACGCTTGACCGCGCGCCTCACTTTATCCAGACCATCGAGGCGTTGGCTGGTAAGCACCAGATCGATCCGGAAGCCTTGGGCGTTTATGTGCAGCCGATCGTTCAGAATCATGGATGCCATATCGAATTCATGGTCCCTTACGATCCGACCAAGCCTGCTGACGTGGCCCGGATTGCAGCCTTCGAAAGTGAAGCTGTCAAACAATTAGCGGCTGTCGGCGCTTACTTCAGTCGCCCTTATGGAGAAGCACAGAATATTGTCTTCCAGGCGAATCCGGGGAACTTCGAGTTCGTGAAAACTATCAAGTCGCTCTTCGATCCCAATCGAATTCTCAATCCGGGCAAGTTCGGCCTATAGAGGATGGGGTGATGTGTACGAGTTCCATCGCGTCGAGTGCTTCAGGCTGCACAGTAAACCTTGAGCCCCGCTTCGACGTTGAGGCAGAAATGGAACTGATCAGGCCGTTAAGTTCCTAAGGAATAGACCATGCTGACTAGTGACCAGATGAAGGCAGTTCAGGATATCGTTGGACCACAATGGGTCACCGACGAACCGTGCTGCACCGATACCTATTCGATCCATCGGAATCCTGAATGGACAACCGGAGGGAAGTCACCGTGGTTGCCGCGACCTACCGCGGTAGTGACGCCGGCCACGGCACAAGAAATTGCAGAGCTGGTTCGTTTCTGCAACAAGACGGGACTGATGGTGAAACCGTTGTCGACTGGGCTAGGACCAGAAAGTGCCGTGTCCCGGGAAGGTGTCATCCAGATCGATCTGAAGCGGATGAACAAGATCATCGACATCGACGTAAAGAACCAGATCGCCGTCGTGGAACCCTACGTCAAGGCTATCCGGTTGCAAACCGAGCTCTGGAAACTGGGTTTGAACGTCAATGTCGTGTCCTGTGGGGGTACATCTTCCGTGCTGGCGTCAACGACCTCAGGTTGGGGCTACGGATTCTCCGGGCCAGGTCTCGGCTATAGCGGGCGTAACTACATGGGCGCCGAATGGGTCTCCCCGGCGGGCGAGATCATTACCCTTGGCAGTGCCGGTCATGGAGCGGGGTGGTTCTCCGCGGAAGGTCCGGGGCCGTCGATGCGCGGCATTCTCAGAGGCCAATGGGGGGCCCTCGGCGGCCTGGGCGTTTATACCAAAGCGGCGGTGAAGTTGTACAAGTGGGACGGCCCGCCCCAGCCGGAAATTGTTGGCAGCAATCCCCACTACTACTTGCGCGATCCGCTGCCGAGCAACATGGGATTCTTCATGCTCGCTTGCCCGACCGAGCAAGCGTTGAAAGACATTGGTTACAAGCTTGGCGAGGCCGAGATCGCTTATGCAGATTGCCACCTGCCGGTTTTCCAGTCCGCCTACATTGGCGGTGGCAGCGACTGGAGCAAGGTGGAGGAGGTGATGTCGACTGGATTCTTCCAGAAGATGACCAAGAATTCCCTGATCGTTGCGGTGATCGGCCACAGTCAGCGAGAGTTCGATTGGAAGAAAGAAGCAATCAGGCAGATTGTCAAAGAGGTGGATGGTGCCAGCATGCCTGTCGGGGTCCAGCCCTCGATCGAACAGCTCAAGAAGATCGCGCCGTTTATCAAGGCACTCAACAATCCATTGCGGTTAGTACGCTGGTTAGGTGGGCTAGCCAATGGTGGGAGTAGAAATTCTGCCGAGAAGCAACATATTATTTCCGAACTTTTTATGTTCCTCCTGCGGCACGCGATCAATCTGCAGGGCGCCTACCCGATGCCTAATTCCTTCTTCACCCTCATGGGCTCGCTGGACACCTGGGACAAAGGGGTTAGCGAGGGAGCATGTTCAGACGGCTTGCGGCAGAAGTACATCGATGCAGGCGGACTTATCGACGATGGTGGTCAGGGTGGCATCGGCGGCACCTACGAGAATGGGCACCTGGGCTACATGGAGGCGTTGGCCATGTACACCCCGAGTTCGCGCAAGTCCGTGCGCGCGTTCCTGTCTTATAGCGACGATGCCCACGAGGTGGCAATTAAGGATGGGTATGGCCTTGGGCTGCTTGCGGCGGGGGATGTCAGAAATCGACAGTATGGACCTCACTGCAGTAATTATCACGAGTGGATGGTGAAGATCAAAAAGGCGCTGGACCCGCACACTGCCAGTGACCCTGGCATGTACATCGATCCCGGCAAAGCGTGAGATGAGCGGCAGCCCGCCTGTTTGCAAACAGGCGGTAGTTTGACCGATCCGCGCTCATACATCGGTACCCCAATTTAAAGACGCGACAGTCAATGTCGAAACATGGAGTGATCATGACGGCACAGGATTTATCAGGCTCGAAGACCTACCTAGGCACGGGACGAGGAATCATTGACGTCCATTCTCATGCGTTGCTTCCGGTGTGGCTCAACGCTGTTTCTTCCCTTACCGGATTGCCAGTCGATAAGGTGATGATAGCCGGGACTCCAGTGCCTCAGTGGTCGGTCAACTCCCATCTCGCGATGATGGACGTGAATGGAATTGCCGCCTGCGTGCTGTCCTGGCCGGGCGCAACCTCGTTCCTGAAGGGCAAGCCTGCACGCGACCTTGCGCGTGCGATGAACGAGGAGTTCGCCAACATCGTCTCGCACCATCCAACGCGATTTGGGGCCTTCGCTGTCGTGCCCACTGACGACATGGAGGCATGCGTCGAAGAGATGGCCTACGCGCTCGACGTACTGAAACTCGATGGCGTTTCAACTGGTACGCACGTCGGCGGCGTCTATCTGGGCGACCCGCAATTTGACACGTGGTTCGACGAGATGAATCGCCGCAAGACGACGCTCTTCATACACCCAATGCCACCACCGGGAGCGGAGCACGTCGGCATGACGATCAACCCCGCCATTCTCGAATTCATGTTTGATTCGACCCGGATGGCGACGAACATGGTGCTCTCCGGTGCGAAGAAGCGTTTCGGTGACGTCAAGATGATCTGCACGCACGGGGGTGGCACGATTCCATATCTGGCCTCGCGCATCAGCTTGCTGGAACCCGTGTTCGGCGCAGGTCCTGGCCGGCCGCGGCTGACGGCCAGGGAAGTACTGGACGGTCTTTCGAGTTTTTATTTCGATCTCACGGCTTCGACGGCTGCAACTCCGCTCGCGGCAATGCGTCGATTCGTGCCGTCATCACAGTTGATGTTGGGTTTTGATTTTCCAATGATGCCAGTCGAGACAGTGCCAACCGTCTGGAACATGTTCGACGGTGATCGTGAACTGACAGAGGACGACCGGCACAGCATTGTACAAGGTACAGCGCTGGATATTCTACCCACGCTGTCTCGCCAGATCGCGTCTGGCGCGTAGTCAATCTAGCAACGACCTTTGATAGGCGCAATGTAGGTCGGCGCCTTATGACGTGGCCGTTGGCGAAACAGCAGGGTGACAGTCAGGGACGGGCCTATCCGGATAGGCGCAGGAGACGAAGCATGCAACTTGCGTTAGATGTTTCCCGTCGGGAGCGGCTGTCTGCCCAGCGGAACTCGGACCGAGTGATGTGGATTACGCCTGACCGTCTGTTCTACTCCGGCTTGCTAGGTGCGCCGTCGACGAGAACGATGGGCTCGGTGATGGCCTATGTTGCTGTTGAGGATTCCCTGCACATCAGCATCGATGGCGGAAAATGGCAAGTATGCGAAGTGGCGGTGGTGCCACCGTATGTGCCGCACCGGATACTGTCCGAGGCGCGGTTGATCAATCTGCTCAAGATCGAAGCCGAGACGGTGGATCTCGCCGCGTTACCCGAACCGTTGCGCGGCTGCGGCGCCGTCGTTGCCCCCAGATTTGTTGAACGCATGCGCCGTTGTCAACGCGAACTGTGTGATCTGGGACGCGACCTCGATCTCATGCCGCCTGATTTCGACCTGCTATTTTTCGAAGCGCCGCTGGTGGCGCGCCGCATCGACCGGCGCATACAGGGAGCAATCGACAGAATCAAGCACGATCCCTCCACATCCGCTAGCGCCGAAGAATGCGCACAGGCGGCGCATCTGTCGTTCTCGCGTTTCCTGCATCTGTTCAGGCAGGAGGTAGGCGTACCTTTTCGCAGCTTCCGCACCTGGAAGCGCGCGCGCGGTCTGCTTCACTATGTCAATCGGGCTTCAAACCTGGCGCGTGTTGCGCTCGATACGGGCTACCCGGATTCCACACATTTCAGTCATTCGATCCGCCAGGTGTACGGCCTCACGCCGAAGGAAATCTTTGCCGGCTCGCGCCGGCTCGCCGTGTATGCGCATGCATCAAAATCGTCCGATCGGACTAGGGCAGAAGACTCATCTCATTCCTAGAATGAACTCCAACAGCACGCCCTATCGTGCGCCTGGAGCGAGGAAACCGAATGACCCATGTTGTCACCGAGGCGTGTATTCGCTGTAAGTACACCGATTGCGTTGATGTGTGTCCCGTAGATTGCTTCCGGGAAGGGCCCAATTTTCTTGTGATCAACCCCGACGAATGCATTGATTGCGCCGTATGCATCCCAGAGTGTCCGGTCAACGCTATCTACCCCGAAGCTGACGTACCTGAGAACCAGCGCCAGTTCATCGCGATGAACCGTGAGTTGGCTCAGCAGTGGGATTCGATCTCTACCGGCAAGGGCGCAGCAGACGATGCTGATTCATGGCGCAACGTCGGTGGCAAGCTCGCGTTTCTGGCGCGCTAGGCAGAAGGCCATCGTATTCCTATTCGTTATCCCTCTTCCCTAGATCTACATGAGTGCATTTTACGAAGCCGAAGTTCTGGGCGTGCATCACTGGACCGACAGGCTCTTTTCGTTCACGACCAGCAGGGACCCGACTTTCCGCTTTTCGAATGGGCACTTCACAATGCTTGGTCTGCGAATGGATAACAAGCCGCTTTTGCGTGCCTATAGCATCGTTAGCGCGAACTATGAGGAGTACCTTGAGTTTCTGAGTATCAAGGTGCAAGACGGGCCGCTCACATCCAGGCTGCAGCATATTCGTCCCGGCGACGCCATTGTGATTGGTCGAAAGCCCACCGGCACATTACTGATCGACTATCTGTTACCGGGAAAGCGGCTGTACCTGTTGTCTACAGGCACGGGTCTGGCACCATTCATGAGTATTGTGCGCGACCCGGACACCTATGAAAAATTCGAGAAGGTGATCTTGGTGCACTGTGTCCGGCGCAAGGACGAACTGGCTTACCACGACCTGCTCGAAACGCGGCTGAACGACCACGAGCTGCTCGGAGACCTTGTTGCAGGAAGGCTGCACTATTACCCGACGGTGACTCGCGAATCGTACCGCAATACTGGCCGCATCACGGAGCTGATCGCATCGCGCAAACTGTTTGTCGATCTGCACCTGGAGCCACTCGATCCGGTTCACGACCGCGTCATGATTTGCGGAAGCCCGGAGATGCTTAAAGACCTCAAAGACTTGCTGGAGACGACAGGCTTTGTCGAGGGAAGCACGTCGAGGCCTGGTCAATTTGTTATCGAACGGGCCTTTGCGGAGCGATGAGAATCATGGGCGCGTCCGAAGACTTTTAAAAGGAATTGCCATGCTGGTTGTGGATCATGTCGTGGCTGTGGACGAGATCAAGTGTATAGGCTGCAAGGCTTGCGATCGCGTTTGTCCGACGGGGGCCATCGTGACCGTGGACCGCATTGCTCGCGTCGACGAGCCGCTGTGCACCGGTTGCGACAAATGTGTGGATGCCTGCGTCGACCACGGAGCCATTACGCTGCTGCCTCTGGCCACCGCCCGGACTTTGCGTACTGACTTCCGCACTTGTGATCCGGTAGCGCTTGAAGCGCTTTGTCGCACTGCCCAACTGGATCCTGACGATTCGGTTTGCCCTTGTACTGGTACCAAAGCGCGAGAGATCGCTGCGGCGATTCTGAATGGCGCTCACACGGTTGAGGCTGTCACGCTGCAAACGGGTGTGCGTGGCGCGTGCTCGATCTGGTGCAGCAGCCCTACGGTGCGCTTGCTGGAGATCGCTGGCTTTCCACCTGCGATCGAAGAAAAGGACTGGCGTCTCTACCCAGATGGTGTGGACCCGAAGATGTCGCTATCGGGAATTTCCGAAGAGATCGCAGCCCGCTATCCAGAGTACCACCTGGTGGAGAACCGACAAATACTGGCGACAGAGGGGCGCGTCGACTTGCCGTTTTTTCCTTCTATTATGAGAAAAACGAAATGAGCGTCATGGCTCCCACGGTCTCTCCGCCGCCGCTTTCCCGTTCTAGTCTGGGGTTTGATCTTCCGGATATTCGAGCGGCGCAACTTCCTGGGATGACTTCGGTGAACGTGCGAGATCTGTTCCCCGACATTCCTGAGCCATTGCAAGGCCCAGGCGACAGTGTCGTGGGCGTGCGCAAAGCCGCTGAAATAGCGCTTGAGCAGATCGACATGAGTTGCATCGGTCCTTCCGAAACGGTCAATCTGCTGTGCTCGGAGCACGGCTTCGCGATGAACGGCGGCGAGGCATACGCTGAGCTGATCCGTACGATCAAAGACGTGGTCGAGCAACGCACTGGCAACAGGAAGATCCGGCTCGGCTTTGGCTGCGCATTGAATTCCATTGAGGCGCTGGAAGTTCTCCCGCGCTTCGGTCTGGAGGAGTATTTCGGCGGCCGCACCGTCCATTTCGGCCCCTACGACAAGGGTGTGCCGATCGAGACGGAGATTGGCACGCTCTATGGCGTGGGCCGTGCGTTTAAGGCCGACAAGATCATCCACGTGCACTATGACGATCCTCGCGAGGTGCATTTTCATCGGTTGAATGGGCGAGCGCTCAAGGCTTTCGCGATGAGTTATGCGCGGCTGGAGACGCGCAGCGTGTTCCACAACCATTTCCCTAGCGTGTCGGCGAATCTGGTGCCACGCATGATCTACGAGTCGCCCTTTATTCGCGACAAGTGGGCTTTCGCCGCAATGCTCACCTCGTCTCCGGCGGGCATCACCGGCGCGATGGCGGACAACGATCTGATTCGGCTCGATAAGCGCGTCAATTCCAGGCTACTGCGTCTGTACGGCAAGATGGTGCGGCTCTTTGACGTTATCGAAGACTGCATTGTCGTGATGGACGGTCACCGCTGGATTCACTATTGCCACGCGGGCGGGTTGACCAGTTGCAATCTTTTTTTCGGACCCACCGAGCATCTTGATCTCGATTTGCGGCAACCGCGCCGCGGAACCAACCGGGCCGTGCGTGCCATCGTGATCAACTACATGTGGAAGTACCTCGGCACTATCTCGGGAATTCCTACCATCACCACAAGCCCCAGCGTTACGGCGTTCTTCAGGTCCACGGATCCTCGCAAGGTGTACCACTATGCCAATGACCTACCGGAGGCAATGGACAAGGCGCGGGAGATCGCGCAGACCGACAAGGTCATGATCTTCGACGGTAGCTACGGAGCTATCAACTGCAGTCCGTCCATGGCGGAATTCCTGCGGCAACGCGCGCCCGAAATTTCGCGCGAGGTCGATGAGGTGTTGCTGCCCAAGTGGCTCAAGCAGCGGGGGTTGCCTCTCGATGAGTGATCCGCGAGACAGATTCTTTGAGCCGGTGGCGCATTTTCGGGTCACCGCCCACGCGATCGCACAGGCCGACGGCATGATCGCTGGTACTGACGCGGTGGTGGCTTCGATGACCGAGATCGGCATCACGCCCGTGCGGTTGGTAGAGGAGGGAACACGAGTAAGCGCAGGTGCTGTACTCGTTGAAATTTCCGGTACTCCGAAGCAGATCGCACTGGCTGAGGAACGGTTGGTTGGTGTGCTGGCGAAGCCTTCGGGCATCGCCACCGCGACGGCCGCCTTTGTCGAGCGCGCCGGGCCCCGCATGCGGGTGGTGTCCGGTGCCTGGAAGAAGCTGCCGTTTTCGCAAAAGGAGATGATCCGTCACGCCATCATCGTGGGCGGGGCCATGCCTCGCATCGCCGAATGGCCCTTCCTCTACATCGACAAGAACTTCGTGCGTATGCAGGGTGGGCTCGCGGCCACGCTCGAGGCAGCCCGTCGTTTCGAAGGTTGGACGCGCATCGTGCAGGTGCGAGGTGAATACGGGGATGTTTCGGTCGAGGCCGTGCATGCCGCGCGCGCCGGGGCAACCATCGTGTTCGTCGATTCAGGCAGACCGGCAGATGCGGCCGCGGTTGCCGAGGCTCTTCGACGTGAGGGGCTGCGTGAAGCCGTATCGCTGGCCTTCGCCGGTGGCGTCCAGCTTGGGGATGTGGAAGCGCTTGCCAGCATGGACGTGGACATCGTTGACATCGGCCGGCCCATTGTCGATGCCCCGTTGCTCGATATCAATCTGGACGTAGTGTGTGTCGAGAGCGCACCCGTTCATTCGGACTGAACCATGACCCATAGCTACTCTTTGCTCGACAAAACCGAACTGACGTTGCAGCCGATCGTGTTAAACGGAGCGAACCTGCGTCAGGTGGCCGACACCGCAGCGGCGGTTCTGGGTCTGGCAAGTGACGAGGTCTACGTGATCGACGCGCGCGACGACCTGCTGACGCTGGATATTCTGCGCAGCGAAATCCGCGCCGAAACACTGGTTGGCAAGAGCCACGAGTTGCTTGCCGCGCTTGGGCGCTTGCCCGGCATCATCGTCGACGACCGCACACGCGTGATGTCCCAAGGCATTCTCGGCTGGATAGCGGGTGATGCCACGGAGGTGGGCGCAGCGTTGCAGGCCTCGAATCGAATAGTCGACGAAATGCGGGCGAACATTGCTCGCCGCGCAGTAGTTTTCGCCACTGGTCCGGAGGTGATCCAGCACCAGATCGTCGACACCAACACGCCGCTGATTGCACGTTTGCTCGCCGCGCAGGGCGTCCGTGTTACGCCCGGCGGCGCGCTGACTGACGATCCGGACGTCATCGCGGGCGCCCTGCGCGAAGCAGTGACAGAACGTGGCTTCGGTCTGGTCGTTACGACTGGCGGCGTGGGTGCAGAGAAGAAGGATTGCACTATTGATGCGGTGCTTGCGCTGGACCCGAACGCGGCGACACCCTATATCGTGAAGTTCCAGGCGGGAAGCGGACGCCATCTGAAGGATGGCGTCCGCATCGCAGTGGGTACCTTTGGCCACGCGTTGCTGGTGGCTTTGCCGGGGCCCAACGAGGAAGTGCAGTTGGCAATCACAGCACTGTGTGAACGGCTGCACGATGGGCTGGATAAACATGCGCTGGCACAGGCTATGGTCGAGCCTTTGCGCCAACGCTTGCGCGGTGGGCACGGTTCCGAAGGCAGTCACCACGGACACGTCGCGCGATGAGAGCTCTCCTTTATGAATGCGCCAGCGGCATTAGCGGCGACATGAATCTGGGCGCGCTTATCGACCTCGGCGTGCCTTACGAGTATCTGGTGGGCGAGTTGGCGGCACTTCGTCTGGACGGCGAGTTCGCGTTGTGCGTCGAGAGGGCTCATAAGATGGGCATTCACGGCACGCGCGCGACAGTTGTTCTTGCAGCGAGCGCTGCCACTCAGCCCGATCATGGCGGCGGCCGCGATCACGACCACCATCACGACCACCATCACAACCACGACCACCATCACAGCCACAATCACGATCACGATCACGATAGCGAACATGAACGTAGTCCGGATACACACGTTCATCGCCGATATCGCGACATTCGCCGATTGATCGAGAATGTAGCCTGCAAGACACAGGTCAAGGCCATCGCCTCACGCATCTTTGCAGCGCTTGCCGAGGCTGAAGCGAAGATCCACGGCATCGAACAGGATGAAGTGGAGTTTCATGAGGTTGGGTCCATCGATTCGATCGTCGATGTATTCGGTGCGGCCATCTGCCTGGACTATCTTGCGGTCGATATCGTGCTCGCCGGGCCGGTGGAATTGGGTACAGGCTTCGTGCGCTGCGCGCATGGACGCTTGCCAGTGCCGACGCCGGCGACCCTGGAGATCCTTCAGCAGATTCCCTGCACCCGCGGCGGGGTGGATGGTGAGGCGACCACGCCCACCGGCGCGGCCATTCTGAAGGCCACTGTGCATCGGTTTGGCGACCGGCTGTCGTTTATGCCGCTGCGTACCGGCTACGGCATCGGGCAGCGCGACTTCGCGATCCCAAACGTACTCAGGGTGAGCCTCTGCGAAGTCGATGACGCCACCGGCAAGTCAAGCGAAATGCCGCCATATCGCGTGGATCGCACCAACGTTGAGATCGCCGCGAATATCGACGACATGTCGCCTGAGGCCATCGAACCGTTGATGGATCAGTTGTTCCAGGCGGGTGCCAGCGACGTCTTCGTCACACCGATCATGATGAAGAAGAGCCGCATGGCCCAAACGATTTCCATACTGGCGCAACCTCACAAGGTCGACGAGCTGGTCGATGTGCTGTTCGAGAACTCGACCACCATCGGCGTGCGGTTGTACGCCGTTGGCAAGCGCATGTTGGTGCGAAAACTCCAGACTGTGGCGACGCGCTTCGGCGACGTACGCGTAAAGGTCGTGACCCTGCCATTCAATGGTCGTCAGCGCTGGAAGGTGGAGCACGATGACGTTCGGCGTATTTCGGTCGAACAGGGGGTTCCTTATCTGAGCTTGTATCGGGAGATAGAGCTGGCGGTGCAGCAGAGCCTTGGCGAGCACTCGCCGGTAGTTGACCGGGAACGGTCATGAGCGAAGTGGCAAAGGTTCTCGACGACTACAAGCGCTCGCAACTGAGCCTCGAAGACGCTTGCGAGGCGCTGTCGCGGGCTTATACGGTGCAACTGGGTCACACCACGTTGGACTTGCAGCGTGAACGCCGGGTCGGCTTCGGAGAAGTTGTCTACGGTGAAGGCAAGACGTCCCGGCAACTGTGTGACATCTTTGCCGCCCTGATCGAGCGCCGCCAAAGCGTGCTGGCCACTCGGGTCAGCGCTGAAGCTGCACTAGCTGTTTGTAGCTGTCTGCCCGGCACCGTGCACGATGCCGTTGCTCGGACGCTGGTGCATCACAATGCCCCGCCGCAGCCGGTTCCCGGCCGGATCGCCGTGGTCAGCGCGGGTACCTCTGACCAACACGTAGCCGAAGAAGCTGCAGTTACGGCCGAGTTTTACGGTAACGATGTACTGCGCATCTCCGATGTTGGCGTGGCTGGATTGCACCGTCTGTTTGCACGCCTCGACGAGATCCGCAGTGCCAGCGTGATTGTTGCGGTCGCCGGCATGGAAGGCGCATTGGCTAGCGTCGTCGGCGGACTGGTGCGCGCGCCGGTGATCGCCGTCCCAACCAGTGTTGGCTACGGCGCGGCGTTTGGCGGGTTGGGAGCACTTCTTGGAATGCTAAATAGCTGCGCCTCCGGCGTGTCGGTGGTGAATATCGATAACGGATTTGGAGGCGGCTACATGGCGGCAATCATCAATCGTCTCAGTGCCGGGCGCGCGGGTGATGCGTTGCGAAGCCCGGACGGCGAATTGCGAACGATGGGAGGTGCGTGATGGATCGGAGTGGACTGCAGTCGAAGCACGATGCGCTGCGTAATTGCTTGCGGGGCATGTCGAGTGTCATCGTGGCATTGTCAGGCGGTGTGGATAGCTCGCTGGTGGCTTATGTTGCGCATCAGGAGTTGGGCGACCGGGCGCTAGCGGTCACCTCCGGCTCAGCGAGCCTGAAGCGGGAAGATCTGGAACTGTGCCGCTGCATCACGGCGGAGTGGGGCATGTCTCACCTCGTCGTCGACACGCCGGAGCTGCACAACCCGGACTATGCCGCCAATCCCGTCAATCGCTGCTACTTCTGCAAGTCGACGCTATATCAGGCACTCGCAGACGTCGCTCGCGAGAAGGGTTTTGCGACAGTACTCAATGGCGCGAACGTGGACGATATGGGAGACCATCGCCCAGGAATGCTCGCCGCCAGAGAGTTTGCCGTGCGTTCCCCGTTGCTCGAGTGCGGTTTCCGTAAAGCGGATATCCGCGCGCTCTCGGCTGAACTGGGATTGCGCAATGCTGACAAGCCGCAGGCCGCGTGCCTGTCGAGCCGTGTGCCGTACGGCACACCCATTTCGCAGGACTTGCTCGACCGCATCGAACGCGCCGAACGGGCTTTGGGCGATCTGGGATTCACGCAATGCCGGGTTCGGCATCACGGTGAGGTCGCGCGGCTGGAGATCCTGCCTGGCGAATTCGAACGAGCGATTGCCTTGCGCGAAGAGGTGTCGCGCGCGCTTAAAGCTTGCGGCTACGTGTTCGTGTGCCTCGACCTTGAAGGGTTCCGCTCCGGCTCACTCAATCATGGCCGGTTGGCTGGCGTTTCGATCGTCACTGTCTGAAAAGCTTTTCGATGAACCGGGGCGCAAGCTGCTCGTGCCCGCAAAAGGCCAGCTTTGGCAAGGCCAATCCTTTTGCCATGCCGTATCGCTGTCGGTAATTAACAGATTTCCTTAAATGCGAGACATTGCAATGAACAATAAAGCTGTAATCACCTGCTCCCTGAATGGCGTGCTGACCGATCCAGTACAGCATTCGGTCCCCGTCACCCCGGAAGAGATGGCACGGGAGGCTCGGAGAGCCTATGACGAGGGTGCATCGGTCATGCACATCCATCTTCGGCAGCAGGAACCCGGCAAAGGCCACTTGGCCAGTTGGGACCCCAAGCTCTCGGCTGAGATTCAGCAGGCCATCCGCGAAGCCTGTCCAGACGTGATCATCAATCACACTACGGGCGTGGTCGGGTCAAAATATGAGGGGCCGCTCGCCTGTCTGCAGGAAACACGACCCGAGATGGCCGCGTGTAACGCAGGCTCGTTGAACTATCTGAAAATCAAAGCCGACGGTAGTTGGGCCTGGAAGCCCATGATATTCGACAACCCGCCAGAGAAGGTGAACGCCTTCCTCGAAGTGATGAAGACCGTCAACTGCTTGCCCGAGTTCGAATGTTTTGACGTGGGCATCGTGCGCTGCGTGAAGATGTATCGCGACGCTGGCATGTACACCGGCGTGTTGGAGTACAACTTCGTCATGGGAGTGGAATCTGGCATGCCGGCGGATCCGGAACTCCTGCCCATCCTGCTCAAGCTGATCGTGCCTGAGTCTAACTGGCAGGTCACTGCCATCGGGCGTCAGGAAATCTGGCCTACTCACCGCCGTTGCGCGGAACTGGGCGGTCACATGCGTTCGGGTCTCGAAGACACGTTTTACCTGCCCGACGGCTCGAAAGCTACGTCAAATGGCCAGTTGGTCGCTTGCCTCGCGACCTATGTGCGCGAGGCCGGCCGCGATGTGGCCACGCCTGCCGAAGCCCGCGAGCTGCTTCACCTACACACCGCACATTGATCGACGCGACGGTCTGGTGAATTCCTCCAGCAAGGATACTTTCCCATGCGCCATACGGTCCACCCAGAAAGCATCGGTGCCGCGCTGCAACGAGCTGCCGAAGTTCATCGTGGATCGGCGGCCTACATTGACAGCGGGGAGATCTATTCATACGACCGAATGAACGAGATCGTCGATCGTGTTGCTTGTGGACTCCTGGCCCTCGGGCTAGAGCGCGGTGACCGTCTGGGTGTGGTCGGACTCAATCAGATTGCGTGGTTGCAACTGTTCTTCGCGGCGGCGCGGATTGGCGTGGCCATCGTCGCGCTAAGTGTGCGGCATCGAGCAGATGAGGTTCAGGTCATGCTGAGCGACGGCAACGTCAAGGCAGTCGCCGCACTGGGGCAGGCCGACGGATTTGACCTGATCGGCCTGATTGAGAAGTTGCGCCCCGGATTACCCAGCCTGCGATATGTGATGAGGGTCGACGACGGAGGCCCGGGCGTCGTCGATCTGGCAGCACTCGCTCGCACCCCTGTGAACCATGAACGGCTCGACACAGCGCGTGTGGCGGTGATGGCGGACGACGTTGCAATGGTGATCTATACGTCCGGCACGACGGGGCGCCCAAAGGGAGCCTTGTTGACCCACCGCACCATGCTTGCGGCGGCCAGATCGCAAGCCGTCCACATCAAGGCAAGTTCTACGGATGTGCTACACCTTGCCATGCCGTTCAATCACGTCGGCGGTATTACATGCGAAGTGCTGATGATGTTGCTGGGTGGTGGCTGTTGCGAACTGGTGCCCGCGTTCAAGGCAGAGGTGGTGCTCGACATGATGGTGCGCAACCCGCCGACGCTTCTCATGGGTGTTCCGACAATGCTGACCCTGTTACTGATGAACCTTGCAAAAATACCGGTGGACATGCGTTCCGTTCGGCTGGTGATCACAGGGGGAGCTAACGCCGATGATACGTTGCTAAACCAATTGATCGAGAACATGCCGCATGCGACTGTGATGCAACTCTATGGACTGTCCGAATCATCCGGGGCGCTCGTGATGACCCCTTGGGACGCGAGCCGGGAAGAGTTGATTCAATCGCTTGGGAGGGTGTTACCTGACGTGCAGGTGCGGGTCGTCGATGCAGATGGCCAGGACATCGCACAAGGAAACGTGGGAGAACTTTGGTTTCGCAGCGCTGGCGTTGTTCCCGGTTATATCGGTGGAGACGCGCAGGCTGATTCGCTTGCTGCCGGTGGGTGGTTGCGTACCGGCGATCTCGGCTACATCGATTCAAGCGGCCTCATCTATCTCAAGGGGCGCAGCAAAGACATGTACATTCAGGGTGGCTTTAACGTCTACACGGCGGAGGTAGAGGGCTTCATCGCGAGGCACCCAAAGGTGCTGATGGTTGCTGGAATCGGCGTTCCCGATCCGGTACTCGGGGAGGTCGGCCGATACTATGTTGTACCCAAACCCGCGAGTGGGTTGACCGTCGACGAGATTCGTGCGCAGTGTGCACTCCATCTCGCCGACTACAAGATACCGCGACAGATCCTGCTTCGCGACGAGCTTCCGCTCACTCCCGCGGGCAAGATTCACAAAGCGGCGTTGCGAGCTGAGACACAGCCTCAGGGAAGTGCGCAGAAGTAAGCCTGACAGTTAATTGTTCCTGCGCGGCGGCATTCGCTGCGGACCGGGTAGCGGGACTCCTCATCGCAGCTAGTTTACGCAAGACCCGCACAATGAGAATGTGTAGGGTGAAGTACCCACCGGAGACGTCACGCGATGTGGCGCGGTGAGCCGATCGATCTACCCATGAATTTCGCAGACCCTTTACTGGCCCAGTGTCCGATCTCGTCCAATGAAGAGTCGCATGCACGCCCGGGTGCACATGCGTCACTGCGCAGGATCACCTAGGCGATGATGGACCATCGGCGCCTGTGGCTGTCACCCAAACTCGACCCCATTAAGCCCTCGCATCGGGATGTGTCGCGCACGGATTTGGAAGAGCATATCTTCAGTGCGGGCGGTGTCAGGCTGATATTGCTTGACGCCCCAGCTGGTTTTGGCAAGACCACGCTGATGCTGCAGATGCGGCAGCGTTTTCAGCATAGCGGCATCCCGACGGCATGGTTGACACTGGATGCCGCCGACAACGATGCGGGTCGCTTCGTGGCTATGCTGGCAGCCGCGCTGAGTGCCGTTCTGCCGCCCATGGCCCCTGCAGGTAAGGATGTTCCCGATGGCACTGACAACGCCACTCGTGATCTGGCAATGCGGCTACTGGACCAGTTGGCAGCACATCCTGCGCCGTTGATCATTTTTCTCGACGACGCCGAAGTCCTGGAAAGCCCGGCTGTGCTAGGTCTGATTTACGAATTAATTGAACAGTTGCCTCGCGGCGTCCAGGTTATCGTCGGAAGCGTTCCAGCCAATTTCCGGATTGGCCGCTTGCGATCGCAACAACGCCTGATTGAACTCGGCGTGCCTCAGTTGGCCTTCAACGTCGAAGAAACGCGGGCCGTGCTGCGGCAAGCCGGGAATCATCATCTCAACGATCAGGATGTGCGCCTGCTGCACCGTGCTGCTGATGGTTGGCCGCTGGCCATCGGGCTCACCGCCAATATATTGCGCCACTGCGCTCGGCCCGGCAGCCTGATCGCCGAGGTCTCGGCATCGACCGTGCCGATACTGGACGCCCTTGTTGCCGCGTTGCTGGTGTACCTGCCCGACACCCGGCAGCGCGATGTGCTACGGCTGAGCATTCTGCCATCGATGAACGCGGCGCTATGCGCTGCCGTCTGTGCGCTCGACACGACGTCCGCCAGCGTCCTGCTGGAAGAACTATCGCAAACGTATGGTCTTGTGTCGCCACTGGAAGGAAGCAGCGGTTGGTACGTATTTCATCGTGCCATCCGGGTGGCCATGCAGTCAGTCTTCAAACACCGGGCACCCGACGAATTGCCCGCTTTGCATCGTCGTGCATCGGATTGCTTTCTGGCGCACGGACGCGCTGCGCCAGCCATCGAACACGCGTTGGCATCTGGCGATCTCGAGCATGCGTTGCCACTTCTGTCTGCGCACGCCGAACAGCTATTGCGGCAAACCCGCATGTCCCTGCTCGTTCGTTGGCTCGACCCGCTGGCGAGCTGCGGTGCGCTGCAAAACTGGCCGCTGCTGCAGGCGGCCCTCGCGTGGGCTGAACTGTTCTTCCACGGTCCGCAGCAGGCCCGACCGCTGATCGATGCATTTATCGAGCGATACTCCAGTGATCCAGCTCTGGCTGGGCATGCCTGGGTGATGCGCCCCTGCCTGTTGACGATGTCGGACCAGCATGAACAGGCACTCCCGCTATGCACGTATGAAGGTCCGCAATTGCCGCTCGATTCGGTGTTTTTGCGCGCCATGTATGCTTTTACGATGGCAACCCTCGCGACTCTATCCGGTCGCTATAGTGCTGCGCACCGCTTCTTCGAGGCTGGTCGCCATATGAGCAATCTCAAGAGCGGTTTCGACACCATGTTTGAGGCTCTTGAGGGTGCGTCAGACCTTGCGCAAGGGCGATTGAAGCAGGCTACCGACCGGCTGCGCAGTGTCGCAAGTTTTCATCAGGATCGCAATCGGGACGTGCCCGGCACCACGAATGGAAATGCAGTCGCCAACCTGCTATTGGCGCAGGCATTTTACGAAATCGATCACGGCGACCGCTCCGAACGGTTGCTCAGTGTCTACGTGCCAATGGGCCGCGGCATGGTCTGGCCCGACCAGTTAATTCGCTCGCACACGCTACTTGCCCGTGTTCTCGCCAACCGCGGTGACATCGAACGGGCGAACGATGTGTTGACCGAATTGGAGTTCGTCGGGCGCAGAGGAGATTTGCCGCGTGCCATCGCGTCGGCCAGGCTCGAACGCGCTCATCTTATGGCGATGAACGGGCAGATCGAGGAGGCCGCTCGTGAACTTCAGCGCCCTGAAGATACTGGTTTGTGGGAGCACATGGCGTGTATTGACATTCGCGCCAACGACATTGAAACCCGCAGCCTTGCTTTGATACGTTATGGCATTCGTATGGGGACGGCCTCGCTGGCATCTGAGCAACTTGATGCCGAGATCGCCAGTGCCGTCCGGCAACAGCACGTTCGCCGGGCGCTTACGCTACGAATGCTGCGAGCAGAGGCGCTCTGGGCTGAAGGCCGCAGCACGGAAGCACGAGAGCCATTAGGCGAGGTATTGCGTCTCGCGACCCGCGAAGGTTATGTAAGGCCGTTTGTGGACGAAGGCGCAAGCCTGATTCCCTTACTTGAACACGTCAGTGACTATCCCCAGCGGGGGGCCACTGATGACGCAGTGGCCTTGACGGCGCGCGCGCTGTTGGCCAAATTGCGCGACGCGTTACCCGTGCATACCGCTCGACCTGTGGAACCTGTACCTGGCCATGCCATTTCAAACACGGAAGCACTGACCTTGAGAGAAAGACAGGTGCTGCAACTGCTGGCTGAAGGCATGTCCAACTCAGCGATCGGCGAACATATGTTCGTCGCTACAAACACTGTGCGCACGCACCTACGCAACATCAACGTCAAACTTGAAGTGCGTACCCGTACCGAAGCGGTAACCGTCGCGCGGCGCCTGGGTCTGATCCGTTAGCTCTTCGACACTTCCTCGAACGTGTGCAGCTCCCGCCTGTTATTGCCCGACGCACCGGAACGTCCATTCTGTTGGAGTCCTTTGCATTCAAAATTGTGAAAAATCGGAAGGGCAAGCAGTACTTCGCTTAAGTGACGTTACGTCGGGTGGTCCGACTCATGTATCCGTTGCTCAGGCGGCATCCGCCGTCGTATCGTTGTCGGTCCGCTTCCGCTTGTCTTCGACGCGGTCGTAGATAGGGCCACGCGGCTGAGGACATTCGGCTATCGGCGCGTATGCGAGTTCCCGCGCGTCCTGCTCGCGAATGCCGAACGCCTGAAGCAGCGCGAACATGGCCTGCTCTGCGTAGTCGGCCGGCACCTCACCGGAAAGCAATGTCTCGATGCCGTACATGATGGCTCCAAGGGCAATGTCTCGCGCGACAACGACCGAGACGACGCGAAAGCGTCCGCTGTCCACGGCCAGTTGCAAGTCACGGGTCAGGTATTCATCCAGCAAGCGGCCGCGCGAGCCTCGTCTTGTGCCGATCCGCGTGATGAAGGCTCCCCACAGCGGATAGCGGCACGCCATTTCCATGTAAAGCCGCGAGCCTGTAACCACTCGTCGCGCCGGATCGCTTATTTCGCGCACTAGCGGGTCGATGACGCCCAATACTTCGTCGCTGGTTTCGCCAGCCACAGCAGCAAGTAGTTCGGCGGTTGTGCGGAAGTAGTTGTAGAACGTGCCCCGGGAAACGCCTGCTGCCGCGATGAAGTCGTCAATAAGCGGTGCGTCGGGTCCCTTAGCCGCAAATACGCCAAGTGCGCTTTCAATAAGCCGGTTGCGCGTTTTCTCGCGTCGCAAGGCGCCGACGCGGCTTTGATATTTCTCGGTGGCGTGAGTGTCGACCATGGTTTTGTGGAGTGTGGTTCACGAGAGATCCGCTGACCTGATGATACGGGTTTCTCCTGGAACTTATCTAGTTGACGATTTTATCAAAACGACTAGAATTAGTATTGACAAATATGTCAATACTTAGGCGAGCGAGTACGAACCGAGTAGTCAATCAAGGAGACAGTGATGCGATTCGTCAGTTTTCAGCACAACGGCAAAGCGATGCTGGGCGTGCGTGAAGGGGAACATGTACGCGTGCTTGGAGACGAGATGCTCGAATCGCTGCTGGCGCGCGGGACGGACCTTTGCGACTACGCGAAGACGAATGCTAGTGTGGAAACAATCCCTGCAGCGACCATCAGGTTTCTGCCTCCGCTGAAACATCCGCCGAAAATCATCTGCGTGGGTTTGAATTTCGCCGACCATACCTCCGAAAGCAAGTACGAGCAGCCTGATTACCCAACGCTGTTTCTCCGCGTCGACACCAGCCTGGTAGCTCACGATGAGCCCATGATTCGTCCACGCGTAACTGATTCAGAAGGACTCGATTTCGAAGGCGAAATCGCTGTTGTGCTTGGCAAGGGTGGTCGTCACATTGGCAAAGAGCAGGCACTGTCTTGCGTTGTGGGTTACTCGATTTTCAACGACGCGTCGGTGCGCGAGTACCAGTTCAAAACGCCCCAATGGACGATGGGCAAAAACTTCGATAGCACGGGTGCCTTCGGCCCAGACCTCGTTACAGCCGACGAATTACCTCCGGGCATCAAGGGACTCCGGCTCGAAACGCGGTTGAACGGCAATGTCGTTCAATCGGCGAACACTGATGAGATGGTGTTCGACGTGGCTAGCCTCATCAGCATTATCAGCGAGGGCATCAAACTCGAACCGGGCGATGTCATCGTGTCGGGTACGCCGTCCGGCATTGGCTGGGCGCGTAACCCCAAGCTCCTGATGAAGGCGGGTGACGTCTGTGAGGTGACCGTAGAGAAAATCGGCACGTTGCGCAATGTCATCCACGACGAACCCGCGGAATGAAAGCGCCACGCCGCGGTCCATTCAGACACTTCGACGCAAAAGCCGGCAACAGCAGAATTTGATGGAGACAGTCATGACTGGTATACATGCCGCTAGCCGCGATGCGAGTGTGCACTCGATTGACCACTTTGCCCTCAATGTTCCGTCGATTGAAGATGCAGAGCGTTTCTTCCGCGCATTTGGGCTTGCCGTTTCGCGGGCGGGTCACGAGGATCAGGAACTGGAGTTGCGTGCCGCAGACGGTCACCGCTGGGCACGCGTCATTTCTTCATCGGGAAAGTCACTGGCGTACCTTAGCTTCAATTGCTTTGAGCGCGACCTGGACGCTATTCGTAGTCAGGTCGAGGTAGTGGGTACAACGACCGAAGTAATGCATGATGGCGCTGGTTTCTGGTTCCGCGACCCTGACGGTAATCTGGTTCAGGTCAAAGTCGGCCCGAAAACAAGTCCGTCGACAAAGACACCTTGCATCATCGCTGAACGTGCTTCTGATCAGCGCGGTTCGCACATGCGATCCGAATCGAAGACAGTTCACCCGCGGAGACTGTCGCACGTGCTGCTGTTTACCCCTGACGTCCTCGGTGCGCTTGCGTTCTACGAGAAGACGCTCGGGCTACGGCTCTCCGACAAGTCGCTTGACATCATCGCGTTCACGCACGCGCCGCACGGCTGCGACCATCACCTCGTCGCCTTCGCGAAAAGCAGCGCGCGCGGCTGGCATCACTGCGCGTGGGACGTCGATGACGTCAACATGGTCGGCGAGGGCGCGTCGCAGATGGCCGCGGCCGGTTTCGACAAAGGCTGGGGCACCGGGCGGCACGTGCTCGGCTCGAACTACTTCTTCTACGTCGAAGATCCGTGGGGATCGTTCTGCGAATACTCGGCGGATATCGACTTCGTGTCGGCGGGGCATACGTGGCCGGCCGGAGATTTTCCTCCAGAAGATTCGCTGTACTTATGGGGGCCGCCGGTGCCGGACAACTTCGTTCACAACACAGAAGCGTCCGACGCCGGCTCCGTTCCGGCAGGCTGATTTCTTTATCAACGTAACGAGCAGACGGGGAGCCCCACGCATCGGCTCCGACGGCGCGATGCGCACTTTTTCGGCAGAGGACGCAGATGGCAGAACAGGATATGTTCGATGTTGTGGTGGTGGGGTACGGGCCAGTGGGGCAGGCGATGTCGATCCTGCTCGGTGAGCGCGGTTATCGCGTGGCGGTGTTCGACCGCTGGCCGGCGCTGTATCCGTTGCCGCGCGCGGTTTTTCACGACCACGAGATCCGTCGGGTCTTTCACGCGATGGGCATCGGCAAGGACGTCGAGGCCATTTCGCAGCCGTCGGCGAAGTATCAGTGGTTCAACGCGGACTGGAAGACGCTGGTCGAGATCGACTGGTCGGCCGAGTCGATCAGCGACGGGCCGGTCGGGTATCTGTTCAACCAGCCCTCGCTAGAAGCGCTGCTCGACGGCAAGGCCAGGTCGCTGCCGACAGTCTCGGTCCAGCAGGGCTGGGAGGCTACCGGACTCGCGCATTTTGCCGACCACTGCGAACTCGCGCTCCGCCGCGGCACGATCGAAGCGGGCGCATGGGTACCGACCGGCGAGACCCAGACGGTGCGTGCCCGCTACGTGGTGGGTGCCGACGGTGCGAATAGTTTCGTACGCGGGTCGCTCGGCATCGCTTTCGAGGATCTCGGGTTTCAGGAGGACTGGCTCGTGATTGACCTGAAGCCGAACGAAGGCGTGAAGCTGGACGTTCCAGACATTGGCCAGTGGTGCAATCCGGCGCGACCGACGACGATGGTGCCAGGCGGCCCCGGCTATCGGCGCTGGGAGTTCATGCGCCTGCCGCACGAGACTGTCGAGGAGCTGCAGAAGCCGGAGAAGGTTTGGGAACTGCTGGCGCCGTGGGTCGGGCCCGACAACGCCACACTGGTGCGTTACGCCGTGTACCGTTTCCGCTCGCTGATCGCGGGCACGTGGCGCGTGGGGCGTGCGGCGCTGGCCGGCGACGCGGCGCATCAGATGCCGCCGTTCATGGGGCAGGGTATGTGCTCCGGGCTGCGTGACGTATGGAATCTCGCATGGCGCTTCGATCTGATTTTGCGGGGCATCGCGTCGGATGCGCTGCTCGACGGCTATACACCAGAACGCCGGCCGCAGGTTCGCGCTGTGATCGACGCGTCGATTGCGATGGGGCAGGTGGTCTGCATCTCGGACCACGAAAAGGCTGCGGAACGCGATCGGGCGTATCTGTCGGGACTGGTGCCGCCGCTGCCGCCGTTCCCCGGTTTGACCGACGGGTTGATCTGTCGGGATGCGGAATTTTCGTGCAACGGCATGGCAGGGCTGCTGAGCGTGCACGGCAAGGTGAACGATGATGCGAACACGTTGCGCTACGACGACGCGGTCCCCAATGGCTTCCACGTGATTGCACTTGACGCGGACCCAGAGCAGATTCTCGATGCGGATGCGCGAGCCGCGCTCGCCCGCATCGGCGCACGGACCATCGGCATAACGACGGATCGCAACAAGACGGTGCGCGGCCGCGTCGTGTTCGACGCAAGCGGGAAGTACCGGCAGTTTTTCGATGGTCACGGCGCACGGGCGGTCATCGTGCGGCCGGACTACTACGTATTCGGCGCGGTGCGGTCGCTCGATGAACTGCCGGCGCTCGTTCATGCGCTGTCGTCGCGACTGTCGCTGGCCAGTTCGCATGCGATGAACTAAGCGCGCGAGCCGGCTGTTCTCGTCTGTCGACGTGCGCGTCCTCCACCCCTTACGGAAAGGTCTCTTATGTCGAATACGACACTCCCTTACGCACCGTCCGCTGGGCAGCTCCGCACACATCTCGCGGCGATGAAACGCGCTCAACATGAAGCGGGATCGCCTTCTGCCGAACTGCGCAAGGACCGCATCGCACGCGCGATCGATCTGCTCAGCGCACACCGCGTCGCGCTGATCGACGCGATCTCCACTGACTTCGGTAACCGCAGCACGCAGCAGACGCTGCTGGCCGACATCCTCGCGTCACTCAGCAGCCTGCGATTTAGCCGCGAGCGGGTCGATCTGTGGACGGCCGCGCAGCCCGAACAGCAGCCGTTCCCCGGTGCACGCGCATGGGTCGAGTACCAGCCGCTCGGCGTGGTAGGCGTCGTCAGTCCGTGGAATTTTCCGCTTGTGCTCGCATTTGGTCCGCTCGCCAGCGTGTTCGCAGCCGGTAACCGCGCGATGCTGAAGCCGTCCGAGCACACGCCGCAAACGTCGGCGCTGCTCGCCGGACTGACCGCCCGTTACTTCGATGCGGACGAGCTCACGACGGTGCTCGGTGGTCCGGATATCGGCGCGATCTTCAGCGCATTGCCGTTCGACCATCTGATCTTCACCGGTAGTACCCAGGTTGCGCATCATGTGATGCGCGCCGCGTCGGACCACCTTGTTCCGGTGACGCTCGAGCTTGGCGGCAAGTCGCCAGTCGTGGTCACGTCCGACGCGGATCTGGCGCGCGTGGCCGCGCGCGTGCTCGCCGCGAAAACTTTCAATGCTGGACAGATCTGCCTGTCGCCGGATTACATGCTGATCGACGAAGCGCGCGTGGATGCGTTCACCGCTCACGCGAAGGCGGCCGTGGCCCGGATGTACCCGACGTTGCGTGACAACCCGGACTATACGTCGATGGTCAATGCGCAAGGCTTCGAACGCCAACATGCGCTGATCGACGATGCGCGCCGGCACGGCGCGACCGTCGTCGGCTTGAGCGCTGCGGAGGAGGACCTGTCCGACGCGACGATTCGCAAGGTAGCGCCGACTTTGATTGTCGGGGCAACGGATGCGATGCGCGTGATGCAGGAAGAAGTGTTCGGCCCGGTGCTACCCGTGATGACCTGTCGCACGCTCGACGACGCGATCGACTACGTCAACGGCAAGCCGCGCCCGCTCGCCGTGTATTTCTTCGGCGACGACTTACAGGCACGTGCACGCATATCGTCGCGAACGACATCGGGCGCGCTGGTTGTCAACGACGCGATGACTCATTTCCTCGTCGATTCGCTGCCGTTCGGCGGAGTCGGCGCGTCGGGCATGGGCCACTACCACGGCGAGTACGGGTTTCGCGCGCTGAGCCATGCGAAGCCGGTTTTGCTGCAAAGCGAGGGCGGAGAATCGAACCTGCTGATGCATGCGCCTTATTCGGAGATGACGCTGGCGATGATCGACGCAATGATTGATGGCTGAGCAGGGGGATGTCGTGCTAAGACGCTGGATTTGAATTTGATCCCTAGAAGAGATGATGTTCGAACGGGCCTTGAGGTGGATCATTCGAGCGCGCACCGCTGGGTCACCAAGCTCGTGCGGTCGGTCTAGACGGCGTTTTGACGGTACAAGAGACCGGTTGGCAAGAGCTGGGGGATGGACGACGAGACCTACGTCAAGGTCAAAGGTCAATGGAGGATCTGTACGTCGCCGTCGACAAGCATGGCAGCACGGTTGATTTTTTGTTGCGCGCCGAGCAGGATCACTGGGTCATCAAACGCATCACCATACCAATGATGGGCGTAAAGGATTTCCGGTTGCTCGCATCATCCTGGCCAGCATCGAACTGATGCACCTTATCCGCAAGGGGCAGATGCACGATGATGGCGTCGCCAGAGCGCAGTCGAGCAATTCTGCTGGTTATGTAAATGGTTCCAATGATATCGGGACTTGCTCGTCCCGCCCGCCTTATCGCGGCACAACCTCTTACGCGACCGTTCTGATAATGTCACAAGGTCGCTCTTGCCTACCAGTTCCATCTTATCGACGGTACTATATTTACGAGTCTTTTGATGATAGGCGGGGGGCTTGATGCCAGCCACGCCAGACGTATGTCTTGAGGGGGAAGCCGGTTTTTTAGAGGCACATACGTCACGTGTTTAAGCCCAATTTCAGCTAGTGAGGCGGGAACAATTGAGACACCTATGCCCGCGCTTACGAGTCCTAGTATCATGTGCATACTCCTAACGCGGCGCACCTGACTCGGCACGAGACGCTCTGCCGCAAATGCTGAAAACACCATTGAATCGTATTCAGGGCTGTAGGATGATTCAAAGGCGATGAGTGTTCTATCAGCGAGATCCGCAAGCGAAACGGAGGCTCGCGCCGCGAGCGCTTCTTGATTGTTGATCGCAACGACGTAGTCCTCGCTAAATAGCGGGATGGTCTCTATGCCTGGTTCGCGCCTCATCAACCGTAGGATTCCGCCATCAATCGTGCGCTTTCTGATCGCCACAATCTGCGCCTCGATACTCATTTCCTCGACGTGTAGCTCCACAGCCGGGTATTGCATCCCCATGACTTTAACTATATCTGGAATTGCGCGGTACACGCTGGAATAAATCGCGCCCAGCAATACTCTCCCAGCGACACCCTGCTCCACCTGCCGTGCCATCTCCATGGCACTCTTCGCGGCACTTAACAGTTCCCGTGCCAATGGGTCAAAGGTTGCGCCGGCGTCTGTGAGGCAAACTGACTTATTGGTCCGATCAAACAAACGCACACCTATTTCACCTTCGAGTCGCTTAATGCGCGCACTGAAAGGCGGTTGTGCCATATGCGCACGTGCCGCCGCGCGCGTGAAGTTTAGCTCCTCCACGAGTGCAACGAAACATTGAAGATCCTTAAATTCCATGCCAATACACCTCGGAAAACGATACCGTTTCCGTATCATAGGCTTCGGATTTGGATATTGTACATATGCTCCGTGGTTTGCGAGACTAAGCGCTACGGACAGGAGGCGGCACATGGGTTGCGGTTCAATACAAGGGAAAGAACCTAACTACCCGCTGTAGTCATTGGAGGCGTTCTCATCGGGTTAGCGGTCGCAGGCGAATTGGGTTGGCACGGCATCCGGTGGCGCGGGAAGGGCGGGGCTGTTACTCAAAATAAAATGGATTTAGTCGGAGTTAGTACGGTGGAATTTTGTCGTCTGAGATCTGGACGCTGATGCGTTCGGAAGAGATTTTCCTTTGATTTGGTTGGGGGATGATGCCGCCCAACTCGCTCCGTTTTGCGGAAGCCGCCGCTAGTGTGGGGATCCCGCTCTCCGTATTAGAAGTTAACAATCCGGCGATCCATCGTCTATACGAACGTAAAAGGGATTTAGTTGGATCCGATGGGCACGTCAGATGGAGAGAAAACAGCTTGCCGGAGGATATTTTGAACGTGTTCAACACGCTGCGCGGGGGCTACCCTCATCGCGTGTAATTTTTATCTTAAAGCAATAAGAGGTGCAAAATGAAACTCGTGTCCTACAATGGTGGGCGCCTCGGTGTACTCCTTCCTCACGGTGTCATTGAAATTACAGACTTGTGCCGTCTGCCCATCGATTTTTGGCCACCGGTTGGGATGACTTCGATTATCGCGGATTTTCCGCGTTATCTAGAAGAGATATCCAGGCGTATCCTGGAATCTGTGCCATTGCCTGTTGAACAGATTCGGTTGGAGGCGCCGTTAGCCTACCCTGGAAATATTGTGGCTTTTCCTGCAAATTTCGAATCACATCGTGGCGAAATGAAATCGCCATATAGTGCTTCTTCTCGCGGTTTTTTCTTGAAAGCAACGTCCTCAATAGTCGGTCCAGAGGACGTAATCATGCTGCCAAATATACCTCTGAGGGAAATTCATCACGAGTGTGAGTTTGGCATTGTTATAGGCCGCGAATGTCGAGGGGTTAGCCGAGAGAACGCCATGACGCATGTTTTTGGGTATTGTTGTTTAGTGGACGTGACCGTGCGCGGAACGGAAGAAAGAGTAATGAGAAAATCCTATGACTCTTTCACGCCGATCGGACCATGGATCGTCACGGCTGACGAAGTGAAGAACCCCCACGCCATGGCACTCGAACTCTCGGTAAATCATGAGTTAAGGCAAGATGCAAACACAAGGGATTTAATTGTTGACATTCCCGGGATGATCTCCATGGCATCATCTGTAATGACACTTCGACCCGGTGACATTATTGCTTCAGGAACGCCGGCGGGCGTAGGTCCGTTACGCGCTGGCGATTTTGTTCGCATAGCTGTCGAGGGGGTGGGTTCCATGTCTCTGAAGGTGGAGCAATCAAAGATCGGGATGAATGATGCCTTCGCTGCTGGGAATATAGTAAAAGGGAGCAATGGCGATGCAATCTAACAGACATAAAGATTATTATCACCTGTTGGAGCTTCAATCATTAATGCCCGGGTGGAAGCGAAAGAATCCGAATGTTTGGCCGCATCCGAAATCCAAGTTCAAGCCAGCAATTTGGCGATTTAATGAAGCAAAAAATGCATTGGCAGAGTCAGTTAAATTTCTATCTCCGGAAGATACAGAGCGAAGGAATCTTTTGCTCGTTAATCCTTTCGAGGGAAACTCATATCCCACGACTAGTAATCTTATTGCGGCTTACCAGATGGTTGCCCCGGGCGAATCGGCCCCTGCGCATCGTCATTCGCCTTCGGCTCTTCGAGTTGTACTTAGTGCATCGAAGGGTGCGGTTACGTTTGTCAACGGTCAGCGGATTGACATGAACGAAGGCGACGTCATATTCACACCTAATTGGGCATGGCATTCGCATGCAAACGAGGGAATAGAACCGGCATACTGGGTCGACTTCCTCGATGTGCCCTTTGTACAACACGTAGAAGCGGTGTTTTTTGAGCGATGCGCCGATACTCGGAAATCGATGCAAGTGCCTCCCGATCTAGATCCTAATTTACAATACAGAACGCTGGGCGAACTGGATCGGAAACGTACAGATGTTGCCATACAGTATGATCCAATGCCTACAATTGGCGTAGGCGCCATCCGTATGGAAGAAAGTACCAAACGGTGTCTCCCCCGCTCCACCGCGAGTTCGATCTACACGGTGCTCGATGGAAATGCTTCAATCGTTTTTGAAGATGACGGCTCAGAATTTACTCTAGGTAAAGGAGATGTTTTTGCACTGCCGTGTTGGACGTTAGGCACCATTTTTACGTCGGCGGGTGCTTCTTTACTGCGAGTTTGTGATGAACCACTTCTTCGAATGACCGGATTGTTGCGAGAGGAGCAACGCGTTTAGCATAATTTACTCGTCCGAACCTTTACTCGCCATTTCGTCGTAGGTTGTCATCCGGAGAGGCTACGCGAAGGATCGCGCACAGCGAGGATCGACGCAGCGTCCCATAAGCTTGCTTGAACGAGAGCATTTTCGATAATTATCAGCTCTCCAAAGTAACCTGTCGATTTCTCTAGCGTCAAGCGAGTCAATTGCATCTGGTTATACAGAACGTGACATCGATCCGATGTAGTCGGACATTGAAGGAATCTAGGCAAAACTGGGTTGTAACCCGGCGTGGACTCACGTTTGCTCTTGGATTTTCGAGAGCAAATGAATTCTTTCTTCAGACGGATTGGAATGTAAACGAGCTATTTCTCGGCGGTATGGCGTTGGCCGTGATCACGGCGGCGGCAATCATACTAAACGAGAACCTCAGTTGAGGTTCCTGAGCAACCTGCCGGCAAGTCGATAGCAAGCGTGTCTTAACTCGGCAATTTTATAAATCTAATAATTGAAAAATTTTGGAGACTTCATGAAAAAGCTTGCTGTTGGAGGATTTCTCGCGTCTCTCGTTGGGCAAACGTTTGCGCAGAGCAGTGTGACACTTTACGGGATTATCGATACGGGTATTGAGTACGTTACGCACGCCAACGCAAACGGAGACTCAATCGTTCGAATGCCTACTGTAACCGCATCGCTGCCTTCCTACTGGGGATTACGCGGTGCCGAAGACCTAGGAGGAGGTCTTCAGGCGGTCTTTGTTCTCGAGAACGGATTCAACCTGCGCGGCGGAGACTTTGGGCAAGGCGGTCGATTATTTGGCCGGCAGGCTTGGGTCGGCATCAAGTCGTCCAGCTGGGGTGCGCTATCGTTTGGTAGGCAGTACACAATGTCGTACTGGGGGATTCAGGAGTCCGACATCCTCGGGCCGGATATCTACGCGATTGCGTCATTCGACGCCTACCTGCCTAACGGGCGCAGCGACAATTCAGTCGTTTACCTTAGCCCGAGCTTCTACGGCTTCAGCATCGGTGCTACCTATTCTTTTGGACGTGATTCCGTCGGTACAGGAAATTCTCCTGGGCAAGGCACGTGTGCCGGAGGTGTTCCCGGTCAATTTACAGCCTGTCGCCAGTTGAGCGCGCGCTTGAAGTACGACGGAGGGTTATTTGGTACCTCTGTCGTATACGATGAGCAGAGGGGAGGTGCGAATGCCGCGGCAAACTTCTTTGATGGCGAGGCGCCAGTTCCGACTACATCGAGCGGAGATAAAGACGCGCGCATCGAAGCTAACGGTTGGGCGAAGCTTGGATCAACCCGATTAGGTGCAGGGTGGATTTCGCGTATGGTTACGGGACCCGGCGTTACGGGTGTTCGGGCGAATCTGTTTTATGCGGGCGCAAGCATTCAGGCAACTCCGGCCATCATGGTCGAAGGCGAAGTGTATCGGATGATAGTCTCGCAGCACGACACGCGCGGCACCATGGGCACCTTCCGATGTACGTATCTCCTGTCCAAGAGCACGGCTGTTTATGCTCAGACTTCCTATCTTGATAACAGCCCGAAAGGGCGGTTCACTGTCAGCTCTGGCGGGGGAGGCACCACGCCGGCCGCAGGCGATGGTCAGTTGGGCGCGATGGTGGGCATCAGGCACAGTTTCTGATCGAAACGATGCGTTCTAACCGGTTTTGTCGCGCTAATGGATTTGAATTTGCATTCGATCCCTAGAAGAGATGATGTTCGAACGGGCCTTGAGGTGGATCATTCGAGCGCGCACCGCTGGGTTACCAAGCTCGTGCGGTCGGTCGAGACGGCGTTTTGACGGTACAAGAGACCGGTTGGCAAGAGCTGGGGGATGGACGACGAGACCTACGTCAAGGTCAAAGGTCAATGGAGGATCTGTACGTCGCCGTCGACAAGCATGGCAGCACGGTTGATTTTTGTTGCGCACCGAGCAGGATCACTGGGCCATCAAACGCATCACCATACCAATGATGGGCGTAAAGGATTTCCGGTTGCTCGCATCATCCTGGCCAGCATCGAACTGATGCACATTATCCGCAAGGGGCAGATGCACGATGATGGCGTCGCCAAAGTGCAGCCGAGCAATTCTGCTGGTTATGTAAATGGTTCCAATGATATCGGGACTTGCTCGTCCCGCCCGCCTTATCGCGGCACAATTCTTCTGGCCGCTGATGCGTTGGTTAGATTCGACCACATGGTTCATAATTGGTGCCACGCGCCTGAGCGATCCACCTGCTAGGCACTTACTGATCCGACTCGCACAGACATGCCGAACATCCCGTCCCGTAAGACACCTGATCCTGAACCGGGCCTCAATTCCGTATTCTTGGATCTGTATGAGCAACCAGGTCACCTTTTTCGACGTTCGCAGCAAATATCAGTTTCCATTTTCTACGAAATACTTGGCGACGAGGTGACACCAATCCAGTACGCGATCCTTAGAATGCTGCACGAGCGGCCCGGTACAGACCAGAAGACGCTGGCTGGTCTAGTCGCGCTGGACACATCCAGCACAGCAACGACGGCCGAGCGACTGGAGGCCAAAGGGCTGATAGTCCGTGAACTTCACATTGCAGGACGTCGCCAGCGATTGTTGTTTTTGACGCCCGAAGGGCAGAGGCTGTTAAGCAGTATGGTTGATGGAATGCAGAAGATGCAGAACGAAATGTTTCGCGACTTCCAACCGGACGAGCGGGAGGGCCTGATGCGACTGCTGCATAAGTTCGTCTCTGTGAACAATGCACGTAGCCGCGTACCGCTTGAGATGGCCGGCAGCGTCGATGCGCCGCCGACGAGGGTGTGTACAACGGGTCCAGCAAACAAGCAGCGATAACTTCACTAGCGTTGCGCGATACCTGTTGCCTGGCACGCGCGCAGATTCACGCACGGCCATACGGATGGGGTGCTCGCCTTCGCTCCCGAGCGCGCTCTCTTTTCCTAATCCGACCTATCTGGGACCAACTCTTAGGGATAACCAGAGTACTTTCTGAGTTGAACTCTAGCGATGTGTGGACTACCATTCAGTGTACGGATTGGCATCGGATCACCGAGCGTATCCCGCCGTCAGGTGATGTCGCGGACAGGCTGTTGCATACGGACTGAAACCGACGCGGACGAAACCGGTTGACGCTACGAATTAGCAGAGATGATCTCAATCCCGTAGGTTCCGTAGCCAACCAAATTTAGAAGGAGACGCCACATGAATGCGCCCCATCATACGATGCCGGAATCATCGTCTGCTTTCCCGCTGGATCGCTGGTACGTTGTCGGTTTTTCATGGGAGCTTACCGATAAGCCGATCGCGCGAACGATTCTTGGGCATCCACTGGTACTGTTCCGCACGGCGGAAAAACCTGTGGCACTCGAAGACCGTTGCTGTCACAAGAGTCTTCCACTGTCGCTCGGGACCTTGGAAGAAGGAGGGCTTCGCTGCGGCTATCATGGCCTCCTCTTCGGCGAGGACGGCGCGTGCAAGGATATACCCGGGCAAGCGAATATCCCCTGTGAGGCGAGGGTGCATGCTTACGAGATCAGGGAGCGTGATCAGATTCTGTGGATCTGGTTTGGGTCGTCAGAGCACCCGGCGTCGCAAGCGGAGCCACCAGGTTACTGGGTGCACAGCGACCCGCAATATAAATTCAGAGGAGATGTATTTCACTTCGAGGCTCCGTATCAACTCGTACATGACAACCTGCTGGATCTGAGCCATCTGGGTTATGTGCATCTCAGGACCATTGGCGGCAATGCACGCATCCACGCGGAGGCGGAGATGAAAGTTGAACAGGAGGGTGAGACGATACGCGTCACCCGATATATGCGGGATTCCGAGCCGCCGCCCACTTACACCGCAGCACGGCCTTTCTCAGGGAACGTTGATCGTTGGCAGGAGATTGACTTCCGCGTGACGCACCTGCTGATCTGGGCCGGCGCCGTGGAGCCAGGTTCGGACAGTCTCTCAGACCCTAACCGAGGAGGATTCCACATCCGTGGCTTCCACGGCGTGACGCCTGAAACTGAAACGAGCACGCATTATTTTTGGACGGTAGCCACCAATCCTCATCCAGACATGCAGGATGTGACCGAGATTGTGCGCTCCCAGAGCGAACTCACATTCCAGGAAGACAAGGTCGTGATAGAGGCGCAGTACCGGAATATGTTGCGATTCTCTGGCGCGTCGACTGTTGATGTCCATGTGGATGTAGGACCAAACCGTGCTCGTCGCATAATCGATCGACTTTGCGTTAAACAGCGATGCTGACAACGTAGTTAAGGTGAGCGGCACGCCGCAACGATAACATCGGCCTCAAACGGATCAGTGCGGCGCGTAGCGCCAGCTCGATTGGCGCCCGAATGCTCGCGATACTCAAGGAAAGCAGTGGGGTTTATAAGAACGACACAATCTGCTCATAGGTTGCCATACTAAGATCTTAGTCACTATGCCGGTGAGTACGCTTGAATATCTGCAAACTTGAGAAGCGTAGTTTTGATCGCGTGTACGCATGCTCCCAAGGCGGCCATCTTATCAACCTGTGCGTTGTCGCGGGCTTGCGCCTTGGTGGCTGTGAGGCATATCCGAGTCTTTCTCTGCTGTTCGCGGCTACTTGCTAGCTTGTCGATTGAGCGTAGCTATGTCGAACCGACAGATGCTCCGGGCCTGGGTTGAATGGAGAACTTTGGTTTAGACAGCTATCTCGCAAAGCTCGGTGCGAATGACAGATAGGAGGAGTGAAGGTTGTCACACTTATGAATGACCCTGTTCGATACACCGCATAAGTTCAACATATTGATACCGGATCAATATTGAATTGCCCTAACAGGAGAAGGTGGATGGAAATCACGATGTTGTATATGTGGAACTCGGGTAAGGCTGAGGTACAGCCATTGGCGACCCTCGGTTCGCGCATTCAACTGGAACGTGAAACTAAGTATGTCGTGATTCTGTAGATTGTCAGCACTGTACACAGTGTTAGGAGGTGTGATGCTAGAAGTTCGACTTGGTAGCGAGGGCGGGGAAACGTTCGTCGGTTGGCTGCAACCGGCCTCCACCCGCGGGCCTGGGGTGGTGTTATTACAGGAGATTTTTGGGGTGAACTCGCAGATTCGCTCGATTGGACGTCGCTTTGCTGATTTGGGCTATCCTACCCTCGCTCCGGATCTCTTTTGGCGATCGGAACCACGAGTCAATCTGGGATATTCCGAAGCGGACCGCGCGGTCGCGTTTAACCTCTATCGATCTTTCGACGTAGAAGTCGGAGTCAAGGATGTGGGGTTGGCGGTTGATGTGATGAAATCCCACCCCTCCTGTGACGGCAGGGTCGCGATTTTGGGATATTGCATGGGTGGGCTGCTAGCAGTTCTCGCTGGGGCGAGACATGATCCAAGCGCCGTCGTGGCTTACTACGGTGTTGGTATTGATCAGCATTTAGATGATCTGATTAGATTGACCTGCCCCTCCTTACTTCATTTCGGGAGTCAGGACTCTCACATTCCACAGCAAGCCTTGGGACGCATCCGAGCGGCAACCAAAGCGATGAGCAATATAGAGGTCGCTATATATCGCGGTGCCGGGCATGCTTTCGCGAACGAGCAGCGTACAGATTTATATCAGCGCGACTCGGCGTTGCTGGCCGATGAGCGTACTCTTAAGCTATTGATCGATGCCTTTGATTGAGTGTCGATCCAGAATATTTTGCATTTATAGGATATACGCGATTTTGTCAGAGCTACATATAAAGGAGGATTAACTTTTAAAGTTTTTTCGCGCTAAGGCGTTGGACCTGAATTTGCATTTGATCCCTCGAAAAGATGACGTCCAAACGGGGCCTTGAGGTGGATCATTCGAGCGTACACCGCTGGGTCGTCAAGCTCGTGCCGTTGGTCGACGTGGCGTTTCGACGGCACAAGAGATCGATTGACAAGAGCTGGAGGATGGACGAAACCTATGTCAAGATAAACGGGCAACGGAAGTATCTGTACCGCGCCGTCGACGAGCAGGGCAGCGCCGTTGATTTCTTGTTGCGCGCCGAGCAGGATCGCCGGACCATCAAACGCATCATCAAATCAATGATGGATTTAAAGGACTTTCGGTGTGCTCGCATCATCCTGACCGGCATCGAGCTGATGCACATGATCCGCAAGGGGCTGATGCACGATGATGGCGTCGCCAAAAGCGCCGCCGTGCAATTCTATGCTGGTTATGTAAACAGTTCTAATGATATTGGCACTTGCTCATCCCGCCCGCTTTATCGCGACACAACCGGCGGACGAGCTTACCAACCCTGCCCGGACTTCCGGGCCCGAGCTTCTGCTCACCTATACCGCGAATCAGTTGACGTTTTCCAGTACGGGATACGCGCGCGTGAGAACCGACGGGCCACGGATCCGGAGCGTCGATGTGGTTGGCGGCAATCACTACCTCTAGCGGCAATCTTACACCGTACCGTTCGTCGCAGACCAGATCGCAGCCTGAGTCGAAACCCTATGACGCCGAAAGATAATCTCATGAATTCAAACTCAACTTCATCCCTTACTGTACGCGTGGCGCACAAAATTTTTGAGGCGGTGGACATCTGCGCCTTCGATCTCATTAGTGCCGACGGCACCCCGCTGCCGTCCTTTTCCGCAGGCTCACACATCGACGTGCACCTGCCGAACGGCCTCACCCGGCAGTACTCGCTGTGTAACGACCCGGCGGAGACCCACCGCTACCTCATTGCAGTGCTGAAAGACCCAGGCACGCGCGGCGGGTCCAAGGCGATGCACGAGCTGGTGACCGAGGGGGATACCTTGCGGATCAGCGCACCAAAGAACCACTTTGCGCTCGCTCATGAAGCAAAGCATAGCTTGCTGCTGGCTGGTGGAATCGGAATCACGCCTATCCTGTGCATGGCGGAACGCCTATCGGTATCCGACGCCGATTTCGAGCTGCACTACTGCACCCGTTCGCGGGATCGCATGGCCTTCCACAATCGCATCCGTCGGTCGATTTTTTCATCCAAGACAGTCTTTCATTTCGACGATGGGGATGTGGCGCAGAAGCTGCAACTAGACGCGCTCCTCGGCACCCCGCAACTTGGCACGCATCTGTACGTGTGTGGCCCCAAAGGCTTCATGGACGCGATCCTTGCCAATGCCCGTGCTTGCGGATGGCCGGAGGCGCAATTGCACTACGAGTTTTTCGCAGCCAAACTCGTCAAATCTGATGCAGACGGCAGCTTTGACGTGAAGCTGGCCAGCTCGGGTGAGGTGGTGCACGTGCAGAAAGACAAGACAGTTGTGCAGGCACTCGCCGATGCTGGTGTGGAAATTCAGACCTCGTGCGAACAGGGAGTGTGTGGCACTTGCCTTACGCGAGTACTCGAAGGCGAGCCGGAACACCGAGACATGTACCTGACGCCGGAGGAGCAGGCGGCGAACGACCAGTTTCTCCCCTGCTGCTCACGAGCCAAGTCGCCACTTCTGGTTCTCGACCTTTGAGCAATGATTTTCTTTCCCAGTTCGACTCTAGCAATCATAAAAAGGATTGATATTTTTACTGATAATGCCCGACAACCCCATTGTTTTGGTTCCGTGGAGAGACGATGAAATCCCACGTTGATGTTCTGATCAAGTCAGCGTTGCCTGGACCGGCTGACTCGATAGCCAGAATAGATCAAACACGACGTTGCTCGATTTCCCGAATAGTGTCATCTCACCACTAGAATAAAGTACCTGAGAACAGGACGGTAGCGAATGATCCATCGTGTCTGGCGGAACGGCGTGTCGGAGTCGATAGCATCGGTCAGACTCTTGAACTGGATGTCCTGCTTGTGTAGGTCGCCGACCAGACCGACCAGTTGCTTGACGCTGCGGCCTAGGCGATCCAGTTTCCACACGGCAAGTGTGTCGCCCTCGCGCAGAATTTCCGGCGCCTTGGCCGGACAAGGGCGGTCGGCTTGTGTACCCTTCACCTCGTCCTCTAAGATCGTCTGGCACCCAGCCTTGGTCAATGCTTCCCGCTGCAACTCAAGGTTCTGATCTTGGGCCGAGACACGAGCGTAGCCGGTCAGCATGACACTTCGGTTCCTTGACAATTCGTGTAGTCTGCCGAGTCACAATCTTTCAACTCTTGGTAAAAATGACCTCGACACCAACACCGAACTTGGTCGGATTGAATTCGATGACTTGATAGTTTGCGACACGCTCACGATAGAAGGGATCCTCTGCAAGCACGTCATTCAATTCCTCCCGGTTCAAGCCCTTGACGAGGATGCCCCCTCCTGTTCGCGGCACTTGGGGGCCGGAAGCTAAGAAACGATCTGCTGCATAGTGGCGATCAAGGAAGCGCCGATGCTCCTCAATGCGAGTTTCGCTGGTAGCCAGCGGTTGAACGTAGTGCAAAATGACAATAAAAATTAGGATTTCAAATTTATAAAAATTCATCATGAGCGT
Organism: Paraburkholderia sediminicola; assembly: GCF_046026855.1. Taxonomy (GTDB): domain Bacteria; phylum Pseudomonadota; class Gammaproteobacteria; order Burkholderiales; family Burkholderiaceae; genus Paraburkholderia; species Paraburkholderia sediminicola_A. The sequence continues at coordinate 13,549 of NZ_JAQQET010000027.1, read as the reverse complement.
AAGCAATCGAGGATGGTGTTTCAAGAACTATTTTCGAGAATTTCAACGCCTCGATTTCGCGTGCCACTTGACGCGCCGCCGGCGGCGACGCGTGCACACCCCGCTGCAAGCCGATTGTGTTTGAATTCGGTGTCTTATAGCTGCCGTCTCAGCGCCCCGAGTCTATGCCGCATGGTCGATGTTGTTCTCGACGAACAGGTTCAAAGAGGTCAATTCACGGACCAGGTCCGGAGCGAAAAGATCGAAGAAGTTCAGTGCGTTCGTGCTCGGTACGGCATTGCGTCGGATACCGATATGCATGCGCACAGTGGGGACGAGTTCACCCAGGTCGACAGATGCGAGTTCGGTGTCTGGCTTCGCTTCTAATGCTGAGCCGCCAACGATGGCGATACCCAACCCTGAGCCCACATAGTGCCGCATGATATCGCCGTCTGAAGTATCTAGCACTATGTCCGGTGATAACCCCCGCTGCGCGAAAGTTTCGACAATAACGGCGCGCGATGCATATCCTTCCTTATAGGTAATCAACGGGTACCGGGCAATATCTTCCAGGGACAGTTGGGGCCGTTTGAGCAGTTCGTGATCAAGCGGCGCGACCAGCAGCCAGCGATGTTCGTAACAGGGGAAAAATGCGATGTCGCAGACCGGAACGCGCGGTGCGGAACACAAGCAGAAGTCCGCTTTGCCGCAGCTTACCGCGTCGATGCTTTGGCTAACGCTCCCCGATATGACGTGAACGCGTGTATCCGGCTTACGTTGCGCAAACTGCTGGATTAACGCCGGAAAAAAGATGCGTGCCGGTGTTGGCGAAGTGGCCACAGTCAGTATTTCAGGCCGGTGGTCCGAGAATTGACGCGCTGTGCGCTGCAGATTCTCCAGCACGATGATCGCTTGCGCCGCAATGGGCAATATCGCTTTACCCGCGAGGGTCAAGCCGAGGAGACGTCGCTTATGACGCACAAACAGCGAGACGCCCAATTCCGCCTCAAGCAATTGAATATGTTTGGTCAAGCCCGGCTGCGATGCATGCAAGTGCTCGGCAGCACGAGTGACACTGAAATCGTGCCGGACAATGGCATTGAAAGAGCGTAACTGATGGAGTTTCATGAGAGGGGCAGTCTCCGTAGTCAAGTCATTGTCAAAACGACGGGCGCCTTCCGTTGTTGCTAACGGATCACATTCCAAAAACGGATGATATGGCCAAATATCGTTATTGGATATAAGGAGTTGCGCTGATTAGAATCGGGTTTCCCACAGCTTGAGACCCTCAGGATGACGAGATTACGGTGCGGCTTTCTGTTTGTCATATTCGCAATACTGAGCACCGTCTCGGAGGCGAAAAATTATCCGAGCCAGCCGGTCAAGTTGATCGTGCCATTTTCCCCAGGCGGCTCGACTGACGCGTCGGCCCGGTTGCTGGCTGCCGCGCTGACTACTCGACTGGGACAACCGGTGATTGTCGAAAATAAACCCGGCGGTGGCGCCAATATCGGCACGGAATACGTTGCACACGCTCGACCCGACGGTTACACAGTGCTTCTGGCCTCGGCGACGCAGGCCATTGATATGGCGATTTATCGGCACCCACATTTTGATCTGAAGCGCGATTTCGCGCCGGTGGCTGAGTTCGGAACGAGCCCGGTCGTGTTGTTGAAGAACGTGGCATTTCCGCCGCGTTCAGTCGCTGAACTGGTGGTGCTTGCCAAACACAATCCAGGGAAATACTTTTTCGCCTCGGCCGGCGTCGGCAGTCTCACGCATTTAACTTCCGAGTTGTTCAACGCGGCCGCGGGTATTGACGTACACCATGTTCCCTATAAGGGAGCGGGACCCGCGATGAATGACGTCGCGGGCGGCCAGGTACAAATGATGTTCGGTCTGGAAGTAGGCGCTGCACCATATATGCAGGCCGGACGCCTGGTTCCCCTTGCCGTCTCCGGGCAGACCCGGATACCAGATCTGCCGGATGTGCCGACGCTCGAAGAGGCGGGTATTCATGGTGTCGACGTTGATTCCTGGTACGGCATCTTGGTTCCCGCAGGCACCCCGCCAGAGGTCATCGCCAAGCTCAACGGCGCGATTGCCGAGTCAATGAAGGATATCGGGGTCAAGCTTCACGCCGTGGGTATCGTGCCTCACATGACAAGTGCCGACGCGTTCGGCCGTTTGCTGGACAACCAGGTGACCATCTGGAAAAAAGCAGTGTTGCAATCACACATGCCAATGCTGGACGAAGGGGGGGACCAATGAACGATGCATCCTCGAACACGGCACTTGCCGGGATCCGTGTGCTCGATCTGTCGACTCGGTTCGGCTTCTATACAGGCAAGTTGTTTGCTGATATGGGCGCGGACGTCGTTCTGGTCGAGCAGCCTGGTGGATGCGCGCTGCGCGACGAGGCACCATTTCTGGGCAATCAGGCGGGGACATCGCTCGGCATTCCTTTCAATTACCTGAACACCAGCAAGCGCGGGATTTCGCTCGATCTGACGCAAACAGCCGATCTCGCTGTGTTCCGCGAACTTGCCGCCGTCGCCGACCTGATTATCGAGGACGGCCCACCTGGTACGCTTCGACGTCGTGGCATCGATCATGAGCAATTGGTTGCGCGCAATGCCGCACTGGTGCTGACCAGCATCACCCCGTTCGGTCAGTCTGGCCCATACGCACAGTTCGCGGCGACCGACTTGACGCTGCTCGCGCTCGGCGGCTTTCTCAACATGATGGGTTATCCAGACGGACCGCCGACCCAGGCATACGGCAATCAGGCGGTAGCAATCGGCTGCATGTTTGCTGCGGTCGGGTCCATGATGGCCGTCTTGGCGGCACAGGTGGATGGTGTCGGTCAGCGGGTCGACGTGGCGATCCATGAGTGCGTGACGATGGCGATCGAGAATGCTGCGCAGTTTTATGACCTTGCGGGCGTGGTGCGTAAGCGCTTTGCTGGAGAGATGCGCCATGCTGGAACGGGGGTGTTCGAGTGCTGCGACGGGTATGTTTATCTGTTCGCTGGCGGCATGGGGGCGGCGCGTTTCTGGAACAATCTGGTGAGATGGTTGCAAGAGGAAGACGTGGCGGGCAGTCAGGTATTGAGCGAACCACGCTGGACCGATTCGCGGTTCATGGACAGCGGCGAAGCGAAATCAATTTTCGACGAGATTTTTCCGTCATTTTGTGCTCGGTGGCGCAAGGAAGATTTGTACCATGAGAGTCAGCGTCGGAACGTGCCGTTATGCCCGATTAATGATGTGGAAGATGTCCTGAACAACGCCCAAATGCGTCACCGGGGCCTGTTCGTTGGTGTACCGCATGAGCGCTTCGGTGAGGAGATTCTGATGCCCGGCGTACCATTCCACCTGTCGGCTTCGCCGGGACGCATCGCGCATCGCGCGCCCGAGTTGGGCGAACACAACGATCTCGTGTTGGCGGAGTGGGGCGTCAGGCACACACGGTCGCGCTCGGCGGTGGAAGGGAGGGGCGCATGAGCGCAGTGCCAGGTCCGCTTGCCGGAATAAGGATCGCAGATTTCAGCTGGATCGGTGCCGGCTCGTTCACCACCAAGCTGTTCGCTGATTTTGGCGCCGACGTCATCAAGGTGGAAACGTCGCTTCATATGGACACGTTGCGCTCGACGCCGCCGTTTAAGGATGGTGTACGCGGCGCCGAGCGCAGCGGCTACTTTGCGGATCGCAATAGCAGCAAGCGTGGCATTCGTCTCAACATAAAACACCCGCGTGGCTTGGACATTGCGCGAAGGTTGATAGCCTGCAGCGATATCGCCGTCAATAATTTTCGTCCGGGAGTAATGGAGCGTCTGGGACTCGGCTATGCCGCGGCTTGCGCAATTCGGCCTGATATCGTTTACCTCGCCATGTCGATGCAAGGAAGCGAGGGCCCGCATGCGGGGTATGTCGGCTTCGGGCTGACGATTGGCGCGCTGTCTGGCATTCACTACGCGAGCGGCGTCGCGGATCGCCCGCCAGCCGGTACCAACACGAATTATCCGGATCACGTACCCAATCCGACGCATGCTGCGTTCGCAGTGCTTGCCGCGCTGAACTACCGGCGACGCACGGGCCTCGGCCAATATATCGATCTGGCGCAGACCGAACCGACTGTTGCTTTGCAAGGGCCGGCGATGATTGATTTTGCGGTGAATGGCCATATTGCCGCGAGATGCGGCAATGATCATCCAGTCTGGGTGCCGCACGGAGTGTTCGCCTGCGCCGGAGATGACCGTTGGATCGCGATCGCAGTGCAGGATGACGCTCAGTGGCAAGCATTGGCCACTTGCCTGGCGCTGGATGGGCAGCGGTGCGCACAGTGGTCAATAGCGGAGATGCGTCGCGCGCACCGAGGCGAGATTGCCAACTGGCTCGCTGCGGTCACTCTCGAGCGCGATGCCTTCCACTTGATGCAGCAATTGCAGCGAGCCGGGGTTCCGGCGGGGGTGGTTCAAGACGCCCGGGATTTGATTGAGCATGACCCTCAGCTTGCGCACCGTGGCCATTGGCAATATCTGACACATCCCGAAATGGGCCCCACCCTGTATAACAACGTGCCGTTTCAGCTTTCGCGCACACCGGGCAGGCTCTCTCGGCCGGCGCCGCTTCTTGGTCAGCACACCGAGCAGGTATGCACCGAGCTTCTGGGTTTATCTGTGCAGGAAGTGGCAGAACTGGCTGCGCTTGGAGTATTCGAATAATCGTTTGCCGGGCGCCGCGTGGTGCCAGCAATCAATGGAGCGGATGATGGCGATTGATGTCGATATAAACGATGGTATTGCGGTGGTAACTTTCAACCGTCCCGAAGCGATGAATGCCATTGACCCAGAGACCCGGGAAAAACTTTATCGGATCTGGGACCAGTTGCGCGAGGACGAGGGCGTCCAGGTAGTGATCGTCACGGGCGCTGGCGGACGAGCGTTTTCAACCGGTGCCGACCTCAAGAAAACGGCTCCGCCGACGGAGAGTTTCGCCGAACTACTATTCATGCACGACAACCCAGGCACCTTTCTGCACGGCTTCGGGATGGACAAACCGATTATCGCTGCCGTCAATGGATATGCGCTGGGCGGTGGCATGGAACTCGCACTGGCCTGTGACATCTGCATCGCCTCTGAACGCGCACGCTTCGGCATTACCGAGGCCTGCGTAGGGAGCGTGCCAGGCTCTGGCGGCGTGCAGCGGTTACCACGCAGTATCAGCAAAACCAATGCAATGCTGATGATCCTGACAGGCGACGTGATTGATGCACACGAGGCGCTGCGCATGGGCTTTGTCAGCAAGGTCGTGCCGCACGAGGAATTGATGAGCGTGGTGCGTGCCATTGCCGATCAAATCAAACGCAATGCACCTATATCGGTCCGTGCACTGAAGCGGTCGATCCAGATGGGACTGGACATGCCACTGCAGCATGCGCTGGAGATGGATAAGTATGTCTACGGGCTGTTGCGTGACACGGAAGACCGAATCGAGGGGCGAAAGGCTTTTCAGGAAAAACGTACTCCGAAGTATCGCGGAAAATGAATCCGAACAGATTTCCCTATCGACACGCTGTGCAGAGGAACTTGAGCAGGAAACGACTATGAAACGGAGCGTAGCGGTGATCGGCGTGGGGCGCAGCGATTGGCGCGGTGAAGATGCACGCGTGCGCGCCGGTGAAAAGCCACACGATGCTCACGGCTACGCCGCGCTCGCGTTGCGGGCCGCGCTCGTGGATGCCGGCGTTGACCGCGGCGCGATAGACGGGTTGATCGTCGGGCCCAACGTCGCCTACGAGCGTATGGGCGAAATCCTTGGCATCAACCCGCGCTGGGGCAGTCAAGCCGGCGATGCGGGCCAGGCACTGGCGCAAGCATGCTCGGCTATTGAGTCGGGCTACGCTGAGGTCATTGCGGTGATTCACGGTACTGACCAGCGCTCTGCTGGGGCGCAATATGGGGGCGCTAACGCAGTCAGCGGCAACCGCTTCCTAGCTTATGTATATCATGCACCATGGGGCTTCACTTCCCAAGGGGCGCTCTACGCGCTGATGTTTCAGCGCTATCGGCACCTGTACGGCTTCGATGAAGCGTCACTCGGCGCGGTGGCCGTAGCGCAGCGTGTCGCGGCAATGCTGAACCAGCACGCGCTGCTACACAAGCCGCTCTCGATCGACGACTACCTCGCTTCGGCCTATCTGTGCGAACCATTGCGTTATCCAGACTACTGCTTGGTGAACGACGGCGGCGCGGCATTGATCGTCGCCGAGGCCGGGGTGGCGCGCTCGCTGTCTCGCTCATTGTCGCATCATCCCGCGTTTATCCTTGGTCTTGGACGTGCCGATATCAATAGCGATTCGACCAGCTTGCAGCCGCGGCTAATTGACTTCTATCGGCCTGCCCAGCAGATAGCCGGGCAGGCCAGTTTCGATATGGCCGGACTCGGGCCGACGGACATGGATGTGCTGCAGGTGTACGACAGTTTTTCGTTGCATGTGCCCCTGGCGCTTGAAGGATACGGCTACTGTGAGCCCGGTGAGGCGGCGCGCTTCATTGCTGATACCGGTATTTCCTTGGCCGGCGGGCTCCCAATCAATACCAGCGGCGGCCATCTGGCTGAGAGCTATATGCACGGCTGGAACCACCAGATCGAAGCAGTCTGCCAATTGCGTGGCAATTGTGATGCGCGACAAGTATCTGATTGTCGCTTCGTCCATTACTGTTCCGACGTCTCTGGCAAGGCTGTGTCGATTGTCTATGGGCACAGCGATAACTGATCCGACAACCGCGGACCTCGAATCGAGCGATATATGGGCACCTCCCGCCGAATTGAATCAATCTACGATCAGCCTCTGTGGGCAAGCATACAGGCCCGCGCAATGCGCCTGCAGCGCTGTGTCTGTTGTGGGCATTTTCGTTATCCTCCGGCTCCGATCTGCGCGCGCTGCCTGAGCGATAGCGCGGAGTGGCTCACGTTGCAAGGGCGGGGGACGATTCTTTCCTGGGTGATATTTCATCGCCAATATTTCGATGACTTCGCGCCCCCATACAACGCGATCGCTGTCCAACTCGCAGAAGGCCCAATCATAGTCAGCAATCTGGTGGGCGTAACACCGCCGGGCGACTGGATCGGATCCGATGTCGAACTGATTTACGAAAGAGGTGGAGAGTGCCTCTTGCCACGCTTCAAATTACGAGCGCAACCGCTCATCGACGCGGATCGTCAACTGGCCTACCCCTAGCGGACCTGATTCTTTCTGTGCCGGTGATTCGTGGAAAGGCGCTGAACTGCCGCAGCGGGAAATGGCACACGCCGGTTTGTCACGTGGAAGACGAGGCTTGGCTGATAGATCAATCGCTGCGAGAGCGCGTTTCCCCTGAGCACGAACTCGAGCGCCAAACGGTTCAGGAGAGCCGCGACCACGATTTCAGGGATAAAGCTGATACGTCGCATTCGAAAAGGGCAGTTCGACCTGGTCGCACTTGGGCTCAAATATACTCCTGCGACCCGATGGTCGGAATGTTGTTCTGACAAATCTATAAGTCATCCTTATCTACAAGGGAAATCCAGATAGAACGACTTATTTTGGCCAACGTCTTGGGAACGAGACGAAGGCTGGAAATCAGGCGCGAGGGCAGGAAAATACTCTGGGGCAAGGCTGATTCATCCGAGCCTTACTTTCGACGAACAGGAGGAGATTCAAGGTATGGAGAAGCAGGTAAACAAAAACCGCGGAGACTATTTCGGTGGCACATTGATGTTTTTGATCGGCTTGGGCGCGATGCTGCGGGGCAGGTCATACCACATCGGTACGCTGACCGACATGGGCGCGGGCTTCTTTCCCGTCGCACTCGGCGTAATCATTGCGCTGGCCGGAATTGCCCTCGTCGTCAGTGCAAGGCTGTCGACCCTGAAAGAAGTGGAAGAGAAGCTCACGCCCGAATGGGCTGCCTGGATCTGTATTCTTGCGGGCATCGCAGCGTTCGTGATCCTCGGACGGTACGGGGGCCTGGTGCCCGCGACGTTTGCGATAGTGTTCATCTCCGCGCTGGGCGACCGCCAGAACACCTGGAAAAGCGCTCTGGTTCTCGCATTCGGCATGGTCGTTCTGGCCGTGGTGGTGTTCTGGTGGGCATTGCAACTGCAATTCCCGTTGTTTTCTTGGGGTTAAGCGATGATCGGACAGTCCTTGGTTGATCTGTTGCACGGTTTCGGCGTCGCGCTCGAAGTGCATAACTTGATGTGGTCGTTTTTTGGAGTCGTGATGGGCAACCTGATCGGGGTACTGCCCGGCATGGGCCCGCTCTCGGCCATCTCGATTTTGCTGCCGCTCACCTACACGATGCACCCGGTGCCCGCGGTTCTGATGCTCGCGGGTATTTTCTACGGTTCGCAGTATGGCGGCGCGATCGGCGCGATCCTCCTGAATCTACCGTGCCATCCGCCGCATGCGGTGGCCTGTCTGGACGGCTACCCGCTGACCAGGCAGGGTAAAGGTGGCACGGCCTTGGGGGTGACGATGATTTCTTCGTTTTTTGCTGCCTCGTTCGGCATCCTGGTAATGGTGTTCGCCTCGGCGCTGTTGGTTAAGGTGGCCTTCAAGTTTGGGCCGGCAGAGCTTTTCTCGATCATGCTGCTGGGTCTGATTGCGGGTGGCACGATGTCGAGAGGTTCGCCGCTTAAGGGCATCTCGATGACCGTGTTAGGACTATTGCTCGGAATGGTGGGGACGGATGTGAACAGCGGTGTGATGCGCTATACGTTCAACGTGTATCAACTATCGGACGGCGTCGAGCTAGTGGCGCTGGCCTTGGGCCTGTTCGGGGTGGCCGAATTTCTGCGCAACGTGAACCGCATGCACGCGATTGGCAGCGGCATCAAGTTGCGCTTGCGCGACATGCGCCCGAGCAACGCTGAGCTCAAACTGGCGTTTTTCCCGATGGTGCGCGGCACGTTGATGGGTACCCTGTTCGGTGCCATGCCGGGCACTGGTCCGACGATAACCACTTTTCTTGCCTACGCGGTCGAGAAGAGGATATCCAAGACCCCCGAGCGTTTCGGGCATGGCGCGCTCGAAGGCGTGGCGGCCCCGGAAGCGGCCTCACACTCGAAGACCCAGGTGGATTTCATCCCGACCATGAGCTTGGGCATTCCGGGTGACCCGGTGATGGCACTGATCCTGGGTGCGCTGCTGATTCAGGGTATACAGCCCGGCCCGCAACTGATCACCCAGCACGCGGACTTGTTCTGGGGCCTGATCGCCAGTTTCTGGGTTGGCAATATCCTGCTGGTGGTGCTCAACGTGCCGCTGATTGGCGTTTGGGTGAAGTTCTTGCAAGTGCCCTATCGATACCTGTTTCCATCTGCTCTATTTTTCATCGCGGTCGGGGTGTACAGCACGAACAACAGCTTGTTCGAGGTGGGGGAGGTGCTGGTGTTCGGGGTGATCGGTGCGGTCTTTCTCGCTCTCGAATTTCCAGTCGCGCCGATTCTGCTCGGCTTTGTGCTCGGGCCGCTGGTCGAGGAGAATTTCCGCCGTTCGCTGCTGCTTTCGCACGGAAGCATGATGGTCTTTTTGCAACATCCGATCAGCGGCGCCTTCGTGGGCATCTCGACTCTGTTGATCCTTGCGCAAATCGGCTTCGCTCTGCGCGGTGCAGTGCGAAAAAGGAAGGCGGAGACTCAATCGTTCGCCGCTACCCGCTCGCAACACACTTCGTGAACTCGGCGCCGACGCGCATGGACACTATGAGGACCTTTCCCGGCACGTCGTGGTTTGCACGTGCGTCGATTGTTCAAGCGTTCCCGCACTTTCACCACTCCCAACGAGTCCGCTGTTGAGCTGTACGGAAAGGACGGTCCGATGAACCGTATGCGATCCTTTAACAACATCTCTCGATGAGAGAGGGAAGCGAGTATAGATGGGACGGTGGTAAGATTTTTGAATGATCGAGTTCCCCACGCTAGATGCGCTTTCGCGAGAGGCTGAATTTTCAGCAGATGCGATGCTTCATGGGGTGTCACCCCCGTACGTCCGCGACAACATCCCGGGCCATGTTTGGGTTGAGGCCGCCGGCCGAGCCGAATGCCTTCGCTTCTATGGAGCAGCGACTGGAGTGCCGCCGGTCATATTTCTTGAAGGCGATATCTTCCGTCGAAGGGATGATGGCGAACCCCATTGGACTGTTGGCGAAGGATACGACGAGATCGCACCATGGCAAATGCAAGCGGAGGCAGAGCAGTATGCAATCGCGATCGGACGAACCTTTGTGAACCTGGCCAGGCCTGGTACGTACGGCTCTTCAGGCAATCACCATGAGAGGCGACGTGAACGAGAAGTTGCACTCGTAGATTGTGCTCTGGATCGGTTGAAGAATGCTTTCGGATGGCAGAGCATTAACCTTGCCGGGCTATCCGGCGGAGGCCATCTTGTCGCCGCGCTGATGGCGCGTCGCGGGGATATAGATTGCGCCGTCATTGCCTCCGGAAACGTAGCTGTCCGGATGCGCAATCAAGAGCGTGGCATGCACGTAGACGTAACGGGGTATTCAGATTTCGTTGACCCGATCGACCTTGTCTTGGACGTCGCACGGCATCCTCCGAACAAGGTCATTATGCTGACCGACCCAAGAGATCAGATCGTTTCGGCAGTCGTGCAGACCGCTTATGTTCGAGCTCTGCATTATGCTGGGGTAGCGGTCGAGCACCGATTTCTCCCCGCTACCGACGCACAGCATCATATCCTTCGACAGGCAGCCATTCTCGCGGCTGCAAGGTATTCCGCGCAAGGCATGTGAGGTTGATATTTAATCTGCCATATTCTAGGGCAGGAGCGCGTCATAATCATCGACGGTCTTCGCCAGCGGGAGACGCTGGAACAGCCAGGTGAGATAGCAATGTGGTTCGATGCCGTTAGCTTTGCAGGTTTCGACCAGCGTATAAAGATTTGCGCTCGCGTTCGCGCCATCGACGGTGTCGGCGAACAGCCATGAGCGGCGTCCAACGACAAGCGGCCTGATCGAATTTTCGCAAGGGTTGTTCGAGATGGGCCAGTTGCCATTCTCGACGTCACGCACCAGCTTGGGCCACTGCTCGTGCAAATCGATCAGCGCCTTGCCGAGTGAGCTTTGAGGTACGACGCCGGGCGACTGTTCGAGCATCAGTTTTTCAATGGCATTGAGCACGCGTGCACTATATCGTCGTCGCAATCGCAATCGCAATCGCAATCGCAATCGCAATCGCAATCGCAATCGCAATCGCAATCGTCGCCCAGCGGTCCACGTTTCACTGCGCGCCTCCGGTGCGAACAGCTTGTAGATTAGTTTGATGAAGCGCGTCGCGAGCAGGTCAGGCGAGCGTGCAGCTTCCGGCACGTTGTTTTCGGCTTTCACAAAGCACCGTCTCGCGTGAGCCCAGCATCCAAGGCGCACGAGCAGTATCAGCTCGTGCACCTTGGATGCTGAGCTCATATCCGTCGGTCATCAGAACCGCACCCTCCCGGACACCGGCGAACAGTTTCTCGGCCAGCTTCGCGCCGCGGCCAGCCGTATAGACGTAACAGCGCATGGGTATTCCCGAGCCGGCCATCTGCGGCCATAGATAGCTCTTCGTCTGCGGCCGGTGGCCTTCTTCCTTCAGAACATGGAAGGTCGTCTCGTCGCAATAGATCAGATCGGCATCGAGCAGCGCATCACGCATCAGGTTGATGAGGGGCTGCGTCGCCAGACTGACGCGGACCATGCTCGCGGTCAGCGTGTTCGACGAGATGTCGCCGCCAAAGCGCCGCAGCAGGCCGGCCTGGCGATACAGCGGCATGCCGAACTGTTACTTGCCGGTGGCGACCCATGCGAGTGCCGATTCCGTCAGCAGTTCACACGGGATGATGCGCGGCGACGCCGGCGTCACATTGATGCCAAGGTCGCAGCACGGACAGGCATACTTGACGCGCTGGTGCTGGATGACGCGAACCTGTTCGGGGATCACGTCGAGCTGCTCGCTGGTCTCGACGCCGATCTCGACGAGCGCATGGCCGTCGTGGTTACAGAAACGTTCGGCTTCGGGAGGTTCGTGCCGTACGACCTCGCGCGGCAGACTGGGATCGAGAGGCTTGCGATGACCGTGATTCTTGCGCGTGTGCGCGGAGATCGCGGTTTCGGGCGTGTCTTCCTGCGCGGGTGTCGCGTTCGTCCCCAGCACTTCGGCTTCGTTGAACAGACCGGGCTGATCCGAGGCGCGCGCCTCGCTCTTCGCGCCAAACAGTTCACGACGATACACACGCAGTCGTTCCTCGGCGAGATCGCGCTCCGCCGTCACGAGGCGCAGTGCGCTGCGTAACCCGTCGCGCGCTGACTGAATGGCGCCATGCTCTTGTCGCATCGCGAGGAGCGCCTTGAGTTCGTCGGCGTTGATGGTCACGTTGATCGGCATACCACTTAGACCGGTATGCCGATGACGTGTTCAGCTCGCGCGGGCATACTATCGCTTCGGATGCCGCTGGAGAGCTGCGATGTCGGCACCCCCGAGAAGCCAGTGGAGCAGTTCGACGGTCAATGTCACGACCTCACTCTTACGGTCGGGCCAGACGAAGCGATCATTGGCCTCGAGTCTCTTGAGCATCAGCCAGAAACCGTTGTCCTGCCAGCCCAGTATCTTGATGCGATCGCATCGCCGGTTGATAAACACGTAGAGCGAGGAGTCCATCGGATTCAGACGTATAGCCTGGTCGACGAGAATCGACAGGCTGTTCATGCCATACCGAAAATCGACCGGATCGCGGTGCAGGTACACCTGCAGCTTTTCGTCGAATCGGAACACGGCTCCTCCCCTGAACCATGAACCATGGTGCTCAGCTCGTCGATGGTCGCGATTGCTCCGCCGAATTCAAGCTCGACACCATTCGACAGCCGCACATGAAATGCGAGCGTCATCGACGGGGATGACGGTGGGGGCTGCAGCGCCGACGGTGCCGAACTACCGGCACGAACGCGGGTGGCGTTGCCGGCGCAGAGATGGATTTGAGCGAACCCGGCAGATCGATGGCCACGCCGTCCGTCACTTCGGAGTCAGCTGGCAGGTCCCGTTCGCCGTCGTCATAGTCCTGCGGTGTCAGCACGATGCCTTTCTCGCGCTCCATCAGATATTTCGTGATCCACTTGCGTAACAGATTGGCATTAATCCCGTACTCCTTCGCGAGGCGGGCAACCGACACGCCAGGACGAAGCGCCGCCTCGACGAGCGCCCGTTTGCCTTTCTCGTCATAGCGACGACGGCCATCGCTGCTTCGACGAACTACCGTCAGCTCTGAGTCTTTGCCAGCCATAGGCGTCCACCTCCAGATAGGTGGACGCCTATGCTCCTCGCTCAGAGCACCAATTGATAGACGTCGATAATGGATCGCTTACGATGAACCAAGAACGACCTTCGCCTCGTTTGCCAGCTTGTTTCACGTCAGACGGCCGCAGTTTCCTGGAAGAATCTACGTAGGACTATTGCCTACACGCATCACGCTTGGACGAGAGCCGTTGAACGTTCCTTGTCGAAGCTGCCGCCACATGCTGGCCAACTAT
>NZ_JAQQET010000026.1:0-122914 GCF_046026855.1 Paraburkholderia sediminicola | reverse complement strand
GGACTGGATGGCGGACTACGTCCAGCGGGCGAACAATGGCGGAATCGAGCGCGTGCTGGTTTAATGGCACGACTGACGATTTTTGCCTGAGGACGACGATGGACTGCGTTTTTTGCCTTGAAGATGGCGGCGACGTGCTGTGGCAGGACGACACCCTGCGTGTGGTCCTCGCCGACGAACACGATTACCCGGGCTTTTGCCGGGTGATCTGGAACAAGCATGTCGCCGAGTTTTCCGATCTCGCCGGAACCGAGCGCGATCGCGTGATGCAGGCCGTGTACGCGGTCGAGCGTGCGATCCGGCGCATTCTTCAGCCGGTGAAGGTCAACCTGGCGAGCCTCGGCAACCAGGTGCCACACGTGCACTGGCATGTGATTCCGCGGTTTTCGAACGACGCTCATTTTCCGCTGCCAGTCTGGGCGCCGCGCCAACGCACGGTGTCCGAAGCATTGCTGTCGTCGCGCCGCGCGCAAGCCACTTTGCTGCGCGAGGCGGTGCGACAGGAAATCGAACAGGCTCTTGGCTGAGCATCCCCGAACCTGCCGCTTTGCGCCGGGCTCCCCGAGTGGGCCAATCCCCCAATCCCCCAAGGGGACTTCTTGCGGGGCGGACAACCTGGCGCGGCCCGGTGTTTTCTTATGAGGTCATCATGGCTGGACTGACTCCCGATACTCCGGTGCCGACCGGCATGGTCGTGCATTCCAAATCGCGCGTACTCGAATTGCAATACGCAAACGGCGAAACGTATCGCTTGCCGTTCGAACTGCTGCGCGTGTATTCGCCGTCAGCCGAAGTGATGGGTCACGGGCCCGGCCAGGAGACGCTGCAAACCGGTAAACGCGACGTCACGATCACGATGATCGAAGGCGTTGGCAACTACGCCGTGCAGCCAACTTTCTCCGACGGGCACGCCACCGGCATCTATTCCTGGGACCTCCTGCACGACATGGCCACCCGTCAGGATGAACTCTGGCGCGACTATCTCGCCAAACTGGCAGCGGCCGGCGTCGACCGCGATGCGGCAATGGCGCCAGCCGGCGCTGCGCACGGGCACTGTCACTGATACGATTCGCCCTGATCGCCGCACTGATGCGGCGCAACATTTCAGAATACGCGAAAGGACGAGCGCGATGAGCAAAACCCACTTCGGCTTTCAATCGGTCGACGAACAGGAAAAAGCGCAAAAGGTGGCCGGTGTATTCCACTCGGTCGCCTCCAACTACGACCTGATGAACGACCTGATGTCGGGCGGGCTGCACCGGGCATGGAAGATGTTCACGATCGCCCAGGCCAACGTCCGGCCGGGCTTCAAGGTGCTCGATATTGCGGGGGGCACGGGCGATCTGTCGAAAGCGTTCGCCAAACAGGCGGGCGAAACCGGCGAAGTCTGGCACACCGACATCAACGAATCGATGCTGCGCGTGGGCCGTGACCGCCTGCTGGACAAGGGCGTGATCACACCGGCGCTGCTCTGCGACGCCGAAAAGATCCCCTTCCCGGACAATTACTTCGACGTGGTCACCGTGGCATTCGGTTTGCGCAACATGACACACAAGGATGTGGCGCTGGCCGAAATGCGTCGCGTGTTGAAACCGGCCGGCCGTCTGCTGGTGCTGGAGTTCTCGAAGGTGTGGGATCCGCTTAAAAAGGTCTACGACGTCTATTCGTTCAAGGTGCTGCCGTGGCTCGGCGACCGGTTTGCGAAGGACGCGGAGAGCTACCGCTACCTGGCGGAATCGATCCGGATGCATCCGGATCAGGAAACTTTAAAAACAATGATGGAACAAGCGGGCCTGGACGGCGTCAAATATTACAATTTGTCAGCTGGCGTGGTAGCTTTACATGTGGGGACCAAATACTAGGGTTCCTAACCCATCGATTTTTAAAGGAAAGTACGAAAATGTCCGATTCAGGTGTGTTATCTCCCCGTAAGGTTACGAGGTCATTGGTGAGAAGAATCGGACTGATCGCGATGGTCGGTCTGATCATGGCCGGCTCTCTCGCCTCGCTCGATGCGGAAGCCCGCCGCATGGGCGGCGGGCGTAGTCTTGGCCGTCAGTCGAACACGGTTCAGCAGCAGTCGACCCCGTCGCAACCTTCCCAAAGCAATCAGGCGATGCAGCAGCGTGCGCAGCCTGCTCCGGCGCCTACGCCGACTCCGGCCGCCGCGCCTAACCGCTCGCGCTGGCTTGGGCCGATCGCCGGTCTGGCGGCCGGTCTCGGTATCGCCGCATTGCTGTCGCATTTCGGTCTGGGCGGCGCGTTTGCCGGCGCTATGGCCAATATCATCGTGATCGCGGTCATTGCAATGATCGGCATCTGGCTGATCCGGCGCTTCATGGGCCGCAAGCGCGACGCGGCGCACCCGGCGTACGCAGGCGGCTCGCCGTCGCTGAATGCAGGCGGTACCGGCTACACGCAGGAACCGCGTTACACCGCTTCGCCCACTGGCTCATATCTCGAACCGCAAGGCAGCCCGCTCACCACGCCGTCCATCAACACCGCCCCGGCAGTGCCGGCCGGCTTTGATTCGGAAGCGTTCCTGCGTAACGCCAAGGTGTACTTCGTGCGTCTGCAAGCCGCATGGGACGTCGGCAACACGGAAGACATCCGTGAATTCACTACGCCGGAAATGTTCGCCGAAGTGAAGGTCGATCTCTCGTCGCGCGGTGCCGAGTCGAATCAGACCGACGTGGTGCAGTTGAACGCGGAATTGCTGGGCGTTGAAGAACGTACGACCGAATACTTCGCCAGCGTGCGGTTCTCGGGATTGATCCGCGAATCGGCGGGTGCAGCGGCTGAGCCGTTCGTCGAGGTCTGGAACCTGTCGAAGTCGAACCGGCCTGGCGAAGGCTGGCTGCTGGCCGGGATTCAGCAGGTGGCGCAGCACTGAGGCAGTAGCGGAACAGCGCCGAGGCTGCACGGCTCGCCCTGATTTCGCACAGAACGTTGGCCGTTCGGCATAGCAGGCCGCGAAGCGAACGGACGTTACAATAGGAACCCGCGCGGGCACCTCGCCTGCGCGGGTTTTTTCTTGCCACTTTCAATGACCCTTGCCGCCAAGCCCTTCGCTGCTGCTGTCAATCATCTGCTCGCCCGCGAATCGTGGGCTCGCGAGCGCCTCGCCCCCTACGCGGGCAAGACCGCCAGACTGTCCTGTCCGCCTGTCGTGCTGATGTTGCTGGTGCAACCGGACGGCTACCTGGGCGCGGTCGACGAAACCGATGCGCAGCAGTTCGATGTGGCCATCTCGGTGCCGTCGGACGCGCTGCCGGCCTTCGTGCAAGGCGGCCAGGCCGCCGTGATGAAACACGTGAAGATCGAAGGCGACGCCGAATTTGCGACTGTGATCGCCAAGCTCACCGAGCATCTGCGCTGGGAGCCGGAAGAGGATCTGGCGAAGCTGATCGGCGACGGTCCGGCGTGGCGGGTGGCGTCGGTCGTGCGCACGGTCGGCCAACATGCGCGGCGTACCGGGCGCAATCTGCTCGACACAGCCGCCGAATACCTGCTCGATGAAAATCCGCAACTGGTGCGGCGTGCCGCGCTGGAGGACTTCAACGTCGAACTGGCGCGCGCCCGCGATGCTTTGGCGCGCGTGGAAAAGCGCATCGAGCGTCTTGAACAGAAGGTCGAAGCCCGCGGCGCCGATGCGCCGGGCGGCGCCGCCACGTTGCGCGGCACGCGCTAGTCATCGGGCACAACTATGCGTTTTCTGCGTTTCCTCAAGATTTTCTTCACGGTCATCCGCTTCGGTCTCGATGAGATGATGCTCAGCCGCGTCAATGATCGGCGCGTGCGTCTGCTGCTGCGTATCACCACGATCGGCCGCAAGTTCGACGCGCCTCCGGGCGTGCGCTTGCGGCTCGCGCTCGAAAGCCTCGGACCGATCTTCGTCAAGTTCGGCCAGGTGTTGTCCACGCGGCGCGATCTGCTGCCGGTGGATATCGCAAACGAACTGGCCAAGTTGCAGGATCAGGTCCCGCCGTTCGATTCGGCGGTGGCGATCGGGCTGGTCGAGAAGTCGCTCGGCGCGCCGGTCGACGTGCTGTTCGACGATTTCGAGCGGGTGCCGGTGGCGAGTGCATCGATCGCACAGGTGCACTTTGCGAAGGTGAAAGCAGGGCAGCACGCGGGCAAGGCTGTCGCCGTCAAGGTGTTGCGACCGAACATGTTGCCGGTGATCGACTCCGACCTGGCCTTGCTGCGCGACATCGCCGTATGGGCCGAGCGCCTGTGGGCCGATGGCAAGCGCCTCAAGCCGCGCGAAGTGGTCGCCGAATTCGACAAATACCTGCACGACGAACTCGATCTCATGCGCGAGGCGGCCAACGGCAGTCAGTTGCGTCGCAATTTCGCCGGGCTCGATCTGCTGCTGGTGCCGGAGATGTACTGGGAGTTCTGCACGCCCACCGTGCTGGTGATGGAGCGCATGGTCGGCGTGCCGATCAGCCAGGTGGAGACGCTGCGCGCGGCTGGCGTCGATATTCCGAAGCTGGCGCGCGAAGGCGTCGAGATTTTCTTCACCCAGGTGTTCCGCGATGGTTTTTTCCACGCCGACATGCACCCGGGCAACATTCAGGTGAGCCTCGATCCAGCGCACTTCGGCCGCTATATCGCGCTCGACTTCGGCATTATCGGTGCACTGTCGGACTTCGATAAGAACTACCTTGCCCAGAACTTCCTCGCCTTCTTCAAGCGTGACTACCACCGCGTCGCCACCCTGCATCTGGAGTCAGGCTGGGTACCGCCTACTACGCGAGTCGAAGAACTGGAAAGTGCGATCCGCGCCGTTTGCGAGCCTTACTTCGACCGCGCGTTGAAGGATATTTCGCTCGGCCAGGTGTTGATGCGCCTGTTCTCGACCTCGCGCCGCTTCAACGTGGAAATCCAGCCGCAACTGGTGTTGCTGCAAAAAACCATGCTGAACGTGGAAGGGCTCGGCCGCTCGCTGGATCCTGAACTGGACCTGTGGAAGACGGCCAAGCCCTACCTCGAACGCTGGATGAACGAACAGATCGGTCTGCGCGGCTGGTACGAGCGGCTGAAGATCGAGGCGCCGCAGTGGAGCAAGACGCTGCCGCAGTTGCCGCGCCTGATCCACCATGTGCTGGCCGGACGCCACGACAATACGCGCGGCGCGAATGACGACATGATTCGCCAGATTCTGCTCGAGCAAAAGCGTACCAACCGGTTGTTGCAGGGCTTGCTGCTGTTCGGTGTGGCGGTCGGCGTCGGCGCGGTGCTGGCGCGGGCGTTTCTGGCGTTCGCCTACGGCGGTTGATCCCGATCCTGATCCACACGAGGCATTCCATGAGCGACCCGAACCTGCCTTCTGCGCCCGATTTCGCGACCCGCGACCCCGACTCGCCGGCATTCTGGGACGAGCGCTTCGAGCGCCATTTCACGCCGTGGGATCAGGCGGGCGTGCCGTCGGCGTTCCAGTCGTTCGCCGCGCGGCATCGCGACGCTGCGGTACTGATTCCGGGCTGCGGCAGTGCCTACGAAGCGCTATGGCTAGCGCAGCAAGGCAATCCGGTCCGGGCAATCGATTTCTCGCCGGCCGCCGTAGCGGCAGCGCGCGCGCAATTGGGCACGCAGCATGCGCCGCTGGTCGAGCAGGCTGACTTCTTCACTTACAGACCGCCGTTCACGCCGGCATGGATCTACGAGCGCGCATTCCTTTGCGCGCTGCCGGTGGCGCGCCGTGCAGACTACGCGCAACGGATGGCCGGGTTGTTGCCAGCTGGCGCGTTGCTGGCGGGCTTCTATTTCATCGGCGCGACGCCGAAAGGGCCGCCGTTCGGTATCGAGCGTGCTGAACTCGACGCGTTGCTCACGCCGTACTTCGATCTGATCGAAGACGAAGCCGTAAGTGATTCCATTGCCGTCTTTGTTGGACGCGAGCGCTGGTTGACCTGGCGCCGTCGTGATTGAAGACGCTGCCGCACCCGGCGGTGGCGCGGGCCAGACTTGATTCGAGCGCAGCCGCCCCCATTTAGGTGGACGGCGGCTGCGTCCGGCGCTTGTCCCCGAAATCCAGGGAAGGGGTGTCGTTTGCGGCTATAATTCAAGGCTTTGCAAGCGTTTATAAGATTTCAGTAGGGAAAAGATCATGCCGATCTACGCTTATCGTTGCGAGTCATGCGGTTTTGGGAAGGACGTGCTTCAGAAGATGAGCGACCCCCAGTTGACGCAATGTCCCGAGTGCGGGAAAGACACATTTCGCAAGCAGGTGACTGCAGCCGGTTTCCAGTTGAAAGGATCCGGCTGGTATGTGACCGATTTTCGCAGCGGCAACGGTGGCGCGGGCGCGCCGGCCAAGCCCGACGCGAATGGCGGCTCGAATGCGAATTCGGGCGAAACCGCCGCAGCCGGGAATGACGGCGCAGCGAAATCCGACACGGCTCCGGCCAACGGCACGGCCGCCGCCGCTTCATCGGGCGCAGCCGCAACGCCTGCTGCCGCACCGGCCGCACCGGCGAGTTCGAGCGGTCCCGGCAGCACCTAGTGGGACGGCCGCCCTCAGGGGCGGCGCACACGCCGCGCGGCGGATATCGGCTCGCGCGGCTTTCTGGCGGTACACATGACGACGAAAAAAACGACGCTCAAATCGGTGTTCCTGACTGGCCTGCTGGTGCTGGTGCCTCTGGCTATCACCCTATGGGTGCTCGGCCTGATCATCGGCACGATGGACCAGACGCTGTTGCTGCTGCCTACCTCATGGCAGCCGGAACGCGCGCTCGGCTTCCGTTTGCCGGGCCTCGGCGCAGTGCTGACATTGGCGTTCATCTTTGTCGTCGGGCTGTTGACGCAAAACTTCATCGGCCAGAAGCTCGTGAAGTGGTGGGAAGTCGTGGTTGCTCATATTCCGGTGGTCGGCCCGATCTACACCAGCGTGAAGCAGGTGTCGGACACCTTGTTGTCGAGCAGCGGCAATGCGTTTCGCAAGGCGCTGCTGATCGAGTACCCGCGCCGCGGTTCCTATACGATTGCGTTTCTGACCGGCATTCCGGGCGGCGACGTGGTCAACCACCTGAAAGAAGATCACGTCAGCGTGTATGTGCCGACTACGCCGAACCCAACGTCCGGCTTCTTCCTCATGGTGCCCAAGAGCGAAGTGATCGAACTCGACATGACGGTCGACGCCGCGCTCAAGTACATCGTCTCGATGGGCGTCGTGGCGCCGTCCGCGCCTCCGGCGCCGGTGCGCCGCACGACAGTCGAGCCTCCGCTGTAATGCCGGTGCGCAGTGTTTCACTGCAGCGCGCCGCTCAACCAATGCAAAACGAAAGACAAACATCATGTCGATGAGATCTGAATACTGCGGTCTGGTGACCGAAGAACTGCTGGGCCAATCCGTCTCGCTGTGTGGCTGGGTGAGCCGCCGCCGCGACCATGGCGGCGTCATCTTCATCGACCTGCGCGACCGCGAAGGCCTCGTTCAGGTCGTCTGCGACCCGGATCGCGCGGAGATGTTCAAGACGGCGGAAGGCGTCCGGAACGAGTTCTGCCTGCAGATCAAGGGCGTGGTTCGCGCTCGCCCGGAAGGCACGACGAACGCGTCGCTGAAGAGCGGCAAGATCGAAGTGCTGTGCCACGAGCTGATCGTGCTGAACCCGTCGATCACCCCGCCGTTCCAGCTCGACGACGACAACCTGTCGGAAACCACGCGTCTCACGCACCGCGTGCTCGACCTGCGCCGTCCGCAGATGCAGCACAACCTGCGTCTGCGTTACCGCGTCGCGATCGAAGTGCGCAAGTACCTGGATTCGCTGGGCTTTATCGACATCGAAACGCCGATGCTCACCAAGAGCACGCCGGAAGGCGCGCGCGACTACCTCGTGCCGTCGCGTACCAACCCGGGGCAGTTCTTCGCGTTGCCGCAGTCGCCGCAACTGTTCAAGCAGTTGCTGATGGTCGCCAACTTCGATCGCTACTACCAGATCGTCAAGTGCTTCCGCGACGAAGACCTGCGCGCCGACCGTCAGCCGGAATTCACGCAGATCGACTGCGAAACCTCGTTCCTGTCGGAACAGGAAATCCGCGATCTGTTCGAAGCGATGATCCGTCACGTCTTCAAGGAAACGATCGGCGTTTCGCTCGACGAGAAATTCCCGGTCATGCTGTATTCGGAAGCCATGCGCCGCTTCGGTTCGGATAAGCCGGACTTGCGCGTCAAGCTCGAGTTCACGGACCTGACGGATGCCGTCAAGGACGTCGACTTCAAGGTATTCAGCACGCCGGCCAACACGAAAGATGGCCGCGTCGCGGCGATTCGCGTGCCGAAGGGTGGTGAGCTCTCGCGTGGCGACATCGACAGCTACACGGAATTCGTGCGCATCTATGGCGCGAAGGGTCTGGCGTGGATCAAGGTCAACGAAGTGGCAAAGGGCCGTGACGGTCTGCAAAGCCCGATCGTCAAGAACCTGCACGACGAAGCGGTCAAGGCGATCATCGAGCGCACCGGCGCGCAAGACGGCGATATCATTTTCTTCGCGGCGGATCGCGCGAAGGTGGTGAACGACAGCCTGGGCGCACTGCGTCTGAAGATCGGTCATTCCGAATTCGGCAAGGCCAACGGCCTGGTTGAATCCGGCTGGAAGCCGCTGTGGGTGGTCGACTTCCCGATGTTCGAGTACGACGAGGAAGACAACCGCTACGTCGCCGCGCATCACCCGTTCACAAGCCCGAAGGACGAGCACCTCGAGTATCTGGAAACGGATCCGGCGCGCTGCCTCGCCAAGGCCTACGACATGGTGCTGAACGGCTGGGAAATCGGCGGCGGTTCGGTGCGTATCCACCGTGAAGAAGTGCAGAGCAAGGTGTTCCGCGCGCTGAAGATCAACGCGGAAGAAGCGCAAGCCAAGTTCGGCTTCCTGCTCGACGCGCTGCAATATGGCGCGCCGCCGCACGGCGGTATCGCATTCGGTCTGGACCGCATCATCACGATGATGGCCGGCGCCGATTCGATCCGCGACGTGATCGCGTTTCCGAAGACGCAACGCGCGCAGTGTCTGCTCACGCAGGCGCCGAGCGAAGTGGACGAGCGCCAGTTGCGCGAGTTGCACATCCGTCTGCGTCAGCCGGAACCGAAGGTCTAAGCTGGGCCGAACGCTGGCTGCCTGAAGACTGGCAGCCACAGTGGAACGAAGAAGCAAACGAAAAAGGCGCGTGATGCGCCTTTTTCGTTTTTTGCGTTACAGTCGAAGCAACCGATCCCCACCGATCATTGGACCCCTCGCCGACATGTACCGCGCAAGCGTTGCGCCCAGTTTTTACGCCATGCCGAAACCGCCGAAGATCCCGCAATCCGTACTCGTCGTCATCCATACGCCCGCGCTCGACGTGCTGTTGATCCGGCGTGCCGATCACGCGGATTTCTGGCAATCAGTGACCGGTTCGAAAGACCAGTTCGACGAACCCTTCGTTGAGACCGCGGCGCGCGAAGTTGCCGAGGAAACCGGCATCGTGGTCGGCACGACGCTCGTGCCGCAAAGCGCGCTGTTCGACTGGCAGTACTCGATCGAATATGAGATCTATCCGCAATTCCGGCATCGCTATGCCGAGGGTGTGATCCACAACACCGAGCACTGGTTCAGCCTGGAAGTGCCCGAGCAACTCGAGGTGACACTCGCGCCGCGCGAGCACACCGCGTTCCTGTGGCTGCCTTACGAAGAGGCCGCCTCGCGCTGTTTTTCGTCGTCGAATGCGGATGCGATCCTGCAATTGCCGAAGCGGCTCGCTGGGCGCCTGAATGGCCAGCCCGAGGGGCGTGCCCGGTGAGCGTCGGCGGCGCGCGCCGTTTTGCGCGACTCCGGCAATCGCTGCTCGGCCGCCGCTACTGGCAGCGCTACCGTTTCACCAGCGGTAACGACGTCAAGCTACTGCGTTCCGGCGACGAATTCTTTGCCGCACTGATCGAACGCATCGACGCGGCCCAGCGCGACGTCGTTCTCGAAACCTATATCTTCTGTAACGACAGCGCAGGGCAGGCCGTCAGCGCGGCTTTGCAGCGCGCGGCCACACGCGGCGTAACGGTGCGCGTGATTACCGACGGTATCGGCACCGCGCGCCTCGAGATGTTCAACGAATGGCCGCTCGCCGGCATCGACCATCGCATCTACAACCCGCATCTGTTCGGCCGCTTCGGCTTCTCGCGTACGCACCGCAAGATCGCGGTGGTGGATGACCAATTCGGCTACTGCGGCGGCATCAACATCGTCGACGATTACGAGAACAATGGCGAGAAGCTGCCCTACCGGCGCTGGGATTTCGCGGTGGAACTGCATGGGCCGGTGGTCGCCGATATCCGCCAGGCGTTCGATCTGCAATGGCGGCGCATTCGCCTCGGCCATCGGCCTCTGGAGTCGCTTGAACCCGATCTCGGGCCGAAAACCATGGCGTCGCTCGGCACGCTGCGCCGACGGCGCCGTAACCGCAACGAGGCGCTATGGGCCGGCGGTCAGCCGTGCGTGGCTTTCGTCGCACGTGACAACCTGATCAACCGCCGCGCCATCGAAAAGGCGTACCTGACCGCGATCGGCCAGGCGCGCAGCGAAGTGCTGCTGGCCAACCCGTACTTCATGCCGGGTCGTAAGCTGCGGCGCGCGCTGGTGTTCGCGGCGCGGCGCGGCGTCGACGTGAAGCTCATCATCGGGCGCAAGGAATTCAAGGCGCTCGATTACGCGGTGCCGTTCCTGTATCGTGCGCTGCTCAAAGCCGGCGCGCAGATCGCCGAGTACGAGAAAACCCTGCTGCACGGCAAGGTTGCGGTGGTGGATTCGAACTGGGGGACAGTCGGTTCGTCGAACCTCGACGCATTGAGCCTGATGCTCAACAACGAGGCCAACGTGGTGCTGGTGAACGACCCGTCGATCGGTGCGCTGCGCGAAGCGATTCTCGTCGCGTTCAAGGATTCACGCCGGATCGACGAGGCGCGCTACGAGGCCCGTCCGGCTGGCGAGCGCCTCCTCAACTGGCTCGCTTATACCAGCTACAGGGCTGTGATGAAGCTGTTGACGGTGGGCGGTTATGACTAGCGCTTCTTTCTTTCTCACGTAAGGCGCAAGGGCGCGGCGTCAATGAAAGGAAACAAAAGAAGGCAAACGCCTCTAAAAAATCTCCTTCTTCCGATTGACGGATGCCGCAGAATTGAAACCGGGTTAGAAACCGGTTTCTAATAAAGTCCTTGTTTCGCGGACGGCGGCACTCAATAATAGTACGGCCGTTCGATTTTCTTTCGGTCACATTAGAACGGTAAAAAGCTATGCGAAAAGGCGAACAAACACGAGTCGCGATTCTCGAAGCAGCACTTGATCTGGCAAGCCGCGACGGACTGGAAGGTCTGACGATTGGATTACTGGCCGAGCGCATGCAGATGAGCAAAAGCGGTGTGTTCGCGCATTTCGGGTCGCGCGAGGATTTGCAGGTCGAAGTCGTGCGCGAATACCACCGTCGTTTTGAAGACGAGGTGTTTTTCCCGAGCTTGCGCGAGCCTCGTGGATTGCCGCGCTTGCGCGCGATGATTTCCCGCTGGATCGAGAAACGCATTCAGGAAGTCACGACTGGTTGCATCTACATCAGCGGCGCCGTCGAGTACGACGACCGCGGGGACAACCCGGTGCGTGAGCAACTGGTGTCGAGCGTAACGATCTGGCGTGCGGCGCTCACGCGTGCAATTTCGCAGGCAATGGAAGAAGGGCATCTGCGCGCTGATACCGATCCGCAGCTGATGCTGTTCGAACTTTACAGCGTCACGCTCGGCCTGCATCACGACGCGCGCTTCCTGCATTTGCCGGATGCAGTGCGTCTCACCTGGGCCGCGCTGGAAAAATTGATTGTTTCGTATCAGAGCGAAAGCCGTTAGCAGAACCGCCGAACTTCAAGCAGATTCAGCGGCGCTGAAAGATCCGATCCACGGACTCAGCTAACGGCCTGGCTCCTTGTCAAACTTGGGAGAGAGAGTCATGGGACAGTACGCCGCGCCGCTGCGCGACATGCAATTCGTGTTGCACGAGCTGCTTAACGTCGAAGCCGAGATCAAGCAGATGCCGAAGCACGCGGATCTCGATGCGGACACGATCAACGCCGTGCTCGAAGAGGCCGGCAAGTTCTGCTCCGAAGTGCTGTTCCCGCTCAATCACAGCGGGGACCAGGAAGGCTGCACCTACGTTGGCGACGGCGTCGTGACCACGCCGAAGGGCTTCAAGGAAGCCTACAGGCAATACGTGGAAGCCGGCTGGCCGGCACTCGGCTGCGATCCGGACTACGGCGGCCAGGGCCTGCCCGCGTTCGTCAACAACGCGCTGTATGAAATGCTGAACTCGGCGAACCAGGCGTGGACGATGTACCCGGGCCTGTCGCACGGCGCGTACGAATGTCTGCATGCGCACGGCACGCCGGAACTGCAGCAACGTTATCTGCCGAAGCTGGTCGCGGGCGTCTGGACCGGCACGATGTGTCTGACCGAGCCGCACTGCGGCACCGACCTCGGCATTCTGCGCACCAAGGCCGAACCGAACAGCGACGGCTCGTACGCAATCAGCGGCACGAAGATTTTCATCTCCAGCGGCGAACACGATCTCGCGGAGAACATCGTTCACCTGGTGCTCGCGCGTCTGCCGGGCGCACCGAATGGCACCAAGGGTATTTCGCTCTTCATCGTGCCGAAGTTCATTCCGAACGAGGCCGGCGAACCGGGCGAGCGCAACGGCGTGAAGTGCGGCTCCATCGAACACAAGATGGGCATTCACGGCAACGCGACCGCAGTGATCAACCTCGACAACGCGAAGGGCTGGTTGGTCGGTGAGCCGAACAAGGGCTTGAACGCGATGTTCGTGATGATGAACGCAGCGCGTCTGGGCGTCGGCATGCAGAGTCTGGGCCTGACCGAAATCGGTTACCAGAACTCGCTGGTGTATGCGAAAGAGCGTCTGCAGATGCGTTCGCTGACCGGCCCGAAGGCGCCGGAAAAAGCCGCTGACCCGATCATCGTGCACCCGGACGTGCGCCGCATGCTGCTCACGCAGAAGGCGTACGCCGAAGGCGCGCGCGCATTCTCGTACTGGTCCGCGCTGCACATCGACAAGGAACTGTCGCACGCCGACGAATCGGTGCGTAAAGAAGCTGCGGATCTGGTCGCGCTGCTCACGCCGATCCTGAAGGCGTTCCTGTCGGACAACGCGTTCGAGAGCACCAACCACGCCATGCAGATCTACGGCGGCCACGGTTTCGTCACCGAGTGGGGCATGGAGCAGTACGTGCGCGACGCGCGTATCAACATGATCTACGAAGGCACCAACGCGATTCAGGCGCTCGACCTGCTGGGCCGCAAGATCCTCGGCGACATGGGCGCGAAGATGAAGAAATTCGGCAAGCTGGTGTCGGATTTCGTCGAAGCCGAAGGCGTGAAGCCGGAAATGCAGGAGTTCATCAACCCGCTCGCCGACATTGGTGAAAAGGTGCAGAAGCTGACGATGGAAATCGGCATGAAGGCCATGCAGAACCCGGACGAAGTCGGCGCCGCCGCCGTGCCGTATCTGCGCACCGTCGGCCATCTGGTGTTCTCGTACTTCTGGGCGCGCATGGCACGTATCGCGCTGGACAACGAAGCATCGGGCGATCCGTTCTACAAGGCGAAGCTCGCTACCGCACGCTTCTACTTCGCGAAGCTGCTGCCGGAAACGGCCATGACGATCCGTCAGGCACGCGCCGGCTCGAAGTCGATGATGGACGTCGAAGAGTCGCTGTTCTAAGGCACAACCCTTCCGGCAAGCGCCACGCCCTCAAGCGGCGTGGCGCCTTCCACCGCCACAAGCCACACATCGCGAAACATAAGAGACACCTTCGCGACACCGCATAACTCCCCGGAGGAACGACGTGAGCAATCTGATCATTCGCAAGGTAGCCGTGCTCGGCGCCGGCGTGATGGGCGCGCAGATCGCTGCGCACCTGATCAACGCCAAGGTGCCCGTGCTGCTGTTCGACCTGCCCG
This sequence comes from Paraburkholderia sediminicola, assembly GCF_046026855.1. Taxonomy (GTDB): domain Bacteria; phylum Pseudomonadota; class Gammaproteobacteria; order Burkholderiales; family Burkholderiaceae; genus Paraburkholderia; species Paraburkholderia sediminicola_A. The sequence goes on along the minus strand of NZ_JAQQET010000026.1, from coordinate 108,918 downwards.
CCAAGGAAGGCCCGAAGAACGCGATTGCCCTGAAGGCGATCGAGAATCTGAAGAAGCTGTCGCCCGCGCCGTTCGGCGTGAAGGACGACGCGCAGTACATCCAGCCCGCGAATTACGACGACGACATCGAGAAGCTCGCCGAGTGCGACCTCGTGATCGAAGCGATCGCCGAACGCATGGACTGGAAGCACGACCTGTACAAGAAGGTCTCGCCGCACCTCGCACCGAATGCGATCTTCGCGACCAACACCTCGGGTCTGTCGATCACTGAGCTGTCGAATGGTTTCTCGGATGAGTTGAAAGCACGCTTCTGCGGCGTGCACTTCTTCAATCCGCCGCGCTACATGCACCTGGTCGAACTGATCCCGACCTCAGCGACGCGTCCGGAAATCCTCGATCAACTCGAATCGTTCCTGACGAGCGTGGTCGGCAAGGGTGTCGTGCGGGCGAAAGATACGCCGAACTTCATCGCTAACCGCGTCGGTATTTTCTCGATCCTCGCCGTGATTACCGAAGCCGCCAAGTTCGGTCTGCGTTTCGACGAAGTGGACGACCTGACGGGCTCACGTCTGGGCCGCGCGAAGTCGGCAACGTTCCGCACGGCTGACGTGGTCGGTCTCGACACGATGGCGCACGTCATCAAGACGATGCAGGACACGCTGAAGGACGATCCGTTCTTCCCGGTCTACGAAACGCCGCCTGTGCTGGCTGAACTGGTGAAGAAGGGCGCGCTGGGTCAGAAGACCGGTGGCGGCTTCTACAAGAAGGAAGGCAAGGCGATCAAGGTGCTCGACCCGAAGACGGGCGAGTATGTCGACGGCGGAGCGAAAGCCGACGATCTGGTGGGCCGTATTCTGAAGCGTCCGCCGGCAGAGCGTCTGAAGTTGCTGCGTGAATCGGAGCACCCCCAAGCGCAATTCCTGTGGTCGATTTTCCGCGACGTGTATCACTACATCGGCGTGCATCTGGAATCGATCGCTGACAACGCACGTGACGTCGACCTCGCAATCCGTTGGGGCTTCGGCTGGAACGAAGGTCCGTTCGAAGGCTGGCAAACGGCCGGCTGGAAGCAGGTCGCCGAATGGGTGCAGGAAGACATCGCGGCAGGCAAGGCGTTGTCGAATGTGCCGCTGCCGTCGTGGGTGCTGGAAGGTCCGGTTGCAGAGAAGGGCGGTGTGCATACGAACGAAGGTTCGTGGTCGCCGGCTTCGAAGACGTTCGTGCCGCGTTCGTCGCTGTCCGTCTACGACAAGCAGGTGTTCCGTGCACCGCTGGTCGGCGAAACCTCGGCTGATCCGAAGACCTACGGCAAGACGCTGTTCGAAACCGACGCCGTGCGCGCCTGGGTCGACGATCGTGCAGGCGAGAACGACGTCCTGATCGTGTCGTTCAAGAGCAAGATGAACACAATCGGACCGTCGGTGATCGACGGTTTGACGCAAGCCATCGAACTGGCCGAGAAGGACTACAAGGGTCTTGTCGTGTGGCAGCCGACGTCGCTGAAACTCGGCACGCCAGGCGGCCCGTTCTCCGCAGGTGCCAACCTCGAAGAAGCCATGCCTGCGTTCATGATGGGCGGTGCGAAGGGCATCGAGCCGTTCGTGAAGAAGTTCCAGCAAGGCATGCTGCGCGTGAAGTACGCGAGCGTGCCGGTCATCTCGGCTGTGTCGGGCATCGCGCTCGGCGGCGGGTGCGAGCTGGCGCTGCATAGCGCGAAGCGTGTCGCGCACATCGAAAGTTATATCGGTCTGGTCGAAGTCGGCGTGGGTCTCGTGCCGGCAGGCGGTGGTCTGAAGGAAGCGGCACTGCGCGCAGCGGAAGCCGCGAGCGCAGCCGGCGCGACCAACGACCTGCTGAAGTTCGTGCAGAAGTCGTTTGAAAACGCGGCAATGGCGAAGGTCTCGGCCTCCGCACTCGACGCCCGCGCAATGGGCTACCTGAAGCCGTCCGATACGATCGTCTTCAACGTGTTCGAACTGCTCGACATCGCGAAGAAGGAAGCGCGTGCGCTGTCCGCCGCGGGCTACCGTCCGCCGCTGCGCGTCACGCAAGTGCCGGTGGCCGGCCGTTCGGCGATTGCGACCATCAAGGCATCGCTCGTCAACATGCGCGACGGCCGTTTCATCAGCGAGCACGATTACCTGATCGCCAGCCGCATCGCGGAAGCAGTGTGCGGCGGTGACGTGGAAGCAGGCAGCCTCGTCGACGAAGAATGGCTGCTCAAACTCGAGCGTCAAGCGTTCGTCGATCTGCTCGGCACGCAAAAGACGCAGGAACGGATCATGGGCATGCTGCAAACCGGCAAGCCGGTACGCAACTAAGCGACGAGCATGGGATCGGAGTAAGGCGCTGAAGCACCAACTCCGATCGATCGCGATAAGACTGCATGGGACGGGAGTAAGCGCTAAAGCGCTAACTCCCGTCGACATAGGAGCTTTAAATGACAAAGCAATTGCAAGACGCATACATCGTCGCCGCGAGCCGTACGCCGATCGGCAAGGCGCCGCGCGGCATGTTCAAAAACACGCGCCCGGACGAACTGCTGGTGCACGCCATCAGGTCGGCCGTGGCGCAAGTGCCCGGTCTCGATACGAAGGTGATCGAAGACGCCATCATCGGCTGCGCGATTCCGGAGGCGGAACAGGGGCTGAACGTCGCGCGGATGGGCGCGCTGCTGGCGGGCCTGCCGAACACGGTCGGCGGTGTCACGGTGAACCGCTTCTGTGCGTCGGGTCTGACCGCGCTGGCTATGGCGGCTGACCGTATCCGTGTCGGCGAATCCGACGCAATGATCGCGGGCGGATGCGAATCGATGAGCATGGTGCCGATGATGGGCAACAAGCCGTCGATGTCGCCGCATATCTTCGATCGCAACGAAGACATCGGCATCGCCTATGGCATGGGCCTGACCGCCGAGAAGGTCGCCGAGCGCTGGAAGATCAGCCGCGAAGCACAAGACCAGTTCTCCGTCGAATCGCACCGTCGCGCGATCGCCGCGCAGCAAGCCGGTGAGTTCAACGACGAAATCGCCGCGTACACGATTACCGAGCGTTTCCCCGACCTCGCTACCGGCGAAGTGCGTATCAAGACGCGTGAAATCGCGCTCGACGAAGGCCCGCGTGCGGAAACGTCGCTGGAAGGTCTGGCAAAACTGCGCGCGGTGTTCGCGAACAAGGGTTCGGTGACGGCGGGCAACAGCTCGCAAACGTCGGACGGCGCGGGTGCACTGATCGTCGTGTCGGAAAAGATGCTGAAGGAATTCAACCTGACGCCGCTCGCCCGTTTCGTCAGCTTCGCCGTGCGCGGCGTGCCGCCGGAAATCATGGGCATCGGTCCGAAGGAGGCGATTCCGGCTGCACTGAAGGCCGCCGGCCTGAAGATCGACGACATGGACTGGATTGAACTGAACGAAGCGTTCGCCGCGCAATCGCTGGCGGTGATTCAGGACCTCGGTCTCGACCCGTCGAAGATCAACCCGCTCGGCGGCGCGATCGCGCTCGGCCACCCGCTGGGTGCGACCGGTGCGATTCGTGCCTCGACGGTTGTGCACGGCCTGCGCCGCCGCAACTTCAAGTACGGCATGGTGACGATGTGCGTTGGCACCGGCATGGGCGCAGCGGGCATCATCGAACGTCTGTAATCGTGTTTGCCATGGTCCTTGCGGTGATCCCCCAAGGACCGCAGAAACGGTTCGCAGGCCGCGTGGCTTGCGAACCGTTTTTTCCATTCAGCAGCAACCAGGAGTACGAGGAGATGACAATGGATATTCTGGTCGAGCGCGCCGATGGCGTACTGACGATTGCCTTCAACCGGCCCGACAAGAAAAATGCGATCACGGCCGCGATGTATCAGACGATGGCCGATGCCCTGGTCGAAGCGCACGGCGATGCGTCGATTCGAGCGATTCTGATTCGCGGCAGCGTGGGTATTTTCAGCGCCGGCAACGATCTCGAAGATTTCATGAAGACGCCGCCAGGTGGCGAAAATGCTCCGGTGTTCCAGTTCTTGCGCGCGATCAGTTCGGCGGAGAAGCCGGTCGTGGCATCGGTGGCAGGCCCGGCGGTCGGCATCGGCACGACGCTGTTGCTGCACTGCGATCTGGTCTATGCCGCGGATACAGCGAGCTTTTCGCTGCCGTTCACGCAACTCGGGTTGTGTCCGGAAGCGGCGTCGAGTTTGCTGTTGCAGCGCGTGGCCGGTTATCAGGCAGCAGCGGAAAAGCTGCTGCTCGGCGAAGCATTTAACGCCGCCGAGGCGCAACGCATGGGCTTCGTGAATCGCGTGCTGCCCGTGGCTGAAGTCGATGCATTCGCAGCTGCGCAAGCGGCGAAGCTGGCGGCGCTGCCGGCGTCGTCGCTGCGGGTGACGAAAAGTCTGATGAAGCGTGCGAGCCGCCAGGAACTGCAAACGCAGATGACCGAAGAAGCGGTGCACTTCGGCAAGATGCTGCTCGCGCCGGAAGCGCGCGAGGCGTTCAAGGCGTTCTTCGAGAAGCGCAAGCCGGACTTCCGGCAGTTCGATTGAGTGGGCTGCGTTCAGGCACCTGAAAATACTTCGGGCGCCTTGAGCGTTCAAGGTTGCGTCGGCTGCAATGTGTCGTAGTCGACGTAGCTGGTTTCCCGGCAGAAGCTGACAAGCCGCACGCCTGCCTTGCGGGCAATCGCAATCGCCAGCGACGACGGCGCCGAAATCGTGGCGACCATCGGCACGTCGACACGCGCCGCCTTGCGCACCAGCTCGTAGCTGGCGCGGCTCGACAGAAACACAAAACCTTCCTTGGTATCCGCGCGGTCGAGCACCAGTTGGCCGATCAGCTTGTCGAGCGCATTGTGACGGCCGACGTCTTCGAACGCGTAGCGGATCGCGCCCGCCGCATCGCACCATGCGGCAGCGTGCAGCCCACCGGTCAGCCGCGTCAATGCCTGGTGTTCCGGCAACTCGCGAGCGGCACGAGCAATCGCATCCGGCGCGAGGCGTTGCAGAAAACCGGTGTCCGGTACGCGTTCCGGTTCCAGATCCAGCAGATCGATGCTTTCGATCCCACATACGCCGCAGCCGGTGCGCCCGGCAAGCGCGCGGCGCTTTTCCTTCAGTGCGACGAACGCTTGCTGCACCACCTTCAATTGCACTTCGGCATGCGGCAATTCTTCATCGTCGTGTAGCTCGACCTCGATGTCCTGAATGTCGCTGCCGCGTTCCACGATCCCTTCCGAAATCGCAAAACCGACCGCGAACGCTTCCAGGTCGCGCGGCGTGCACATCATCACTGCGTGCGAGATGCCGTTGAAGACGAGCGCAACCGGCCACTCCTGACCGACGTGATCCGTGACGGTTTCGACCGCTGCACCGCGATGCCGGTGCACTTGTCGCTCCACCGCGCCCGGCTGCCCGGCTGTTTCCAGTTCGTTCAATTACTTCACTCCTTTCATGCTGCGCGCGTTTGAGAGGCTTGCAGGCTTGTCCGGCGGCGCGAAGCGGTGCCAGACCATGCCGCTATCGCGCGAATAAGGTTCTAAAATACCTCAAGCTGGGCTTGCGCGTTGCCCGTCACTCAAGAGGAATACTGTCATGGGACTCAACGAAGCACCGCTTCTGTTCAACTTCGAAGTCGCGTCTTCGGAGAATTTCACCTACATCCCGATGTCGGTGCGCTTCAATCTCGATCGCTTCGGGCTGCGCATTACGCTCGAGCAGTGGCAATTGCTGCCGCTCGAGGATCGCAAGCTGCTGGCGCGTTTCCCGGTCGAAGAAGACGCGGAAATCGAGCCGAATTTCGATCATGCATTGTTCGAAATGCTGCGCACGCACGCCAACGTCGAACCGGAGTGGTTCACGCCGGAGGAGGCGCCCGCCTGGCGTCGTGCCGATGCCGTCCCGGATGGTGTCGCGCGCCAGGCAGGACTAGCCGGCCTGCCCGCGCCTGGCGTCGCTCAGTGGGCCGAACTCGCACCGTTCAAGCGCTACGTACTCGCCAAATTGTCGCGCAAGGCGGAAGCCAACCACGACTTCATTCCCGCGATGAAGGAATTTGGCGCGGCCGGCTAGGTGCGGCCGGCTAGGCGCTGCTGGCTACGTGCGACTGGCCAGGCATCCCGGCCGGGCACCCCCGGCCAGCCGCCCCCGCCAAACCCGCGAATTATTTCGCGATACCCCCTCAACCTGTTCCGAACCCTGCCGTTATCCATGGGTTGGCGTGTAAAAAGACTCGACTCGATGCGACCCGACGCGTCGAAAGCGACCCCGCGCTCCCGCCCTCAGAACGATTGACGTTCGGAACCCATGACTCCTTTTTTATCGAAGCGGCTGCTGATCAATCTGGCAGTCGTCGCCGCGGCAGTCGGCGCGAACGCGTTCGTCGCCTATACGCAGATTTGCGGGCAGCGCGACGCCGACGCACGCATGCTGCGTTCGACGAGCGTGCGTCAGCATCTCGACGCCTACCATACGGCGCTCGACGGCGGGCTGGCCGCGCTCGGTCGTTTCGAAGCCTCGGGTGAGGCTGCGCCTGTCAATGAGGCCACTGCCACGGCGGCCTCGCTGGCCGGTCTGGAGCGCGAATTACGCACAGAGCTCGCCGCCGAACCGGCCATGCTCGACACGCTCGCGAGGCTGAGTGCGGACAGTCACGCGCTGGAACGCGACATCGACGACGCGCTGTTGAAGAGCAGCAGCGCCACGCCGACCGAACCGCGCGCGTGGGCGGCGTCGACCTATACGCATCTCGGGCTGGGTCTCGACCGTGTGGAAGCCGGTCTGGCGACGTTACGCAAGCAGGAGGATCAGGCGTTGCAGGCGTCGCTCGCGGCATCCACGAGCGAGACCCAGCGTGCCATGTTCCTGCTGATCGTGACGATGCTGGCCGGCAGCGCACTCCTGATCTTCACGTTCGGCGCCCGCGAAAGCCGCGCGCGCGCGAAACTGCGCAGCGTCCGCGCACTCAGCCGCAACGACGAACGGTTTCGCGGCCTGTTCGATGATCATCCGGTACCGATGTACATTTTCGATCGCGAGACGCTGCGCTTTCTCGCCGTGAACGCGGCTGCGATCCAGCAATACGGCTACACGGAAAGCGAATTTCTCGGCATGACGATTCGCGCGATCCGGCCGAATGCCGAAATCTCGCGTCTCGAATCGCATCTGCAGCGCAGCGACGTCCTGCAACAGGGCCGCACAATGGCGGGCGTCTGGCATCACCGGCGCAAGGACGGTTCAATGATCAGCGCCGACATTTCGTATCACGCGATCAACTTCATGGGCCACGCCTCCTTCTTCGTGCTGGCCGATGACGTCACTGAACAGATCAACGCCGAAGCCGAAGCGCAGCGCTCGAACCAGATGCTTGAGACGGTGATCGACAATATTCCGCAGCGGATTTTCTGGAAGGACCAGGCGTCGCGCTATCTCGGCTGCAACATGGCGTTCGCGCGCGATGCGGGGCTCTCTTACCCTGAGCAGGTGGTGGGCAAGAGTGATAGCGACATGCCTTGGCGCGCCTTCGCCGATCTGCTGAACGGGCACGATAAAGAGGTGGTGACCACTGGCGTGCCGAAGATGAACTTCGAGGTCGATGTGGTGATCGACGGCGTGCACCGCACCACGGTCACGAGCAAGCTGCCATTCACCGACAACGACGGCCGCGTGATTGGCGTGCTCGGTTCCTACACGGACATTACCGAGCGCAAGCGCGCCGATCTGGCTTTGCGTCTGCAAAGCCGCGCACTCGATGCCAGCGTCAACGCGATTCTGATTACCGCGCCATCGCCGTCGGGCAATCTGATCGAATACGTGAACCCCGCATTCAAGCGTATCACCGGTTACGATCCCGCCGAAGTGATCGGCCAGGATTGCCGTGTGCTGCAGCGCGACGACCGCGCCCAGGAAGGCGTCGCGTTAATTCGTCAAGCGCTCGAGGCGAACCGTGAAGTCAGCGCAGTGATGCGCAACTATCGCAAGGACGGCGCACTGTTCTGGAATCAGCTGTTCATTGCACCGGTGCCGAACGCGGAGGGCGTGATCACGCATCACATCGGTGTAATCAACGACGTGACCGACCTGATCCGCTATCAGGAGCAGCTCGAATATCAGGCCAACTACGACAGTCTTACGCGGCTGCCGAATCGCAACCTGCTGCGCGATCGTCTGCAGCATGCGTTAATCGTGGCGCAGCGGCATCACAAGGGCGTTGCGGTCGTGTTCATCGATCTGGATGGCTTCAAGAACGTCAACGACAGCCTCGGCCATAGCGTGGGCGACCGCTTGCTGAGCGTGGTAGCCGAGCGGCTCGCGCGCTGCTCGCGAACCACCGACACGGTGGCGCGGCACGGCGGCGACGAGTTCGTCATTGTGATGACCGATACCGTGGACGAGCAGTCGCTGATCGCGTGGATGGAGCGGGTGCGCGCGTCGATTTCCGAACCGGTGTGGCTCGACGGCACCGAGTTGTATGTCGGCTGCAGCATGGGCGCGAGCCTCTTCCCGCAGGACGGCGAAGACGCGGAAACGCTGATGAAAAAGGCCGACCTCGCGATGTATCGCGCGAAGGACATGGGCCGCAACACGTTCCAGTTCTACCAGCCGGAGATGAATGCGAGCGCGGGTGCGCGCCTGAATCTCGAACGGCGTTTGCGCCGTGCCTTGCGCGACAACGAATTTCTGCTGCACTACCAGCCGCAGGTGGATATCGAGAGCGGACAGATTGTCGGCACCGAGGCGCTGGTGCGCTGGCACGATCCGGAAGTCGGGCTGGTGATGCCGTCGCTGTTCATTCCGGTCGCCGAAGAAAGCGGCTTGATCGGGCCGCTGTCGGAATGGGTGTTACGTGAGGCGTGTCGCCAGAACAAGGCATGGCAGGACGAAGGTTTGCCGCCGACACGGGTGTCGGTGAATCTGTCGGCACGCGTTTTTCAGCAGCGCGATATCGCGAAGCTTGTCATGCAGGTGCTCGCCGAGACAGGTCTTGAGCCGCAGTATCTCGAACTCGAACTCACCGAAAGCACCATCATGCGTAATGCCGAGGAGGCGGTGTCGATGCTCAACGAGCTGCACGCACTCGGCATCGGTCTCGCCATCGACGACTTCGGTACCGGCTATTCGAGCCTCAGCTATCTGAAGCGCTTCCCGGTGGACCGTTTGAAGATCGACCGCTCGTTCGTGTCGGATATCGGCGTGTCGGGCGACGATGAAACGATCACCTCGGCGATTATCGCGCTCGCGCATTCGCTGAAATTGCAGGTGATTGCCGAAGGTGTGGAGACGTCGGCGCAACTCGACTTTCTGAAAGAGCGTGCGTGCGACGAAATGCAGGGCTTCTACTTTGCGAAGCCGTTGTCGACGGATGCGATTTCGGCGTTGTTCCTGAGTGGTGCTGCACGCGAGCCCGCAGCGGTGTAACTCAGCGGAGCGCTATGCGAGATTCGCGTAGCGTTACGGCTCGCCGTCCGCCAGAATCCGCGCGGCCATGAAATCGATGAACACCCGCAACCGGGGCGGCACGCTGCGTCCGGCCGGCCAGACAATGCTCAGATCGATCGCCCGCTCCACGTAATCGTCGAGCACTATGCAAAGCGAGCCGTCCTTCAACGCTTGCCGCACTGAAAAATCCGGCATGCAGGCGATTCCCAAGCCGCGCATTGCGAAGCACACGCGCGTTTCAACGTTGTTGCAAACCATCGAAATCGGCAAGGTCACCTCGCGCTCACCCGTTTCGCGCCGCAATGGCCAGATCTCCAGCTTGCCGCTCGTCGGATAGCGGAAGTGCAGACAGACATGGTCCGCGAGATCGGTGGGCTTTTGCGGCGTGCCGTGCCGGGCGAAGTAGGCCGGCGCGCCGACCAGCACCACGCCGAACGAACCGATTTGCCGCGCGGCAAGCCGTGAATCCGCCAGCGAGCCGGTGCGCACGACGACGTCGAAACCTTCGTCGATCACGTCGACCACGCGGTCGCTGAAGTCCAGATCCAGTTCGATCTCCGGATACGCCAGCATGAAATCGGCGAGTACCGGCAGCACCAGCGAACCGACCAGCGGCAGACTCACGCGCAAGCGCCCGCGCGGCAAGCCGGCGCTTTGCGACATCTCCAGTTGCGCTGCTTCGATTTCGGCGAGGATGCGCCGGCTGCGTTCGAGAAATTGCATGCCGTCGGTGGTGAGCGTGATGCTGCGTGTGCTGCGATGAAACAGCCGCACGCCGAGCCGTTCTTCGAGGCGCGCGATGCGCTTGCCGACCGCCGACGCAGACACGCCGAGCAGCCGCCCGGCCGTGACGAAGCTGCGTGTTTCGGCCACCTGCACGAATACCAGAAACCCACTCAAACTTTCCACCGTCGCCTCCGATTCCGGACATATATGTCCGCAGACTGAGGAACTCTATCCCAGTTTTTCTTCGATTGCCGGGTTCGTATGATGGCCGCATCCCCATTCATTGGAACTGCCATGTCCGAATTGTCCAACGCTTCTCCCCATGCTGCGCTGCTCTCGTCCGGAGTTCAGGAGTCGAGCCGGCCATGAGCGAATTCGACCTGGATCGGGCCGGCGCCGCGGTGCGCCCGGCACACTCGACACAATCGTCCGATCGCTTGCCGCTGTCTGGTTTGCTCGCGCTCGCCACGGCCGGTTTTATTACCATCCTGACCGAGGCATTGCCCGCCGGGTTGCTGCGTGAAATGAGCGGTGACTTCGGAGTATCGGCGGCACTGATCGGGCAGCTCGTCACCGTGTACGCGGCGGGGTCGTTGCTGGCGGCGATTCCACTCGCGATCGCGACGCGCGGCTGGCGCCGTCGTCCGCTGCTGCTGATGGCGATCGCGGGTTTCGTCGTCGTCAATACGGTAACGACGTTGTCGACCAACTACACGCTCACGCTGGTCGCGCGGTTCTTTGCAGGCGTGTCGGCCGGCCTGGTATGGGCTCTACTCTCCGGCTACGCGGCGCGTATGGCGCCCGCGCATCTGCAAGGCCGTGCAATCGCCGTGGCGATGACGGGCGTGCCGGTGGCGTTGTCACTTGGCATTCCGTTCGGGACGCTGATGGGCGCTTCGATTGGATGGCGTTACACGTTCGGCGCGATGAGTGTGCTGACGGTCGTGCTGCTCGGCTGGGTGCGCTGGCAGGTGCCCGACTTCGCTGGTCAGCCGGCCGGGCGGCGAACGACGTTGCTTGGCGTGCTCGCCTCGCCGGGCCTCAAGGCCGTACTCGCCGTGATGTTCGCTTACGTGCTCGCGCACACCATCCTTTACACCTACGTCTCGCCGTTCCTCGCGCTCGCGCATTTGCAGGAGCGCGTGGATGCCGTATTGCTCCTGTTCGGCGTGATGGCCCTTGCGAGCATCGCGATCGTCGGTGTGCTGGTGGACCGGCATCTGCGCCGGCTGACGCTGATCAGTGTCGTGCTGTTCGGCGTAGCAGCCGTGATGCTCGGTCTGGCGAGCGATCTGCCGGCTGTTGTCTATGTCGGCGTGGGTGTGTGGGGGCTCGCGTTCGGCGGCGCCGCCACGCTCTTTCAAACCGCGTCGGCGCGCGCTGCGGGCGAGGGCGCCGACGTCGCGCAATCGATGATCGTCACGGTCTGGAACCTCGCGATCGCGGGCGGCGGGGCGTTCGGCGGCATTGCAATCGACCGGTGCGGCGCGGTCGCGCTGCCGTGGGCGGCTGCTGCGCTGTTGGTTGGCACACTGCTGTGCATCGGCATCAATGCGGTACGCCTGGGCCGTGCGCGAGCCGGCGGCAAAATCACGGCAGGGCGTCTCGGTGTCTGCAATGGGCCATGAGCGAAGCCAGTTGCTGGCCGCGCTTACCGTTCGATGGCTCGCTGCGCTGCGCCGATGTCCACCGCGTTCGCTGCTTTAGCGTTTCTGTCCGAACAGAATGCGATGCGCGGCGTCATCAAATCAGTCAGCGAAGCATGCCGCTTCGCCAGTACGACGCTCGCGCGCCGTTTATACCGCTGGCGTTGCGACGAACACCGGCAACTGCTCCGCCGCCTCGGAAAACGCCTGCAAGTGTGGATGGTCCGCCTTGGTGACGATCTCCGGCAAGAACATCTGCGTGAAATTCCATGCGACGGCCACCGCCACGTCGGCCGCGCCGAAATGATTCGGCTCGACCGGCAGCGGGGCCGATGCGAGTTCCTCTTCGAGTTCGCGGTAAGCGGCGTGCAATTGCTCGGTCACGCGATTGACCCACGGCTCATGCTGTTTGTCCGCCGGACGCAGATTGCGTTCGTAGACGATCTGCACGCTCTTTTCAGAAGCGGCCAGCGCAAGGCCCGTGAGGCGCGCGGCGCGCAGGCAATGCTCCGGTTGCGAAGGGAAGATCTGTTGATCCGGCGCGGCGAGCGTGGCGAGGTACTGCAGGATCACCGTCGAGTCCATCACGCGCTGACCGTTGTCGAGGATCAGGGTCGGCGCTTTCACGACCGGGTTGATCTTCGCGAACGCCTCATACGTGCTGAACACTGAAATCGACTGGTGCTCGAAGTCGAGCTTCAGCAACTTCATACAGATAGCGACGCGACGCACGTAGGGCGAATCCAGCATTCCAATCAGTTTCATCTCATTCCCGTTAGAAGATCTATATGAGTCGCCTGAGCAGGCAAGTATGCGGTCGTTCGCCTGTCAGGCAATACTTGCAGAGCGATGAAACCATAGATTAACCGTCTCGCCGAGGCAAAAAAAGCGACATTAATCGACGGTTTACGTCAGAATTTCTTACATGAAGCCCATTCCGCCGCTTACTGCTCTGCGCTGCTTCGAAGCCGTTGCCCGGCTCGGCGGCGTCACGCCGGCCGCGCGGGAGTTGCATGTCACGCATTCGGCGGTGAGTCAGCAGATTAAGGTGCTGGAAGAGTCAATGGGCATCGCGCTGTTCGTGCGGGAAGCGCGCGGCCTGCGGCTCACCGATGAAGGCCGGCTCTACTCGCTCGAAATACGTTCGGCGTTGCGCGACATCACGCATGCAACCCGCCGCGCGCAGGCCCGCCCACACGAAAGCGAGCTGGTCATCGCGACCGTGCCGTCGTTTGCGCAGCATTGGCTCGTGCCGCGTCTCGCGAGTTTCCGCGAGACGCATCCGTACTATCGAATCCGTCTGCTGACGAATCTGCAGGTCGAGGATTTGCGCCAAGGCGTGAGTGACATCGGCATTCGCATGGGGCAAGGGCATTGGCCCGATGTTGCACAGCAGAAACTGTTCGACGACGAAGTGCTGGTAGTCGCGGCGCCGCACTTCACGCTCGCGCCGGGCGGCCGCCTTCCCGTCACCGCTGAGGACGTGATCGCGTGTCCGTTGATCTCCAGCCCCAACACGCCGTGGACCGAATGGTGTCAGGCGGCGCAAGTGGCGGAGCCGGCCGCCGAGGCAGTCGTGCTGTCGGCGAACGATTCGAACATCGTGCTGGGCGCGGTTTTGCTGGGGCAGGGCATCGCGCTTGAACGGCGCAGTCTGGTCGCGCATGCGCTCGCAAAGGGCGATCTGGTGCAGATCACTGATATTCGCGTGCCGTACCGCTATCCGTACTGGCTGGTGTGGCAGCAACGCGAAATTCTGAACGCGAAACAGGCACATTTTGCGCAGTGGATCGAAGCGCAGGTTGACGCCTATTTGCATGGCGACGACTGAGCGCCAGTATCGCCTCGCGCCGTTCAGGCGGCACTTAGGCGGCGTTTCACCGTGCAAAGCGGTTTCCGGGCGAGTGGCAGTCGTATATATTCAGGTTTCCCGTCTCAGACTTCGCCGGGAACCATGAAGCATCGATTCACGTGGCGTTGCGCCCGCCTTTCGCTGCTCGCACTCCGTCAAGGGCGTTTCGCCGTCAAATATCTTCTAATACGACTGGAGAGAACAATGACTTCTTCACCTGCAAAGAAATGGGCTGTGTTGCTGGCATCGGTTGTACTGAGCGTGGCTTCTGTTGCACCTGCGTTCGCGCAAAGCGGCGGCGCTGGCGGTGGTTCGGCGGGCAGTGACTCCGATGCCGCCAAGCCGGTGGCCGCTTCCAAGGCAACCACCACCAAGGCCCAGCGCAAGGCCGCGCGCAAGCAGGCGCGGGCGAAGAAGAACGCCGAGCTGAAGCAATTGGAGAGCAACGGGTATAACCCGTCGCGCAACGATCCGAACTATCCGACGGATCTCCAGAACGCGCAGAAGAAGGCGGCGGCGGGCGCGGCGGCGAGCCAATAAGCCAGCAAGCCGGCTGCAGGCCGGGCAGCGGTTACCGGCTCCGCGGTGCTTGCGCTGAGCCGGCAACCGCAACCCGGCAAACACAACCTACGAAGCTAAACGAGGCGCTCAGGCGCCTCGTTTTCGTTAGTGTGTGCCGCTCAGTCCAGCACCGGCAGCGCACGCGGGCGCCGGTCGCTATCGGTTGCGACGTAGGTCAGGGTCGCTTCGGTGACCTTCACGACCTCTTCGGTCAGGCTCATGCGTTGCGCGTAGACCTCGACCGACACCGTCACCGACGTGTTGCCCGTCTTGACGATATCCGCGTAAAAGCTCAGCAGATCGCCGACGAAAACCGGTTGCTTGAAGACGAACGAGTTGACCGCGATGGTCGCCACCCGCCCGTTGGCACGGCGGCTTGCCGGAATCGAACCGGCAATGTCCACTTGCGCCATGATCCAGCCGCCGAACACGTCGCCGTGGACATTCGCGTCCGACGGTTGCGGCACGACGCGCAGCGCGCAATGCTTTTGCGGAAGTTGAAGAATATCGGTCATCGGGGCACCCTTGAAATTCGTAATGGCTCGGTCGGCTCGACAGGCTGGCGGGGGATTTCACGACGACTGCACGACGCAGCGACACCGCACAGCCGCACGACCCACGTGCAACCGACGGCCGGACAACCCATGAAAAGCGGCGCCAGCCAGCTTCTGCGACAATAGAAAGATCAGGAATTGTACGGGAAAGCGCCCAGCCGGGTCGCGAGCCATAAAGCAGGGTGCAGGGTTTGCACGCTGCCGGTCGACGCGCCGCTGCGAACTCCGTCGCTTCCACACTCTCCCCAGTAGCCGATCCCATGCGCCGTACGCCCTCGTCCGAACCTTCACCGATCTCGACCCAGCCGCGCAACGACTGGCAAACGATCCTGTCGCTGCTCCCATATCTCGCCACCTATAAATGGCGCGTGGGCTTTGCGTTGAGCTGCCTGATTGGCGCGAAGGTCGCCAATCTCGGCGTGCCGATCGTGATGAAGCGGATCATCGACGGCCTCGCCTCGGTGAAGCATCTCACCGCGCTCGGCCGCGCGCATGATTCACCGGGCATCGTGCTGCTTGGCGGGGTCGGTTTGATGGTGGTCGCCTATGCAGTGGTGCGGCTGTCCACCTCGCTTTTCACCGAGCTGCGCGAAATTCTGTTTGCGAAGGTGACCGAAAGCGCGGTGCGGCAGCTCGCGCTGAAAGTGTTCCGCCATCTGCATGCACTGTCGTTGCGGTTTCATCTCGATCGGCAGACGGGCGGCATGTCGCGCGATATCGAACGCGGCACGCGCGGCATTACGCAGCTGATTTCGTATTCGCTCTACAGCATTCTGCCGACACTGGTCGAAGTCGGTCTCGTGCTCGGGTTTTTCGTCATCAAATATGAGGCGTATTACGCGATTGTCACGTTCATTGCGCTCGCCGCGTACATCATATTCACCGTGAAAGTCACCGAATGGCGTACGCATTTTCGCCGCACGATGAACGATCTCGATTCAAAGGCGAATTCGCGCGCGATCGATTCATTGCTCAACTACGAGACAGTGAAGTACTTCGGCAACGAAGAGTGGGAAGCGCAACGTTACGACGAAAATCTCAAACGCTATCGCACGGCTGCGATCAAATCGCAGCGTTCGCTGTCGGCGCTGAACTTCGGGCAGCAGGCGATTATCGGCACGGGTCTCGTGTTCATTTTGTGGCGCGCGACCGAAGGCGTGATGGCTGGGCGCCTCACGCTCGGCGACCTGGTGTTGATCAACACCTTCATGTTGCAGCTCTACATTCCGCTGAATTTTCTCGGCGTCGTGTATCGGGAACTGAAGCAAAGCCTCACCGATATGGACCGCATGTTCACGCTGCTTGGCGCGGCCCAGGAGGTGCCCGATGTGCCGGACGCGCCAGAGTTGCGGGTGAGCGGTGCGCAGGTGCGCTTCGAGCATGTGAACTTTTCGTATGAGCCGGCGCGGAAGATTCTGCACGACGTGAGCTTCACAATTCCGGCGGGAAGTACCACGGCGGTGGTCGGCCATAGCGGCTCAGGCAAATCGACGCTCGCGCGGCTTATGTTCCGCTTCTACGATCTGGACCGCGCGACGGGCGGCGCGATCACCATCGACGGTCAGGATATTCGCGACGTCACGCAGGATTCACTGCGTGCTTCGATCGGCATCGTGCCGCAGGATACGGTGCTGTTCAACGATTCCATTTACTACAACATCGCTTACGGTCGTCCGTCGGCCACGCGTGAAGAAGTGATTGCGGCGGCGCGCGCGGCGCATATTCACGACTTCATCGAAGGGCTGCCGAAGGGTTACGAAACGCCGGTCGGCGAGCGTGGCCTGAAGTTGTCAGGCGGAGAAAAGCAGCGTGTTGCGATTGCGCGGACCATCCTCAAGAATCCGCCGATCCTGCTGTTCGATGAGGCCACGTCGGCGCTCGATTCGCGTTCGGAGCGCGCGATCCAGCATGAGCTCGATCAGATCGCCCGCGAGCGCACGACGCTGATCATCGCGCACCGTCTTTCGACGGTGGTGCATGCGCAGCAGATCATCGTGATGGACAAGGGGCGCATCGTCGAGCGTGGGACGCACGCCGAATTGCTGCGTGCGAACGGCTTGTTCGCGCAGATGTGGGCACTGCAGCAGCGTGCCGCAGAGGCGCCGGAGTCGGCTGAAACGGTGGGGGCGGGGGACGGCGGGCGGTGAGTTTTGCGGCGGCGGGGTGTGCCGCGTGTGCTTGTTGGATGGCACGTGTAGCGTGCCCGGCGCGGAGCGCCTGGCCTTCAGCGCCGACCTCCTGGCCTTGGTCGTTGTATGTTGAGCGCCGCGTTATCGCATGGTGCCGCTCAACGTCTTGCCGCGATCAGCGTTCGTTCAGACGCTGATCCAAAGCCTGTAGTTGCGCGGGTGTGCCGACGTTCTCCCACAAACCTTCATACAATTCGCCGCTCGCGAGACCGCGTGCAATCGTCTCGCGGTAGTAGGGTGTCAGCGCGCGCCGCGTGCCGCGCGGCAGATCGCGGAACATGCGGGTGTCGTATAGACCGATATTGCCGAACGTGAAGCGCGGCTGGGCGTCGAGCGATAGCATTCCATCGACCAAACCGAAGTCACCGTTCGGATGGAATGCCGGGTTCGGCACCATCACGAGGTGCATACCGGGCTCGGGCATTGCCGCGAGTTTTGCAGCGCGAGTATTCAGCGTTGCGTAATCGAAATCCGCACACACGTCACCGCTGACCGCGACGAACACTTCACTCGTACCGTCATCTTCGAGCAGCGGCAACGCCTGCACGATTCCGCCCGCGGTTTCCAACGCTTCATGCTCGGCCGAGTAGCGCAGTTGTACACCCCAACGCGAACCGTCGCCGAGC
The DNA here is from genome assembly GCF_046026855.1 of Paraburkholderia sediminicola. Taxonomy (GTDB): domain Bacteria; phylum Pseudomonadota; class Gammaproteobacteria; order Burkholderiales; family Burkholderiaceae; genus Paraburkholderia; species Paraburkholderia sediminicola_A. The sequence goes on along the minus strand of NZ_JAQQET010000026.1, from coordinate 91,353 downwards.
GCGGCCTCGATCTGTTCACCGAGCCATGCGTGATTGATCACGATGGTTTGAAACCCTGCCTTCGCGAGGCGTTCGATCTGCCACACGATCAACGGCTTGCCGCCCACTTCGAGCAAAGGCTTCGGGCGCGTGTCGGTCAATGGACGCATGCGCTCGCCGCGCCCGGCGGCGAAAATCATCGCTTTCTTCAGAGACATCGTCATCGGTCAGAACGTGTAGCCGACTTCATTCGCGCGGCCTTCGAGTTCGTCGAGCAGCTTTGCGAACGGACGCAGCGGCGCATAGCGTTCCGCGACCTTGCGGGCATAGCCGATGAAACGCGGCAGATCCTTCATGTAATGCGGTTTGCCGTCGCGGTAGTTGATCCGGCAGAACAGGCCCAGCACCTTGATGTGCCGTTGCAGCCCCATCCATTCGAGCTGGCGGTAGAACTCGCCGAAATCCGGATCGACCGGCAGGCCCGCTTTTCTCGCGCGCTCCCAGTAGTACACGAAGCAATCCAACTCGAACTCTTCGTCCCAGCTGAGGAACGCATCGCGCAGCAACGAGGCGACGTCGTACGTGATCGGGCCGTATACCGCGTCCTGGAAGTCCAGCACGCCGGGATTCACGGGATTGGGCGCGGCGGCGATCATCAGATTGCGCGGCATGAAATCGCGCAGCATGAACACCTGCGGCTGCGCCCGGGCGCTCGCGATCAGCAGCGCGAAGGTGCGATCGAGCAGCCCGCGGGTCTTCTCGTCGACCTCGCGGCCCAGATGGCGGCCGATGAACCACTCCGGCAGCAACTCCATCTCGCGGCGCAGGAAAGCTTCATCGAACGGCGGCAGCACGTCTTCGCGCGACGTGAGCTGCCAGCGGATCAGCGCATCGAGCGCGTCATGCATCAGCGAGCGGGCACGGCGGGGTTCATCCGCGCTTTGCGCTTGCGTCAGCGCGCCGAGGTACGAATCGGTGCCCAGATCGGTGACGAGCATGAACCCGGCGTCGAAATCGACCTCCAGCACGCGCGGCACATGCACGTCGGCAGCGTCGAGCAATTGCGCGATCTGCACAAATTCGCGGCACTTTTCGGGCGGCGGGGCATCGACGGCGATCAGGGTGCCGATGCCTTCACCTTCCGCCGCCTTACCGGCAAGCCGGAAATAACGGCGAAAACTGGCGTCGGACGAAGCCGGGAGAAGCGTGTCGAGATCAAGCGCATAGCGCGCTGCATGGGCGTTCAGCCAGGCCTTGAGCAGTTCGAGGCGGCAGTCGGTGAAATCTTGGGTAGTGTCTTTGGAAGGGGGGAGCGTCATGAAAACCGGCAGCAAATTCAGAGGGGCAACGTCTTGCCATATAATACCCCACGACTTTTTTGACGCGACTCACGCCAGTTTTCGCGCATTCTGCTTTACCGCCCGCCTCATCGTTCGACAGATTGTAAACATTGATGTGCAGCCGACTGTCACGGTCGGGATGTGCAGGCGGTGGATCGTGACTGCAGGAGCTGATGGACGGGTCGATTCGCCAAACGATACATGCCGCCTAGACAGCTTTCCCAAACGACTCCCTCTTGTGCCGTAGTGCCGCGCAAAAGGCGGCTCGTAGCGGCGTTGATCGCCGTTCCGGGCCTGATGCCCGCGCTTGCCCACGCCCAGCTAGTGGGGGAAGCCGCGCAGCCGCAACCTATCGACGCGCCCTGGGGCATGCAGCTTGCCCCACAGCTCGAAGAACATCCATTGCAATCAGGCCAGAAGCCGGCCACCTTCGTGCTCGGCGACACGACGAGCGGCACCACCGACCAGGACATGGCCGCGAAAGGCTCGGCCGAGGTGCGGCGTAACACTTTCGTGATCAAGGCCGACGCGCTGCACTACGATCAGGACACGGACATGGCCGACGCATATGGCCAGGTTCACCTGAACAACAACGGCGCCACGTTCGCCGGCCCGGAAGCGCATATGCGGGTGGACTCGAGCGAAGGCTTCATGTCCGCGCCGAAGTACCACTTCAACGTAACGGGTGGCTCGGGCAGCGCGGAGCGCGTCGACCTGCTCGACAACGAGCGCTCGGTGTTCACGAAGGGTACGTACACAGCGTGCTCGTGCACGGAGAATCCGGCCTGGTACATCAAGGGCAGCGAGTTCGATTTCGACACCGGCGCGGACGAAGGCGTCGCGTATAACAGCGTGCTGTTCTTCCAGGGCGTGCCGGTATTCGCGTCGCCGTGGCTGTCGTTCCCGCTGTCGGGCGAACGGCGCAGCGGGGTGCTGCCGCCCACGTTCTCGCTCAGTTCGTCGAACGGCTTCGAACTGTCGGTACCGTATTACTTCAACATCGCGCCGAATCGCGATCTGATGGTCACGCCGCGCCTGATTTCGAAGCGCGGTGTGCAGTTGCAGACCACGTTCCGCTACCTGTCGCCCACGTATTCCGGTTCGATCACCGGCGAGTATCTGCCGGACGACCACCTGACCCACACCAACCGCTACGCGCTGTACATCCAGCACAACCAGAACTTCGGCAACGGGTTCGGCGGTTATATCTACTACAACAAGGTCTCGGACAACACGTATCCGGAAGATCTGTCGTCGTCGGTCAGCCAGTTCATGAACGGCACCCAGCTCCTGTATCAACAGGAAGCAGGGTTGACGTACAACAACGGCCCGTGGTCGGTGCTCGCCCGCGAACAGCACTGGCAGACGCTGACGCCTTCGGTGGCGCCATACGGCCGCGAGCCGCAGTTGAACGTGAAGTACGCGAAGTACAACGTCGGCGGCTTCGACTACGGCGCGGAAGCCGACTACTCGAATTTCCGCATCACCACCGCGGACACGACCCAGGGTCAACGGGTGATGTTCAACCCGTACCTGTCGTATTCGGTGGTCGGGCCGGGTTACTTTGTGACGCCGAAGGTGCAGTGGCACTTTGCGTCGTACAACCTGAACAATATTGCTACACCCGGTACGCCGAAGAATTTCACCGAGTCGATCCCGACGCTCTCCTTCGACACCGGGCTGATTTTCGACCGTTCGGTGCGGATCTTCGGCGAGGATTACATCCAGACGCTGGAGCCGCGGCTCTACTACGTCTACACGCCGTACCGCAACCAGGAAAACGCGCCGCTGTTCGATACGGCCGACTCCGACTTCGGGCTGGCGGAAATCTTCACGCCGAACACATTCGTCGGTAACGACCGGATCGCCGACGCGAACCGTCTGACCGCGGCGATTACCACGCGCTTCATCAACCCGGCCACGGGTGACGAACGCGCGCGCTTCGTGATCGCGCAGCAGTATTACTTTCAGGATCAGCGCGTCACGCTGCTGCCTACGCAGACCAGCACGCAGGCCACGCATTCGGACCTGATCGTGGGTGCGTCGCTCAAGCTCGGCGCCGGTTTCGCGTCGGAAACGGCGTTCCAATATAATGCCGACAACAATCAGTTGACGAAGACGAGCATCGGCTTCGGGTTCAGTCCGGCTACCAGCAAGGTGATCAATGTCGCGTATCGCTACACCCGCGCGAACACCACGCTGGACAACCAGCCGATCAATCAGGTGCTGATCTCGGGGCAGTGGCCGCTGACGCACCGTGTGTACGGGGTAGGCCGCTTCAATTACGACCTGGGCGGCCATCGGATCGTCGACGGTCTGATCGGCCTGCAATACGACGCCGACTGCTGGACGCTCGGCGCCGGGATTCAGCGCTATGCGAACGGGGTGAACACTTCTTCCCAGCAACAGACAGGCACGCGGTTTCTCGCGCAGTTGACGTTCAAGGGCTTGTCGAGCGTCGACAACGGGCTGATTTCCGCGTTCCGCGCCAGCGTGGCGGGGTACACGCCGTTGCCGCCGCCGCCGCCGCCGGAAGCGCGTTTCACCAATTACGAATGACGCTCGCCCGATCATTTATAGAATGCGAAAAGACGGGCCAGGCGCGCCCGACATCATTGGAGTATCTGTGGCAATCATGAAAAAGCTTCGCTTGGCAACGCTTGCGGCCGGTTTTGCCGCTGTGGCGTCTTTCCTGTCGGTTGCGCCGGTTCAGGCGCAGGCGCTCTCCAGCAATAGCGGCCAGACGGTCGACACTATTGCCGCAGTGGTCAACAATGGTGTCATCACGCGGCGCGAGCTCGACGAGCGCATCGGCCTGATCACCCACCGGCTGAACCAGCAGAACGCACCGGTCCCGCCGATGGACCAGTTGCGCCAGCAGGTGCTCAACCAGATGGTGCTGGAACGCATCCAGTTGCAGAAGGCGAAGGAAGACGGCATCAACATCGACGACGCCGCCGTGCAAAAAACGCTCGAGCGGCTCGCGCAGGCGAACAACATGTCGCTCGACATGTATCGCTCGCGTATCGAGGCGCAAGGCGTGCCCTGGACCACCTTCACGAACGACGCGCGCACCGAGCTCACGCTCTCGCGTCTGCGTGAGAAGGAAGTGGACAGCAAGGTCACGGTATCGGACGCCGAAGTCGCGAACTACATTGCCAGCCAGCGCGGCCCGAACTCCGGCCTGACGAGCGATCTGCACTTTCAGCACATCTTCGTGAAAGCGCCGCTGAACGCCTCGGAAACCGACATCGAAACCGCGCAGAAAAAGGCTCAGGCCCTGCTGACTGAAGCCAAGGGCGGCGCCAACTTCGAAAAACTGGCGAAGTCGAATTCGCAAGCGCCGGATGCGTCGAAAGGTGGCGATACGGGTTTCCTGCCGCCGTCCAAGCTGCCGCCTGAGTTCGTCAAGGCCGCCTCGGCTCTGCGCCCGGGCGAGGTCGCTCCGGATGTGATCCGCACCAACGATGGCTTCGAAGTCGTGCGCCTCGTCGATCGTCGCGCGGGGCAGGGCACCAGCTCCGATGCACCGAAGCTCGTGCAGACGCACGTTCGCCACATCCTGCTGCGCGTCGGCGACGGCATGTCCGAACCGCAGGCACGTCAGAAACTGCTCGAAATCAAGAACCAGATCGCCGCAGGTGGCGACTTCGCGAAGTTCGCGCACACCTACTCGCAAGACGGTTCGTCGTCGCAAGGTGGCGACCTCGGCTGGATCAGCCCGGGTGAGACAGTGCCGGAATTCGAGCGTGCCATGAACAGCTTGCAGGACGGTCAGATCAGCGACCCGGTGCGCAGCGAATACGGCTATCACCTGATTCAGGTGCTGGGCCGTCGCGAATCGGAAGGTTCGGTTTCACAGCAGATGGATCTGGCCCGTCAGGCGATCGGTCAGCGCAAGGCGGAACAGGCTTACGCTGACTGGCTGCGCGAACTGCGCGACACCGCCTACGTGGAAGTGAAGCCCACTCTGACCAGCTCGCAATAAGCATCATGACAACCGCCGCGCAGTCCACCAGCCTTCCGTTGCAGATCGCGATCACGACCGGCGAGCCAGCCGGCGTAGGCCCCGAACTGACCGCGCAGGCGCTGGCGGGCGCGGCGGCGCACTGGCCGGGAGCACAGTTCACCGTGCTGGGCGATGCGGATTTGCTGGCTGAACGCGCGCGCGCGGTTGGCGTCGATTGGGCTGCGCTGGTGGCGGACGGCAAGCGCGTGCAGGTGCAGCATCGGCCGCTCGGCGCGCCCTCGCTGGCCGGCAAGCTGGACGCCGCCAACGGCCGCTACGTGCTCGATCTGCTCGACTGCGCGATCGACGGCGCCGTGGCTGGCACGTTCGACGCGATCGTCACCGCGCCGCTGCAAAAAAGCACCATCAACGATGCCGGCGTGCCGTTCACCGGCCACACGGAATATCTGGCCGAGCGCACACACACGCCGCGCGTGGTGATGATGCTGGCCGGCACCGGCAGGCGCCCGTTGCGCGTTGCGCTTGCTACCACGCATCTGCCGCTCAAAGACGTCTCCGCCGCGCTGACGATCGAAGGCATCGTTGAGACGCTGCGCATCGTCGATCACGATCTGCGTCACCATTTTGGTTTGCCCGCGCCGCGTATTCTCGTGACGGGTTTGAACCCGCATGCGGGCGAAAACGGTTATCTGGGCCGCGAGGAAATCGAGGTGATTTCTCCCGCACTGAAGCTCGCGAACGAACAAGGTATCGACGCGCCCGGTCCCTATCCGGCGGATACATTGTTCCAGCCGCGTTATCTGGAACAGGCCGACTGCGTGCTGGCGATGTTCCACGATCAGGGCCTGCCGGTGTTGAAATACGCAACGTTCGGCGAAGGCATCAACGTCACGCTCGGCTTGCCGATCATCCGCACCTCGGTCGATCACGGCACAGCGCTCGACTTGGCCGGCACCGGCCGTGCCGACGCAGGCAGTCTGATCGCCGCGATCGATACGGCGGTTTCGATGGCGCAGCACCGCCGCGCGGGCTGATACTGCCGTGTCGATCGCGTCCTCCCGCCGAGCGGTCTGATCCAGCGGCGTCGATGGCGTAGCATTGCCGGGCAGGCCGTTTCAGCGGCGAGATCGCACGGTTTTATCAGCGTTTGCCGCGATTGCGGGTTGTTCCGCTTGCTCTCTTTTAAGCAGTTCTCTTTCTTAGCGTTTCTTCGATGTCCACCAGCAGACAGCAGCAGGGCCGGCACCAAGGCCATATCGCGCGCAAGCGTTTCGGACAGAATTTTCTGGTCGATACGGGCGTGATCGATTCGATCGTCGACGTGATCCGGCCGCAGCGCGGCGAGCGCATGGTCGAGATCGGGCCGGGGCTCGGCGCGCTCACCGAGCCGCTGATCGAGCGTTTGGCGACGCCCGAGGCGCCGTTGCACGCGGTGGAACTGGATCGGGATCTGATCGGCCGCCTCAAGAAAAAATTCGGCGACCTGCTCGAACTGCATGCGGGCGATGCGCTCGCGTTCGACTTCGGAACGCTGGCTGCACCAGGCGAGAAGGCGTCGCTGCGCATTGTCGGCAATCTGCCGTACAACATTTCGAGCCCGTTACTGTTTCATCTGACCGCGTTCGCGCATCGCGTGATCGATCAGCATTTCATGCTGCAAAACGAAGTCGTCGAGCGCATGGTGGCGGAGCCGGGCACCAAGGCGTTCAGCCGCCTTTCGGTGATGCTGCAATACCGCTACGTGATCGACAAGCAGCTCGACGTGCCGCCCGAAGCATTTAACCCGCCGCCGAAGGTTGATTCGGCGATTGTGCGGATGATCCCGTACGAACTGCATGAACTGCCGCCCGTGGACCAGCGTGTACTTGGCGAAGTGGTGATGGCGGCCTTCTCGCAGCGGCGCAAGATGCTGCGCAACACCCTGGCCGCGTTTCGTGACTCGGTGGATTTCGAGGCGCTAGGCTTCGATCTGCAACGCCGCGCCGAAGACGTGCCGGTGGCTGAGTACGTGCGTGTGGCGCAGATCGTGGCGGCTTCGCCGACGCGCGGCGCAGCGGCCGCCGCCGCAGAAACTGACGAGGCGTGAACTGCGCAGTTCAGGCTTGAAGCAAGCGCGCTGCGCCCTGCAGCGCGCATGAAATCCCACCCACGTTTCTAAACCGTTGGCCGCTTCACCGGTGCATTGACCAGCGCGATGCCGGTCAGCACCAGCACCGCCGCCATCAGAAAGCGCAGGCTGAACGACTCGCCGAGCAACAGCACGCCGAAGGTCACGCCGAACAATGGTGTCAGGAACGAGAACACCGACAGGCGCGACGCGATGTAGCGCGTCAACAGCCAGAACCACACCAGATAGCTGACGAACGCCACGACCACCGCCTGATACGCGAGGCTCACCACCGCCAGCGGGGTGACGGTTGCCACGTGCGCCTGGCCGAGCCCGAGCGCAAGTGCGAGCAGGACGATCGCCGACACCATCAATTGATAGAACAGCGTTTTGCTGGCGCTCGATTGGGCGAGGCGTGTGGCGCGCACCACCACGGTGGTCGCGGCCCACGCGATGCCGGCCAGCACGCCGAGCGCGTCACCGGCGACACCCGTCAGTGTCGCCCCCTGCGCCGCATGCCCGTGCAGGAAGCCGTCCGCGAACGCCAGCGTCATACCCGCAAACGCCACCAGGATGCCGAGCCACTGAATGCGCCGCATCCGCTCGCCGTCGACGAACCAGTGCAGCCCGAGCGCCGTGAAGCACGGTGCGGTGTACAGAAAGACCGCCATGCGCGACGCGCTGGTCAGCGTCAGGCCGAGAAAAATGCATACAAATTCCCCCGCGAACAGCACGCCCGCGAGCAAGCCCGCGCCCAATGTGCCGTCATCGCGAAAGAGCGGCGTGCCGCGTGAGCGTGCCCAGCCCCATACCAGCAAGGCCGCGATCGCCGAGCGCAGGCCCGCCTGGAATACCGGCGGCAGTGCTGCGTTGGTGCTCTTGATCGCGACTTGCTGGAGTCCCCAGATCGCACACAAGCCGACCATCAACAGGATGGCGAAGCTATCTGGAGTGCGGCGCGCGGGCGGGGCGGTGGTGCTCATGGGTTTGTGGCGTGACGAAAAGAACGGGCGGTGTGAAGGGTCGGCGGTCAGTATGCGGTCGCGGCACGGATCGCGGTAGTCGGCCGAATGGCTAGTCTGACTTTTAAACCGGCTTAACAGGAGCAGAAGAGCAGCGATAGTTCATACGATATCAAAATCGTCCGCGCCGGGATGCGATGACCCCACCGTCTACGCGTGCTTCCTGCAAGCTGCAAGCACTTCGATGACATAACAACACTTACTTCAGTCTATTTTCTTACGGTCCCGGTTTCGCGCTAAGGTTCACCCACGTGCATTTCATCAGGTCATTCAAACGGCCTGCATTGGCCGTCGTGCAGGGATTCTATGTGGGCCCTTCACCTTGACCGTCGATCTGCGCGGCCTCAATGAGCAGCGTGCCGGTACTTTGCATCAGGCGTGACGGTGTCGAAATATCCGCGAAAAGCGGAAACCTGTACGAGGAGACAATATGAAGAACGTATCCAGGTGGGCAATGGCAGCTGTGCCCGCAGCGTTGGCGTGCCATATGGCGCATGCTCAATCGAGCGTGACGCTCTACGGAGTGATCGACGAAAGTGTGCGATATCTGACCCACGCCAACACAGCCGGCGATTCGTCGATCGGGCTCGGCAACGGCGGCATGACCGAGAGCCGTTGGGGCATAAGGGGCGTCGAGGATCTGGGCGGCGGCTGGTCTACGTTCTTCAAGCTCGAAAACCGTTTCTACATGAACGGCGGCCAAAGCGATCCCACCCTGCCGTTCTTCAATGAGGCGCAAGTGGGCGTGCGCTCGGACTCCTATGGTCAAGTGATCCTCGGCCGTCAGTACAACGTGATGATCGAGGGCATTACCATCGGCGGCTACGGCAGTAATCTCTGGATTCCATACGATTTCAGCTTTCAGCCGGAAGTGACCATGACCGGTGGTATCTGGACCAGCAACCAGGTCCAGTATCAGGCGAAATATGCCGGCTTCCATCTTGCCGCCGGCTACGCATTCGGCGGTAACGCAGGCAATTCGTACGGCAGCCAGGTCGGCCTGGCGCTTGCTTATGCACCGGGTGGCCCGTTCACCTTCGGCGGCGCGTATCAGGAGTCGAAAGATTCGGTCAACGGCGCAGCCGCGAAAGCGTGGACCTTCGGCGGTTCGTACACGTGGAACATGACCCGCTTCTCCGTCGGCTATATCGTCGATCAGAATGACGCCGGTTTTTCGAATTTCGCCAACGGGCCGTTCACCGCGCCTGCGTTGGCTGCGCTCAAGTACACGGATTTTTCGCGGCGCCGCATGATCATGGGCGGCATCACGCAGCAGGTCGGCACCACGTGGCACTTCGCCGCGAATGTCTGGCGTACTTTGCAGGACGGCAAGACCGCCGCGCAGGACGGTTCGGCATGGCAGTACCAACTGGTCGCCGACTACAACCTGTCGAGGCGCACGGATGTCTATCTGGAGGGCGATTACTCGCTATACCGGGGCGACCTGATCGGGGCGCAGTTGCAGGGCGTCAATGGTGTCGGTCTTGCGCAGAAGGGTAGTCAGATCGGCCTGATGGCCGGTATACGGCATCAGTTCTGAGCCCTTACCAACTCCAGCGCGCGCCCAGATTACCCTCCACCGTGCTGCGGTGCTCGCCGTTCACATTCATGGCGTAACTCGCGGTGGCGAACACGCTGCCGCGAGCGCTCCGACGCGGGCGGGCGCGAAAGCCGTGCAAAAGCGCGGTCGCGAGTTTTACGCAGGCGTGGCTTCCATGCGCTGCTTCGACCGTTGTGGATCGATCAATGCGAACCCCCCTATACCCACAACCAGCAGTAACACGCCGGTCACCGCGAAGCCGATCTCATAGCCACGCGCGTCGCCTGCCACGCCGAGCAGCTTGCCCATCGCGACGGGTCCGATCAGTCCGGCGGTGGTGACGATCGAGTTCGTGACCGCAAGCAGCGCCCCGCGCCGTGCCGCCGGCGCGACTTCGGCGACCAGCATCGGACCGAAGGTGAAAGTCTGGATCGCCAACGCGCTGGCGAGTCCCATCAAGGCGACTTTGACGAACGGCGGCGCACCGAACAACAGTGAGCAGTACGCAAACCCGCTCACGACGCATGCCGCGCTGATCACTTTGCCGCGCGCCACCTTCGACGGCACACCGCGCTTGAGCATTCGATGCGATGCCACTGCGAGCGCGATGCCGAGCGGGATCTGCGCCGCGACTTGCAGCGCGAACAGCCAACCGGCCTGGGTCGCGGCAAAACCCAGGCCAAGCCGGAAATATGCAGGCATCCAGGTGAAGCCGATCGCGATTACCGCATAGCCGACAAAGCATTGCAGCATCACACCAATGACGGTGCGGTCGCTCAGCATGCGCCGGAAGCGCAATGACACAGCACGAGGGCCCGCCAATTCGACTGCAAGCGTGGGTGATGGGTTGTGCTGACGATTGCCCGTCTTGCCCAGGCACAGCCACAAGACAGTCCAGCCGATGCCGACAGCCCCGAGTGTGAGAAACGTTGCGTGCCAGTGCCACCGCTGCGAGATGTAGGTGAGCAACGGTCCGGCGATGATGACACCTGCAGTCGCCCCCTGTTGAACGATCGCAGTAGGGAGATTACGTTCGCCGTCGTCGAACCAGGTGTAGACCACATGCAGTGCGAGCGGCGAAGCCGGTCCTTCGCCTGCCCCCAGCAGGACGCGGCACAGCAGCAACACCGCAAAGCTGGTTGGCCATGCGAGCGGCAATTGCGCCACCGCCCAGATCAGTGCGAGCGCGGCGAGCAGCCATTTCATGTTGACGCGGTCGGCGAACAGGCCGACGGCGATCCCCGAGATCGAGAACAACACAAAAAACGCGCTGCCGACAAGGCCGAATTGACCGTGCGTCAGCTGCATGTCGTGCATCAGTGGGATCGCGACCAGACCGAGCACGGCCTTGTCGGCGAAGTTGATCAGCATGAACAGGAACAGCGAGGCGACGATTACCCAGCGGTGACCTTGCGCACGCTCACGTGCCTGGGAGGGATGAGTCGGCGCCGTTTCGGCAAGCGCCGTGCAGCGTTTCGTGCTGCTGAGGAAAGTGGGCAAAGCGTGTCTCCATTTCTTGCGCGGCGCGCTGGGTTTTCGCCCATTTGAGGTGGTATAAGTGAATTGTTCAAGTGCATTCTCGTTATCGGGAGCTTGCAAACTATGCATGAGGTCAATTCCCGCCGCCTTACCCATCTGATCGCGCTCGCGGAGGAAGGCAGCTTTGCGCGCGCGGCGGAGCGGGTTCATCTGAGCCAGCCGGCTTTGAGCCGCAGCATTCAGGCGCTCGAAGAAGAAGTCGGCATGAAACTGTTCGACCGCGCCGCGCGCGGCGTCGCGATGACGGCGGCCGGGCGGCTGCTGGTCGAGCGCGCCCGGCGCGTGCTGTTCGAAACGCGCTGCCTGTTCCGCGACGTCGAACTGCTGAAGGCGCACGAGCTCGGCGAGGTGCGCATCGGCCTCGGGCCCTATGCGGCCGTCGTGCTGCTGCCGGACCTGCTGGTGGAGTTCGCGCGGCGCTTTCCGAAGATCAAGGTGTCGATCGAACTCGGCGAAGGCGATGCGATGCTTGCCAAGCTGCACGCCGAACAGATCGACTTCATGGTCGCCGACCGCCGTGTGCCGCCCGTAACGCCCGATGTCACGTTGCAACGTCTGCCGCGTCACGAGGGTGGCTGGTTTGCGCGGCCGGACCATCCCTTGTTTGGGCGAGACACGGTGCAGCTTACGGCGTTGCGCGAGTTCCCACTGGTGTCGGTGAGCTTGCCCGCGTTCATGAAGGACGCCCTGCATCGCCTGCTCAAGTATCGCGCGCACGAGCAGATTCCGTTTCAGATCGAATGCAACGACGTGACGGTACTGAAGGACTTCGTTGCGCAGACCGATGCCGTGCTGTTCGCCACAGCGTCCGCGGTGCGGCGCGATCTGGAGGCGCGGCGACTGGCGCGCATCCCGCTCGCCAATCCGCCGCGTCTCGCGCTCGAGTTCGCGCTGGTGTATCTGGCCGAGCGCACGCCTTCGCCCGCTGCATATTCTGCGTTGGGACTCGCCGAACAGGTGATGGAGAACGCCAACCGCGCCGCGCAGAGCTTGTTGCCTCCCGACTCGCGGGCCCCATGAAGGGACCGCTGAGCGGCCGGCTGATTAATCGCGTGACCTACCCCCTTGTTTACCCTGAATGCGGTTGACAAGGCAATCCTGATCGCGGACGATCCGGAATCCAGATTCCGGTTTGTCGTGAATCTTCATTTCCTCAGAGCAGCGAACCGAAGCTGAACACCGCATGACGACGACTTCACCACGCGGGCGCGAAGCGCAGCCCAGCGCCATCGCGGCGCCGCGTCAGACGCGCAGCCAGCAGGGGCTCGTTCGCATGCTGCTCGCCGGGCGCGAGCTGATCGAAGCGAGCGGCAATCTCGACGATCTGTCGATCAACGATATCGTCGAGCGTGCGGGTACGTCGATTGGCGCGTTCTATCGGCGCTTCGACAGCAAGGACAGCTTCTTCGAAGTCGTCCAGAACGCGGCAATGGAAGAGGGGCTCGGGCACGTGCGGGAGACCGTCGAGCGTGATCCTGCCTGGCGGTCGAACGACGCGGGCACGCTTGCCGATGCGGTCATTTCGTTTTACGTAGCGACCTTCCGGCGCAATCGCGGGCTGTATCACGCGTCGTTGCTGCGGGCGTCGCAGCGCAAAGCCAGCTGGGACGCCGTGAAGTCGACCAACGACGAGGTTCTGGCGCTGATCGTGCCGCGTCTCGTCAGCGCATTGGCGCAGTCGCGCGGCATCAAGGCTGCAGGCAACGCTGCCCAGTCGCTCGAATTCGAAGTGCGCGCCACCCTGCAAATGATTCTCGGCATGCTGGTCAACAGCGTGCTGAACGACCCCGGTCCTTTATCGCTCTCCAGCCGGCAACTGCGGACGTGGCTGCAAATCCGGTTGCGGCGCTGTCTCGGTTTGCCGGACCGCTGATTTTTTTACCTGAAAAACGGAATAAAGATTCCGGTTTATCAATCGAAGATCGATCCAGGTGCAGCGCGATTCCCATTGCGCGCAGCCGAATATTCAAGGAGACACCGCATGAACTCATGTTGCCCCGAACTGGTCCGTAATCCCGCCTTCGACGCGCCGCATATCGGCGAACCGCTCGATGTCGCGTTCGACGCCGGCGTGAATCTCGCCTTCGCCATTGCCGCGCCGACCGTGCCGCTGCGTCTTACTGAACACTCGCAGCGCATGGCGCAGCGCATCTATCGCGTAGCCGAGCGCGTGTATTGCGCGGTCGGCTACGCGATCGCGAACATTATCTTCGTGGTGGGCGACGACGGTATCGTGGTGATCGATGCGACCGAGGCGGTGTCCGCGGCAAAACGCATTTATGAGGACTTCTGCGCCATCGATCCCCGGCACGCCGGGCTGCCGGTCAAGGCCGTGGTCTACACGCACAACCATACGGACCACACAGGCGGCGTGCGCGCCTTCGTCGACGAGGTCGCGCTCGAAGCCGGCAGCGTCGAGATCATCGCGCACCGTTCGTTGATGGATACAGTGATCAACAACGCGAACCTCGTGGCGCCGATTCTCGCCACGCGTTCGGCCTACAGCTTCGGCACGCTGCTGCCGCCCGGCGCGACGGGCAAGGTCAACGCGGGCATCGGACCGGTGCTGATCGCCGAGCCGGCGAGTTTCTTCGCACCGACCCGCGTGTTCGACGACAAGCTCGACATCGTGCTGGCGGGCGTGCGCTTCGAGTTTCGTTACGCGCCTTCGGAAGCCGACGACGAAATCGTCATGTGGCTACCCGAACTCGGCGTGCTGCTGTCGGCGGAAGTGATCCAGGGCGAGTGTCTCGCGAACGTACATACGCTGCGCGGTACACGTTACCGCGATCCGGTGCGCTGGTATCAGACCATCGACATGATGCGCGGCTTCAGCGCGGCGCATATGGTGCCGGCGCATGGCCGGCCGGTATCGGGCGCGCAGTATGTCGCCGAGGTGCTGTGCGTGTATCGCGACGCGATCCAGTTCATCCACGATCAGACCATCCGCCACATGAACTTCGGCCTGAGCCCGGACGAACTTGCGGAGGCCGTTCCCGCGCTGCCGCCGCACCTCGCGGAGCATGCGTGGCTCGGCGAATACTACGGTACGGTCAAGCATTCGGTACGCCAGGTGTATAGCGGTCAGCTCGGCTGGTTCGATGGCGATCCGGCGTCGCTCGATCCGTTGCCGCGTGCTGAACGTTCGCAACGTATGGTGAAGATGATGGGCGGCGTGGAGGCGGTGCGCACCGCTGCCCGTATCGCTTTGGGTGACGGCGACTGGCGCTGGGCCGCGGAACTCGCCACGCTGCTAGTGCGCCTCGATACAACTGACGCCGACGCTCGCAGCATCAAGGCGAGTGCGCTGCGCGAGTTGGGCTACCGCACGGTGAACACCAACTGGCGCAACTGGTATCTGAGCGCGGCGCGCGAACTCGAACACGCCTACGACGAATTGCCGTTTGGCGGCAGCTCGAGTCTCGCCTCGGTGGATGTGTTGCGCGCCCAACCGTTGCGCAATGTGTTCCAGCGCTTCAGCGTGAACGTCGATCCTGAACGTTGCACCGATGTGCGGATGACACTCGCATTCCGAGTAACGGATCGCAATGAAACGCACGCGCTCGAACTACGGCGTGGCGTGCTGCAGATTCACGAGCGCACCCCCTCGACGATCGACGTTCAACTTGCGCTTGAAACCGGCACCTTGTACAGCATACTGAACAACATGGCGACGCTGTTGCCGAAGTGTCTCGAGAGCGGCACAGTAATGCTGGAGCGTGGCACAGTCGATCAGTTGCGTAGCTTCTTCGATTGCTTCGACCGGCCAACCCGGCGTATGCCCGCGCTTACTACGCGATAGACGCAACGCGGCTCGCATTGGCGCGTCGGCGCAGCGGCGCATCGTGCATCGGCGCATCGCATTGCGAAATCAAGGGAAGAGACATGGAAAAAATCTGGTTGAAGTCCTATCCGCCGGGCGTCCCGGCGGAGGTTGACACTACGCAGTTCAGCTCCGTTGGCGACTTGCTGGAGCAAAGCTTCCAAACGCACGCGGCAGACCGCGCATTCGTCTGCATGGGTCGCGAACTGACCTACGGCGAACTCGATGCGAAGTCACGCGATCTTGCCGCGTGGTTTCAATGGCTGGGCCTCGCGCGCGGCGCGCGCATCGCCGTGATGCTGCCGAACGTGTTGCAGTATCCGGTGGTCATGGCGGCGATCCTGCGTGTCGGTTACGTGCTGGTGAACGTCAATCCGATGTACACGCCGCGAGAACTGGAGCATCAGTTGAACGACAGCGGCGCGGAAGCGATCGTGCTGCTCGAACCGTTCGCGAAGACGCTCGAGGCCGTGCAGGCCAATACGTCGATCAGGCATGTCGTACTGACCTCGATCAGCGAAATGCTCGGTGCGGGAAGTCCTGAGGTTGCGGACAATGTGCCGCCAACGTCGCGCATTGCGTTGAACGATGCGATCACGCGTGGTTCGGACGCGGGCTTCACACCCGTCACGCTGGCGCAAAGCGATGTGGCAGTGCTGCAATACACCGGTGGCACCACCGGCGTCTCGAAGGGCGCCACCTTGCTACACGGCAATCTGATCGCCAATGTTTTGCAATCGGAGTTGTGGCGCGAGCCGGTTTATCGCGGGCGCACCGACATCAAGCAGTACATCACGGTAGTCGCATTGCCGCTGTATCACATCTTCGGGCTGACGATCTGTGGCTTGCTGACAATGCGTTGTGGCGGCATGGGCATTCTGATTCCGAATCCGCGCGATCTGCCGGGGCTGATCAAAGTCTTGCAAGGCTACGCAATCAACTCGTTTCCCGGCGTGAACACGATGTTCAACGCGCTGCTAAACGAACCTGACTTCAAAACGCTCGACTTCTCGAAGCTGCTGCAATCGAACGGCGGTGGCATGGCTGTGCAGCAAGCCGTCGCACAACGCTGGCAGGCGCTCACCGGCGTGCCGATTGTCGAAGGTTATGGGCTCTCGGAAACCTCGCCGTGCGCGACCACCAATCTGCCGACGTCCACCGCGTTCACCGGGACGGTTGGTTTGCCGTTGCCGTCCACGGATATTTCGATTCGCGACGACGACGGTAACGAAGTGCCGCTCGGCGAGCGCGGCGAAATCTGTATTCGCGGGCCGCAGGTGATGGCCGGCTACTGGAATCGTCCCGATGAAACTGCAAAGGTGATGACGCCGGACGGCTTCTTCAAATCCGGCGACATCGGCGTGATGACGGACGAGGGCTTCGTGAAGATCGTCGATCGCAAGAAAGACATGATTCTGGTGTCGGGTTTCAACGTCTATCCGAACGAAATCGAGGACGTGGTGGCGAAACATCCGGGCGTGTTCGAAGTGGTGGCGGTCGGCGTACCGGACGCTGAAGCGGGCGAAGCGGTGAAGCTTTACGTGGTGAAGAAAGACCCGGCGCTCACCGATGCGGACATTTTCGCATTCTGTAAGGAACAACTGACGGGTTACAAGCGGCCCAGAATCATCGAGTTCCGCAGCGAACTCCCAAAGACGAATGTCGGCAAGATTTTGCGGCGCGCATTGCGCGACGAGGCGAAGAGCGCGGGTTGAAAACGGGTGTGCCACGCGTGTCGCCGCGTGTGGCGCGCTCTGCAGCGCGGCGCGATTCCGGGTACATTGTCGTTCTCGACATCACGCACTAGGGAGTACACGATGCGCCTGCTTCACACCATGCTCCGGGTCGGCGACCTGGACCGCTCGATTGCCTTCTACACCGAAATGCTCGGTATGAAATTGCTGCGCCGGGATGACTATCCGGACGGCAAGTTCACGCTCGCCTTCGTCGGCTATGAAGACGAACGCGACGGCACCGTTCTTGAACTCACGCACAACTGGGACACGCCGTCGTATGACCTTGGCACCGGCTTCGGTCACCTCGCCGTCGAGGTCGACGATGCCTATGCCGCTTGCGACAAGATCAAGGCACAAGGCGGCACGGTTGTGCGCG
Source organism: Paraburkholderia sediminicola (assembly GCF_046026855.1). Taxonomy (GTDB): domain Bacteria; phylum Pseudomonadota; class Gammaproteobacteria; order Burkholderiales; family Burkholderiaceae; genus Paraburkholderia; species Paraburkholderia sediminicola_A. The sequence continues at coordinate 73,921 of NZ_JAQQET010000026.1, read as the reverse complement.
AAGCCGGCCCGATGAAACACGGCACCACCGTGATCGCTTTCGTGACGGACCCGGACGGCTACAAGATCGAATTCATCCAGAAGAAAAAGTGACGCAGGCGGCTGGGCGAGGACAAGCAATGAATAACAGCAATCCCTACTTCAAAGAACTTGACGACATCCACGTCGAAATTCAGGCGTTGTTCGACGGTTCTGCGGATCATGGCGCACTGGAGCGCATCATGGCGCGCTTCGCTCCGCAGTTCACGTTGGTCATGCCGTCCGGTCTCGCACTGGACCACACGAGCCTGCGCGAGACTTTTGCGAAGCTGAGCGGCGCGCGTCCCGGTTCGCAAATCTCGATCCGCGATATGGAGATCGTGTCCGAGTATCCATCGGGTGCGGTGGTCAAATATCGTGAGTATCAGCGCGACAAAGCGGGCAATGCGAACGTGCGGCGCTCCACAGCAGTGATGGATCTGGACGCGCACGGCAAGGTAACGTGGCGTCACCTGCAGGAAACTTTCTGCGCGGAATGAGCGGTGGGTTTCAGAAGGCCGGCGCTTCGAGTTGAGGCGCCGGGTTTCAAGGCTTCATAGCGGAAGGCCGGAGACTGAAGTCTTGAACGGCCGAAGAAAGCCCGAAAGCTTTAAAGCGTCGGCAGCAATTCCGGCGGATGCGACTTCAACGTCTGCCGCGCTTCACGGAATTCCGGAAAAATCGATTCGACCGTCTGCCAGAAGCGCGGACTGTGATTCATCTCACGCAGATGCGCGAGCTCGTGCGCGACAACATAGTCGATGATCGACAGCGGGAAGTGGATCAGCCGCCAGTTCAGACGAATTTTGCCGTCGCTCGAACAACTGCCCCACCGCGTGGCCGCCGAAGAGAGTGCATACGCGCGATAGTTGACGCCCAGCTTCTCCGAGTAGATATCGAGGCGTTCGCCGAACAGGCGTTTTGCTTCGCCTTGCAGCCAGCCTTGCACGCGATCCTTGATTTGCTGCGGGTCCGCTTGCAACGGCAGCGGCACTTGCAGTGCGGCTTCATCCGCACTGAACGCGAGCGTGCCTTGCGGCGAACCGAGCTTGACGCGCACCGGCTGGCCAAGATACGGCACTTCCGCACCATCTTTCCAGTCGACCTTAGGCAACGCGCGCTGTTCGACACGCGTTTGCCATTCGATCAGCTTCGTAAAAATCCAGCGCTGCTTTTCGGTGATCGCGGTTTCGATATCGGCGAGCGTGACCCAGCGTGGTGCGGTAATCATCAGGCCGGTGCTGTCGATCGCAAAGCCGATCGAACGGCGTGCCGAACGCTTCAGCACATAGTGCAGCGTGCGCGAACCGATGGTAAGGCTGCGCAGTTTGCTGCCGTCCGGCGCGAGCGGCACGGCCGGCTGCTGCCCTCCTTGCGAACCCGTTGAGGGTGCGGAGGGTGAAGGGGACGACGACGTCGACCCCGGCTCGGCGAAGAGCGGGAGATCGAGCTGCCGGTTATCGAGCGCCGCAGCGGGCTGCGACGTAGGAGACTTCTGCATCGGATTCGGCTTCGCGCAAATGCGCCTTCGAGGGCGCGGGCGCGTCAGATTGGTGCGGCGGCGGAAGTACTTTCCGCCGCGCGGTACGCGGTAGGATCGATGCGACGCATTTCAGCTTCGATCCACTTTTCGACGCGCGTGTTCACTTCGTCGGGCGTGAGCCCCGTCGTGTCGATCGGCTTGCCGATCGACACTGTGACTATACCCGCATATTTGAGAAACGAGTTGCGCGGCCACACACGTCCGGCGTTGTGCGCGATCGGCACGACTGGTGCGCCGGTCGCAATCGCGAAACGCGCACCGCCAGTTTTGTACTTGCCTTGCTTGCCGGTCGGCGTACGTGTGCCTTCCGGAAACATGATCACCCAGGCACCTTCTGCCATGCGCTGCTTGCCTTGCTTGATGACCGAATCGAACGCGTACTTGCCTTCCTTGCGGTCGATGTGAACCATCTTCAGCATGCCGAGCGCCCAGCCGAAGAACGGCACAAATAGCAGTTCGCGCTTGAACACGTAGCACAGCGGCCGCGGCATCAGAGCCGGAAACGCCAGCGTTTCCCAAGCCGATTGATGCTTGGATAGCAGCACGGCCGGACCATCGGGCAGGTTCTCATAGCCTTCGATCCTGTAGCGGATGCCATTCAGCCAGCGCACTGTGTGGAGGGTGGCGCGGCACCAGCCGGCCGCCATCCAGTAGCGATTGTCGGCGCGCATGAACGGAAACGCGATGAAGCAGGCGGTCGCGTACGGCACCGTGAAGAGCACGAAGTAGATCAGCAGCAGCAAAGAACGAATGAAGCGCATCGGCGTGGTCAGTGAGGGTTGGGGACGCGCGTGGTGCGCATCACTCTTGAGCGTCGGAAAGAAAGTCGAGGGCGAACGCGCGCAGGTCGTTGTGCACGCGCGTGCCTTCTGGCAAGTCGCCGGCCTGGAGCGTCTTGCGGCCCTTGCCGGTCAGCACCAGATGAGTCGGATGTCCGAGCGACGCGCCCGCTTGCAGGTCGCGCATCGCGTCGCCGACCACTGGCGTATTCTGCGGATCGACTTCGAAACGTTCAGCGATCATCTTCAGCATACCGGGCTTCGGCTTGCGACATTCGCAGTGATCTTCCGCCGTATGCGGGCAGAAGAACACCGCGTCGATGCGACCGCCGACCGCTGCCGCCATGCGATGCATTTTCAGATGCATTGCATTGAGCGCGTTCATGTCGAAGAGGCCGCGGCCGATGCCAGACTGGTTAGTCGCGACAGCAACGCGATAACCCGCCTGGTTCAGCCGCGCGATCGCTTCGAGCGAACCGGGCAGGGCAACCCATTCGTCCGGCGACTTGATGAACGCGTCGGAATCGACGTTGATCACGCCGTCGCGGTCGAGGATCACCACTTTTTTGGTCGGCATGGCGCGGGGCTCAGGCGGCGAGTCGGGAAATGTCGGCGACGCAATTCATCTGCTGATGCAGTGCGCCGAGCAAGGCCAGACGGTTGGCGCGCAACGCCGGATCTTCGGCGTTGACCATCACGTCGTTGAAGAACGTGTCGACCGGTTCGCGCAGCGCGGCAAGCGCGGTCAGCGCGCCTGTGTAGTCGCGTGCGGCGAGTTGCGATTGCACGCGCGGCGCGACCTGTTCGAGCTGTGCATGCAAGGCTTTTTCCGCCGCTTCGGTCAGCAGCGTGACCTGCACGCCACCGTTCGTGGCGCTTTCCGACTTCTTCAGGATGTTCGAAATGCGCTTGTTGGCTGCCGCGAGCGATGCCGCTTCCGGCAGTGCCGCGAATTCGCGCACCGCATCCAGACGCGCGACGATGTCGTCGAGGCGCGTCGGGTTCAGTGCCAGTACTGCGTCGATTTCACCCGGCGCGTAGCCGCGTTCGCGCAGCAGGCCGCGCAGACGGTCCATGCTGAATTCGTAGATCGCTTGCGTCGAATCGGCGACGCCCGGCACGGCGGTGAATTGCGCGTAAGCGGTGCGCAGCAGTTCGACCAGGTCGACCGGCAGTTGCTTCTCGACCAGGATCCGCAGCACGCCGAGCGCATGACGGCGTAGCGCGAACGGATCTTTCTCGCCGGTCGGTTGCAGACCGATGCCCCAGATACCGACCAGCGTTTCGAGCTTGTCGGCGAGCGCGACGACGGTGCCGGTTGCCGTGGCCGGCAACGCATCGCCGGAGAAACGCGGTTGATAGTGTTCCGAGCATGCCAGCGCGACTTCTTCCGGCTCGCCGTCGTGGCGTGCGTAGTACGTGCCCATCGTGCCTTGCAGCTCGGGGAATTCACCGACCATGTCGGTGATCAGATCGGCCTTGGCGAGACGCGCGGCGCGCTTCGCGAGGGCCACATCTGCGCCGATCAGTCCGGCAATCGCGCCGGCCAGCGCTTCGACGCGCTCGACGCGTTGCAGCGCCGAACCCAGCCTGTTGTGATACACGACGTTGGCGAGCAGCGGCACCCGATCGGCGAGCGGCTTCTTCTTGTCCTGCTCGAAGAAGAACTTTGCATCGGCCAGACGCGGACGCACCACGCGCTCGTTACCTTCGACGATATCGCCCGGCGTGGCCGTTTCGATATTCGACACGATCAGGAAGCGCGAGCGCAGCTTGCCGTTCGCGTCCGTCAACGCGAAGTATTTCTGGTTCGTCTGCATCGTCAGGATCAGACATTCCTGCGGCACTTGCAGGAATTCGTCCTCGAAGCGGCAGGCGTAGACCACTGGCCATTCGACCAGCGAATTCACTTCATCCAGCAGCGATTCAGGCATGACGACCTGGTCGCCGTCGGCTTGCGCGAGCAGATGCGTGCGGATGGTTTCCTTGCGGTCGGCGAAACTCGCGACCACATGCCCTTTGTGCAGCAGGGTGTCGGCGTACGAATCCGCGTGCTGGATCTGCACGAAGCCTTCGGACAGGAAGCGGTGGCCGAGTGTGGTGTCGTCGGCATCGACGCCCAGTGCCGTGACCGGCACGACCTGTTCGCCGTGCAAGGTGGTCAGACGGTGCGCTGGGCGCACGAACTGCACACTGGTGCCGTCCGGGCGCTGATACGTCATCGGCTTCGGAATCGGCAACTTGGCGATCGTTTCGTCGAGCGCGCTTTGCAGGCCTTCAGCGAGCGTGGCGCCCGGCGCGGCGTAGCGCAGGAAGAAGGCTTCGGCCTTACCGTCTTGTGCGCGTTCCAGATCATTCACCGAAAAATCGGGGAAGCCGAGCGCGGCCAGTTTCTTGGCGAGCGGCGCGGTGGGCTGGCCGTCTTTATCGAGCGCGACGGAAACCGGCAGCACTTTTTCGCGCACGTGTTTTTCCGGCGCGACCGAACGCACGTTCCTGATCGTGACGGCGAGGCGGCGCGGCGTCGCATAACGTTCGAACGACAGTTCGCCTTCGACCAGGTCGCGCGCCGCGAGGCGCTGCGCAATGCCTTCAGCGAAAGCGTCGCCCAGACGCGCGAGCGCTTTCGGCGGTAGTTCTTCGGTCAGCAGTTCGACGAGCAGGGTAGCTTGATGGGGTTGAGTCATTTCTTGATGTTCTCGTCAGTCCGGATCGATCTTGCGTTCGATTTTCAGCGGCGGCGCCCACGCGGGCATCGCAGCATCTTGTGCGTCGGTCGTGAGGCCGGGCACGCCGTGCACCGGATTGCCGAGCATCGGGAAACCGAGCTTTTCGCGCGACTCGTAGTAAGCCTGTGCGACCAGACGCGACAGCGCGCGAATCCGGCCAATGTACGCCGCGCGTTCCGTGACGGAGATCGCACCGCGAGCGTCCAGCAGATTGAACGTGTGGCCGGCCTTCAGCACCAGTTCATAAGCGGGCAGCGCGATCTGCGCTTCGATCATGCGCTTCGCTTCCGCTTCGTAGCTGTTGAAGAACGTGAACAGCAGATCGACGTTCGCATGCTCGAAGTTGTAGGTCGACTGTTCGACTTCGTTCTGGTGGTACACGTCGCCGTAAGTCAGGCGGCGTAGTTCCGGGCCGTTCGGGCCCTGCTCTTCCCACTCGGTCCAGACCAGATCGTAGACGTTCTCGACCTTCTGCAGGTACATCGCGAGACGTTCGAGACCGTAGGTGATTTCGCCCAGCACCGGCTTGCAATCCAGACCGCCGACTTGCTGGAAGTAGGTGAACTGGGTGACTTCCATACCGTTCAGCCACACTTCCCAGCCAAGGCCCCAGGCGCCGAGCGTGGGGTTTTCCCAGTCGTCTTCGACGAAGCGCACGTCGTTCTGCTTCAGGTCGAAACCGAGGGCTTCGAGTGAACCGAGGTACAGGTCGAGGATATTTTCCGGCGCCGGTTTCAGCACGACCTGGTACTGGTAGTAATGCTGCAAGCGGTTCGGGTTCTCGCCATAGCGGCCGTCTTTCGGGCGACGCGACGGCTGCACATAGGCTGCTCGCCACGGTTCCGGACCGATTGCGCGCAGGAAGGTGTGGACGTGGGACGTGCCCGCGCCGACTTCCATGTCGATCGGCTGGAGCAACGCGCAACCCTGCTTATCCCAGTAGGACTGCAGTGTCAGGATGATTTGCTGAAACGTGAGCATGAAGTGCCTTTCGGGCATAGGGCCGCGCCGCAAACGCCGAAGCGCGCGAGCTGGCCGTGGAGCGAAGTGCTAAACCGTAGATTTTAACGGAAAGGGAGGGGGGTGCGGGTTTTTGGGGTTGGGACGGGGCACGCGGGGATTTCGGGCGGTTTGGGCTTGCTGATCTGGTGCTGTTCCGAGCAGGAGGTTGCGCTTGTTGCGACCGGGGCGAGTGGGCGGGCGCGCTAACAGGCCAAGACGATAAACAGTCGTCGAGCCCATGACTCAGTGGCAGAAGTCTTGATCTGAATCGCGCTTTTGTGTCTTGACCAAATTTGACACAAAGGAGATGGCAATCCGTATCGATTGTCGATATCTTTCATTGATATTAAGTAAGCCTTGCTAAATATCATTAGAGGGGTTATCGATGAATGAGGTTCATGTCGTTGAGCGATCGGTTTCAACAGATTCGTACGGTATGCGAATAAAAGTGATCGAGCGTCTTGCTGGCGGCTGCGGGATTGTTGTTCTGCTGCTGTCGTCCGCGCTCGCCCATGCCGATGACATCACTTATGGCTATGACGCGTTGGGCCGTCTGGTGTCGGTAACGGTATCCGGCAACACCGCGTATTACGACTACGACGCGGCGGGCAATATCACCGCGATCCGTCGGCAGGGCGCGATCTTCGCGGCCCGCACGGATGAAGCGCCGCGTGTTCCCGCCGATCAGACTGCCGCGCGTTGAGCGGGCCGTTGATTGTTTCCGGGTTTCCCATCCTGTTGTCCGTCCGGTTCCACACGCCTTTCCTTATGCACGCCATCTACGCCTCTGTCGCGCGTTGCCAGCCTGTGCGGCGCTCGTTCCTGCTGTTCCTGTTTGTCCTGCTTTCGTGGTTTGTCGCGCCGCGCGCGCATGCCGACGATTGCACCGACGCCTATGTTGCAGCCGGTGCCTATCCGGGTGATCCGGGCTGCGAATTGACGGCTTCAGCCAACGTTCACGGCATGGCCTGCTACAACACCGGCGTCATTCACGCTTACTGCACAGGGCCCTCCCGTGGCGGCACGGATGAACCGTTCTCGCCTGAGGGGACCGTGACCGGTGATGGCGATGGGGTGGACGGCAATTCTGGCGGTATGGGCGGTGGCGGGGGCGGGGGCGGTGGCGGCTCAGGTGGCTTCGGGGACATCGGCGGCTCAGACGGCACGGACAGCGCCGGCGGCGGTGGAGGCTGCGGGGGCAATGCGACGGCCGGCTGTGGCAGCAGTACCTCGGGTGGCGATCCCGTCAACCTGTACACCGGCCAGTTCCATCAGGTCGCCCACGATCTGCACTTGGCCGACGTCATTGACGTGGATCTCGCCCGGGTCTATCGCAGCAGCGCCTACGACACCTCGGGCAGACCGATGGCCGGCGCCTTCGGTGTCGGGGCGACGTTCGCCTACGACAGTTATCTGACGCTCAGCGCTGCGGACGGCAACGGCGTGCGGCAGCGCATCGAGTTGCGCCTGCCAAGCGGAGTCCGTATCCCATTCACCGTACGCGCCGGGTCCAGCACGGCGTGGGACAACCTGACGAGCCCGGGCGAGTACTACCACGCCAGTATCGTCAATGGGGACCGCAATGGTGTCACCAGGGTCCTCACGCTGCGCGACGGACGCATGCGGCGCTTCACGATGATCAACGGCCTGTACCGGCTGAGCCGCGTCGAGGACCGCAACGGCAACGCGGTCGTGATCGCCCGTGACGGCGCCACCGGTGCAGTCATCAGCGTGACGAGCCCGAATGGCCGGGCGCTGACGTTCACGTCGGTTAGCGGCAGCCGCGGCACGCCGCTGGTCTCGCGCGTGACCGATCCGCTGAACCGGCAGGTCAAGTACCAGTACGACAGCCAGGACCGCCTCAGCCAGGTGACGGACGCGGCCGGTGGCGTGTGGAAATACGGCTGGGACAGCAAGTCGCGACTGGTGAGTGTCACCGACCCCGAGGGCAATCTCCAGGTCACCAGCACCTACGACGATAACGACCGCGTCACTTTCCAGAAGCTTGCCGATGGCAGCACGTTCGGCTTCGCGTACACATTCGCGGATGGCAAGGTCACGCAGACCGACGTGACGGACCGGCGTGGCAGCATTCGACGCCTTGCGTTCGATACGAACGGCCGCGTGGTGCGTAACACGTATCCGGCTGGCCTGCCGATGCAGCAGGTGCAGACCTTCACGTACGACCAGAACGGGCGCGTGACGAACCTCACGGAGACCGACCGTCAGTACACATACGCCTACGATACGAACGGCAATCGGATCAGCGCGGCCGATCAGTACGGCACACTGGTCACACGCGCCTTCGACAGCTATAGCCAGTTGCTGACAGAAGCGCAGGCAGGCGATCCGCAGCGCGGCGTAAGCACCGTCTATACCTACGACACGAACGGCAACCTGCTGACCATCACAGACCGCACGGGTAAACGCACGACGCTGACGAACGACGGCCAGGGGCGTCCGCTCACGGTAACCGACGCGCTGAAGGGTGTGACGAAGTACGCCTGGACCGGGCCGGATCTGACTGGCGTCACCGATGCGCTGAATCGCACCACGCAGTTCACTACCGACGCAGCGGGTCGTGTGACGGCTGTGCAGGATCCGCTGGGCAACAAAACTGCACGCACGCTCGACGCGCTGAACCGCACCACCGACATCACCGATGCACTCGGTGGCGTGACCCGCTTCACGTGGGACCGCAATGGTCACCTGCTGAGTCAGGCCGATCCGAAGGGCGTCACGACGCGCTACGCGTACAACACGATTGGCCGTCCAGTGAGTAAAACGGACACGCTGGGCCGCAGCGAGACCTATACCTGGACGCCAGCGGGGCAACTGCAGAGCGTGACGGACCGCAAGGGGCAGGTGACGGGTTACACGTATGACGAAGCGGGCAGACTAAAGGGAACTGCCTTCCAGCCCGCGGCGGGCGTTGCGTCCACGCGCAGGTGGAATTACTCGTGGGACAACACGCTGGACCGCCTCCGGGGTCTGGACGACTACGCCAGAGCCGAGCCGGGCGGCAGGGAAGGGCGCACTGCGACAACGATCTTCTACTACGACAGTGTGACAGGGAAGTTCGTGAGCACGTATGAGTGGCCGCAGCAGTCGGGCAGCTGGTCGTACCGGTACAACGCTTTAACGCGCGAACTGGACGGCATTGACATGTTCGGCGTGACGGTGACCTATAGCCGCGACGCGGAACATCGGGTCACGCAAATCCAGTCGGTGGAGAACGACGAGGCGCCGCGCCAGTTCGGCTATGGCTATGACGCGTTGGGCCGTCTTGCACAGGCGACGCTCGCGAACGGTGTCACGGCGACCTATACGTGGGATGCAGCGAGCCAGTTGACGGGCATCACGTACAAAAGATCCGACGGCAGCGTGCTGGGTGACCTGACCTACGGCTATGACCTGGCGGGTCGGCGTACGAAGATGGGCGGCAGTCTGGCGAAAGTGGATCTGCCGCAGCCGGTAAGCGACGCGCAGTACAACGGCGCGAACCAGCTCACGCGCTGGGCGGGCAAGACGTTCACCTATGACCTGAACGGCAACCTCACTGGCGATGGGCTGAACCAGTACAACTGGAACCTGCAGGGAGCGCTAGGCGGGATCACGGGCGCGACCACGGCGGCGTTCAGCTACGACGCTTCGGGCCGTCGCAGGAACATGACGGTCGACGGCAAGCAGACGCGTTTTGTGTGGATTGGCGACGAGCTGAACCTGATTCTGCCGGATGACGACTGGTCGAAGCGCACGCGCCTGTTCTCGCCGTATCCTGAAGGAGGACTGGACGAACTGACTTACCGGCGTATCGGTGATGACGCGAGCAAGGACCGGTATGTCCTGCGCGACGGGAACAACAACGTGATTGCGCTCACGGACGCGAATCAGCAGATCGTGACGCAGTATCGGTACGAGCCATACGGAAAGACGACGCTGGCCGGGGCGGCGGACGCGAACCCGCAGCAGTACACTGGGCGGGAGAATGACGGGACCGGGCTTTATTACTACCGCAATCGCTATTACAGTCCGCAGACCGGAAGGTTCATTAGCGAGGATCCGGTTGGGTGGGCCAGTGGGCAGACGAATGCGTATGCCTACGTCAACGGGAATCCAGTGTCTCTATACGATCCGTTTGGTCTCTGGAGCATCAGCGGCGGTGTGCACGTAGTTGTGGGCGGTCAGGGCACGCTCTACGGGGACGGATGGAGCATAACGGGAGTGGGGATACGTGGGGGTATAGGCTTGGGCGGGGGATTTAGCATTGATCCGAACGGCACAGTCCCAAGCAAAAATAATGTAGGTTCATCGGTTACTGTTGGCGGCTACGGGGAGGCTAGCGCTGGGTGGGGGCCTGTTACCGGGAGCATCGGTTATTCGCGTGGCGTGGAAGTCAATCAATCCGGCTCTTCGGGTATCCCGGGTATTGGGATGAGGCCATATGGAGGGCCGAGCGGCAGCGTTACGGTGGGCTCACCGGGCTCGAAGGGTATTTCCGCATGCGCTTCGGCGGGTCTAGAGATGACGTGGACTCGTGGGAGATAAGATCATGATCTGGCCTATGATCAAGGTAATAGTGCTAATAGGGGTTCTTGTCGCAGGACTATGTGCGTCGTCAGTTGATAACTTTCCGATTGGAACTAACGCATTCATTGGACTGATTGCAGCCGTGGTGATGAGTTTTGTATCTTTTTTTGCTCTTTTGTTGAATCATCTTTTTTGGCCGAAATCGAGAAAGTGGGGATTGCCGAGATGGAAGAATGGCTTGTTGTCACCGTGGCAACTCATGCATTTTTTTTCGTTGAGTCTTTTGCTGGCAGGCGCGAGTTGTTTGCTTTCTCTTCTGATTCAACATGGATGGCGTGAATCTACGCAGGCGTTAGTTCCATTTGGAATGGCGTGCGGGCTTTGGGTCGGGATTCGACTTGGGTACATTATTTTTAAGTCGAGAGTGCCTGCTTCGTCGTGCGGGAAAACATCTGAATAGGGTTTGAATTGGTCGCCCGATGCCGCATGACTGTCAATAACGCAGTTTGGCAAGCTTCAATCGCGCGGTACGTACGTTCGATCAGTACAACTACGACGTGACCTCCCAACTACAAGATCGTTGGGAGCGCCACATTAACGTTTGTTTACTACCGGAATCGGTACTATGACCCAGCGACCGGAAGGTTCATCAGTGAGGACCCGATCGGTTGGGCAAGTGGGCAGACGAACGCGTACGCCTACGTCAACGGGAATCCGGTGCAGTTCAGCGATCCCTTTGGTGAGGCAGGGATAATCACGGGATTTACGCGGCATGGCTTGAATCAGGCTATTAACCGAGATGTTTCACCGGGCGCTATGTGCGACGCGGTGAACAATCCAATCAGCGTTACCGAGCGATCGAATGGGACTACCAGGTACACAGGGGCCGGTGCCGTTGTAGTGCTGAACCCAGCAGGTCGGGTTGTAACGGTTTGGGGCCAATAGAGGGGCAACTCGATGAGCGGAAAACAGCGGCATAGCCAAGCCTTGCAGGATGCAGTCAAAGAGGTTCTGCTTCGTGAGTGGGATCCAATAGGTATCGGGGGGGAAGATGCCGCGAAGGATGAATACGACGCCTATGTCACCAAGGTTTGCGCACTCATTGCGCAAAGGCAGTCGGTTGAGGACGTGATCAAATATCTGTTATGGGCAGAGACAGAACAGATGGGATTGCAGGCGGATGTTGAGCGAGCGCGAAGAGTGGCCGGAAGGCTGGTTCAACTCGTTTAATTGCCGCGCTCCGATGATCTAACGTCGTTACGTGAACGAAGCGCCGCGCGATGAGCGGCCCTTCTGTATTTAAAGCGGTGTAATGATGAGATTCTGGTGCTCGACGGTGATACGCACGCGGGATCCGGGCTTGAAGCCGGCGGTCTCGATCCATCGTCCGGAGAGGCGGCGCTGAAGCGGGCAGGGAAGTTACCCCGCGGGCAGGCTGATTACTACGCTGGCCGGATGGATCTGGATATCTGAGGCGTTACGCGGTAACGCTGGCCATGCGCCTGTTACCGCGTAACGCTCCTGAATAAACACTTGTTTCGAGATACGAATCAATCGAGAATCGCGTCTGGAAAAAATTCTCTGACTGGTGAAATCGATGCGCGGCAAAGGCTTGCCTGATAAGGGAAAGCGGTCCGTGTGAGGGTGGATTCGTGTCGGGGCGTTGGTTTACTATCGCAATAGGTACTACAACCCCACAACAGCAAGATTTATTAGCGAAGACCCCATAGGCTGGGCGAGTGGACAGACGAACGCGTATGCCTACGTCAATGGGAATCCCGTGTCGCTGTACGACCCCTTCGGGCTCTGGAGTATCGGCGCCGGCGGCTACGTAGTTGTCGGAGGACAGGTCACTGTCTATGGGACGGCTTAAATATTACGGGCATTGGAGGACGCGGTGGCTTCGGCGCAGGTGGGGGAGTTAGCTATGACCCAAACGGCGCGCCTCCCAGTAGAGCCGGTACGGGTTCATCGGTAACTATAGGTGGCTTTGCAGAGGCGAGTGCTAACTGGGGTCCCTTCGGCGCTAGCATTGGTGCTTCCAGGGGCGTGGAATTTAACCAGTCCGGTTCTTCAGGTCTTCCGGGATTCGGAGGCAGGCCCTATCGAGGGGCGGCAGTGGTATGGCGGTCGGATTTCCGAGTGACGGATTTAGAGCTTCTGCTTGCGCAGCAGCTGGCGTTGAGGTGACCTATACCCGTGGCAAATAAATTCACGGTTTCGTCTGCGATCAAGGTAGTAGTGATACTGGGCGCTCTGGTCGCAGGACTTTTTGCGTCACCGCTTGACCATTTTCCGCTCGCAGTTAGGGCATTTATTGGACTAGTGGGGGCGGTAATGGGGGCGCTATTTTCCTTGGGTTTTCTCCTGCTTCACCATCTTGCTTGGCCAAAAAAAAGAAAATGGGGGATGCCAACATGGTCCAATGGCCTGCTGTCTCCATGGCAATGGATGCATATTTTCTCAATGGCGATCTTGTCAATGAGCGCTGGTGAATGGGTGGCTCTCTTTCTCAGATATGGATGGCGTGAATCTACCCAATCATTAGTATTTTTCGGAATAGGAGGCGGAATGTGGGTGGGCGTTCGACTCGCGGTTTTTATTTTTAAATCAAGAATACCTGCTTCGTCATGCTCCAAAATGTCTGCGTAGAGCTTGCACTGGTCAACTGACGCTTGCATGGCCGACAGATGTGCCACCTGTACTTCGACATGCGCCAATAGTAAGCGGTACGTACGGCCGAGTGGTGTAACTAGGACGCGACCTCCCAACTGAGAACAGTTGGGGGCATCGCAGTACCGATGTACTACTACCGCAATCGCTATTACAGTCCGCAGACCGGGAGGTTCATTAGCGATGATCCGGTTGGGTGGGCCAGTGGGCAGACGAATGCGTATGCTTATGTCAATGGGAATCCCGTGTCGCTGTACGACCCTTTCGGTTTCTGGAGCGTTAGCGGGAGTGTGTATGGGGGTTTCGGCGTACAGGTCACCGTCTACGGCGACGGCTCTGCCCCAACGGCTTCGAGCATTACTGGGGTGGGGATACGCGGCGGGCGCGGCGCAGGTATAGGGCTTAGTTTCGATCCAAACGGCGCAGTACCAAGTAGAAGTAGCGATGGTTCGTCGGTAACTATCGGTGGTTTTGCGGAGGCGGGCACTAGCTTAGGTCCTTTTAATGCAAGCGTCGGTGCCTCCAGCGGCGTGGAATTCAACCAGTCTGGTTCGTCAGGCCTTCCGGGATTCGGGGGGCGGCCTTATCGAGGGGCGGGCGGCGGTATCGCGATCGGCTTTCCAAGTGCAGGTTTTGGGGGCGCTGCTTGTGCTGCAGTTGGCATTGAGGTGACCTATAGTCGTGGCAAATAAACTCATGTTCTGGCCTGCGATCAAGGTGATCGTGCTAACAGTAGTGTTTGTGGCAGGATTGTCCGTGCAACCTGTTGCCAATATGCCGTTTGAAAGTTGGGTATTCCTTGGCGCGCTAGCAGGTGCGATGGGCTTTTCCCTGGCTTTGTGTGCTCTCCTTTTAAACCATATTTTCTGGCCAAAAGCTAAGAAATGGAGGCTACCAGGATGGTCGAACGGTTTGTTATCACCGTGGCAACTGATTGATTTCTACTCGGCGGTTTTGCTGGTAGTGGTTGCCAGTAGTGGACTTTCTCTGTGGGCGAAGCACGGGTGGCGTGAGGCTACGTTGGCATTGTTCCCATTCGGAATGGCGTGCGGGATATGGATTGGCGTTCGACTCGGGATTGTGATTTTTAAGTCCAGAATGCCTGCGCCTTCGTGATGGAAATATCCGCATAGAGTTCATACCGCTGACGCCCGCGTAACCGGAGATGCGATGTCTGCGTAAATTCGTTGGCGCGCAGCGGAGACCGTGACGCCAAGACCGCCTGGAAGCTCTTGAACGACGGTCGGTTCAGAAAGTGAGTTTTGATGGAGGCGCTATGACTCACGCGTTATATGACTTGCTGGAAAAACTCGACAGTCGGCGGGTGTTCTACAGTTTAAGTAGACACCGTCCGGACTCGATACTGGTTTCCTTGACGTTACCCGGCATGCGCATTGAGATTGATGTATTCAATGACGGAATACTGGAGATGTCTTATTTCTCAGGAGATGAAAGTGTCATAGACGACACAGACGAGATATTCCGGATCGTCAACGAAGCATGTAGTGGTTAAGGTTCCGGTTATTGCTAGGAGTCCGTGACGTGAACGAAGGGCCGCGCGCGATGAACTGCACCCCAAAAGTTGGACAGAGATCCAACCTTTGAGGTGTCAGTTCACGATCGATTGGAGCCTGTTCGCTGGACAGGAACGAGGGTTGGATTGTTCAGGGCCGACTGGATAGAGTGGATCGACGTTATACGTGTGGGGCAAGAATGGTGAGAACGGGCTACCGTGCTGGATATTGGATCGTGGAGTGGGACGACGGAACGGACGCTTGTATGGATGACCTTGCGCGACGCTGTCCGCAGTTGCTGATAGGACGGTATGTCGCCGTAGCGAGCTGTGATAGCGGCCCATACACACCAACCGACGATGAGTTTGCAGCCGGATGGAGCAAGGTTGGAGCGCTCGCGATCAGCCCGAAGGTGGCGACTGTCTCGCAGCTTCCGACTCCAGGCTTTGATGAGTGGCATGTCTATAGCAGGAAAAATGGGCTTGCACCCCACGTAAATTTCGTCAACCGTTAGGGATTTAGCGTTCTCAATTCAGACGATGAGCATACGAACATCTTCTGGGATCAAGTCATGAGACGTGTCCCTCTGCACGTACTCGGAGCGGGATGTCCAACGTTGTTTCTGGTCACGCACGATGAGGCGTTATTCAAGATTGCAACAGCACCGACCTGACCTGATAAGGCGTCACTGTGGTGCGTACGAATGCTCATAGATCGGCATTTCGTCTGGCATCCGTTGCTTGACACATTACGACCGCAATGGGTACTACGACCCGACGACCGGAAGGTTCATAAGTGAAGACCCGATTGGCTGGGCGAATGGGCAGACGAACGCGTATGCTTACGTCATCGGCAATCCGGTTTCCTATTCGGACCTTCTGGAATTAGCTCGCGGTCACCTCTAACCGGTAACGAGCCGGGCGGCTTTCGGATAAATCCAAACGGACAGGACGTCGAGTATTTTTTACCCTCGCGTTGCTGCATTGGCTCGCCAATATCATGCTGAGGCCTGCGCTTGCTCGTCACAACCACTTTCGATGGGCTGATTACCATTCGTCAACAGGCCGCACCCTCGGCATAGCTCGCTACGCAAACTGCATTTTGCGGGGCCGACTATTTATGTGCTAGTAGATATACGTTGCTTTGCTTTGCCCAATCTAGCGCGGCATCGGCAATGCCGGGCTTGGTAAAAAAGAAGTGGTAAGTATTGTCCCAACTTTCATAGAATGCGCAATCAAGCACCGGCAAAACTACGAAAAAATGCCGATGCCCTAGTATTTTCCCACTGCAAGGCCTGCAATAGTTCGCGAGCGCGGCCTTCGACGTGAAGTTTCGAAAGATGATTGTGTTCTTTTGGCGACCGCGTAGAGAAAATGAAAGAACGTCAGTCTCAGCGATCATGTTCGTGCAAAAATCAGCAAGAAGGGAGTTCCGGCGTGCCTCCTCCACGGGGGGAACATTTTCGAGAATTTTGCATGCCTCTTCCCACGAAAGCCAGTGATCAAATGTGGAAACGGAGTTCACTTGAACGTCTTGGTTCTTCTCATCTACGTGAACACCCCTCAACCATGAAAACTGGCTCCTCAACTCTTGCTGACGAAGTCGGGAAACATTGAGTAGTCGTCGCTCGGTCATGAACCCTCTTATCTACTGTTTGAAATAAACTACTGTCGAATTTCTTATATAGCTTTCCAATATCGGGGCATTGCTGCGTAAATCAGGCTGAGGTGCGGACCGACTTTTGCGCGCAAAGCCGATGCGCTGCCTGGTAACTTCGGGTGGATCTGCATTGATTCGCGATCTCTAGGCTCGTAGATGCACGAGGACGGGGAGGTCGTGCCGGAGGGTGTGTTCCGGTCAGATACGCGCGGCGGTGGTCACGCGTCAGGATATCGACGATGCAAGATTGTTGCCCGATCTGTTAGGCCGCTTTCTCACCGACATATCGATCGAAATCGTCGGCGAGGACGGGTACTCGACTTTCCCGATGCAGGCGCTCGTTCCATCTAAATACAGTGATGCCGGCCTTACGCAGCAAGCTCGTTTATCGGCGGCCCGAATGAATTTCATAGGTGCAGAGGAAGTCGGGATTGACGACCACTTCTCCCGAGGACTGTAGTCGATAGTCTCCCGGCGGCGCAGGCTCGATGGGTGACGTATCCGCCGGTAGATAGAACTCCGTTTCACTACCATGCAAGCGCAACACGATGCCGGCTTCTTGGTCTGCCCTGATAACCTCGCCGTGGAATTGCTTGTTGGCGGTCGTCTCATTGTTGTGGTTTATATAGGTGAGACCGACCAGCAGCCTCTTACCGATGATTGAAGTAGCCAGTTTCTTATTAAAGTCTGGGCGTCGCATGTGTTGGTCGTCAGTGAAAACTATGGGGTAAAATTCCACGGGTTTCGAATTGGATGTCGAGGTGACGGGTCGACATCAATCCGTCAAACTAAAATAATTTTTCTCGAGGACAACTCACTTTTCCGAGATGATTGAGTGACTGCGAGCCAACGAAAGACTGCACGCCGCCTAGTGTCACGACACCGCACTTCTATGCGCTATCCCGCCAACCCCATCAACGCATGCGCCTCCGAATCCGTCACCTCGACAAACCCGTCAATCTCCATCTCCAACTCCCGGGGCAGCGCGAGCATATTGCATGACACCACGCGACCGTAAATATTCTCCGTCCGCCCAAAGAAATTTCCGGAGTTGAATAACGGCGGCAAATGCCACCACATCCGGTATTCCTTCGACCACAACCACTCGATCAAAGCCTGCGACCGATCGAGCCGGTCGTTCTCCACGTAAATCACGGGCCGAGAGCGGGCAATCGTTTCCTCCGCACCTAGCAGCGCGTTCAACTCGAACCCTTCGACGTCCAGCTTCAGCAGCCCCACTACATGCGATCGCAGCACATCGTCTAGCCGCACGCACGGAACCGGAAGCGTATTCGCCGCAGCTTCCGTCTGCATCGACACGCCACCAAAATTGCCCGGGGCATCATAGTCCGGCTGTGCAAAATGCAGCGTCCCCGCAGTCGCCCCGCACGCATACGGCCAGGCCAGCACGTTACGCACGCCATTGGCCGCGAGATTCGCGCACAGGTTCTGAAAGATCACGGGCTGCGGCTCGAATGCGACCAGCACCTGACGGCGTGCCTGCGCCTCGCGAGCCAGCATGATCGTATGTACGCCGATATTCGCGCCGACTTCCACGACGATGCCGGGCTGCACCAGCAACTGCCGCAACACGGCAGATTCGAGTTCGCTGCATTCACCGTATTCGATGAGTGCGCGGCCGAGATAGAAGTCGTTCGGATTGGCGAGCATCCAGCCATGGCGAGTCTGGACGAGTTGCGTGTGTTCGCCGAGCGGCAGTGGAACAAAGGAGGGTGTAACCATGGACATTGAGCGGGAAAAGAGATCACGCAAATGTACGGTTCGCCGCTGTCCTTGTATATGAGACGAGCTCTCAAGGATTCTTATTTTTCTGCAAGAATTCGCCGTCAAAACCTAAGACTCCGCGATGATCGACTCATAAGCCGATCATCGCGGTAGCCGGATTACGTCGCGGCCAGTTCGATTTTCGGTGCAAACGAATCGCTTTGCGCCATGGGCCAATATTTCTCGTACAACGAGTAGCGATAGTTGCCGTTCAGCAGATCGTTCGGATCAAGATACTTCAACAGTTCCGACATCAACCGCACCTCATGCGACGACACGCGCCGCACGATGTGATGCGCGCGCAGTTCCGCCGGATGCTTGAGTCCCGCGGCCTGAATGATTTCCTTCAGCGCATGCAGCGTGTTGTGATGGAAGTTGAATACACGGTCGGCCTTGTCCGGCACCACCAAAGCACGCTGGCGCACCGGATCCTGCGTCGCGACGCCCGTCGGGCAGCGGCCGGTATGGCAGGTCTGCGCCTGGATGCAACCGACCGCGAACATGAAACCGCGCGCCGCGTTGACCCAATCCGCGCCGATCGCAAGTGTCTTCGTGATGTCGAATGCGGTAATCATCTTGCCGCTCGCGCCGATGCGGATGCGCTGACGCAAGCCGATGCCGACCAGCGTGTTGTGCACCAGCAGCAGGCCTTCCTGCAGCGGCACGCCGACGTGATCGGTGAACTCCAGTGGCGCTGCGCCCGTGCCGCCTTCCGCACCGTCGACCACGATGAAGTCCGGCAGAATCCCCGTCTCCAGCATCGCCTTTGCAATGCCGAAAAATTCCCACGGATGCCCGATGCACAGCTTGAACCCGGTCGGCTTGCCGCCGGACAGCGTGCGCAAACGGTCGACGAATTCGAGCAGGCCGCGCGGCGACGAGAATTCGGAGTGCGTGGCGGGCGAGATGCAATCGCGACCCATCGGCACGCCGCGCGTTTCCGCAATCTCGGGCGTGATCTTCGCGGCCGGCAGCACGCCGCCGTGACCGGGCTTCGCGCCTTGCGAGAGCTTCACTTCGATCATCTTCACTTGCGGCTCGGTGGCCTGCTTCGCGAACTTCTCCGCGCTGAAGGTGCCGTCATCGTTACGGCAGCCGAAGTAGCCCGAGGCGATTTCCCAGACTTCTGCGCCGTGCCAAGGCTATATGCGCACCGAAAAGGCCCTGCGGACAAGGCGTGAAGCACTTTCGACCGCGGATACCGTTAGCCGCAATCTCCGCCGCGCCGGGAGCTAAGCCGGCCCCGGTGTTGCCGGGTCCCGGAGTCTATATCCCAAAAAGAGCGTCTTTGGATTGAAGTCGGGATTCAATAGATGCCACGCAGGAATACCGAGCGCCACCGCGACGCGCTCAAGGTTATCAACGGTTATGTTTCGCTCGCCGCGTTCGAGGCCGCCGATGTAGGTCCTATGCAGCCCGGCGCGATTCGCTAGTTCGTCTTGTTGCAAATCCAAATAGGCGCGAGCCAACCGAACGTTTGTCGCGATTAGAGACCGTAGCGGTTGCGCGGTCATTGTCTCAATCCAAGAGGAAGGCGGATGTTTTCAGGTGTACCACTCATCGAATACGCAAATTTACCACTCACCGCGTAGCCACGCACCAATATGTGGATCGTCTTGTTGAAAATTCAAGTAGGCGCGAGCCAACCGACCGTTCGTCGCGATTAGACACCGTAGGGGTTGCGCGGTCATTGTCCCAATCCAAGAGGAAGGAGGAATGTTTTCAGGTGTACCACTCATCGAATACGCAAATTTACCACTCACCGCGTAGCCACACACCAATATGTGGATCGTCTTGTTGAAAATTCAAGTAGGCGCGAGCCAACCGACCGTTCGTCGCGATTAGAAACCGTTGCGGGTGCGCGGTCATTGTCTCAATCCAAGAGGAAAGCGGAATGTTTTCGGGTGTACCGGTCGTCAAATATGCAAATTTACCACTCACTACGTAGCCACACGCCAATAAGTGGACCAAAAAACATGCCGCAGTCGGCGACAATAACCTTGGGCCACCGTTGAAGATTGTTTTGGCCGGTGGCTAGGACTCGCAGGCGGCGTAGTCGTCGGAGACGACGGGCGTCGCTGTGTCGGTGACCTTTAGGATAGGCGAGACTTAAAGAAGAAGCGCTCGGCTGACGTCTGGAGCCAGCATTACCGCCCAACTGGTTTGTCTTTATATGAACAAGCACAAACACCATTCGCAGGAATTGGCGACCGCCTAGAACGACCTTGGTGTGCGTACGGCACGCAGCGTCGGGTCGATGCTACGTTGCGCTCCCGGAAGCCGCGTTAGCCGTGGCGAACCAGTCCTGATCCTTTCGTCGACGTATGGCACAGCGAAGTCGTACCGTTGCTGCGTAGCGCGCCCCGCCTATGGGCATCTCGGTCCAGCGCAAGCTGCAGGATGATCACTTCGGTCGTTATCCCGATAGCGTGCGGCGTTTTCGCCAGCACCGGTCTCCCGAGGGCCCCTCAAGAGGTTTCTTCTCACAGACGCATCAGCCCGGCGTGCTCGGACTGTCGGACTTCACTGATATGAGCAAGCTGTGGAAGGCGATCGGCGGCGCTCCGTCCGGCCACCCAGTCTGTCATTTTGTGCTGGCGTTCTCACGGTGGAAATGCGCGAACGTGGATGCGGATGGAAAGAGTTTCGAAGCCCGCGCGGCCGGGTAGCAAAACACGCTCTGACAGCCTGTCGGATGACGTTGACAGTCTGACGGAGCAGGAAGACTTCAAGGTACGTTACGCAACGCCGCTTGACCATTGCGGCACGCGGGGCACGCGCAACAATGCATCGCGGTATCTGAAGGAAGCGGTCGACCGGCGCGACGAGTTCGCGCCGCGTCGGGCCTTATTTTTCAAAATGATGGTCGAGATGCCGCCCGTGGAAATGTATGACGAGCTACTCCACTAGGTAGCAGTGTGGACGCCCCGTCCATGATAACGACCGTCCGGCTCCGATGTTCAACGAGCTACGTCTACCGACCATCGGCAGGTTGTGGCCCGAGTTCGCGGAGCGTTCAGGCAAGGAGGTCTGGAGGCTGCGCGACTGCTCAAAGCGCTACTCGAGCGCGAACCGGCTAAGCGAGCCAAAAGACGCATCGAACGGCACCGACTCCATCACGACAGTCGTGACCTTGACCTGCCTGAGCCACCTGGCAAGTTCGTGAAGATCGGTGGTGAAACTGCGAAATGAACGCACTGGCTCGGAGGTCCATTCGGGCCCAACGGCGACAACATGAAACTGTGCACCAACATCAATGCCGGCGGCATGCGGATTGATAACGGACATATCCGCGTGGCGATCGGTCGTTTGTCTTGCCTTGCTCTGTGCCATGACAGCCCTCCAGATCAATGGAAGTGCCAAAGGGCGGGACAGCGGGGTAGATCACTTTCCTGAACGGGATCGCCTTGCGGCGTCACCAATGCCGGGGCCGCATCAGTCCCGGGCCATGTTTTTTAACGGGATTGGTCACCAATAAGCAGACGGCCGCTCCCTTCGGCTATGCCAGTGTAGTCTGCCGCCCCGGAGTTTCTGCTCCTTGGGAAGGGCATGGCCTTTTGGAAGTTTTTTAGCAGCGCATTGTCCTCGCGCAATTGCCGGTTCTCCGCTTCAAGTTGCCGGATGCGCTGCTGTTCCGCCGTCAGCGGCTTGCCCTCGCCGGGGCCGCCAGCACGCTCCGCGTCGTACTGCGCGACCCAACGCCGCACGGCTGTCTCAACAAGGTCCATCGACCGGCTGACTTCACCGACCGATAAGCCCTGGTCCCGAACCATCCGTACCACTTCCAGCTTGAAGCTGGCGTCAAATTGTCGGCGCCTTCTTGTCATCTATTGTTTTTCCTCGTCGATTCAGGATTGTCCTCCTATCGACCTGTCCGAGGAAATTAGACCACTACAAAGGACCGACAACTATGGCCTCTTAAGCAGCGACAGATACGCCCTCGATCGGCCAAAATAATTGGCGCTGACTGACCGTGCTGCTTGCGGCTGTCTAACACCGCCAAAGTCCTAATTTGTAACAAGAGATACGTATACATTTCGTAAGCACTATATATAAGCTATAAGGCGCATAAAAGTAGCGTGTGTCTTAGGCGGCAACGTGAGGGTCACATGCCAACGAAGCGAAGAAAATTCAAGAAGGATGAAGAGGCCGAGCCTCTGATACGAGCGCTGAAGGGCGGTCTCGCCTTCGAAGTTGTTGGGAAAGGGGGCTTTGATTTCAGTTGGCTAACTTCCCTTTTCCCGCCCGCGCTCGCTCGCTACATCGCGCTAACGCTCGCGCGAACTTTTGCCCGTCGTAGGACGGCAACTAGCAGAGGATATCTGTTCTACCTGCGTACCCTAATGGAATACGGTGCAGGTCAAAACCGTTATCGCGCAGCGTTGCTAAGAGGTTGCACTCATACGAAAATTGGCCCGGCGAAAGTCTGGCAAAATTTCCTTGAGGCATGGGCATCTTCGGTGAAGAGCCGTCAGGACATTACTGAAGCGTCTATTGGGACCGCGATAAAACAGACATGCGTAATTGTCCGCTTCCTCGTAGATGCTGGGATCGCGCCGAAAGTGACGCTTCCAGCACAGCCTGCAGGCTGGCGGCAAAACACCGCGCCGAAGAAGGGTCTGCTCGAACAAGTAGGTGGTCTCGAAAATATCGACAAAGTTCTAGAGAAAATCCGCGCATTGCTGGGGGCGCAACATAGGGGGCTGGACGCCAGTGAGCTAGAAGATCTCAAGCATATTGGGACGAATTTGGCGAGGGGACTTGAGCAGTCGGAAGATGCCATTGTCAATTCCATTTCGCGCGGAACGCTCGAACTATTGAACGGCGTTCGCAGCGTCGCAGAGTACTACCTTGCAAGAGTCATGACGCGTAAGGCGGCGGCAGACGAAGCCGTGGAAAAATGGGCGAACCCGAGGGCCGTCGAACTTTTCGACAAGTGGTCGTCCATAAAAGGAATCGGAATAAAAAACATTGAGCGTCACGAAGTACTGGAAGAGTTATTTCCTGAAAACAATATGAATGTCAGTAATGCTAACTGGCTAGTGGTAATAAGGGATCGGTTCTCAGGTCTTGCTCCGTTCCCAAAGTTGCGGGGTGTTCCGAAACGATACGAGAAAGAGTTTTTGCCGTCAGTCGGCGGCCTCATGGGAGCGGATGAACTCACCTCCGTAAGTGTACCAACGCTGGTCGCATGTTGCCTTTTGTACATGATTGACGCCTACGGCAACGTATGTACGGCACTCGAGTTGGGTGAAGATTGCCTTCAAGAAACGAACGATGCGCGTATTCAGCGAGTCGTATCTGTAAAGCCCCGAGCAGGCTTTGAATCAATCGTTTCCGACTTTTTGGTCGAAGACAAGGGTGTTAGCGTCTCTGTACCGCAAGCAATTCGATATGTCCAACAGCAAACGAAGATCGTCCGAAAGGCTTTGGGATTCACCGCCTCAAACCTTTTGATCTGCGCGAAGCGTAGCAACGACGGAACCACAAGAGGCTACGTGTTAACCGCTAAGTCTTTGTGTCACTGGCTCCATCTATTGCTGGGAGGTAAGGACAGGGAAAAGTATGTTTTGACACCCGGTTCCATTCGGGTTTCCGGTCTCATGTATCAAACGTTGACCGATGGCGGCAGCGTCGTGGCTACTCGATTACACGCGCATCACCAGCCCGGGACCGGAGTGAGTGAAGGATATGCTCGAACCTATCCGGTCATACTCTTGTACACGGCCAAAGTAAGAGGGTTTACAGAGTATCTACAAAATAAGATTGTATTTAGTCATCTCGAGTTGGCCAGCGCATTCGGAATCACGAAGCGACAAGCTAAAGAGATACTCGAGAAGGCCGAGCATACGGGGATGGGATTCTCGTGCAAGTCCCCGTTTTCGAACTCCAAGCAGGTCGCAGAGCGGGACGAACGTTGCCCTGACGTCGGTTCGCCGTGCCTCGACTGTGCAGGAAGCGTTTTCTTCGTTGATTTCGAGAATCTCGTAGACGTCCTTTGTATCCGCCGAGACCTGCTTGCGCGGAAGGATCTGTTGCAAAGTCAAGCAACTGCGAAGTGGGAGATCGAGTATCTCCCGCTCTTGGCATATGCCGAAGTGGTGGTCGAGAAGGCGAAACGAAGTATCCACGCTTCAATTTTCCGGAAGGCGGAATTTCACGTGAACGAGCTGTATAGGAACAACCAGCAACCGACTTTCATTCTCTGAGGAGCGAGTGATGCCAGTTCATCTACAGTCGAAGGATATTTCGCATCAAGGCTTCCCATCTGTTGATTGGCTAGAGCTTGACACTCCCGAAAATATGGTCGTCCGCGAGAAGAGCGGAATACGGGTGCCTATTTGCCTGAAGTCAAAACTCGCAGATGGAACCCTCTTAACGGATAGGGTCAACGCAAGAGTACATATGGTGATACGCGAGGTCGTCTACTACTCCCGTTACCGTTCTTCAGATTGCAGGGTGGATAGCGGTGTCGTTCAACGGAAAATGGCACAAAGGCTTGTCAATCTTGCTAGCTGGATGGTCGAAAGAGGTCTCTACGATTTCGGCGACCTGAGTATGACGCACATTACGAAATTTCTGGATGATGCAGCGAAAGGATACGAGTCGCTCATCAATTCTCCGAGGCGCGTGTTTGAGTATCTCAAGGCAATGTCCGAAGCCAACAAAAGCCTTGATGGTATGACATTCCCCGATGTAAGAAAGTCCGTTTTCGGGAATAGGCTTGCTATGCCGCGAGCGAAATCCATCTTCGACGAAGTGAAGGAGCACTGCAAGATCCGGCCAATCTCGGAATATGAATTCAAGCAGCCGCCCCTCGATAGGGGCGAGGCTGCTCATTATTCGACTGTTCGCGCTGTGCATCTACTTTACATTCTCCGGGACCACCTTAGCAGCTGTTTGACTTTTGACCCATTCCCGGATGGGCTTCCGGCAAATGTCAAAACGAACGGCCGTCCCGGTCATACGCCGACCATCCCTGAGGTCGCCGGACTGCATCTGCTGCAAAGCGCTATTCATTGGGTTGTTGAAATTGGGCCCAAGCTCATCGCGCTATACAGAGTGATGACAAAAGAATCAAAGTTTCAAGGGCAACCTGAAAATAAGCGGAGGATAATCGAGGATTTTAATGCCAAGTACTCAAGCAAGATTGGATTCCGTCTTTCTCGTGATCGAACTTCCGAAGCCGGGCACATCTATTGCGTGGACGCGATTAAACGGTACCTGCCCAACGCGTGCTTTATTGTGGCCGGAATTCTCAGCGCGCGCCGCCGCATTGAACTTCTCACGCTACGCACGGACGCTATCCGAGGTAGCAGGCAGAGCGGATTCTGGATGGAGTGTTACATAGCAAAAACAAAACGGAAGCGGGAGCTTGTGCCTGTTCCAGAAGTCGTTGTCTCGGCAATAAGATTGATGAGACGGTTCGGAACCTACGTTCGGAAGAGCCCAAACAAATTTATCTTCGCCGTTCGAACAGTTATACACGGTACTTTCCGTGATGATCGAGTTGGAAAATTAGACCAATGCATGGATGACTTTGCAAAAATAACAGGGAACCCGTACGTGTCTGGATCAAAAGGTTGGCAGCCTTGGCACTATACTGCTCACCAGTTGCGGAAACTCTTCGCGATTCTATATGTTTGGAGATATGACGCTGGAGACCTAAGCTCCCTTAGTTACCACCTCCGACATTTCTCCATTGAGATGACGTTAACCTACGTCAGAGACCGGGAAATGATTAGGCTTCTCGGAGGAGAGATGTACCGACTCGCTGCCCGAAAAACGCAGGCTATGCTGGATGGCACACTGCACCCGGCCGGAATCTTCGGCAAGAAACTATTGCGGATGGTGGAGCGACTACGACCATCTATCCGTCTAGCATCTGATGCCGATGTCGAGCGTCAACTGACAGAATTGTTGCGAGATGCCGATATTGCAGTCAAGGCCAATCCGTGGGGTTACTGCGCCTGCAAAGCCGTACCGTCTAACCTTCGCCGAGCGGCATGCCAGCAAAAGGATTGCCGGACCGGACGGCTGGGCGTCGATGGTCGGCCTGACCACACGGGTTCCGATGAAGTCCGGTGTTCCGGGTGCCTATTCTTCTTCACAGACGAGACACGCCGCGCCCATTGGCACAGCGCGGAAAAAGAACTGCAAGAAAGTCTGAGGAAGCCTATCAAACTGGCGCCGCTACTTCGCGAACGCATGCAGAAGCATCTAAACAAGATGAACACCTTCTCGTCGAACGCATTCGCTTAGGAGGAGGGCCGCGCAATGACTGGCGAATCGAAACTCGGAAATGCCGCGCGCGTGAACTTTGTCGATAGCACGCTCGAAGCAAAAAACAGTGTGCTTAGGCAGTACAGGGAAACGGGCGTGCCGGAAGGTGCGTATGTGCCGCGAAGCATGACGCAATACCGTCTTTGGGAGAATGAGAGTCTCGGCATCGTGCGGCTGGGCAGTCCAAATTCCATTAACGTCAAGGACAGCGAACCCTCCCGCGCGAAGCTCATACGGGAAGCATCTTCTCTTATAGTCGAACTCCGTGCCGCTGAAAAGCGTCCCTCGCCGAAAAGGAAACCGCACGTTGAGTTGTACGATCGAGATCAAGCCGAAATACGGCGACTAAATAGGCTTGTCCGTGGGATGGCTTCGACTATACAGCAGCTCTCTAACGACCTAGAAATGGCCATATCTGGACGGGACCAAATGTCGTCAGACTTTGCAAATTTAAAGCGTGAAATGGACAGATTACGAAGGTCGCTCAACCAACCGTCAGGTCTACGGCTGGTCAAAAAGAAGAAGGACGATTGATGAAGAGGCCGAAGCACGGCTTGGAATTAATATTCTCTGACGACACATGTCGTTTGAATGACGAACTCCATCGAGATGTTCCGCTGCTGGTGACGGCGCACGGTAAGCCGGTTGCCGTGCCATGCGCCTGGTTCCGACATTTGGCAAAAACGGGACATCGACGCATTGGAATCAGACAGACCGCTCGAAATCTCGTCTTGTTCTGGAGATGGCTGCAGGTGCCTGTTAGTAAATCGGGTACGAATATGGCGGCAACCAAGTCTGTCCGTTGGGACAGTGTGACTGACGACATATTGATCTTGTATCGTTCGGCTTGCCTAGCAAGAGGCAACATCAACAGGACAGTAAACGCCAAATTGTCTGTGGTCTACAGATTTTTTTGGTGGGCACAGGAGCATCGGTATGTTGAAAACAGAATTGGAAACGGCACCATGCAATGTGGCAAGCTTTATCCAATCCAAATCACGAGATATCAGGTTCGAGGGCGGTGGTATATCGAAAGTGGCCTTCTACTAGGTGACGCGGAGCGTGCGCAGTTGCCAATTCCGAACAATAAAGAGGTGGATGACGCGTTCGTCAGACTGGCCAATAATGCAGATGAAGGTATCAGAATCAGGAACGTTCTGATGTTGAATTGGGTGCTTACAACTGGTATTCGCCGTTCCGAGCTTCTTGTGCTCAGTTATACACTTCTCTTAGCCTCGCGTGCGCTTTCGCGGGAGGATGGACGGTTGCCAATTGAGATAACAGGCAAAGGCGGCAAGGAGAGAACAGTCTACGCAACGGGTCAACTTCTCGATGAGACGCTCTCATACTGGGGCAACGAACGCAGTGCGGTGCTTAAGTTGACAACTCTTCTAAAGGCGCCGGACGCAGTCTTCATAAGTCATACATCCGGGCGACCAATCAGTGACCGCCAGATCAATCGAATTTTCAAGGATGCTTTCGTCGATTCTGCCTCAAGGGTGCATACGCACCGGGTTCGGGCGAAGTTTGCAACCGACTTCATCAACGAAAACGTCGATGCAGAGGTTGAGCGGGTCGGCATACACAATGTCCATATTGAGTTTCTGCTGGACGCCCTTGCGCAGGTTTTAGGTCACAGCGACAAGCGTACCTTACGTCGATACGTGCAAATTCGTCTCCGTTGGCATGCGCAAGGTTTTGGGCGCCTGCAACGGACTCGAGATTGCTGAGACGACCCAGCGTTCATGCTCCTTTCAGCATATTAGCGAAGCTGCTTCTCCGGTTCAGAGACCGAATATCGGCACCTTCGCGGGATGCCTGATTGCATTGCCATTATTCAACCTGCTTTCCCAGCAAAGAAGGATGTTTCCATCGCGCGTGTCGCGCTGCCGAACAACTTTATTGGCTGCTCCTAGGTTGGCTTAGTGCTTCTCCAAGGTGCCACGGATCACATCGACCATAAGCGCCTCGCCATCCCTGCAATTATCTCACTCTACAGTCACACCAAGGTCGACCCTACGCACAGGTCTGTCGCGGCTGGCTTGTGCGCAGTTAGCGTCCGGAAACCACCTTACGCAAGGGCGTTCGGTCCACTGGTTTGGGGCCGCCCGTCTGGGAGAAGATTGCGAGAACGATAGTGAAGATATGGGCACAGTTGATGGCGGCGCGGGGGGCTAGAGCGAGCCGGGCGGTGGTGCCTTAAGACACAAGTGCGCAGCGTCGGCGAGAGATTCCAGTCCAGATTACGCGCACGTCTGTCGCCAAGAAACCGCTTTTTTTCCCTGCAGGAGGCTCCCAAGCCATCGGCCGGCCATCGGTGTGCGCTCGTCGAGGAGGCGGTTTAATGCTTGCGCCGAGCACGAGGCTTGGCAAGTCGGGCGCAGACATCCGACATGAGATGCAGCGCCAATGTGCGATCTTCTGCATCGAGCTTGTTTAACTGGTCGTTCAGTGTGCTTGTTAATTCCTGCGCATACGACGACGGCGGCGTCAGTAGTGTGGCGACAGGTATAGCATAGAGATCCGAATAAGCGATGAGGCGGGGGAGCGTTGGCCAATTGGCACCACGTTCCTGCCGGCTGATTGTCTGAGGGTCCACGCCCAGCCGGTTGGCAACCTCTTCCTGCGTCAAGCCTGATTCAATCCTCGCCTTCGCCAAAGCCCGCCCCAGCATTCTCGCAAATTTCGCTTCGTTAGTCGCTGCCACCCTCTTGTTACCTCATGTTGCATGCCAACATGGATCGTGTCCTCAACCGACGGTTCTGGTAACATCACAGGATGTTTAGTAACTAGGCATTAGATGTTTATTGTTCGTGCTGAACGACGAGCACTAACGCCTCTCGGCTGTTGCTCCACCTAAAGCGCAATGCTGAAGAATTTCGAAATTTCGCTCGTGTCGACGAGTTAATGATATTGGTTGGTGTCTTATGTTTGTAACGAGTGAAAAGAACCGGATGCCTCCGTATGCAATGCCTTTTTTCAACGAGCTACCGGGCGCCAGCGCGTGGTCGGCGATCGAGCAACTGATTCCGCGGGACGTGCTGATCCTCCGGGTGTCACCGGCACGCTCGCGGGTCGTCCCGACAATCGTGATGCTCGACCTGTCCGAAACTGCGCCGCATCTTGAGCGGTTCGTCGGCGGGGATGTCGTTCTCCGGGGCGCCGCTGTGCTGAGCACACAACTGGCACACGAGGTCGACCGGTGGACGCTCGATCCGGTGAGTGAGATCCGGGTGGGGGTAACCGAGCCCGAACAGTACAGCCAGGGCGAACGGCTGGTGACGGTGACCCGGTTCACGACGGCGGCGGGGCGAACGTTCTCGGTGCCGTGTGCCCTTGCGACACGCCCTGCGCGAGGGAGGCGGCTCTGGCGCGCAAAAACGTCGGGGAAGCCGGCCAGTCGTTGAACGGCGCTGGCAATGGACGCGCTTGGGGGCGTGGGACCGCGCCTGCCCTGGCAGTCGATGGACGTGCTGCCGCGCTGGCGAGGTGGTCCCGTGCTGTATCTCGATTTCGATGGCGTCCTTCACCCGGAAGACGTGTGGCGTCGTCCTGGCACCGGACCGTATGTCGCGAGCCCGCCAGGGCATGTTTTGTTTGAACACGCCGCGCTACTCGAGCGCTGCCTCGAGCCCTATCCCGATTTGCGCATCGTGCTGTCAACGAGCTGGGTTCTGGTGTTCCGCAGCGTCCGCAAAGTTGCGCGCCGTCTGCCGCTGGCGCTGCGCCGGCGCGTGATCGGCGCGACTTTCCATGGCCGGATGGACCCGGTGTGGTTCCGGTCCATCCCGCGTGGTGTCCAGGTCTGGGGCGATGTGTGCCGGCGTCAGCCCGAAGCGTGGCTTGCGCTCGACGATGATGATGCGGGCTGGCCGGCGGTGTGCCGGGGTCACCTGGTACGCACTGATCCGGTGCTGGGCATCAGCGCGCCGGCGGTCCTCATGGAGTTGCAGACGCGACTCGCAGCAATGCACCGTCTGGACGAAGGCTGGCCGTGATAATCCGCCTTATCACGGCCAACGTGAGTTCGCCCTCATCCTGGGCGCATCCTCTGGAGATGACATGAACAGGCACAGGAAACCGCCGGCATTGCCGCCCGACGAGACGTCCGCGCTACTACGCGCCCGCCTGCGGCGCTTCGCGCTTGCTACCCGCGACGATGCCACCGGAGCCGCCACGATTCCATTTCCGGAGCACGTGAGCGTACTCGCCGGGCCGCTGCGGCGGAGCCGCCGCTTGCGCCGGGACGGGATCGGCGGGCAGCCGGAAGCGCCTGCAACCGCAGACGGTCCGACGAAAGAAGGGAGTGCACCCTGAGCAGCATCGGGCGGCCGGGTTTTGCTGGCACGGGTGCGAGGGGTGATCTGGATGCACACGGAGCACCCGGCCGCATCTCCGGGCCAGGACCCAGGAATGCCGCTTCGGGACGGGATGCGTCGGGGCTGCACGCTGCGGGCCCGCAAAAGAAAGAAGAACAGGACATGACGGATACATCCTTTCACGGCGCGCTGCTCTGGCCGCTGCCGGCCGAACTGCAAGATGGTTCGATTAACCGCTATTTCATCGACACGGAATTCACCGATTTCCGGCACTGCCAGCTGGTCAGTCTCGCGATTGTGGGTGAGAACGCGGACGAGTTCTACGGCGAGCGTACTGACTTCGATCTGGCACGGTGTAGTGACTTTGTCCGCAAGGTGGTGCTGCCGCAGCTCGGCCAGTTTGAGGGGCGAGCGATGCCGTTTGACCGGCTGCGGGAGGCACTGCGCGCATGGCTCGGCAGCGTACCCGGCGACTCCGGCCCGGTACTCTGCTACGACTACGAGACGGACCTGAACCTGTTCCGGTTCCTGCTGGGTGGCCCCCTGCCGCGCGGCTGGCGGGTCGAGAATATCGCGGGCCGTCGCGACCGGGAGCGGCGCGCTGAATACTTCGCCCGGCATGGCGGCGAGCACCACGCGCTGCATGACGCGCGGGCCAATGCGTACTCTTTTGCGGGCTGAATACAACGGACGTGAGCCGGCCGCTGGAAGACCAGGCTTCCGGGTCGGACGAAAACATCATTTCGATGAAAAATTGCAGGTGCCAGGCAGGAGACCAGGATGACCGGAGGCTGGGAGTGGATTCCACGATCCGACGCATGGCGGATCGCACAGCGCCTGCGTGAGCGTCGCAGGGCGTTTGGATGGACCCAGGCTGAACTCGCGGCCAGGGCGGGCGTGGCGCAATCGACCCTGGTGCACTGGGAGACAGGGAGATGGCCCAACGCCATTGCTACAGCTACGGTGAACGCGCTGGAAGCAGCCCTGCAGCTGCCGCAAGGATGGCTGCTCAGTCATGACGTGGAGCCGTTGCTGGATCCGGTGTTCGATGCCGGAAGTGCAGTGGCCCGGGAAGGAGGAGGGAACTTCCAGGCGCGAATTCCCCCGGCCCGGTGCAGGGAAATCGGCCCGCGCGCCAGGCGGCTGCGCGAGGAACTAGGCCTTTCGGTGGCGGAAGCGGCGCGCGCGTGTGGTGTACCCGCCTGCAAGCGCTTGATTCCGCGACGTAAACGCTTCTAATCCTGCTAACCAAAATTGCCCACCTTCGATGGAAAACTCCGAAAAAACTGTCACGGGATGAATTCATCGAGCGGGCGTACCAGACCTCCAACCAAGTTTCATCCCCTCCTGTTGTTGCTCTTCCTCGCCTCTGCATCCTAAACTGACGGCTCACTCCGGCTGTGCCCGCCAGCGATACCGCAGTGCTTTCGGCCACACGTGGGATGGCAAGGGCGATATGCCTCAATGGCTAAGGCAAGCCACGAGCGCTGGGCAGTCACTGGCGCACTTTGCTGTTGAGAAATCGTCAACATCGAATGGCGGTGGACGTCCGGCAATTGACTGGAGTCGGGACCCGTTCGCTGGCATGCGACTGGCGACAGTTCGGCCGTCGTAAGCGGCACGTAATAGCTGTCTCATGCTCGTTGTTACGACTGCGTAACCTCGTCTTCAACTTGTCTCGAGGCAGGGTTCGCTCACCAAGCCAACTGATGAATGCCGCTTCGTCAACCTAGACGACCGTGTCGGCGACGTGCAGTGCCCCTCGGCGACGCCGTCCCCGACAGCACAAAGGCGGCACACGCCTGCAAGCGTGGTGACTGGCAAGCAAAATGCGCCAACCGTGTGGACGCATTGCGGACCCACTCGAGGTAAACCACGGCAATCCCGCGTGCCGGCGCAAAGAAAAGCGAGTTCTGTGAACTCGCTTACACGGTCAACTAAGCAGCCGCAGCTTCCGGCGCGGCCGCGACATTCGTCGTCGCGCTGACCTTCTTGGCGACATCCGATTTTTGCACCGCGGCCCTCGTCGCTACCGCCGTCTTTGTCGAGGGCTTCTTCGCGACTGCCTTCGGCCTGCTCGCAGCGGCAGAATCCACAACTCCGCTAACGCCATCAATCAAAAACTTCGTCCGGTCTTTCGCACCGGCTAGCCAGGCCGGAGCCGGACCGCGTCCGCTCCAGGTCGCACCGGACTTTGGGTCGCGATACCTAGCCGGCTGCGGACCTTTCGGCTGAGCCTTGGTAGAGGTCGCACCAACTGCCTTCGAGGTATTCTTCACCGCAGCCTTCGTCTTGCTCACAACACCTGCGTTCGTCGCAACAGTTGCTTCAACACCATCTGCAATCAGGAACTTACTCCTGTCTTTGGCTTCGGCAATCCACGCCGGAGCGCGACCGCGTCCACTCCACGTCGCGCCCGACTTTGGGTCCTGGTACATCACCGGCTGCGGACCGCGGACATAGTTGCCAGCAGCCTTCGCCTTGCTGGGAGGAACCGGCTTCGCCGTCGCCGTACTTCCGTCAACCAGGAATTTGTCTCGGTTCTTCGCAGCGGCAATCCAACTTGGTGCCCGGCCGTGTCCGGTCCAGGTTGCACCGCTTTTCGGGTCGCGATACTTGACCGCAGCAGCGCTACCTTTGCTCATAGTCTTAATAACCGCCTTCGCGGCGCGCCGCTTGCCGTCAGAGTGCGCGTCAATGTCGGCAGTGGTCAGGCCGTGCTTCGCCATCAACTCGCGAATCTTGTCGATGACGCCCGACGATTGCTTTGCAATCAGCGCATCCGCCTGCGCTTGGAGTTTTTTCATCTTCGCCTGGACTGCTTCCAAAGTTGTTGCCATCAAATGACCTCCTAATGATTGTGGCCGCAATATGCCACGGTCGCGCAAGAAAAGGCTAGTGTATTGACTGGAGTGACGCATCACCGAAAATCACAATAATGCGTCGCCGCGCTTCATGCTTTTCAATGTGGTCCGCTCAGGGCTTGTCCTTGTCGCGAACATTACTTGGCGATTCTTCGGTGTTTCCACCGTTCCTCTTGCGGCGTTGGAGCAGAGCGCCGAAACCAACGGCGACAAGCAATGCCGCCATCAGGACGGCGCTCACGCCGGTCGTACTACGAGATTCACTTGCGCTAGAAGGAGCAGACGCGACCGTAGGCGAAGAGGCTTGTGCCTCCACGGGTTTCGGAAGCGCCACGCCGGCGGCACTTCCTTGGCGCACCAGAGATGCTTCCGATGTCGGCAACGCCTGGGATGTGGGAAGGACGATTGCTTCCGAAGCAGGTCCGACGGGAGCCATAGCAGTAGCCGAGGATATAACCGGAGAAACTGCAGCGCGGGAGCTGGTTTCGGCCGACCTGGTCATCGCCTTCCACTGCGCGAATACGGTGTCAATGCAGTGGACGTCACCGCAGGTGTTGCGCGATTGGCGCCACTGAGCGAGTTGTTCAGGTGAGAGCTTTCCACTGCTCAGCAGAGCCTGCTGCTGCGCGAAGACATCGTCGTATTCATTGTTCAGGATGGCGTGGTCGCATATAACGCGCTCCGCCGGTTGTCGCGTGGTCGCACATCGAATATCGCTCGCCCTCGCTCCGGTTGAGTCAAGCGCTGCCATAAACAGCAGCAATGCAAAGTAATACTTCGGATGCACCAGTCCTCCTTTAAGGCAGCTTAGCGTGTAGCAGCGGCAAGACCACGCTACGCGTCCGCAGACCAACGGGCCACCAGTCTTGGACCGAACACACCGCCCAAGTTGCCGTCACGGCAGCTTAAGTGCCCACAGTACGTCGCATCGCCTGGAGCTCGCCAGTGTGATTGCCTCAACTTTCTAGCGATGGCCTGCGACTAATCCGCGGAAAACACAACTGCCGCCGCATCACCGACTCGCGTAAAGCTTCGGACAAAGCGATAGAGTTGACCGCCGATATGCATCTGATTCGCACCAGAAGACGTCGACTCAAGAATGTCGTTTTCGAACAAAGTTGTAATCGTGTCAATCTGCATCAGGTCTTCAAGTGGGCCTGAAGGGTCCCCTAGATGCACGGTACAGGCACTTGTCGTATGTCGTGTCATCACTATGCTCGTAGCCTTATCGAGCGACCTCTCCAGATATTTGGCGAGTGTTAGCAGTGGTTCCGGTACGCGCTCAGGATGAGCTTCCTCCAATCGCTTTTCATGTGACATTTTGACCTCCTTCGTCCGATGGGCCGTGTAACCGCCAGGCTCTTTTCCGAGTGGACATCATGACACGAATGCAACTGCGGTGACCAGCGACGGATGTGTCCGTCCCGATTGTGTACCCTGATAATAACGGCTCGACCTGTGCCCAACGACGTTCGCGGCGGTGATTCGCAGAGCTGCGAAAAGCCAACTTCCCCATCCTCCGGCTCGCGCGCAACATAGATTCGGTCTAACGACTTGCTGCTGGGACAACTGCTTCCGTGCAGATTAGGTCTCGTGACTCCGCGACGCGACTCTCCTTGACTTCCTCCACAAAAACACTATCACTGAGCTGTGCTGTAACCGGACACGTCAGATGCCTTTTGCAAGGGGTCCACGAGCAAGTCCATCTGTGCCTGTCCGTGCCGCGCAGTACATCCGCATGTCGACGGACCATCAAGAATATTCCCCCGTATTCCAGAGACAGGCTATCGCAGACTATGCGCTTGCCCATCACATCCGCATCGTCAGTATGTACGAAGACGCTGGCATAAGTGGCTTGACCTTGCGAGAGCGTCCGGCGCTCATTCAGTTGCTATTGGACGTTGATAGCCCGAAACGCAAGTTCACCACTGTGCTTGTGTACGACGTCAGTCGTTGGGGCCGATTTCAGGACGTTGACGAAGCCGCATTCTATGAATTTGCCTGCCGGCGTGCTGGAGTCAATGTCATCTACGTCGCAGAGCCTTTCGAAAACGACGGAAGCCCGGCGACGTCGGTTTTAAAGGCGCTGAAGCGGGCGATGGCCGCAGAGTTCAGTCGGGAAATGTCCCGCAAGGTTTTCCTGGG
Organism: Paraburkholderia sediminicola; assembly: GCF_046026855.1. Lineage (GTDB taxonomy): Bacteria > Pseudomonadota > Gammaproteobacteria > Burkholderiales > Burkholderiaceae > Paraburkholderia > Paraburkholderia sediminicola_A. The sequence continues at coordinate 38,079 of NZ_JAQQET010000026.1, read as the reverse complement.
GCACTGCCTCAATGTTGAGCGCGGCTTTCATACGGGCGGCCCTCCCGGCTACGGATTACACCGCGTTCTTCTCGACTCAGACCGCCACATTCGGCACGCCCTCGACAGGTACGAATACAAGAGTGTTCAAACTGACCGTGTCATCATCGCGCCGGCGCCCGGAGGCGAAGCAGCATTAGTTAGAAAAGTTTTCGAGTGGTACGCAACGCAGCCAATCTCCGCGACCGCAATAGCACGGCGCCTCAACGACTTCGGGATTGCCAATGGTTTCGGGCGACCATGGCAAGGCCAAAACATCCTGAACATCCTCCGCAACGAAGCGTACATTGGCACCAACGTGTACAGCCGGACCACTTCAAAATTGGCCAACCCATGGAAGCGGGTTCCAGAACAGGACTGGATTCGTGTCCCGGGAGCGTTTGAGCCGGTCGTCGACAAGCGCATCTTCACCGCCGTTCAGCAGAAAATGGAACGAGCGCGGCGTAGACCCACGAGGGACGAGATTGCCGACGGTCTTCACAAAGTTATCAAACGAGCCGGTAAGCTCAGTCAGGCGACGCTAAGGCATTACCGTAGCGCGCCGTCCGTTGAGCAGGTAATGCATGAGTTTGGAAGCCTGAACGATGCATACAGGGCAATAGGCTATGCACCGAATCTGGACCCGGCCCGCTCGGAAAACCGCTATGTCGAACGCCGCATGGAAAAGCGGGTCGCTGATGTAACCATCGATGTTTTGCAAAGTCTGGGCCACGAGGTGCGGTACGAAAAGCACACGGATGCGATGTGTATCGACGGCGCGTTGAGATTGAAGCTTGTTGTTCGCAGCCCTTGGCTTATCGGCGGTCACGAGCCTTACTGGGTCGCGCGTTGGCCTGACTGCTTCCCTATAGATTTCCTTATGTACGGCCGCATAGAGCGTGCTAGTTCGGAACTGCTCGACTTTCACATTTTCCCGCGTGGAAGCCTCGTTCCGGGGGCATACACGGTAATCCACCGGCACGGCCAGGCACATTTCAAAGCCTATCTGCACCCCAATCTGGCACCCTTGCTTGACATCGTTGAGAGCGTCCCCCTTGAAGTATTGGTGAGCAAGACATCCTGTCGGAGATTCTCTTGATGCGCCCGCGTCGACCAGGCACCAGCTCCTCTGGAATTGAGCCAAACCCGCGCCGGGAGGATGGCGAATCAGAACCAGCAGAGCTCCAACCTGAACGTCGTCGTACCAGTGGAAGGACGACACCGGAGACAAAGGCCAAAGACGTTCTCAAGCTGGAGCGTGCGCGCCAGCGAACTGCAATCCGACATATGCAGGCGACGCGCAGCGAGATGGCTCTGACGACAAAGGTCCTACTGGAGCTGTTGTCGGACCCAGCCTTCGTGGCGCTGTTACGTGCCGAGGGGTTCACCTCGATGCCGAAGCTCATTCATCAAAGGCTCGTAGAGCAACGCTTATGACGCAAGCTCGACCTGCGAGGTTCATACGTCGTTCAAGCGCTGCTCGGGCCGAGTGCGAAAGACCGCCAGAAATTTGTGCGGCAGCGTTCGCGCTGGTCGTCGGGCAAACGCTTCCGAAGCGGACAGTCGCAGCGCTCGCGAGGATGACTCCGGCGCATCAGGTTGCAGCTGCCCGGACGATGGTCGCAGTGGACAACCTCAGCGGAGATTTCGCTCGGGCCCTACTGGCAGCGACGCCATCAAGTGGGAGGGTCGATGATGCACGGGGGCGACAGTCTCACGCCGATTTCGCAGCTCGATTGGCCGTGATGGAACGGGGGCTCGTCCAGATGCAACTCGAAGCGGCAGAGCTACGCTCGCATTACGACGATGACCTGTTTCATCTGGCGCTCGCAGCCAGTTACGTGCGGGGCTGGATGCGGAACGAAGTGGTCACAACCTGGCTCTACTCGCACCCTCCGGGGTTTGCTGTCGTGCTTGACCGCCTGGCGAAGGCGGCGGACTTTGCAATTGAGCCAAGGCGTCCGATGAGGCTTCCTTACTCGCCGGCTGCGAGTCACGCAGTGCCACGCAAAGGTAAATCAGGTAGACGTCCACCGGCAAACATCGAGACCCGTTAAGACCACCGCGTACCAACAAGGTAGGTCAAGCAGTGCTGGTAGATGGTTCGCGCTGCTTCCGAACGAAAGTCCAGCCTCAAGTTCTCACAAAACAGCGTGGTAAACGTCTGTCTTGAAAAAAAGACGGGCAATGGTGCCGTCTCCAATTGTCGGGCCAGTTCCAGGGCGCGACTCGACAGCATCACCCGCTGCATGACATCAGCGCCGCCACCATTGGTCTTTAACCACAAGGTTGTGGACTCCACGACGTGGCCGTGCGAAAGCCAGTCACCCGTCAATTGTTTCGCGAGCAGGTGCGACGAAACAAGATAGGCAAGCAGTTCGGCTCGCGCCCTTAGGTCGAGGTTGAGTGGATTCTTCACGCTTTAACGCAATCAGTAGATTCAATGGGAATGATACAGCCGTCATCGCCAGCGGCGGCACCTCTGGCAGTGACTGATTCGTAACGGCGGCGAAGAGCAACGAATCCGGTTCACCCAGTGCCGACCAGCGCAACCAAAGACACGAGACCAGCATGTCAGGTCCCGGAGACGCGCGGGGTTGCAGAATCATGTTCACGTTTTTTCCTTCCGCAAGCTCTCAATCGTCCAGCCAAGTTCAACTTCATGTCTGTAACCACATACGCGGCAGGCACATTAGGGGCATGACCGACGAGTGAATTTTCTTTTTGAGTTCACGTGGCGCACCGGTGGGCCACGCGGTTGAGACCCCAAGTGAAACACTACAGCGCTGACATTTATCTTCCTTGACTTGGGCTACGACGGACCTATCACTAATTACCGCGCAAGACAGGAGACGAGAATGCCACAAGCGGATGGAATATTGACCTCCCTTGCTGGCAGGCTCGCAGCGCAGTATGTGCGGATGTCTACGGACTACCAGCAGTACTCAACTGAAAACCAGAAGCTGGCCATCGCTGAGTTCGCCGCAATACAGGGAGTATCCATTGTCGCCACCTACGAGGACACAGGGAAAAGCGGCGTGACACTTAAAGGCAGACCTGGTCTGCTCCAGCTACTTCAGGATGCACAGGCTCCTACTCATGCCTTCAGCCTGGTACTTGTGTACGACGTCAGCCGTTGGGGTCGCTTTCAGGACACCGATGAGAGTGCCCACTACGAATACCTGTGCCGGCAGGCTGGCGTGCAGGTTGTGTATTGCGCAGAAACTTTCTCGTACGACGGCGGCGCTGTGGCGACGTTGATGAAAACGCTCAAGCGCGCGATGGCCGGAGAGTACAGTCGTGAGCTGTCCCGCAAGGTTTTCACCGGCCAATACAGACTTGCTGAGCGAGGTTTTTGGCAAGGTGCGGCTCCGGGATACGGCCTGCAGCGCGTACTGGTTGACTCGGATGGGAGTGTCAAAGGTCCTCTGCACCATCGGGAGCACAAAAGTATCCAGACAGACCGAGTTATCGTGACCCCCGGTGACGAACGCGAAGTGGCGCTGGTTCGCCGCATCTACGATTGGTACGTTTGTCAGGGAGTTGGGTGCAGACGGATTGCAGACCGACTGAACGCGTTCGGAATCTGCAACGCACATGGTCGTCCGTGGAATCCACAGCACGTTACGGACATTCTGAGCAGTGAAAAATATGTCGGGACTAATGTCTACGCCAGGACATCCAGGAAACTCAATGGCAACTGGCATAGGAATCCCCCCTCCGAGTGGGCTCGCTCAGAGGGCGCGTTTCCACCTCTCGTTGACCACGCGACGTTCGATGCCGCTGAGAGAATTCGGACGAACCGAACACAGAACCTCAGCGACGACGAGATTCTGAAAAGATTGAGCGACTTCGTGCGCTCCTCTGATGTAGTGAGCGCCAAGGAAATCGACCGGGCCCGGGCAATGCCCGCAGGAAAGACGTATTCCGTACGATTCGGCTGCATCAAGAACGCGTATGCGCTAGTCGGATACGAACCACGCTATCACATCGGAGGACCTGAAGTTTTTCGGGCGTCGCGGGCCGCCCAGCAGGAGTGTATTGGAAAGACCACCGCAGCCCTGACGGCTCTGGGCCATCGCGTGGACATTTCCGCGGACGAAACTACCATTCGGGTAGACGATGAACTGGTCATCAGATTCGCCGTTCGTCCGATTCTTCATTACGACCGCCGTGGCCCGCGCTGGAGAGTACGCTGGCCAACCTACTCGTCGCCCGACTTTCTCGTCGTATTGAGGTTGGACTCCGCGTTTGAAACTCCAATCGATTTTTATATTTTTCCTCGGGGCAGTCTAGTGCCCGGTTACGATTTTTCGCTGTCCATCCGCAGCGGCAGTAGCGAACCTTTCGAAATGTTCCGGTTCCCCGACGAGAGGATTCTGCTTGAACTGACAGCGCGGACTCGCATGGAGGCATTCGATGGAAGCCAATCACCTGATTCCAATCGTAGACATCCAGATTCACCAGATTCGAGTGCTTAATCCCCGGACCCGCAGCAGTCGTCAAAGGCAGGCACTTATCGACAGCATTGCGGCGGTGGGATTAAAGAAACCGATAACCGTAAGCCATCGGGCGTGCTCCGACGATACAGCCGTGTTTGACCTGGTTTGCGGTCAGGGACGACTCGAAGCAGTTCAGGCTCTCGGCCATGACACGATTCCCGCACACGTCATCGACAGCGCTGAAGACGAGTGCCTCGTCAAAAGCCTCGTCGAGAATATCGCGAGACGGAACCACTCCACGATGGAGTTACTCAGGGACATTCAAAGCCTCAGGACATTCGGGTACACGGACAACCTCATTGCAGAGAAGGTAGGCTTGTCTGTTGCTTATCTGGAAAGCCTGATGTTTCTCCTCGAACGCGGGGAAGAGCGGCTTATAACGGCCGTCGAGGCCGGAAACATCCCCATAGCTATCGCCATGCAAATCGTACGCGCCGATGACACAGAGGTGCAATCTGCACTGGTTGATGCTTACGAAGACGGGACGTTGAAAGGGCGACAGATTGCGGTAGTTCGTAAGCTGCTTGACCGCCGCGGCAGGTCGAGAGGAAATTTGCTGCCTGTTTTTAAGGGACCCAGCGCTCCCAGGCCCCGCGGACTGGCTCCCGAGCAGTTACGTCGTCTGTATATGCGGGAAAGTGACCGGCAAAGACTGCTTGCAAAGAAAGTCGAGGTTACTCACGCGCAGTTGCTGTTCATTGTTCATGCCCTGCGTCAGCTGATGCGCGAAGAAGATTTCATCGGCCTTCTCGAACGGGAGGGACTCACAACACTTCCTCGCGTGCTCGACCAGCGTATCAGGGCGGAGGCACAATCATGGTCCAGTTAATAGTGCAGCCCCTCAGGGCCGCGTTTGAGCGCCAGCCGATAATGCTACAGCTGGATGCGTTGGTTTCATCGCGGCCCCTGCCTCACAATGTCATAAAGAGCAGGAAGTTCCTGCAGATTCTGGCCTCCATCTCCACCGTTGGTCTTGTAGAACCAGTAATCGTGGCGCGCATTGCAGATGACGAAGGCAGGTTCCGGATTCTCGATGGTCGTTTGCGAGTGGAAGCTGTTCGTCGCCTGAATTCCACAGAGGTCTTGTGTCTTGTCGCGTCTGACGATGAAGCGTACACGTACAACAAGCACATAAGCCGGCTGACATCGGCGCAGGACGCACGCATGATTGCCAAAGCAATCGAACGTGGCGTTCCACGGGAGCGGATTGCCCTGGTACTGGGAATCGACATCGGTACGGTGAAGCGCCGGGCGGAACTGCTGGATGGGATATGCCGCGAGGCCGCGGCCCTGCTCGCAGACAAAGCCTGTCCGGCGACGACCTTCAATACATTGAAGCGAATGAAGCCGCTCCGGCAGTTGCAGGCGGTGGAGCTAATGTGCGGCCAGGGAAACTTCACGTCAGCTTTCGCGCGCGCCATCGTGGCTGCGAGTCCACCGGAGCAACTCGAAGAGAGTCCCGCCACCCGCAAAAAGTCGGAGAACGAGGTGATGACTCAGCTCGCCATACTCGAACGGGAACTGGCTACGCTTCAGGCCACAGTGGCTCAAACTGATGAGAGGTATGGTGTTGAGCACCTACATCTCGCAGTATCGGCTGCGTATGTGGCGACGCTTGTGAACAATGAGCATGTGTCTCACTGGCTCAGTGAGCGGCATCCCGATTTTGCTACCCAGTTCGAGACTATTAGCAAGGACGCGCGTGACGCCCGTTCTGCGTCCATCGACAGCGGCCCAAGGTCCAAGAGTTTCCGGCACGTTGACGGCGATACAGCTCAACCAGCTCGCTAATCCACGTTGCACGGCTGCTGTACGCGAGGTGTAATCGAGGTCCAGACGAGCGGTAAATCAACAACAGACAACCCCCGTCAGATCGCCAGAAGCATATCTGATTGGGCGGCTGCGGCCTCGCGCGGCTGGTGAGGCCGGAGACTCGCCATTTAATTCGATAACAGCCATTCAAAAAGTCCGATGATGAGGCGGTTTTGCCGTGCAATCGGGCCGATGTCGTCCTTTCCCGAAGCTTACGATTACATATCTGGTCGTGAGGCTTTTCGAGCCGCCTCGGCCCGAGATTTGTCTTGAATCGTGTATAAATACCGATCGCGCAGTGCGACATAGCAACCAATTGATTTTCCCTCGGGACGATGGGCAAACAGATAGACGATATTCCGCTCGCACAACGCAGGGCTCTTGCCGCCAGGCTTCTGTTGAATGGCGAAGGTATTAGCGAAGTGTCCAGGAAGGCTCGACTCAGTCTTCCGACCGTGAGCAAATACAAGGACCTGATAGAAAGGGGGGGAGCTACCGCTCTTGCTCGCTTTCCCATCCAGGGGAGTACCCCCCGACTGGACGATGCTTCGGAAAGCTGGCTCGTTAGCGCCATCAAGCACTCACCTGGCCTTCACGGCTATCCAGGGCCGACGTGGACGATAAGCCAACTGCGCGAATTGATCTTTCGGCGTTTCGGAGTCCAGTTTTCAGCCTCGCATGTTGGCTACCTTGTTCGGGGTTACGGCCTCGCATACCGACTCACCTATTCAACTTCAGAAAAGGCGTCGGCTACTACCGCGCAGAAATCGCAGAGCGACGTCTATGCCGCGCGTCGAAAAATTGCTGCGAAAATGTTGCTGGATGGGGACAGTGTCGAGCGCGTCTCGAAAGCGCTCAACATCAGCGTGCGCACCATTACAAAATACAGATCAATGGTAGTTGCTGATGGGGTTAAGGCTGTTGAACAGATCAAGTCATCGGGGCGCAAGGCTACGCTTGGCCCCGAAGCTCTTGAGTGGTTACGAGCGACGTTGGAAGGCAGCCCAATGGCCCACGGCCATGAAACCGAACTCTGGCGAAATGGGGATATTCAAACGCTGATCCAGGAGAGATTCGGCATTTATCATTCCAGTGGGCACGTGAGAACCGTCGTCGGGAAGATTGGAATGGACCACCGGATGCGATCGCCGAAACGGCGCACAGAGGAGGGACGTTCCCCGATCAATGATGAAACGCTGGCATGGATTGCCGCGGCGCTCAGGCAGTCGCCTCGAGCACATGGCATAGCGGCTGATCACTGGACGAACGCGCGTTTGCGCACCGTGCTTCATCAACGGGTAGGCGTTAATTATTCTCGCGGATATATCTGGGAAATCGCCGCCCGTGCCGGGGTGGCAGACCTCCTTACAATGCGCCGGGATTGATCAATTCATTCGGACCCTGGCCATAATCGTCCACGCAGCTACGCGTCAGCTTTTGCGCGGACTCCGGCTCGTTGATCCTTTACGATGGGCGGCGGTAGCGGGTCCAGAGTGTGTGAAAACGCATTGATCGCCTAAACTGAATCAACGCACTGAGACTGGGTGACTCATGAAGCGATTCGTTGAAGGCGATGACCGCAAGCAGGTCGCACTACTTCCCGAATGTGTCGATGACTACATCGGACAGGACAACCCGGTCAGGGTCATAGACGCCTTCGTTGACGAGTTGGACCTTGCAGATCTTGGTTTCAACGGTACCACGCCAGCGATCACGGGCCGCCCGTCCTACCATCCAGGTGTGATGCTCAAGATCTATATCTACGGCTACCTGAACCGGATTCCTTCGAGCCGGCGTCTCGAGCGTGAATGTCAGCGCAACGTCGAGTTGATGTGGCTAACGGGACGTCTGGCTCCGGACTTCAAGACGATCGCCGACTTTCGCCGCGACAGCGGCGCAGCCATTCGCAATGTATGCCGGCGTTTCGTCGAACTGTGTCGCGGACTGAAGCTGCTATCCAGTGACATGGTGGCCATCGACGGTAGCAAGTTCAAGGCGTCAAACAGCCGCGACAGGAACTACACGGCTAGCAAGATCGACAAGCGTCAGCAGCAGATTGAGGAAAGTGTGCAGCGATATCTTGACCTGATTGAGACCACAGACCGGACCCGTCCAACGGGTTTCGATGTGAAGACCGTTCGCCTGTACGAGAAGATCGCCCGCTTGCGCCAGCAGATGCGTGAGCTCGCACAGGTCAGGAAGCAGTTAGATAAGCAACCGGACAAACAGCTGTCGATGACGGATCCCGACGCACGTTCCATGGCAACAAGCGGAAGAGGCTCCGGCATAGTGGGCTACAACGTTCAGGCCGCCGTAGACACGAAGCATCACCTGATCGTTGAGCACGAAGTAACGAACGTTGGAAACGATCACGGCCAACTCAGCAGAATGGCGGTATCTGCGAAGGACGCGATGGGCAGATCGAAGCTGAAGGTGGTTGCTGATCGGAGTTACTTCAGCGGCCCGGAGATACGGGCATGCGATCTGAACGACATCACCGCGTACGTTCCCAAGCCGCTCACCTCCGCATCGCGGAAGAAAGGTCTGTTCACCAAGGCCGACTTTGTCTATGTGGCAAAAAGCGATGTGTATCGATGCCCTGCTGGCGAGCGAGCCATCCTTCGATTCACGACCGTTGAGCATGATATGAATCTGCGGGTCTACTGGTCCAGCGCCTGCCCGCGTTGCCATCTCAAGGAACGATGTTCACCGAGCGACTATCGTCGCATCCGACGGTGGGAGCACGAGAGCACACATGGAAGCCATGCAGCGCCGGCTCGACCGGAAGCCCGATGCAATGACCATCCGCCGAAGTACTGTCGAGCATGTCTTCGGTACGCTCAAGCACTGGATGGGTCCTGCACACTTCCTGACCAGGACGCTTGGGCGGGTGAGTACGGAGATGAGCCTTCAGGTGTTGGCCTACAACCTGAAGCGGGTCATGAACATACTTGGCGTTGCGGGGACGTTGAAGGCCATGAAGATGGTTAGAAGCTAAGGCCCCGAGGGGCTTTGTTGTGCTCGCGATGTTTGACTAGTGCAAACTCGCCGTATCAAACTCGATCGGCCTGACCGGCAATCGCGCGCTCAGCTGCAAAAATGGAGTTTCCACACACTCTGGACCCGAAGGCGACAGTCGGCTCAAGCGATAGCGGACGTTCAATCTGATCGAAACGACACTGCAGTTGCCAAACAGATCAACGTAGCAGGTTAACTGGAGCGTGCACCGTGCTTGAAACCATAGGTCATGTGTTCTTGACGCTTGCTTCGGCTCTCCGCCGTCCAAGCCATTCAATGCCGACTTGAAATAGTAGTCACGCACCAAACCAGATAGCCCCGAAGCGACGCATTATCGACTGAGTGTGCCGGATACCGGCAATATTCTCGTCAATTACCTGCTGCGTTAGCCGATAAGCTTCCACACCAGAAATCAGTAAGCGAGCTGGATGTCTGCCGCAAAATTCGGCTTGTACTGGTTCACCAACGTGCCCTTGGACGAGGTTCCGGGCAAAAGGCGCACAACTTCCCTTGAGGCGCCTGGAAACCAGAACGGTGTTGCCGCGATCATCTTGCGCAAAACACGAATCGTCGATTTGAGACAGGTGACCAACTATCGTTCGGTTCGGCACCGCTTTTCCAGAGGTGTTGACATTGCACACGTCACTCAGTCTAGCGGGCGGCATGGGTACGATCGGTAGCGACCATTGCGCAATCGTCAGTAACCCTCCGCAACCTACGGCAATACTGAACGGACGCAACCTTTTAGCATCGAATCTTGTTGCCATAGATATCCACTGATGGTCACAGGTTTGAACTCTTATATCGAGCTAACATGCTGTGAAGAAAACGCGTTTTGACAATTTGGATCTAATACGCTGCCGCCAAAGGATCTGGTCATTCATGAACCTCCACCCGGTCATAGTTGTCCACATTTGCATTCATACGTAGACCTTAAACGCGAAACGAACGGTCACCGGTGTGCGGGCCTAACCTACTTGAGAATTTAGGGGCCGAGGGATTGTCGGCGATTGCTCGACATATGTCGATCGTCCCTTGATGGCCTCGTGCTGCCCGATGCGGTCGCCATACGTCGGCCGCAATATTCCTCGAGTGCCGTCGGCTGTGCGTCGAAGGCCGCGTCTCAAGAGCGACGTGACTACTTTATTTCGCGACCAGCAAACCCATGCTGAGTGTGGCTCACCACGCTATCGGGGCGCTCCGAAGTCCCCAGTTGACGACTTTATAGTCGCAACGGTGACATCTTTAATGCGTTCTACGCCTGGGCATTGGATCTTCCCGACAATGGCCACGCAATTACGCTGTCGGGGCGGCAAATCATCGAATTCGTGGAGGTTCGGCCGGCGTGAGGCGCCGGCGGCTATGATCTTGTCATGAGTTATTGCGCGATCGTGCGGCACGTTCAATTGAAGGTTTCGGTCGAAGGCGGAAAGAGAGCCAGCGTAACCGCAAGCCTGAAGCTGATGGAAAAGCCGAGCGGCTGTATCGTTTGGATCCTAGTCGCCGACGATTTGGAGTTTCGCTCCTTCCTTTGGTACGGGAATGATCCGGGAGAATCATTGCCGGATATCCGAGAGATGAAAACCGCAAGTCACACGAAAGCCAATGCCACTGGTGTCAAGACGGAGCGCCCCGGACAGAGAAACATTCCTCGCCGCGCATTCGCGCGGGTCGCATCATCGGACTCCGTGCTGGAGCGGCTCTTTGGGCCACTGTGAAAGATTCCTGACGAATGTTTGAATACTCGGATTCGCCAGTGAGGCTTTCAAAGGAAGCTTTGGCCACAGTCCCTTGCGCCGTTGCGCAACGTGAAAACTGGACATGGTCGCGCCGCACGGTCGAACGGCCCTCGATTGACCACAAAGCATCAATGTTGGGCTGGCTTGCTCTGAAAGATGAGCTGCGGTTGCTCGGTCCCGCAACGAGCAGCTCGCTGCGATCGACACTGCAGCCAGCGGCGCACCCCCGAAGCTGAAAGCCTCCGCCGGGGCCACAAAGACGTCCTTCACCTTTCTTGCTTGAGCTTCCACCGCGGATGGTTGTCCAAGAAGTCTTCTGGAAGCTCGTAGCCGTAGATATGCCAAGGATCATTGTTGGTCGTTAGCTGCACCGGCCGGCCTATCTGCTTGCCAAGCGCTTTTTCAACATCCGCGTGCATCGCGATAAGCTCGTCAATGTTTAACTTGAACTGCAGAAATTGCATGCTGGCCTCCCGTTGACAATTGGATGCAGCATATGCCCTGAAGGGCCGATATTGAGCGGTCGCGCGAGCGAGAAGAACTCGCCGCTGTGGTTCAGCGCGTGGAGCTTGTCAGGGTCGAAGAACACGCCGCGTGCCTTGTCTCGTACGAACGCGTCATCCTCCCACGAGTCCCATAGCCCCTTCGTTACGCTCAGGAATTCCGACGCGATCCGGTAGCGCAAGGTGTGCTCCGGATGGTTGTCGCGCGAGAAATTCTTCGCGGATCCCCCGAGTGGCGACGTGACGACGTTCCAGCCCGCGTGGCCGTCGCTCAGATGATCGAGGCTCGAAAATTGGCGGGCGACTGTGAACGGATCGCTGTACGACGTCGACAGTGTGCCGACGAGGCCGATCCGTCCGGTGATCGACGCGAGCGCCGACAGTAGCGTCAGCGGTTCGAAGCGGTTCAGAAAGTGCGGGATCGATTTCGCAGTGATGTGCAGTCCGTCCGCGACGAACAGCAGATCGAACTTCGCGGCTTCCGCCTCGCGCGCGAGTTGCTGGACGAAGCGCACGTTGATACTTGCATCGGCGACGGCGTCTGGATGCCGCCACGCCGACATGTTGCCCGACGGCCCCTGGATGATCGCGCCGAGATGAATCCGGCGCGCCGACGCGGTGATGGAGAACTGGCTCATGATGGACTCATGTGGAAAATGGTGTGGGCGTCATGCGAGCGCCGCGTGCGGCGCCCGCTCGGGAAGGCTAGGCAGCGCATCGAGCAGCGCTGCGGTGTACGGATGCGTGGGCGCGTTGAACACGCGCTCGACCGGCCCCGTTTCGACCACGCGGCCGTGCCGCATCACGATGATCCGGTCGGCGATATGGTGGACCACGCCGAGATCGTGCGAGATGAACAGCATCGCGGTGCCGTGTTCGGCCTGTAGGTCCGCCAGCAGATCGAGCACCTGCGCCTGGATCGACACGTCGAGCGCGCTGACCGGTTCGTCGGCGACCAGCAGCGCCGGATTCGGCGCGAACGCGCGCGCGATCGCGACGCGCTGCCGCTGGCCGCCAGACAGTTCGCGCGGATAGCGGTCGTAACAGCCGGAGCCGAGGCGGACCTCGTCGAGCAGTTGCAGCACGCGGCGGCGGCGGGCGTCGCCACGCACGCCGGTGGCGTCGAGACTCTCGCCGATGATCTGGCCGACCGTGTAGCGCGGATCGAATGAACTGTAGGGATCCTGTGCGATCAACTGGAGACCGGCGCGGCGACGCCGGCGCGCGGACTCGGGCAAACTGCTCCACGGTTGGCCGTCGAGCGTGACCTGTCCGCTGTCCGGTGGGATGAGACCGAGCACGATTCGCGCGACGGTCGACTTACCTGAACCGGATTCACCGACGATGCCGAGCGTCTCGCCCCTCGCGAGGGTGAATGACACCTCGTCGACTGCGGCGGGGGTGTCGGGCTGCGCGCCGTAGCGCTTCGTCACCGCGTCGACTGAGAGCACCCAGGCCTCCCTGGCGATTCGTTTGTGCGGCAGCGGGATGCGCTCGGCGCCTGCCGGATTGTCCGTGGAGCGCGCGCCGGGGGCGAGCCGGAAACCGCGCGACGCGGGTCCCGGAATCGCAGCCAGCAACTGCCGTGTGTACGGATGCCTGGGCGCGCTCAGAATCTCGCGCGTCGGTCCCTCTTCGACCACGCGGCCCGCACGCATCACGAGCACGCGGTCAGCAATATCGGCGACGACCGCGAGGTCGTGACTGATCAGCAGTAGCGCGTCACCCGCATCGCGGCGTGCGCGCAGCAGCGCCAGAATCTGTCGCTGGACTGTCATGTCGAGCGCCGTCGTCGGTTCGTCGGCGATCAGGAGCGATGCGCCGCCGGCGATGGCGGTGCCGATCAGCACGCGTTGCCGCAAGCCGCCCGACAGTTGATGCGGATATTGCGGCAATCGGCGCGTCGGATCGTCGATACCGACCGAGCGCAGGAGATCGGCGCTGCGCTCGCGGACGTCGCGCGCCGGTACGCCGCGTTGCGCTTCGGCCACGAGATCGCGAACCCGCCAAAGCGGATCAAGCGACACAAGCGCGTCCTGTAGCACGTAGCCGATCTGGCGGCCGCGGATGGCGCGCCAGTCGCGTTCGCGATAACGGCGCGTGTCCTTGCCGGCGATCTCGAAGCGCTCGGCGTGCCATTCGGCGTTCGCACCGTTCAGGCCGACCAAGCTGCGCGCGGTAACAGACTTGCCGGAGCCGGATTCACCGACGAGAGCGACGCATTCGCCCGCATGCACGCTCAAGTCGAGCGGGCCGACAACGGGTTGCGTTGCATGCCGGCCGCGGAAACCGATGGTCAGATTTTCGATGCGGACGACCGGCTCGCCGCGCGGGTGGACCTTGGCGGCTGCCCGCACGGAAGCCGCGGGAAGTTTGGAAATGACGGCGGAGCTCATGCGGCCTCCCGGCGTTCGAAGCGCGCTTGCCAGTAGCCGCCTAGCACGTTCACGGCGACCACCGCGAGCGTGATCGCGACACCCGGCCATACGGCGATCCACCACGCGTTGTATAGATAATTGCGGCCCTCGGCGAGCATCAAGCCCCATTCGGCGGTCGGCGGTTGCGGTCCCATGCCGAGGAAGCTGAGCCCGGATGTGCCGATGATCGCGGTGCCGAGTCCGATCGTCGCGAGGACCGGTACCTGGGCGATCGCATGCGGCAGCACGTGCCGACAGACGAGCACCCATGATGCGAGGCCGAATGTCTTCGCCTGCTCGACGTAGCCTGAGTCGGCGACCACGAAGGTCTGCGCGCGCACGACCCGCGCGAAACGCGGCACCGACGCGACACCGAGCGCGAACAGCAGGTTGACCGCACCGGGACCGGTAAACGAGATCAGCATGAGCGCGAGCAGCAGGTCCGGGAACGCCGATACGACGTCGAGGAAACGGGTGGTCAGTTCGTCGAGCCAGCCTCGCGCGAGCCCGGCAATCAGGCCGAGCAGGGTGCCCGCGAACGTCGCGACGGCAATCGCCGCTGCGCTGATCGACAGCGAGTAGCGCGCGCCATAGACCACTCGCGCAAAAATGTCGCGGCCGAGCTGGTCGGTGCCGAGCCAGTGCTCGGCGCTGCTGCCCAATTGCGCGGACACCGGGTCCGCCGCGAGCGGATCGTAGCGGGTCAGCCACTCGGGCGCGCACACCGCGACGACGTTGAGGATCAGGTACACCGCGGCCAGCGCGAGGCCGGGATGGCGCCACATCCAGCCGGCGGCGCGCCAGCCCGCGCGCGTCCGGTACGGCAATTCGAGAGGAACGGACATAATGGATCTCCGGTTCAGCGGCGCGTGCGCCGCTCGCGCAGGCGCGGATCAATCAGTAAATAGAGGAGGTCGACCGCCGTGCTGAGCACGACATAGATCGCCGCGGACAGGATTGCAATCGCGAGGATCACGGGCATGTCCCTCGCGAGCACGGCGTCGACGGTGATCTTGCCGAGACCCGGCCGGCCGAACACCTGCTCCGTGATGACGGCGCCGCTCAGGAGCCCACCGACCAGCCAGCCGGCGAGCGTGACGGCCGGCAGCGCCGCGTGCCGCAGCGCATGCCGCACGCGCAGCGTGAACTCGCCGACGCCCCACGAGCGCACGGTCAGCGCGAACGGTTCGTCGAGCGCGCGTTCGATGCCTTTGCGCAGCACGCGGCCGATCACGGCGCCCTGCGCGAGTCCGAGCGACAGCGCCGGCAGTACGATCGACGCAAAGCCGCGATCGCCGGCCACGGGGAACAGCTTCAGCGTGAAGCTGAAGACGAACAGCAGCATGATCCCGAGCCAGAACGACGGCGTCGACGCGAGCAGCAGTTCGAGACCGGACGCAGCGCGGCTGCTCCAGCGGCGGCCGGCGCTCAGCACCGCGAGTCCGACCGCGAACACGATCGTCACGACGAGCGCGGCGCCCGTCAGCTTCAGCGTCGGCCACAGTTGGCCGATCACGAGCGGCGCGACCTCGGTGTTGAGGATGTACGAGCGGCCGAAATCGCCGTGCAGGATGCGCCACAGGTAGTGCAGATACTGCAGGTAGAGCGGCTCGTCGAGCCCCCACTCCTGGCGGATCGCCGCCTGGATCGCGGGCGTGCTCAGTTGCTCGCCGATCAACAGACTGACGATGTCGCCAGGCGCGATCTGCACGGCGACGAAGGACAGCGTGACGGCCGCCCACAACACCAGCACTCCGGTGACGAGGCGCGTCGCGACGGGCGAGCGCAGCCAGGTCCTGCGTGACGCACGCGCGGCAACTGGCGAGGCGATGAGCGAGGCGGGCGGCGCGGGCGGCGTGCCGGTGCCGTGGTCGGGAAGGGTAGTCGGATGCGTCATGGTCGGATTACCTCGTGCTTGCGATGCCAGGCGGCCGGCGTCAGTGCGGGTCGAGCCACACGTCGTACGGTATTTCCGGCATCTGCTTGAAACTTCGGAACGACAGCCCGTGTGCCCGCATGCTTGCCGCGATCTGGTCCTCGGGCTGATACAGCGGCACCGCATACGCTTCGTCGACGATCACTGTCTGCTGCAACTGGCTGTACAGGCGTGCGCGGGCGGCATCGTCGCGCGTGCGTGCCGCCGCGTGCAGCCAGTCGGTGAGGCGCGGATCGGCAGTGCGGCTGTAATTGATCGCGCCGCTGCGCTCGACCGGCAGATAGTGGTTCTCGGTGTCGATGCCGTCGGTGTCGGTGTTCGAATTCGGGATCGCGCCGAAGCGCCCGCTGTTGCGTACATCCACGTAGGTGCCGGCATCGACGTAGCGGATCTTCAACTCGACGCCGAGCCGCTGCCGTGCCTGCGCCTGCACGCCCTGCAGCAGCACGTCGCGCTGGTCGCGCACGGTGGCGAGCGCCTGGACGACGTCGATCGACAGCCGCTGTCCGTTCTTCGTCCGGTAGCCGGCGCTGTCGCGCGTTTGCCAGCCGGTCTGGTCGAGCAGCCGGTTCGCGAGCGCCGGATCGTTGCCGTGGCGGTGTTCGATGCCGCGGTCATACAAGGGATCGACGGGTGACGTGATGCCCCACGCGCGCGTGCGCTTGCCGCGATAGATCGCGGCGACCAGCGCGTCGAGGTCGAGCGCCTGTAGTAGTGCGCGGCGCACGAGCGGATCGCTCGTCGGCGGCTGCGTGACATTCAGATAGAGCGAATACGGCGAACCGGTGTTGAGCGAGTGGAGGTAGCGCAGGGTCGGCTGCTTCTCAATCAGGCCGGCATCGTTGCCCGAGATGCCTTCGATTACGTCGACCTGCCCGGACAGCAGCGCGCCCGTACGGACCGACGATTCGGGCAGGAAACGGTAGACGACGCGATCCAGATGGGCGGGACCCTGATGACCGGCCGTCGCGGGCGCCCAGCGATAATCCGGATTGCGAACGAAATCGGCTTCCTGTCCCTTGCGGTAGGACTCGAGAATGAACGGCCCGGTGCCCGCGACGTCATGACCGCCCGCTTTCAGCTGCGGCGACGCATACGCGGCCGGTGAGATCAGCTTCAGCGCCGCCGCGAACGACAGGAACGACGCATACGGCTCCCTTAGCGTCAGTTGCACCGTATGTGGATCGATCGCGCGCGCCTCGGCGAGGCGGGTTGCGATTCCGAAGATGCTCGATCCCGCGCAGTACGACGGGTCGCGGACCTGCTCGAAGTTCTTCACGACGGCAGCCGCGTCGAAAGCTTTACCGTCCGTGAATTTGACGCCGTCGCGCAACGAGAACGTGTAGGTCTTGCCGTCGGCGGACACCTGGTAGCCGGTCGCGAGCCACGGCACATAACTGCCGTCGGGCTTGCGCGCGAGCAGCGATTCGAAGCTTGCGCGCAGAATCAGCTCGGCCTTCGCCTGGCCGTTCAGTTGCGGATTGAAGGTCGTCGGCTCGGTCTCGACGCCCCACGTCAGCGTGCCGCCGGACGGCGGCGCGGCGAATGCACCGCCGGTGCCCGCTGCCGTTGCTGCCGCGAGCACGCCGGCTGCAAGCGCATGGCGCAACAGGCGCGCGGCCGGGGTTCGGTTCTCGATGACGGGCAGGGTCACGGTTTATTTCTTCAGCCAGATGTCGTAGGGGTTCTCGGGCATTTGCGCGAACGAGCGGAAACGGATGCCCTGCACGGCCTTTGCGGCGGCGATCTGATCTTCCGGCTCGTACAGCGGTACCGCGTACGCCTGCTGGTTGATCGCGAAGCGCTGCAGTTCGCCGTACAGCTTCTTGCGTTCCGCGAGGTTCTGCGTCTGCGCCGCTGCCTGCAGCCAACGGCTCAACTCAGGCGCCGGCGCGCGGCTGTAGTTGAGCGCGCCGCCGCGATCGAGCGGCAGGTAGTGGCCTTCGATGTCGATTCCGTCGGGCGGCGTGTTCGAGTTCGCAATTGCTCCGTACTTGCCGCTCTTGCGGCTATCGACATAGGTGCCGTCGTCGACGTACTGGATCTTCAGATCGACGCCGAGCCGCTGACGCGCCTGCGCCTGCAATGCCTGCAACAGCACGTCGCGCTGGTCGCGCACGGTAGCCTGAGCCTGGATCACGGTAATCGTCAGCCGTTCGCCTTGCTTTGTCCGGTAGCCGCCCGAATCGCGTGCGCTCCAGCCGGCTTCGTCGAGCAGCGCATTCGCGAGCTTCGGATTGTTACCGTAGGTGCGCTCGACGCTGCCGTCATACAGCGGATCGATCGGCGACGTGATGCCCCACGCGCGAGTGCGTTCGCCGCGGTAGATCGACTGGACGATGCCCGTCACGTCGAGCCCTTCGAGCAGCGCGCGGCGCACCGTCACGTCCTGCGTCGGGCCGTACGTGACGTTCAGGAACAGCGAATACGGCGTGCCGGTGTTTAGCGCGTGTTGATAGCTGACCTCCGGATTCCTGCGGATCAGCGTGGCGTCGTTACCCGACACGCCCTCGATCACGTCGACCTGCCCAGACAGCAGTGCGCCGGTGCGCACCGACGATTCGGGCAGGAACCGGTAGATGACGCCGTCCAGGTACGCAGGGCCCTGGTGGCCGGCCGTCGATGGCGCCCAACGGTAGTCAGGATTCTTGACGAACTCGATATCCTGACCTTTCACATACTTGCGCAGGATGAACGGTCCGGTACCGGCGATATCCGGGCCGCCCGACTTGAGGCCAGGCCGGTCGAATGCGTTGGGCGACAGCAACGGCAGGCGTGCGGCGAACGTGAGAAACGGCGCGTAGGGCGCGTCGAGCGTGATCTCGACGGTATGCGCGTCCGGTGTTTTCACGCCGCTCACGTGTGAGATCAACCGCGACAGGTTGCTGCCAGCCGAGTACGCGAGGTTCTGCGCATTGAGAAAGTTACGGGCGACAGCCTGCGCATCGAACGGTGCGCCGTCGGTGAACTTGACGCCGTCGCGCAACGTGAAGATATAGGTCTTGTCGTCGGCGGACACCTTGTAGGCGGTCGCGAGCCATGGGACGAAGCTGCCGTCGGGTTTCCGGGCGAGCAGGCTCTCATACGCATTACGCAGCAGCAACTCGACCTTGTCCTGGCCGTTCAGTTGCGGATTAAGCGTGCGCGGTTCGGTTTCGACGCCCCAGGTTAGCGTGCCGCCAGACACGGGCGTGCCGTGCGCGACCGTGAGATGGACCAGCGCGAGCACGAGCAGGACGGCGGCCGATGCGGCGCGTCGCGATGCCCGATGGGCAGACTGCAGCGCCGGAAACGGAAATGTCATGGATCGAATACCTTCAGGAGAGGAGCAGGGAATAAAAGACGGTGTCGCGTCGCGGCCCTGGGATGACGCGGTCCCGTGGACGCGGGCGGCTGTTGCGGCTTGTTGAGGACCGTTGTGACTTACACCGCCGACGTGTCCTGATAGAGCGTTGGGATCAGAATCTTGCGCAACCAGACAATCGGCGTGCCGAGGGCGTTCGTCGATCGATGGAACGGCACGTATCCGTGCCGCTCGTAGTACGGCCTCAGCCATGGGTGCTCGACGGCCGTCCCGAGGTACGCCGCCGGCGCCTTGACTTGCGCCTTCAGGAACATTTCCTCGACGTGTTCGAGCAGCGTGTTGCCGAGCCCTTGTCGCTTGTAGTCCGGCGCAACCGCGAACCAGTGGATGGACGGATGCGGCGTCAGATGCCGGTCTTCCGATGTCCACGGGAAACGGACCGTTAGCGTCGCGGCAAGCGTCTTGCCACTGTCGGTCGCTGACTCGCGTTCGAGCACGAAAGTGGTGTGGCTCGCTACCGTGCGCTGAACCCGTTCGATCGGCGAGCGGGTGATCGTGAAGTGGACGCCCTCGCGAGCGAGCGGCGCATAGGCTTGTTGAAGCAGGTCGTATAGGGCCGGCACGTCGTCTTCGCCAGCAATGCGAATGGTGTCGGTCATTTTCCGGTCACAGCCAGGGAATGATGGGTGCGGACCGGGTTTGCGCGCGTCGCGGTTTGCGTGTGGTCGTGGGTGCCGGCAAGCAGGCGGATCGATGCGATGCGCGGCGCGGCTTCGGCGACCGGCGTATCGATAATGAATTCGGCGATGCCATAGCGGCGTTGCAGCTCGCCGAGCTCACGCAGCGCGTCGTCGCGCGTGCCGTGGACGATATGGCTCTCGCGTTCTTCGATTCGATGCGCGCCGCCACCCGACTGGCGCACAAATGCGTGGGCCTGCTCGAGACTCCCGACGTTGACGGCCTGAGCCTCGCCCACCTGCACGCGAAAGCGCCGGAAGCCGTCGGCGAGCCGGGCGGCTTCGGCGCGTGTCTCGGCAACGACGACTGAAATCGCGAGCAACGGTGCGCGTCCGCCGGACGTGGACCGGTAGCGGTCGAACGCGCGCTCGATGTCCGCGGGTGCCGCGTTGATGTGCGCGGCGTAGACGAAATCCCAGCCAAGCTGCGCGGCGAGCGTCGCGCTCTCGACGCTCGCGCCCAGCAGAAATGGACTTGCTGATTCAGGCGGCAGCGGTGTCGCGCGCAGCACCGCCTCATTGTCTTCGCCGTCGGCTGCGGGTGGATCATTCGCACGCATATACTGGTTTAACGCGGATACCAGTTTCGCGAAATCGCGCGGCTGTGACGAGTCGCTCGTTCCTTGCAGCGCACGTGTCGACAGCGGCAATCCGCCAGGCGCCTTGCCGATGCCCATATCGACGCGGCCAGGAGCCAGGGCGGCGAGCAGATTGAAATTTTCTGCGATCTTATACGGACTGTAATGCTGAAGCATCACACCGCCTGAGCCTATCCGGATCCGGTGCGTGTGCGCGAGCACGTGCGCGATCAGGATTTCCGGCGTTGGACAGGCGAGCCTGATTGAGTTGTGGTGCTCGGCGAACCAGTAGCGGTGATAGCCCCATGTTTCAGCGGCGCGGGCAAGTTCGACGCTGCGCGCGAGCGCATCGGCGGTACTTTCGCCAAACGCGATTGGACTCTTGTCAAGCAGGCTCAATCTGAAAGCGGGGGTCGCGGAGTCGCGAGCGGGAAGGCGGTCTTGATATGTCATTGCATCGATATCGAAAATAGAACGAATAAATCGAAGTTGGTGATTGGATTCCGTATCCGTGATTATTTTGTGCAGCGTACCCGCCGGTCAAACAATCAAGAGGAATATGGAAAGCGGAAAATATTTGTTCCGGCCGATAGGGGGCGTTGGGGTATGGTTGGCAACCTCGCGTGAATCGACAAGGAATCCTTATGTATGACCGGAACGAGCGGCGGCCGGGACGCGGCAGCCCCCATATCGTGATATCGACCTTTGCTGCCCAGTGCCGTTTCAACGACAGGAGCGCAGCATGAGCGTCGTGCGTAGACGGTTGAAGACGCTCGTTGGCGCAGGCAACGTCCTCTATGCGAACGGAGACGCGGACCTCTCGCAGGGCATTCGCCGCGCGGCGGCGCTCGCGCGCACTGCGGAGGTGGAAAAGATCACGGGCCTTTTTACGGCCGATCTGCTGCAGGCGGACCCTGCCGGACTGGCGGGCAGCACCGGCAGTCAGGAGCCGATCGTCGCGCTTGCCGCGCTGAGTCAGGCCACATCGCATATCGGGCTCGTCGCGACCGTGTCGACGACCTATCACCATCCTTACAACATCGCACGGCTGATCGGTACGCTCGATCACGTGAGCGGCGGCCGGGCCGCGTGGAACGCGGTCACGTCGTCGGTCGGCGAGCAGAACTTCGGTGACGGCACGCTGCCCGATCCGGAGCGCCGGTATGCGCGCGCGACGGAATTCGTCGAGATCGTCAACGCATTGTTCGATGCGAACGATCCCGCAGCCTCGCGGCGCGCGTCGTCAGGCTCGGTGTCCGTGGACCCGCGCAAGCTCGGCACGATCGACTATCGCGGCGAGCATTTCCAGGTGCAGGGGCCACTCAACGTGCCGCCGCCGCCGCAAAAGCGGCCGGTGCTGTTCCAGGCTGGGCAGTCGGCGAGCGGTGTGACTCTCGGCGCGCGTTACGCGGAAGTCGTCTACACGTCGCAGCCTACGCTCGACGAGGCACGCGCGTTTGTCACCGAATTGCACCGGCAGGCGGTCGGCTTTGGCCGCGCGAACCGATTACCGTTCGTGATGAACTCGTTCCACTCGATGATTGGCGAGTCCGACGCGGATGTCGCGCGGCGGCTGCGCGACAAGCACGAGCGGATCGACTACGAACAGGGGAGGTTGAAGCTCGCAGATATGTTGGGTGGCGGTATCGACCTGAGCGAGCTGCCGCTCGACCGGCCACTGCCCGAGGCGCGGCTGCCAACGGTCGACAGCGTTAACCGGCGGCGCGGGCGCGTCGCGATTTTCCGCCGTTATGCATTGCAGGGCCTCACCTTGCGCGAGCTGATCATTCGCGCGCAGGACACTGGCCACTGGTCTGTCGCCGGTACGCCGAGGCAGCTTGCCGATGCAATCGAGGAGCGGTATCGCGCGGGGATCGTCGATATCGTGTCGCTGCACGGGCTCGGCCAGCCGGACCAGGAGGATCTGCTGCTGAACGGATTGTTGCCTGAGTTGCGTCGGCGCGGTCTGATAGATACAGACTACCGCGGTGACGATCTGCGCTCGAATCTCGAACTGCCGCCGCTTCCGTCAGGCTACGCCGACGCGGAAACGCGACGCTTGGCGAATTGACGATGACCCGGGATCGCGCAGCGATGCCGGGTCATCCAAATCCTGCGCCCTCAGATGAGCCGTAATTCAACGTCAACCGCTGATGCTCGTTAATTCTGGGCTTGGATGAGAAACGGGGATAGACGTTCACTATCGAGCGAACTCAGGCGATCTAAACTGGGAGCGTTGCTTGGCGACGCACGTCCCTAGTCACTCGTCAATTAGCTCTACCTGCGTTTTCGGAAGATAAATAGTATTCCTAATTGATCAATGAATTTGTTGAGGTTCAGGGAATTGTCGATTTATCAAATGATTCATGACCGATTCAGCCGCAGCAGACGATACCCGATGACCGGTCGTGAAGGCCCGTTGATTTTCGATATGTCGCAACGATTGTTGACGAGGAAGGTCAACAATCTAGCGTCTGCGCTAGACGCCGTTCCTGCGGAAAGATCGTGGAACTTCGCCATAGATCCGATTTCGAGGTTACGCGAAGGGAAGAGCGTGCGCAGCATCGCGATTGCCACGTCGTCTTGGCCATGCCATAGGTTGCCGCGCACGCGATTTAATAGCCGCTCGAAGCGCCGCCGTCACCATCAAAATGGGGCGATGGAGTAGGCGAAATGTGTATACGCAGAGTGCCGACGCGCACGGCGTGAAGCTCCATGCCGATGTCGAACCGGTCGAGAATCTGCGGCGCGATGCAAGGCGCCGCTGACGTTATCAGTGATCGCAGACCTTAGGCACCATCTGTGAACGCGTCAACCATAGTGGACCGGACCCAGCTACGCTGGTCGAGTGATGCAGCGACGAACATGCGTCAGGCTCGGGCGCTCGAGTGCGCATGCAAATCGTCTAGCTGCCATTCCATCACATTCGACGAGGCTCGCAATAACTTCAAGGTTGCGCGCATTTTTTCTGCGGAACTGGATGATCACAGTGTCGTCTCTTGCGAGACATAAGTGCTTCGCGCCTTCAAGGAATTGGGTTCCCGAAAACCTTCTGAGATGGAACTGGTCATTCTCAATGTGTTCACCGCAGTCGAATGTCTCTGTAAGAGGAGCAGGAGGCGGTTTTGAAGCACAGCCACAGTGTGCTCTCCCCATCCGATCGGCTTGAGTCAAGTGCACGATTCCATGAGACCATCATGCCGTGGTCGCACAACCGGCTTGCTCTGGAGATACTGAGAAACTTGTATCAGATGCGCCGAATAGCAGAGTACCGTCAAGAGAAGCAAGCGCAGCCGCGACAAGTCCATATGACGCACGATCACCTCAAGATCCTCGATGCCATTGAACAGGGCGATACAATCTAGGCAGCAAGTATGCTACGCCGGCACATCTCAGAGGCAATTGAGAACAAGGTTGCCACCGTCAAACTCACCGGCGCCCCGCACAGGCTTACCATTGTGTCCGCAAAGAAAACTAAAAGTGCGCCAACAGGGTTAGAGCGTCCAAGGATACCGCGCAAGGTGCGGTAGTGGCCCGAGGTGGGTGCTAAGGTGAATGCTTTGATCCGAATATTTGCGCAAACTTTGCGTCGCTTTTTCTGACAATGGGGCGGGCGAAGAGTTCGCTACCCACTGTAGACCGAAGCGAATCTCTGATCACTCTGGTTTGACTTTCCGCCAATATTCCCTGCTTGATCAGTGGATACTACCTCGAGGTAGATCCGACGGTGGTCGACCTCGACGAACATCCTGGTTACATGTGGATCGAGAGGCGCCCCTAGTCTCGTGGAGTTTTGAGATTGTTATGTCGATGAATATAAATCTGTTGTCCTAGATGATACAAAATTTATGGATGATGCCGGAGAAGCAGGGCGTTCTCGATGTTGTGATCGGGGAGAAGGGACAGACCGGATTAGCGACCAGTTCTCCGCAGATTTGCTTGCTAATCAGCGGAAGAATGCTGCAAGAAGAGGGTAAGCGCCTGCGTAACGATGAGGCAGGCGATCGCAGTGCCATAGCTCAACACCGGCTCCCACCGCGTCAACGTAGCGCTGAGCACATAGAAAAAGGTACCGAAACCCAACAGCCCCTTAACCATTGACTTTAGCAACTGTGTTACCGCCACATCGCCGGACATCCTGTGTGCGAAAACGGTGATGATAATCGCCATAAATGGGATTGAAGCAAGCACGCCACTCATGGCTGGACCCAACTGTCCCGCGTACAGCGTCACACAAACCACAAGACTGGCGATGATCACGGCGCGTAGTGGCAAGTCCCACCACGGCAGCGGAAGTGAATTGGTGCGGCCTGCCTTGGATGGAATGATCTTGAGCGCGACCATCACGCCCACAATCACCAGGAAAAACAGCAAACCGTTACTCATTCGGCAATACTGCAAAATGGCCGCGACCCCGATGAATGCGGCGCAGGCACTCACCAGAGAAATGCCCCACCCCTTGTAGGCGAGCCTACAATAAGCAACCGAAAAAACGACTTGCGCAACGGTCGCGGCAAGGGAGCCTGCTGTCGCTTGTGTGGCAAAGGCGGCACCATGGTCCAGTGTCAGGAAAATCGAAATTGGCCCGGATGTAAGTGGTAATCCCAACAGCAGCCCGCCGACAGTTTCACCCCAACGACGAACGACGAGCGACGCGGCTACCAGCAGCAGCGGTGTGATGACCGCTTTGAAAAATAGAATCTGCACGGTGTCGGATATTCCCCGAAGGGCGTCGATCGATTTATAGCAATCTTGCGTTACACAAAGTAGTAGCGAATCAAGCGCTGTGAGAACTCGTATGATGCTCTTCGTATGTAATGGACAGAGAGAGCTCTTGCGCCGTAACCAGCGAGGTCGCGAATCCCCGTGGCCCGAATGATTTCCTACCTGTGCCGGGCTTCTGATCTCGCCTATCGAAAAACCTGAGCGGGCAGGTCGCACCGAACCGGCCCGCCCAGACGGCTGAAGCGAATTACCTTGATTTTCCCTGTGTGCCGATGTCGCCCATGGCCCAAAGGAAACGGTCCATGTGGCGTTGCAGGTTCACGTCAACGCGCAGGTATCGCGCGCCGAGCCCGGGGATGTCAGTGCCGTCCTTAACGATCACGCCGCGTTTCAGCAGTTCGTTGAACACGAACGTCGAATCCTGGTCCTTGTTCAGAATTTCGGCCAGGAAGAAATTTGCTTCAGAACCCGGAACCGAGCGATATCCTTCGATCTTGTTTAGGCCGTTCATCACATACGGCCGCATCTCGCCGACAGTTTTGACGGCACGTGCGACGTGCGCATCATCGTTAATTCCGGCGATGCCGCCGGCGATCTGCAGTTGCCCCATGTTCCACGTTGGCTTGATGTTGCGCAGAGGCGTGATCAGATTTGGGTTCTTCGCGATACCGAAGCCGATGCGCAGGCCCGCCAGCCCAAACGCTTTCGAGAACGTGCGCAGCACGATCAAATTGTCGTATTCGTGCAGCAGCGACATGCCAAAGGTTGCCGAACTGTAGTGGACGTACGCTTCGTCGAGCACCAGCAACGTGTCCTTGTCTGCGGCATCACAGATACGGCGAACTTCTGCTTCGCTCAGGAGGCGCCCGCTGGGATTGTGCGGGTTCGTCATGAACGCGATGCGCGGTTTCGACTTCTTCATGTTGGCGATGTACTCGTCAACCAAGGGCTCGAAGTCTTCGCCCATCGGGGTGAAGACCGGGCGTCGACCTTCACAGTTCGAATAGATGCGGTACAGCGGGAAGCACGGGTTGTGCATCAACACGGGCTGATCCACTCCAGCGAACGCGCGGATTACCATCGAAATCACCTCGGTCTCGCCGGAGCCACAAACCACGCATTCCGGTGCAAACCCATACTTCTCGGCGATCGCTTCTCGCAGCGCCTTAGCGGTCCAATCGGGGTAGATCGAAAGGCGGCCCCAGGCATCTTTCACGGCGGCTTCGGCCGCGGGCGAGGCGCCATGCGGATTCTCCGCGCTAGCCAGTTTCGCGACGTCTTCGAGGGGAACGCCGTACTGCTTCGAAACGTGCTCGGCGGAAAGGCCTGGCACATAAATTTCGCCATTGACGAGGGCGGACGAACTTGCTTGCACTGACATGACTACGCTCCTGATTGGTCACCACATTGATTAGTGTGTACTAGAATACTTGATTTAAAATCGAGAAGTGTTCTAATCGTACTAGTTCAATCGCACAATCTGCGTTCCGGCAGGCGTGGGCTATGAACGAACGTCGTTCGCTGATATGCGGCTGCGATGGCTATGACGACTGGTCCAGGCAAGTACATATCGCCCGCACAAAGAGGACAAACTTTGCGGTTCTCAGGAGATAAGAAGTGGACGCGCGAGCAGATAGGAAATGCAGCCGTTACAAGCTTTGCTTGGAGTGCGTCGCTTCGGCTTCCGTTGAGCAGGGGGATAGTTGTGGTGCGGCCGGTTGAAGCGCAGCCGTCGTTACCGTCGGGGAAGGCAGAACTCGCGAGCGCCGCTGCCGTCTGTTCCCAGCTCTATAAAACCGAGCCGATATGGGCGCGATCCTGCGGTGGCGAATTGCCCGCACCGCGAAAGGCGAAGGTTAATGACGTCTTGACGCTGACGGAGAGGTTTTGCCAGGCGGCATGAAAAAGCTGACTGTGGGAAAGCAAAATGTCGCCTCGGCGCAGGGTCCGCGGTGCGAATTTCAGAGCGGCGGCTGGCTGCCGGGACCCGTCTTTCAACCCGTTTTCTAGACAGGGAAATCCGAGTCCTCCAACTGCGAGTCTGCTGTGAGCGCCGATTGCAGTGCGCGAGACGACAGCGCCTAGGTAACCGGCATTCGCTTCAAACTACTGAGCTGGGAGCATGTCACTGCTTCCAGCTCAGCACAAGTTGTGAGCCTCGCGAATTTCTGCGAATGACGAATCCATTCGTTCAGATAAGCGTGGCGAATGAGGTATTGGGCACGTCGTTTACGCGAGCGAGCACTCGAAGCGCTCGTTCGATGTCGTCTCTCGCGCCGACTGTTCCCAGACTGATCCGGTAGCCGACCTGCGTAGTATCAGCTGCGACCGCGAAATGCGGACCAGGAGAAACGCGAACGCCAGCCTGCTGGGCTCGCGTGCAAAAGTCGTTCACCTGCGCCACGGTCGCTACCGGCACCCAGACGTGATAAGCGGTTGATTCTGTCTCGCGGACACCGGAAATGAATCGTCGTGCAAGGCTTACACGTTCCCGCGCCTCTTTCCGATGCAGCTCGATGCACTCAGTCAGTGAGCCGTCGCCAAGGATGGATTCGGCAAGCGCGCTATACACTCCAGGTCCGATCCACTGTGTGCTGACGAGTGCTTCGTGGAACGGGTGAAAGTAGATTTCCGGAACAAGCGCATAACCGAGTCTGAAGCCCGAAGCCACGCACTTGGAGAGCCCTGTCAGATAGACGGAGCGGTCTGGCATCAACGAAGTCAGCGTGGGCAACCCGTCGTTTGCGAGCGGAACGTTCACACCGTCTTCGATGAGGACCGCCTCGTTTGACCGGATGACCTTCACCAGCGCCTCGCGCCGAGATAGAGAGAGGGTCGCCGTCGTTGGATTGTGCATCGTTGGAGTGAGCACAATCACCTTCGCCTTCGTGCGTTTTAGCACCTCGTCGACTGATTCGGGTATAACTCCGCCCTCATCGCATTGAGCAGCTGTCAGATCGACGTTGGAATACTCAGCAATCCGCTTGATTCCCGTATAGGTAAGCGCCTCGCAAACGGCGCTGTCACCCGGCCGCAAGAGGGTCTTGAAGGCCGCCAACAGGCCTTGATGAACGCCGGCAGTGCAGAGGAGGCGACTTGACGATGCCGTCCCCGACGGCGTCATTAGCCATCCGGCTGCAAGTTGACGATGGTTCTGGGATGGGACATAGGAGTGGTAAGAGAACAGGCTTTCCTGCAATGCGTTTGCCGGAAGCCTGTTCATGGCTTTCGCCAGGATGCTGTTCACCACGCCGGTAGGTAACGTATTAAGCGAAAGGTCCGCTACTACGTTGTCGAACTGTGGCGCGGGGTCGGCGGCATCGCACACGAAGGTTCCACTGCCAACACGTGTCTCAACAAGCCCGCGGCGGACCGCCTCTCCCATGGCACGTGAGACTGTGGCAACGGTGACACCAAACTGCTCGCTGATCTCGCGATTCGATGGCAGTTTTTCGCCCGGACGCAACCCCCCGGTCGTGATCGCGACCTCGATGGACGAAACCAGCGCTTGATATTTCGGTGTGTTCGGGTCCCGCGTCTCGGGAATCCACTTGTTGTTCATACAGTCGCATGTGCACGAGGTTGGCGGGTGCGCCTGCATAGCAGGGCGCTCATGCGAACTAGTATACACGCGGCAGTAGCACAGTTCAGTGCAAAATTTTGCCAAGAAAATCTTTGGCACGGTCCGACACGGGAGCCCCAAAGAACTCCTCCTTGCTGCGATCCTCGACGATGCGGCCTTGGTCCATAAACAGCACGCGGTTGGCTACGCGTCGTGCAAAACCCATTTCGTGCGTGACCACCATCATCGTCATTCCGTCGTTTGCAAGGCTGCTCATCACATCCAGTACTTCGTTGACCATTTCGGGGTCGAGTGCGGACGTAGGCTCGTCGAACAACATCACGATCGGATCCATCGCAAGGGCACGTGCGATTGCGACGCGTTGCTGTTGACCACCTGAAAGTTGCGCCGGGAACTTATGTTGTTGCGCGAGCAGTCCCACTCTTTCGAGATACTGCAGGCCCTTGGCGATAGCTTCATCTGGTGAGCGGCGCAAAACCTTCACCTGCGCAAGAGTCAGGTTGTCGCGAACTGATAGGTGTGGAAACAGTTCAAACCCTTGGAAGACCATGCCGATGCGCGCGCGCAGCGCGGGGAGTGACGTACGCTTGCCGCTGACAAGCGTGCCGTCAACACGGATCTCGCCGGCCTGAACTGGCTCCAGGCCATTGACAGTTTTGATGAGGGTGGATTTCCCTGAGCCCGAAGGTCCGCACACCACGACGACGTCGCCGCGATCGACGGTCGCGGAGCAGTCATGCAGAACTTTGAAGGCGCCATAGTGTTTGGAGACGTTTTTGATTTCGATCATGGTAATCAATCCAGGCAGTGCGCGGTCATTAACGGACAATCTGGATGCGGCGCTGGAGCCGGCCCACCAGGCGTGAAAGACCAAAGCTGATAATGAAATATACCGCTGCGACGAAGACGTACATCTCGATAGGGCGCCCATCGCGCTGGGCCACGTTGGACGCCGCACCCACGAAATCGGTAATTGAGATCACGTACACGAGCGATACATCCTGGAACAGGATGATGGTCTGGGTGAGCAGGACCGGTAACATGTTTCGAACGGCTTGGGGAATCACAATCAGGCCCATCATCTGGCTCTCGCGCATTCCGAGCGCCCTGGCAGCGTAGAACTGGCCTCGCGGTACAGATAGAATTCCCGCGCGCATGATCTCGCAATAGTAGGCCGCCTCGAACATTACGAAGGTCGTAAGTGATGACGCGAACGCTCCCACCCGGATCGGGTTCGGAGACCCCGTGAGCCATGCGCCGATATATGGCACAAGGAAATAGAACCAGAAGATCACCAGAACGAGAGGCACCGCGCGAACAAGGTTTACGTAGGCCGCTGCGATGTTTCTCGTAACCGGATTGCCGGACAATCGCATCAATGCGAGCCCGGTGCCAATGACAAGCCCGCCGATCATGGCCATGAACGTGAGCTTGACCGTGAAAGTCATGCCGTCGATGAACAGATAGTTCAGCGAGCGCGAGATTACCCCTGTGTCAAAACTCTCAAACATAAAATCACCTCTACCCGCGGGGAGCGGAGAATCTGGTGTCGACCCTCCGCATCACGTAAATAACCGTGAGGTTGATCAACGCGTACAGCGCCGTTGCCACGATGAATGGCTCAAACGTCTGAAAAGAGAGTTCGGTCACAGCACGCGTGCGAGCCGTCAACTCCATGAGGCCGATGGTCAGCGCAACGGCGCTGTTCTTCATCACGCCAACGAACTCGCCTGTGAGCGGCAAGATAACTACGCGGACGGCCTGAGGCAACAGCACGTACCGGTAGGACTGCCATAACGTCATCCCAGTTGCGAGCGCTGCCATCTCCTGGCCACGTGAAAGACTTCTGATTCCTGCCGCGACCTGAACTGCTACGCGCGCCGACGTGTAGAACCCGAGGGAGACGACTGCCGTCAGGTACGACGAGTATTCATACGCCTTCAGCCACGCTCCGGCAGCGCGCGGAAGAAGTTCTGGCAGCACGAAGTAGAAAAGAAACATCTGAACGAGCAGCGGTATGTTGCGAAACATCTCGATGTACGCATGCGCTAGCCGCGACACCCAGCGGCCCTTCAAGGTACAGAGCGCGCCGACAAGCGAGCCGAAGATGAGCGCGACAGCCCACGCACCGCCAGCTGTGGCCAGCGTCCAGCAGAGCCCATTGGCAATGGTTTCCAGGTACGTGCCACTTCCATCAGGCGATGGCTGGCTGAAAATCCGCCAGTCCCAGTGATAGTTCATGTGCAAACCTCTCCCGGCGCGGGCTTATTTGTAGTCCTTCGGATCGCCCGAATCGGTGGGGACCGCCATGGCCCGGCGGAGCTTGTCGCTCATCGGGATGCGCAGATTGATACCGAGGGACGGCAAGGGCGACTCAAACCATTTCCGATAGAGCGCATTCATTTCCCCGGACTTGAACATTCCCGCCAGCACGCCGTTGACCAGGGCGGTGAATTGCGGGTCATCGCGCCGCATCATTAGCGCCCAGGGTTCCACGGGCATCTTTTCGATGTTCCACATCAAAAATTCGTCGGGATTCTTTGCGTTGGCGATCTGAGACCCAGCAATAATGTCTGTGATGATGAACACGCTGGCACGACCGCTGCTCATCGTCATGAACGAAGCTGAGTGATCGGCCGCGACTGTCAACTTCATCCCAAGATGGTCTTGCTGGTTCAGTTCGTTGATGTGTGCGATGTCCGTTGTGCCCGAAGAAGTGACGACGGTTTTTCCGCGTAAATCATCAAGTGTTCTGATGTTGGAGCTTTTCAGCGAGGCGGCCACTTCGTTTCCGACATAGGTGGTGTAGGAAAAAGCCACCTGCCGTTGACGATCGAGCGTGTTCGCGTCCGAGCCGCATGTAAGGTCAATCGTCTGATTCAGCATCAACGGGATTCGGGTTGCCGATGTGATCGCCTGATACTTCACGGACAGCTTTGGCAGACCGACCTTGGACTTGATCGCGTCGACGATCTTCATGCATGCGTCGATGGAGTAGCCTCGGTACGCCTGCTTGTCGTCAAGATAGGAGAAGGGCACGGAAGATTCACGAACACCAAGTGTGACTGTTCCCGATTCCTTGATTTTTTGAAGCGTGCCCGTCAATTCTTCACCGCGGGCCGATGTCCCTAGGCATGACGCCGCCCCGGCAAATGTGAGGGCCATGCCCCAATGCTTGAATCTCAGCTTCATGACTTGCTCCAAGTTAGTGGGGCTCGACGCCCGGGCGTCCGGTAAGGTGCGAACCAGACCAGTACATATCGAATTCGATCGAATAGTGGACTAGTTCAAAATTGATTGCAAGGGGAGTAATTAGTGCCGTCGCTTCAGTGTGGCCATACGGCCTTTTATGTGGCGACTAGCTTGAGAGGCCTGTGTTTACGCTGATTTTGGGGCAATTCAGCGTGGAAAATGATCGGCAGTGGGACCCCGCGTATCCGGGAAAACCACAGGGCACGATCAAGATGTGTACTGGTACAGGTGAAACGGATGAGTCTTACGCTTCGGCGATCGCTAACGCAAGTCAGGCAGAATGCTGCGGCTTTCGAGTTGACAGAACGCGCGCAACGGCGTCGAGTGCCGGTGTGAGTTCATTAATGGACGGGACCGCGCCGAGACTGATTCTCAGGGCATGGTCGGGCGGACCATCGCCTACCAGAAATTGTGTAGATGTGGACACCAGAACCCCCATTCTGGCCAGTTCAGAGGCTGCAGTGTCAGGTGGCATTGAGCCCGTGCTTACCCAGACGTGATATGAGATGGTGCTGGCGGACGTCACCATACATGGCCCTAGCGCGCGCGCCGCAATCTCAACTCGCCTAATGGCTTCCGTCCTGTGGAGGAGTGTGCTCTGGAAAGCGTCGCCGGAATGAATCAGTTGACTGGCAATGGCAGCTTGTGTCGAAGGCTCCGTCCAGCCGAGCATGAACATGGCATCCCTTATGCGCGAAACAAGCGGCGCGGGCGCGGCGATGTAGCCCACCCTGATCCCGGGGGAAACGGACTTAGACAGACTGCTGATGATTACAACACCCTCGGGCCATTCGGTTGCCAGCGGCGGAGCGTCCGCGCCAGCGAGCATTCCGTAAACGTCATCTTCAATGACTGGAATTGCAGCTTCCCGCGCGAAGCGCAGCAGCGCCACGCGCCTAGCGCGGCTGAGGTTAGCCGTTGTGGGGTTGTGCGTAACGGGGGTGCAGACAACGGCCTTGACGGATTTGTCGCGGCGAAAGCGCGCGAGTGCCGTGCTATCCAGACCTTCATGGTCCACTTCAACTGGAATCAAGCGGAGTTGCAACAGCTTCGCAATGCGCTTAAGGCCAACGTAATTGAGTCGTTCACAAAGGATGGAGTCCCCTGGGGATGCGAGAGCCAGCAGTGTGCAGAGTAGGCCCTCGTGTGCGCCCTGGGTAATCAACACTTGGTCTGGCGGGATCGCGAGTCCACGTAACGCGAACCATGCAGCTCCAGCCCGCCGGTTCCGTGGCGCTCCCTGTATGGGCGAGTGACCGAAGAGTTTCTGGGGCTCTCCCGAAGTTGCGAGGGCGCGAAGGCTATGCTGCAGCACTGAGGCGGCGATGATCGTCGGCGACGTGTTCAACGACAGGTCTACGAAGTCTTCATGTTCGGGGGCATCCGCATCTGACTTGTTGCACACGAATGTTCCGCTGCCCGTCTTCGTCACGATCAGACCGCGACGCGACGCGTGTTCGATCGCCTTCGTAACCGTAGCGACCGTCACGCCGAACTGTCGGGCCAGGACGCGTTGCGGGGGCAACCGTGCGCCCGGTTTCAGCTCACCTGTTTGGATCCCATGCGCAATGGCCTCGACCATCGACTCGTACTTCGTGAGTCCTTCGGCCAAGCCGTGGCGCCAGCCTTCAGCCATATCGGCTTCGTCAGCGCCGAGGTCGAGAGCTTTCCGCCCCGCCTTCCGATTTCCCTCAGCCATTCACTGCGCTCCGATTGGTATGCGGCAACTTGCCTAACTGTCCTAGTACACTACATTCTAGCGATAATATCAACATGGTCGAAAAATTTGTAGTGATACAGTGAACTCGCATAAATCACTAGGTGGCCGGAAATTTGCGACCGCGACAAAGGAAAGGCTTCTTTTGCCGGCGTGCAGCGGCATAGCGGGCAGTTCACAAGGCCGGAGTGGCTGTTTCGAATCGGTTCGGCAACCGTGATTGTCGTCGCGGAATTACGAGGGGTGGTAAGGAAATGATGCGCGTTCTAGTTTGCGGGTTTGAGCATGAAACCAATACGTTTGCGGTCAGCAAAGCAGATTGGGCGGCGTTTAACAGAGGAGACAGTTTTCCCGCGTTTATAGAGGGGCAGGCCATGCTGGACAGCATGGAGGGCGTCAACCTCCCGGTGGGAGGTTTTATTGACGCCGCGCGCCAGAAAGGTTGGGAACTGGTGCCCAGCCTTTGGTGTGGTGCGACGCCGTCTGCTCACATCACTGAGGATGCGTTCGAGCGCATCAGTGCCGCGATAGTGGAGCGGGCACAACGAAGCGAATTCGACGCGATCTACATGGATTTCCACGGTGCCGGTGTCGCAGAGCACATCAACGACGTCGAAGGAGAGGTCCTAGTCCGGCTGCGGCGAGAAATCGGCTATGACATACCGATCGTCGCCAGTCTGGATCTTCACGCGAACGTGACCGCGGAGATGCTGACGCAGGCCGACGCGATGGTCGGGTTTCGCACATACCCCCATGTGGATATGGCGAAGACAGGCGCTTTGGCGGCGGAACTGCTCGAACGGCGCAGGGCGAAAGGCATTCGCGAGAAAATGGCTTACCGACGTCTCCCATTCCTGATCTCCACCAACTCGCAGAGCACGCTGATGTCGCCGGCAAAAGCTCATTTCGAGTTGTTGGTCGAACTGGACCGGAAGTACGGAACGGTTTCCAGCTTTCTCATGGGATTTGCAGCCGCCGATTTCCCCGAGTGCGCGCCGATGGTGATGTCGTACGGCGATCGCGCGGAATTCGCACTCGATGAGCTGTACCGGGCGGTCTCTGAACCCGACCAATGGCGACTACAGCACGTCTATCTGCCCGATGATGCCGTCGATCGGGCATTGACGCTGGCAGAAACATCTGGCCGGCCGGTTGTGGTCGCGGACACTCAAGACAATCCGAGCGGTGGTGCGGACGGCAACACAACGGGAATGCTGCACGCGCTGTTGCGCAACAAAGCGGGTGAGCGATATCCCAAAAAAGTAGCGGTCGGCATGATCTACGATCCGAAAGCCGCAGAGGCTGCTGCCAGGGCCGGCGTGGGCGCAACGATTGAACTGGACGTTGGTGCCTCGGTGCGAACCTTTACGGGAGAGCCAAGTGAGCCGCCCGTCAGGGCGCGGTTCAGCGTGGTATCGCTTAGCGACGGGCGGATAGCGCTGGAAGGCCCAATGATGACCGGCTTCATCACGCAACTGGGCCAGTGCGCGCTGCTCGAGACCGATGGCGTCTACGTCATCGTTGCAAGCGGGAAGATGCAGGTTCTCGACCGCGCGCAGATCCGAATGATGGGGCTCGTACCCGAAGAACTCAAAGTGATTGTGATCAAGAGTGCAAATCACTTTCGGGCAGATTTCAGCAGGCTTGTGCGTGACGTCGAGACCGACATCCTTATAGCGAAATCGCCTGGACCCAAAGCGGTCGATCCAGGTGATTACCGATGGAAGCACATTCTGCCGTCCACCCGTCTGCGGCCGTAGGTTTTGCGCAATTATCGCGCGATCGAATGACAGAACACACAACGGCCACGTGTGTGTGATTGAACGTGAGCCGCGACAAAACAATCTTGAGACACAGGAAAGCTGCGGCATGAAAAAAATCTACCTGCTTGGACTGCTTCCAATTTTGCTGAATGTGCTTGGCGCAGTGTTTTCGACGAAGGTCGAAGTTTTCGTTGGCGGTATACCCGCCATGCTTCTCTGGGTTATCGCTGGGGTGCTCTTCACCTCCGCGATACTGTACGTCATCCATGTCGTCGATAGCCGGGCCGCGCATCCGTCGATGGAGGTCGAAAAATGAACGTGCCGCTCATTATCATTCTGGCAGCCCTTGCCGTCGCATTTGGGTCGGCAATCCTCTCGCGTCGAGGCGTCAGCATGAATCTCGAGCAGTGGAGTATCGGTGGACGCGGATTCTCGCCTTTTCTGGTTTTCGTGTTGATGGCGGGTGAGGTCTTCACGACTTCCGCGCTGCTTGGCGCAAGCGGTCTCGCGTACAACTCGGGTGGCGCTGCCTTTTCGATCGTTATCTTCCTGACACAGGCTTTCATGCTTTCCTACTGGCTTCTGCCGGCAGTGTGGAAATTTGCAAGCAAGAAAGGGCTTATCACCCAGCCGGACTTCTTCGCTGCGAAATATAACAGCCCCACTCTCGCGCTGTTGGTCGCGGTGATGTCGCTACTGGCTCTGTTTCCATACCTCGTCCTGCAATTGAAAGGACTCGGTATCCTGGTTCAGATGTGTTCTTACGGACGAATCGCGCCTGAATGGGCGATTCTCGTCGGTGCGATTGCAATGGCGGCGTATGTGGTCGCATCGGGAATGCACGGGTCGGCGACTACAGCCATCATCAAGGACGTGATGATCCTTGTTGTCTGCGTGTTCCTTGGACTATACCTGCCGTTTCATTATTACGGCGGTCTGGCGCCAATGTTCAAGGAGCTTTCAATCGCCAGGCCCGGCTTCTTCGCACTGTCCACCACGGGAAAAAGCCTGACCTGGTATCTCTCTACTGTTTTCGTGAGCAGCCTGGCTGTCTTCATGTGGCCGCACACGTTCAGCTCGGCATACACGGCGAGATCTGCGAACCATCTGAAGCGAAACGCGGTGGTCATGCCTCTGTACACGCTTATGCAACTGTTCCCAATGCTCGTTGGGGTAGCCGCCGTTCTTCAGATTCCGGGGCTTAAGGGTAGCCACGCTGACCTTGCGCTGCTCCAGCTGTCCCTGAAGACATTCTCGCCGTGGTTTATTGGAGTAATCGGCGCTGCGGGTCTGCTCACGGCGCTGGTCCCGAGCTCAATCATGCTGATCTCGGCGTCGAGCGTCTTCAGCCGGAATGTCTACGGCCTTGCCCGGCCAGGCAGTTCGAGTCGGGAACAGGCAAAAGTGGCGAAGATTGCGACAGTTGCATTCGCCCTTATCGCCGTGTTCCTCGCGGTCCATAACGTAGAGAGCATCTTCGCGCTTCTGGTGATGGGCTATACGCTCGTCGTGCAGATCGTCCCATCGCTCTTTATGAGTTTCCGCCGCGAAAACCCTGTCAACAAATGGGGTGCCTTCGTCGGCATCTTACTAGGCGCTGGCACGGTCGCGTACTCAGTCTTGACGGGCTTTAACCTTTCGAAGCTCGTGCCTGGAACCACCTGGCTTGCTGACGTCAACATGGGGATTGCGGCGCTGCTACTCAACGTGATCGCGATGTTCGTTGTCAGCGCGATTACACGACGCTACGCCGTCGGGAGCGCGGCAGTTCACGGATAGGTATGGCGCGGGGCGCCAGTATCATACATAGCGCCCTCAAGTCATTGCGTGCCATCGTAGAGATCTCTCACCTGCGCCCAATCCGGCTTGTACGCAGAAGGAGGATTCACGACAGCGTACTGGAGATGGTTGCCATCGACGCGCAACAAAGTCCCGCACTGGCGCGACGCGCAGCGCAAAGTCTGAAGATCAAACCGGTTGCGATCGTCGGTGATTTGATGGCCGATGGGCGAGGGTTGGCCAATGAGTTTACAACGGCTGAAAAGGGCCCCCTCACGCAAGCGTCTTTAAGAAGCTCGCGCAGAGGTCGCTCCGTCGGTCCTGGGTCAAATGGCGGAATGCGAGAGAGTTCATCGATCAGCACCACATTCCGCAAGAGCTCAACGATGTTGTCACAGAGGAAACATTGACTCATACGACGTGAACGGTTCCGCTTCGGATAGAGGGGCAAAATGTATTGCAACTCCACTAGTTACTGCCGGAATCGCGGCGGGTCGTACTTTTGTTCCGATGCTTTGCCGGGATCCTGGTCGCTGCACTATACAAGTGCCCGCATGGCAAGGATCTCTTTCCCTTCCTAGGCACGGCCATGATCCACCCGGGTCGCCTGAGAGTGGAAAACTCTTGCGGTATGTTTTTTGTCATGCTGGTATACCAGTCATGAACCAAATACAAACCAGTGAATCCGACGAACCC
>NZ_JAQQET010000025.1:0-135689 GCF_046026855.1 Paraburkholderia sediminicola | reverse complement strand
ATCACCCAACAAAATCCCGGCTGAAACGATGAGATTGACGCAACTATCGGATCATGCCGAACGCGGTCGGCGCTCCAGCCAATTCCGCAACAGACCTGCCAGAAGCGCGCTAACGAGCACGGCAAGGTAAAGCGTGACGAGACTGTGGCGCCATGTATCGAGCGTAAGCTGGTGCGCCAGCAGTTTCGAATCAGGCGCCGGCAGGACAGCATGCATTGCGACGACCGCTTGCTTCATCCGCAGAAAACCCACTGCGGAAAGCAATGGCAAAACAATGAGCAAGGCAAGCAGTGCGGGCCTCGCGCGTTGCATCGCCGGATAGTGACGCAAGCGAAACCACACGCCGAGGCAACCATGGATCCAGCCTGGCGCTAGCAGTGCGAGCTGCAGACCCTGCGTGCCGCTCGCGATCAGCGCTATCACGATCCGCTCGTAGTTCGGCTCGAAACCATATAGCGACGCCGCGAGGCGCGTCGCGACCGCATGCCGGATCAGCAGCAAGGGCAGGCTCAGGCCGGCCCACAGCCGGATCCATTCGGCGGGTGGGAGCGACCAGTGACGACGCCCGTAAATCGTGCGCACAGCGAGCGCGAAATGGAGCAGGGCCGAACCGTACAACAGGATCGTGCCGGGCACGCTGTGCCAGATCCACAGAGCGAACGTGAGCCCGCGTCCGGCAAGATCGAGCGACCAGATACCGAGCGCATGATTGACCAGGTGCAAAAACAGATAAACGAGCAGCACCACGCCCGATCCGAGTTGCAGGCGGCGCAGAATGGTCTGCAAATCCGGTCGCACCTTACCCTCCCTTCAATTCGTATGCTCCGCAAGACGGCTTGAGAGACCGCCGGCAAGCATGCCGCCGCGCAGGCCCGGGCATTGCCTCACGCTCTGCGAGCGGGCGGGGTGGTGCGTTTCTGATGCCCGCCCTGTTGTACCGTACCCAGGCGTACCGCTTCGGCAAATCGCTGTAACGCGGACAGCGAGCCGCACACGCTCTGATACTGCTCGCGGCCAATCCTGCCGTCGAGGATGACCGCCATGCCCGAGGCACGGGCCATGCCGATGATATCCATGTTGGCTACTCCTTTCAGGTTCTCTCATCTGCAAGACCGCCGCCGCGGCGCGGTTATTCCCATTTGTTCCGGCCTCAGACATATAGGCCCACGCGGCTGGATTCGCCAACCGGTGCGCTAATTTGCTGTTCCTGGAATAAAACCGGCGGTGCGGCAGTCTTCCTGATGAACCGAGTCGTGAGGGCCGCCGGATAATCCCGCGGTTTGCCTGCGAATCTTTATCGTGAGGTCAACATGTCGTCACACCATTCATCCGATCCTGCGTTCGACCCTGCATTCAACCCCTCCCGTCGCGGCGCGCTGAGATGTCTCGCCTTCGGTGGAGTCGGCACGGTCTTCGTTCTTGCCGGCGGCATCCTCACGCCGGTGGAGCTGGCCCTCGCAGCCGATGCGAAATCATCCTCGATGGCCATGGGCGTACCGCTATTCCTGCAGATCAGCGATTCGCATATCGGCTTCAATAAAGAAGCCAACCCGGACGTTGCCGGCACGCTCAAGCAGACGATCGACTACGTCAACGCCATGCCGGTCAAGCCTGCGCTGACCATCCACACGGGCGATATCACGCATCTTTCCAGGCCAGCGGAGTTCGATCTGGCGGCGCAGTTGATGTCGGGCCTGAATATCACCGAACTCCACACTGTGCCGGGCGAGCATGACGTGACGGACGGCCCCGGAACCGAATACTTCAGCCGCTTCGGCAAGGCTTCGGACAACAGAGGTTATTACAGCTTCGACCACAACGGCGTGCACTTCGTCGCGCTCGTCAACGTGATGCATTTCAAGCCTAACGGCCTGGGTGGTCTCGGCGACGATCAACTCGCCTGGCTGGAAAATGATCTGAAGGGCCGCTCGTCCAGCACGCCGATCGTCGTCTTTGCACACATGCCGATGTGGACGATCTACGAGCCGTGGGGGTGGGGCACGGGCGATGCCGGTCAGGCAATGAGTTATCTGAAGCGCTTTGGCTCGGTGACCGTGCTGAACGGCCATATTCATCAGATCGTGTCGAAGGTCGAAGGCAATATCACCTTCCATACCGCGCGCTCAACAGCCTATCCACAGCCGACCGCCGGCAGTGGCCCGGGCCCCGGGCCACTTACGGTCGCAAGCGACCAGCTCCCAAAGATGCTCGGCGTGACCAGCATAAAAATCGCGCGTCATCCGCTCAAAGCGACGCTTGCCGATACGACGCTCGTTTGATTTCAGTTTTTTTTCTCTCGCAGGAGATCAGTTATGCAAATTAATACTATTTGCCGCACGTTCTTTGTGCTACTCGGGAGTTCGGCGCTCGTCGCGGCGTCGGCGGGACTTTCCGTTGCGCGGGCAGAGACGCCCAACGCCGTGGTCATCAAGAACTTCATGTTTTCGCCGATGGCGCTGACGGTCAAAGCCGGCTCCACGGTGACCTGGAAAAATCTCGACGGCGAGCCGCATACGGTCGTGAACGACGCGGGTATGTTCCGTTCCGCCGCGCTCGACCAGAACGACACGTATCAGTTCAAATTCGACAAACCGGGCGTGTACAAGGTGTTTTGCGGCATCCACCCGAATATGAAAGAAACAATCACCGTGCAATAGGTGCCGGATTCAGTGGGGGCGCCACACGCCCCCACTGAGCACGCATAGCGTTTTAAGCGATGGCCACAAATCGGCGCTTCATAT
The DNA here is from genome assembly GCF_046026855.1 of Paraburkholderia sediminicola. Taxonomy (GTDB): domain Bacteria; phylum Pseudomonadota; class Gammaproteobacteria; order Burkholderiales; family Burkholderiaceae; genus Paraburkholderia; species Paraburkholderia sediminicola_A. Next base: position 132,948 of record NZ_JAQQET010000025.1, on the reverse strand, counting down.
TGGCGTGTTTATTGCATGACAGAGAGCCGCAGCGCATGGTCGAATCGCCGGCCTCCAGTCCACCGTAGGAATGGCCCGCATCAGCTCACAGCACTACCCGTGATCTACGCGGCGTTGAATCTTTTACCTGTCTTATCGACGCATAGCAGGCTCGCAAAACCGGCGTTTAAAGCGCAGCATCACCGTATGGTCGCTACCCGGCGTAGCGGAACACATTCATCGAACAACTCCAGCTCGACCACCGCTGAATCGTGCGAACAATGTCTGCCTAAATGTCAGACGTAAGGATTCCGGAGAGTATTGCGATGTTCAACGATACCGACTTGCCAAAATCTGCTGTAGAGAATCCGGATACTGGCTTCGACGCCGGCGCTGAGCCGTCGGCTGCGGCACCGCCTGTGCGCTTCGGACGTCTTGCACTATGCATCGCGACGGCAAGCGCGCTAGCTTTTGGCGTGGTGGGCACGGTGGCGTACGGCGTCTGGTTCAACCGTGATCAGCAAACGTATGCCGACGCCATGGCGGGCGCCCGGCAGGCGCTCGGGACCGCTGCGTCGGCGGCTATAGGCCCGGCGTCGGCGAAATCGATGGCACCGCCAAAGGCGGCAATTTTCGCCGCAGCGCCGCAATCGGTGACGACGACAGCAGGAGCGGAGCGAACAGCGTCCGGCATGCACGCCACTGTCGCTGCGCCAGTGACAACGGCAACGCAGACAACGGGAGATGCACCGGCAACCGCACAAATGCAGGCAACAGCGGCAGCATCGGACGGAGAAGAAGGAAGCAAACAGGCCTCGTGGTCCGGTCCGGTCACGCGGCTCCCGACGCCGGCGGCCAGTCAAACCAGCATCGCCGACGCAACACCCGCCGCAACCGCGCCTTCTGTCCCTGCCGCTCAGCGCGCGGCACATCCGTCCCAACAGTTGGCGTCCAGCCGCCCCGGCAGAGACGCGCGTCTCGCCCAGCAGGATCGTCGATCATCTTCGACTGCGAATTCCAGGCACAAGGAAAGTCTGTTCGCCCGGATGAGTTCGTTTTTTCGTCGCGTAAGCTATCGCCAGCATGGCACCGGAAGCCAGCAAACCAGCTATTCCCATCCCTGAGCGGATTCGCATCCGGCGCGCTGTTCGTGGGCGCGCCTTCGCGATCCGCTTCAGGCCGGGCCCGGCTGCGATCGCCGCCGCCTCGCTGGTTTGCCTCCTGATTGGCCTTCTCTATCTTGTGCTGCAGATCAGGACGATTTTTTCCGATCAATTGAAGCAGGAATATACGGGGCTGGTTCTCGAAGCGGTTGAACGGGCAGAAGGCGCCCGGAGTCTGGCCGGCCTCTGGGCGCAACTGCCCGACGCCACGGCGGGCAGAGCCACCGGGTATCTGCACGCTCGAACCGAACTTACCCATCGCCTCACCTCGCTCGCGGCGCTGGTGAATGCGAGTCCGTCGGCGGCGCCGCATCTGCCTGCGTCTTCGCTTGCACCCGACGCCGATCTGCGCGGCACGGATGCGCTGCTCAATGACGTGTCGACATATTGGCGAGCGCAGCGTGACATCGACAGTGCCGACGTACGCGTGCGGATTGCCCACGTCGCGCGCACGCTCATCGCGTCGGCGGCACTGCTGTTCTGCATGCTGATCACCGCGTTGGGAATGTACGCCAAACGGAATCTTCAGCTGGCGGGGCAGTCGCACGAATTCGAGCACGCGGCGCTGCACGATGCGATGACCGGCTTGCCGAACCGGCGCAAGCTGTTTGCCACGCTCGACGAGGCGGCGACGAGATCGCCCGCGGTCGCGGCGTCTTGCAAATTTGCCGTGCTGTATGTCGATCTGGATGGATTCAAGCAGGTCAATGACTCGCTCGGGCACCGGGTCGGGGATGAATTTCTGATCGCGGTTTCGAAGCGCTTTCGCGAGTCGGTGCGTAAAGGCGATGTCGTCGCCCGGATCGGCGGCGATGAATTTGCCGTCCTGGTCCGGGAATTTTCGACAAATGCAGAGCTCGGCGAAATCGCCCGGCGGCTCATTGCCTGCGTGGTTCAAACAGACCAGGAGATGGGGGTCGGACTGGTTCGCGCCAGTATCGGCATCGCCAGTTTTCCAGATTCCGTCGACGATTATCATCGCCTCGTGGCCGCGGCCGACGAAGCGATGTACCGGGTCAAGCGCAGCGGCAAGAACAGTTATGCGTTCGCTGACCCGGCGAATTGACGGGCGCCTTTACGAGGTTTGCGTCTCTTGAGTCGCGGGTTTCACCTTCGCCTTGCGACGCGAGGCGTCATGGATAACCTGATGGCGCCGGTGGTCGGTCATATTTTTCCATTCGCGAATCTCGTCCCGGGTGCGCAGGCATCCAATGCAGAAGCCCGTTTTGCCGTCAATTTTGCAGATGTCGATGCAGGGTGATTCAATTGCCATATTCAGGCCATCAGTTCCGTTGGGTTGACTTCGACGGTGACGTGCGAGAGTCCGCTGAAGCGTTTCAGCAAGGCATGATAGAAACGCGAGTCACGGCGCGTTTCCTGGGTCGCGACGGATATTACCGCACTCATATGACCGGGGCCCACGCGCCAGACGTGCAAGTCGAGCACCTGGTCGCCGTTATCTTCGATAGCGTGACGCACGTTCTCCGTCATGCGCTGGTCGGGGCTCATATCAAGCAGGATTGCACCTGTGTCGCGCATGAGCCCATATGACCAGTTTGCGATCACCAGCGCGCCGATGATGCCGGCGAGCGGATCCATCCAGAGCCAGCCGAATTCGCGTGCAAGAACCAGGCCGATGATAGCCAGCACCGACACCGCAGCATCCGCCATTACGTGAATGTAGGCTGCGCGGATATTGTGATCCTGCTGAGTGGCGGCTTCAACATCGTGGTGGGCTGTGTGAGCGTTATTGCCGTGAGCTTCGTGCGCATGTCCTTCTTCGTGATCGTGACCGCCGTGGCCATGAACTTCATGCGCGTGTTCGTCGTGTTCATGACCGTTATGCCCGTGACCGTGCCCATGATGATCGCCACGCAGCAGCCACACGCTCGCCAGATTCACCAGCAGGCCGGCGACGGCAATCGGAATCGCTTCGCTGAAATGAATGGGCACCGGCGAGAGAAAGCGCGACACAGCTTCGTAAGCGATCAGGAGGGCAATCATGGCTAGCGCAATGGCGCTTGTGAATCCCGCGAGGTCGCCCAGTTTCCCTGTGCCGAATACGAAACGCGCGTCACTCGCATGCTTGCGCGCATACGTATAAGCGAGTGCCGCGATCAGCATCGCGCCTGCATGGGTCGACATGTGCAGGCCGTCGGCGACGAGCGCCAGCGAGCCGAACAGGCTGCCGCCGACGATTTCTGCAACCATCATCACGGCACACAAAGCGATCACCGCCCATGTTCTGCGCTCGTTTTTTTCATGAGCCGCACCCAGAAAAATATGATCGTGTCCCGCGCCGAAGGCAGCGTTTTTGAAGTCACTCATGTGCTGCTCCCATCTATTTGAAATAGCTGTGAACAACTTCGATGAGTTGTTCAGTCGCACTGCCCGCAGGTTCTTCGTCTGTATGCGCATCCACCAGGTGATTTCTGATGTGGTCCTCGAGCACGACCGCCAGCAGACCGTTCATCGCGCCGCGGCAACTGGTGATCTGCTGAAGTACGTCGGCGCAGCCTCGCTCGTCTTCGAGCGCGCGTTCTACGGCCTCGATCTGCCCCTTGATGCGGCGAACGCGGTTGAGAAGCTTCTGTTTTTCCCGAATCGTGTGACCCATGAATACTCTCCAATATACCCTAGGGGAGTATATCTTATTCGAGTGGATGGACAGCGGTTCGGCTCGCGTGGCGTTTGGTTGAAGATTCACGCGCCGACTTATTTCGTGTTAAAAAAACGAGGCTTGCCGATATGGGATGAAATGCGTTGGCACGCGCGAAGTCGTTCCGAAGTCATCCGCAGCGGAAGGGTTAATGTCCAGATATTCGTTGATGCGCGCCATGCAGCGCGTAAGCCGGCCTGAGTGGATCGTTGTTGCGCTGACGGCAACACTGGCGGCCTGCGCGCCGCTACCACCGGTTGCAAATCAAGCCATAAATCAAAGCTCGCATCAGGATTCGCAACAAGCCACTGCATCGGGCGCGGCACGCCCAGCCGATGGACCGCTGCCTGTTCCTCCGAACCTCATTGCGTTGACACAACCGGCCGGCCAGCAGCGGTTGATAACCACCGCCCATAACCAGTCGTACTGGCCGCTCTCGGAGTACTTCGAAACGCAGCGCAACGAAGCCTACTGTTCGATCGCGAGCTCGGTGATGGCGCTCAATGCGTTGGGCATCCGCCGTCCCGAGTCGACGCAGTACCCGGATTTCCCATACTTTTCGCAACAGGATTTCTTCCGCGGCGTCGATCCTCAGGTCGCCAACGCCGCGCGGGTATCGAAGGAGGGCATGACGCTCGACCAGCTCAGCGCAGCGCTAGGCGCATTTCCTGTCGAAGTGAGGAAATTCCATGCCGGCGATCTGACGCTCGGTCAGTTTCGCGATCTGATTCGTGACACGACGGGCCACAGCGACCGCTTTGCGTTACTGAACTTCAGGCGGGTGGAGATAGGCGAAGCAGGTGGGGGCCACTGGTCGCCACTTGCCGCATACGACGCCGCAAGCGATAGCGCGCTGCTGCTCGATGTTGCGCGCTACAAGTATCCAGCGGTATGGGTGCCGGTCACGCAACTGTATGCAGGAGCCCAGGCGGTTGATAACGTGAGCGGACTTTCACGCGGCATTGTGATCGTCGGCACGCGAGCGAACTAGCTGGCTAGCGATTTCCAGGGGGCTTCCTGGTCGTTTCCACGACCCTTCGGTCCCGCCGGCCACCGCCCCCGCCGGCCCGCCAACTGGTTGAGCGCGCATCAATCGTCCTGGTTGCGCCATTCGGTGAGCCCTTCTCGCGCATTCAATTCGATGAACGAGGGCAGGGCGCGCAGCCCGCGGATATAGCGCGCGAGATGCGGCCAGCCGAGTGCCGGGCGCGGCATATTGCGCGTCCAGCGCATCACCACGACCGCGAGGAAATCGGCGGTGCTGAGCTTGCCGCCGACCAGATAGTCGCGTCCGTCGGCGAGATCTGCGTTGAGCCGGTCACAGGCTTCGTCGATGCGCCGCTGCGCGAGCGCCCGGACTGCTTCGGCGCCCGCAGGCTCGCCGTCGATATCCGCGTAAAACCAGTCGCGCATGGCGGGCAGCAGCGTATTGGCCAGATAGACCATGAACTCCAGCCACGCCGCACGATCGGCGGAGCCTGGCGCGGGCGCCAGGGTGCCTTCAGGATGCCGCTCGGCCAGCAGCATGAGCAGCGCGGCCGACTCGTGGCGCGGCGTTCCGTCGACCACGAGCGTAGGAACGCGGCCCGAGGGATTCAGCCGCAGGTATTCGGGGTTCCGTTGATTGCCGGCGTCGATGTCGACGAGATGAGCGTCGAATGGGATGCCCATTTCTATCATCATCCAGTGAACGGCCATGCTTGCCGCGCCCGGCGAGTAGTAAAGAAGGTAGTTCATTCATTCGCTCCGCATGCTTTTTTGTCCCCACGCCGCGTTCTGCAAAACGATCCGGTATCCGTCGGGGTCCTCGAATGTTTTCCCCAGCCGATCCCAATACGGATTTTCCGATTCGCAGGGAAGGACACCAAGTGCCTGAATCCGCTCGACCGCGGCAAGCCATTCGTGGTGCTCGGGTAGATAGAGCACCAGAAGATGCTCGGCGGTAGGCGCTCGCCCGACCATGACACCGTGCTGGTGTGTGAACTCGATGTGCCAGGGGCACTCACGCCGCCCAAGCACGATACCGTCGAAACCCTCGTGGTTTTCGAAGCGGGCGAGCACCTCGAAGCCTAATCCCCTGGTATAGAAATCGGCGAGCTTGAGCAGATCGTTGGTTGGACGAGCGACTCGGAGAACGGGTGACTGCATCGGCGGCTCCACGGATGATATACGTGCCGCAGAGCATAGCGTGGAAGCAGAAAAAGGGGCTGGCGCCCAAGGCGACCAGTCCCTTCAACCGCTATGCAGGAAGGTACGAAGAAAACCTCAATGCACCGGCGCGTGAGTCTGCTCGACCGACCGCGGTTGCGTCGCAGCGCTCACCACGGCAAAAACAATGATGTTCACGGCGAGCGCCAGGAAGCCGATATTGATGTCCTTTAACGCGTCAGGCAAAAACGGCATCAACTGCGCAACACTCAGATGCATGGTGGTCGTCAGGGTCACGACGGCGACGCCCGCCAGAATCCCGCAAAACGCGCCGTACTTGGTCGCCCGGTTACGCCGCAGTAAACTGCAGATCACCGCCGGAAACAGCTGGGTCACGAAGCTGTAGCCCATCAGCAGCAACGCCACGATGGTCTCGCCGCCGTGCAGCGTAAAACCCACGGCTACGAGTGCCACCACCGGCACGAGAAAGCGTGCGAGCTTGGTCACCGTCGCATCCGACGCGTTGCGGTTCACCATGCCGCGATACACGTCGTTGGCGAGCAGCGTGGACGCCGACGTCAGAATCATCGATCCCGGCACCAGCGCCGTCAGAATCCCCGCCGCGCCGATCACGCCGACGAACCACGGGTCGAAAGTCTGCAACGACAGGCGGAACAGCGACAGGTCGATGTCGCCACCCTTCAGGCCCGGGACCTTCAGCGTCGCCGCAAAGCCCACGAAGAACACGAACAGCAGAATGAGCTGGTACAGCGGCAGCACCATCGCGTTACGCCGGAAAATACGCTCGTCCTTCGCGGTGTAGATCGAGCCGAACGTGTGCGGCCACATGAAGAAGCCCAAGGCGGTCAGGAGCACGGTCGACTGGAACCAGGTGACGCTCGAACCCTTGGCCGGGAAGGTCAGGAAACCCGGGCGCGCGGCATCGATTGCGTGGAACATCGCGCCGAAGCCGCCGTAGTAGTGCAGCGGCAAATAGATGCCGAGGAACAGCACGATCGCCAGAATCAGCAGATCTTTCACGACCGAATTCCACGCCGAGCCGCGCACGCCGGAGACGATCACGTAAGCCGTCACCACCGCGGCGCCGATCCAGATGGCGGCCGTCGAAGAAATCGCGCCATACGAGGCCGTTGCGACGATGATGCCGAGGCCCTTGAGTTGCAGCACGAGGTAGGGAATCAGCGCGGCCACGCCGACCAGCGCGACGAGCGTGCCGAGCGCCGGGCTGTCGTACTTGCGCGCGAAGAAGTGCGGCTGCGAGACGAGGCGGTGATTCTTCGCGTAACGCCAGATGGGCGGCAGCATCCAGTACGAGAGGATGTAAGCGAGCGTGCCGTAGGCAAGAATGTAGTAGACCGGCGCGCCCTTGCCATAAGCAAAGCCGCTGCCGCCGAGGAAGGTGAAGGTCGTGTAGATCTCGCCCGCCATGAGCAGGAACACGAACGCGGTGCCGAAACTGCGGCCGCCTACGGTCCACTGTTCGAGACTCATGTCGTGGCCGCGCCGCGCGCGCACGCCCAGGTACAGCGCAAACAGCGTAATCGCCGCAATGATGACGAGTGCGCTCATGATCGGGCCTCCTCACCGTCCGCGGCAAGCTGACGGTTAGTCGGGTCCAGACGGTAAATGATCGCCATGATGATCGAACTGAGCACCACCCACATGACGATCCAGGCCAGCACGAACGGCATGCCGAGCACTAGCGGCTCGACACGATTCACAAATGGGACGCCAAGCAGAATGCCGACGAACGGCAGCGCAGCGAGTACACGAAGCAACATGGGGGGCAACTCCTCGAACCGGTAAGTACGTCTCGTTGAAAGTGCAGCTTCGCTGAGGACTTTATGCCTGATGCTTTGACTACGTAAAGTAAGTCAAAAAAGTGTAGGCTTTCTGAAAGTTGTGCGCACATCTTTCTTCGCCGGTCTGCTGCAGTGCAATGCCGCGCGCTGCCTGCATCGCCCCCTTTTTTACCAATTTGCGTGCCGCGCCGCGATATCATCTGACCCACGCAACTTGAGCATCAATCTGGACAGGCCGAAGGCGTCCAGCACTTCAACTCAGCGCGGCGCATCGGTGGGCAGTCAGTCGAATAGCCCGCCCGACCGAGCCGCTGCCCGAAACGGATCGCATATGGTCGAAAGTCTGATCTCGGATATCCTCTTTGGCTTCACCGGGCTGATCAGCATCATCAACCCAATCGGCATGGCGTTCGTCTTTCTCGACCGGACAGCATCGCTCACTACAGAAGACCGCACCGCGCTCGCCAAGAAAATTGCCTTCAATGTTATGTGCGTGATGCTCGTCGCTTTCTTTGTCGGCACCCCGATTCTCCATTTCTTCGGCATCTCCATGGAGGCACTGCGTATCGGCGGGGGGCTCGCGGTTGCCGTTGGCGGCTGGCAGATGCTCAACGCGCCCGACACGCAACCGGCCGAGCAGCCGGCCGTCAAACGCGTGGATTCGGATAACGCCATGTCGAAGGCGTTCTTTCCTCTCACTATTCCTCTCACCACCGGGCCCGGTTCGATCGCTACTGCAATCGCGCTGACCGCGAACCGCACGCATAAGCTGTCGGCGTTCGTGCTGTCGAGCATTGCGTCGGTCGTGATCTCGGTTCTGGTGGCGCTCACCGTCTACCTGATTTACAGCCGGGCGGTGGTTTTCGCCAAATATCTCGGCGTGGACGGCACCAAGGTCGCGATGCGGGTTTCGTCGTTTCTGCTACTGTGCATCGGCGTACAAATTATCCTGACCGGTTTTTCAGAATTCCTGATACCGATCGCGCAGATGCAACCCGTGGTCAAATAGCGAACGGCGGCGCGCGGGCCCATTCGAGGCTGGGCGAGGTTCGTCAGACATCTCGTCGCGACAGGAGGAAAACGCATGTGCCGCTGGCTCGCTTATACCGGCAACCCGCTTCAACTCGAAACGGTGTTGTTCAACGCCAAACACTCCTTGATCGACCAGAGCCTGCATTCGCAGCTCGGCCAGACCACCACGAACGGCGACGGGTTCGGCATCGGCTGGTACGGCCATCCCACCGACATCCCGTTTCGCTACCGCAGTATTCAGCCCGCCTGGAGCGACCGCAACCTGCGCGAGGCCGCGCGGGCCATTCGCGCGCCGCTGTTCGTCGCGCATGTGCGCGCGGCCACCGACACACCGTCGCAGGAAACCAACTGCCATCCATTCCGCTATGGCCGGTGGCTCTTTATGCATAACGGGCTGGTGCGCAACTATCCGGCGGTACGCCGCGATCTGATGCTGGCGATCAATCCGGAGTTGTTTCCATCGGTGGAAGGCTCGACGGATTCCGAGGTGCTGTTTTTTCTGGCGCTGACCTTCGGTCTCGAACTGGCGCCGGTTACCGCGATCGAGCGGATGGTGGGTTTCGTCGAGGACGTCGGGCGCAAACACGGTATCGATGAGCCGCTGAACATGACGGTCTGCGCAACCGACGGCGAGCAGGTGATCGCGGTTCGCTATTCGAGCGAAGGGCAGTCGCGCTCGCTCTTCCACAGCACCTCGTTCCGGCATCTGCACGAACTGTATCCGGACGACCCGCGCATCACGGCGGTTGGCGAGGACGCGTTTCTCGTGTTGTCGGAGCCGCTTGCGGATTTACCCGGCTGGTGGGAAGAGATTCCGGAGAGCACGGCCGTGGTCGCGCGCGGCGGCGGGATCGAACAGTATTCGTTCAAGCCCAAACTGGTGTAGCGCGCCATGACACCTCAGATAGAAGCCTTTTACGATCCGGTGACCGGCACGTTCACCTATGTGGTGTATGCGGCAGAAGGTTCGGCGTGCGCCGTGATCGATCCGGTACTCGACTACGACCCGAAATCCGGGCACACGTCGACCGGTTCAGCCGAACGCGTTGTCGCTTTCGTCAGGCAACATGGGTTGCGCGTCGAATGGTTGCTGGAGACGCATGCCCATGCCGATCACGTTTCGGCGGCGCCTTTTCTGAAAGAGGCGTTGGGCGGCAAGATTGCGATTGGCGAAAGCATCCGGATCGTCCAGACCGCATTCAGGCGCATCTTCAATCTTGGCGAAGACATGCATACCGATGGCCGCCAGTTCGATCATCTATTCGCGTCCGGCGAGCATTTCAGCATCGGTGAACTGAGTGGGGAAGCGCTGCACGTGCCCGGTCATACGCCAGCGGATATGGCTTATCGGATTGGCAACGCTGTGTTTGTCGGCGATACGTTGTTTATGCCGGACGTCGGCTCGGCGCGTTGCGATTTTCCGGGTGGCGACGCGAATACCTTGTATGCCTCGGCACGCAAGCTGCTCGCGTTACCACCGGAAACGCGGCTGTGCATGTGCCACGACTACCCGCCGCCGTCACGCGGGCCGAACTGGCAGACCACCGTTGCCGAACAGCGGCGCAGCAATATTCATCTGCACGACGGTGTGGCACAGGAGGCCTTCGTCGCCATGCGCACCGCGCGTGATCGCACGCTCGGCATGCCGACGCTGATCCTGCCAGCGATCCAGCTCAATATCCGCGCGGGCATGCCGCCTGAGCCGGAAGCGAATGGCGTGCGCTATCTGAAGATTCCGTTGAATGCGTTTTGATGCGCTAGCGCGTGAGCAGCATCGAACTCAACACCGAGAACACCGTCGACGGCAATTCGGCAAGGCGGCTCACCACCACGTTGTGAGGATAGAAGTCCTCGACCGCATCCGTCAGCACGCCGATCCCCACCAGCTCGATGCCGCGTTTCTGGATCGCCGCGACGCGTTCGCGCAGATCGTGGCGCAGCACGTGCGGATCGCCGTCGCCGGTTGACGGATAGCCATCCGAGAACACGATCAGGATGCGCCGTTCGGCTTGATGATCGGCGAGCCGCGTCGCCGCCCAGGCCAGCGCCTCGCCGTCCGGATTCTCGTGGCCGCAATCGATCCTCGCGATGCCGCTCAGATCCGTGGCGCCAAAGCGTTTGTAGACCTTCAGGTCGAGCCGCTCGACAAAACGGTTATAGCGCCGCAAATCTGCACCGGCCGCCAGTTGCCGTTCATAAAGTTGCTTCATCGGTGCGGATTCGAGCGAGCAATACCCGAGCACTTCGCAGTCGAACGACAATTGCGTCAGCGCATCGCACAATGCCGTGGCGCACAGACGCGCGAGTTCGATCTTGCGCCCGGCCATCGAGCCGCTGCGATCGATCAGCAAGGTCACGGCAACGTCGCGCCCTTTGGCCGCCCGCTGCGTGCGAAACGGCGTACGGTAGCCAGGCGAGGTGGCGAGCTTCGCCAGTGCGGTACGGTCGATCTCCCCGCGTTCCTGTTCGCGGCGCCAACGGGTGCGTTCGTCGGCGCTCAGCGCTCGCTCGAGCTTTTCCTTGAGCGGCGCGGTATCCGCCCGTGCCTGCGCGCGAAGCTCGCGCCATGTCGCACTGTCGCCCTGGCCAGTGATGTCGGTGATTTCGTCGAATTCGGTGGCAAGCGGAATCGATAGCCGCGAGCGGGCGATTTCTGACGCTGCAGCGGCTTCGCCTTCGGAACGTGCCGAGGGTTGCTGCGCATCGGCCAGCGATTGCCCCATGCCCACCGCATTCTCCGCCTGTGCGCCGCCACTTTTATCGGACGGCGGCGAGGCCGCGTTGTCCTGGTCGGGCAGGGCCGTGTCGTCATCATTGAGCGGCGCCGAGGAAGAAGCGGCGGTTTCCGTATCGATGTCCTCAACCGGATCCGCGGTGAACACCATACTGTTGACATCGCCCGCCGACAAAGCCCGCACGCGTGCCACCAACGCCTGTGCTGCCGCGATGCTATGCGCGGTCGAGCGGCTTCTGCGCGCCTCGTCGAGCAGATCCTGCGAGGCGTGCAGCGCGGCCAGCAGTGAATGAATGGCTTCGGTCCGTGTCGGCTGTTCGTCCCACAGCGCGCGCTCCACCAGCCAGACCAGCCGGTCGCGCCAATGCAGCTTCGGCCAACGCTGCCGCGCCTGTTCGGCGGCATGCACACGCAGCTTGCCGATAAACCAGCGCGCGCCCGGATACTCGTCGAGCAGTTGCGCACAGACGCGGCGGTCCTCGATAACCTGCGCGAGATTCGCCGCAACGCCGGCAGGTAGCGCGTTCATCTGCGCGAGCGACGAATGCTTGGCGCGCGCCACCAGCAGATCCAGATAACCGATCAGCACGTCACGCTCAACGCCGCCGCTCAGTTCATAGTCGGGAATCACGATGCGGCCAGGTTCGACACGCGGACCGTCCGGACTGAACGCGACCGTCACGCCGTATTGCCCGGTCAGCACGCGCGCCACTTTGCTGAGCGTCGATTCGAACGCGAAGCCTTGCGTGTCGCGCGTTGCGTGCATGGCGCTCATGGTGCGGGTTGGACTCGATGTGCTCACTGGCCGCGTCAGGCGGCCGGCGCGATGTGATGGCGAACAATGCCCCGAATCAGCGCGGCATCTTCAGGACTGACCTTTGCATAAATCGCAGGACCGGCGGCGCGTTCGGGGTCGCCGGTGCGCAGCATGAGCTCGGCCCAGTCGAGGAGGCGCCGCGTGGAGAACGCGCTCGACAGGTCCTCGCGGGCGAACGCCGCGCGGCAGTCGGCGGCAATCGCGGCGAGGGTGGTCGCAAGCGCACGTGTCATATGCGGGGCGAGCGTGCGCATCAGCACGTCGGCTTCTTCGGCGGGCGTCAGATAGTCCAGCATGTAGACGCGCCAGCGATCGAGAAACGCTTCGTTCATCAGATTCGCGCCCTGATACAGATGGCGGAACTGGCTCATCGCGCCGACCGCATTGGCCGTGGCGAACAGCCGGAACGCGGGATGCGGCGCGACGATCTCATTGCCTTTCTCTTTCAGCACGAGGCGGCCGTGCGGTTCGAGCACGGCGGTGAGGGCGGCGAGAATCGACGGTTCGGCGAAATCGATTTCGTCGACGATCAGCCACAAACCTTCGCGCATCGCGGTGGGCAGCACGCCGTCCACCCAGATCGTTTCGCCGCCCTTGACCGTCCAGAAACCGACGAAATCGCCGACGGTGGTTTGCCCATTCATGTTCGAGCGCAACACGCCGTGAAGCGAGCGCGCGGCGACCTGTTCGATCAGACTGGTCTTGCCGGCGCCGGTATGCCCGATCAGCATGACACGCCGGTTCTCCACGATATCTTCGACAATGTCGTTAAAGCGCTCGGAAAACAGATAGGCCGGATTGAGGCGTGGCACGAGCGGATTGTCCACGCCACACGGCACGTCGACATGGCCGATGCGCACGGATTCGCCCGCGCCCTCTACCGGCAGGTGACGCCTCGCCGCCGAGGCTCGCGCCGCGACGCGCTGCAACTCCGGCATGAAGGCCACCCGTTCTGCCGCACCCGCTTCGTCGGCGGCATTGGGTGTATCGATCGCAAAGCCTTCGCGGCGCCACTTCTTCAGCTTCGCGCGCAGGTTTTCAGCGTCGACCACCAGATCGATATCGACCGACCCGGTGCCGTTGCCTTCATCCACCCCATGCTCGAGCCGGTAGTTTTCCGGCCGGTCCGCCACGCTGACGCGCCACCATTCCGCGCCGGTTTCGGTCGCGCGTTGGTAAAGCCCAAGGTTTTCGTCTTCGGTGAGTTCAGGCGCGTTCATGGCAAGTGGCAAATGATGAATGGTCAGATAACAAATAATGCGTTTCGATTTGGCTGAGGCCGAATGACCGACTATCTTATCGTGAGTACCTTTCGATCTGCCCGGCAAGGATCTTTTTTGGTGCGCGTCGATTCGATTGCGGATTTCAATGTCGAGCGTCGAGTGCGCTGATAGCAAAAGTTTATTGCGTCAAACGGATAGGCTATGAAGCGTCGATCACCTATAGTGCGTGCGCGCAGCGTGTAGTTTTACAACATCCCATTGGCAAACTGGTTCAATCCGGCGTAATGCGGTCAGAACCCTGCTGGCACAACCCGGTATGCGCGACAGGTCATTGCCCATACCGTTTAACTGTCTGCGCGAGACCCACTGGCGCGGCACGTACCGCTGGTCTGGGGCCCGCCAGCAGGTTGAGCCGCAGTGTGACACGGCGAGTAGTTTTGGTTCATCGGCAGTTGGCTTTGCCCATCATTTCGACAGAAGAAACTCACGGCAAAACAATGAGACTACATACAAAATTAATGGCGGCCCTGGCAGTCGCGAGTCCGCTGGCATACGGTCAAACCAGTGTGGAGTTATATGGCCGTCTCGACGGCGGCGTGGAATACCTGAATCACATCAACAATGGCGCGGGCGGCAGTTCGAGCCGATGGAGTGCTGAAGGCGGCGATTGGGGCACCAGTATGCTGGGCCTCAAAGGCAATGAAGATCTGGGCGGCGGGCTGAATGCGATCTTCAACCTGGAAACCGGTCTGCAAATCATGAACGGCACGAGCAGCGGCGGACGGCTGTGGTCGCGGCGTGCCTTCGTCGGTTTGAAGAGCGACCAGTGGGGTACGCTGCAAGCCGGGCGCAATCTGTTCATCGACAGCGACGGCGTGTGGGAATTCGACCCGTTCGTGCAGCAGGCATTTTCGTCGGCGTCGCTCGTGCGTGGGCGCAACTGGCAGCAGACCAGCAATAACGTCGAGTATCACAGCCCGGTGCTGTGGGGGTTCGACGTGCAGGCGCAATACGCCTTCGGCAATCAGCCTGGCGCGTTCAACAGTGGTGCGACGGGCGAGTTTGGCCGCTCCGACGGCATCATGCTCACGTATCACTCGTCACTCTTCGACGTGCGCGGTATTTATGATGAACTGCGCGACAGCAACGGCCGCTTGAGCAACATCTTCCAGAGCTCGCGCGAATACTTCGTCGGTGCGAATGTGCATTTCGACGCGGTGAAGATCCAGGGCGCGTATACGCATTACGCGGCGCCGGATTCTCCAGTGGGTGTGGCCGACAGCGCCGATCACTATTGGCTCGGCGTCACGTACAACGTTCAGCCGCGCTGGGCCGTGACCGGGGGCGGTTACTACATCAGGGTCGGCGACGGCGGCGGCGATGCCTCGCACGATCCGTCCGGCCATGCCATGATGTACGCGCTCGGCACGACTTATAACCTGTCGAAGCGCACCTTCCTGTACGGCACGGTGGCCTATGTCAGCAACAGCAGCAACGCGAATTTTTCGCTTGAAGCGTCGCCGCGCGACGCCGTCAATAACACGAGTCCGCTCGCGGGCGAATCGCAAACCGGCGCGTATGTCGGGATGATGCATCAGTTCTAACGCCGCTTTAGCGCTACATTCAGCACATCCGGCAGCCTCTTCGGCAAGACAGCAAGCAGCATGAAAGCAGCACAACGAGCAACACGGCTGGCGTGGTCTGTCGCTCCGCAGTACCTGCAATACGTATAAAACGCCTCACAAGGGAAAAACAACAATTGACTCCACAAGACTCTCACGACGAGTCCCTCAAGGGGACCACCTTCGGCGCGCATGCCGCGAGCGGCGAGCCGTCCACCATGACGCGCCGTCGCTGGCTGCAAGGCGCGCTCGCGTTGACGGCAGCCGGTCTGACCGGTTCGCTCGCGCTCAAGGCATTGGCCGACGACTCGGCCGCCGCGCCGATCGACGCCTTCATGACACTGTCGCAATCGTTGACCGCCAGATCCGCTCTCGATCGCAACGTCGGCGCGCGCTTGCTGGCCGCGTTGCAGCAGTCCGCGCCCGATCTCGCGCAGCAGTTGCCGAAGCTGGCCGGCGCGCTCGCAGCCGGTTCTGCCGATGCCGCGCAACAGGCGCTCGCGCTGAAGATCATGGAAGCCTGGTATCTCGGTACGGTGGACAACCAGGTGATCACGTATGAACAGGCGCTGATGTACGACGTCGTCTCCGACACGCTGATCATCCGTTCGTATTGCCCCAACAAACCCGGTTTCTGGGCCGCCAAACCCATCGAAAGGCAAGCTTAAGCAATGGCTGACACACAACAAGCCGATATCGTCGTCGTTGGGTCGGGCGTCGCGGGCGCGATCGTCGCGCATCAAATGGCTCTCGCGGGCAAGTCTGTGGTCCTGCTCGAAGCAGGGCCGCGCATGCCGCGCTGGGAGATCGTCGAGCGTTTTCGCAATCAGTTCGACAAGTCCGATAACTCGGCGCCGTATCCGTCGAGCGCATGGGCGCCGCATCCGGAATATGGGCC
Organism: Paraburkholderia sediminicola; assembly: GCF_046026855.1. Classification (GTDB taxonomy): domain Bacteria; phylum Pseudomonadota; class Gammaproteobacteria; order Burkholderiales; family Burkholderiaceae; genus Paraburkholderia; species Paraburkholderia sediminicola_A. The sequence goes on along the minus strand of NZ_JAQQET010000025.1, from coordinate 116,850 downwards.
GCCGAACAACTATCTGATCCTGAAGGGCGAGCACAAATTCAACTCGCAGTACATCCGTGCCGTGGGCGGGACGACGTGGCACTGGGCCGCGTCCGCGTGGCGCTTCATGCCGAACGACTTCCGCATGAAGACCACCTATGGAGTGGGCCGCGACTGGCCGATGGAGTACGAGGAACTGGAGCCGTATTACCAGCGCGCCGAAGAAGAACTCGGCGTGTGGGGACCAACCGACGAAGAACTCGGTTCGCCGCGCAGCCAGCCGTACCCAATGGCGCCGCTGCCGCTGTCGTATAACGAGCAGACCATCAAGGGCAAGCTCAACGCGTTCGACTCGCGCTATCACGTCGTGACCGAACCGGTCGCGCGGAACAGCCGTCCGTACGATGGCCGCCCGACCTGTTGCGGCAACAACAACTGCATGCCGATCTGCCCGATTGGCGCGATGTACAACGGCATCGTGCACGTTGAAAAAGCGGAGCAGGCCGGCGCGAAACTGATTGATAACGCGGTCGTCTACAAGCTCGAAGTCGGTGCGAACAAGCGCATCACCGCCGCTCTGTATAAAGATCCACAGGGCAATGAGCATCGTGTGGAAGGCAAGTATTTCGTGCTCGCCGCGAACGGGATCGAAACGCCGAAGATCATGCTGATGTCCACCAGCCACGATTTCCCGAACGGCGTGGGCAATAGCTCCGACATGGTGGGCCGCAATCTGATGGACCACCCGGGCACGGGCGTCACGTTCTACGCGGACGAAAAACTCTGGCCGGGCCGTGGTCCACAGGAAATGACTTCGCTGATCGGCTTTCGCGACGGAGCATTCCGCGCGAATGAGGCCGCCAAGAAGATCCACTTGTCGAACCTGTCGCGTATCGATCAGGAAACGGCGAAGATTTTCAAGCAGGGCAAGCTGATCAAACCGGCCGAACTGGACGCGCAGATTCGCGACCGTTCGGCGCGCTTTGTCGAGTTCGACTGCTTCCACGAAATCCTGCCGCAACCGCAAAACCGCATCGTGCCGAGCAAGACGGAAGTCGATGCAATCGGCATTCCGCGCCCCGAAATTACCTATGCGATCGACGATTACGTGAAGCGCGGCGCTGTCCATACGAAAGAGGTCTACGCGAACGCAGCGAAAGTGCTGGGCGGAACGGAGATCGAGTATCAGGACGAGTTCGCACCGAACAATCACATCACGGGCGCGACCATCATGGGCAGCGACCCACGCGATTCGGTGGTCGACAAGTATTGCCGGACCTTCGATCACCCGAACCTGTTCATCTCGAGCAGCGCGACGATGCCGACGGTGGGCACCGTCAACGTGACGCTGTCCATTGCCGCGCTTGCACTTCGCATGGCCGACCAGTTGAAGAAGGAAGTTTGAACGTGCTGAAAAAGACCTTTTTCTGGCTGCTGGCCGGTGCGCTGGTTCTGCCCGCATTAGCGCAGGCCGACGATTCCGCTGGTGCGGTGAGCAGCAACGACACCGCGTTGATCAAACGCGGTGAATACCTCGCGACGGCGGGCGATTGCATGGCCTGCCATAGCACCGTCAAGGGCAAGCCGTTTGCCGGAGGCCTGCCGCTGAAAGTGCCGATGCTCGGCACGATCTATTCGAGCAATATCACGCCGGACGCCCAAACGGGCATCGGCACGTGGTCGCTCGAGGACTTCGATCGCGCGGTGCGCAAGGGCGTCTCAAAGGACGGCCATAACCTGTATCCGGCAATGCCGTACGTGTCTTACGCGAAGGTTGGCGACGATGACGTGAAGGCCTTGTACGCCTACTTCCGCTACGGCGTTGCGCCGGTGAACCAGGCCGCGCGCGCGAGCGACATTCCGTGGCCGCTCAACATGCGCTGGCCGCTGACGGCATGGAACTGGGTGTTCCTGAAGAACGGCCCCTATCAGGCCAGGCCGGGCCAGAGCGTCGAATGGAATCGCGGTGCGTATCTCGTGCAAGGCCTCGCGCATTGCAGCACCTGCCACACGCCGCGCGGCTTCGCGATGCAGGAGCAGGCGCTCGACGAAACCGGCAGCGGCTTCCTCGGTGGCTCCGTGCTGGCGGGTTGGGATGGCTACAACATCACCTCGTCGGCCAATAGCGGCATTGGTGGCTGGAGTCACGCGCAACTCGTGCAGTATCTGCAAACCGGCAGCGTGCCGGGCGTCGCGCAAGCGGCCGGTCCGATGGGCGAAGCCGTCGAGCACAGCTTCTCGAAGATGACCGACGCGGATATCGCTGCGATCGCCACCTACGTGCGCACGGTGCCGGCGGTAAACGACGGCAGTTCGCAGCCACGCAACGCATGGGGCAAGCCGTCGACTGATGTCACGCGTTTGCGCGGCGTTGCACTGAGCGACGGTACGCTCGATCCGGCGCGCCTGTATCTCGGCAACTGTGCGACCTGCCACCAGGCGCCGGGCAAGGGCACGCCGGACGGTTACTATCCGCCGCTGCTGCATAACTCGACGGTAGGTGCGTCCAATCCGGGCAATCTCGTGCAGGTGATCCTGCATGGCGTACACCGCAAGACCGCAGACAACGATGTCGGCATGCCGGCATTCGCCACGCAGTTGAACGATGCGCAGGTTGCCGCGCTTACCAACTACGTGACCACGCAGTTCGGTAATCCGGCGGCCACGCGGGTGAGCGACAAGGACGTCGCGAAGCTGCGTTAAGCGCGCCTTAAGCGGTATTCTTTCTGGACGTTGGTAGCAAGGAAAAAAGGCGCACCGGTTTAAAGCCGGCGCGCCTTTTTCATTGCAGGTTGGCATCTTGATTGGCGCTTACAACGCCCTGAACCACGAAGCAGCGGATTTTAAGTCCGCACCGTTTACGTCCGCTTATCGTCGCGCTGAACCCATCCCGCTCCGGGTGGAACAGGTATTGCTCGACATCGGCACGCGCTCGCTGCCGTTACGGCATCTGACGACGCAATACGACACCGGAATTGACGCACCCAAGGTGCAGGGATAAGGGAACAACACATGGCGCGACATAAGGCCGACGTTACTGACGACGACTTCGAGATTTACGCCAGCTATCACGGAACAGGCGACGGCCGTTACGTAGGTGGACTGAAGGTCGTCAGAAAAGCTGACAGGAGGATTCTGTTTCCCTTCGACGGCGCACCGGAGATCGGCCCCTACGCGACCGCCGACGAGGCACGCCGGGCCGCAATCGACTACGGCCGGGAGATCGTCGCCGCCGACCGCGCGGCACCGGAGCAATAGCATCGGCCCGGATCGTCCGGATGCAGGTCCGGCAGTGTGGGATGCACAGACACCTTTTTACAAAAAATGGTCCAGACCTTCAGCATCGGTACCGCAACGGCCATGCCCACGCACGGCTGCTGAGCGGGCTAGCCACACTTGTCGCAGAGAGGGACCGGTTGTTGCTGCATTGATGCTATCGCCGACTTCAAGGAGCGCATCATGCAGGACAGTAAATCCACCGAAGACCGCAACGCAGCGCACGAAGCACCGGATGCGAAACCGCGCAGCAAATCGAGCGGTGCCCACTATGTCGAGCCCAGTCCGCTCGGCATCGAGCCAGTGGAGCAAACCGAGGTCGCCGCGCAGACCAACCCGCGGCGTTCGAGCGAGCGTCCGAAGCAAACCGCCGAAGTGCCGCTGGGCACCGGTACGCACGCCGAGCCACCGGGCGGTGGCGGACGCGAGTCGCAAGGCAAGAAGTGATGTTGCGCGTGCGATCGACCGGCAAGGCTCGCAATATCGTCATACGTTTGTACACGCGCTCGCAATCGTAGCGCTGTGCACGGGCGCTTCAGCAGAGCGCGCGCACGGGCGGGCGCGTTTTATGCGTCGCTGCACAGATTGCCGCGTCTGGCGCGCGAACCACCGGAGCCGCCCGCAAGGACGCCAGAAGGCGGCCCGTGATGCAAGCGCAAAGGCCCGCCACGTGTCGCAGGTGAGCCCGGAGAGCATCGTGAAGCACAGGAGCAGACCATGTACAACGATTCGAAGCACGGATTCGACGCGGCTCAGACCCGGTACGAAGCGTTCATGCTGGAGCCGCACGAATGGGTGCCGAACAGCCGCAAGTTGCCGGTGATCATTTACCGTGGAGCACTCGCGTCGGACAGCGGTGACCTTGCCGCCGCGTTCGAGATCCTGTTCGAAGGCAACGCGTGGCCTCCGCAATGGCGCGACGGGATTTTCGATTACCACCATTTCCATGCGACCGCGCACGAAGTGCTCGGTGTCACCGACGGTTCCGCCGAGGTGATCGTCGGCGGTCCGGGCGGCAGGGTGGTGAACCTGTCCGCGGGCGACGCCTTGCTGCTGCCTGCGGGCACAGGCCATTGCCTGCAATCGTTCGCACGTCACTTTCAGGTGGTGGCGGGTTATCCGGCAGGCCAGCAATGGGATATCCGCCGTGAAGCGCTGACGCCGAACGAGCAGGCGGCGATGGAGGCTTTGCCGTTCCCCGCCATGGATCCGGTCGACGGCAAGCGTGGACCGCTTATCGACCACTGGCTGCACGCGGCGTGATCGCAATGGCGGCGAGCTTGTTGCTCCTGCTTTTGCATGCACGGGGCCCGCTGTGCCGGCATATAACCGCAAGCCGCCTGAAAGAACACGCTCCGATCATCAGTACAACACGGCGCTGGATGTAACGCGCCGTGCAGATTTGCGCGCATCGGCGCATCATCGTTGAGTCTGGCTGCGGTTCCTCATGCGTCGTTCCACGCGCTTCCCTACGAACACCGATCGCCGGCCACGCCGATACCGTGTGTCCTGGCGATGTCTCCAACCGCCGAACAAGGAGTGTCCTCATGCAAAACGATCCCGCCCGCGATCAGCTGTGCATCAACACGATTCGCACGCTATCGATGGACGCTGTGCAAAAGGCCAATTCCGGTCACCCCGGCACGCCGATGGGACTGGCGCCGGTCGCCTATCATTTGTGGCAGAACCACCTTCGCTATGATCCGGACGAGCCGCTGTGGCCGAATCGCGACCGCTTCGTGCTCTCGGTGGGCCATGCGTCGATGCTGCTGTATTCGCTGCTGCATCTGGCGAACGTCAAAGCCGTGGACGACGACGGCAAGCCGACCGGTTCGCCCGCCGTCTCGCTCGACGATATCGAACATTTCCGTCAGCTCGGCAGCAACACGCCGGGCCACCCCGAATACCGAATGACCACCGGTGTGGAAACCACCACCGGGCCGCTCGGCCAGGGGCTGGGCAATAGCGTCGGCATGGCGATGGCGGCACGCTGGTACGAAAGCCACTTCAACAAACCCGATGCACCGCTGTTCGATTACCGCGTCTATGCGCTATGCGGCGACGGCGACATGATGGAAGGCATCTCGCACGAAGCGGCTTCGCTCGCAGGGCATCTGCAACTGTCGAATCTGATCTGGATCTACGACAGTAACCGCGTGACGATCGAAGGTCACACCGACCTCGCCTATAGCGACGACGTGGAGACCCGCTTCCGCGGTTACAACTGGCACACCCTGCATGTGAACGACGCGAACGACGCCGCGGCGCTGGAAGCCGCGTTTGTCGAAGCGAAAAGCGTCACGGACCGGCCGACGCTGATCGTGGTTCACAGCATCATTGGTTGGGGGGCGCCGCATAAGCAGGACACCTCCGCCGCGCATGGTGAACCGCTCGGCGTCGAAGAAGTGGCGCTCGCCAAGAAAGCCTATGGCTGGCCCGAAGACAAATTTTTCTATGTCCCGGACGGCGTGCATGAACGCTTCGCGCAGGGTATCGGCGCGCGTGGCAAGGCGGCGCGCGAGGAATGGCAGGCCAGATACGATGCGTACAACAAGAAACACCCGGAACTGTCGCGTGAGTTCGCCCAGATGGAAGCGCACGAATTGCCTGAGGGCTGGGACAGCGGCATCCCGACATTCGATGCCGACCCGAAGGGCATCGCCTCGCGCGAATCGTCGGGCAAGGTGCTCAACGCAATTGCCGCGCGTGTGCCCTGGATGATCGGCGGTGCGGCCGATCTTTCTCCCTCCACCAAGACCAATCTGAAATTCGAAGGCGCGGGCAGCTTCGAACACGATAACTATGGCGGCTGCAACCTGCACTTCGGGATTCGCGAACACGGAATGGGGGCCGCCGTAAACGGCCTTGCGTTGTCGAATTTGCGGCCGTTCGGTTCAACCTTCCTGATTTTCAGCGACTACATGAAGCCGCCGATCCGGCTCTCGGCGATCATGGAAGTGCCGTCCATCTACGTGTTCACGCACGATTCTATTGGCGTCGGCGAGGATGGTCCGACCCATCAGCCGGTCGAGCAACTGGCCTCGCTGCGCGGTGTGCCAGGGTTGACCGTGCTGCGCCCGGGCGATGCGAACGAAGTTGCCGAGGTCTGGCGTGTGGCGATGTCGGATCCGCGGCGGCCGTCGTGCATCGTCGTGTCGCGTCAGGCGTTGCCGACTTTGGACCGCACACGCTATGCGTCGGCCAGGGGCGTGCAGAAGGGCGCGTATGTGCTCGCCGATGCGCCAGACGGGCAGAAGCCCGAAGTCATTTTGCTCGCCACGGGCAGCGAGTTGTCGCTGTGCGTCGACGTCTACGAGAAGCTCAGGAGCGAAGGAATCGCTGCGCGGGTGGTGTCGATGCCGTCGTGGGACCTCTTCGAGCGTCAGGATGAGGTGTATCAGGACTCGGTGCTGCCGCCCGACGTGGATGCGCGCGTGGCGGTCGAACAGGCGTCGACGCTCGGCTGGGACCGCTATGTCGGGCGGCTCGGCGCGCAGGTGGTGATGCATACGTTCGGCGCGTCCGCGCCGTTCGCCGACCTGAAGAAGAAGTTCGGCTTCACGCCCGAGCATGTGTATGACGCGGCGAAGCAGCAGATTGCCCGGGTGAAGGCGAAGCGCAGCCAGAAGTAAGGCGTACTCGCGGTTAAGGCGCCATCAGTAGCGAAGAAGCCGGCAGCGTGAAGTTCGCCGGCTTTTTTGTTGACGCAGAGATAGCAGATAAATGTAGATGGAAAAGAAGGCGGGATTGAGGCCTTACAGCGATTTGAGTGGGAAAAAGCTTCTGTGCTGGTGTAGGTCCAATCGGCGCGCGACTGTCGAGGTCGTTATTTTTTACAGATGTTCCGAAATTCGCCTCGACACGTTGAGCATTTGATCCAGATACCGCTCGACTACCTTATCGGCCGTAAGAGCCGAAGAAAACCAGGTCAGCCCAATCGATGCGGCAACGAATTCCTTTGCCATTACCGGCACCGCGAGCGTGCCGGAGATCGGCCGAACGGCGGAGTCGCGCAGCGCGTACCCGCGCCTGCGGGTTTGATCGAGGATCGTCTGTACAGCTTCCCGATCTTGTGCGAGTCGATCTTCCGGATGGTGGCTTTGCCGCACGACTTCGAGCAGCATCTCCTGTTCTTCGGACGAGCAGAATGCGAGATATGCACGCCCCAATGCGCGTGAGACGAGGCTCAGGCGCATGTTGATTGACGAGTGCAGCAGCGAGAGCGGCGAATACGGAATCGTGCTGTAGCGCACAACTAATGCGTCGACGTCGAGCATGCCAACGGCAATGGGCCACTTGATTTCTTCAGTGAGTTCGCGCACGAGCGGCGCCGCGATTTCGACGACGCGCGGCACGTGGTGGTAGCCCGAATTCAGCGCGTTGACACCGTCGAGCAAGCGGTATTCGCCAAGCCGCGCTCCGCGCGCGACGAGGCCGAGCTCTTCGAACGTGCGTAGCAACCGGATCAACGTGGGTTTGGGCAGCGATGTTAGTTGATGCAGGCTGTCGAGCGTCGAGACGGGCATCTGGTTCAGGGCACGCAGCAGTGTGATTGCCCTCTCAACTGCCCGAATCGAAGATTCGCGTTCCGCCATCGTATCGCCTTGCTCAGGTGGTCGGGCGCGTGTTGGTCAATTTGACGCTAGCCCGTCAAAGAACGCGAATTATCGCAGTTTTTGACGCGTGCGGACCGGACTCGTCCGCCGTATGCGCGTCCGCGCGTCCGCGAATCAGGCCATCAACGTCAGTGCGCCTTTGCGAAGCAAAGACTGATCCGATCCAATCACGAACCACGTTGCGCCCATCTGCGCGAATTCGTCACACTCGCCAACGTCGCCGAGCGCAACGCCCGGCGTTTTACCGGCCCTCCGCGCGATCTCAAGCACATCGACGGTAGCCTGCATCACTTCGGGTGCGCGGGCGTTGGCGAGCCCAAACGATAAAGCCAGATCGGCACGGCCGACGAACAGGCCCGACACGCCGTCCACGTCCGCGATGGCATGCGCGGCGGCATAGCCCGCGCGGCTCTCGATCTGGCACATGATGACGGTGCCGTTGCCGGCCGCGATGGCTTTTTGCATACCCATCGCGCCGTAGCCGGCAAAGCGGGGCGAACTGGAGAAGCCGCGTTCGCCGTCGATGAAGCGCGTGCGGGCGACCAGCGTGCGCGCCTCGTCGGCGGAATCGACGTGCGGCACCAGCAGTCCTGAGGCGCCGAGATCGAGCGCGGACTGGATCGTGGCGGCGTTCATGTCGGGAATCCGCACGAACAGCGGCAGATTCACGGAGCGCGCGGCGATCACCATGATATCGAGCGTGGCGCGATCGAACGGCGCATGTTCGGCGTCGATTACCGCGAAATGAAGACCTGCGCCGCCGAGAATCTCGATGATTTGCGGTGCGCCCGTTTTGACGAAGGTGCCGATCTGGCGCGCGGACGTATCGTGCGGAATGGTGGACATGGAGTGGACAGGGACGAAAGCAGAAGGGAAGCGCCGTATCAGAACGCGGCAGGATTGACCGGCTCGCGAGCAGCGATGAGTTGCATGGCAAGTGCGGTGCAGCCGAGCAGTAGCAGGCAGAGGGCCGGCAGCAGCATCGCGTAGCCGGGGTGGCCGAGCGCCTTGCCGATCCAGGGCATGGCGTTCTGCGCGAGAAAGCCACCGAAGTTGCCGATGCTGCTGATCGCGGCCAGACTCGCGGCGGCGCGCCGTCCACTGAAATATTTGGACGGCAGCGACCAGAAGCAGGGCAGCAGCAACGACGTGCAAGGCGTGCCGACCACGAGCGCGACATAGCGCGAGACCGGATCGCTGACCAGCAGGCTGACCACGAACGCCACGCAGCCCAGGATGCCGATGACCGCGGCGGCCATGCGCACGTGGCGCTCCTTCGTCAGCAAGCGCGGCACGATCAGCAGCAGCGCTGCGGTCAGCGCCCATGGAATCATCGTCAGCAGACCGTTGAGCGAACTCGACACGCCGAATCCCTTGATCACGGTCGGCAGCCAGTAGATAAGCCCGTAGAGTGAGGTCAGCAGCAACGTGTAGCCGAGCGAGAACACCTGCACCTTACGGTCGCATAGCACGGCCCACACGCTGCCTTCGTGGTGCGCCGCCGGCGCTTCGTCGGCGACCATGCGGGCGAGGCGGCTGCGCTCCTGCGGACTGAGGAACGAGGCCGTCTCCACGCTGCGCGGCAGGCAGAACAGCACGATCGGCGCGAGCACGAGCGCCAGCACGCCGGTGACGATGAATACCCACTGCCAGCCCGCGTGATGCCAGAGCCCGTCGAGCGACAGCAGCATGCCGCCGAACGCGGAGCCGAGCATGTTGCCGAGCGCGCTGCCCAGCGTCAGCAGGGCGATTGCGCGCACCTGATAACGGCGCGGAAACCAGACGGTCAGGTAGTAGACGATGCCAGGATAGAGCCCGGCCTCCGCCGCTCCGACCAGAAACCGCAGCGCCGCGAACATCGAACCCGACGAGATGTACGCGATCAGCAAAGTCGCGATCCCCCAGCTCAGAACAATGCGGAAGATCCATTTAGGCGCCCCGAAACGGTGGACGCCGAGCGCGCTCGGAATCTCGAAGATCAGATAGCCGATAAAGAACAGCGAGGACGCAAGGCCGTAAGCCGTTTCGGTCAAGCCGATCTGATGCACCATTTGCAGCTTCGCGAAGCTGACGTTCATCTTGTCGATGACCGACACCAGGTAGGTCACCATAATCAGCGGCATGATGCGCCACCACACGCGCCGGATCAGGCTTTCGTCCTGTGCCATTGCCGGGTTGGCCACCTGGGCAACTGAAATCTCCATGTCTCCTCCAACGTAGCGGACCGGCTGGGCGCAAAAAAACGCGTGGCGCGGCGCCGGTTTTATGTAATGGGGGCCGCCTCTGAGCGAGGTCTGGTCCATGGCGAGCAATACTACGTCCCGCCGATCCCGTCATCCAAGTGCAAATCGTAAAGATTTCGCGTGTCGGAATCCATGCTGGATGGCTGGTTTTTTTAGGACCACACGGCGTTCTGTGCTTTTCGCGGTGCGGAAAGTTGCGGAAGTGCGCTTGGCGCGCCGGGGGATCGCATGGAACCATACGAGGCGTCGAACATAGCGCCGCCGGCAGGATCGGGCGGTCGACTTCGGAGATCCGTTATGCAGCGCGAACGACAGCGCGAACGGGCCAATACATCGTGAGGAGACCCCACATGAAAAAATCGCTGTTACTGATCGCCGCTTGCGGCATCGCCCCCACGGCGCACGCGCAAAGCAGCGTGACGCTTTACGGCATTGTCGATGCCGGCTTTCGCTACAACAGCAATGCAGGCGGAAAATCCCAATTCGCCATCGCTGGCGGCAACGAGAGCGCGTCGCGCTTCGGCCTGACAGGCAGCGAAGATCTGGGCGGCGGCTATAAGGCTGTCTTCACACTGGAGAACGGCTTCACCACCACCACCGGCGCACTGCAAGGTGGACTGATGTTCGGCCGTCAGGCTTACGTCGGGCTTGGCACCCCTTACGGCACGCTCACGCTGGGCCGTCAGTACCTCACGCTGTCGAGTTATCTGGGCCCGTTCTCTTCCGGCACCGACTGGGCGGCGCGTGGCGCGGGCTGGGGATACCATCCGGCCGGCCTCGACGACGTCGACGGAACCGAGCGCGCAAACAATGCGATCAAGTACGTCAGTCCGCGCTATCGCGGAGTGCAGGTCGGCGCGACTTACAGCCTCGGCGGCATCTCGGGCAACGTGACGCAGAACGAGATGATTTCCGCAGGCGTCGATTACGACGGCGGCCCGTTCAGGTTCGCCGCGGCCTATCTGTTTGTGAAGAATCCCAACTACGCGCTGTTCGGCAACAACGCCACCAGTAGTGCGACCGGCAACAATTTCGCCAGTCCGATATTCAGCGGCTATGCGAGCGCCGCTTCGCAACAGGTGGTGGGGGCGGGCGCATCCTATACGTTCGGTTCGTTTACGGCAGGCGGCATCTATACGAATACGAAGTTCTTCAACATCGGCGGCATTGCCGTTGCGGGCGCGAAACCGCCAGCGGGCGAAGTCGGTCAGACTGCCACGTTCAATACGGGCGAAGCAAATCTGAAATATCGTCTGACACCGACGCTACTGCTCGGCGTCGCCTACACGTACACGCGTGCGAGTTCGTACAACGGCGAGAGCGGCGCGAGCTATCAGCAATGGAATCTCGGTGCGGATTACGCGCTATCGAAGCAGACCGATCTGTATTTCGTCGTGCTGCGCGAGACCGCAGGTGGCTTCGATTCGACCGGTCGCCGCGCGTTAGCCGCACTGACCTTCGCGACGCCATCCACAAGTGACGCGCAAACTGGCGTCACGTTGGGCATCCGCCATATTTTCTAGGCGGGACGCGCGCACCGCCGCCGGTCGAGCGCGACATCGCGGCTCCGGCGGTCTTGCGCACAATCCGCCTTTGCACAACCTGTACCTCATTGGAGAGAACATGCCGTTCCCGCAAGACAACACGAATGCCGCTGCCGGCCAACCCATCAAACTGTTCGACTCGCACGCGCACCTCGTGGCCGACGATCAGGCGCGTTACCCGCGCAATCCGATGAAGCGCTCGCCGAATGCGCCGCCGCGCCTGCCCGGCGTAATCGGCCTGCCCGGCGGCAAACATGGCGCGAAGCCGATCAACGAAGTGCCGGACGTGGCGCGCATGCTGCCGTGGATGGAGGAAGAGCGCGTCGAGGGCGCGGTGGCGGTGCAAAAGCGCATGGTCTATCGCTACGACAACAGCTACATCCTCGACTCGTCGGATGAGTATCCGGAGGTATTTTCTGCCGTCGTCATTCTCGACGCGGAAGACGAAGGCACGCCGGCGGTGGTGCGTTCCGCCATCGAGCAGCACGGCCTCGCGGGCGTGCGCCTGTTCGGTGGGCGCGAAGCCGACGGCACCATGCCCTGGCTGAATTCGCCGCGTGCGTTGCAAACGTGGGCCGTGGCCGACGAATACGGCATCGTGATGGATCTGGAAGTGCTGGCGATCGGTGGCGGCGGCCCGTCGGTGCCGGCCATCATCGAACTGGCGCACCGCTTCCCGAACGTGCGCGTGGTGCTCGATCACATGCTCGAGCCAGAAGTCGAAGACGACAACTACGGCTTCGATGCGCGCTTCGTGCCGCTCGCGGCCGAGCCGAACATCTTCTTCAAGTTCACGTCGATCAACCTCGACATTTATCGTGAGACCGATACGCCGGCGGATGAAGTGCTGCGCCGTGCGGTCGATATGTTCGGCGCCGACCGCATCATGTGGGGTTCGGATATCGGCACGTCGTCGGGCACGTACAAGGATATGGTGCAACGCATACTCGATGCCGCGGTGTTATTGACCGATGCCGAGCGCCACGCCGTTCTCTACGAAACGGGCAAGAAGGTGTTTGTGAAAGGCGGCGTGCGTGCTTGAGTGCAACTGAGCGCGACCCGAGTCCGCACAAGGAGATAACGATGTTTCTAGACCCGGCGGCCACGCCTGACTTCAAGCGCACGCTGTTCAACGCGATCGTCGCGCCCCGCCCGATTGGCTGGATCAGCACGATGAATGGCAAAGGGCAGGTGAATCTCGCGCCGTTCTCTCATTTCAATCTTGTTTCGACCGCACCGCCGGTGGTGATTTTTTCGTGCAATGCGCCGGACGACCGGCACGAGAAAGACACGATCGCCAATGTGCGTGAAACGGGGGAATTCGTCACCAATCTCGTGACATGGGATCTACGCGAGCCGATGAATCTGAGCTCGATGAATGCACCGTACGGCACTGACGAGTTCGAACTGGCCGGGCTCGAAAAAGCGCCGAGCGTGATGGTGAGGCCACCGCGCGTAGCAGCCTCGCCGGCCAGCATGGAGTGCCGGCTGCTGAGGATTGTCGACATCGAGCCGACGGGGCCCGGCGAAACGTTCAGCAATGTGGTGTTCGGCCGCATCGTCGGCGTGCATCTGGACGAGCGCTTCGTCGATGCGGACGGGCGCTTCGATACGGCCCGCACCGAACCGCTGACCCGTATGGACGGCAACCGCTACGCGACCGTCGGCCGTATGGACGTACTGGGCCGCCCGAGCCCGCGGCGCGACTAACCCCCAATAACGAAGGAACCCAACATGACGACTTCGATCGATACCCGCGTGCGGGAAACCGCCGTCTACGATCTCGCGCCCGGCACCGTGGCCCGCGGCCAGAACTTCTTCGTGCAATGGCTGCAAGGCGACGGCACGGCCTTCGAAGCGCGCAGCGCGCACGAAATACTGCTGCTGCTTCCCGAAGATGGCGCCGACGTGCGCGTCGGACAACGCGCCGCTCAAGCCGTGCCAGGCCGCAGCGTGTGCGTACTGCCGGCGGGTGACGTCGCCGTGCAGCCGAAGGCCGGCGGTCGCGCGGTGCTGATCGCGTCGTCGCGTGCGGATCTCGCGCCGGGCGCTGCGTGCAACGAGCACGACTACGCGTCGCCCGATGCGCGCATCGTCGGCAGCGATGCCGGTTATCGGCGCGCGCGCGGCAACGGCGAGCTGCAGGTGATCGCAATGGACGACATCCAGCCGCCGGCGGACAAGCCGCGTCTGAAGATGCTGCAATCGGACACGCTCAGCATCAACTGGGTCGAGTATCAGGACGCACGCGATCGCTCGAAACTCAGCCCGCACAGTCACGGAGATTTCGAACAGGGCTCGCTCGCGATCGACGGACATTTCGTTCATCACCTGCGCGTGCAATGGGGCGCCGATGCGAACCAGTGGCGCGACGATCAGCATCTCGAAGCCGGACCGGCTTCGATGATCACCGTCCCGGTTCATCTGATCCACACGACCGAAGGCGTCGGCGCGGGCCGTCATCTGCTGATCGATGTGTTCTCGCCGCCGCGCAAGGACTTCATCGAGAAGGGATGGGTCGCCAATTCGGCCGATTACACGCGCGGCTGAGCATTCGTGTCCGCCCTGGCCTCACCGTTAGTGCCCGCCGTAGATTCCCGCTTGCGTCGCGCGCAGGCGGGCGAGCGCAAACACGGTCTGCATGAATGGGGTGGCAAAAACGAGCCGTGCAGCGCACTCCAGCGGCGCCCCCAGAATCGCGTCGAGTTCAACGCGGCGTCCGGCCTCGAGATCCTGCAGCATCGAGGTCTTGATCGCGCCGAGCTGGCGCGTCTGGGCGATGCGTTGCGCGATATCGATGTCGAGCGCGAGACCGGCGCGCCGGCCAAGCGCGAGGCATTCCGCCATCAGGCTTTCGAAAAGAGCATGCGTGCCGGGATCGTCGAGCAGGCGGTCGGTGCTCGCCTGCGTGATCAGGCTCAGCGGATTGGCGCACACGTTGCCGAGCAACTTGAGCCACAGGTCGCGGCGGATGTCGTCGCTGGCGGTGGCAGGCAGGCCCGCGGCCGTCAGCACGTGTGCCCAGTCGCTCGCTCGCGCGCTGATACCACCGCACGGCTCGCCGATCACGATCTTGCCGCCGCTGTGGTGATGTACCACGCCGGGTGCCGGCGAACTGCACGACGCCATCACGCTGCCGCCGAGCACACGCTCGAATGCCAGCGCCCGTTCGATGCCACCGTCCGGGTCGACGCTCGCGAGGCGCAATCCTTCGAGTGGATGGCCGGGCGCAAGAAAGTACCACCACGGCAGGCCGTTTCCTACCGGCAGCACGACCGTCGCGGGGCCGATGAGCGGTGTGAGCGCAGCGGCGATGCCGGGCAGGGCGTGCGATTTCAGCGCGATCACCAGCAGATCCTGCGGACCCATGTCTGTGCTGTGCGCATGGGCGTCGACGGTCACGATACGTTCGGGTTCGCCGGGGCACGTATAGCGCAGTCCGCAAGCGTTGAGCGCATCCAGCGTCGTGCCGCGTGCGAGTATCGACACGCGATGTCCGGCGAGTGCGAGACGTGCGGCGAAATGGCCGCCGATCGCACCTGCGCCAACGATACCGATGCGTCGCGCGTGGGTGGGGAAATCGTTCATGGTGGATTTGGTTTTATCGACGGAATCGGCTCATTGTCGCTGTGCCGACCAATCTGTCGCGGAGTTTTTGTGTGCTTTTCTCCTGGCGGAATCTTCCTCGTTCTCACGACATGTGCCGGCAGTGGCCGGCTCCGCTCTATCTGAAGGAATCACGACGATGTCCATCGACAGTTCGATTCTCAAGCGCGTCACCGCGCAACTCTATGAGCGTTCGCTCAAAGCGATTCCCAACGATACGCGCGCGTTTCTGCAGCGCGCGTCGGGTGTCGAGTCAAATCCGACCGGCAAGGCCACGCTGACCATCATGCTCGAAAGCGCCGATGGCGCGCAGCGTGACGGCACGCTGGTCTGCAGCGACGTCGGCATTCCAACCTATAGCATCAAGATCGGCACACGTGTTCAGTTCAATGGACCCGTGCGTGCCGCGATCCGCGAAGGCTTTGCGGAACTGGCGGCGAACATCTCGCCGCCGATCCTCAAGATGGTCACGAACCCGCTGACCCACGAACGCAGCTACGCAGGCAAGGACATGCCGATCGTCAGTTTCGACGTAATCGACGACGCCGACTACGTGGATATCTTCTGTGCGCCGAAGGCGATGGGCACCGGTCGCTGGGAGGCCATCGAGGCGTTTGTGTATCCCACGCTCGAACAGATCGAACGCTTCGTACTCGACACGATGCTGCGCGCCGGTTCGCAGCCATGCTTGCCGCTCGTGATCGGCGTAGGCATCGGCGGCACGTTCGACTACGCGGCCCGTCTCGCGAAAGAACAGGTGCTGCGGCCGTTCGGCCAGACCAACCCGGAACCCGTTCTCGCACGCATGGAGCAGCGCCTGCTCGACGCCGTCAACGCGATGGGCTTCGGGCCGATGGGAACGGGTGGCGATACCACGGCGATGGCCGTGCATGTCGACTATGCGGCGAGCCATGGTTTCGTGCCGATCGCCGTTTGCTTCAACTGCTGGATCAACCGGCGCACGGCTGCTCGCATCCACGGCAATGGCCGCGTCGAATTCATGGAAGGTTAATGATGAGCAAAATACACGATTTGCATTTGCCGCTTACGCGCGAAAGCGTGCTCGATCTGAAGCTCGGCGACATGGTGCGGTTGTCGGGCGAGATCACCGTCAGCATCGGCTTGCCGACGCACCGCCGGCTCGCAGAGGCCGTGTCGGAAGGCTCGCCGCTGCCGGTCGATCTGCGTGACGGCGCGTTCTTTCATTTGAGCACCTACGTCGACGAGACTGTGGACGGGCCGGTGCCGCTTTATCTGAACCCGAGCACCAGCACGCGCTATAACACGTGGATGCCCACGCTGATCCGCGGGCTCGGCGTGCGGCTTGTGGGCGGCAAGGGCGGACTCGACGAAGCAAGCACTGCGGCCATGCGCGAATGCGGCTGCGTGTATCTGTCATTTCTCGGCGGTGGCGCACATCTGCTGTCGCGCTCGTTGCGCCGGGTCGTGGCGATGAACTGGACCGAATACATCTCGCAGTTCCGGCTGCTCACCCTTGAAGTCGAGCAGCTCGGACCCGCGACTGTGGCGATCGACGCCCATGGCAACAGCCTCTATGCGCAGTTGCACGAGCGCGCCTCGGCGCGCATGCCGGAGATCGTCAGTGCGCTGGGTCACCGTTGATGCGTTGCCGTAGTTTCAGCCCTGTCTGCCGTGCCGTCGAGCGTGCTGCGATAGGCCCGTGATTGCATTTCGGCGAGCCTGCTGAGCGTTCTCGACAGATCGTGCGCGCCCTCTAGTCCGCTTAACGCCGCCTCGATCGGCTGATCGGACGCAATGAACAGCGCGCATTTTCGGTCGTAGAAGATATCGACGAGCCATATGAATCGCTGCAGCGTATGGGATTTCGCAAGCCACCCGGTGTGCACCTGATCGAGAATCAGACCATGCCATTGCTCGGTCAGGTCCAGATAATCAAGGTGCGAACGGCTCGCCACGCACAGGCTTTCGAAGTCGGCCCATAGCAATGCCGCCCCCGCGGCGCGCGCGGCGAGCGGCCGGCCTGCTGCGCTGACCGTGGCGGGCTCCAGCGTCTCGTCGCCCTCGTAGCGCACAAAAATTTGCAGGAGTGCGTCGCGCGTTGCCGCATCAAGCGGCGCCAGAAAATGCGGGAGCGCCGCTTCTTCGCCGCCGAGGCGGTAATCGCGTGCGCCGTCGAAGTGAATCACGGTGAAGCAACGTTTGATCTGTTCGATCGTCGGCAGGAAACGCTCGTGAAACTCCGGGTCGGACAGCAGGGTGTCCGGTGCATAGTTCGAGGTCAGCACGACGCGCGTGCCCTGGCTGATCGCAATGTCGAGAAAGCGGCCCATCAGGAACGCATCAGCGATATCGTGTACATGAAATTCGTCGAAGCACAGTAGTTCCACGCCGTCGAGCCACTGTCTCGAGACTGACCCAAGCCGATCGTCGCCCCGTGGCTCGCTCACCAGACGCCGGTTCATCTCGCGCAGAAATTCGTGAAAATGCAGGCGCCGCTTCCGGCAGCTCGCCAACTCGAACACCGTGTCGACCACCAGACTTTTGCCGCGGCCGGGTAGGCCGTGGCAATAGACGCCCTGATGCGCAGGCGTATCGCCGGACCTGGCGCGTCGCCCGCTAGCGGTAGAGCCCGTTAACGCCACGAGCGCCGCAATCGCGTCGCGCTGAGTTGCATCGGGAACGATATCGCGCGCGGCGAGCGCACTGACTACCTGAGCTTCATCGAACATGGGATGAAGTCTCCGTCCGTGGCGAGAGGATTTCGTGCAGGACGGCGGCGAAGGCCAATGTAATATCGGTAAGCATGTTGGCCCTGAGTATTTAATCCCGTTGCCCGCTCAACACACGCTGCAATTTTCGCGGATCGACCGGCTTGGTGAAATGATGATCGAAGCCAGCCTCTTCAGCGGTTTGCTTGTCCTGCTGTTGGCCCCAGCCGGTGACGGCGATCAGCAGAATATGGGCGTCGTGATGATCCTGGCGAATGCGGCGCGCCACTTCGTAGCCGTTCAGGCGCGGCAAACCGATGTCGAGAATCACCACCTGCGGCGCGAATTCGTCGATCAGTTCCAGCCCGGCGATGCCGTCGCCTGCCGTGCGCACCTCGTGGCCTTCGAGTTCGAGCACCATGGCGAGGCTATCGGCTGCGTCCGCATTGTCGTCGACGATCACGACGCGCAAGCCCGCCGTGCGGAGTACCTCGGACGGTGCGCTATCCGACGGCACCGGCGGCGCCTTCGATAACGGCAGGCGGATTACGAATTCGCTGCCGCTGCCCGGACCGCTGCTGAACGCGGCGACCGTACCGCCATGAAGTTCGGCGAGGCCGCGCACCAGCGCGAGACCAATGCCGAGGCCGCCTTGCGAGCGCTCCAGTGCCGGCGCGAGTTGCGAGAACATTTCGAACACGCTGTCCAGATGCTCGCGCGGAATGCCGATGCCCGAATCGTGTACGACAATCACGGCTTCATCGCCTTCGCGCTCTGCCGCAAGCGAAATGCTGCCGCCGGGCGGCGTGTACTTGGCGGCGTTGTTCAGCAGGTTCAGGATCATCTGCGACAGGCGTGTGGGGTCCGCGTCGAGGTAGAGCGGCTCGCGCGGCAACGTCACGCTCAGATGATGCGCCGACGCCTGCACGGTGGGTTGCGCCGCCTCCATGGCGGACTGCATCGCGCGCGCGAGTTCGAGCCGCTGCTTGCGCAATTCGAGCTTGCCCTGCGTGATGCGCGAAACTTCCAGCAGGTCGTCGACCAGATGCGTCATGTGTTGCAATTGCCGGTCGAACACGTCGCGGGACCAGCTCAGTTGCGAGTCGGCGAATTCTTTCAGGCGCAGGATTTCGAGCACATTGCGCATTGGCGCGAGCGGATTGCGCAGCTCATGTGCGAGCGTGGCGAGAAATTCGTCCTTGCGGCGATCAGCCTTGGAGAGCTCCAGATTCAGACGCTGCAATTGCTGTTCGGCACGTCTGCGCCCGGTGATGTCGCGGCTCACGCAGACCGCGCCGTAGGTGTCGCCACGCGCGTTCGCCAATGGTTTGACGACCGTTTCACAGACCCCGCGTGTGCCGTCGCGCCGCACGAAAGTCAGTTCGCTGCGCCACGTGCCGTCGGCGGCGAGGGCGGCAAGCACTTCGCGGCGCACGCGCAACGCGTCTTCCGGTGGATGGAACATCGCAATCGGCTTGCCGAGAATTTCGCGCATGCGATAACCCAGCATGCGCTCGCCACCGGCGTTGAAATCGGTGATGTTGCCCCTCAGGTCGGTGATGACGATGGCGTCGCTCAGGTGCTCGAAAATCGCCGCCTGGCGTAGCAGCACCGTTTGCGCGTCCTTGCGCTCGGTGATGTCGGTGCCGAGGCCATAGATCGTTAGCGGCTCGCCGTGGGGGTCATAGGTGGCACGGCCGCGGCCTTCCATCCAGCACCAGTCGCCGCTTGCATGCAGGAAGCGGAATTCGGCGACGTAGTCGTCGCTGCTTGCTACTGCGAGATCGACCGCCTCGTTGAGCGCAATCAGATCGCCGGGATGAATCAGCTCGAAAAAGCCACCGGGCATTTTTGCAAACCGTCCCTCCGCGTAGCCCGCGAGCGCTTCCAGTTCGCGGCTCCACCAGAATTTGCCTGACTTCGGCTCGTGCGACCACGCACCCATGCGCGCGCCGCGCATGGCGAGGCTCAGCACGTCGCGGCTTTCCCGCAATTCTCTCTGCGCGAGTTGATGCGCGGCGACCGATGCCTCCGCGTTGCGGCGCGCAAGCAGCAACTCCTGCTCGTACTTGTGACGATCTTCGACGATCAGCACCGCCACTTCGAGGTAGCTGCTTTCGCCGTGATGGCGGCGCACGGCATTGAGCAGCATCGGCACCATGTGGCCGTCCCGATGCACCATGTTGAGTTTGATTTCGGCCACCGAATCCTGCATTTGCAGCAGTGGTACCCAGTGCGTGTCATAGAACACTTTGCCGCCAGCGGTCAGCAGATCCTGAATGTGTCTGGCCTCGGCGAGCTCTGCCGCGCTATAGCCGAGCCCGCCGCAGAAGGTGGCGTTCACGCGCAGGATCCGGCCGTCGGGGGCGGTCACGAGCAGACCGCAGGCGGCGTGCTCGAACAAGGCATCGGAGGACGGTAACGGAAGGTGCGTGCTTTGCATCGTTTTATTGGCTCATCCGCTCGAGATAAGCGCACATGGCCGCGGCGTTCGTGCCGGGCGAGCCCGGATGCGGACAATGGCCGGCGTTCTCAATGAGATGTCGCGCGCCGGCGGGCAGCATCCGTTGCATGTATTCGTGTGCGAACTGCCGCGCGCGGCAGCGCCACATGCGCCGATCGCCGCCGAAGCCGTGTGCCAACGCTATGGGCGACTTGCCGCTACTGGGTATTCTTGCGTTGTTGCGCGTGCTCATGCTCATCGTCGAGTCCTCTGGCCTGCCGGGATAAGCGGTGATTACGCCAGGTCCGGCATCTTTGGAGAATGTTACCGCAGTCTCGCTGTCAGGCCTGGGCTGTGCGGTGTCACGGAGATGTCATTTGTAGCGTTCGCATACCTGTTTCGCATCGGCGGCCCTGGCCTCGCGGCGTTCCATCAGAGGGATGTAGCGGTCTCGTGCGTCCGGTGAATATGACCTGCGGGATAACCCGCAAGCAGCACTTTTCAACGTAATACCGCATTTTTTGACAAATCTCGCGTTTGCATCCGATGCACGTTTGCGTGTTTTCCCCAACTCGCCGCGACTATATTCGTTCGTATATAACGGGCTGATGATGTCGGGGGAGCACAAAGTTATGCGCAATGCACGCAGCAAGGGCGGTATGCACGGCGGAAGTGCGTTTCATCCATCCTTCAACGCAACATCCCGTTCTTGCGACTATCTATCGCGAAGCGTCAAGACGGCATAAATCAGGAAGCGGTAGTTCATCCGCTGAGCTATGGTGGTGAGGTAACGCGTGTGGGGCGGCGCATCGGGACGCAACGTAGCGAAAACCGGAGCGAACGCCTGGCGAGCGATGAACGCTCGCTGCACGATGGGAGCGAATCTTGCGCGCATGCTCCCGGGTGCCCAAAAACGGCGCCGGCAAGAAGCCAGGGAGAATAGGGTGACGTTCAACGACAGAATGGACGAGAACGATGACGTCGTAGTCTGGCGGGCTATCCGGTATGCGATGGTGTCGCACCGTCGCGTGCTCGTGGTCGACGACTATCTGGAAGCGGCCGAAGCCTTGCAGATGCTTCTGAACGCCGACGGCTTCGAGTGCCGCGCGCTGGAAGACCCATTCGCCGTTTGCGCCATGGCCCGTGAGTGGCAGCCGTTCGCCGTTGTGCTCGACATCAAGATGCCCGGCCTGGATGGCCTTGAGCTGGCTCGCCGCCTGCGGGCCGACCCGTTGACTTCAGACATGCTGCTGGTGGCCTGTACGGCTTTTGCTTCGCGTGAGGACCGTGCGCGCGCCAAGGCCGCTGGTTTCGACGCGCATTGTGCGAAACCCTTGACTCCGGAGCGCCTCTTGCGGGTGCTCGAGTCGGCCGCCGCGTTGCATGCCATCGGGCCGCCGTAAAAACGGCGTAATGGGTGGTATGAGAGGTGCTTTGCGCCACGCGCGCAACACACGGGTCCAGAATTTGCTGAGCAGGCAAGCTTGACCATTTCAAACACGTGTGCCAATGCCCTCAGCTTCCACAGGAATTCCTATGTCATCCCAGGCCAGCTACTCGACGCGTATCGCGGAAGGCACGCCTTTCCCGCTAGGCGCGACGTGGAACGGAAGCGGCGTCAACTTCGCGCTGTTCTCAGCACACGCGACCAAGGTCGAACTCTGCCTGTTCGATGAAACCGGCGAGACGGAAATCGAACGCATCGAGCTGCCGGAGTACACCGACGAGGTCTGGCACGTGTTCGTGCCGAATCTCAAGCCGGGCGCGGTGTACGGCTTTCGGGTCCATGGTCCCTATGAACCGGAAAAAGGGCATCGTTTCAATCCGAACAAGCTCCTGCTCGATCCCTACGCCAAAGCCCATATCGGTGAGCTCAAATGGGCGCCGGAAATCTTCGGCTATACGCTCGATTCTGAAGAAGGCGACCTCTCATTCGACGAGCGCGACAGCGCGCCTTTCGTGCCGAAGTGCAAGGTGGTCGACGCGAACTTTTCGTGGAGTCATCCGGAACGCAATGCGCTGCCCTGGGATCGCGTGATCTTCTACGAAACTCATGTGCGCGGTTTTACCAAACGTCATCCTGAAGTACCGGCGCATTTGCGTGGCACCTTCGCGGGGCTCGGCCAGCAGGTCGTGCTCGATTACATTAAGGGGCTCGGCGTCACGTCGGTCGAGTTGATGCCGATTCAGACCTTCGTCAACGACAGCTATTTGCTCGACAACGGTCTCACCAACTACTGGGGTTACAACACGATCGGTTTTTTCGCGGCCGATCCGCGCTTCTTCGCGTCGTCGACCGACCCGGTCGGCGAATTCAAGGAAATGGTGGACCGTTTCCATAGTGCCAATCTCGAAGTCATTCTCGACGTGGTCTACAACCACACCGCCGAAGGCAACGAGCGCGGTCCGACGATTTCCTTCAAAGGCATCGACAACGCGTCCTATTATCGGCTGATGCCGGACGAGCCACGTTATTACATCAACGATACGGGCACAGGCAACACGCTTAATCTGTCTCATCCGCGCGTGCTGCAGATGGTGACCGACAGCCTGCGCTACTGGGTAACGGAGATGAAGGTCGACGGTTTCCGCTTCGATCTCGCCACGATTCTCGGCCGTGAAACACACGGGTTCGACGAAGGTGGCGGGTTTCTCGACAGCTGCCGGCAAGACCCGGTGCTCTCGAGCGTGCGGCTGGTTGCCGAGCCTTGGGACTGCGGCCCCGGCGGCTATCAGGTGGGCGGCTTTCCGCCCGGCTGGGCGGAGTGGAATGACCGCTTCCGCGATACCGTGCGCGAATACTGGAAGGGCGACGAAGGCAAGGTGGCCGATCTCGGGACCCGTATCACCGGTTCGGGCGACAAGTTCAATCATCGCGGGCGGCGTCCATGGGCGAGCGTCAACTTCATCGCGGCGCACGACGGCTTCACGCTCAACGATCTGGTCTCGTACAACGAGAAGCACAACGAGGCCAACGGCGAAGACAACAACGACGGTCATTCGGACAACAAATCATGGAACATGGGCGTCGAAGGCCCCACTGACGATCCGGACATCCGTCAGCAACGCGAACGCCAGAAACGCAATCTGCTGGCTACGCTGCTGCTCTCGCAAGGCACGCCGATGATTCTCGCGGGCGACGAATTCGGCCGTACACAGAAGGGGAATAACAATGCGTATTGCCAGGACAACGAAATCAGCTGGGTCGATTGGGAGCGCATCGACGACGACGGGCGCGCGCTGATCGAATTCGTCAAGAATCTGACCACGCTGCGTCATCGTCTGCCGGTACTGCGTCGCGGACGTTTTCTCACCGGCGAATACAACGAGGCGCTCGACGTAACCGACGCGCGCTGGCTTTCGCCTGACGGTACCGATCTTTCGCAGGAACAGTGGGACGATCCGTCGATGCGCTGCTTCGGGCTCGTGATCGACGGACGCGCTCAGGCGAGCGGCATTCGACGCCCCGCGTCCGATGCGACTTTGCTGCTGGTGCTGAATGCACATCACGACGTGGTCAACTTCACGCTCCCGGACATTCCCGAGGGCGATCAGTGGACTTGTCTGCTGGATACGAACATGCCGGTGCGTGCCGAATTGCCTCAATTCAGCGCTGGCGACGCGTATCAGGTAACCGGCCGTTCATTGCTGCTGTTCGCACTTGACGCGCCGAGCCGCGCGACACAACGCGTGTTCGATCGGCTGGAAGAACAACTTACCACGGACGAAAGCGAGCGCCCTGCGGGAACGTGACGAGCTTAGGGGGCCGGCGCGAGCGCTAGCCGCCAGGTATAGCGCTTGCTCGATTCCGGATAGCTGCGCCCCCGGTCCTCGACCGGGGGCGCAGCACGGCCGGCATCGGTCTTCGTCAGATCCAACCGAGGGTGAACAAATGGAACAGGAATGCATGTCTCAAGAAGAACAGATTCGCACGCGCGCCTATTACCTGTGGGAGCAGGCGACCGATCCAAAGGGCACGCCTGACGAGTACTGGGAGCAGGCCCGCGACGAGATCGAGAAGGAAGCGCCGCCGGTTGAAAGCGGCCCGGTGGCTGCACCGCCGAAGAAGTGAAAATGTTTTCACCGCTCGCCGCCCTATGGAGAACGGCGGAAGTGCGGTAAATTCCGGGAAAGGAAATAGCGCTCGAACAACGCGGGCACATTGTGCACCGCCACACCGAACCGTATTTATCTTTCATGGAGATCGTGACAGTGCAACGTGCGGAGCGTGCCGCAGTCGATTTCCCCATGCCGTCGCGTAATTTCGCGGCAACGCGGCGGGTGCTTCTGATCGTGCTCGCTGTCTCGATTGTGTTTCCCCTGGCCTGCCTCACGGGTTATGGCTATTTCGATTACCAGCGCCGGATTGCCGATTCGAACGACATGATCGACCGGCTCGCGCGCGTGATCGAGGAACAAGCCGTCAAGGTACAGGACCTCAATCAGCAGGTGGCCTCGCGCATCGTCGATCTGCTCGGCAACGACGACGACGCACAGATTCGTGCACAGGAAAGCGGATTGCACGACCGTTTGCGGCAAATCGGCGGCGACTTCCCGCAGGTCGCGTCGATTTACGTGCTTGGCGTGAACGGCGATTTGCTGGTGTCGAGCCGCGCTTATCCGGCGCCGCCCATGTCGACCGGTCAACGTGAAGACTTCACCGCGGCCAAAGCGATGCGGCCGCAGCCGTATTTTTCTTTGCCCATGTTCGGGCCGCTGTCGCAGACCAATGTGTTCAACACCGCAACCGGCCGCTCAGGCGAAAACGGACAATTTCTCGGTGTGGTGTCCGTGGCGCTGCGCACCGAGTACTTTTCGCGCTTCTATCGTGAGCTGACGAATGGCAATACGTCGGTGTCGTTGGGGCTCTACCGCCAGGATGGCAGTCTGCTGGTGCGTTATCCGGCGTGGCCCGCGGGCGCCAAACCCACCCAGGAGAGCGCGTTCACCGCGGCGTTGCGCGACAAGCAGCTATTTGGTCACATCCGTCTGATTTCCACGGTCGACGGCGTCGAACGGCTGCTGGCGTTTCGCCGCGTCGGCGACTATCCGCTCTATGTGATGAGCGCGTACGAGACCGCCGCGATCGGCGCGGCCTGGCGTCAGCACTTCATGATGATCGTGGCGATCACAGCCGTGCCCTGCGTGGCGATCTGGCTGCTGGTGTTCTTCTCATTGCGCCAGCTCGCCGGCGAACGCCGCGCGTGGGAACGCTGGCAGGGCGAAGTGGCCATGCGTCTTTCCGCGGAGGCGTCGAGCCGGCAATTACAGCGCATGGGCGCGCTCGGCAATCTCGTCGCCAACGTCGCACACGACTTCAACAATCTGCTGATGGTGGTGTCGGCCAACACCGAACTCGCACGTTTGAAGCGCTATAACAACCTTGAAAAGGAAGTGCAGGCCGTCGAGCGTGCCACCGCCACGGCGGAATCGCTGACGCGTCAGCTTCTGAGCGTGGCGAAAAAGCAGCCGCTCAAGCAGGAACCGGTCAACCTGGCTAGCTGGTTGCCGAGCGCCGCACCGCTGATCGATGCGGCGCTCGGCGACAACGTCGAAATGGCCTTGAACATGGTGGACAACGTCTGGCAGGTGCTGGCCGATCCAATCGACCTTGAATTCGCGATCATGAATCTGGCGGTCAACGCGCGTGACGCGATGCCGCGCGGCGGCCGCTTCGTGATCCGTTGCCAGAACAACCGTCTGGTGGGCAGCGACACCTTGCTGCCCGACGGCGAATACGTGCTGATCGCCTGCTCCGACGACGGCGAAGGCATGCCCGAAACGGTCGCCCGTCGCGCGTTCGAGCCGCTGTTCACCACCAAGCTGCGCGGCTCGGGCACCGGCCTCGGTCTCGCCCAGGTCCTCGCCATGTGCGAACAGGCGGGCGGCACGGCCAGAATCGACAGCGTGCCGGGCAGCGGCACAACGGTCAGACTTTATTTGCCGCGCTATCGCGAGCGGCAGCGGGCGTCGGTGCCCGAGGTGGAAACGACGTACCAACCGGCACCGGCAGCAAAGGGCGTTGTGCTTCTGGTGGAAGACAACGAAGACGTGGCGGCAGGCGTAACCGCCGTGCTGGAAACCTTTGGCTGCGAAGTCCGGCACGAACCCACCGCCGATCAGGCGCTCGACGTGCTGGCCGGCGGCGCGAAGTTCGAACTCGTGCTGTCCGACATCCAGATGCCGGGCAGGCTCAACGGCATCGACCTCGCGGAGAAGGTACGCAGCGCCTGGCCTGGGCAGAAGATCGTGCTGATGACCGGCTACGCCGACGAACTCGAACGGGCGCGCCGGCTCGGCGTAGCCATACTCGCCAAACCCTTCAATATCGACGAGTTGCACGCGCTGGTGGTTTGCGAACCGTAAGGTTCGCGCTGTCCGGCGCGTTCGGCTGCGTTCTAAGCGTTTCAGGCCTCGCGGCACATCCCTTGCTGACAGCCTGATAAGGCGCGTATTGGGCCGATGGTTCCCGCGGTTCCAGTGAAGCAGCGACGGATGCCCGGAACGGTCCGATCCCTCAGACCTTTTTACGTCCGGATCACGCGGTCAAAGTCGCGCGCTTAAAGGCATGCCGACCTTTGCAATGCGGCGCAACACACGCGACAATGCGAGCGGAATCAGCAGGGGCCCATCGTGGTAAGAAGATGAGGCGGCCCAGGACGCAGCGCACAAGGAATGAGTATGGCGGGCAGTGAAGCAGGGGCGTCTCCGACGAAAACGCAGTCGACTGCGCAGGCGGGCAGCCCAACGGACGCACAACCGGGCACCGATAGCGCGAACGCCAACGCGGCGGCCACGCGCGCGCCTGGTATCAGTTCGCTGGACTTCCCGGTGGTCGGCATCGGTGCCTCCGCGGGCGGCGTGCAGGCACTGCTGCGCTTCTTCGAGAACACACCGTCCGATATAGGCATGGCCTTCGTCGTCGTGCTGCATCTCTCTCCCGACCATGTCAGCAGCGCCGACCAGGTGCTGCAGCACGCCACCGGCATGCCGGTGCGCCAGGTGCAGCATGCCACGCAGGTCGAAAAAAATCATGTCTACGTGATTTCGCCGTCGAGCGATCTGTCACTCGAGGACGGCCATCTGACGTCCGTCGAAACCGACCGGCCGCGCGGCCGCCCGATCGCCATCGATCTGTTTTTTCGTAGCCTCGCCGACGCGCACCGCGAACGGGCTATTGCGATCGTGCTCTCGGGCACGGGGGCGGACGGCGCGACCGGCATTGGCCGCATCAAGGAGCAGGGCGGCGTAACGATCGCGCAGGACCCGGCGGATGCCGAATACCCGGAAATGCCGCAGAACGCGATGGCGACGGGCATGATCGACCTCACGCTGCCGGTTGCGGAGATGCCGCGCAAACTTCGCGAGCTCGCTGACAACGCTCGCGCGATCCGTTTGCCGTCCGCTGACGACGAACCCGAAACGCTCACTGCCGCGCAAGCCAATCCGGCCTCGGCCGCCGAACGGGCGTTGCTCGGCGTGCTCGCCACCTTGCGCGCGCGCACCGGCCACGATTTCCGTCACTACAAGCGCGCCACGATCCTGCGGCGGATCGAACGCCGTCTGCAGGTCAACGGCATTCCCGATCTGCAGGCGTACCAGGACTATGTTCTCACGCATCCAGACGAAACACCGGCGCTCCTCAAGGACATGCTGATCGGCGTGACCAACTTCTTCCGCGACAGCGAAACGTTCGAGGTGGTCGCGCGCGAGATCGTGCCGAAGCTGTTCCAGAAGAAATCCGCGGACGACCCGGTGCGCGCCTGGGTTGCCGGTTGCGCGACCGGGGAAGAAGCCTACTCGCTGGCCATGTTGCTTGCCGATCATCCGGAGCGGCACGAAGGGATACCGGTCCAGTTGTTCGCGACCGATATCGACGAGCGCGCGATTGCTTTCGCCCGTGCGGGCCTCTATCCCGAGTCGATCACCGCGGATGTCCCCACACAGCGCCTGCGCCAGTTCTTCACGCCGGAGCGCGCGCACTTTCGCGTCTCCAAAGTCATCCGCGAAAAGGTATTGTTCGCGGTGCACAACGTGCTGCGCGATCCACCGTTTTCGCGTGTCGACCTGGTATCGTGCCGCAATCTGCTGATCTATCTCGATCGCAGCGTGCAGAGCCAGGTACTGCAAATGTTTCACTTTGCATTGCAGCCCGGCGGCTATCTGCTGCTCGGCAGTTCGGAATCCGCGGAGGCTGCGGGAGAACTGTTTACGCCGGTCGATAAAAAGAATCGCATTTACCGCGCGAACGTGGTTACCAGCGCCGTGCGGCCGCCGATCAGCATGCCGGTCGTCCAGCACGGCGGGGTGAGCGCCACCACCAGCGCCGAACCCGCGCCGCCGCTGCCGCAGATCCTGCCTTTCGCGGCCTTGCATCAACGGATTCTCGAGCTGTACGCGCCGCCGAGCGTCGTAGTCGATACAGATGCGAACATCCTGCATATGTCCGAGCACGCCGGCCGCTTCCTGCGTTTCGCGCGCGGTGAGCCGTCGTACAACCTGATCATGCTGGTAAATCCGGCATTGCGCCTGCAACTGCGCGGCGCACTGTTCCAGGCCATGCGCAGCAATAGCGAGGTCGCGACCTCGCCGATCGAGTTCACGTCCGAAGCGCACGTGCGGATCATCGTACGCCCGTACCGGCGCACCGAGGATTCACCGGAATTCGCGCTGGTGCTGTTCGACGAAAGCGCGGCCGGTGTGCCTGTCGCAACCGTTCAGGCGGCCAGTCCGGCTGCACAGGATTCGCTGCTGGGACACCTCGAGGACGAACTGCATCGCACGAAGCAGGAGTTACGCTCGACGGTCGAACAGTCGGAGGCTTCGACTGAGGAGCTCAAAGCATCGAACGAAGAGTTGCAGGCGATTAACGAGGAACTGCGCGCGGCCACCGAAGAACTGGAGACCAGTAAGGAAGAACTGCAATCGTTGAACGAGGAATTGTTTACCGTCAACGCCGAGTTGCAGGCCAAGATCGAGGAAACCAGCAAGGCCAAAGACGATTTGCAGAACGTGATCGCCTCGACCGGCATCGCGACGGTGTTCGTCGATCGTGCGATACGCATCAAGCGCTATACGCCGGCTGCGACCGATCTGTTCAACGTGATTCCCTCCGACGTGGGCCGCCCGCTGCACGACATCACGCACCGGCTCGATTACCCGCAGTTGGCCGAGGACACAGCCACCGTCTTCGAATCGCTGCAACTGATCGAACGTGAGGTTCGCGGCGTTGACGGCCGCTATTTTCTGACGCGCCTCTCGCCGTACCGCACGACGGACGATCATATCGAAGGCGCGGTGCTGACCATCGTCGATATCACGGCATTGCGGCGTGCCGAGCAGTTGGTGCGCATGGGTGAAGAGCGTTTGCGTCTCGCCGCGCAGAGCACCAACGACTTCGCGATCATCGTGCAGGATATGGACGGCCGCGTGGTGACGTGGAACAAGGGGGCGGAGCGGATCTTCGGCTACAGCGAGAGCGAGATGACAGGGCAGTTGCTCGACCACCTCTATCTACCGGAAGAGCGCGAGGCCAACGAACCATCGGTAGAACGTCAGCGCGCGCTGAACGACGGCCGCGTCGAAGACGAGCGATGGTACATCCGCAAAGGCGGCGCGCGGCTTTATTGCAGCGGCGTGATCACACCGGTGTCGTCGGAAACGTTCAGTGGTTTCGCCAAGATCGTGCGCGATCTGACACAGCGCAAAGGCACCGAGGCACTCGAACAGCGCAAGATTTCTCTTGAGCGCTCGGTGCGCCAGAAGGTGGAGGCGGCTAGCCGTCTGAAGGACGAATTCCTCGCGGTGCTGTCGCATGAACTGAAGAACCCGCTGAACCTGATTCACGTGAAAGCGGACATGCTGGACCGCGCGCCATCCACGCAAGGTCTGCCGGTGGTGCGCGATGCAGCCGACGCGATTCGCCGCTCGGTGGTCAGTCTCGCCAAGATCATCGACGATCTGCTCGATCTGTCGCGCGTGCGCACCGGCAAACTGGCGCTGGAGCGCTCGCGGGTGGACATCGCGGCGATCACGGCGCTGGTGGGCAGCGCGATCGAGGCGGATGCGCTGGCGCATCAAGTGAGCGTGACCTTGCACGGCGTGGCCGAGCCGTTCTTTATCGACGCCGATGCCGTGCGCTTCGAGCAGATTCTGTGGAACCTCGTTAGCAACGCGGTGAAGTTCACGCCGCAGGGCGGGCGGGTGAGCCTGACGCTCTCGCGTGAAGACAGCTATGCCTGTGTCGAGGTGCAGGATACGGGGCGCGGCATCGAGCCCGGTTTTCTGCCGAACGTGTTCGACATGTTCAGTCAGGCCGAGGGGGCGCATCGGCGCCGTAGCGGTGGGCTGGGTATCGGGCTCGCACTCGTCAAACAGCTCGCCGAAATGCATGGCGGCCATGTGAAGGCGGAATCCGCGGGCGTCGGGAAGGGCGCGCGTTTTCGTGTCTGGCTGCCGGCCGACAGCACGGTGACGGAGCACGAAATCCACGACACGCCAGGCGACGCCGACTTGCTCAAAGGCATGAGGATTTTGCTGATAGACGACGCGGTCGAAAGTTTGCAGGCGTTCCAGAGCCTGCTCGAACTCGAAGGCGCACAAGTGTGGCCCCAGACCAATGGCGCCGACGCGCTTGCTATCGCAGCTCATCAACCGTTCGATCTGATCCTGTCGGATATCGGCATGCCGGGCATGGACGGCTACGAACTGATCGCGGCGCTGCGCAAGCTGCCGGCTACCGCTTCAGTGCCTGCGCTCGCGCTGACGGGCTTCGGCCGGCCTCAGGATGCTACGCGTGCAATCCGCGCCGGCTACGACGGTCACATCGGCAAACCGGTTTCGCTGCAGGCGCTGCTCGACAAGATTGCACGCGCAACCCCCAGGAATCGTTGAGTTGCAAGTGATTTTCCCTCGCGACGACTTCGGTTGAAGCCTGTTCGACAGGGACCACGCTTATCGAAAAGCGGCGGCATACGCGGACCGCTCGTCGTAGAGGCTAGCCTTTTTCCTGCGCTGCGTCGTACTTGCCGAGCGCCGCCGCGCTGTTCAGACGGGCACGTTTGAGCAGCGCATCCTGTGCGCCTTTCACATTGCTCGCCTGTCCCTTCCATGCTTGCAGTGGCGGTTCCTGCAACGCGCGGCCATACGAGAAGCTCAGATTCCACGGCAGCGGCCCAAGGCGATTCATGGCATCGAGATTGGCCGTTGCCTCTTCCGGCGTTTGCCCGCCGGACAGGAACACGATCCCCGGCACCGCCGACGGCACCGTGCGTTTGAGCACCCGCACGGTGTGCGCCGCGATATCCGAAGTAGACGACTGCTGCGCATGTTCAGCGCCCGCCAGCACCATGCTGGGCTTCAGCAGAATATGTTCGAGCACCACGCGATGCCGCTGCAGCGCGCTAAACACTTCGTGCAACACGGCCTCGGTCACTTCCGCGCAGCGTCCGATGGTGTGATCGCCGTCCATCAGCACCTCCGGCTCGACGATCGGCACAATGCCCGCTTCCTGCGAGATCGCCGCATAGCGCGCCAGCGAGTCGGCATTCGCTTCGATGGCGAGGCGGCTCGGCAAGCTCGCCGTGATGTTGTAGACCGCGCGCCATTTGGCGAAGCGCGCGCCTTGTCGCTTGTAGTCGGCGAAACGCCTGGCGAGGCCGTCGAGACCTTCGGTGATTTCGTCCCCAGGGGCGAGCGCAAGCGGAATCTTGCCGAGGTCCACCTTGATGCCGGGCACAACGCCGTTTCTGGCGGCAAGTTGCGGAAAAGGCGTACCGTCGTCCGCTTTCTGCCCAAGTGTTTCTTCGTAAAGGATCACGCCGCTCACGAATTCGCCAAGACCCAGCGTGGTGAGCAGCAGGTTGCGATAGGCCCGGCGGTTTTCCTCGCTGGATTCGAGACCGATCGTCTTGAAGCGTTTGGCGATGGTCGGGCCGCTTTCGTCGGCGGCGAGAAGACCTTTGCCGGGTTGGACCATCGCATTGACGGTGGCTTGCAGCTCGCTACGGGTGTCCATGAGGTGTGCTCCCTTTAATCCGGTTTGCGGATGAAGTCTTGCAGGTGTTTGAGCGCCGCGCCGGTCAGAGCGAAGCGAAAGCCTCAACGATGTCCGCGGCATTGGCTGGGCGTACGATGCGGGCGACTTCGGCGCCATCGCGCATGAAGATCAGCGTGGGCCAGAGTTTGACCTTGAAGGAGCGGCCAAGCGGACGGCCTGGGCCGTCTTCGATTTTCAGATGCCTGATGCCGGCATGAGGTTCGAAGGCTTTGGCAATCGACGCTTGCGCCCCCTGGCAGTAGCCGCACCAGTCCGTGCCGAATTCTATGACCATGGCGCCCGGCAGGGCGTCGATCTCGGCTCGGGAAGGGGCGTGGGAGGAATAGGGTTTTGGGGTTGCCATGGGTGCTCCGGTGCTTTTACCTACGCAGACAGCGGTTTCCTGTTGCGCAGGGCTCTGCTGCGTGTGGATTTAGCAAAAGAGTATCAGCTATGGCCGGGATCGTCAGTGACGGGGGCAGGGGTGCTTTCCCGTGCCGTGCGCGGGCTTGCATCGATCCATGGGCCCCACCGTCCGCGTCCGAAGCGCAACGCAGGCCAGTCATCGCGTGCACTGCTCAGCCGCAAGCGCTAAAACATCCTGCTCAGCGGGGTTCTGGAAAAAATCTTCGACACTCACGTGCTGCTCATCCGCCAGGGCTTGCAGGCAGCGCTCGTTATTGCTGCGCACGGCAGCCGGCGCGCAAGCAATCGCGATGCCCAGCAAGATACAAAGCGACAACCCGATCGCGGCGCCGAAAATCCAGTTTGCCGAGATTCGCGTGCCGCCTGAAAATCTTCCCGTGCCGTTGCGGGTTGTCGCGTTACGCTGACTCGCCAGATGGTCCATTCGATACTCTCCCTATATAGTTAGCAAGACAACTATTTGCTTAAAAAAAAGCGCCTCAGTCGAGCGCTTTCCGCACGCCGTGCATTGACGTAACGGCCGCCTCGAACAACTCGGGCCCAATCCGGGCACGCAGATTCTTCGCAATTTGCGCACTGGCTTCGTTGATAGGCCGTTCAAGCGCTTTGCCCGCCCGTGTGGCATGCACCCGCCATTCGCGCCCATCGGTTTCGCCCTGGCGGCGCTCCACCAGTCCCTTGTCGCTCAGGTTATCGATCAGCCGCGTCGCGGTGGGGCGGGCAATGCCCAGCAGATCGGCCACCTGGCTGCTCAGGCAACCGGGCGTAGCCAACACGACGCGCAACACGAACCCCTGCGGCGGCGTCAGCCCGAATTCGGCGTACACGGCACCCCATTCGCGCTCGGCAAGCCGCGCCAATGCGGATGAATTGAAGTAAAGACAATGATCGAACATGGATGCTATTGAAACGCAAAATGGTTAGCAAGGCAACTAAAATTCAGCGTCTTATTGAAGCCATTAATTGAAGCCACCAGCGCTTGTGTCGTCGCGTAAATTTCAGACAAACGCATGTTCTTGCAAGCGTGACATGTTAAACGTCATGATTCGTTCTAGCGGCGTCATCGTGTTCAGGAAAGGAAATGGCAGAAAGGATCTATCTTCAGTACCCCGGCAAGGACGAAACGGTCGCGGTCGCCACCGGTTTCAGCTGGGGCGCGTTGCTGTTGGGCTTCGTCTGGGCAATGTCGAAGAGAATGTGGTTTGCCACTTTCATCATGCTGGCGGTCAATACGCTGCTGTTTTTCTCGGGCTTGTGGGGTGAAACGATCGGCACGATCGGCCTGGTGCTGTCCGTGCTGTTCGGCGTGGTCTGCGGTGCCTACGGCAACCAGTGGCACCGCTGGACGCTCGAAAAACGTGGATATGTGGTCGTGCAGCCGGCAGGCGAGGGGCGTCTGGCGGGAGCGGATATTGCTCAACCTCAGGCCGCGCGTGCAGGTCCGCCAAAGCAAGTCCCCTGAAGCACGCCGCCTGGTCTTCCCCGCCGTCATGGAGGCATTCGATGCCAATTGCAATCGCCATAAGCACGTCCGTCCTGTCTGCCGCCATGCTTCGTCGCAGCCTGCTGTGCGCGGCGCTCGTCTCGTCGTTCTGCGTCGCGCCGCTTGCACATAGCGCCGATCCCGCTGCCGCGCCCGCGCCTGGTGCACCGGTCGCGGCAGGCACGCAAGCGGCCATGCCGGTCGCAGCGTCGGCTACCGCGCCCGACGACACCTTCCTGCTCACCATCTTCCTGCGCCACGACGAATCGAAGCCGCTGCCGAAAATCAACGACCAGTTGCGCGCGCAAGGATTCTTCAAGACCTTTCCGCCGCCCGGCATCGAGGTGGTGTCGTGGTACGTGATGATGGGTATCGGCCAGGTGGTCACGCTGCGCGTGCCGGCCAGCCGCCTGCGTGAAGTCAACCGGGCCATCGAGACGACCGCGTGGGGCGGTTATCGCACCGAGTTCTATCCGACCTACGATTACAAAGCGCAAGCGCAGCAAATGCGCGCAACGGACGGCAAGTAGCGTTGTCTATGCCGTCAGTTCGTCTGCAACGGCACGCAACACAGATTTGGGATGCGGGACTGCGGGTTTACGTGCCTGCAAGCCAGGCCGATAATGCCCCGGTTGTTCCGGCCACGAAGTCCGCAGTGCGCATCGCGTCGCGGGCTCGCTCTCCCTGACCCACCGCCACCCCGTGTTGAAAACCTCCCGCTTTTTCGACCAGCTCCGCATCCCCGGCTTCAAGCCTCTGGCTGCCGCCACCCTTATGCTCGGCGTGGCGATGTCGTTCACCGCTCCGTATCTGTCGCTGTTCGGCGTCGAGCGCGCCGGCATGACGCCGCTCAAACTCGGCATATTCATGACGCTGATCGCCGCCAGCGGGGTGCTCGCCAGCACCTTCGCCGGCCGGTGGAGCGATGCGAGTGGACGGCACCGGCCGCTATTGCTGGCGGCGCTGGTAGCCGCCGCGCTCGGCTATCTCTGTTTATGCGTGGTGCGTGATTACCGGCTGTTGCTGGTGGTGGGCATTGTCTTTATCGGCGCGGGCGGCTCGGCCATTTCGATGGTGTTCTCGTTCAGCCGTGCGGCGCTGCCGGTGCCCGATCCCGCGGAGCGCGCGTTCGCCAGCGCCACGTTGCGAACGATCCTCTCGGCCGCGTGGGTGTTCGGTCCATCGGTGGGCGCACTGGTGCTTGCCGGCGCCGGTTTCTACGGGCTCTTCCTGTTCGCGGCGGCCAGTTTCGCGGCCTGTGCGACCATCGTCTGGCGCATGCGGGAGCCGCAAGGCCATCTGGGCGATCACACCGTGGAAGACACGGCCTCGGAGCCGTCGGCCTCCATCACCGTGCCGCCGCTGACCGCGCCCGGCGACGAGGCGCATGAGGACCTGCCGGGCGTCGCCTCGCCGAACGATATCCGCCGTGCCGTGGCCGCGCTCACCCTGCTCGGTCTGGCCGCAAACGCCACCATGATCGTGCTGCCGCTTTACATCGTGCACGGCCTGAACGGCACGCATCTCGACGTGTCGGTCATGCTCGGCCTCGGCGCGCTGATGGAGATTCCGATGATGCTCGCGCTCGGCGCGAAGTCGTCGACGCTGCACAAGCCCAGCTGGCTGGCGGCCTGCGCGGCGGTCCACGCCGTGTATTTCGTCGCGATGTCGCTCGCGGGGTCTGTCCACGTGCTGATTCCGATGCAGATGCTCAACGCGTTCGTGGTGGCGGTGACCTCGTGCCTCGGCATGACTTACGTGCAGGATCTGATGCCGCAATCGCCCGGCCGCGCGACCGCGCTGTTCTTCAATGCGGCGCGGGTCGGCTCGATTCTCTCCGGCGTGTTATCGGGTTTGCTGGTGCAGGCATTCAGCTTTCGCGGCACGTTCCTGTTCTGCGGTTTGCTGGCGCTTTGTGCACTGGTGCTGTTCGCCGTGCCGGGTTATCGCTATCCGCAGATGTGGCGCGCGGTGCAGCGTTTTGCGCGCACGCAATACGGGAAGTTTCAGGCACGGCGGCGCTAGGGTTTTCAATTCCGTTTGCAATTCCGTTTGCAATTCCTGTGCTGCACGCGCTTCGCGCCGCCCACATCCATCCCCAGGCCCAAAGGCGGCGCCCGCGAAAACATCCATCCGATCGCCTGCCCAAAGTGTAAGAAGGCAGTTAGCCAAATCGAAGCCTGCGTCTTGACTACGGCTCACTCCGATGCACGTCGGGAACTTCAGGCTGCGCAAAACCTCTGCAAAGAAGCGTATCGTCGTTTGATGCAGGCGGGAATGCCCGATTCACTGCACGGGCGATCCGGGACTGCTACCGTGTGTCCATCGGATCACGGCAACGCAACGCCAGCAACTGGCAACTACAGTTAGGAAAGCCACTCGCCGCAAGTCAAGCGCGCGGCATGGCCGCAGTAGGTCGAATCAGATCGGGCAGCGCAACGAGACACTTTCCGGAGCGAGATATGCAGCTAGGCATGATTGGATTGGGACGCATGGGCGCGGACATGGTGCGACGCCTGACGAAGGGCGGTCAGCAATGTATCGCTTACGACGTGCAACCAGCAGCGGTGGACAAGCTGAAACAGGACGGTGTAGCAGGCGCAGCCTCGCTCGAGGACCTGGTCGCGCAGTTGCAGAAACCGCGCGCGGTGTGGCTGATGGTGCCCGCGGCGGTCGTCGACAAAACGCTTGAGAACCTGGTGCCCTTGCTGGAACCTGGCGACATCGTGATCGACGGTGGCAACTCCTACTACCACGACGACATTCGCCGCGGCGCCGAACTGGCCAAACGTCAGCTTCACTATGTTGACGTCGGCACGAGCGGCGGCGTCGCGGGACGCGAGCGTGGCTACTGTCTGATGATCGGCGGCGAGGCTGAAGTCGTGAAGCGGCTCGAACCGATTTTCTCGACGCTCGCGCCGGGCGCGGGTTCGGCGCCTGCCACGCCGGGCCGCACAGCCAACGCCAGCACGGCCGACCAGGGCTTCCTGCATTGCGGACCGCAGGGTGCGGGGCACTTTGTGAAGATGGTCCACAACGGCATCGAATACGGAATGATGGCCGCGTATGCCGAAGGCCTGAACATTCTGCGCCACGCCGACGCCGGCAAACACGCGCGCGAAGCCGATGCCGAAACGTCGCCGCTGCGCCGTCCCGAGCTTTACCAGTACGAATTGAATCTCGCCGAGGTCACCGAGGTATGGCGGCGCGGCAGCGTGATCGGTTCGTGGTTGCTGGACCTGATCGCAGGATCGCTCGTCAGTGACGCCGATCTGCAAAGCTACGCCGGACGCGTATCGGATT
Organism: Paraburkholderia sediminicola; assembly: GCF_046026855.1. Lineage (GTDB taxonomy): Bacteria > Pseudomonadota > Gammaproteobacteria > Burkholderiales > Burkholderiaceae > Paraburkholderia > Paraburkholderia sediminicola_A. The sequence goes on along the minus strand of NZ_JAQQET010000025.1, from coordinate 79,204 downwards.
CGGGCGAAGGGCGCTGGACGGTGGCGGCAGCGATCGACGAAGGCGTGCCGACGCCAGTGCTGAGTGCGGCGCTGTTCGCGCGTTTCAGCTCGCGGGGCGATGCGGATTTTGCGAACCGGGTGTTGTCGGCCATGCGGCACGACTTTGGCGGTCACGTCGAGAAAGCGGCCACACCGGCCGATGGGCACAAGAGCTAATTCACGGGAGCCGCAATGGAAGCCACCAGCGCCAAGCCTCACGACGTCGTGTTTCTGTTCGATTGCGATAACACGTTGCTGGACAACGATCATGTGCTCGCGGATTTGCGCGCCCACATGACGCGGCAGTTCGGCGAGCAGAACAGCACGCGGTACTGGGAAATCTTCGAGGACCTGCGCGCAGAGCTGGGTTATGCCGATTACCTGGGCGCGTTGCAGCGGTATCGGCAGGAGCATCCGCGAGACACGAACCTGTTGTTGATGTCGTCGTTTCTGATTGATTATCCGTTTGCGAACCGGCTTTATCCGGGCGCACTGGATGCGATCCGGCATGTCTCGCAGCGAGGGCCTGCGGTGATTTTGTCCGACGGAGATGTGGTGTTCCAGCCAAGGAAGATTGCCCGCTCGGGCTTATGGGACGAGGTCGAAGGGCGGGTTTTGATTTACATCCATAAGGAGCAGATGCTCGATCAGGTGATGGAATGTTATCCGGCCCGGCACTACGTGATGGTGGATGACAAATTGCGGATTTTGACAGCCATGAAGAAGAGTTGGGGTGAACGGCTGACGACGGTTTTTCCTCGCCAGGGGCATTACGCTTTTGATCCCAGGGAGATTGCAAGCAATCCGCCGGCGGACGTGACGGTTGAAAGGATCGGGGAGCTGGCCGGGATCGATCTGGATGGTTTGCTGAGTGGAGGCACTGCGGGAGGGGCTTAGGCTTTCTGCCTTTCTGGCGGCGTTGCGCGTGCGTGTCAGTGCAAAGAACGCAGGCTTCGCAACGGAATTGATGAAGCTGAGTAGCTGTGTAGCGACGCTAGCGCGCTACACAGCTACGTTTAGCGCTCAGGAACCCGCTTTCTTTAATTGCGCGGGCGTATCCGTCGCCCCCATCTTGTTGGCGGCATCCAGCGGGGTGAATCCACTCGCGTCTCGCGCTTGCGGATTCGCACCGTGACTGATCAGCAGGTCGACGATCTCCGTGCGGTTGAACATCGCTGCAATCATCAATGCGGTGCGGCCATCGGGCGACGCGCCTTCGACATCCGCGCCGTGCGCGAGCAAGGTTTCAATGACAGCGTTGAACCCCTTGAAAGCAGCGCCCGCAATGGGTGTCTGTCCGTTGTCGTTACGCAGATCCGGATCAGCCCCGTGCTCGAGCAGGGCGCGTACCGCGTCGACGTGACCGTGATAGCTCGCCAGCATGACAAGACTGTCGCCCTTATCGTTGCGCAAATTCGGCGGCACGCCTTTTTCGATTACTGTGGCGAGCATAGCGGCATCGCCGCGCCGTGCGAGATCGAAAACTTCATGCGCCAGTTCGATCAAGGCCGGATCGATCTCCGGTTTGGCGGGCGGGGAAGATTCAGCGTGGTCCGTCAATGCAATCTCCTTGCAATAGTCCTGGCCGCCAGGCGGCACGGGAAGATCGTTCAGGATACACATTTTGCGCCGCTGACGCCCGCCCAGTGGTGGCTACAGCTTGCCGAGCACCGTTACCAGCAATCCGAACACGCCCACCAGAACGGCGACGCCCGCGCACAACAGCACGAGCGAGAGAACAAGAATCAGGGGCGCTTTGAGGCGGCTGGGTGTCGACATGGTGGCTGTTCAGATGATGGGCGAGCAGGACAGGACGCGCCAGATGCGGTCCGCCGTCGCGCATTTAGCATGGCGAGCTTAGCCGCATTCACTTAATGCTCGCTTAAAGTCTAGCGCAAGACCGGCAGCCTCCGGCGAGCCGACTGTCCAACAGCGTACAGACTTATCGTCCAAATGAGAGCATGATCCTTGCTTGGCGCGCGGCGAGAACGGGTCTATTCAACGTCAGCCATGCGCGCAATCGGTTGCCCACCTTCGCGTCGCAGGCGATAAAACGCTGTGCGGCCGGCGGGCTAAAGGAAAAATCATGACATCCGCAATCTGGGGCACCCTGGCCGGTATAGCGCTGATGTTCGGCGCTTCGATGTACCTGCGTCAGCTTCGTCTCATACACCGCCCGGATCGCCGCTGGACAGGCAAGAAACGTTGATTCGTCCTACATCCCCGAAAAAAGGAGGCCCTATGTCACCTGTACCTACCCAAAAACGCTCGCCATCGCCGTTGCGCCCAGCCGATTCGCCAGGCGCCGTGCGCGACCGCCGCGCTGAACTTGGCCGCGCCGACGAAGCGCGCGCCGAGCAGCGTGAACAGGATGATGCGCGCAACGACCCCAATGCCAGCAAATGGCGCTACCGTCCGCCACAGCGCGAGGAGAAAGAGCAGGAGTAACGCTTTCAACTGAACACCAGCGAATGAACAGACGAACGGGCGCTAGCCAACGTTCGGGCCGGCAATCGGATCGGCCACTCCATTGTCCATGCACGATCCACGCTTCCCACGCGTGCACGAAAGCGACGCACGTACGTCGCAAGATCAAGGTTCGAACGATCCGTCGAACCATGACGTATGCTTCCTGTCAGACCCCTGACGATTCCCGGCCCGATTCCCGAAAGCCCTGAGCAACGGAGCTTTGCCGGAATGCTTGCGTCATGTTGCGTTATGTCATGCGCATGACATAACGGCCGGCATGGCTGGCTTCTCCGCCGGCCACGTCACGAACAATCGCTGCAGCACCCGCTAACCTGCCTGACAGTCCTTTCCAAGGAGTGACGCCATGGCCGAAGCAACCACCCGTCCGACCCCGCCGAAAACCCTGGAACCCGAAACGTTGCGCAAAATGGACCGCTACTGGCGCGCCTGCAACTACCTTTCGGCCGGCATGATCTATCTGCGCGACAATCCGCTGCTGCGCGAAGCGCTCAAACCCGAACACATCAAGAACCGCCTGCTGGGCCATTGGGGCTCGGACCCAGGGCAAAGTTTCCTGCTGGTGCATCTGAACCGGCTGATCAAAAAGCTCGATCTGGACGTGATCTATATCGCCGGCCCGGGCCATGGCGCGCCTGCTACGCTGGCCCACTGCTACCTCGAAGGCCACTACTCGGAAATCTATCCCGACCGCAGCGAAGACGAAGCCGGCATGCGGCGCTTTTTCCGGCAGTTCTCGTTTCCCGGCGGCATCGGCTCGCATTGCACACCCGAAACGCCGGGCTCGATTCACGAAGGCGGCGAACTCGGCTATAGCCTGTCGCACGGCTACGGCGCGGCGTTCGACAACCCCGATCTGATCGTCGCGGTGATGATCGGCGACGGCGAGGCGGAAACCGGCCCGCTTGCCACTTCATGGCACTCGAACAAATTCCTCAACCCGATTCGTGATGGCGCGGTGCTGCCGGTTCTGCATCTGAACGGCTACAAGATCGCCAACCCGACGATCCTCGCGCGCATTCCCCGCGAGGAACTCGAAGCCTTGCTGACCGGCTATGGCCACAAGCCGTATTTCGTCGAAGGCGACGACCCTGACACCATGCATCAACAGATGGCCGCGACGCTTGAACAATGTATCGGCGAAATCCGCGCGATCCAGCAGCATGCACGCGAGGCCAATGACGCAACGCGGCCGCGCTGGCCGATGATCGTGCTGCGTTCGCCGAAAGGCTGGACCGGCCCGAAAGAAGTCGACGGCCATCAAGTGGAAGGCTCGTGGCGCGCGCACCAGGTCCCAGTGCTCGACCCGGTTACCAATAGCAGGAGTCTGAAGCTCGTCGAGAGCTGGCTGCGCAGTTATGAACCGGAGTCGCTATTCGATGAAGCAGGGCGTCTGGTCGAAGAGCTGCGCGAACTGGCGCCCGTCGGCACGCGGCGCATCAGCGCCAATCCGCATGCGAATGGCGGCATGCTGTGTAAAACGCTCGACATGCCGGCGTTTCGCGACTACGCGGTGGCCGTAAAAAAACCCGGCGGCTCTTACACGTCGCCCACTGAGGTGCTCGGCACGTTTCTGCGCGACGTGATGCGCAAGAACATGACGAACTTCCGCGTATTCGGCCCCGACGAAACCGCCAGCAACAAGCTGACGGCCATCTACGAGGCCTCGGAGAAAACCTGGCTGGCCGAAACCATGACAAGCGACGCCGACGGCGGCGAACTCGCCGTGGACGGCCGCGTGATGGAGATGCTGAGCGAGCACACGCTCGAAGGCTGGTTCGAAGGTTACGTGCTGACCGGGCGTCATGGTCTTTTCGCCACCTATGAGGCGTTCGTCCACGTGATCGATTCGATGTTCAACCAGCACGCCAAGTGGCTGGAGAAAGCAAAGCGCGATCTCGGCTGGCGGCAACCGGTGCCGTCGATCAACCTGTTGATCACGTCGCTGGTGTGGCGCCAGGATCACAACGGCTTCACGCACCAGGACCCGGGCTTTCTCGATGTTGTCACCAACAAGAGCCCCGACGTGGTGCGTATTTACCTGCCTCCAGATGCGAATTGTCTGTTGAGCGTCGCCGATCATTGCTTGCGTTCGCGCGACTACGTCAATGTGATCGTCGCCGACAAGCAGCCGCATCTGCAGTATCTCGACATGGAATCGGCCGTCACGCATTGCACCAAGGGCATTGGCATCTGGGATTGGGCGTCGACGGATCAGGGCGTCGAACCGGACGTGGTGATGGCGTGCGCGGGCGACATCGCGACAATGGAAGCGCTCGCCGCCGTGCAGATTCTGAAGGAGCGCTTTCCTGAGTTGAAGATCCGCTTCGTCAACGTGGTCGATCTGTTCCGCCTGATGCCTGAGCATGCGCATCCGCACGGCCTGTCCAGCCGCGATTTCGATTCGCTGTTCACCACCGGCAAGCCGGTGATCTTCAACTTCCATTCGTACGCGTCGCTGGTGCACAAGCTGACGTACAACCGTACCAATCACGACAATCTGCATGTGCACGGCTACCACGAGAAAGGCAACATCAACACGCCGCTCGAACTGGCGATCATCAACCAGGTCGACCGTTTCTCGCTGGCTATCGATGTGATCGATCGCGTGCCGGCGCTGCGCGGCGTTGGCGATCACGTGAAAGAGTGGCTGCGCGGGCAGATCATCGAGCATCTTGCTTATGCGCATGCCGAAGGCATCGATAAGGAAGAGATCCGCAACTGGACGTGGAAGGGTTAGGCGGAGCGTGCCATGGAGACTCATGAGAAGACCAGCGACCCGACGCAGCCCCCGACGATTCTGGTGCTGAACAGCGGGTCGTCGTCGCTGAAATTCGGGCTGTTTACGCACTCCGGCGGTGACGAAGCATTGCTGCTGGAGGGCAGCGCCGAAGGTATTGGACGGGACGACGGCAGCCTGCGCATCAAGTCGCCCGACGGCCGCGTGCTGGTGCAACAGGAACATGTGATGCAGTCGCAGACCGACGCGTTGCAGAAGCTCGCGCGCGTACTGGCGCAACAGAAGCATGAGCGGCCCACGGCGGTGGGGCATCGCGTGGTGCATGGCGGCCCGCATTTGCGAACGCATCTGCGATTGACGCCTGAAGTCCGGCAGCGCTTGCAGGACGCCGTGCACTTCGCGCCTTTGCATATTCCCCCGGCGCTGGCGCTGATCGACGAGGCAACGAAGATTTTCAGCGATGCACAGCAATTCGCCTGCTTCGATACCGCGTTTCACGCGACGCTACCGCCCCGCGCGGCGCAGCTTGCGTTGCCGCGCCGCTATGTGGATGCGGGAGTGATTCGTTATGGCTTTCACGGGCTGTCGTATGAATCGCTGGTGAAGCGGCTCGGCGCCGAATTGCCGCCGCGTGCGGTATTCGCTCACCTGGGTAACGGTTCGAGTTTATGTGCGTTGCAGGACGGCAAATCCATTGATACATCGATGGGATTAACGCCGACCGGCGGCGTGCCGATGGGCACGCGCAGCGGCGACCTTGACCCGGGCGTGCTGTTGTATCTGATGCGCGTGGAGAAGCTCGATGCCGACGCGCTGGAGACGCTGTTGAACCGCCAGAGCGGCCTGGCCGGTTATGCCGATGGCGAGAGCGATATGCAGGCGCTGGAGAAGTGCGCCGCGACGGGCGATGCGAATGCGTCGCTGGCGCTGGATGCGTTTGCTACTGCTGTGCGCAAAACGATTGGTGCTTACGCGGCTTTACTGGGCGGGATCGATTTGCTGGTGTTCACGGGTGGCATTGGCGAACACAGTGAGGAGATTCGCAGACGCGTGTGCGAGGGGCTTGCGTTTTTGGGGCTAGCGGAAGGTGATCCGGCGAGCAAGGTGAGGGCGATTCACACTGAGGAAGAAAAGCAGATTGCGAGGCATTGCAGGAGGCTATTGCAGGCGGGTTGATGCTAATTTGCCTTGATCGTGGAGTGATCGGAAACACCGGTGACACCGAACAAACGGGAGACGTCTTCGAGTGCAGCAATTCGTTGCTGTTCATGTGGAAGGATGCCGAGCAGGGTGATGCGCCCGTGTGAGACTTTGACTTGCAGGGTATTGGGGGGCACGGCGGCATCCCAGGCCAGGCGCCGTGCAGCTTCTACGGCGATCTGTTTATCGGAGAGGCGCGTGCCTGCGTTTCTGCGCGTGGTGTGGCGGGATCTGGTCATGAAGATTCCATCGAGAGGGACACCGATTAGAGAACACTAGCAGATGCAGCGGGTTTTGCCCTGGCGGCGCTTCACTCCGGATAAGCATCCAGGCAGGGCAGCCCTGCCTGGACCATCGCGAAAGCGCTGCAGATAGTTCTAAACAATGTTTTGCGATCAGGCTTCATCGAGCACCTCACCGAGTCGAAGCTGACGGCCCTCTAAACGCGCAACCGAAGCCCCATGGTTTCCGAGGCGGACCCGTCCGCGACGCACGCAGTGCGGAGTGGGAGCTGACGACTCCTTTGTCACTAGCGCCGAGTGTGCGAAGACACAGATTCCAGATGGACCACTACCGAGACTGTGCGAGGGCCCCGCTTAAAAATTAGCGGTTTGAGCCGCTTTCTTTTGCCTATTTTTCTTTGCGGCAGGCAAAGAAAAGTAGGTGCCTGCCCCGCACAGGGGCGACGCTAATAAACCAATAACAATTCAAGGAAAGGCCAACGCAGCAGGCAACCAGACGACCAAAGCGCCCCGCAGGCAACCAACCCTTATTGAACAGCCCCCGCCACAACCTGCGCAGTAGCCGCCGACAACGTCCACCCCAGATGCCCGTGCCCGGTATTATAAAAAACGCCACGCCGTTTCCCGCGCCCCACCTTCGGCAACATACTCGGCAGCATAGGCCTCAATCCAGCCCATGGAATCACCTTCGAAGTCGACACCTCAGGAAAATACTGTCGAGTCCAGTCGACCAAAGGCGCAATGCGATCCGAGCGGATATCCCGATTGAACCCATTGATCTCCGCAGTCCCCGCAACCCGGAACCGATCCACGCCAAGCCGGCTGGTGACGATCTTCGCACTGTCGTCAAGCAAACTGACCCATGGCGCGTTCTGTTGACTCACTTCATCATCGAGACAAACGGTGATCGAATAACCCTTAACCGGGTAGATATTCACGTGATCGCCGAGCATCGCCGCAAAATCGCGGCTCTTCACGCCGGCGCACACGACGATCCGCTCAAAGGCAAAGCGCTGTGACTCGCCCTCCAGATTAACCGTCAGGGAAAACTGTCCTTCAGCCGGCTGCTCGATCGCCGCGATCTCGGCATCGTAGTGAAACTCCACACCGTGTCGCACGCAGGCGTCCGCCAGGCCGCGGGTGAACTTGTGAATATCGCCGGTGGAATCGGAAGGTGTAAAAAAGCCGCCGTAAAACTCGCCCTTTATCGTCGGCTCGATCGCATGCAACTCACTCGCCGTTACCGGATTCCGGTCCAGTCCACCTTCGCGCAGCAACGCATTCACCTTGCTCGCCGAATCGAACTCCTTGCGGGTCTTATAGATGTGCAAAATACCGCGCCGCTCCAGATCGAAATCGATCCCTTCGCGCTCGGCAATCGAAAACAGATGCTCACGCGCAGCAATCGCGAGCCGCACCGTTTCGACGGTGTTCGCACGGTAGTGCGGAATCTGCCGTAGAAATTCACCCATCCACGAATACTTGTGCCACGTGGGCATCGGATTGAGCAGTAGCGGGGCGTCGCGCGTGAGCATCCAGCGCAAGCCTTTCAGCACGGTGGCCGCGCTGTTCCAGACTTCGGCATTGCTGGCCGACAACTGGCCGCCGTTGGCGAACGAGGTCTCCATCGCCGCATAGCGATGACGTTCGAACACCGTAACGTGGTGGCCGCGCTGCGCCAGGGCGTGAGCAGTCGTGACGCCGGTAATGCCGGCGCCGATAATGGCGATTCGTGACATGACATGATCCAGAGTAGTTGAGCATCACCGGTGTCGATTTCGTGTCGAAACCGGCGTCGATGCCCCATCTGTCCATGTACCTGAGAGTTTCTTCCCGTGAGCATGCGCGCGCAATTTAGGCGGTATGCAGGGAATCCCCTTCGGTGGGCGCGCGCGGCGCCGCTCTCCAGATGTTCCAGCTGCGCGGTCCTTTTGCCTGAGAGTTTCCGGGGCGGTTGCTCCGTCGGCGTCGTCACAATCCTCTGACGATCTCTCCCGCGCTGCATTGCAGAACGGCTCGACAATACCGGGCAAAAAACTTCACCGCAAGTGTTTCCTGCAATGCGACGCCCGATCGGCCCTGCCGGGAGCTGTGCACGGCACGCTGAAAAGGCCCATCCACGTAGGCGCGCCCACGCTGGGCTCACGGTCGCGCCTACGGCGCCTGGGTCCGAGGCGTCGGCCTGTTCACCGTGGGGCGTTCAATTCCCGCAGCCGCCACCAGGCCATGCTCACGGGCGCACCCTGGGCTCCTGCGCCCGCCGCCCCGGCGTCGCACCGGCGCGCTGGTACACCCCCGAGAACGCGGTACAGGCAGTGCGAATCATCTCGATTAGCGTTGCAGCGACGGTGGTGGTCAGATCGATATCCCGGCAGATCAAGCCGATCGTCATGTCCGGCAGCGGTTCGGTCAGACCGATCTTGCGCAGCAGTCCCTTGTACGGCGCCGTATGGAACGGCAGTTCCGACCACAGGCTGATGCGGTCGGTGGTGCTGGCCATCTCCAGGTATAGCGACGTCGACGTGCAACGCAGCACGTTTTTCGGCGGCGCGATGTCCTGGCTGCCGAACAGCGTGCCGATCAGGCTCGTTGAATCGTCGAGCGCGTCCCAGCTAAGCCATGCCGCCTGGGCGAGCCCCTGCAGAGAATGCGTGCCGCGCAGCGGATGGCCGGTGCGCACGCCCAGCGTCGTGGCGATGGTGTAGAGCGTCTCCCAGTGGAAACGCGTGTCGGTCGGCTGACCGATGCGCGAGACCAGGCCGAAATCGATCGAGCCGTCCGCGAGGCCTTCCTGGATCTGCGGCGGACGCAATTCGAACACGTTAATGGTGACCTGCGGATAAACCCGTGAAAACTCCCGCAACGCCTCAGCAAACGGCCCGGCAGACGTCACCGGCGTGACGCCCACCGTCACGGTGCCGCGCGCGATGCCGAGCAGCGTGGAGATGTCCTCGTGTGCATGGCGCAGTTCCTGTTCGATCGCGCGCGCGTGGCGAATCAGGCTTTGTCCGTACGGCGTGAGTTGCGTGCCCTTGGCTGAGCGCACGAACATCGGCGCGCCGAGTTCCGCCTCCAGATCGGACAGCGCCTTGCTCACGGCCGGCTGCGTGACGTGCAGCGCACGCGACGCCTCGTGAATGCTGCCGTTCTCCGCGACGGCGATCAATGAGCGCAATTGGTGAAGTTTCATCGTCGAATCCACTCGAAGGGTGCCTCGGCTGTATGCCGCCGCAGCCTCCAGTGTGGGGATAAATAAAAGTGATGGCTATAAAAACAAACGATTTGCGCTCGGAAATTGACGACCTCACTGTTCGGTTGACGTCGGCCGCAAAGCGACGCAGCCCCTTCCACCGGAGTCATCGGAATCGCCATGGCAAATCTGCACACCTCGCTGCAACCCGCGTCAGTCGACGCGGTGTCTCAGGGGCCGGTTCAGGGGCTCGCTCCGTTGTCGGATCAGTCGTCCGCTCAGCCACGCGCCTCGAAGTTCGCGCTGATCGCCGCGACCACGCTGGGCAACGGGCTGGAGATGTTCGACTTCACGATCTACAGCTTCTTCGCGGTCCTGATCGGCAAGCTGTTTTTTCCGTCGCATACGGCTTTCGGCTCGCTGCTGATGGCGGTCGCCACCTTCGGCATTGGTTTCGTGATGCGGCCGCTGGGCGGCATCCTGATCGGTAACTACGCGGACCGGGCCGGTCGTAAAGCGGCGATGACGCTGACCATCGCGCTGATGGCGCTCGGCACGGCAATCATCGGCCTTGCGCCCACTTATGCGCAGATCGGCCTGTTCGCGCCGCTCCTGATCGTGCTCGGCCGATTGCTGCAAGGCTTCTCGGCCGGCGGCGAGATCGGCGCGTCGACCACGTTGCTGATGGAGTCGGGCGTGCGGTCCACACGCGGTTTTCTGGTTGGCTGGCAACTGGCGAGCCAGGGTGCGGCGGCGCTGGTCGGCGCGCTGAGCGGTTTTCTGCTGTCGCATTTCCTCGCGCCTGCCGATCTGGAGAGCTGGGGCTGGCGCATCCCGTTCCTTTGCGGTTTGCTGATCGGCCCGGTCGGGATGTATATCCGCCGTGCGCTGGATGAAACGCACCATGCCACGGCGCGTGAAAGCAGCGCGTTTCGTGAGGTGATGGCGCGTCATCTGCGGCAAGTGTGCGTCGGTGTTCTCATGATGGTCGGCGGCACGGCATCGATGTACATCGTCGTGTTCTATATGCCGACCTATCTGATCCGCGTGCTGCATATGCCGCCGGGCACCGCGTTTCTATCGGGTTGCGTGGCGGGCGCGGTCTTGCTGATTGGTTCGCCGCTCGCAGGTCTGCTGTCGGATCGCCTGCCGCGTCGCAAGCCGCTGGTCGTCGGCGCCACACTGCTCGGCGCCGTGTTGATCTATCCGGCGTTCTGGCTGCTCAACCACACCGCGCAACTCGGCGTCGCGCTGATGGTGATCGCCGCGCTGGTCAGCTGTCTCGCGGCCGCTTCCAGCTCGGTTTTTCTCATTCTCATGGAAGGCTTTCCGAAACATGTGCGGGCCACGGGCTTTTCGATGGTGTACAGCATCGGCGTGTCGGTATTCGGCGGCTTTGCGCAATTCATCGTGACGTGGCTCATCAGCACGACCGGCAATCCCATGTCGCCGGCCTGGTACATGGTCGCGTGCAGCGCGGTGTCGCTCGGCGCACTGGCGGCGTTGAAAGAGCGCCGCGCCGACTGAGCGCACCGGCCAGAGATTTCAGTTAAATGCAGCGCAGCCCATCATCAGAGACGGCTGGCAGGACCACCAGAACTAACAGGAGAACATCGCATGCTTGAAGCACAAATCGTTGAAGCGGAACTGCAATCGGCCAAACTGATCAAGGACGTGGTCGCCGACGAACAGACCTTTGTCGATCTGCGCCGCCAGATTCACGCGCATCCGGAAACAGGCTTCGACGTCGTCAATACAGCGGAACTGGTGGCCGGCTTGCTGAAAGAGTGGGGCTACGACGTGCATACCGGTATCGGCGGCACGGGTGTGGTCGGGCAACTGAAACTGGGCAACGGCACGCGCAGGATCGGCATTCGCGCGGACATGGATGCGTTGCCGATTCATGAGCAGACGCATCTGCCCTACGCAAGCCGGATCCCTGGCAAGATGCACGCCTGCGGCCACGACGGCCACACCGCGATCCTGCTGGCCGCCGCAAGGCATCTGGCGACGAGCCGCGGCTTCGACGGCACGCTCAACCTGATCTTCCAGCCCGACGAAGAAAACCTGTGCGGCGCGCGCCGCATGATCGAAGAGGGTCTGTTCGAGCGCTTTCCGTGCGACTCGGTCTACGCGCTGCACAACGGCCCGGGCATTCCGGTCGGTCAGTTCGTCGTGAAGACGGGCGGCGTGACGGCTGCCTCGGACGTCGCCACGGTCACGCTGACGGGCGTGGGCGGCCACGGCGCAATGCCGGACAAGGCACGCGATCCGATCGTCGCGGCCGGCTCGCTGATCATGGCGCTGCAGACTATTGTCTCGCGCAATCTGCCGGCCTCCGAAGTGGGCGTGGTGAGCATCGGCGGAATTCATGCGGGCGCGACCCACAACGTGATCCCCGAAACGGTGAAGCTTCTGCTGAACATGCGTTCGACCAACCCCGAGATGCGCGAGCGGATCGAAAAACGCGTGCATGAAATCGTCACGCTGCAGGCGAAAAGCTTCGGTGTGGAAGCCTCGATCGACTATAAACGCCTCGTGCCGGTGGTCGTCAATGCCGAGACGCCAACCGCGCTTGCGCGTGATGTGATCACCGATCTGGTCGGCGCCGAGAACGTGCTGACCGACACCAAAGGCATGATGGGCAGCGAAGACTTCGCATGGATGTCCGATGCGGTGCCGGGCTGCTACGTCGTGATCGGCAACGGCGTGGGCGAGTGGGGCGGTTGCATGGTGCACAACCCCAAGTACGATTTCAACGACCGCATCATCAGCCTCGGCGCGAGCTACTGGGTCAAACTCGTGGAAACGTATCTCCGCTGATCTCGCCTGGCCGTACCGCAGTGAATCGCGCGCCGTGATGCGGAGCACGGCGCGCGTCGTCCGCCAATCGCGACACCGCGTAAGCGGCGCAGCGAGCCGCGCGCGCAAGCGCAATCCCGATGTGCAATGAACCCCGCTCAACTGCGTATAGGGACTTTTCGTGTGTGGGTTTAAGGCCTGAATCGGCGACATCGGCTATATTTAGCGGCACTGCCCGACTTCGATTTTCAACTCACACAGGAGGCCGCCGTGCCCGCTGTCACAACGATGCTCGCCTTCGCCCTGGTCTCGCTCGGCATGGTGCTCACGCCCGGCCCGAACATGATTTATCTGATCTCGCGATCGCTTTGCCAGGGGCGGCGGGCCGGGCTCGTGTCGCTCGGCGGCGTCGCGCTCGGCTACGTGTTCTACATGTTTTGCGCAGCGTTCGGCATCACCGCGCTTCTATTGACGGTGCCCTATGCGTACGACGCGTTGCGTTTCGGCGGCGCGCTTTATCTGCTGTATCTGGCATGGCAGGCGGTCAAGCCGGGTGGCCGCTCACCGTTCCAGGTGCGCGACCTGCCGCACGACAGCCGCCGCAAGCTGTTCACCATGGGCCTCGTCACCAACCTCGCCAATCCGAAGATCGCGGTGATGTATCTGTCGTTGCTGCCGCAATTCATTTCACCGGCGCACGGCAGCGTGCTCACGCAGTCGATCGCGCTGGGCTGCGTGCAGATTGTTATCGCCGTCACGATCAACGCGCTGATTGCGAGCATGGCGGGTTCGATCGCCGGATTTCTCGCCGGCCGGCCGGTATGGCTGCTCGTGCAACGGTGGCTGATGGGCACCGTGCTCGCCGGTCTGGCTGTGCGGATCGCGTTCGATTCGCGCCGTTAAACCACGGCTTGAAGACTCGGCTGAGTCTGCACGACGGGCTGCCTGGTGGCGTATCGCTCATCTTGAGCATGCGTCACGGGCGGCCAGTCAGCGTTACGCGCTGAGCGTCTTGTACATGATGGTGGTCGAATCAAGCCGCTCCTCCTGCGTGTCGCGGCAAAACTGCGGGATCACACCGACCGTCTGATAACCCAGCGCGGCATAGAGCGGCTCCGCCTTGTCGCCCGTGCGCGTATCGAGCGTCAGCAGGCTGCGTTGCAACTGCTGCGCACGGTGTTCCAGTTCCATCATCAGCGCTTTGGCGATGCCCTGGCGGCGAAACGCGGGGTGCACCAGAAGCTTGCGCACCTCCGCGCGATGACGCTGATTCGGCATCGTGTCGTAATCCAGTTGCACGGTTCCGGCGATTGATTCGCCGTGACGAGCGACGAACAGCACAAGCGCGCCCGCGCGCAGCGACGGCAGCACTTTGTCGCTCCAGAACGCCTCACTCTCTTCAACGCTATAGGGCAATACAAATCCGACACTGGCGCCATCGTGGACGCAGGCACGCAGCAGCGCGCCGAGTTCGGGCAGATGGCGCACGAGGTCGTCGGCGGAAAAAGTCGTGATGGCGGTGGCGCTCATGTTGGCTCGCACTCAGACGATGAAGAGGATGTAGCGCGCCGCGCTGTGCGCGGGCGTGACGAAAGCGCTGGGGCCAAACAGCTGATAGCGCACGCAGTCGCCGGGACGCAGATCGTGGCTTCGGCCGTCGACGGTGATCTGCAATTGCCCTTCGAGCAGGATCAGATGATGTTCGAGGCCAGCTCTCGGCGACGCGTCGTAAGTAATGCGTGCGCCGGCATCGAGTTCGCACTCCAGCGCCTCGCCGCTCAGCGCTTGAGCCGGCGGCGACACCGAGCGGCGCCGGAAGCCGACGCTCGCGTCGGTCCAGACCGCCTGCGCCTCGCGCGGCACCAGCGGCGCGAAGTCTTCTTCGACCATATGCATGAGGCGCGACATCGGCAAACCGTAGGCGACGCAAAGTTTGCCCAGCACGCTCGCCGTTGGGCTCACGGCAGCGTTTTCGAGGCGCGACAGGGTGGCGCGGCTGACGTTGCTGAGCTTTGCCAGATCGTCGAGCGACCAGTTGCGCTCGGCACGCAGCCCTCGCAGACGCTGGGCGATGCGGCGGTCGATGGCGTTGTCGTCTGGGAGTGAATTTTCCATATCCGGGAAATTATCTCTAATATGGGACCTCGTCAACAAAACAAAAATGCGCCGGGACGGATGCGGGCGCGTTTGGGATGCGCCTCGTCATTGCGGAGATTCGTACACCGCGAGCGGCTGGGGCGTTTATCATAGGGCCCACAAACTAAAACCTGCCGCCCGGCTGTGCAACGGTAAGGCACACCCTCCACGAGACCTGGCGGCGCATGCCGCGACTTCCTCTATGAACTCCACTCCCGACGCTGTTTCCCGTCCCTCCATCCGCGCTTTGACCTTGCTTGAAGGGCGCGTACTCGGCGTGCTCGTCGAAAAGCAGCACACGGTGCCGGACAGTTATCCACTTTCACTGAACGCGCTGACCTTGGGCTGCAACCAGAAAACCGGCCGTGCGCCGGTGATAAATGCAACCGAGGCGGAGGTGCTGACTGCCGTCGACGGATTGAAGCGCCTGAGCCTGGTGATGGAGGGCAGCAGCAGCCGTGTGCCGCGTTTCGAGCACAACATGAACCGGGTGTTGGGATTGCCGAGTCAGTCGGCAGCGCTACTGACTACTTTGTTGCTGCGCGGCCCGCAAACTGCGGCTGAGCTGCGCTTGAACAGCGCGCGCTTGCATGGGTTCGCTGACATTTCGTCGGTGGAGGCGTTTCTCGATGAACTGGCCGAGGGGGATCCCTCGCGGGTGGTGAAGCTGGCCCGGACACCGGGCGAGCGCGAAAATCGCTGGACGCATCTGCTATGCGGCGAAGTCAGCGCGAGTGAGCTGGCACCGCCCGGCGGGGAAGATGAGGTTGTGCCGCTGTCGGCGTTCGAGGCGTTGAAAGCCGAACAGAAGCGGCTCGCCGATGAATTGAGCCGGCTTCAGGTGGTGGTGCGGCGCATGGCTGGGGAGTTGGGAATGGAAGTTGAAGATCTTGGCGCCGGAGACTGAAACGCTACTGGCTTTTTGCGCGCTGCGGGCGCGCAAAAAGCCAAAAATTAAAACTTGTAGTTCACCGAAGCGAGCGTATTCAGCTCGAACCTTTTTTCGGTAATCGGACTATTCGCCGCGTCGTGCTCCAGTCGTCCGAAAGTAGCGGAAACCGAGCCATTCCAGTGCTTTGAAAAGTCGTAAGACACAATGGCGTTCATATGGATGTCCCGCACACCGGCACTGGTGCTATACGTGGGCAATCCCGAAGCCGAACTCTGCTGATCTGAGACGCCGAAAAACGTCCGCGTGTAAGTCCCGTTCGCCCAGGTGAACCCCGGGCCCACCGAGAACAACCAGCCGCCAACCGGTGCCGAAGCCACGAAATCTGTACTGACCGTGGTCCCCTGGTGATGCCCGGCGATATCCTGGTACAGCGCCACCGAGCCGGTAAACGCCCACCACGTGTAGTCCGCGAACAGCTTCAGCTTGGGGCCGCCATACACGTTGCCAAGCCCATGCAGCCGCGGATCGTCAGACTCCTTGCGGGTCTGGAAATCGAAACTGAGAGCAGCGCCCACATGATAGGCGGGACCGCGCAGCACGTTGACGCCAAGCACGTCAGGGCCTTGCGAGAAAATCCGGTCGTCGTAAGAGATGTCCAGCGCAGGGAACGGGAATACCTTCAATTGTCGCGATCCCGGGTACGTGGGCGTGATCACCACGCCTGGGCCCACGCCAATTTTCCACTTGCTGTCGGTGGCTGCGTCCGCGCTTGCGTCGGTCGTCGCGGTCGAACTTGCATCGTCCGCATACGCAGCACGCGCTGTGCAAAGGCCCAGCGCAGCGGCGAGCAGCAGTGACATGTGTGCGGATTTGCCGAATCTGAATGGGGTGCGCAGCGGCACGCTCGCCGGTTTGCTGAATCTGGGCGTGGTATGCACCGTCACGCGCGCTCCTTGCCAAGCGCCGCGAGCTGCCTGAGGCGTCGCGCCAAAGCCTTCGAGACGACCTGTTGCTTGCCGCTGTCGTCGCCGCTGTGGGCGGCTTCGCTCTCACGCAAAAATAGCGCGGTTTCGCGCGCGACGATTTCGCGTTCGTTGTCCGACGTAATCATGTGGTACGAATCATCCAGCCAGATCGTGCGTAAGAAGGCAGCGCCGATATTCGCGGCGACAAAGCGGGCATTGCGGGGGCTCGACGTCTCGTCGTCGATCGCGTGGACAATCAGACAATCGGTCTTGATGTCGCGCACCTGCGTACGCACGCTCGCGGCGAGGCGGCTCGCCTGGTGCAAGGCGGGCAATGAGATCGTGGACGGCCCGACTTCGCTGAAGTCGCTGCGCTGCATCGCACGGGCGATCTTCGCCCGGAGCGCTACGTTGCGCAGGCCGAACGGCGCTTCCTCGCGGTAGCGCCAACGCTTGCGCAGTGGCGTGAAGTACGCCCAGTTGAGCAGGAAGCGATACCAGGGGATCGCCCAGCCGTCGTATGAGAGCGTCAGCGACAACAGCACGAGCGACTGCGCCCCGGGACGGCGATGCGCCAGCGCCAGCGCTAGCGCCGCGCCGATCGATAGCCCACAGATTGAGACACGTGCAAAGCGCGCGGCCAGCGCGTCGTACTCGCGCACGGCGGCCTCGAGCCATGCCTCCATCGCCGCTTCTTTCGAGCCTGCGCTGTAGCCCGGCAGGACCGGCGCGCAGGTGGTGAAGCCCTCGGCGTTCAGATAGCGGGCGAGAAAGCGTAATTCGAGCGGCGAACTCGACAGGCCGTGCAACATCAGTACGGCATGGTCGTCGCCGGGTAAGAAGAGACTCGTTGGTTGGCTCATGGATCAGACTCCGATCCGCAGCACGAGAAACTCGCCGGCATGAGTGGTGAACCGTTCGCACACGCACTCGGTCAACTTCGACACACCGTCGCCGCTTTTCAGGCGCACGCGGTGGCTCCCGGGCCACAGTGCTTTACTGAGCCGCTGAATGTCTTCGGGATCGACATCGGCAAAGCGCGGGCCAGGCGCAATTTCGTTCGGCAGACGCGGTAACGCGCCTTGCGGTTTGAGGTCGTCGGCCGGTTGCAGCGCGTTGCGCTCGAGCGCCTGAATGAAAATAAAGGTCTTGTGATGATGCGAAAGATGGCGCAGCAGTCGATGCGTTTCATCGACGGCACGGCGCGCGAGCATGCGTTCGTTGTCGTGACGCAGCAGCATTTCATAGCGCGACTGCGCAACCGATGCGATCAGTTCCGCACGAAACTGCGAGCGGCGCAGGCGTTCGATCAGCATGATGACGAACAGCGTCACCAGCGGATAGGAAACCAGCAGGACCAGGTCGGCGCTATTGAATACCGTGATGGCTGCGTAGGGCGGGACGAACAGATAGTCGGCGATACCCAGGCCGAGCAGCATGACTGTGAGCGCCGGGGCCAGCCCGCAAAAATATTCGACCAGCGACGCCGCGATACAGAACGCGGTGCCCGGCATGATCGGCCCGATAAGCGGATGGAGCAACATGCGCACTCCGCTGGCGATCGCCAATGCGGCGGCCGCGCCCAGCCAGACGCGTGTTCCCCTTGGTGCCCAACGACGGGCGTTCTGGACTTCCATAATCTTTTTTTTAGGGAGCGATTATGCTTCCCGATTGAGTGTGGCAATGCGCTTTACAGCGCAGGTCGGACAATACCATAGTCGGGCAAAAGGAAAGACCCGGAAAGATGTGAATACTGGGAGCCCGGGTGGGGATACCGCATTTCAAATGACTGACGGAAAAACATGTTCAGGAATAGGGGTATTCTCACCAGCGCGTATTGTGCGGGCAGCGAGCTTAAATGACGCTTAAGCGACCTGAAGGATGGCCTGTGCAGGCTTTCAGCCGCCTTGCCAGGAGGCGTGGTCGAGCCGCCCGGCAAGCGAAATTGCAGGGAGTAAATGGCACGCCGTAAAGATTCTTCGCTTATACATCATGCCGCCGCGTTGCCTCAATTACAGTTAATGCTATTTACAAATGACACAGAACATTTACGACGACCCCGCATTTTTCAACAACTACAGCCAATTGGGTCGTTCGAAACAGGGCCTCGCGGGCGCCCCCGAATGGCCTGCGCTGCGGGCCATGCTGCCGGAGATGCGCGGCCTGGCCGTGGTCGACCTTGGCTGCGGCTATGGATGGTTCTGCCGATGGGCGCGCGAGGCGGGCGCCACCACGGTGCTCGGTCTCGACGTCTCGGAGAAAATGCTGGAGCGGGCACGATCGCCGTCGAACGATCCGGCCATGCGTTATGACCGAGCCGACCTCGAACATCTCGACTTGCCGCAGGCAGGCTTCGACCTTGTGTATAGCTCGCTCGCGTTTCACTACATCGAAAATTTGCGCGGCTTGCTCGACGTTGTGCACCGCGCGCTGGTGCCGGGCGGGCACCTCGTGTTCTCGATCGAGCATCCGGTTTTCATGGCGCCGCAGCAACCCTGCTGGTCGGTCGACGCAGACGGCCGCAAGCACTGGCCGCTCGACAGCTACCAACTGGAAGGGCCACGTGTCACGAACTGGCTCGCCGACGGTGTCATCAAGCAGCACCGCACCATCGGCACCTTGCTCAACCACCTGATCGGCGCGGGCTTCACCATTACCCATGTCGACGAGTGGGGGCCGACCGATGCCGATCTTGCCGCACGCCCTGAGCTGGCGGAAGAACGCGAGCGGCCAATGATGCTGCTCGTGTCCGCTACACGGTAGCTTTCAGATGAGCGGGGCGTCGCTCAGGCATCGCGGCTTCGTCGGGGTTCGTTGGACAGGGTTCGCTGGGTTCGATAAAAGACGCGCGGCGGCACGTTCGGGGAATCTTCAGCGAGCCGGTCGAGCTCGTCGCGGATCGCGGTGAGATAGTGGCCGTCGCGGGCATCGGCGTCACCGGCGAAGATCGCTTCGAGCCTGCGCCGTACCGCGCCATAGCGCGCACCCGCCGCGCGATGCTTTTCCGCACGCTCCGCGTATCGGAGGAAAGTTTGCAGCGCGGCGGAGACCGCGGCCGCCACGCTCACGAGGCCCAGGACGATCCTGAGTACCGGTGAGACGGTGGCCGAACTCAGCGACGCAAACACGGCCGTGCCCACAAAAGCGGTCAATACAGTGACCAGCCAGCCGACGCCGCGGTCACGTGCCGACAGGAGGTCGGCCATGTCGTAGTGGCTCATCTGGGATTCACGCGCGCGCCGGATCCACTTCAGCAGAAGCTGGTCTTCGTCGACCGGGGGCTCGTACGCAGTCAGGTTCTTCATGTCGCTCGTCGTGGCTAGTCAGTTTCGCAAGCGTAGCGCATGCGCTTGACGATACTGTGCCACACGAGGGTCCGGAACTGAACGCCGAGGAACCTGCCCGGCTCAATCGAGCAGGCGGCGTACGCGTGGAATCACTTCTTCGGCAAAAATGCGCATGTCGGTCTCGAACGGCTGGAATTGCAGCATGAACAACTCGATCCCGGCTCGGTGAAAGCCGGCAATCCGTTCTGCGACCGTGTCATAGCTGCCGACCAGTCCAGCCGCCGTGCCGCCGTTCGAGCCCACGCGCGGCGTTCGCGCGAAGGTCTGGAACATTACCGCCTTCGGGTCGATGTTCGACTTCTGTTGCTCACGTAATGGGGCATCTTTCGAGGCGAGCGCGAAGAGATGGTCAAGGTGCCGACCTGCGGCTTCATCCGTCTCGCGAGCGATGACGAATGCCGACAAACCGAAACGCAACGGCTCGTGCGCCGCGGGGCGCTTGCGGGCCGAGACATCCGCGATCAATGCCTTGACGTCATCCAGCGGCTGGCCGTTGACGAACCACACGTCGCCCTTGTCGGCGACCAGTTCCCGCGCCGGTTCCGATTCACCGCCGACGTAGATGCGCGGACGGCTGCGAAACGGGTCCGCCGGGCGCAATAAATAGTCATCCACATTAAAATGCTCGCCGCGAAAACGCGTGCGCTCGCCGCGCAGCAAAGAATCGACCACCGTAATCCACTCGCGCCCATACGCGTAACGCGCGTCGTGTTCCGCAAAGCCGATGCCGGCGCGCTCCAGCTCAGGACGATTCCATGCGTTGACAAGATTGATCGCGAAACGCCCGCCGCTGATGTGTTCGATCTGCTGCGCCATCTTTGCCAGCACCACCGGGTGATACAGATACGGCTTGATTGCGGCGATGATCTCGATGCGTTCGGTCAGCGCCGCAAGCGCTGCCGATGCGGTCCACGCTTCGAGCTGATCGAAGTCGGGATTGTGCGGATTGATCGTGTGTTGCGCGACCAGCACGGAGTCGTAACCGAGCCGCTCGGCTTCGAGAACGAGGGCCTTGTTTCGCGCCCACGACGCGTCGTACGGTTCATCGGGGTCCTGCAGCGCGGCACGGCTGCCGTGAACCAGCGCCCAGATGCCGAAGCGGGGAGGAAGTGTCGACATCATGCTGAAATCTCCGCGGGAAAGGCGTGTTCTTCAACTCGCATCAAACCTCGAATGATGAGCGATAGCGCCGCCGCGCGTTCCAATTTCTGCCCATATCGATCGATGAAATCGGTCTTAAGCCGTGCGCCGTTCTTTTATATATTCAGCGATTCCGCATACTCACATGGATCTCGCCCGATGCATCTCGCTTTCTCCGGCTCCCGAAACCTGAAGCACCTCTGCGTGTGCCTGATGTTGATCGGCGGTGTGCTGTCATTCGGCGCGGCACGCGCTAACGAAACAGTGTCGATCAGCTACCAGCGTTCGTCGACGCTCTTCATTCTGCTGAAACGAACCGGTGCCCTGGAGAAGAAGCTCAACGCGCTCGGCTACGACGTGAGCTGGCATGAGTTTTCGACAGGCCTGTTGCAGTCGCTGAATGTGGGCAGCGTCGATTTGCATGCGGATGTGGCGGATGCCTTTGCGCTCTTTACGCAGGCCGCCAATGCACCGCTGACGTACTACGCCGAAGAAACCGCTGCGCCCACCGCTCAGGCGATCATCGTGCCGCCGGATTCGCCGGTTCACTCGGTGGCGGACCTGAAGGGCAAGCGCGTGGCGGTGTCCAAAGGCTCAGGTTGCAACTTCCTGTTGCTGAGCGCTTTGGCTAAAGCGGGACTGACGATCAACGATATCCAGGTGCGTTATCTGGAGGCGCCCGACGCGCTCGCTGCCTTTCGCGGCGGCAACATCGACGCATGGGCCATCTGGGACCCGTTCCTCGCTGCCCAGCAACGTGAGGCGCATGTTCGCGTGATTGCGGACGGCAGCGGCGGTGTCGCTCAATACAACCGTTTTTACACGGCGACAACAGCCTTTGCCGACAAGCATCCGGACGTGTTGCGCGTCGTATTCGACGAATTGAACACGACGGGCAAGTGGGTCAAGGCACATCCGCAGGAAGCGGCGCAGATTCTCGGCCCGATGTGGGGCAATATTCCCGGACCGACGGTGGAGTTGGCCAATAGCCGCCGCAGCTACGACATCGTGCCCGTGAAACGCGATCAGTTAGCCGAACAGCAGCGCATCGCTGACACGTATCGTGCGGCCAGGCTCATTCCCGCCACCTTGAAAGCGACGGACATCAGGATCTGGACGCCATCCGCGAAGTAATTCGGGGAAGCCGTTGATCCTGTCATCGGTCCGGTTCCGGGCCCGGTGACAAATAAACAATTAAGGCCGCGCACGCGGCCTTAATTGTTTGAGCGCGTGCTTGACGCGTTTTTTAAAGCTGGGCAGGTACCGTGGATGCTTCCAGATTCCGCGCCACACCGAACCTTTCGTTATGCGCGTTCCCATTCAGATAGAAGTCGCCGATAGCGGCTTCGCGGATGATTGCCGGATTGTGCGACGCCAGCACCCGCGCATTGCGCCAGTAGCGGTCGAAACGGCGCGTCTCGCTAGTTGCCGATGCGCCACCCACTTCGAACAGCAGCGTGGCCGCTTGCAGCGTTTGCTCGATGACGATCTGTTGCGCCTGGAAAGTCTGGATATCCAGATGGATGTAGGTCTGTTCGCCGGTCCGGCCTTCCTGTCGGGCCACTGACACGTCATCGATCGCGCGGGCAAGCGAAGCGCTGATGCTCTGCGTCGAGTAAGCGAGGCTCGCGAGACGGCCGACTACGCGATGCACCAGCGGATTGTCGCGCGGACTCGATTCTCCTGGGATACCGAAGGTTCGGGTTTTAGCTTGCGTGAACGCCACCGCATCGCGCAGCGCCGCACGGCTGATACCTGCCAGGTTCGCGACGTGCAGCGCCTGATAGTAGGCAGTGAGCAGACTGTTACGGCGTGGTTCGGTGGCGTTATAGCGGCGGTACAGATTGTCGGGCGAGACCGGCACATGCTCGAAGCGCGCCGTGCCGCTGCCGGTAAGACGCTGCCCGAAGCCATCCCAATCGTCGATCCGGGCGAGACCTGGTGTATCGCTCCTGACGAGCACGCGCACGTCGCTTTGCCCGTCGTGTGCGGTGACGTCGACCCAGTCGGCGTAGAGCGTGCCCGTGGTGTAGTACTTCTCGCCATCGAGATGCCACGCGCCATTGGTTTGCGTGAGGCGCACGCTGTTTTGAGTGATGCCGGTACGCTCGGACACGGCGCCGCCGATGATCTGGCCTTGGGCGATACGCGTGAGCCATCGGTCGCGCAGCGGTTCATCGTCATTTTCCAGCAGCGATTCGATAAAGCCACCGTGCACACGCAGGATTTGCGGAAGGTTCGAGTCTGCTTCACCAAGACGCGTGACCAGGGCGAAGAACTCCGTGAGCGAAATGCCGTCACCGCCATAGCGCTTCGGTACGCGCAGTCGGGTGTAGCCGGCTTCGCGTAACCATTCCACGGGCGCGTAGGCCAACTCCCGATTTTGTTCCCGTTCTACCGCACCTTCGGCGATACGTGCGAATACGGGCGCGAAACGGCGGGTGAGGGCGTCTTCGCCGAAAGGCTGGGCGGCGTCTGCGGTTGTGTGATTCGGGTTTGATTCGAATGCTGACATGAGTTCTCCAAAGCAGGGAGGCGCGCCGGGCGCAGTCTGAGAACGGTACGGGAGGGATGGGGGGCTAGCAACCAAGTATTTGGTTGATTCTTAGAAGGTGTAGTGAAATGGTTCTTTTTTGCCTGCGCGGCGCTTGTTGTTTGTGTGTCTGAGGGGGTGGTTTTTTGTTGATCTGGGTTTTTTGGGCGCTGCCTTGTCTTGAATTGGTAGTGGTTTTTTAGCGTTTGCCTCTGTGGTTGATATGGCTGCTTTGGCCTTTCCTTGAATTCTTATTGGATTATTAGCGTCGCCCCTGTGCGGGGCAGGCACCTACTTTTCTTTGCCTGCTGCAAAGAAAAGTAGGCAAAAGAAAGCGGCTCAAACCGCTAATTTTTAAGCGGATCCCTCGCACAGTCGCGGTAGTGGTGCATCTGGAATCCGTGCTCTCGCACATTCTGCCTCTGTGACAAGGGCGTCATACTTCCGGCGGCGCTGCGCGCGCCGACGCGTACTTCATAAAACCGCCCGCTGCGTTTTGACGCTCACGTTTTGCACGGAACTGCAGTTTGTCATTGCCTAACCGACAGCGACAGCCATTGCGACACCCCGGTATTTAGTTCGAAGTGGGGAGTATGCTTGCAGAGACGGTTCGCCGAGGGCGAAGCCGGCGGTCCTCATTGCACGTGAGCGAAGCCATTGGTTTGCATGATGAATTCATCCGGCGAGCACGCAGGGCGAGACGGGAAGTATGACGGCCTTGTCACTCACGCGGATTGTGCGGGGGCACGGATTCCAGATGCACCACTATCCCCTCCGAGCCAGGGGACCCGCTTATAAGCTAGCGGTTTGAGCCGCTTTCTTTTGCCTACTTTTCTTTGCGGCAGGCAAAGAAAAGTAGGTGCCTGCCCCGCACAGGGGCGACGCTAATAAACCAATAACAATTCAAGGAAAGGCCAAAGCAGCCAGATCAACGAAAGGGGCGAACGCCAACAATCCAACAAGAAAACAAGGAAAGACCAAAGAACCCAGACCAACGAAAACCCACCGCCAAAGGCAAAAAAACCCCTCACCCCTTTCCACCCGAAACCCGCCTCCGCCCCAACCCCCGCACCGCGAACAAACAAAAAACCACAACAGCAAGCGACAAAACCGTAGTCATCGTCCCAAGCGCATAAATCACCGGCGTAGTCACTGACGTAGTCAACCCCTGCAACTCAAGCGGCAAAGTATTCTGATCCCCGATCGCCTGCGAGGTACGAGCAATCTCGTCCCATGAAAGCGTGAACCCGAACATGGCGACGCCGACCACCGAAGGTCCGATAATAGGCAGAACGACATGCCGGAAACTCTGCCACGGCGTGGCGCCCAGATCCCGCGAAGCCTCCTCATAAGCAGGATTGAAGCGATTGAAAACCGCAAACATCACGAGCAAACCAAACGGTAACGTCCACGTCAAATGCGCGCCCAGTGCCGACGTGAACAAGCCCATCGTCGTCGTATAAGTATCGGCAAAAGACGGATCCCCCCACGCGGAAGCGAGATACTTCACCCCGTTATCGAGCAACCGGAACGTCAACCCGATCCCAAGCGAAACGATAATGGACGGCATGATCAGACTGGCAACCGACACATAAAACACCGCCGTATCCCCGCGAAACCGCCGACGAAACGCCAACCCCGCCGCCACGGAGAACAGAACGGTCAGAACAGTGACCGCCAGCGCGAGCCGCACGGAGCGGCCGAATGCGCCCCAGATATCGACATCGCCCACGCCGTCTCGCAGCACGGCAAACCAATGCAGCGACACACCGCGCATCGGAAACGTCAATCCGCCCTCGGGCCCCTGAAATGAAAGAATGAAGATCGTAATCACCGGTCCGTATAAAAACAGGACGAACAGGCCGAACAACAGCGCAAGCCAGTAAAAGCTGGCCGGCCGATGCTCCCGATGTTTGAGACGAATGGTCTGCATCGTCACAGCTCCTTGCGGATGTCGACCACCCGCGTCAAACCCCACACGATCATCAACACCACAGCCAGCAGAATGATCGCGTTGGCGGCTGCGGCGGGAAACTGCAGGTAGCCGGTCTGCACCTGAATGATCTTGCCGACCGATGCGATCTGCTGGCCGCCCATCACGCCTACGGTCAGGAAATCGCCCATCACGATCGTGATGACGAAGATCGAGCCGATTACGATGCCGGTCTTCGACAGCGGCAACACCACGTCGCGAATCACCTGCCAGCCACTCGCGCCGGCATCGCGCGCCGC
This sequence comes from Paraburkholderia sediminicola, assembly GCF_046026855.1. Taxonomy (GTDB): domain Bacteria; phylum Pseudomonadota; class Gammaproteobacteria; order Burkholderiales; family Burkholderiaceae; genus Paraburkholderia; species Paraburkholderia sediminicola_A. The sequence goes on along the minus strand of NZ_JAQQET010000025.1, from coordinate 53,278 downwards.
TTCGAGCAATGAGCGGTCGATGCGCATCATCGCGTTGAAAATCGGCACGATCATGAAGAACGTGTAGAGATGCACAAACGCCAGTACGACCGAAAAGTTCGAGTACAGCAACCATTCGAGCGGCTGATCGATGAGATGCACGCCCAGCAGCGCCTGATTGACGAGGCCGTTACGGCCGAGCAGCGGCATCCACGAGATCATGCGGATAACGTTCGAGGTCCAGAAGGGAATTGTGCAGACGAGGAACAGTATGGTCTGCATGCTCGTTGTACGCACATGGAAAGACAGGAAGTAGGCGATCGAAAAACCCAGCAGCAAGGTTACGGCCCACACGATGGCGCAGAATTTGAGCGTCGACCAATACGTCTTGAAGGTCACGCAGACGTCCGTCATCGACGAACAGCCATTAAAAATCGCCGCGTAGTTTTTCAGCGTGAAGGCCGGGATGATCTGGTATTCGTTGAAGTCCCAGAAACTGACAATCAACGTGATGACCAGCGGCACGATGAAAAACAGCAGGAACGTCAGCGAAAGCGGCGTGGCCTGCAGCCATGCCGGCACGCGCCGGTGTTTGACGGGTTCGTCCTGCGCGTGAGAGGGAAGCTCGATCGTTGCCATGGGCGGATATCTGTGGAAACACAGCGCTGCGGAAGGAGCGCGTCATCGAAAAGCCGCCGGCGTGTCGTGCGCCGGCAGCCTCTCATGCAACTGCATCGATCAGGATCAGGCCGCGATGAACTCGTTCCACTTCTGAACCATGTAGATGTTCTCGTCCATCACCGCATTCCAGCAGGCAATCGCACCCATGCGCTGGGTGTAGGAGCCGCCATCGCGCACGGTGCCTGCTTTCTCGAGCAACTGGCCGTCGGGCGCCTTGATGTCCTGCGCGGCAGCCTTGCCTTCGATCCAGTAGTCCCATTCGTAAGGCTGCATGTGCGTTTTCGCGGTCTCAAGCACGCCCGGGTAATAGCCCTGACGCATCAGATAGGCGCCCGCCCAGCCGTCCTGGAACCAGTTGACGAACTCGTACGCAGCGTCGAGCTTCTTGCCCTGCAGCGAGCGCGGAAAGCCGAAACCCGACGCCCACGAGCGATAGCCTTCCTTGAGCGGCTGGAATTTGCACGCAATGCCCATGGTGCGCACTTTGGTTACGGCCGGTGACCACATCGACTGGATCACCACCTCGCCGGAAGCCATCAGGTTCACGCTTTCGTTGAAGTCCTTCCAGAACGCACGGAACTGGCCGGCGCGCTTGGCTTCGATCAGGATCTTGATGGTCTGGTCGATCTCGGCCTTGGTCATGTTGCCTTTGTCGCCGTACTTCATGTGACCCATCGCCTCGATCGCCATTGCCGAATCCATGATGCCGATCGCGGGAATGTTCAACAGTGCAGCCTTGCCCTTGAACTGTGGATTGAGCAGTTCGGCCCAACTGTCGATCGGGCGTTTGATGAGGTCCGGACGAATGCCGAGCGTGTCCGCGTTGTACGTGGTCGGAATCAGCGTCATCCATTCGGTCGGTGTCGCTGAGAATTCGGTGGAGCGCGGGCCGGTCAGGAACATGACTTTCTTTGGCGCCGTGCCCTGATCGCCGATCTTCTTGCCGTTCACTTCGCCACGCGTCAGCACCGGCGTGATCTTGTCGGCGAGCTTGATGCGTTTCGCGTCCATGCCCGCGAGCGTGCCGGCTGGAATCAGTTTCTTGAGCGCGAAGTATTCGGTGTCGACAATGTCGAACGAGTTGGGCTGCGTGATGATGCGCTTGGCCACATCGTCGGTCGTCACGGGCACGTATTGGATATCGATGCCCGTGTCTTCCTTGAATTTCTTCGCGATGTCGGCGCTCTGATTCACCGCCGTGCCGAGGTAGCGCAAGGTGATCTTCTCCTGCGCATGGACGTACGGAAAACCGGCAATACCGGCCGCCGCCACGGCGCCCTTGATGAACGTGCGGCGCGACAGGCCTTTTTCCGTCAGGTCGGATGCGGCCGCTGCCGGGCTTTCGTTCGCTTCACTCATTGCTTTCTCCTCAGTTGACGTTCGGTTTTCTCGTTCAGACGTTCTCTTCGCTGCCGTGTCACGTAATGCCGCGCACAGGCTCAGGCCGCCAGCGGATGCGCGTCCTGCTCGTTCCACCAGACCACCACGCGCGCGTCGGGGCCGAGCCGTGCCGGGTCATAGTCGCGGTCACTTACCAGCGAGATCAGTTCAGGCGAGCCGTCGAGCGGATCGAGCGTCATACGCAAATGGGTGCCCTGGTATTCCGTTTCGCGCACCGTGCAGGGGACGCCACCGATCCGGGTCAGGCCACTTTCGCCGGCTGCCGTCTGGACGGGCGTGACGCCGTGCGGCACCACCCGCAGATGATCGGCGCGCACGGTAAACGATCGGCCATTCGCGTTGAATACGTTGTGACCGCCGAGAAAACGCGCGACGAATTCGGTGCGCGGACGGTTGAATACTTCGTGCGGGGTGCCGCTTTGTTCGATCCGCCCGTGACTCATCACGACCACCAGATCGGCTAGCGCCATCGCTTCTTCCTGCGAATGCGTGACATGCACGAACGTAATGCCGAGTTCTTTCTGCCAGCGCTTGAGTTCCGCACGCATCTGCACGCGCAGGAAGGGGTCGAGCGCGGACAGCGGTTCGTCGAGCAATAGGCAGCCTGGTTGATTCAGCAACGCGCGAGCAAGCGCGACACGTTGCTGCTGGCCACCTGACAACTGTGCGGGTTTGCGTTCGGCATAGGCGGACATCGCGACCAGTTCCAGCAGTTCGTCGGCGCGCTTGCGGCGCACATCCTTCGCGATGCCGCGCATCTTCAGGCTGAACGCGACGTTATCGAGTGCGCTCAGATGCGGGAACAGCGCGTAGTTCTGAAACACCATCGCCGTGCCGCGAGCGGCGGGTTCCGCGCGCGTCACGTTGCGGCCCGCGATCAGAATGTCACCTTCGGTGACCGATTCATGCCCGGCAATCATGCGCAAAGTCGAGGTCTTGCCGCATCCCGACGGCCCGAGCAGGCAGCAGTACTGACCGCCGGCAATGCGCAGATCGATGGCGTCGACGGCAAGCGAGTCGCCGTATTGCTTGGACACGTGCACCAGTTCGATATCGGCGGCTTTGGTTTCGAGCACCGTTGAAGCAGACTGAATCATGAAGTGGATGTCCTCGTGAACGGCGAAGAGCGGGCGCACGCGAAAACACGCGCGTTGCCTTGTGCGAGACCATGCAAATGCAAGACATGTGCCATCCGCCGTATCGCGACGCTCACCGATCGCAAACGCACTGGTGTACTTAACGTCGACGAGTTGGCTCACATATTGCAAACGATCCGTAGCATCGATCGTCAGCGATCAAAGAGATTTTTTTGCGCAATCGCGGTGCGTCTTCGGTCCGTCCCGGGGCATGATCCGGCCCAACCAGGTTCATCCGGAACGCCACGCACCGCTTTTCGTCACTCACGGCGTCTTTACATGAACGACACACGGAACATGCCCGTAGCAGAGAACCGCGCCCGTCAATCGATCACCACGCATGGCCGCTTCGCGTATCGCCCGATCACGGACAGTGACGCCTTCCGCTGGCCCGGCGATAGTGGGCTCGCGGTCTACCTCGGCTTCAACATCGAGCACTTCGCCTTCGGCGAGGGACTCGGCGCCGCGCTCGGCCCGATTTCACCGCAACCCGACGTGTTGAACCATAGCTGGCGCGAATACGGTAACCGCGTGGGCGCGTGGCGCTGCATCGAACTGTTCGATCAGCTGGAAATGCCTGTGGGCACGCTTATCAATACCGCGCTCTACGACCATTGCCCGGAACTGATCGCGGCCTGCGTGGCGCGCGGCGACGAACTGATCGGCCACGGGCACACAAATGCGCATCGGCAAAGCGACCTGGGCGAAACCGGCGAACGCGAGCTGCTTCTCCATTGCCGCGACCGTATCGCCGAAACGTCCGGCACGGCGCCGGCGGGGTGGCTCTCGCCCTGGATTTCCGAATCGCACCTGACGCCCGATCTGCTGGCTGAGACCGGTTATCGCTACACGCTGAACTGGTGTCACGACGATCGCCCGGTACGCATGGCCACACGGGGCGGCCCGCTATGGTCGATTCCATACCCGCAGGAACTCAACGATCTGCCGATGATGGTGGGCCGCCATATGGACGGACGCGCGTTCGCCGACATGATCGTCGATCAGTTCGACGAGATGCTCGAACAGGCCAATCGCGGCACGCAGCCCCAGGCGCTCGTGATGGGCATTGCGCTCCATCCTTATCTGGTGGGGCAGCCCTACAGACTGCGGCATTTGCGCCGTGCGCTCGACCATATCGCCACGGCACGCGCGAAAGGCGATGTGTGGATGGCGACACCAGGCGCGATCGCACGTCATATGGACGAACTGGAGCGGGACGGCATGCTGCGTCCCGAGGTTGCATGAGCATGAGCCCGAAAGCCGGTGCGGCCAACACCAGAAAAACGCCGAAGGAAGAAGCGGACGTCGACGCGCGCCTCTATCAGTCGATCTTCGACGGCGTGTTGAATCATCGTTTGACGCCCGGCACGAAGCTGCCGGAACCCGAATTGTGTCAACTGTTCGGCGTGGGCCGCGCGGTCGTGCGGCGAGTGCTGGAAAAGCTCGCCTACGACGGCATTGTCGTGCTGCGGCCGAACAAGGGCGCGGTGATCGCGGAGCCAACGCCGGAAGAGACGCGCGAAATTTTCGAGGCGCGGCGCTCTGTCGAGCGCATGCTGGTCGAGCTCGCCGTGCAGCGAGCGAGCGCAAAAGACATCAAGGCCTTGCGCCAACAGCTGGCGAACGAGCACGAGGCGATGCATCGCTTCGACCAGCCTTCGTGGGCCACGCTCGCCAGCAGTTTTCATATGCGCATCGCCGCGCTCGCCGGCAACTCGATTCTGCAAAACTATCTGAAGGAACTGGTTTCGCGCTGCTCGCTTATTGTCGGTGTATACGAACCGCCAGGACATGCGCCGTGCGAGCACGCGGAGCATGCGACGATTGTCGATTGCATCGAGGCGCGCGATGCCGCAGGTGCAATGGCCCACATGGAAGCGCATCTTCGCGATATCGAAGAGCGGATCGAAACGTCGCGGATGCGCGGCGAGAAAAGCCTCGGCCAGTTGCTCGGCATCACCGGTTACGCTACTCAAACCTAGGCCCCCACACATGGAAATCGACTTCGAAGCGATCACCGAGTACCAGCGCTACAAACTGATGGCGAGCCTGATCGTGCCGCGTCCGATCGCGCTCGTGACCACACTCGGTGCGGACGGCACGATCAATGCCGCACCGTTTTCAATGTTCAACATGCTCGGAGAAGAACCGCCGATCGTGATGATCAGTATCAATCGCATCGGTGACGGCACGTTCAAGGACACGGCGGTGAACATCGCGCGAACGGGTGAGTTTGTCGTGCATCTCGCCGACGAGGCGATCGCGGAGAAGATGCATCGTTGCGGTGAGCGTTTGCCGCCGAATGTGAGCGAACTCGTGGAGGTCGGCTTGACGCCGGTGCCGAGTACGCACGTCGCGCCACCGCGTATCGCCGAAGCGCCGGTGGCGTTCGAATGCACAACGTGGGAGACGCTGGAGACGACCAGCCGGCAGATTTTCATCGGCCGTGTGCATCGGCTGCATGCTCGCGACGAGTTGATCGACACCGAGACCTGGCGCGTGCGGCTGCAGCATTACTTTCCGGTGGGCCGCTTCGGTGCGAGCGATTACGTGACGACGCGCGACCGCTTTACGCTCGGCTGACGTGGGTCGCATAGCTAATATGCTTTGGCTCCGTCAGACCCCAAGCGCACGGCCGTCGCTGCGCGGATCGTGAGCGCCTGAAGCCGAACCATCCGCCTCGATGCGGATCACCCCAGGATGCCCCGCTAGAGGACTCTGCGCCGGGATGGCGCTCACTTCATGCCCACGCTCAGCAAGTGCCGTGAACACGTCGGCGCCGACGTCTTGCTCGAGCTTCAAGGCATCGCGCGTATCGGAGAAGGTCTTGCCCAGCAGAAAGCGCGGACGGGCGAGCGCAGTGAGCGGGTCCATCCCGTAGTCGATCAGGCGCGTGAGTATCGCGGCCAGCGTTTGCGGCTGACCGTCGGCGCCTTGCGTGCCGAACAGCAGGCGTGGCCGGCCATCCTTCAGATACATGCCGGGGTTGAGCGTATGGAACGGCCGCTTGCCAGGTTGCACGACATTGTGATGCATGGGATTCGTGCTGAACGACGCGCCGCGGTTGTGCCACAGAATGCCCGTATCGCCCGCCACCACGCCGCTCCCCCAGTCGAAGTAAACCGTTTGCAGAACACTGACGCTGCGGCCTTCGCTATCCGTCGCGCCGATAAACACCGTGTCGCCCGGGCGGAACACGTGGGGCCATGCACGCGCTTCACGCAGATTGATCGAGCGTGCATGCGAATCGAGCGCAAGGGGCGACAGCATGTCGTCGACCGGCACGTTGTTGAACTCAGGATCGGACACGAAGCGGTCGCGATCCAGGAACGCGCATTTCACGGCCTCCACCAGCAAGTGGTAGTAATCGGCGCTGTCTTCTGCAATCTGCGCAACATCGAATCGATCGAGGATGCCCATGATCTGCAGGGTCGTCACCCCTTGCGTCGGCGGTCGCATACTGACCAGCTCGCCGCCACGATAAGCAACACGTAACGGCACTTCATCGCGCGCTTGCGTTCGCGCCAGATCGCTCGACGTCAGCGGCGAGCCGGCTTCGTGCAAACCGCGCGCAATTCGCTCTGCAAGCTCGCCTTCATAGAATTCGTACGCGCCGAAGCGGGCAATCCGCTCGATGCTCTTTGCCAGCGCGGGCTGCACGAAGCGTTCAGCGATAGCAGGAATACGGCCCTGCGGCGCGAAAGTCGCTGCAAAACCGGGCAACGAACGCAATTCATTCGCGCGAAGCGATTGCCAGAAATGCTGCGAAGGCGTGACCGGAAATCCATCCGATGCATATTCGAGCGCACGATCAAACAGGGATGCCCATGATTGCTGGCCACCCCACGATGTCTGGCTGATTTTATAAGCCTGATTCCACGTATCGACGGTCGCGGCCGTGGTGATCGCAGACGCTGCCCCGCGCAAAGGAATCGCGCCGCTGAACGCCGGCAGTTGCGCCGCGGCCTGGCCGATGCCTGATACCGTGCGCAACATTCCTTGCCGATCGCCAATCACCCAGAAAGCGTCACCGCCGAGTCCCGTGAAATGCGGATACGTCACGCACAGCGCCGCACCGATGGCGATCGCGGCTTCGATCGCGTTGCCGCCAGCGCGCAATACGTCGAGGCCCGCGGCGCTGGCCATCGCGTGCGGGCTGGTAACCATGCCGCCGGTGCTGCTGGCGAGTTTCAGATTGTGCATCGATGCTCCACTACCGAAGGTTCGCCGAAGTGTGCCGCGAGTATAGATCGCGCGCGAAGGCAAGCAACGCGCGATCGCTGCCGCGCGCGCCGATGATCGACAGTGCGAGCGGGCGATCGATTTCGTCGGTGAAGGGGAGCGTGATTTGCGGCAGGCCGCCGATCGCGGCAATCGCGTTCATGGTGAGCGCGTCGTCGTAGAAGCGGCCGATTGCGGCGCCCGATGCATCTTTCGGTAACAGCGCAACGGGTGTGGTCGGTATAAGCAGCACGGTATCGAGTCCGAGCATCGCATCGAGCGCGCTGCGTAATTCGCGCTGAGTGGCGCGCCATTGCGCGGCCTGCTTTCGATCGAGCGTTTCGAGCCGCGCAAAGCGCGCTGCAATGGACGGGCCGAAACGCGGTTGCGTGGCACGGATCCAGTCACCGAGCGAGGCGTCGATCTCAAGATCCTGCACGATCTGATAGCACGCAAGCCAGCGTGCCTCGTCTCCGGCGAACAGATCGAGCGACGTGTCCGCGCCTAACGATCTGGCTAAGGCATCGAGGCGTAAAGCATCGTCGGGCTCGTTGCGCTCACGCGCGGCGAACGCTTCGACGACACGCGTGAGGCATATCGGCTGCCCGGACGCAGTAGCCGGAGAGACCGCTTCCGGCAGCAATACATCGCCCACCGCGGTAAGCACATCGATCGACCGCGCGAACCAGCCGACCGTGTCGAAGCACGGTGCGAACGGCAACACACCCTCGAGCGAAATCGCGTCGTGACTCGGCCGCATGCCCCACAACCCGCAGAACGCGGCGGGCACGCGCACCGAGCCGCCGGTATCGGTGCCCAACGCAAAGTCCACCTCACTGCCCGCCACCGCCGAAGCCGAGCCGCTCGACGATCCGCCCGGCAATGCACGCGGCCAGCGCGGATTGAGCGGCGTACCGTCATGATGATTCGCGCCTTCGAGGCTATAGGCGAGTTCGTCGGTGATCGTCTTGCCGCCGAGAGCAGCGCCGGCGTCCAGTAGCGCGCCGACACAGGGCGCATGACGGCGTGCCGCCGCATGGCTCTCCCGCCAGTCAGGATTGCCGCCGCCGGTCGTCACGCCGGCGACGTCGATCAGATCCTTCACCGCAAAGCGCAGGCCGTCGAGCGGCCCGCTCGCCGTCGCGGCCACCCGTACGCGTGGGCCCGAGATGAATGCACTCATGCGCAGTCCGCTAACGCATCGGCGATACGCGCCGAATCGGTGACAAAGCCGAAGCACTTCTTCACGTTCCAGACGGCCGCCTCCGTGCAGAACGTCGGCGACGACGTCGCGCAGCAGTCTTCCACCAGCACGCAGCCGTAGCCGAGAAAGTTGGCGTCGGTCAGCGAATGCAGCACGCACTGATCGGTGTTCACGCCCGCGAACATCACCGTGCGAATGCCGAGATTGCGCAGGATGCTGTCGAGCGGCGTGTCCCAGAAGCCGCTGATGCGGTACTTGTCCACGCAGATGTCCTCGGGCAGGGGCTTGAGTTCATCGACCACCGCAGCGGCCCACGAATCCTTTTCAAGCACATGCGCGCCGTTGCTCGCGAGCGGTTCGCCAAGGCCCGTGCCTGTGCCGGTCGGCTTATATAGATGCAACTGATTCGGCGGCATGTTGGCGAGGTCGGGCCGATTTCCCCAGTTGACCCAGATGACCGGCACGCCGCATTGACGCAGAACCGGCAGCAGGCGCTGCAATGGTGCAATCGGCGTGCGGTCGGCCTCGAAATCGCCCCCAATCTGGGCAACCCATCCTCCGTTGGTGCAGAAATCATTCTGCATATCGATCACGACGATCGCCGTGCTGCGCAGGTCGATGCGCACGTTTTGCGGTTCGCACGACAGCGTCGCTGCGACCGGTTCGGGCGCGGGCAGCGACAGGTCGACCAGCTTCTCGCTGGCGTGCCAGCGATGGCGGCCGTCGCGACCCAGCTGGCCGGAAACGCTTGTGCCGTAAGCGTCGTGTTGTTTCATCGGAAGTTCTCCATCGTGTCTGAATCGCTATAAAGAATGGGCTGCGTGGATACCGCCGCGCATTGCGGGCGCGGCGTTCTGGCCGTTGTTTGGAGCAGATTGGAACGAACGCCGGTGCCCATAAAAACCATGACTTGGCATTGAAGTTGCATTTGTTTCATTCATGAATAACCTACTTACCCAAACCAAACGCAAGAGGAATGCCAGAATGTCGATCGCCAAGTTCAAAACCTTCGCCACCTGTGTCGTCGCGCTCGCCGCATCCACCAGCGCGATGCATGCCGTCGCGGCCGATCCGTTGCGGGTCGGCGTGCTGATTCCCGGCTCGAAGTCGGACAAAGGCTGGATGGAATCCGGCTACGACGGTCTCGTCGCCGCGCAGACAGAACTGGGTCCGAAGCTCAAGACGCAGATGATCGAGAACATCAACTACGCGGACATGGAACAGGCGCTGACCAACCTCGCGTCGAAGAACCAGTTGGTGATCGGCGTGGGCGGACAGACGCAGGCATCCGTGCTGAAGATCGCCAAACGCTTTCCCAATGTGAAGTTCGCGATCGTTGGCGGCAACAAGGGGCAGGACATGCCGCCGAACGTGGCGGGCTATGACGTCAAGCAGGCGGAGATCGCCTACGTTGCCGGCGCGGCCGCGGCCATGCTGTCGAAGAACGGCGCGGTCAGCTACGTGGGCGGCATGGAGATTCCGTCTATCGTCAACGCCGGCAAGGAGTTCGGTAACGGCGCGCGCTCGATCAATCCGAAGATCAAATACTTCGAGAGCTACACGGGCGATTTCGACAACGTGTCGAAGGCGAAGGAAGCCACGCTGGCGGCCATCTCTCAAGGCGCGGACGTTCACTATCACATTCTGAATCTCGGTCTGCGCGGCATGGAGCAGGCGGCCAACGAAAAGCACACGCATGTGATCGGCAGCTATACGGATCGCTGCGGCACGGACCCGCTGTATATCGCGTATTCGATTACCGGCGTCGGCTATCAGGTGCAATACGCGATCGACCAGATGGCGGCCGGCACGTGGCAACCGGGTTATAAGGCGTTCGGCCTGGCGATGGGGCCGAAAGCGTCCGGTATGGTCGTCTGTAAGCCGACGGCGGAGATGTCGACGAAAATCAGGCAGATCGAGCAGGACATCGAGAGCGGCAAGATCAAGGTCTCCGAAGGCTGATATGGACGCGACTCCAGCTTCTGCCGCTTTCGCAACGGCGTCTGCCGATGCAGGCGCCACCACGCCCGCAAATAACCACGCACCGCGCGCCGCAGTACTGCGCATGGACGGTATCGGCAAACGCTTCGGCCAGTTTCAGGCGTTGAGCGACGTGTCGCTCGAACTCTTCGCCGGTGAAGTGCATTGTCTTCTTGGCGAGAACGGCGCCGGCAAATCGACGCTATGCAACGTGATGTTCGGCGTATATCAGCCCGACGCGGGCGCGATGTGGCTGGATGGCGCACCGTATCAGCCGCACAGTCCGCGCGACGCCCTTGCTCACGGTATTGCAATGGTTCATCAGCACTTCAGCCTGGTCGAAGATGTGAGCGTGCTCGACAATCTGCTGCTCGGGCAGGTCCGCGGCTGGCTCAATCGCAAGCGGGAGGCGCAGCGCGTGCGCGCGCTGGTGGCCGAACTGGGTCTTGCGCTCGATCCGGATGCGCGGGTCGCGGATCTGTCGATCGGCGAAAAGCAGCGCGTCGAGATCGTCAAGTGTCTGATCCGTGAACCTCGGCTCCTCGTGCTGGACGAACCGACCGCCGTGCTGTTGCCGGCCGAAATCGATGCGCTGCTCGACACGTGTGCGCGGGTTGTCGCGCGCGGTTGCGCGGTCGTACTGGTGACGCACAAGCTGGCCGAGATCCGCCGGATCGCACGCCGCGCGACGGTGCTGCAAAGCGGCCGTGTGGTTGCACGTTCGAACACGCCGTCAGCCGATGTCGATGCGCTCGTGCGCGCGATGATTCAACGTCCGGGCACGGCGAATAGCGAAACCACCGGCTCGAATGCAACCGCCGCATCGCCTCCAAAACCCCGCAGCGCGTCACCCTACGGCCGGCCGCTCGCCGACGAAGCCTTGCAGATCGACGGCCTCACGGTGCGTGATGCCGACGGCGTCACGCGTCTCGAAGACTGCACGCTGGTGGTCAACCGCAGCGAGATCGTGGGCATTGCGGGCGTGGAGGGCAACGGTCAGAGCGAACTCGGCGCGGTGCTGGCCGGCATGCAGCGAGCGAGTGCCGGGCGCTTTTTTGTACAGGGCAAGGACTGCACGCAGGCCGCGCCGCAGACCTTGACGAAGGCGGGTGTCGGCGTAGTGCCGGAAGACCGGCACGCGGTTGGCTGTGTGCCCGACATGAGCGTGACAGAAAACCTCTTTCTCAATCGCCTTGACGACTACGCGCGGCATGGCTTCATGCGCCGTCGCGCAATGCGCCGCGACGCCCGCACGCTGATGCAGCGTTTCGATGTACGTGCCGCGAGCCCCGATGTCGCGTTTCGCGGCCTGTCGGGCGGCAATCAGCAAAAAGCGGTGCTCGCGCGCGAACTTACGCTCCAGGGCCTCGCCGTGCTGGTTGCGGCACAGCCCACGCGAGGCCTCGACGTCGGCGCGGTCGCGGCGGTATATGACCACATACGCGCCGCGCGCGACGAGGGCGTCGGTGTATTGCTGATCTCGTCCGAACTCGACGAGTTGATGGCGGTGGCCGACCGCGTCCTCGTCATGTATCGCGGTCGCATTATGGGCACCTGTGTGCCGGATGCGTCGCAACTCACTCTTCAACGCGAGCGCATTGGCGCATGGATGGCAGGCCAGACAGCATGACTCCCACGACTTCATTGGCTTCTTTTCCCCGCGCGCCATGGCGCGGTTCGCGGCGCGTGCGAACCGTTGCCGTGCTAGGGGGCGCCGCGCTCATCGCGGTTGCAGCGGCGCTGGCGCTGATTGCAAGCATTCATGTGTCACTCGGCGACGCGCTCGCCGCCTTCGCCGACGGCGCGTGGGGCTCGCCTTACGCGATCGGCGCATCGATCAATCGCAGCCTGGTGTTCGCGCTGGTCGGCAGCGGCTTCGTGCTGGCGAACCGCGCGCAGCTGACCAACGTCGGCGGTGAAGGGCAGATCGCGATGGGCGGCATCGCCGCCACCGCCGTCAGCCTTTATGGCCACGTCGCGCACTTGCCACTCGGCCTGTCGTTCATCGTGCCGATGCTGGCGGCCGCACTGGCCGGCGCCGCATGGGGCGCGCTTCCCGGCTGGCTGAAAGCACGCGCCGGCACCAACGAGGTGATCAGCACCTTGCTGCTGACGTTCATCGCCGTGTGGTTTCTCTACTGGTGCGTGCAATCGGAAGCGCTACTGCGCCAGCCGATGACCAATGCAGTCACGTTGCCCGAGTCGCTCGACATTCCTGACTCGACCAAGCTGCCGCTTCTATCGAGCACGAGTTCGACGGGGCTGCATATCGGTTTACCGATCACGCTCGTGTTGTGCATCGCGGTGGCCCTGGTGCTGCTGTATAGCCGCTTCGGCATGCATCTGCGCGCGGTCGGCCTGAACGCGCTGGCTGCACGCCGCGCCGGCATGCCGATCACGTCGACCGTCGTCGGTGCACTGGCGCTGGCCGGCGCGCTCGGCGGTCTCGCCGGTGCGTTGATGCTGCAAGGCGATCAATACTCGCTGAAAGCCGGCTTCTCGTCGGGCTATGGCTTCGACGGCCTCGTGGTCGGCTTGCTCGCGCGCGGCTCGATAACCGGCGTGTGCGCGGCGGCGTTGCTGTTCGGCTTTATGCGCTCGGGCGGCATCAATATGGAAATGGTCGCGTCCGTGCCGTCGGCGCTGGTGCTGGTGGTGCAGGGCATCGTGATCGTCGCGCTGGCCGGCGGTTCGCGGTGGCTCGAGCCGAAAGGAGCACGTTGATGAACGCGGAATTCATGGCGGTTTTCGTCGGCTCGTCGATCCGTTTTGCCGCCCCGCTGATGCTGGCCTCGACCGGCGAATTGATCAGCGAACGGGCCGGCGTGCTCAACATGAGCGTGGAAGGCATGATGCTGTCGGGCGCGTTTCTCGGCGCGGCGGGCGCATGGGCAACCGGCAACGCGGCGCTGGGTCTCGCGATCGGCATGCTCGGCGTGCTGCCGATCGCCTTGCTACAGGCGTTCCTGAGTGTCACGCTGCGCGCCAATCAGATCGTCACGGGCATCGGTATCAACATCCTGGCGCTCGGTGCGACGACGCTCGCGTATCGCGAGCTGTTCGGCGAACGCTCGAGCGCGGTGATTCCCGGCCTCGCGCGCTGGTCGCCACCGGGTCTCGGGGCGATTCCGGTCATCGGCGAGCCGGTGTTTCATCAGGTATGGCTCATTTACCTAGGCCTTGCGATTCTGCTGGCAACCTCGCTCGTGATGCGGCGTACCGCGCTCGGTGTGGCGCTGCACGCGGTGGGCGCGGCGCCGAAGTCTGTCGATCAGTCGGGGCTATCGGTGACACGGCTGCGTTATGGCGCGGTGCTGTTTTCGGGCGTCATGTCCGGCGCGGCGGGCTGCTTCATTTCGATCGGCGACATTCACACCTTCACTGAAGGGATGACCAGCGGCGCCGGCTACCTCGCGATTGCGGCGATCATCTTTGGCAACTGGAAGATCGGCCGCACAGTTGGCGCGTGTTTGCTGTTCGGCGCCGCGAGTGCGTTGCAGTTCCAGTTGCCGCTGATCGGCGTGCATGTGCCGACCGCGCTGCTGGTGATGCTGCCTTATCTGCTCGCCTTGATTGCGGTGGCGGGACTGATCGGCCGACAAACCGCGCCGCTCGCGCTGACCCAGCCGTTCCGGCGTTGAGGCCACGCTTACAATGCCCTGAACTGACGCCCCCTGACGTATCCTTTTGACGCAATCACGCCGCCGCCTGGCTTTCTATCGCTATGACACGTGCTTCTGCCCGATCGACTCCCGCTGCATCCGCCACGCCCACGACCCAGCGTCAGAAGCTCGCTGCGGCGACCCGCCAGCGCATCTTCAAAATTGCGATCGCCGAATTTTCCGACAAGGGCCTGAGCGGCGCGCGGGTGGAGACGATCGCGAGCCGCTCGAAGGTCAACATCCGGATGATTTACCACTACTTCGGCGGCAAGGAAGCGCTTTATCTGGAGGTGCTCGAGTTCGTGCTGGCGCGCCTGCGGGAAGCCGAACTCAGGCTCAAACTCGATGTCGACCAGATCGATCCGGTCACGGCTATCGTGCAGCTTTACGATTTCATCGAAGGGCACTTCGCGGCGCATCCCGAACTGTCGAAGCTGCTGTCGTTCGAGAATCTGAACCGCGCCCGGGTGATGAAGCGTTCCAGCGCGATTCCGGAAATGTCGTCGCCGGTGTTGAGTCTGCTGCGTACCGTAATCGCGCGTGGTGAAAGCGACGGCTCGCTGCGCAAGGGCATGGACCCGCTTCATCTGTATGTCGCGCTCGTGAGTCTGTGTTCCTTTCACAAGTCGAACGCTTTTACGTTATCGCGGATCTTCAACACCGACATGCTCGCCACACAGTGGCAGGAAGATCACAAGGCCCAGGCACATGAAATGGTGCGCGCGTTCGTCGTAGCCGGTGCGCTGCAGCCGGCATTGCCGATCCGCGTGTCGGGTCGTCATAGCGACGCCAACGTTAAGGCTTAGGGTCGACGCGCGTTGCGAGCGCCGAATATTAAATGCTTTGGGCACGCGCTTTAGCACGTTTTTTCGCTTTGGGTTTGATGTGCGGACAGACGGAGGACGGAAGGAGGGCGGGCGCGAATGCGGGGCGCCTGAGCCCCGAGTTGGGGAGCGCTGCACCATCAGGCGTTGAGCAACTTGCGGCGCAAGGCGCTGGCCAGGCTCCCGTCGAATCATCGCAAACCCAGTCCTGACAAGGCGGGTCGCCCGTTCCGGCCAGCCCGGAATGCACTTGGCATAGCTCCTGCTAAGTTGAGTTCAAACTTGTATTCAAGATTGAACTCAAGGAAAAACAGGTGCCTATTTCTTCACCACTGACGGTCAGCGGTCTTCTTCAGGCTTATGCCGGCAAACTTCTGACGCCAACCCAAACGGTGGCGTCGACGTTTGCGCGCATCGACCAAATCGACCGGCCGGAAGTCTGGATCTTACGTGTGCCCGCTGCGGACGTGCAGGCACGCGTCAACGTACTCGAAGCGCTTTACGAAGAGCAGGGCGCCGCCGTGTTCGAGCGGATGCCGTTGTTCGGCGTGCCATTCGCCGTCAAGGACAATATCGACGTCGCCGGCTTGCCCACCACCGCCGCCTGCGAACCCTTCAGCTATACGCCGGACACGTCTGCGTTCGCCGTGCAGCGCCTCATCGACGCCGGCGCGATCCTGATCGGCAAGACCAATCTCGATCAGTTCGCGACCGGCCTCGTCGGCACGCGCTCGCCTTATGGCGCGGTGCGTCACCCCGAGTTTGCGCAGCGCGTGTCGGGCGGGTCGAGTTCCGGCTCTGCGGTTGCGGTCGCCGCAGGTTGCGTGGCCTTTTCCCTTGGCACCGACACGGCGGGATCGGGTCGCGTGCCGGCTGGATTCAACGGGCTCGTCGGCTTGAAGCCGTCGCTGGGACTGGTTAGCAAACGCGGTGTCGTGCCGGCGTGCCGCAGCCTCGACACGATCTCGGTGTTCGCGCACGACGTTGACGATGCGTGGCGCGTGTTCAGCGAAATCGCCTGCTTCGATTCCCTCGACGGCTATTCACGCAAGGTACCGAGCCTCGGTCTGCTGCGCGGCGCGCCACGGATCGGCGTGCCGGACCATCTCGAGTTCCACGGCGACGCAGCGGCAAACCAAGCGTTCTCCGCGTCGCTCGACGCGCTCTCGACGCATCTGCACGTCAACCCCTTACCGATCGACTTCAAGCCGCTCAATGCGACCTCAGCGTTGCTCTACAACGGCCCCTGGGTGGCCGAACGGCGCGCCGCGCTCGGCGGATTCTTCGAGACGCATCGCGAGGCGATCGATCCGGTCGTCGCAACGGTGATCGGCAAAGCGGATAGCTTCAGTGCCGTCGACGCGTTCAACGGCCAGTACGCACTCGCCGACCTGAAGCGTCACGCCGAACATCTCTTCGAGGCGATCGACATCCTGATCGTTCCGACCACGCCGACGCATCCGTTGATCGCGGATGTGCAGGCCAATCCCGTCGAGTTGAACAGCCAGCTCGGCTATTACACGAACTTCGTCAATCTGCTCGATCTTTGCGCGCTGGCTGTGCCGTGCCAGCGTCGCCATGACGGCTTGCCGGCCGGCGTCACGCTGATCGCACCGAGCGGCGCGGACCGGCGTCTCGCCGAATTGGGCCAGCGGATTCAGGCGCTGTTCACGAGCGCGACCGAGACCCGGAGCGAGACCTCTACCGTGGTCGAAACAAAAACCAGAATCGGAACCATGGCGAACACGATCGAGCCACTCCCGTTTCAGGAGCCAACAGTCGCGCTAGCCGTGGTCGGTGCGCATCTGCGCGGACAGCCACTGAACTGGCAAATGCAGGAAGCCGGTGCGCGGTTTATCGAAGCAACCCACACCGCGCCCGGTTACAGGCTGTACGCACTCGCCAACACGCAGCCACCGAAACCGGGCCTCGTGCGCACGGCCGAACAGCCAGGCCAACCCATCGCCGTCGAAGTCTGGGAAGTCCCACTGCGCACCTTCGGCAAATTCGTCGCCGACGTGCCCGCGCCGCTTGGCATCGGCACGCTGCAACTCGCCAACGGCCTCACCGTGAAAGGCTTTATCTGCGAGCCCTCGGCGGTCGGCGCCGACAGTGGTGCGACAGAAATCACCTCGTTTGGCGGCTGGATCGCCTATCTCGACAGCCTGAATGTCAACTGAAGGCCAACGCTCATTAACTCTAACCAGGAATTGGACACCATGACCAGTCGCCGCAATTTCATCAAGAGCGCCAGCCTGTTGACGCTCGGCAACATCCTGCCGATTCAATCGGTGTTCGCCGCGCCCAGGACGACCGTCGGTGTGATCTACGTCGGCGCGCGCGGCGATTACGGCTACAACCAGGCTCAGGCAACGGCCGCGGCTGTCATCAAGAAGATGCCTGACGTGAAGGTGGTGGAAGAGGAAAACGTGCCTGAAACCATCGCCGTGCAGAAGACCATGGAAGCGATGATCGAACAGGACGGCGCCACCCTGATCTTCGCGACTTCGTTCGGTTACTTCGATCCGCACGTGCTGAAAATGGCGGCCAGATATCCGAAGGTGCGCTTCGCGCATTGCGGCGGTTTGTGGAAGCAGGGCAACCCTTCGAACATCACCAGCTACTTCGGCTATATCGACGAGTGCCAGTATCTGAACGGCGTGGTCGCGGGCCATATGACGAAGAGCAGGAAGCTCGGCTTCGTCGCCGCCAAACCGATTCCGCAAGTGCTGCGCAACATCAATTCGTTCACGCTCGGCGCGCAGTCCGTCGATCCGTCGATCACGACGCAGGTGATTTTCACCGGCGACTGGTCGATGCCCGTCAAGGAAGCGGAAGCCACCAACAGTCTGATCGACCAGGGCTGCGACGTGCTGACCTGTCATGTCGACGGTCCGAAGGTCGTTGTCGAAACCGCGGAGAAGCGCGGCGCGATGAGTTGCGGTTATCACGCGAGCCAGGCGGCGCTCGCGCCGAAGGGCTATCTGACCGGCGCGGAATGGGATTGGGCGACGCCATACAGACAACTGGTCACGGGCGCTCAGGCTGGCACGCCGCAACCCAATGTGCTGCGCGGCGGTTTGAAAGAGGGCTTCGTGAAGATGTCGCCGTACGGCGCGAAAGTCACCGCGCAAGCGAAGCAGAACACCGACTCGATCAGAAGCAGCATGGTGGCCGGCAATTTCGTGATCTTCAAAGGCCCGATGAAGGACAACAAGGGCGGCATGGCGATCGCCTCGGGCGCGAGCCATGTGCAGTCCGACTACACGCTCGAAAGCATGAACTATCTGGTGGCGGGCGTCGTCGGCCAGATCTGACGACGGCGTGCGTGTCTGCTTGAGTTTGCCTGAGCGAAGGAGCCGTGATGCGTCCCAATGCCCCTACCGCGAGAGTGATGTTGTCGCTCTTGCCCGTGCTGCCGACCGCGTTGGCGGTGCTCGGCACGTTGCTGCTGTTCTCGCTGTTCCTGCTGGCGCAGGGACAGCCGGCGCCCGATGCAATCGGACTGATCTTCGAAGGCGCATTCGGTTCTTCGTTCGCATGGCAAAGCACCTTGCTGCGCGCATCGCCGCTGATGTTGACCGCCTTGTGTGTCGCGCTGCCCGCGCAGGTCGGCCTGATTGTGATCGGCGGCGAAGGCGCGCTCGCGCTGGGCGGTATGTGCGCGGCGATCGTCCCGCAGATGCTGCCGCACGGCACGCCCTGGCTCATTGCCACGCCGTTAATGGCGGTGGCCGGCATGCTGGCCGGCGGCGTCTGGATCGGTGCGGTCGGCGCCTTGCGGCAATGGCGCGGCGTCAACGAGACGATCAGCAGCCTGTTGATGTCGTATATCGCGATCGCGCTCTTCAAGCATCTGGTGGAAGGGCCGTTGCGCGATCCTGCGAGCCTGAACAAGCCGTCTACCTATCCGGTACCCGACGCGATGATGATCGGTTCGATCCCCGGACTCGATACGCATTGGGGGCTGTTCTGGGGCGTCGTGGCCTGCCTCGCGGCGTGGGTGTTCGTGAAGTTCAGCACCAGGGGTTTCGCGATGCGCGTGGTGGGCGGCAGCAATCGCGCGGCGCGTCTGGTCGGCTTGCCCGTCAATCAGCTTGCGCTTGCCGCGTGCGTATTAGGCGGTGCCGCAGCGGGACTTGGCGGCATGTTCGAAGTGGCCGCCGTGCAGGGCAGCGCAAATGCATCCCTGCTCGCGGGCTACGGCTATGCGGGCATCCTGGTCGCGTTCGCCGCGCGTCAGAATCCGCTCGCGATCATCGCGTGTGCGCTGATGATCGGCGGCATCGAAGCGAGCGGCTCGCTGCTGCAACGGCGGCTCGATCTGCCCGATGCCACCACGCTCGTTTTGCAAGGCCTGCTGTTCGCCAATCTGCTGGCGTGGGAAGCGCTCGGTGGGCGCATCGCCGCCTGGCAAGTCAAATTGCAGGCCGCGACGCAGACCGATCTTCCCGTGCAACTGGAGCAGACCCATGCCTGATATGCACTCGCCCATCGTGATCCTGTTGCTGTCGCTGTTCGCCGGTGCGATCCGCGTCAGCACGCCTTATCTGTTCGTCAGTCTCGGCGAATGTCTGACCGAGAAGGGCGGCCGCGTGAATCTCGGCCTCGAAGGCATCCTCGTGTCCGGCGCGATGAGCGGCTATGCCGGCGCTTTCCTGACCGGCTCGCCATGGGCCGGCGTGCTCGCGGCCGGCTTCGTGGGCTTGCTGCTCGGCTGCCTGCATGGCCTCGTGTGTTCGCTGCCGCGCGTGTCGGACATCGCATTCGGCATCGCGCTGATGCTGCTCGGCACTGGACTCGCGTTCTATCTCGGCAAACCGTTTATCGAACCGCAAGCGCCGATGCTGCCGTTCATCGACCTCGGCACGTGGACCTCGTCGCCGCAATTGCATAACGCGCTGCATATCAACCTGTTGTTCGTGATCGGCGTGGTGCTGGCCTTCGTTCTGCAATGGGGCTTGCGCAATACGCGCTGGGGGATGGTGCTGCGGCTCGTCGGCGATCACGCTGAAACGGCGCGCGCGATGGGCTATCCGCTGACGCGGGTGCGCATCGCCGCGACTGCGGTGGGCGGTGTGTTCGCGGGCATCGGCGGCGCGTATCTGTCGCTGGTCTATCCCGGGAGCTGGAACGAAGGGCTCTCCAGCGGACAAGGACTGATGGCGGTCGCGCTGGTGATCTTCGCGCGCTGGCAGCCGTTGCGCTGTCTGTGGGCCGCTTTGCTGTTCGGTGCGGCCGGCGCGCTCGGCCCCGCGCTGCAGGCGATCGGCGTGACGAGCGGCTATTACCTCTACAACGCCGCGCCGTATGTGCTGACGCTCGCGATCATGATCGTCAATTGCCGTCCTGATCGTACGTTGGCTGGCGCGCCGGGTGAACTGAGTCTGACTCGCTGAACGCGAGCTCGCTGAATCTGACTCGTAGAGTTGATTCGTTGAGTTGATTCGTTGGGCCCGAGCCGCTGAACCTGACTCGCAGAGTCTGCGCTTGCCACATTAAATTCGCCCGTGCGTGCCTTCACGGACCCAACAAGGATCTCACCACCATGAACCGATTTATCGAAGCGAAGCCCTATCCGTGGCCCTACGACGGCAACCTGCGCCCGGACAACACGGCGCTCGTGATCATCGATATGCAGACGGACTTTTGCGGCTACGGCGGCTACGTCGACAAAATGGGCTACGACCTGTCGCTGACGCGCGCGCCGATCGAACCGATCAACAGCGTGCTGAAGCCGATGCGCGAATTGGGCTTCACGATCATCCACACGCGTGAGGGCCATCGTCCTGATCTCTCCGATCTGCCCGCCAACAAACGCTGGCGCAGCCGCCGCGCGGGCACCGGCGGCGTGGGCATCGGCGACGACGGCCCGTGCGGCAAGATCCTCGTGCGCGGCGAACCGGGCTGGGAAATCATCGACGAACTAAAGCCGCTGCCCGGCGAAATCATCATCGACAAACCCGGTAAAGGCTCGTTCTGCGCGACGGATCTCGAACTGATCCTGCGCACGCGCGGCATCGTCAATCTGGTGCTGACGGGCATCACCACCGACGTCTGCGTCCACACGACGATGCGCGAAGCCAACGACCGCGGCTTCGAATGCACGGTGCTGGCCGATTGCTGCGGCGCGACCGACAAGGGGAACCACGCCGCCGCGTTGCACATGATCACCATGCAAGGCGGCGTGTTCGGCACGGTGTCGGACTCGCACGCGCTGCTGGCTACGCTACTGGCTGCGACGGTGGCGCCGGCAGCGGCGCTGGCCACGTCAGGCAGATAAACCATGTCGACCGCTCTGAAAGCATTGGGCGTGGAAGTGCTGAACGCGAGCAAATCGTTCGGCGCGTTTCGCGCGTTGGATGGCGTCTCGATCAAGGTCAAGGCCGGCACGATTCACGCGCTGCTCGGCGAGAACGGCGCGGGCAAGAGTACACTCGTGAAGGGGCTGGTCGGCTATGGCGTGCTCGACGAAGGGCAGATCACGGCCGACAACCGCGAAGTCCACATCGCGTCGCCGCGCGATGCGCAGGCGCTCGGAATCGGCATGGTGTATCAGCATTTCACGCTGGCCTCAGGCCTTTCGGTGGAAGAGAACCTGTTGCTTGCGCGCGGAAAATTGCCATGGAAAATCGACTGGAAGGCTGAGCGTGCAGCACTAGCCGCATTCATGCAGCGCATGCCGTTTCGCTTGCCGCTCGATGCGCCGGTGGCCGCGCTCGCCGCCGGTGAGAAGCAGAAACTCGAGATCCTCAAGCAGCTTTATTTGCAGCAGCGCCTTCTGATTCTCGACGAGCCGACCTCGGTACTCACGCCGCAGGAAGCCGATGAAGTGCTCGGCCTGATGCGCGAGCTGACCTCGCGCGGTGAGTTGACCGTGCTGATGATCACGCATAAGTTCCGCGAAGTGATGGCCTATGCCGACGACGTCACGGTGTTGCGCAAGGGCAGGCAGGTCGGCACGAGTGCGGTTGCCAACACCAGCCGCAACGAACTCGCCGCCTGGATGATGGGCACCGTCGCCACGCACGCCCCGAAGGAAGTCGCCTTGACGGACGAAGCGCCGGCCATTGCCGCGGTGACAGTAGAGCGCGTGCCGCGCAAACCGGTCGACGAAACGGCGCAAGTGCGTCTCGCGCTGCGCGACATATCGGTGGAGGACGATCGCGGCCACACGGCGGTCAAACACGTGACGCTGTCCGTGCGCGCGGGCGAAATCCTCGGACTGGCGGGCGTTTCAGGCAATGGGCAGAAGGAACTGGTGGAGGCGCTGGTCGGTCAACGTCGCGTGAAAACCGGCGACATGCAGGTGGCCGGCAACGCCTACCATGCGACCCGCGAGGAGATGACCCAGAGGCGCGTGTTCGCGATTCCCGAAGAGCCGCTGAAGAACGCCTGCGTCGCGGCGATGAGCGTGGCGCAGAACCTTGCGCTGCGCGATTTCGATCGCGAGCCGTTGCGGCGCGGCGGCTGGTGGCTCGACCGGCGCGCGGTACGCGAGCGCGCCGCGCAGCTGATCGGTGAGTTCAACGTGCGCCCGCCGCTGCCCGACCGGGCGATCGGCACGCTGTCGGGCGGCAATGTGCAGCGTGCGGTGCTGGCGCGCGAACTCGGGCAGCCGGTGGATGTGCTGATTGTCGCGAACCCCGTGTTCGGCCTCGATTTCGCGTCGGTGGCCGATATCCATGCACGTCTGATGGCCGCCCGCGACGCAGGCGCCGCGGTGCTGCTGGTCAGCGAGGACCTCGACGAGTTGCTGGAACTGGCGGACCGCATCATGGTGATCGCGGAGGGCGCGCTGGTGTTCGAAACGCCGGCGGCACGCGCCGATCGGACCGTGCTGGGCCAGCATATGGCAGGGCACAGCGAGGCCCCGGTGCATCACGCCGTGGTCGTTGAAAAAATGAAGGAAGCTATCGGATGACCCAGCCAACCTCGCTGACTATCGACGCCCAACCCGGTCCGTTCACTTTCGAGCCCACTAAAACCGCGCTGATCGTGATCGACATGCAGCGCGATTTCATCGAGCCGGGCGGCTTCGGCGAATCGCTCGGCAACGACGTATCGCTGCTGGCTGAGATCGTGCCGACCGTGGCTGCGCTGCTGGCCTTCGCGCGCAGGCACCGATGGCTGGTCGTGCACACACGCGAATCGCATGCGGCGGATCTGTCTGACTGCCCGCCTGCGAAACGCCTGAGAGGCGCACCCAATGCCCGCATCGGCGATGCAGGACCGATGGGCCGCATCCTGATTCGCGGCGAACCGGGCAATGCAATCATCGAGCCGCTGACACCGCTTGCCGGTGAGCTCGTGATCGACAAACCCGGCAAGGGCGCGTTCTACGCCACCCGGCTCGGCGAAGAGCTTGCGATGCGCGGCATCACCCATCTCGTGTTTGCAGGCGTGACAACCGAAGTCTGCGTGCAGACCTCGATGCGCGAAGCCAACGATCGCGGTTACGACAGCCTGCTGGTCGAAGACGCCACCGCCAGTTATTTCCCCGCGTTCAAACAGGCCACCCTTGACATGGTGCACTCGCAAGGCGGCATTGTCGGCTGGACCGCGCCGCTTTCCTCATTGACGAAACTCGACGAGACGCTCCCATGGAAGTAAATCAGCCCGACGTAGTAGCCCAGGTGGAAGCAGCGTTTGTCGAATACGAGCGGGCGCTGGTCGACAACGACGTCGCGGCGATGAATGCGCTTTTCTGGCACACGCCGGAGACGGTTCGTTACGGCATCGCCGAAATCCAGCACGGCGGCGAAGCGATCCGCGCATGGCGCGAGACCTGCGAGCCGGTGCCAAAGTCGCGTACGCTGCATCGAACCGTGGTCACAACATTCGGCACCGACTTCGCCACCGTCAGCACCGAATTCAGCAGCGACGCGACGCCTTTACTCGGCCGTCAGATGCAGACGTGGGCCAGGCTCAGTCCCGCCGACGGCTGGAAGATTGTCGCCGCTCACGTCAGTCTTATCGCCATGCCATGAAACGCCGATAATAAGTAAAAAGGGAATTTGGCATCAATGAACCACGACCCGACGAATCTGCTCGAGACGCCCGCTGAGCCTGGAACACCAGGAGCGCCGGGCGTGCCTGCCGTGCCGGCCGCGGCCAATCCGCTCGCCGAGCAGGTGTACCAGCAACTCAAGAGCGATATCTTCAGCTTCCGCCTGTTTCCCGGCGACCGTTTTTCGGAGAACGGCATCGCGCAGCACTACGGCGTGTCGCGCACGCCGATGCGTGACGGCCTGTTTCGTTTGCAGCGCGAGGGGTATCTGGAAGTCGGCTTCCGGCGCGGCTGGAAAGTTTCGCCGATCGACTTCGACCAGCTCGATCAGCTCTACGATCTGCGCATCGTGCTGGAAGTGGCCGCCGTGGAGCGGCTAGGGGCGGGCGGCGACGCCGCGCACGCGGCCGTCGAGACATTGAAGGCGATCTGGTGCGTCGAGCCGGAATTGCGCGAGAGCGACCCCGCGAAGATGTTCGGGATGGACGAGAACTTCCACCGTCAATTGATCGCCGCGACGGGCAATGCGGAGATGCTGCGCGTGCACAACGAAGTGACCGAACGCATCCGCATCGTGCGACGGCTGGACTTTCTGAAACCCCATCGCACGAGCGCCACCTACGACGAGCATTCGACCATGCTGAATCTGATCGAACGCAACCGGCTGACTGAAGCGATCATCCTGCTGCGCGCGCACATCACGCAGAGCAAGCTCGAGGTTCGCAAGATCACGCTGTCGATGCTAGCCGCAGCGCGCGATAGCAAGTTGCCGTTCGTGTCCTGAAGGGCAAGGGCCTGAGAGACCCAAGGCTGCTGAACGGACTGACTGTGCCGTGAGAGGGGTGACGCAATGCGTGGCGAAACAGCCGCCACACCGCCGTCACCCGTAAGCGTTATTCGTAAGAGAAAGCCCCGCCGAACTTATCCATCCGCTCCAGCGCCATGCCCGAGCCGCGCACCACACAGGTCAGCGGCGCCTCGGCGACGAACACCGGCAAGCCGGTTTCTTCGGCCAGCAGCCGGTCCAGATCGCGCAGCAATGCGCCGCCACCCGCCAGCATGATGCCGCGCTCGGCGATGTCCGCGCCGAGTTCCGGCGGCGTCTGTTCGAGCGCGATCTTTACCGCCGAGACGATCTGATTCAGCGGATCGGTGAGTGCCTCGAGAATCTCGTTGCTGGACACCGTGAAGCTACGCGGAATCCCTTCCGACATGTTGCGGCCTTTGACTTCCATCTCCTTGACTTCGGAGCCCGGAAACGCGGAGCCGATTTCCTTCTTGATCGCCTCGGCGGTCTGTTCGCCGATCAGCATGCCGTAGTTGCGGCGAATATAGTTGACGATCGCATCGTCGAACTTGTCGCCGCCCACGCGCACCGAGCCTTTATAAACGACGCCGCCGAGCGAGATCACGCCCACTTCGGTGGTGCCGCCGCCGATGTCGACCACCATCGAGCCGGTCGCCTCGGATACCGGCAACCCCGCACCGGTGGCCGCAGCCATCGGCTCTTCGATCAGATAGACCTGCGAGGCGCCCGCGCTGTGCGCGGCTTCCTTGATCGCGCGCCGTTCGACCTGAGTCGACCCGCACGGCACGCAGATGATGATGCGCGGCGACGGCGCGAACATTCGCGACTCGTGCGCCATCTGGATGAAGCGCTTGATCATCTGCTGGGTGATGTTGAAGTCGGCGATCACGCCGTCCTTCATCGGGCGGATCGCCTCGATATTGCCCGGCACCTTGCCGAGCATCTGTTTTGCTTCCTTGCCGACGGCCAGAATGATCTTCTTGCCGTTAGGGCCGCCTTCCTGACGAATCGAAACCACTGAAGGTTCGTCCAGCACGATACCCTTGCCACGCATGTAGATGAGGGTGTTCGACGTGCCGAGGTCGATTGCCAGGTCGTTGGAAAAATAGCCACGCAGAAAACCGAACATGCAAATTCCTGTCTCGCTGATGCCGGGCGCGTGAGCGCGCCGCTTGGGAATGCCGCCCGGAGGCGGCAGGCGACCAGTTGACGGTCGGGAGAGAGGGAAGAATAACAGCTTCGGGCGGACGGCTACTTAGGTGGGCGGACCCGAAGCAGGTTGTCGGCCTGCCATTTGATGCGTTCGCAGTTGCCTTTGACCCGCACGGCGAATTCCGCCGGGGAACTGAGTTGCAGCGAACGCATCTGGATCGCATCGCTATCCCCGCGCTGCCAGCCCGCCTGCCAGCGTGTATCGAACTGGCTGGCTTCGGTGAGAACCTTTCGGAGCTTTTCCTTGTACGCTGCCACGTCCTGGGCGGTTCCGCCACAGAACTCCTGGTCAAAGCGGGCACGCTGGCCTGCGGCTTCCGCGCTGGCGTTGGCGCCGTCCTCGCTGGCGGACGCGAGCCGTGGCTGGGCCAGCAGCACCAATACCAGCAAAGGCACCAGCGCGCGCAGGGCGCGATAGCAAGACCGGTTGTTATACACGATTGCCTCCTTGTGGCCGTGCGTCTGCGCCGCAACGAATCGTGTGAGTTGAGCGGCAGCGCGTGCTGGCGCCCATATTACCGTGTCCGGGCTGGCGCGCCCCGGTTGCCACTTCAGCCGGCCGGCGCGGTCAGGCCACCGCGCTGTCCTTACGGCGCATTGGTCAACGCCGGGTCGAGATAGGCGTTCACGTTCTGCGCCTGTTTGTAGACCGCGTTGCGCACGTTGAATTTGTCCGCGTTCAGGCTCGAACCGTACACCGAGTCCAGCCCGTCACCCTTTACGAAAGCCTTTCGGGCCGCCGCCGCGTCGAGCAGGTGCGTGCCTTTCAGCAACGGCAGATACTGGGCCGGCGTCAGGCCAACGCGCGCGGACATGATCTTCACGGCATCCGGTTGCGTCTTCGGATCGTTGATGTAGGCCACGCAGCGATACCAGACCTTGATTACCTTGGCCCAATCGGCCTTGCGCGACTGCAGACTGACCGGATTGACCGTGATCGCGTCGTAGATCAGGCCCGGTGCGTCGGCCGAGGTGAAGATCGGACGTGAGCCCGGCACGCGCTTGAGCGCTTCGCCGGCGTTCGGTTGCCAGGCGCCGACCGCGGCGACGTCGTTGGACGACGCCAGCACCTGCGGCAACTCATTCGTCTTCGCGTTGACGAGCGTGATGTCCGATTCCTTGAGCGCATGCTTTTCGAGCGCCGTGTCCAGCAGCAGGTGATCGACCAGACCCATTTCGACACCGACCTTTTTGCCCTTCAGTCCATCCACCGTGCGAATGGGCGGCTTGGCCACGATCATGTCGTTGCCGCTCGAGTAGTCGGTCAGGAGAATCATGACGTTTTTGGCGCCGCTTGCGCCGGTGACCAGTGCGTCGCCGTTGGTTGCGCCGACCGCGTCAAGCTTGCCGGCGGAGAATGCATCGAGTGAGGCCGAGTAGTCGAACCACTGGAAATTGACATCCACGCCGGCCTCCTTGAACCAGCCTTTGTCGATGGCAATCTGAAAAGCGACGAAGCCGGGCCAGTCGCTGTAGCCAATGGCGAGGGGCGCAGCCGCTTGTGCGGGTGCAGCCGCGAAGCCGACCGCAAGCGCTGCGGCAACACCGGCAATCGCGCCACGCACGCGGCGCGACGAGGCAATGCAGTTCAATGGGGTGAGGGACGTATGGGCGGATTCGAAGCGTTTCATCGTTTTCTCCAGGAGACCGGTCAATTGCGATTGTTGAGTTGGATCGCGCGGCGACTGCGCGATAAAACAACATGACCGGTTCCCGCGAGAATCCGAACGGCGCGGACACTGCGCGAAAACTGCGGGAGACAAACGCCGGCCACGGAGAGGCACGATAGGCATTGCTATCGCCAATCTCCCGGGCTTTTGTCCCGCCGTGTAGTGCAACCGCCGCTCGCTTTCGAGTTGAGATCCAAGTTGAGCTCGTATCGAACGAACCGGTGCACCGGGCTGCTCTCGGACCAGACATTCTTGCGAACCGGAACCCTAGCATCCCTAAGATGCGACGCTGCCGCACCTCTCAGTGATTAATCTAGCGAGAAATATGCCAGCCGGATTGGGTGATGCCGCGAGACGCTGTTATGCCCATGCGTCAACGCAAACATGGCGCCAAAGCTTCAATCCAGCGCGGCAAAACGTTGATGCACGTAGGCGAGAAACTGCTCGAGGCGCTCTTCGATCGATGCCGCGAGGCTGATCTGTTTGATGCGGCGGTCCGCTTCGGAACTCGTCTCCAGCAGCCAGCCGGCGTCGATCAACTCCTGCACGTAGCGAACCGCCGTGCGGCGGCTCACGCCAGGCATGAAATCGTAGAGCGCCGTCTTGGCGAAGTTGTTTTCCGGGTCTACCCACATCCGGCAAAACAGATCGCTGTAGTTGAGGTCGTTCAGCCCCAGATCGCCGAAATGCGAGGACCACTGCCAGTCCATGTCGAGAATGGCGCGCGCGACGGATTGCCCCTTGTGACGCGCAAGTTTTTTCTTCATCGATTCACCACGAGGAGGACAGGTGCACAGTTTAAGTGCTAATTGAGCCGGAAATCGGGCGTGCCGGAATTATGCACGGCAACGCAAAGATATCTTATTGGCGAGCGAATTTCATGTGTACCATTGCATGCAATTTTGCATGTAATTCGGAGAGGCAATGAAATTCGAACTGTTCAAGACGTTCTGGGGATTCAACGGTGGCCCGCGTGATGCCGCACCGCTGGTGCGCACCGCCGGCTTTGACGGAATCGAAGCGCCGGTTCCGGCGGGTGAGGCCGAGCGTGAAGCTTTTGCGCAAGCAATTGCCGACGAACATCTCGCATTCATCGCCGAGATCACGACGGCGGGCAGCTATGTTCCGGAGCGGTCTGCTACGCCTGCGGACCATCTGCGAGACTTCGAGGAAAAGATTGTGTGGGGCAAGCCGCTCAAGCCGCGTTTCTTCAACGTGATGGCCGGCTGCGATGCGTGGCCGGCCGCCACACAAGTGGATTTCTTTGCCCGCGCGGTGGAGATCGCCGCCAGGCACGAGGTGACCTGCAGCTTCGAGACGCACCGCGGCCGCTCGTTTTACAACCCATGGATTACCCGCGATGTTGCGCGTGCGGTGCCATCGCTCAAGCTGACATGCGACTTCAGCCATTGGGTATCGGTATGCGAGCGGCTGCTCGACGGCGAATGGGACACGATCCTCGAACTGGCGCCGCATGCGCATCATCTGCATGGGCGCGTAGGCTATCCGCAAGGTCCGCAGGTTCCGCATCCGGCTGCACCCGAGTACGCGGATTGCCTCGCGTCCCACCAACGGATCTGGGAGGCGCTGTGGCGCGCGCAAATCGGGAAGGGCTACACGACCACGACGATGACGCCCGAGTTTGGCCCCGATGGCTATCTGCATACCTTGCCTTTCACGAATGCGCCGGTAGCCGATCTGTGGGAAATCAACACGTGGATGGGGCGTGAAGAGCGGCGTCATTTTGCGGCGTTTCTTGCAGAACGTGAAGCGCGTGACGGCCAGCAAAGCGAACCGCAAAAGCAAACGCCTTCGCAGACCCAATCGCCCGTCGAACCGCAGCACGTATAGGCAAATCTCATGAGCCAAACCCACACAGGTTTCGACTGCCTGCCCGTCGTCGACGTCAGCGGTCTCTTTAGCGATGACCCGGACCAGCGTCTTGTGACCGCCCGCGAACTCGACCGCGCAGCGCGTGACGCGGGTTTTTTCTACGTCACCGGCCATCAGATCTCGCGCGCACAGCAAGCTGCGCTAATAGAACAGGCCAAGCAGTTCTTCGCCGCCCCCGATGACTGGAAGATGCGTTACTACATCGGCAAATCGACCGCGCATCGTGGCTATGTTCCCGAAGGCGAAGAGGTCTTCGCGGGCGGCAAGCGCGACAGAAAAGAAGCCTTCGATACGGGCCGGGAACTGCCGCCCGACGACCCCGATGTCAAAGCCGGCACGCCGATGCTCGGGCCGAATATGTGGCCCGGGCAGCCGGGTTTTCGTGAAGCGATCGGCGGCTATTACGACGCGGCGTTTGCGCTCGGCCGCGCGTTGTTTCGTGGCTTCTCGCTCGCACTGGGCCTGCCGGAAACGCATTTCGAGCGGTATTTGCAGAAGCCGCCGAGCCAGTTGCGCCTGATTCACTATCCGCTCGACCCATCCGCGGAAGACCGGCCGGGCATCGGCGCGCATACCGACTATGAGTGCTTCACGATCCTGCTGCCCACCGCTCCGGGCCTCGAAGTGATGAACGGCGAGGGTGAGTGGATCGACGCGCCGCCGGTTGATAACGCGTTCGTCGTGAACATCGGCGACATGTTGGAAGTGTGGACAGGCGGCACCTATGTGGCCACGTCACATCGCGTGCGCAAGGTGAGGGAAGAGCGCTATTCGTTTCCGCTTTTCTTCGCCTGCGACTACCACACGGTGGTCGCGCCACTGCCGCAATTCGCAACCCCCGCGGCGGCGGCGAAATACCCGCCGGTATCGGCGGGCGATCATCTGTTCGCACAGACGGCACAGAGCTTTACGTATCTGAAGCAGCGTCTCGAGCGCGGTGAGCTGACGTTGCCGGATGGGTCGAAGGGTTTGGCGAGTTTTGGGCAACAGGCGCGCTATGCGGGCGCTGAGGAGGATGTTGCCTAGCGGATGGCGTTTGTTGATGCGCCTGGTGAGCCCGTTCGGCCCCGGTTAGCTGACCGGAACGCACCGGCAAGAAACAGGTTCTCGACCACGGGGCCGCCTCGCTTACGAGCGGCGCCGTTGCTTTTGCAGTTCGATGAAACGTGCCGACATCAGCGTGTAAAGCGTGCGGCGAAGCGTGGCAAGCGTGAGCATGGTCGGATGATGGCGATGAGAAGTGTGACGCCATAACTTGCACACATCGTGCCATCGCGCAGAGCCCCTGCGGCACATGAACCACGTGAGCACCCAGCCCAATCATGGTGCTCCGCGCATTCAACTGGTGCTTATTCGCCCTCAGCCGTGGTGCGTGCATCATCAACCCGCCCCCCACCGCCGGCCGTCGCATTGCGACGTCGACGGCATTCAATCCCTTGCCACGATGCACTTCCGGCATCAGCTACCTGACGCTGGCACACAACTCGCTTAGCTACACCGCGAGAGGTGCGAAGTAATTTGCATCATCTTCAGGATCGCTAGGGTTCCGGTCGTACCGCTTTAAAGGCTTTAAAAGCGCCTTAAAGCACGCACGATGTCTGGTCCGAGAGCAATCCGGTCTTGCCGCTCACCTTCTTTCAAGGCGCCGGCGAGGCTCCACGGAGGGATAAAAGCCCGGGAGGTCGCGATGTCGGTCAATCGCCCTCTCATGCTTTTTCCCAACCGATACCTGGAGCCTCCATGTCGACGCAATCCCCAGTCGATCTCGCACCGATCCCGCACGTGTTGTGGGAAACCGTGATTCCCGCCGGCACTCACTGGTCCGGCGTGCTGCGCCGTGGCATTGCGCTGCGCGTCGCCGATCCCGAAGGCGGCGCCAATCTGGCCGCTGTGTTCTACCGGCACGACGAGCCGCTCGAGCGCTACAACATGGCCGATACGCTGAAGGCGCAGCACACCGCGCATCTGACGCGTGGCCACGTGCTCTATTCGGATATGGGCCGCGTGATGGCATCGATCACCGCCGACACACTCGGCTGGCACGATCCGCTCGGCGGTCTCGGCGACGCGGATCGGTTTGCGAGCAAATACGGCGAGGCCCGCTATCAACAACATCGCAATGCGATGATCCGCAACGGCCGCGACAGCCTGCTGCTTGAACTGGCCAAACACGGTCTGGGCGCGCGCGATCTCGTTGCCAGCATCAACTTCTTCAGCAAACTCGATATCGATGAGGACGGCTCGCTTGACTTCGTGGCGGGCCATTCGAAAGCCGGCGCAGCGTTCGATCTGCGCTTCGAAATGGACACGCTCGCCGCGTTTTCGAGCGCACCGCATCCGCTAAACCCATCATCCGAATACGAACCGAGGCCAGTCAGGCTGATCGCGTATCGCGCGTATGCCGCCGATGCCTCCGTACCGGCCGACGATCCTTGCCGCTCAGCCTGTCCTGAGAATGAACGCGGCTTCGTCAACACCGATCGTCTGTTCGTCTAAGGAGACCCGCGATGCCTATCATCGAAAGCAAACTCGATATCCGCCATGCGGTCTACGACCTCACGCTGCCGTCCGGCGAGCCATGGCTGCACGAAGTGAAGCGCGGACAGATGTTCCGCATTCTCGATCTGGAAGGCAATCAGGCCGTCGATACGCTGTTCTATAACAGCGCCGATCCGCTCGAACGCTACAGCGCGCAGGACACGATCCGCGCGCAACGCAATCTTTATCTGTCTGCCGGCAGCACACTGATGTCGAACCTCGGCAAACCGATGCTGACCATCGTGGCGGATACGTGCGGGCGCCACGATACGCTCGGCGGCGCCTGCGCGGCCGAGAGCAATACGGTCCGCTATGCGCTCGATAAGCGCCATATGCATAGCTGCCGTGACAGCTTCCTGCACGCCATCACGCATTGCACGTGCGGCGTGGGCACGCAACTGACCAAACGCGACATCGTCAGCAATATCAACTTCTTCATGAATGTGCCGGTAACGCCGCTCGGCAAACTGACCTTCGAAGACGGCATCTCGGCGCCGGGCAAATACGTCGAAATGCGCGCCGAAATGGACGTCACGGTACTGATCTCGAACTGTCCGCAGTTGAACAATCCCTGCAACGGCTACAACCCGACGCCCGTGCGGCTGACCATCTGGGATGCCCAATGAGATTCGATAAAGTCCTGATTGCCAATCGCGGGGAAATTGCCTGCCGTGTGATTCGCACACTCAAGCGTCTTGGCATTGCCTCGGTCGCGGTCTATTCGGAAGCCGATCGTCACGCCATGCATGTCATGCTCGCCGACGAAGCGATCTGCATCGGCCCGGCGGTGGCGGCCAGCAGCTACCTGAATAGCGCGGCGATTCTCGACGCGGCGCACGCGACCGGCGCGAACGCCGTGCATCCCGGTTACGGTTTTCTCTCGGAAAATGCCGCTTTCGCGCAGGCATGCGAAGACGCGGGCATCCGCTTCATCGGGCCGCGCCCCGAGCAGATGCGCGAGTTCGGCCTGAAGCACACGGCACGCGATCTCGCGAAAGCCAATGAGGTCACGTTGCTGCCGGGTACGGGCTTGCTACCGGATGTTTCAACCGCCTTAAGCGAGGCCGAATCGATCGGCTATCCGGTGATGCTGAAAAGCACCGCGGGCGGTGGCGGCATCGGCATGTCGCTGTGCCGCGATGCAGCGCAACTGGAGAGCGTGTTCGCATCGGTCGCGCGGCTAGGCGAGGCCAACTTCGCGAACGCGGGCGTCTATATCGAGAAGTTCGTCGAGAACGCGCGCCATATCGAAGTGCAGATTTTCGGCGACGGCCGCGGCGGCGTGATTGCGCTCGGCGAACGCGACTGCTCGGTGCAGCGGCGCAATCAGAAAGTGATCGAGGAGACACCCGCGCCGGGTCTGACACAAGCGGAACGCACAGCACTGCACGCGAGCGCCGTGCGCCTCGCTCAGGCAGTGAACTACGCATCCGCCGGCACTGTCGAGTTCGTATTCGACGCCGACACGCGCCGCTTCTATTTCCTCGAAGTGAACACACGGTTGCAGGTCGAGCATTGCGTCACGGAGGAGGTGACGGGCGTCGATCTGGTCGAGTGGATGATTCGTCAGGCCGAGGGCGAGCTTGCACCGCTTGACACGCTCGTTCCGACGCCCAGCGGGGCGAGCATCCAGGTCCGCCTGTACGCGGAAGATCCGCACAAGCAGTTTCAGCCGAGCGCAGGCGTGCTGACGCACGTTGCATTCGCCGCCGACGCACGCGTGGACACATGGGTCGATGCAGGCACCGAAGTCAGTGCATTCTACGATCCGCTACTCGCGAAAATCATCGTCAAAGGCGCAAGCCGCGATGCCGCGCTCGCCGCGTTACGTGCTGCGCTGGAGCAGACACAGCTATACGGCATCGAGACGAACCTCGACTATCTGCGCGCCATCGCCGGTTCGGCTACCTTCGCGCGCGGCGAGCAAACCACCGCCTTCCTCACGCGCTTCGTGTTCGCACCGCACACCATCGACGTGCTCGACGGCGGCGTGCAGACCACCGTGCAGCAGACACCTGGACGCGTCGGTTACTGGGACATCGGCGTACCGCCGTCCGGCCCGATGGACGATCTGTCGTTCCGGCTCGCCAACGAACTGCTTGGCAATCCAGCCGACGCGGCCGGGCTCGAATGCGCGATGGTCGGCGCGACGCTGCGCTTTAACACCGCAACGCTGTTCGTGCTGGGCGGCGCACCGCTCGCCGCCAAGCTCGACGGCCAGCCGGTCGTGCTCTGGCAGGTCACGCGGGCAACGGCAGGTTCGGTGCTTAAGCTCGGCGGCGTGACCGGCGCCGGCATGCGTGCGTGTCTCGCGCTCAAGGGCGGCTTGCAGGTGCCGGACTACCTGGGCAGCAAGGCGACTTTCACGCTGGGTCAGTTCGGTGGCCACGCGGGTCGCGCCTTGCGCAAGGGCGACGTGCTGCATCTCGCCGCCGACGCTGGCCGTGGCGAGGCGGGCGCGCAACTCGATCCTGCGCGCGTGCCGGTGCTGACGCACGACTGGAGCCTTGGCGTGCTCGACGGCCCGCACGGTGCGCCGGATTTTTTTACGCCCGACGACATCGCCATGCTGTACGGCACGCGCTGGACGGTCCACTACAACTCCAGCCGCACAGGGGTCCGGCTGATCGGCCCGAAGCCCCAATGGGCGCGCACGGACGGCGGCGAGGCGGGGCTGCATCCGTCGAACATTCACGACAATGCGTATGCGGTCGGCGCGGTCGATTTCACCGGCGACATGCCGGTCATTCTCGGTCCGGACGGTCCGAGCCTCGGCGGTTTCGTCTGTCCGGTGACCGTGGTGGGCGACGAGTTATGGAAGCTTGGGCAACTGCGGCCAGGAGATACGGTGAGCTTCGAGCCCGTGCGCGAGCAACCGCCGGGGACGGCATCCTCGACCACCGCGGCCGGCGCGAGCCTCAATGCCCACGATTGCGTTCTCTACAGCGATCCATCTGCAGGCGAGGGCACAGGCGTGGTGTACCGTCGCTCCGGCGATCAGAACGTGCTGGTCGAATATGGTCCGCTCATGCTGGACCTGAGCCTGCGCTTTCGCGTGCATGCGTTGATGAACTGGCTCGATGCCCACCGGCTGCCCGGCATTGTCGATCTCACGCCGGGCATCCGTTCACTGCAGGTGCATTTCGACCCGCGCGCGCTGTCGCACGAGACCTTGCTGGCGCATCTTCAACGCGCCGAGCGCGAATTGCCCGCCGTCGACGCGATGCGCGTGCCGAACCGCGTCGTGCATCTCCCGCTGTCATGGGACGACCCGTCGACGCGGATCGCAATCGAACGCTATATGCAATCGGTGCGACCCGATGCGCCGTGGTGTCCGAGCAATATCGAGTTCATTCGCCGCATCAACGGGCTCGATAGCATCGACGACGTGAAGCGCATCGTGTTCGATGCCCGCTACCTGGTGATGGGTCTCGGCGACGTCTATCTCGGCGCGCCGGTGGCGACGCCACTCGATCCGCGTCACCGGCTCGTCACGACCAAATACAACCCGGCGCGCACGTGGACGCCGGAGAACGCGGTGGGGATCGGTGGCGCCTATCTCTGCGTGTATGGCATGGAAGGGCCGGGCGGCTATCAGTTTGTCGGCCGCACCGTGCAGATGTGGAATCGCTATCGCACCACGCGCGAGTTCGAAGCCGGCAAGCCCTGGCTGCTGCGCTTTTTCGACGAGATCCGCTTCTACGAAGTGAGCGAAACCGAGCTTGCCGGCTTACGCGCCGACTTCATCGCCGGCCGCGCAAGTCTGAAGATCGAAGAGTCGGTGTTCGACCTCGGTGCATACAACCGCTTCCTGCAGGACGAAGCCGGATCGATCGCCACATTCAAGAACGCGCAGCAGGCGGCTTTCGACGAAGAACGCGAACGCTGGGCTGCAGCCGGCCACGCGGAGTATGTCGGCGAGCCGGGCAGCGACGCGGGTTCGGCGTCCGGCAACGGGGCGGCCGACGCACTCGCGGCGGGTCAGCAGAGCATCGTCGCCGATGTATCGGGCAGTGTCTGGAAACTGCTCGTCAGCGAGGGCGAGCGCGTCAGCGAAGGGCAGGTGGTGGCGATCGTCGAATCGATGAAGATGGAAGTGTCCGTTGCCGTTTCGGAAGACGGCGTGATCGAAACGATCGATTGTGCGGCCGGCGCGGCGGTTGTTGCGGGTCAGCGCTTGATGGTGCTGCGTGCCGGCGTTGCAGCCGACGCCACAGAGGAGGCTACGTGCAAATGAAACAACACGACGATCTGTTCGAATCGATGTCGATTGCAGCGCTGCAGGCGCGCTACCGCGATGGCAGTCTCACGCCGGCGCAGGTGGTCGAAGCGATCGCTGCGCGAACCTCGGGGGACGATCCTCATCGCGCGTGGATTCGTCCGTTGAGCCGCGACGAGATGATGCGCCACGTCGATGCACTCGCCGGCCGCGATATCGAAGCACTACCGCTCTACGGCATTCCGTTCGCGATCAAGGACAACATCGATCTGGCCGGTATTCCGACGACGGCCGCGTGTCCGGCGTATGCCTACACCCCCGACAAAAGCGCGGCGGTCGTGCAACGTCTGATCGCGGCCGGTGCGATTCCTATCGGCAAGACCAACCTCGATCAGTTCGCCACCGGCCTGTCCGGGCAGCGTTCGCCGCACGGCGCCTGCCGCAACGCGCTCGATCCGCGGTATGCGTCCGGGGGCTCCAGTTCCGGGTCGGCGGTGTCGGTTGCGCTAGGCCTCGCGGCATTTTCGCTGGGCACCGACACGGCCGGCTCGGGGCGCGTACCGGCTGCGTTTCACGGCCTGATCGGACTCAAGCCGACCAGGGGCGTGCTGAGCACGCTCGGGGTGGTGCCGGCCTGCAAGTCGCTCGATTGCGTGTCGATCTTCGCGCGCTCGGCGAACGATGCGCAGCGCGTGTTCGAGGTGGCACGCGGCGTCGCGGAAGCGGACCCGTATGCACGCGAGTTTGAGCCGCTGATGCAACCGCACCCGTTACTGCAGTCGCCGCAGCACGCACCTGATCCGGTGACGCGCGAATCAGTGCCGCCTGCTTCGCAATCGTCTTTGCGCGGCGTGCGCTTTGGCGTGCCGCGTGCGGACCAGCTCGAATTTTTCGGCGACACTTCGTACGCACAGGCCTTCGACACCGCGTTGACACGCTTGCGTGAAGCCGGCGCCGAGTTGATCGAGATCGATTTCGAACCGTTCCTTGCCACCGCACGACTGCTGTACGAGGGGCCGTGGGTCGCGGAGCGGCTCGCTGCGATCCGCGAGTTCGTCGAAACGCAACCGGACGCGCTGCATCCGGTGATCCGCGAGATCATCGGCGGCGCGGCACGTTGGAGCGCGGCGGATGTGTTCGCCGCCTTCGATCGCCTTGCCGTCCTGCGCATGGGGGCCAGTCAGGTGTGGCAGCAGATCGATGCGATCGTCACGCCGACCTCGGCCACGACCGCCACCGTCGAACAACTCGAGGCGGATCCGATTCGCGTCAACTCGCGCTTCGGCTACTACACGAACTTCGTCAATCTGCTCGACCTGTCGGCGCTTGCCGTGCCGGCGGGTGTCTGCACGAGCGGTGCGCATGCCGGATTGCCGTTCGGCATAACCTTCGTCGCTCGCGCGCATCAGGATGTGATGCTGCTCGATCTGGCGCGCGCCTGGCTCGGCGAAACGGCATGCGAGCAGCAGAGCCTGGTGCCGGCGGCGCCAACGTCCGCAAACGGTGCGGAGAACACGAGCCGCGACAGCGACGCAACCGAACTTTGCCTCGGAGAATCCCATGACAGTCATTAACAGGAGCGACTGGTTCGCGGTGCGCCGCGAACTCTCGGCGCGCGGCAAGTGGCTGTTGGGCGCCGGCTCGTTCCTGCTGCCGCTGCTCGTGTGGTGCATCGTCAGCTACGTGCCGTTCGTCTGGCATCCGCAGGTGCTGATCGACAGCCCAGGCAGCGTCGACTATTTCCAGCCCGGCATGCGCGTCGACAAAGCCGTGTTCGCCGACGAACTGAGCCATGCGCAGGCGAGCCATACCACCTTGCCGACGGGCGAGCTGGTCAACCCCGTGTACCTGCCCGCGCCGCACGAGGTGCTGCGTGCGTTCTACACCGCGTTCACCACGCCGCCCGCGTCGCGCGACGGCGTGTGGTTGCATCAAAGCCTGTGGCACAGCATCCAGGTGATCTTCTGGGGCTTTGTGCTGTCGTCGTTGATCGGCGTGCCGATCGGTATCGTGTGCGGCACGTACAGTGCGATCGCCCGGCTGCAGGAGCCTTTTTTCGAGTTCTTCCGCTACTTGCCGGCGCCCGCGTTCGGCGCGCTGATGGTGGCGATCCTCGGCATTTACGACGGCCCCAAGATCGCCATCATCGTGATCGGCACAATGTTCCAGCAGGTGCTGATCGTGGCGAACACCACGCGCAAGCTGGAGTACGGCCTGTTCGAAGCGGCGATGACGCTCGGCACGAAAAAACTCAAGCTGCTGACGCATGTGGTGATTCCCGGCATCCTGCCGGACCTGTACCGCGACCAGCGCATCCTGCTCGGCTGGGCATGGACCTACCTGATCGTGGCGGAACTGGTCGGCACCAGCTCCGGCATCACGTGGTACATCACGCAGCAGGCGCGCTATGAGCATTTCGACAACGTCTACGCGGCGATCATGATGATCGGGATCATCGGGCTCGGCACCGACCTCGTGCTGGCGTATCTCGGCCGCAAGCTGTTTCCGTGGGACCGTACGCTCAAAGCCTAGCGGCCTGGTTCATACCACTGCGCATTGCAGCCCGCTGCACCGCATTCAAAGGATTCCATTATGTTAAATCCGCAACCGATTCCGTCGTACCTGATCCAGTCCGAGGCGGTGCGCGAGCGTTTCGACCGTCTGAAGTCGCGCGAAGTGATTCTGGAAGTTCGCGACCTAGACAAGCGTTTCCAGTCCGCACAGGGCGAGTGCACGGCGTTGAACGGCATCAGCTTCAAGACGCACCGGCGCGAGTTCGTCTGCGTCATCGGACCGTCGGGCTGCGGCAAGTCGACCTTGATCCGCATTCTCGCGGGCCTCGAGCGGCAGACGAGCGGCAGCGTGCTGCTCGACGGCAAGCCGGTGGAAGGGCCCGGCGCCGATCGCGGCATGGTGTTTCAGGGCTACACGCTGTTTCCGTGGCTAACGGTCAAGAAAAACGTCATGTTCGGCTTGAAGATGAACGGCCACAGCAGCATGCATGCCGAGCGCGAGGCGCTGCAATGGCTCGATCTGGTCGGCCTGACGAAGTTCGCCAATGCGTATCCGCATCAGTTGTCCGGCGGGATGAAGCAGCGCGTGGCGATTGCGCGCGCGCTCGCGAACCGGCCGCGCATTTTGCTGATGGACGAGCCGTTCGGCGCGCTCGATGCGCAAACGCGCGCGAAGATGCAGACGCATTTGCTCGATATCTGGCGCAACATCGACGTCACCGTGCTGTTCATCACGCACGATCTCGATGAGGCGATTTTTCTTGCCGACCGCATCCTGGTGCTGAAGGCCAATCCCGGCGAGGTGCAGGAATTGATCGAAGTGCCGGTGCCACGTCCGCGCGACTATTCGCAGGTCACGTCAGCGGAGTTTCTTGCCACCAGGGCGCGGCTCGAAGCGCTGATTCATCCCCCCACAGCCGCCGCCGACGAGGAAGACGACGCCGTCAAACCCCATATGATCCGGATGGTGGACGTGGCCGACAACGTCGAGTGAAGGCGGCCATTGCGCTCAGTCTGCGCACCTAGCCGGCGAACGGCGCGCCCATCGGTCGCGTGCGGATGCCGGGCGTGAGCCGCGTCCACGGCAAGTCGCCCGGATCCGCGGTCATCGGACCTGGAGCCTTGGCGACCAGCACGGCGTGCGCAATCGGCTCGAAGTCGGCCCGAAAATGCACTGAGCTCTTGTTCACGAGTATTTTCATCTGCTCCGGCTCGATGCCCGCGACCCGGTACAGATTGCGGTCGAGCATCTGCGCCTTGGTCGAACTCACGGCAATCCGCACGCCGCCGATTTTCAGGCAGGCGACGGGGCCGAGATTCACCTGCATGCCGTGCATCATCGGGCCGTCGTAGCGGCAACGGCCATCGGACAGCGCCACGACCTCGAAGCGGCCCGCGAACGGCGTGTCGCCCGGCACGTTCGAACGGCCGCCCAGCGCCAGCTCGAGCGTGGCGCCCACGCCTGCCGCATGCGCTTGCGCGGCCGCTTCCGGATCCCAGATCAGGCCGAGTGCGGCGTCTTGTGCGCCTTCGGCCAGCAACGCGCGCAGCATGCCGGTCGTGTTCGAATCGGCGCCCGCGCCCGGATTGTCCTGCGTGTCCGCGATCACAATGGGTTTCTGCGCCGTGGCGGAGAGGCGCATCGCTTCAGCGACGGCAGCCTCGGGGGACAAAAATGGCACAGCCCATAACGATTCGTCGCGCAGCATGGTGTCGTAGAGCGCATCGACGGCCGTGCGCGCCGCCGCCGCGTTGTCGCCATAGCCCCAGATAACCGGGCCGCATTCGGGGAAATCGGCAGCCGGAAAGCCTGGCGCAAACGAGAGCGAGACGACCTGATCTTTTTCCAGCATGCCGAGTGCCGCGTACATCGAGCGAGCCGGCTCGAGCAGGGTGCACATGCCATTGATCGGAATCAGAAACGGCAAGCGGCGCGCGGCGCACACGAGCGGCTTGCGCTCGTCCAGCAGACGCGCAAGCAGACGCTCCGCCCGTGCCCCCGTAGCGGCCATGTCGACGTGCGGATAGGTGCGGTAAGCGACCAACGCATCTGCGCTCGCGAGCATGCGTTCGGTCACGTTTGCGTGAAGGTCGAGCGAGGCAACGATCGGCACCGACGCACCGACTTTCGCCCGCAGGCGCGCGAGCAGTTCACCTTCGCCGTCGTCCACATGCTGCGCCACCATCGCGCCGTGCAAGTCGAGATAGATGGCATCGAAACCGCCGGCGCCGGCGGCCGCGACGATCTCGCCGGCAATCCGCTCGTAGGCGTCTTCTGTGACTTGCGCGGATGGGCTGGCGGCGGTCCAGATCACCGGCATCAGTGTATGTCCGTGCTGCTCGCTTGCACGGATAAAGCCGCCGATCGGCAGGTTGACGTCGCGCAGCGCGAGCACAGCGTCGCCGCGCGTCATGGCCGGATGGCCCTCGCCGCGCACGAAGCTGTCGTAGGTCGCGGGCGACGGCGCAAAGGTATTGGTCTCGTGCTGGAAGCCAGCAATCAGGATCTTGAATGCCAAGTTAATGCTCTCCGTTGAAGAAGCCGGCACGCAGGGTCGCGCCGGCATGTCCGTTGAGTCTGGTCCGTCAGTTCGGTCACTCAGGTTGGTGACGAAGGTTGGTCGCTGAGTCAGTTCACTGAGTTAGTTCATTGAGTCAGTGAACTGAGTCACGCGAGTCGGCGGGCCAGGCCCGGCGAGCCTGCGCGGCGGCTGGCGAAGGCAGGCGATTCGCGACCAGCAGAATCGCGCCGAGCGCCAGCAGCCCGACCATCACGTACAGCCCCGCCTGCAGGCTGCCCGTCGCCGTCTTGGCCCAACCGATGATCGTGGGGCTCAGAAAGCCGCCCAACAGGCCGATGGTGTTGATCAATGCAATGCCGCCGGCGGCCGAATCGCCCTTCAGATAAGCGGACGGAATGGCCCAGAAGACGGTGTAGGAGACCCACATCATCGCCGTGGCGACGGTCATGAAAAGCAGCGACATCACAAGATGCCCGCTCGCCAGCGTCGCGACGGCCAGCGCCACCGCGCCGACGAGCGCCGGCACCGCGCTGTGCCACCGCCGTTCGCCGTGGCGATCCGAACTGCGTCCGCCGAGATACATGCCGATCACCGCGGCAATGTAGGGAATCGTCGAATACAGGCCGATCTGCATCGTGTCGGTCACGCCGTCGGCCTTGAGAATGGTCGGCAGCCAGAAGTTGACCGTATAGATGCCGCAGATCACGCAGAAATATGCGATCGCCATCAGGTACACGCGTGGATCGCGCGCGATCTGCCCGAACGAGTGATGCGCCGCGGGCGGTGCGCCCAGCCCGCTGGCGAGCACCCGTTTGTCGTCGGCCGAGAGCCACTTCGCATCGGCGGGGCGATCGACCAGGAAGAACCACGCGATCACACCGAGCACGATGCACGGCAGTCCTTCGACGAGAAACATCCATTGCCAGCCGGCGAGTCCAGAAGCGCCCGCAAAGGCCGTCATGACCCACGTCGACAGCGGGCCGCCGACCACGCCGCTGAGCGGCCCGGCGATCATCACGGTCGCGATCGCGCGCGCCATGCGGGCTTCGCCGTACCAGTAGGTCAGGTAAAAGATCATCCCCGGCGCGAAGCCGGCTTCAAATACGCCGAGCAGAAAGCGCAGGCCGTAAAACATCGGCACGTTGTGGACGAACAGCATCGACGCGGACGTGAGGCCCCACAGCACCAGAATGCGGCTGATCGTTTTGCGCGCGCCCACTTTCGGTAGCAGCAGATTGCTCGGCACTTCGAACAGCACATAGCCGAGAAAAAAGATGCCTGCGCCGACGCCATAGACCGCATCGGAAAACCCCAGATCGCTTTGCATCTGCAGTTTCGCGAAGCCGATGTTGAGCCGGTCGAGGCACGCAAACAGATAGCAGATGAGCAGAAACGGCAACAAACGCCAGTTGAGCCGGCTGTAAAGCGCCGTGGCCTCGTCGGCACTCGGATTCGATGGAATAGCGGACACGGACAGCCTCCAGGGGAACGGTTGCGAACGGCAGGTGGGGAACGACGATGTGACGAGTGGCTCGCGATTTCTCTTGATTGGGTACCGGGCCGATAGTCGGTAGCCAATAACTGGGTAGCAAGAGCAACTAAAGTGCAGTATTGTTGCTCGTTGGGCAACGCTCGATGACGCATGGAATTGAGCAACGCCACAAACGCAAACACAGGCACAGGCACAGGCACAGGCACAGGCACAGGCACAGGCACAGGAGCCAGACGATGCGGGAAATCAACCAGCGCCGCTTGCGCTATTTCCATGAAGTGCTCGCCCACGGCTCGATTCGCGGCGCGGCGGACCGGCTGAACACGGCGGCTTCGGTGATTACGCGGCAAATCAGGTTGCTTGAAGAGGAGATCGGCGCGCCGCTGTTCGAGCGCCACGCGCGCGGCGTCGCGCCTACCGAAGCGGCACAGCATCTGATCGAATTCTGGCACGGCTGCCAGGCGCAGCAGGAACAGTTCGAACAGCGCTTGCAGGCGCTCCATGGGCTGCAGCAGGGGCAGATCAGGCTGGTGATCAGCGAAGGCTATATCGACGGCCTGATGGACGAGGTGCTGACCGACTTCTGCGCCCGCTATCCGAAGCTCGACGTCACGGTGGAAATGCTGCCGGTCAACGAGATCGTGAGCGAAGTCGTCGAAAGCCGTGCCCATATCGGGCTGGCGTACAACCCGCCGAGCGATCCGCACA
Source organism: Paraburkholderia sediminicola (assembly GCF_046026855.1). Lineage (GTDB taxonomy): Bacteria > Pseudomonadota > Gammaproteobacteria > Burkholderiales > Burkholderiaceae > Paraburkholderia > Paraburkholderia sediminicola_A. The sequence goes on along the minus strand of NZ_JAQQET010000025.1, from coordinate 9,605 downwards.
TCGAGTACCGGGCCACCTCACTGCAGCCGGTGGTGCTGCTCGTGCACGCCGGACATCCGCTGGCGGTGCGTGGTGGGCCGGTCAGCGTCGACGAGATGCTCCAGTGTCCGCTCGCGCTGATGCCGCCGGCGTTCGGTCTCGGGCAAGCCGTGCAGATGCTCGCCTTCGCCGATAACGTGCAGATCCGACCGACGCTCACCACCAACTCGCTGACGGTGTTGAAACGCTTCGTCAAAAAGGGCGAGGGGGCGACGCTGATCGGCAGCTTCGCCGCGATGCACGAAATCGCGGCGGGCGAACTCGTTGCGTTGCCGATCGAGCATCCGCTATTTGCCTCGGCGAAAGCCCGGATACTGGTTCGGGCGGGCCGCCCGTTAGCCACCGCCGCGGATGAACTGCTGCGCTGGATGCTGGAAAGGATGTCGATGTTCAGCGGCACGGCGGCCGGTTAAACGTGGCCTTTCTGCGAGCGGGCAGGGCCTGGCACTGTGCGCAGCCAACATTACCGGATCGTAATCATCACGCGCGCCGCTTGCCGGTATGATTTGACGGTCAAGTCAAGCACAGCGGAGCACTCCCCATGCGAATCCTGGTGATCGAGGACGAGCTCAAGACAGCGGCCTATCTGAAGAAAGGCCTGGAAGAATCCGGCTGCGCGGTCGATGTCGCGAACGACGGTCCACAAGGGCTGATCCTCGCGCAGGAAGAAGAGTACGACGTGATCGTGCTCGACGTGATGCTGCCCGGCATGGATGGCTGGACCATCGTCAAGACCTTGCGCAGCACGCGTACCACGCCGGTGCTGTTCCTCACGGCCCGCGACGACGTCGACGACCGCGTGCGCGGCCTTGAACTCGGTGCGGACGATTACCTCGTCAAACCCTTCGCCTTCGTCGAATTGCTGGCCCGGGTACGTACGCTGGCGCGCCGTGGGCCGCCGCGCGAAAGCGAGCTGATCAAGGTGGGCGATCTGGAAATGGACGTCAATCGGCGGCGCGTGAAACGCGGCGGCACGCGTATCGATCTCACGCCGCGCGAGTTTTCGCTGCTGCAGTTGCTGGCGCGCCGTCAGGGCGAAGTGCTGAGCCGCACGCAGATTGCGTCCTATGTGTGGGACATGAATTTCGACAGCGACACCAATGTCGTCGAAGTCGCGATCCGGCGGCTGCGCACCAAGATCGACGATAACTTTCCCATCAAGCTGATTCATACGGTGCGCGGCGTCGGCTATGTGCTCGAATTGAAGGACGCCGCCTGATGCGTGGCCGCTCGCTCGCCGCGACGCTCGCGCTTGCCTTCGGCGTCACCACGCTCGCGGTTTTCGTGCTGGTCGGGAGTTTTCTGTATCTTGCGCTGGAAAAGCAGATCAAGGCGCAGGACGATCTCGACATCGTGCTCGCCGCACGCCACGCACGGCGGCTCGCGCAGGAACTCGATGCATCGAAAGGCATTCGCGAGCACGGCGAGCGCTTGGCCAGCACCGTGCTGGGGAATGAAGCGATGTCGATGGAAGTGTTCGGTCCCGATGGGCGTATGGCGATCGAACACAACGCCGGAGAGACCTTCCCGGCGCCCGGCGGCACGGCAGGCAGCGCTGCTTCCACAGCCTCAAATGCGCCCGATGCTTCGGTCGCACTCAATGGGGCAGGCGACACGAGCGATCCCAGTGATGCCGGCGAAACCGCTGAAGCAGGCGGCGTCGAAACGATCGCCGCGTTGCCGCCGCTTACGCGTATTCCCGCTTCGGCGCGCATTACCGAAGTGGATATCGGCGCCTGGACCGGCCGCAACGGCGCACCGATCCGCGGCATTCTCGCGGACGCGCGGCTGCACGACGGCGATACGGCGACCGTGCTGATCGCCCGCAACATGAGCGACCGCTGGCGGCTGCTCGACCGCTATCGCGACAAGCTGAACATCGCCGGCGCGGCCGGCGTGCTTCTGGCGATGCTGCTGAGCTATCTGCTGATTCGCGCGGCCATGCGGCCGTTGCGCGATATCGCGGCGAGCGCGGGGCTCGTCACGGTCAATCGTCTGAATACGCGGATTACGGTGGCGCGTGTGCCGAGCGAACTTGGAACACTGGTGGCGTCGCTGAATGCCATGCTCGAGCGCGTCGATCTCGGCTTTCAGCGCCTGTCGCGTTTCACCGCCGACCTCGCGCACGATATGCGCACGCCGCTCGCCAACATGCGCGGCGCCGCCGAAGTCGCGCTCGCCCGGCCGCGTTCCGCCGACGAATATGAATCCGTGCTCGCATCGAATCTGGAAGAGTGCGATCGTCTGTCGCGAATGATCGAAAACGTGCTGTTTCTCGCGCGTGCTGAACATCCGCAGTTCGTCAAACATATGCGCGAGTTCGACGCCGTGCAGGAACTGACGCGGATTGCCGAATATTTCGAAGGTATTGCCGACGATGCGAATGTCAGGGTGCAGGTCACCGGTACGGCGATGCTGACGGCGGATCTTGAGCTATTTCGCCGTGCCGCCAGCAATCTGCTGGCCAACGCGATCCGCTATACGCCGCGCGGCGGCGAGATTACGCTCGATGCTCGCACATCGGCTGGCGAGGTGCGCGTCACCGTGTCGAACCAGGGGCAGCCAATCGCCGCCGAGCATCTCGAACGGATCTTCGACCGTTTCTATCGCATCGATCCGTCGCGCAGCGCCTTGCCTTCGTCCGGCTCGTCGCAAGGGTCCGCCGGTTCGACGGGGCTCGGCCTTGCCATCGTCCGCACGATCATGGAACTGCACGGCGGCTCCGTTCGTGCTGAAAGCGACGCGCGGGGCACCTGCTTCATCCTCACGTTCCGGCGGGCTTAGGGGCGTGCTGTCTGGTGGGCGCAGTAGCAAGCGTGGTGCTGGATTGGGCCGCTGATGGGGCCACAGGCCCAGTGGCGCTCGCCGCGTCAGCCCCATCCTGCGCCGCCACACCATCGTCCTGCCTGCGCCACGTCCCACCCAGCGCCTTCAACAACAACACGCTCGACTCCAACTGCCGCGCGGCGATCTGATCTGCCGTGCGCTGGTTCGTCAGCGCGATCGTCTGTGCGGTCACCACGTCGAGATAGCTGACCGCGCCCGCGTTGAAGCGGTTCGTCGTGAGCCGCAACGACAGATCCGCAGCGGTGGTCGCGCGCTGCTGGCTGGCGGCTTCGTCGGTGAGCGAATGCAAGGCGGACAGATTGTCCTCGACCTGCTGGAAGGCCACCAGCACCGATTGCCGGTAATCCGCCACCGCGCCGTCGTACTGCGCCGTCGCGCCATGCAGACTGGCCGTGCGCTTGCCACCGTCGAACAGCGTGCCGACCAGTTGCGGGCCGAGCGACCAGAACAGACTCGGCGCGCTGAGCCAGGGCGCGAAGAAGGTGCTTTCCAGCCCCGCGCTTGCCGACAACACCAGATCGGGGAAGAACGCCGCGTGCGCCACGCCGATCTGTGCATTCGCCGACGCCACGCGCCGTTCGGCCGCGGCGATATCGGGGCGTCGCTCGAGCAGTTGCGACGGCAAGCCAACAGGAATCGCCGGCGGCGTTGCAGCCGAGCCGTTCGGCGGCAGCGTGAAGGTCGAGGCCGGCTCGCCGATCAGCGTGGCAATCGCATGCTGCATCTGCGCGCGCGTCACGTCGATGTCGGTATCTTGCGTGCGCGTTGCTTCGAGTTGGGTAGTGGCCTGAGCCACAGCGGAGGCATCGATCGCGCCGTCTTTCAATTGCTGCTGCAGCAGCTTCAAGGCGGCGGCGTAGGCGGTCACGCTGTCGTCTAGCAGTTTCTTTTGCGTGTCGAGCGAGCGCAGGGAGAAATAGTCGACGGCGAGATCGGCACTCATCGACAGACGCACGGCTTCGAGATCCGCCGCGCTCGCATCGGCATCGGCTCGCGCGCCAGTCACCGTGTCGCGCACCCGGCCGAACAGATCCGGCTCCCAGCTCGCGGACACGCCGGCCGAATAGTCGGGGATGGTCTTGCCTGCGAGCGAACGGTCTACGAGGTTCTGTGAAGTCCGCGAGCGGTCCTGGGCGACACCGGCGGTGATCGTCGGGAAAAAGCCGGCGCGCTGATAATCCACCATCGAACGCGCTTGCTGGACCTGTGCAACCGCCTTGCGCACGGTCTGATTCGAGACCTCGACGCGCGCTTCGAGTTGATTCAGCACCGGATCGTTGAAGATCGCCCACCAGGGGCCGCGCGGTGCTGTGTCGGCAGGGGCGGCCTGGGCCCAGCCAGCCGCCGCGCCTGCGTACTGCGCGGGGATTTCGGCGGTGGGGCGCTGGTACGGCGGCAAAGTCGAGCAGGCGCTCAGCAGTGCGCCAATCAGCGTGACCGCAACGGACCGGCGCAGGAACGGACGATGCAAAGACGGGCGGCTCAAAGGCGAATCACACAAAAGCCGCCGTGAAACAGACATTGAAGACATTCGACTCATCCTTTCGATGACTGGCGCTCAGCTATGCGCAGCCGGCGCGATCTGCACGAGCTGGCCGGTACTCAGCGAATCGCCGGGGTTATCGATCACACGGTCGGTGGCCGCGAGGCCCGTGGTGATCTCCACATGCGTGCCGAAATCGCGGCCGATGTGCACCGTCTTGAGCGCCGCACGGCCGTCGCCGTCGACCACGGCGACCGTCACGCCATCCGGACGGAAGAGCAGGGCGCTGACGGGCAGATCGAGCGCCGGCGTGGTCGACTGCAACTGCAGATGCACCTGCGCGTAGGCGCCCGGCATCAGCGCGCCGTCCTTGTTATCGACGTCGACCTCGACGCGCAGCGTGCGGCTCGACGGATCGATCGAGCCGGTGGTGCGCGCCACCTTTGCGGCGATGTGCCGCCCGGGATACTGCTGAGCGCTCAGATACACCCCGGTGTCGGGCGTGACGTACGGCGCGTCGTTCTGCGGTACGTCGACGAACACGCGCAACACGCCGGTCTGCTGGATATGAAACAGCTCACCCGACATACCTGCGGTGCCGGGCGTACCGCCCGCCGTTACGAGTGCGCCGACATCGACATTGCGCGCGGTGATCGTGCCGTCGAACGGTGCGGTGATCTTTTCGTAGGACACCAGTTCGGCCAGATGCGAGACATTGGCTTGCGCCGACGCCAGCATCGCGCGGCGCGCTTCCATGTCGCTGACTTTCGTATCCGCATCCTGTTGCGCGACCGATTGGGTTTTCAGCATTTCCTGCCAGCGCTGCGCGGTGGTCTTCGCGAAGTCGAAATTGGCTTGCGCGGTGGCTTCGTCGGCACGGGCCTGGCGCAGTTGTGCATCCAGATCGGGCGCGCTGATCGTGGCGAGCGTCTGGCCGGTTTTTACCTGGGCACCGATGTCGGTGTTCCAGTGCGCCAGATAGCCGCTCGTACGCGCATAGATCGACGCTTCGGCGAACGGTGTCACCGCGCCGGGCAACAGCAACTCGTGGACGGCCGGCGCGGCGCGTGGTGTGACCACGGAAACGCTGAGGATGCTTTGCGCTTGTGTCTGTTGCGTCAACACTGCGCTTGCGTGCAGACGAGGCACGATGCCGACGATCAGCAGCGCCGCGGCGAGGCCGGTCAATGCGAGCGGCCAGAGACGGCGGCGCGGCTTCGGGCTTGCGGTCACGTTGGCGGAGCGGGCCGCTTCGTCGGCTTTCACGGCCTCAGCGGCTCGATCAGCCTCGACGTCCGGTTGAGACCTGTCGCCGAGGTCGGGCGGAAGTGATGGATTGTTCATGAGCGAGCTCTCGTCGGAGTCAAAGTGTGCGGGCGGAAACGCCGGATTCTTGTGTGTCGGTGCGGGCCGCGCGGCGTTTGTCGAGCCATGCATGCACCATCCCGTAGACGACGGGGACGAACAGCAATGTGGACACCGTGCCAAGCGCGAGGCCGCCGATCACCGCGCGGCCGAGCGGCGCGTTCTGTTCGCCGCCGTCGCCAAGGCCGAGCGCCATCGGCAGCATGCCGATCAGCATGGCGAGTGCGGTCATCAGCACCGGACGGAAGCGGCTGAAGCCGGCTTCGAGCGCAGCCTGCAACGGTGGCTTGCCAGCGTGATGGAATTCACGCGCGGTGTTGATTACGAGAATGCTGTTGGCCGTGGCAATGCCGATGCACAGAATCGTGCCCGTCAGTGCCGGCACGCTCAGACGTGTGCCGGTGCTGAACAGCATCCACGCAATGCCCGCGAGCGAACCCGGCAGGCCGCTGATGATGATGAACGGATCGAGCCACGACTGGAAATTGACGACCATCAGCAGATAGACAAGGGCGATCGCGAACACGAGCCCGCTTGCGAGGCCGCTGAACGAGTCGTGCATCGCCTGCACCTGGCCGCGCACCACGATCGACGCGCCCGGCGGCAATTGCGGCCGGATCTGATCGACGAGCCGGGTCACATCGGCCGCCACACCACCAAGATCACGCCCTTGGGTCGATGCAAAAATATCGAGCACCGGCTGCACGTTGTAGTGCGAGACGACAGCCTGCTGGGTGCCGCGTGTCAGCGTGCTCAGCGCGCCGAGCAAGTTTTGCGGCGCGGGGCCGTTACCGTTTGCCGCAACGGACGCGTTCATGACGGCGGCACCCGTGCCACCCATCTGCGCGACCGGAATATTGGCAAGCGATTGCAGCGAATTGATGTCGTACTGAGGCATCATCGCCATGAGCGGATAGCTGACGCCGTTGCGCGGATCGAGCCAGAAATTCGGCGAGGTCTGCGAACTGCCGGAGAGCGCGATCAGCAGGTTCTGCGACACGTCACGTTGCAGCAGGCCGGCCTGAATCGCCCGTGTGCGGTCGACATTCACGTTGATTGCGGGGGCATCGCCCGGCTGCTGGATCCGCGCGTCGACGAGACCACGCACGCTGCGCAGTTCCGCGAGCAAGCGGTTCGCGACCACGCGGTTGGCGTCGAGCTTGTTGCCGACGATCTGGATGTCGATGGGCGCCGGCAAGCCGAAATTGAGAATCTGGCTAACAATGTCGGCGGGCAGGAATGCAAACGTGACGCCGGGAAAATCACTGGACAAGGTTGTGCGCAGCGTCGCTACATAAGCCGCGGTGGGCTTGTGTTTGGCCGCGAGAGTGATCATCACATCGGCGTCTTCCGGGCCGATCGGGTCCGACGAATCGTAGGTCAGATTGATGCCGCTCACCGGCACGCCGATATTGTCGAGCACGGCGGCCAGTTCCTGCTTCGGAATCACACTGCGCACCCGGGCTTCAACTTCATCGGTGATGCGCGCGGTGTCTTCAATACGCGTGCCGGTCGGCGCACGCAGATGCAGGCGGATTTCGCCGGTATCGACCGCCGGGAAGAAGTCCCGGCCGGCAAACGGCACCAGTGCGAGCGAGCCCATACACAGCATGAGGAAGACGACAATGAAGCGGCGCGGGCGCGCAATTGCCCTCGCAAGCACGCCACGATAGCCTTCGCGCAGGCGTTCGAAGCGATGTTCGAAACCGGCCTGGAAGCGGATCAACCGCGCAATCGGCCCGTTACCCGTCACCGGCGTATTGCTGCGTGCGCGCATCAGATACATCGCGAGCGTCGGCACCAGCGTACGCGAGAAGAAATACGACGCGATCATCGCGAATACCACCGCTTCGGCGAGCGGCACGAACAGATAGCGCGCGACGCCGGAGAGCAGAAACATCGGCACGAACACGATGCAGATCGATAGTGTCGAGACGAAGGTCGGCACGGCGATTTCACCTGAACCGTTCAGAATTGCGTCGTGCAGCGGTTCGCCGTTTTCCAGATGATGCGTGATGTTTTCGATCGCGACCGTGGCATCGTCGACGAGAATACCCACTGCGAGCGCGAGTCCGCCGAGCGTCATGATGTTGATGGTCTGGCCCAGCGCGGAAAGCGCGATCAGTGAAGTCAGCACCGCGAGCGGAATCGACACCGCAATGATCAGCGTGGCGCGCCAGCTGCCGAGAAACAGCAGGATCATCACGGCCGTCAGGGCCGCGGCGATCACAGCCTCGCGCGCCACACCCACGACCGCCGACTTGACGAACACCGATTGGTCGGACAGCGCGGTGATGTGTAAAGCGCTCGGCAAGCCGGCCGCGATATGCGGCAGCATCGCCTTGACCTGCTGGATGATGGTCAACGTGGACGTGCTGCCGGATTTCTCGATGGTGAGCAAGGCGGCGCGTTTGCCGTCGCTGCGCACGATGTTGGTTTGCGGCGCGTAGCCGTCGCGCACATGGGCCACGTCCCGCACATACACCACGCCGCCGGCCACCGTCTTGATCGGCAGGTCGTTCAGCGCGGCAACTGTGTCAGTACTACCGTTCATCTGCACGTTGTATTCCTTCGTGCCGATTTTCGCGGTGCCGCCCGGCAGAATCAGGTTCTGCGCATTGACGGCATTGACTACGTCGAGCGGGGCAAGACCTTTGGCCTGGAGCGCGCGCGGGTCGATATCGACCATGATCTGGCGGACTTTGCCGCCGAACGGCAACGGTACCGACGCGCCTTGCACCGTCGCCAGTTGCGTGCGGATCTGACTGTTGCCGAGGTCGTAGAGCTGCTGTTCGGAAAGCGTGTCGCTGGAGAGCCCGAGTTGCAGGATCGGCACCGTCGACGCGTTGTACGTGATGATGTTGGGCGGCAACGTGCCAGGCGGCAGCACGCGCAGGATCGACGCGGAATTGGAGGCCGCCTCGGCAATCGCGCGATTGATATCCGCACCCGGATGAAAAAAGATCTTCACTACCGAGACGCCATTCAGCGATTGCGACTCAATGTGTTCGATATCGTCGACGTCCGAGGTCAGGGCGCGCTCGTAATTCGAGGTGATGCGGTTGGCCATGTCCTGGGCGGAAAAGCCGTTATACGTCCAGACGATACTGACCACCGGGATGTCGATGTTCGGAAAGATATCGGTCGGCGTGCGCAGTATCGCGAGGGGGCCGACGATAAAGATCAACACCGCGAGGACCACGAATGTATATGGGCGGCGCAGCGCGAGCTTGACGATCCACATGACGGTTTCCTGAAAAGAGGCAGAGGGAGGCGCGCGGGTTTTGACGCGCCTGGCGGCGCGGGACGCGGGCTTCTTTGTAAGTCAGGAGTGTGGAGGATGGGCGCTTACCGGGGGTGGTCCGGTAGATTACCGTTCTGTTATCTTGCGTTTGGGTTCAAGCGTGGTGCCTGGATAACAAAACGGTAATCTGAAGGTCAGTGCTCCGACAGCTGAAATGACAAGAATGGGAAGCGTGGTTCAGGCCACTCATTTCTTGCACTTCATCGGAGAGACATCATGAAACTGCTTACCGCTATTGCTATTGCTGCCCTTAGCCTGCCGTTCGGGGCGAATGCTTTTGCTCAATCTAATCCGTCAGGATTGACTCGCGCCGATGTTATGGCGCAGTTGCAGCAGGCTCAGGAAGAAGGGCTTGTGCCCACGCCTAATAATGACTATCCGCCTACGGCCAGGGAGATTGCTCGGAATCGGGAGATCTATGCTATTCAGCATGGGAAGGATGGCGCTGGCGCTGTGAAGACGGCAGGGGTGCCGGGTACCAATGCTGGGGCTTCGTCTAATTGATGCTAGTGGTGTTCTTCGCCTGCGGCGTTGGCCTTTCCTTGCTTTCTTCGTGGTCTATTAGTG
>NZ_JAQQET010000024.1:0-136381 GCF_046026855.1 Paraburkholderia sediminicola | reverse complement strand
GTGGCACGTAACTGCGCTAAATTTTCTGGCTGCAATGTCGATTTCCAGCATGCCGATTCGTCGTCATATAAGAGCCCCCCTCGATCCTGAGCCGGCTTCGGGACGGTGCGGCTTCAACAACTCAATCAAGGAGAGTGACAATGCGCGTCATGGTGATGGTGAAGGCTACAAGCGATTCAGAGGCCGGCACAATGCCCGGCACGGAACTGCTTGCAGCAATGGGCAACTTCAATGAAGAACTCGTGAAAGCAGGCGTGATGCTCGCGGGCGAGGGCTTGCACCCGAGCGCAACAGGCAAACGGGTGCGCTTCTCAGGCAGCCAGCGAACCGTGATCGACGGTCCGTTCACGGAGACCAAGGAACTCGTCGCGGGGTTCTGGCTGTGGCAAGTCAAGTCGATGGAAGAAGCGGTCGAATGGGTCAGGCGCTGCCCCAATCCCATGATCGGCGATTCCGAGATCGAAATTCGTCCACTGTTCGAGGCTGATGATTTCGGCGCGGAACTGACACCCGAGTTGCGAGCCCAGGAAGAACGCCTGCGTGCCGAGGCCGAAGGCGCGGCGAACAGGCCACGCTAATGCGGCGCGGGGGACTCCAGTGCGATCTGAGGACCCTCAGCCGCCCTCTTTCATCTGCTTCAGAATCTTGTAGACGGTGGCGCGCCCCATTGTCAGTACCGCGGCGACATAGTTCGCGGAACTGCGGCCGCGAAACGCACCTTGCGCGTGCAACGCCTCGACGATTTCCCGCTTGTGTTCGCGCGTGAGGGCATTGATGCCGATTTGCCGCTCGCGCAGCCAGGTGTGCAGGAACGTGTTGATGCGGTCCTGCCAATCGTCGCGGAACAGTTCCTCCGCGGGCGCGTCCGTCAGATTGCCGCCCTTAATGAACAGATCGAGCGTGGCGCGCACATCTTCGAACACCGCGATGTTGAAGTTGATGCACAGCATGCCGGCCGGCTTGCCCTCGTCGTCAAACAGGATGTTGCTCACGCAGCGCATGCGGCGGCCGTCCCAATTGAGCTTCTCGTACGGCCCGATCGTCTGGCCGCGCGCCGCGTAGTGGACTTCATCGAGCACCGAAGGGCCGCCGACTTCGAGCTTCGACAGGTTATTCACGAGATACGCGATCGTCTGATCGCGCAGGTCGTGAATCACGACTTCGGCGCACGGATAGAACAGCGCAGCGATGCCGTCTGCAATAGGTGCGTAGCGGTCCAGCAGCAGGTCTTTCACAGGAGAGACGGTGGTCTTGCGCATTGAGAAATCGCTGTGTTCGAGGGATGCGGCGCCGCTTTTGCCCAAGTGGGCCAGGAGGGGTGCCAAGGTTATGACCGGCGGGCGAGACAAGCATAACGATGCCGGGCAGCCACGCGCTGCAACTCGCCATTGTAACGACCCCAATCGGTAGCGGCGACCGCGACGGCACGGCGATAGCGCAGCGTCCATTTTAGTGCGGGGCCGCATCGCGCGCAGGGCTTTGATGGAAGCTCCGCAGTGTGCTGCTCGCACGTTCCGGTTGTTGCATCCGCACACAACGAATTTTGTCTGCTTGGCGAGCGCTTTTTTTTCGTGCGATAAAAGAAACAACTATTTCACGGAGCAGCAGATGGCCACGCTCGAAGCGTTTCGCGCCGTGCTCGATGACGAGGGCACGCCGGAAATCATTCGCAATCACATCATCGATTCGTTGCAGTACACGCTGCGCAATCACGGGCAGATTTTTACGTCGAAGGAAGTCGAATGGCTTGCCGGCTGGGATGATGCGCGCATTCCGCTCGCCGCTTCACGCGAACTGCAGAAGCGCGTCGCCGAAACCACCCGCTGAAGCGCACCCGCCTTCGCCGTCACGGAGCTCCCTCACACACGGGGTGCCGGTCATACCCCGGCGCGCCGTTCGCGGCAGCCCTTTCCTGCTAAAAGCCCCACCGGCCGGGCGATTTGCCCGCGCGCGGAAGTTTTTGCTATCCAATTAGCCCCATTTAGTGCATCATATTGGAATAGCTGTATTCCGCATCCGAAGCACCGGCAGTACAAGGCAGTATCAATCGGCGTCTCCGCACCACCCCCGACTGTTCGACCGCTGCCTGTCGGCGATCCCGTCACTCCGGCAATGCGCCGCCTGCATTCGCCGTCGCGAGTTGTGCAGCTGAGTGGTTCATTTACGCGCCCGATGTCTGCGCGACATCAGCGCGTTTCTTCTCCATCGAATCCGCGATTTTGCGCGGCCGCGCTCATGCCCTTGCCATCGGGCCTGTGCCAACCTTTTTTCCATGGCTGCGCGCCCCAAGGTGCTGCGCAGCCGGGCCTGTTGTGCCGCGCGTAACACGCGTGACACGGGGGCCACGTAATACAGGACCATGCTTCATGAATTCAGTTGTCAAGACGTACAAGGGTTACGAAATTCACCCGCTCGTCTATCCGCGCCGTCCGGCGGACGGTCAGACGAGCCGCAATCCGGACGCAGGTTACGACGCGTCGGTGCGCATTTGCCGCGTGGGCGCCAATCCGGCTGCCGACGGGCGTGTGTTCCGCCTGCAGTATCTGTTTCCGTTCGACGGCACGGGCAAGGCGCGCATTGCGTGCATGGCCCACGCCGAGCAATTGATCGACGGCCGTGTAGACGGCCAGTCCGTCGCCGATCTTTGAGCGGTACTATCAGCGAATCGGCTGTTACCGCAGCGCAGCTGGCCTGAAAGCCAACTGTCAACCGTATCAGATGTTGCGCCACGCTTAGCTGCGCGGCCAACACCCACTTATCCCATCGACCAGGAGTTATGCATGGCGAAAGAAGAACTGCTTGAACTTGACGGTATCGTCGACGAAGTACTTCCGGATAGCCGTTACCGCGTGACGCTCGACAACGGCGTCGTGGTTGGCGCTTACGCGTCCGGACGCATGCGCAAGAACCATATCCGTATTCTCGCGGGTGACCGCGTGACGCTGGAACTGTCGGTTTACGATCTGACCAAAGGCCGGATCAACTTCCGTCACAAAGACGAGCGCGCCACCGGTGGCGGCGGCGCACGCAATTCGCAATTCCGTCGCCGTTAAGGCTGGCGGCACGCTGACCGTTTCCTAGCGGTTGTTGCGTGGCTGTTCGTTGTTCGCGAAGCCTTTCGCGCGCCTCCTCCTGCTTGATTTGCTTGACTCGAGCCTGAGCGGCGCGCTGCGGCGTCGTATGCTTTGCATCCGCGCTGTACCCGCTTTGCACCTGCTTTACACCTCTATTACGCTCTGTGTCTGGTCGACCGTTTTGCTGAGTCGTCTTGCGCATAGTCGCAACTAGCGCCCGCCTCAACGGCTTGCGCCGTCCTTCCGCAGTCGCGGTGTCTCCCACCCTTGCGCACTGCACTGATTCTTTTCTATACCCCGAACACTGCACCGAGATCCTCGCCGGCAGCGCTCCTGCGCACCTGCTCAACCACTCGCTCCTCGAGTTCCGACAGGTGCTCGCGCATCGCCGTCAGTGCCGCGTGCAGGTCTCCCGCATCGAGCGCTTCGATGATCTGCATGTGTTCGTCCGCGGAGCAGGTCGAACCCTTCGACGGGTCGAACAACGCCTTGTACAACTCAGTCTTCGCGACGAGTTGCCCGACCAGGCCGAGCAATTCCGTACCGCCCGCGAGTTCCGTCATCAACACATGAAACTGTCCTGCGAGCCGCACGGATTCCTCGACTGCGCCGGCGCGTGACGCCTTCTCTTCGCCGCGCACGTGGGCGCGCAGGCGGCGCTTGTGAGCCGCACTCAAACTCCCACACAACGCCGCGACAATGCCCGCCTCGACAATCTGCCGGGCGCGATACACCTGACGGATGTCTTCTTCGGATGGCGACGGCACAAACGCGCCGCGATTCGCCTCGAGCACCAGCTTGCCCTCGAAGCCCAGCCGCGCGAGCACCTTGCGCAATGCGCCACGCGTGCAACCGAACGCCGCGGCGAGATCGCGCTCGACCAGTTGCGCGCCCGGCCGCAGACGGCCTTGCAACAACGCCCCGGTAATCGACGCGTAAATGCGCTCTTCGACGCTGATTGAGTCGTCGCCGATCGCAATGTTAAGCGGCGTTTCTATATCGGCGGACGATGCACTTCGGGAACGTGGGGCCATGGAACTCAGTGACGGAAATGGAACGATATCGCCCGGCATTCTAGCGGCGGCCGACGGCAAATGCCATGCGTGTATGGCGCTACCTATACCGGGCATCACTTAAATGGTTAACCATTTCAAGTTATTATGGTTGACCAAAATGAATCGCGAATGGATTTTTCGCTTCGTTCGACGTTCTTTTCCGAGCATGCCGCCAAGGTCGCGCAGTTTGTTTCGCACCTGCGTTGCGGCCGGCGCCCCTCTCTCATACCCAGGTCTATCGTGAATTCGCACTCAAGCGCCACTCCCGCCCATACCGACACCAACGGCACATCCCATGCGTTGACATGGCGTGACGCGTTATGGCTGTGCGTAATCGTGGTGATTGGTATCAATCTGCGCCCCTTGCTGACGTCGATCAGCCCATTGATGACGACGATCCGCGCGGCAACCGGCCTGAGTTTTTATGGCGCTTCGTTGCTGACGAGCCTGCCGGTCGTCGCGATGGGCATCGGCGCATTCGGTGCCGGCGCGTTGACCCGCACGATCGGCGAAGCCCGCGGCGTCGCGCTCGGTTTGCTGGCGATCGCGCTAGCGTGCGGCGCGCGTTGGGCAACCACCAGCGGTGCGGCGCTCCTTGCGACGGCGACGCTCGCGGGCGTCGGTGTCGCGGCGATCCAGGCGCTGCTGCCCGCCGTCATGAAGCAGCGCTTCCCTGCACGGGTGCCGTTGGCGATGGGGGTCTTCTCGGCATCGATCATGGGCGGCGGCGGGCTGGGAGCGCGCTTGAGTCCGTGGGTGAGCGCAGCGACGGGGTCGTGGCATGCGGGGCTCGCTGTGTGGGCGGTTCCCGCTGTCATGGCGTTGTTGTGCTGGCTGGGTTTGAACCGCGAACCTTCGCACGCCCCCGCAGCGCCGCCTGCTCCGGCAGACGCGGTGATTTCTCCGCTTTGGCGCAAGCGACGCGCGTGGACGCTTGGGTTGTACTTCGGGATCGTGAACGGTGGTTATACGAGTCTCGTCGCGTGGTTGCCGGCGTTCTATCAACAACATGGCGCGAGTGTCGCGGATAGCGGTTCGCTACTTGCCGGCATGACGGTGTTTCAGGCCGGTGCGGCCTTATTGCTGCCCCTTGCTGCCGCACCGTTTCGGGATCGGCGCCCCTGGTTAGTCCTCGGATTGTCGGCGCAGCTGGTCGGCTTGCTTGGATTGATCTTCTGGCCCGATGCCGAGCCGCTGGTGTGGGTTGGTTTTGCCGGAGCCGGGCTTGGCGGGACTTTCGCGCTGACGCTTGTTACTGCTATGGATCATTCGGCGCACCACAGCGTGGCTGGAAAGCTTGTCGCGTTTACTCAAGGGGTTGGCTTTGTTGTAGCGGCCATTGCTCCCGTTTTTGCCGGCATGATCCGGAGTTGGACAGGCGGGTTCGGCGCCGCCTGGGTCATGCTGGCCGTCAGCATCGCCGCCATGATCGTAGTGAGTCTCTTCTTTTCGCCCCGCAGTTACGCGAAATGGAATTGATTCGGGCAGACTTTGCCCGGGTGCCTCCTCGCTGACCCGGCAGCGAGGAAGCCGTCGTACAGCCACCAGCGCTGCGCGTGCCACCCGGTGCGCGATACACGCGAAGACCTCAGCCATCCCCTTCCCCACCTTGGTCGCCCGACTGAGTCGATTCGTTGGCATGAGTGGACACACGTCGATAGTCTTACGCGGCAGGTAAGTTATCTGGCGGACAAATAGAAATACCTGATTGTTTATATCAATCAGGCTATTTATTATCCTACTTAAGCTATTCACCGCGTCCATCCAAACACAAGAACCTGACTGGCTGACCAGCAGCCGCAGAAGGTCACGTACCACGCAGGCGTCGCCGACGATCATTAGTTAGGAATATTAATTTATTCAAAAACAGCCTGTGCCGGTTGACCAGAGAACGGTATAGGGCTATGGCGCCGCTGATGACCGCCGTACGACTACTTCATCAAAACAGGGGCAATCGTTTCTGCATGTCGTACCAGGAATAAAAACGTGAACCAAAAGAAAGATGAGAGCGTGCGTCACGGCTCTCGCAGAATAACTGCCTACATTGGCGCACTGTGGTCCAGCGCAGGCGCGCGCTGTGTTCTAGCAGGCGCCACCTGTATTTCGCTTTCGCTGGCACTCGCGGCGTGTGGTGCAAGCAGCGCCAGCGATACGAGTTCCGAAGCTAAAGAAGCAGTCGCGGCGGCGGCAAGCACCGCCAGTTCAAACACCGTTTCATTGCAAACGGCGCTGAAGATGAATATGACCAGCCTGTCGCCGGATGCGTCCAGCGACCGCTTTATTGTCAAGTACAAAACCGGCAGCGCCGAGCGCGGAGCAACATCGGCGGTGCAGTCGAAACTTAACCGGCTGGCGAATGCTTTCCCATCAAAGGCGCACCACCTGCGCCGCATGGGTATCGGCGCTGACGTGGTGACAACGGAGCGCAAGCTGACGGCGAAGGAGGCCAAGGCATTCATGCGCGCTATCGCATCGGACCCTAACGTCGAATATGTCGAACCCGATACGGAAATGTCGACAACCATGGTTCCGAACGATCCGGAGTATTTCAGGCAGTGGAGTTTGGCTTCGAACCTGAAACCCACTACCCCATATCCGGGAATACGCGCTGAGGGAGCGTGGGATAGTGCTAACGGTTCTGGATCCGTAATCGCGCTGGTGGATAACGGCGTAACGAATCATAGCGATCTGGATGCCAACATCCTGCCCGGGTACGATTTCACCGCTTATAACCGGGGTGGCAACGGCAGCAATCCGGGAATCACAACAGAGACGTGTTCAGTCCAGTGGCACGGCACGCATGTCGCGGGCATCATGGCCGCACTGGCCAACAACGGCCTCGGTATAGCCGGCATCGCTTCTGCTGCAAAGGTCGTCCCGGTCCGGGTGATGAACGGGTGCGGGAAAGGTTTTACGTCCGATATCGCCGACGGCATCGTATGGGCCGCTGGCGGGAGTGTTCCGGGCGTCCCCGCCAACGCCCACCCGGCCAGGATCATCAATGTGAGCCTTGGCGGTAACGGAGTTTGCGAAACGACATTTCAGAACGCGATCGACTATGCCGTCAGCCAGGGCGCCGTGGTGACCGCAGCAGCAGGCAATGACGGGGCTAGCGCAACGAATTTTGAGCCGGCTAATTGCCGCAACGTCATCAATGTTGGCGGTAGCAATCGCTATGGCGCGAGATGGATCGGTTCAAACTTCGGGGCAGTGGTCGATATCGCTGCGCCGGCCGACTCGATCTGGTCCACCTACAACAGCGGAACACGTGCGCCGGGGGCCGAAGCGTATGCCTTCATGAACGGCACGTCGATGGCGACACCGATGGTAAGCGCTGTTATCGCGCTCGCCCAGTCAGTTGCGCCCACGCCTCTGACCGCCGCGGAAATGCGAACCCTGCTCGCGCAGAATGCGCAGTCCTTTCCCACCGGTCAGCCAGATTACGCGCTCGGGGGAGGCATTCTGGATGCGAACGCAACTGTCGTTGCCGCCAGGTCTGGAAAGATTCCCGCCGCAGCGGATTTCAAATGCGCTGAGAGCGCGACGCTGATGCAGGTGTCATGTACTGACCTCTCTACTGCGAGGGGGGTGCCCATCAAATCATGGGCCTGGAATTTCGGCGCTGGTGCTCCTGATTTCGTGCGTACGCAATCAGTCAATCCGACCGTGAATTATGACTATCCTGGCATTTACGAAATCACGCTCACCGTGACGGATAGCACCGGGGCGGTGAGCCGGCTGACGCGCCCTTTCCGGGTCATACCACCGGCCATTACGGATATCAGCCCCAATGTGCCGGCGACGTTTTCGGCGAACTCGGGCGATATGCTGTATTTCGCACTGGACGTTCCGGCGGGCGTAAAGAGCCTCACTTTCAGCCTGTCACCTGGCGCCAACGGTGAAACCGGAACGCTGTATCTCAGGGCCGGCACGCCTTCCGTGCTCCATCCTGACTGCGGAACCGTCTGGACCAAAGGCGCAAATGCGATCTGCACTCTCTCCAACCCGGTGTCAGGGACTTACTACGGCATAGTGAGTGCCACGAACGCAACCGTCCGCGGCGCTTCCATTCTGGCCACTTATACGCAATAAGCCAGTGAGAACGGAATGACGCCTGCGCCCCTGCTGCGGATCGCAGGGGCGCCGTCCCGTACACGATGAGCTTGCATCGGGATATCCCTGTCGATGTTCACAATCTCCTGTGTCAATAACGATGGCGCAGACGTCGAGGCTCTGGTCACGCGCGCGGACGCGCATTTTTCCGCGCGGCGGATGACAGAGGCGATTGTCGCTTACCGGCAGGTGCTAAGCGCGCGCCCACGCGACGCTCACGTGCTGCACCGCATAGGACTAGCCTACGTTCATACGAACGACATGGAGCGGGCTCGCGGCTACCTGGAGCAGGCACTGCAGGCGGCTCCGGATCGGGCTGAATTATGGGAGCACGCGGGCCTGCTGGCGGCGTTGGCGGGCAACCACGAATCGGCTGAAGCGTTCTATCGTCGCGCAATCGGTCTGGCGGGCAGTACCGCCAGTCTCCACAGGAACCTGGGCGACTGCCTGCGGCAATCCGGCTGCCTCACGGAGGCAATGACTCACTATGAAAAGTCGATTGAAATCGAGCCGGGACTCCATCACGCGGTTCGCGCCCTGGCCCGCATCCATGCGCAACTCGGGCAGCTCGAAAGCGCGGCGCACTACTGGCGCCGCGCATGGACCCTCGAGCCGGCCAGCCTGAACGATGGACTCAGCCTGATTGCCATACTCGCAAAAACCGGCCGTATACAACTGCTCGCCCATGCGATCACGCAGATAAGAACCCGCTTTGCCGACGATGTCACTGCACTAAAAGCGCTGGCCTTCGTACTGAACACAAGCGATCGCTTCAACGACGCGCTCAGTGTCGCGAAACAAGGTCTCGCCATCGATCCGCACCATCCGCTCCTGCATCACAACGCGGCGCGCGCACTCAGCATACGCGGAAAAATCGCCGAAAGTCGGCCGCACAGTATGGAAGCGGCGCGGCTTCTGCCGGATAACCCCCACATGCAATTCCATCTTGCGGGTGTGCTGCTTGGGCTGGGTGAATTCGAAGAAGGCTGGAAGCGGTACAGATGGTTCTACGACCTGCCGGACAGGCAAAAGGAACGAATCCGGCCCATCTTCCGCGAGTGGAATGGGGAACCCGTTGCGGGTTGCCGGTTTCTGCTCGTTGGTGAACAGGGGCTCGGCGATGAAATACAGTTCATCCGGTTCGCCGAATGGTTGCATCGGCAGCAGGCAACGGTTGATGTGCTGGTAAGCGAACCGATACTGGAACTGGCGACCAGAATGACGGGCGTGCGGGCAGCATTCACCACCCTGCCGCCCGGGCCTTACGACTACTGGTGCTACATGCTAAGGATACCGGAGCATATGAAACTCGATATATCGATGCTCCCCGTCGCCATGCCGTATCTGACGGCGACGCCCGACAAGTCGCGCCAATGGCGGGCTCGTATCGAAGCCATTTCATTGGACAAAAGGCATGCTAATAACAGACGCGTCGGCGTCGTCTGGGCAGGTAGTCTGAACCACGCTCTCGACCGTTACCGGTCTATCCGGCTAGATGCGTTAAAGCCCCTGCTTGGGCTTGCCGGGGTGACCTGGTATTCACTGCAAAAAGGCGATCGCGAGCTTGAAAGCGAAAGCCTGATGCATGAATACGACTTGCACACGCTAGGCCCCGCAATCAACAGCTTCACGGACACACTCGCGATACTCCAGACGCTCGATCTTCTAATTACCGTCGACACGTCGGTCGCTCATCTTGCCGGTGCGGCCGGGCTCCCCGTTTGGGTACTGGTACCCGCCTACGCCGAGTGGCGATGGTTGACCAACAGAACCGATAGCCCGTGGTATCCGTCAATGCGGCTGTTCCGGCAGCGGGAACTGGGTGAGTGGGATCCTGTTGTCAAAGAAGTGCAGGCTGCGTTGCAGCTGTGACGTGACGCTCCGCTTCGGTGCATGCCTTGCGCATGCCCCGTGTGGGTGCGGCCTCTGTTGCCTACACTGTTTGTAAGATCATGATTGCGCTACCTTAGTTGTCGTCATCTCGCACTGGCATACACGTTGCTTTATCAGTAGTCAGCCGCCGATAAACCATACCCCATGCTGCGCGTTCTCCTCGTAACCGATACCGACAAGCCGATAGGCGATCTGCGCGACGCCCTCACACGCCTCGGCTACGAGATGCTGGCCGGCACGGCGACACCGCAGGCGCTGCATCGCGTGGTTCAGAGCGAACGGCCAGACGTCATCATTATCGATACGGAATCGCCTTCGCGCGACACGCTCGAACAGCTCGCAGTAATGAATGCCACCGCGCCACGTCCCGTACTAATGTTCAGTCACGACGTGAACCAGCAGTTGATCCGCGACGCGGTCGGTGCCGGGGTCACCGCCTATCTCGCCGAAGGCCTCTCCACGGAACGGCTCGCACCGATACTCGAAGTCGCGCTCGCACGGTTTGCGCAGGAGTCGCAGTTACGCGAGCGCCTCGCGCAAGTCGAAAACGAACTCGCCGAACGCAAGTTGATCGATCGCGCCAAACGCCTGCTGATGGATCAGCAGAAGATCACCGAACATGCTGCGTATGCGATTCTGCGCAAGCGCGCGATGAACCAGGGTGTCAAACTTGCCGAAGTCGCGCGCGCCGTCGTCGCGTCCGCAGACTCGCTCAAATGAAGCGCAGATCATGAACTCTCCCGCCTCCCTCACCTCGCCGTCCGCGCCCGCGCCGCTCGAGAAAACCCATCTGAGACTCGGCTTCGTGGCGCTCGCCGATGTCGCGCCGCTCGTCGTCGCGAAGCTGCTCGAATTCGGCCATGCCCATGGATTAACGCTGGAGCTGTGCCGACAGCCTTCATGGGCCGCCGTGCGTGACAAATTGCTGTCGGGCGATCTCGATGCGGCGCATGTGCTCTACGGTCTCGTCTACGGCGTGCAGTTGGGCCTGGGCGGCCCGCAAACAGATATGGCCGTGCTGATGGTGCTCAATCGCAACGGCCAGGCTATCACGCTGTCGAGCCGTCTTGCCGATGCATTGGCCGAACATGGCACCCTGCCCAAGGCTCTGGCTACGCTGGGCCGCAAACCGGTATTCGCGCAGACCTTCCCCACCGGCACGCATGCGATGTGGCTGTACTACTGGCTTGCGTCGCAAGGCGTGCATCCGTTGCGCGATATCGAAAGTGTCGCGATTCCGCCGCCGGAAATGGTGGCCGCGCTCGCGAAAGAAAGGCTCGATGGCTTTTGTGTCGGCGAGCCATGGAATGCAATGGCCGAAGCGGAAGGCGTCGGCCGTACCGTTGCTTATACAAGCGAGGTGTGGCCCGATCATCCCGAGAAAGTGCTGGCGTGCCGGCGTGATTTCGTCAGCGCCAATCCGAATGCAGCGCGAGCGCTGGTGCAAACGATGCTGGAAGCCTGCCGATGGCTCGATGGCGCCGGACACCGCAAGGAGATTGCGCGTTGGCTCGCGCGACCCGAATTCATCGGCATTGGTGAAGCATTAATTGCGGAGCGGCTCGGTGACGAGATCGCGGCCTCGGCGCCGCGCGGCCTGCCCATGCGGTTCTTCGACAACGGCGCAGTGAATTATCCGCGAGCAGCCGAGGGGGCTTGGTTCCTCACGCAGTTCGAACGCTGGGGCATGCTCGACGCACGCACGGATTACGCGAAAATCGCGGCGCAGATCAATCAGATGCAGTTGTATCGCGATGCCGCGGCACGCGTCGGTATTGCGGTGCCAGACGACGACATTTCGCAGGTGTTGGTCGACGGCAAGGAGTGGGGGAGCAGCACGCCATCCGCGGGTTATGCGCAGAGCTTCACCCTTCGCAGGTAAAGCGCACGCAGATCACGCTTACCGCAGGCAGCGTTACACCGCTTTTACCGCCGGAAACAGCACGCTGACCGCAAGTCCGCCACCGGGCGCGTCGCTCAACGCGATCAGCGCGCCGTGCACGCGCGCAATTTCCCGCACGATCGACAGTCCCAGCCCACTACCCTCCACAGCCTGCGTCGCTTCATTGCGATAGAAACGCTCGAAAACAACGTCGCGTTCGCCTACGGCAATGCCCGGTCCGTTGTCGATCACTTGCAGCAGCGCTTGCTCGCCTTCGTATGCAACGCGTACGGTGATCACCGCCCCGTCGCCCGAATAACGAATCGCGTTGTCAATCAGATTGCCGACCAGTTCCGCCAGCAGATCGGTCTGGCCCATCACGTCGATACGCACATCCTGTTCGAAGCCGAGATCGATGCCACGCGAGCGCGCCACCGGCGACCAGTCGAGCGTCACGCTGCGCGCCACTTTGTGCAGCGGCACGGAGGCATGCTTGACCGTATAACCGCTGTCCGCATCGAGCCGCGAGAGCGAAAGCAATTGCTGTACGATGCGCACCGCCTGCTGCACCGCGCGATTCAGCCGCCGCAAATGCACGCCCTGGCGGCGATTGCCGGTCGAGGCCGCCTCACCACCGTCGATATCGCGCAGCGCCAGTTCGGACTCCGCCTGAATGATCGCAAGCGGTGTCTTCAGCTGATGCGCGGCGTCGTTGAAAAATCGCCGGCGCGATAACTGCATCAACTGCGTGCGGCCAATGTACTGATTGATCGAATCGACCAGCGGCGCGACTTCGCTAGGCAGGCCGACCGTATCGAGCGGCGTTGGATCGTCTTCAGCACGCGCCGCCACTTTCGCCGACAAGCGGTTCAGTGGCCGCAAGCCGCGCGCAACACCCAGCCATACGATACCCAGCGCGAGCACGACCAGCAAAAATTCCTGTTGCAGCGAGCCGGTCAGAATCTCGCGCGCCAACGCCTGGCGCTGCTCGATCGTTTCGCCGACCCGCACCATCACCACGCGCGTCTGCGCTGACGGCACGTCGTGGACAGGCAATCGCAGCATCGCGATGCGTAACGGCCGGCCGCGAAACACGTCGTCATAAAACTGCACGCTGTAGGGCTCTGAAGGCGCCTTCGCGCCTGACGGCAGATCCGGATAGCCGGTCACCACCCGGCCACCCTCCTCACGAATCTGATAGTAAATGTTGCCGCCGCCGTTCGATTCGAACATCTCAAGCGCGAGATACGGCAGATCGACTTCGATCTGGCCATCGCGCAAACGGATGCCGTCGCGTATCGAGCGGAGCGAAAACTCCAACGTGCGATCGAAGGCCGCGTGTGCCGCGTTCATCGCGCGTTGATACGTGAGCCATGCATCGAAGGCGAGCAGCAGAAGCAGCGGCAGCAACAACCAGAGCGCGACGCGGACGCGCAGATTCGGCCGCGTCATGCGCTTTTTTCTTCCAGCAGGTAGCCGAGCCCGCGCAGCGTCACGATGCCGACCGAACTGCGCTCAAGCTTCTTGCGCAAGCGGTGGACATAGATCTCGATGGCATCGGCATTCACCGATTCGTCGAGCCCAAAGATTTTCTCCGAGAGCGTGTCCTTGTTGATCGCGCGGCCGTTGCGCAGGATCAGCACCTCAAGCACCGAACGTTCACGGGGCGTCAACGCGAGCGGCTCCCCGTTCAGCGTGAAACCGCGATCGACACTGTCATAAAGCAGCGTGCCGCACTGCGCGTGCAGCGGCTCCTGACCGTGGCTGCGACGCAGCAGGGCCCGCGCACGCGCTTCGAGTTCGGTGAGCGCAAAGGGCTTGGCGAGGTAATCGTCGGCGCCGAGATCGAGGCCGCGCACGCGCTCTTCCACCGAACCATGCGCGGTCAGCATCAATACCGGTACCGCGTTACGCCGTGCGCGCAGCCGACGCAACACTTCGAGGCCGTCGAGCTTCGGCAACCCGATATCGAGAATGACCAGCGCGTAGTCTTGCGTGCGCAAAACATGGTCGGCGGACTCACCGTCATGCATGCAATCGACAGTGAGTTTCGCGCTGGTCAGCGCATCGGTTAGCGAGCGGGAAAGGATTGGATTGTCTTCAACGAGCAGCACACGCATAACCAGAATCCCAGGGAAATCCATGAGGCGAATTCGACCATTGTGACGCATTTCTTTCGAAAACTGAAAGCATTCAGAAAGCACGCCTCTCTTACCATTCGCCTACACAAAACAAACACAATGTTTTCTGGAGGAAGACGTGCAAATCTCTTTGAAGTATCTCGCCGTAGCCGTTACGTTCGCCGCAAACTCAGCATGGGCAGCCTTTCCCGCTGGTTATCCCAGCGACTACCAGGCCACCGTCGACGGGGCAAGGAAGGAAGGCAAACTGATCGTTTATTCGGTCACTGACACTGCTCTGGTACGCCCGCTCATAAAGGATTTTGAAAGCCTGTACGGCGTCAAGGTCGAATACAACGATATGAACAGCACCGAGCTGTACAACCGCTACATCAGCGAAAACGCAGCCAGCAGCACCAGCGCCGACGTGCTGTGGAGCTCGGCGATGGACCTGCAGGTCAAGCTCGTCAACGACGGCCTGATGGCCAGTTACGAATCGCCAGAAGCGAAGCAGTTGCCGCAATGGGCGCAGTACCAGAAGCAGGCGTACGGCACCACGTACGAACCCCTTGCGATCGTCTACAACAAGCGCCTCTTGCCGCCAGGCGAAGTGCCGCAAACGCGCGCCGATCTGATCAAGCTGCTGCAAAGCAAGCCGGATCAGTTCAAGGGCAAGGTTACGACTTACGACATCGAAAAATCCGGCGTCGGCTTCAACTATCTAACGCAGGACGTGCGCGTCAATCCGCAAGTCACGTGGGATCTCGTGAAAGCAATGGGCGCAACCGGTCCGAAGCTGCAATCGAGCACCGGCGCGATGATGGAGCGCATTTCTTCGGGCGAAAATCTGATCGGCTACAACATTCTCGGTTCGTACGCGCTCACCAAAGCGAAGAAAGACCCATCGATCGGCTACGTCTATCCGAAGGACTACACACTGGTGGTGAGCCGCCTCGTGACGATTTCGAAGAAAGCGCAAAGCCCGAACGCCGCGCGGTTGTGGGTCGACTATCTGCTGTCGCAACGCGGTCAGACCTTGCTCGCGAACCAGGCCAGCCTGTTCTCGATTCGCGCTGATGTGGACGGTGAAACGTCAATGGCCGGCCTGACAAAGCAGCTCGGCGACTCACTCAAGCCGATCCCGATTGGCTCCGGCCTGCTGGTCTATCTCGACCAGTCCAAACGGCTTGAATTCCTCAAGCAATGGCAACAGTCGATCAAGCGCTAAGCCTAGATTGAACAAACGGTGTCTGCGCTGAGACGCGCGGACGCCATGCCTTCCTTCACTACCTGTCGATATGCGGCTCACCTGCCGCAGGGGGACACTCATGCTTTCCACTAGCGCAACCGGACACCGCGACGCACCACCCCGCGCGGCAGACGGCGGCACGATAGGTGCGTTGCCGCGAGGCGGTCTGCAGCCGTTTGCGGGGCTGCTGCGCTGGCTCGTTATCGCGGTGCTGACCGTCGCGGTGGCGCTGCCGCTCGGCTTCATTCTGTTCCAGAGCGTGCTGAACGCGCCGTTCTTCGACGCCAAACGCACATTCGGTCTTACCGGTTTCGAATTCATTTTCAGCGACCCTGACTTCTGGTCCGCGCTCAAGAACTCTTTCGTCATCGCGGCCGGGATGCTGTTCATCTCGATCCCGCTCGGCGGCATTCTCGCGTTCCTGATGGTGCGCACCGATCTGCCCGGCCGCCGCTGGCTCGAACCGCTGCTGCTCACCCCCGTGTTCGTTTCGCCGATGGTGCTCGCGTTCGGCTATGTCGTCGCGGCCGGCCCGGTCGGTTTCTATTCGGTCTGGTGGAAGGAACTGTTCGGTACCGCCGAAGCACCGTGGAGCGTGTACTCGATTCTCGCGATCACCGTGATCGTCGGACTCACGCATGTGCCGCATGTGTACCTGTATTCGTCGGCGGCGCTGCGCAATCTCGGCTCGGATGTCGAAGAAGCGGCGCGCGTCGCGGGCGCGCGGCCGTTCCGTGTCGCGCTCGACGTCAGCCTGCCGATGACGCTGCCCGCTCTGCTGTTCGCCGGCGTTCTGGTGTTCTTCCTCGGCTTCGAAGTGTTCGGCCTGCCGCTCGTACTCGGTGACCCCGAAGGACACCTCGTGCTGGCGACGTATCTGTACAAGCTCACCAACAAGCTCGGCGTGCCCTCGTATCACCTGATGGCCGCGGTGGCCGTATGCATCGTCGCGATCACATTCCCGCTCGTGCTGCTGCAACGACGCTTGCTGAAGAGCGCGAACCGCTTCGTCACAGTCAAGGGTAAAGCGGGACGTCAGACCGTGCTGCCGCTCGGCGCATGGCGTTGGGTTGCGCTGGCGATCGTCGCGCTGTGGCTGCTACTCACCGTGTTCGTGCCGCTCTCCGGGATCACGCTGCGCGCGTTCGTCACCAACTGGGGCGAAGGCGTGAATCTGGCTGAAGTACTGACGCTCGCCAATTTCACCGAATTGTTCGAACAGGACAACCTGGTCCGCGCGATTCTCAATACGCTCGGCATCGGCGTGATCGGTGGCGCGCTTGCAGTGGGTTTCTATTCGCTGGTGGCATTCGCAGGCCATCGCCGCAACGACTGGGCCACACGCCTGCTCGACTACCTCGTGCTGCTGCCGCGCGCGGTGCCTGGCCTGCTCGCTGGTCTGGCGTTCCTGTGGATCTTCCTCTTCGTACCCGGCCTGAAGGAACTGAAGAACTCCATGTGGAGCATCTGGATTGCGTACACCGTCGTGTGGCTCGCGTACGGCATGCGCCTGATTCAAAGCGCACTGCTGCAAGTCGGCCCCGAACTCGAAGAAGCGGGACGCAGCGTCGGCGGCACGCGGGCGCGCGTCAGTCTCGACGTCACACTGCCGCTCGTGCGTTTCGGCCTGCTCGCGGCATGGCTGCTGATCTTCATGATCTTCGAGCGCGAATACTCGACCGCTGTCTATCTGCTCTCGCCCGGCACGGAAGTGATCGGCGCGCTCCTGGTGTCGCTATGGGCGACCGGCGCGGTCGATCAGGTCGCGGCGCTTTCTGTCATCAACATCGCGATGGTCGGCGTCGGACTCGGCGTCGCCCTGCGTTTCGGAGTGAAATTGCATGGATAAGCTCTCGGTCGACAACCTGTTTCTCAGCTATGGCGACAACCCGATCCTGAAGGGCGTGTCGTTCGAACTGAATCCCGGTGAGGTGGTATGCCTGCTGGGCGCGTCGGGCAGCGGCAAAACCACCCTGCTGCGCGCAGTCGCGGGACTCGAACAGCCCTCTTCTGGCCGTATCGAACTGGACGACAAGGTGTTCTTCGACGGCGCGTCTGAAGTCGATCTACCGGTAGAACAACGCTCGCTGGGTCTCGTGTTTCAGTCGTATGCGCTGTGGCCGCACCGCACTGTGGCGGAAAACGTCGGCTACGGATTGAAGTTGCGGCGCGTGTCCGGCGCCGAGCAAAAAAAACGTGTGCAGTCTGCACTCGACCAACTCGGCCTCGGTCATCTCGCCGCGCGCTATCCGTATCAGCTTTCCGGCGGTCAGCAACAACGTGTGGCGATTGCGCGGGCGCTGGTCTACAACCCGCCCGTCATTTTGCTCGACGAACCGCTGTCGAATCTCGATGCCAAGCTGCGAGAGGAAGCGCGCGCCTGGTTGCGTGAACTGATCGTCTCGCTGGGCCTGTCTGCCTTGTGCGTCACACACGACCAGACCGAAGCCATGGCGATGTCCGACCGCATCCTGCTGTTGCGCAACGGCCGTATCGAACAGGAAGGCACGCCCGCCGAACTGTATGGCGCACCCCGCTCGCTTTACACCGCCGAATTCATGGGCAGCAATAACCGGATCGACGCGCGCGTAGCCGCGGTCGACGGCGAACGCGTGACCCTGACCGGCGACGGCTGGCAATTGCAAGCCCGAGCGCGTGAAGCACTCACCACCGGCCAGAACGCGCAGGCCGTGATTCGCCTCGAGCGCGTGCAGGTCGCCGACGGTCCGGGCGCGAACCGCCTCGAGGCCGATCTCATTACGTCGATGTATCTCGGCGATCGCTGGGAATACCTGTTCCATTGCGGCGATCTGCGCCTGCGCGCCTTCGGCCATGTGCCGCGCGCGGCCGGCCGTCACTGGATCGAATTCCCCGCCAACGACTGCTGGGCGTTCGCACAGGCGAGCTAAAGCGAGTTGCATCTGGCCGATGGACCCCGCAGCACCCTATCCCCAACCGAAGTGAAAAAACCAAGCACAGGAGACTGTTGATGAAGTGGAGTATGACGAAGGCGACCCTCGGCGTAACGTGCGCCAGCCTCGCCGGATTTGCAGCAACGGCGCAGGCGCAATCGAGCGTGACCTTGTATGGCATCGTCGACGCGGGCGTCGAATACGTGAATCACGCGAGCAAGGACGGCGGCGCCACGCGTCTGGTCTCGGGTGGCAAGAACACCTCGCGCTGGGGCCTGCGTGGCGTCGAGGACCTCGGCGGTGGACTGAAGGCGGTCTTCCAGTTGGAGAGCGGCATCAACATTGCGAACGGTCAGTTCGATGACGGCCCCGGCGCCATCTTCGACCGCCGCGCCTCGATCGGCCTGAAAAACCGTTTCGGACAGGTCACGCTCGGCCGCAATTTCACGACCACCTACGACTACATGCTGCAGTTCGACCCGATGGGTTATGCACCGAACTACTCGTGGGCGACCTCATCCACCGCGACGGGCGGTCGTAAGGACGGTCTGTTCTCGCGCTCGGCCAACGCCGTGCGCTACGACGGCACGTTTTCCGGCTTCAAGTTCGGTGCGATGTACGGCTTCGGTAACGTGCCGGGCAGCATGAAGTCAAGTTCGAAGTACGACTTCGGCCTGGGCTACGAGAACGGTCCGTTCGCCGTCGTCGCCACGTTCGACCGGCAGAACGGCGCCAATGACAGCGTGACGCCCGCGGATAGCACCAACTACATCCAGGGCATTCACGCCGGCTTGAGCTACGACTTCGGCGCGGTGAAGGCGATGGCCGGGTACCGCAACTATCGGCGCACCTTCCACACCGCCGCACCGACGTTGCGCAGCGATATGTACTGGGTCGGCGGTCAATACGACGTGACGCCGTTCTTCTCGCTGTTTGCCGCGGTCTACCATCAGGACATCAAGGACGCGAGCGACGCCGATCCGACACTGTTCTCGCTGCGCGCGCAGTACGCATTGTCGAAGCGGACGGTGTTGTATATGGCAGG
The DNA here is from genome assembly GCF_046026855.1 of Paraburkholderia sediminicola. Classification (GTDB taxonomy): domain Bacteria; phylum Pseudomonadota; class Gammaproteobacteria; order Burkholderiales; family Burkholderiaceae; genus Paraburkholderia; species Paraburkholderia sediminicola_A. The sequence goes on along the minus strand of NZ_JAQQET010000024.1, from coordinate 117,038 downwards.
TGGTTACGCGATGGCCAGGCATGACAATCCGGTCAGCCTGTCGCGCGATCTGACCGGTGCGGCGGATACGCAAACGGGTGTGACGGCGGGGATTCAGCACCGGTTCTGAAGCGTCTGGAGCGGACAACGCATCTGAAGCGCCAAAGCGTCCAAAGTCCAAAGCAGAGCGATGCGCGACGCAGGTCAATCCTTCGTCGCGCATCGCTCGTTTGCTTTTGGATAGCGCCAGACAATCCGGTAGCCTAGAATGGATCAGACAAGCCGATAGTGAGGAATGTGATGTCACAAACAAGCCGTGATACCAGTAAGACGTTTCGCCAACGCCTGCTATGGTTCATTGGTTTGTGGCTCCTCGGTGTCACCGGAACAGCACTCCTCGTGCTCCCGTTTCATCTTCTAATTTCCGCAGCAATGCATCACTAGCGTCAACACCTTCCCCGACGCTACGCGTGCGGACTCAATGTATCGCAGTCAGCGTTGCTCAAGCGTTTTGGGTAACTGTCCAAGTTGCCGGAACACCGATAGCCAATCCTCAAGATGCCAGGTTTTCGCAATCAGACTTCCGCGCATCTGGTGGAAAGAGTGAATCGCGAAACTAATGTGTTTGGAACTTGCATCAATGCCAAGCAGTTTCCCCGTTTGAGTGCCGCTGATCTCCGCGCGAACGCCTGCCCGGTCTCCATGAATCAGCAAGTCGAGAATGGTGACTTTCATATCGGGAAGTGCGGCAGCGATGTCGGCGAACACCTGAACCATCTGGTCAGGTCCCGGGGCCGCCTCGGCGGGCTCTGGAATATATTCCCAATCAGGGGTGACGACCTTTCGTAACAACGTGACGCTTCTCTGCTCGATGGCGCGATAGAACTCTTCAATCGCTTGACGAGTTATATCTTCGCTGGGCGTTGCGGTCATGTTCGGTTACTCCTGAAGAATGCTCACAGCAAAGCCTGGACCAAACCATCCCGCACGCGTGCCGGCATCAACGTTGCCAGCCAGCATCCGAAGGGGTACGCGTCTGGTTTGTTCTGAAGTCTACATCGATGAGCATCTGCGCGCTTCGCGCTCGTAATCAGGCAAGGGGTCTGCGAAAAACGTGCCCGCCATAACCAAGCACGATATTGTCGACTTCAAACGGTGACGCCTCCTTCGCCTCGAGAATGAATGCAACGCTGCCGGAAGCCAGCTTGCTGGATATCGATGCGGTCAGTTCGTTGTCAAGCGTGTCCTTGAGCGCATGCCCAGCCAATCCACCGCTTGCCCCTATCGTGAAGCCGGCTATCGCACCCGCTGGTCCGCCAAGCATCCCGATCAAACCGCCCGTCAGCGCGCCGATCACTGTCCCCCAGAACGGCCGCGTTTGCTTGTCGAGCAAGATCAGTTTGCCCGTTGCGTCCTTTTGAACCAGCACGCCGCTTTCGATTTTGAACCCCAGGTCTTTTTCCTCGAAATTCCTGAAATCCACACCGGCTCTCCCGGCGACGTCAACACTGTCGAAAACCGCGACAATCAACTGTTGTGCCATTTGATCGCTCCTCGTATCGCTAACGTTATCTATCAAAGATAGTGATTTTCGCAGCGTGCGCCATTTGTTTATTTCCGATTCATGGCATCGGTCGAAGTGGGCATCGATCTCCGCGCGCGCCCCGGCTAGAATTGCCGGCGTGCAATTGCTCAGCATCGTCACAATCAGCCGTATGCGAGTCGGCACCGGACGCTGTGTCTGAATCAGTACATGCAGATCGAAAGGCCGCACCTCGAATTCCGGCAGTATGCGAACCAGGCGGCCGTCTGCCAAAGCATCGGCGCACGCCGGCTCATCGAGCACCCCGATGCCGGCACCCGAGAGAATCATTTCATACATGGGCCGCCAATGACTGGTCTTGATTGCGGCGTGGATCGGCACGCTTTCCACAGCGGTCACGCCGTGTCTGAGCGGCAGCTGGTCCGTGACGAACGTGCTCTGGACCCGAATGAATGGATGTTCGATCAGCTCTGACGGCTCGGCAATCGGACCGTGCTGGCTCAGATAGCCAGGCGCTGCAACGAGAACACGCCCAACCCGACCCAGTTGACGGGCAATGAAAGCCCCCTCCCCAAGCTGCCCAAGACGGAACGAAATGTCCACTCCCTCCGTCGCGAGGTCGACGATCCTGTCGTTCAGAACCAGTTCCAGATCCACCTGTGGATACGCTGCGTGTACCAGCGTCAACGCCTCCGGCACGACCGTCTCGCCAAAGCAGTGTGGTGCCGCGATGCGAATCGTTCCCCGCGCAACCTGCTCGTCCTTGGACACCTCGGCGACCGCCTGCTCCACAGCGTGCAGAATCCTCTTGCTACACGCGTAGAAGGTGACGCCTTCGGGTGTGCGATTGAAAGCGCGTGCGCTACGGAGCAGGAGCCGGCAGCCGAGGTATTTCTCAAGTCGCTCGATACGCTCGCTTGCGGCCGGCTGCCCGATATTGAGGTCCCTTGCCGCGCCGGAAATGCTCCCACGCTCGACCACCCTGACATAGACGCGCATGGCTTCTAGCAGATTCACGGCATCCAATCTCCATTCGCAATGCAAATTAATTTGCAACGACTTTCTTACGGCGATAGCGAGGCCTGAAGGGAAAGGATCTTTTGGTCTACCGGCTACGATGAGCCACTGGGAATGAGGAAAATCCGATCAGCGCCATCCGGCTAAACGGATGGTAACGACGTGATAGCAGAATAGGAAGCCTCCAGCTCCGATACGAAGTATCGAAAGCAGGACAGGGATGTGCGACAAAACAGTGTCGAACTTTATCGCCGCACAGTCCCGCCGGAGCTTGCTTGACACGGAGTCGGCCGGCAAGCACGCGAAACTCAACCTGGCCGCCAATCCGGACTCGAATGCCCTATGCGAATTGACCTGGCGTCTCTGGGCAGTTTCCATAAATTGCCCGGGCGGTATAACATCTCCTGACATAGCGAACGCCAACAATGTCATGTGTATCTGCGCTTCCCCTAATGGCAGGCAACACGCTACGGGCGCCTGCCGCGTCCGCGGCAGCAAACGTGCTTCATGTCATTCGGGCGAAATATTTGCGCGTGCCTCTGGCAGATGATCACGAAGGCGGTCAGACATTCGTTCCCTTCCCGGAATCAGTAGCGGTTTATCAATAATCAATCCGATGCCTAAAGAGACTCCAGACGCACCAGAATCGCAAGCCATCTGTAATGACATCACGCCCAGCGCGATCTTCATCGTCGCGACGGTCGCGCCCGGCAGCGACCCAGCCGAAAAAGTGCGTGCGTGGTGTGGCGATATTGCCGCCCTGGTGCGCTCGGTCGGCAGGCGCTCCCCTTCCCGCCATCTGTCGTGCGTTGTCGGCTTCGGCTCCGAGGTGTGGGACACGTTGTTCGGCGCCCCGCGCCCGGCGGCCCTGCATCCGTTTCGCGAATTCGGTACGGGCGAGCGCCGTGCCGTAAGCACCCCCGGGGACATCCTGCTGCATATTCGCGCGGATCATATGGACCTTTGTTTCGAGCTCGCCACGCAACTGGTGGGGCGGCTCGGCGATGCGGTCACCGTGGTCGACGAAGTGCACGGCTTTCGCAACTTCGATCTGCGCAGCATGGTGGGCTTCGTCGACGGTACCGAGAATCCGTCGGGTCGCAAGGCCGTCGAGTCGACCCTCATCGGTGATGAGGATCCAGCGTTCGAGGCCGGCACCTATGTCATCGTGCAGAAGTATCTGCACGACATGACAGGCTGGAACGCGCTATCCGTCGAGACCCAGGAGCGCATTATCGGCCGCACGAAACTGGCCGACATCGAGCTCGACGAGGCAGTCAAACCGTCGTGTTCGCACAGCTCGCTCACAACGATCACCGAGAACGGCGAGGAAGTAAAAATCCTCCGTGACAACATGCCATTCGGCCGCCCGGGTATGGGCGAGTTCGGCACCTACTTCATCGGTTATGCCCGTTCGCCCCAGCCGATCGAACTGATGATGGAGAACATGTTCGTCGGCCGGCCGCCGGGCAACTACGACCGGCTGCTCGACTACAGCCGCGCGGTCACAGGCAGCCTCTTCTTCGTCCCGTCGGCCACCTTGCTCGAAGCGCTTGCGGAGAGCGATCCGCAAGCTGCTGCCGCCACTGAGCAACAGCCCGAACCGTCTTCGTCTGCCGAGCCGCGTCACGACGGCTCGCTGAATATTGGCTCTCTCAAGGGAATTTCTCAACATGAATAATTTGCATCGCGAGCTTGCCCCAATCTCCCGCGCCGCCTGGTCGCAGATTGAAGACGAAGTGGCTCGCACTTTCAAGCGCAGCGTCGCCGGCCGCCGTGTGGTTGACGTCAAGGGTCCCGGCGGGACAGAACTGTCCGGCGTCGGTACGGGGCACCAGATCGCAATCGCCGCGCCGCAGCAGGGCGTTGTGGCGAAACTGTCCGAGGTAAGGCGCCTCGTCCAGTTGACCGTGCCGTTCGAGCTGCAGCGCGACGCGATCGACAGCGTCGTGCGCGGCGCGAAAGATGCGGACTGGCAGCCCGCAAAAGAAGCGGCAAAGCAGCTCGCCTATGCCGAAGATCGTGCGATCTTCGATGGATATAAAGCAGCGGACATAGGTGGGATTCGCGAAGGCTCGTCGAATCCACCGCTCGCGCTGCCGGCCGACGTCAGCGATTATCCGAACACGATTAGTAACGCGCTCGAACAACTGCGGCTTGCCGGCGTCGACGGGCCCTACTCCGTGCTACTCGGCGCCGACGCATACACGGCGCTCGGCGAGGCACGCGATCAGGGTTATCCGGTTATCGAGCACATCAAGCGGATCGTGAACGGCGACATCATCTGGGCACCCGCGCTCGCGGGCGGCAGCTTGGTGTCCACGCGGGGCGGCGACTTCGAGTTACACCTTGGCGAAGAGCTGTCGATCGGTTATGTGAGCCATACGGACACGGTAGTGCGTCTTTATCTACGCGAGACACTGACATTCCTGATGCTGACGAGTGAGGCATCGGTGTCGTTGACGCAAGCAGAATAAGCGCCTGAATGGATATCCCGGTATCGGCCATCGCTGCGGGCTCAGGCCCGCAACGATGGTTTTAGCAGTGCGGACACATTCCCGTCGGGAAGTACTTCAAAGCGACCGACCACTTCACCGCAGTCGACTTGCACTCTTTCCAGAATTTCCGACGTGCACTTTCTTGGCATCGTCACAATCATCCGTACGCGTGGCGGCATCGGACGTTGCGCCTGGATCAGCAGATTGACATCGAAAGGCAGCACCGAGAATTCCGGCAGTATGCGAACCAGGCGGCCGTCTGCCAATGCATCGATGCAAGCCGGCTCTTCGAGCACCCCGATGCCGGCACCCGAGAGGATCATTTCATACATGGGCCGCCAATGACTGGTCTTGATTGCGGTACGGATCGGCGCGCTTTCCACGACGGTCGCACCGTGTCTGAGCGGCAACTGGTCCGTGCCGAACATGCCCTGGACCCGAATGAACGGGTGTTTGACCAGCTCAGACGGCTCGGTAATCGGACCGTGCTGGCTCAGATAGCCAGGCGCTGCAACGAGAACACGCCCAACCTGACCCAGTTGACGGGCAATGAAGGCCCCTTCCCCAAGCTGCCCAAGACGAAATGAAATGTCTACGCCCTCCGTCACAAGGTCGACGATCCTGTCGTTCAGGACCAGTTCCAGATCCAGTTGTGGATAGGTTGCACGCACCAGCGTCAACGCCTCCGGCACGATCGTCTCGCCAAAGCAATGGGGTGCCGCGATGCGAATCGTTCCCTTGAGATCCTGCCCGTCGTTCGACACTTCAGCGACCGCCTGTTCCACGGCGTGCAGAATCTTCTTGCTACGCTCGTAGAAGGTCACGCCTTCTGGCGTGCAATTGAAAGCGCGTGCGCTACGGAGCAGGAGCCGGCAGCCGAGGTATTTCTCCAGCCGCTCGATGCGCTCGCTTGCGGCCGGCTGCCCGATATTGAGGTCCCTGGCCGCGCCGGAAATACTCTCTCGTTCAACCACCCTGACGTAAATCCGCATGGCTTCTAGCAGATTCATAGTACCCACCCTCCCTTTGTACCGATTTCGCATGATTCGAACCAATCCTTACGCATCGAAACGCCCCGGCGTAGGGGCCTGGCAATGCGCATTCAATAGAAAACAGAGTAAGGCCGGGCCATCAGTCGCAGAGTGCACAAATCGGCCCGGCTCGGGTCAGTACAGTTCTGCTACGATCTCCGCACCAGGCGGCGGCATGACGGCGCGAGCGCGTGTAAGCCGGGGAGAGGCCGGTACAGCTTGCCGCAGCGAAACGCTAAGGGAATCGTCCGATGAATCTCTATGAGAAGCTTGCAGACGATATCGAGAAGCTGATCCGGCAAGGCGTGTACGGTCATGGCGAACGCCTTCCGTCGGTGCGGCAGACCAGCCAGCAACATCGGCTCAGCGTGACGACGGTCATCCGCGCCTATTTGCTGCTCGAAAGCCGTGGCTTGCTAACGGCCCGGCCTCAGTCGGGCTATTTCGTCAACTTCCGGGGAGACGGGGGTGAACGGAAAACGCTCGAGCTCCGGCCGTCAAAACCGATCCCGATTTCGTCGCCGGTTGACGTCAGCCGATTGGTGCTTTCCACCCTGCGCTCGATCGGTGTCGACGACGCCGTACCGCTCGGTTCGCCCTATCCAGACCCCGGTCTGTTTCCGTTCGAAAAGCTCAACCGCTACGCGTATGACGCAGGACGAGGCAAGACGCGTTGGGGCGTGACAGACGCGCTCCCCCCAGGCAATGCGGCACTCGTGCGCCAGATTGCGCGTCGCTATCTTGAGAACGGCATGGCCGTCGATCCGAACGAGATCATCATCACGGTCGGCGCCACTGAAGCGATCAATCTGTGCCTTCAGGCAGTCGCGAAACCCGGCGACGTGATCGCTGTCGAGTCACCGACGTTCTACGCGATGCTCCATGCGATCGAACGGATGGGCATGAAAGCGATTGAGGTGTCGACTCATCCGGAGCACGGCATCGATATCGAGGCGCTTGCCGCGATTGTGGAGTCGCAGACCATCACGGCCTGTATGGTCATGCCGAATTTCCAGAATCCGCTAGGATTTCTGATGCCCGACGAACGCAAGCGCGAACTCGTGCAACGCCTGACGAAGTGGGACATCCCGGTCATCGAGAACGGTGTCTACAACGAGCTTCACTATGACAGCACGCACCCGAGCACATTGAAGTCCTTCGACACGAAGGGGCTCGTGCTTCACTGTGGTTCGTTCTCAAAGACCCTCACGGCCGCCTACCGGATTGGTTGGGCGCTGCCGGGCCGATATCGCGATCAGGTCGAGAAGCTCAAGTTCCTGAACACACTAACCTCTCCGTCAATTCCGCAAATGGCGATTGCGGAATTCCTTGAGCGCGATGGTTACGAGCACCACCTGCGAAGGGTTCGAAGAACGTATGCGCAGCAGGCCAATCTGATGAAGGCGACCGTCTCGCGTTTCTTTCCTGAAGGAACGCGCATGTCCAATCCGGCGGGCGGATACGTGCTGTGGATCGAACTGCCGGCCAAGGTCGACGCGATGCGACTTTATAACCTCGCTCTCGACCAGGGCATCACCATCGGACCGGGTTATATGTTCTCGGTCTCGGAGACGACCTATCGGAACTTCATCCGCCTCAATTACAGCAGCCCCTGGTCGAGCGAAATCGAACAGGCGGTGATTACCGTCGGCAAGCTCGTCGCGATGTGCGCCCGCTAGCGGCACACTGGGACTGTGGCTGCTGCCTGAGCTGAGTGCGTGCAGGCATGGGTGAACCCGTGCGGCGCGATTGGGATAGTCAGGGAGGCCTCAGCCCCCCGTGACGGGCGGAAAGAACGCGATTTCGCTGTCCTCGCGCACGACAAACGTGCCGGCGACTATCTCGTAGTTAACGGCGGTACGGAGCGGCCGGCCCGCGTGCAGTGCCTCGGCCATCCGCTCGTCTCGCGATGCGAGCCTGACCCGCAAGCAGTCAACCGGAAGTTCGAGTGCGTCAATGTGCACGATCTCCTGCGAGATGCCGAGTTGTTCACGAACGCTGGCGAAATATCGGATGGTGAGTTTCATTCGTCTGTTCCTGTTGCCGGCACGCTGTGGGCGAATGGCGCATCAACCCCACCGCAGCATCGACTGCTCGTCGCGCGTCCTGGCTTCGACCCATCTAACCGCCCCGTCGCGCCGGATTTCTTTTTTCCAGAGCGGCGCATGGGCCTTCAGGAAGTCCATCAGGAATTCGCACGCGTCGAATGCCGCCCCACGATGCGGCGCGGCGACCACGACAAGCACCACCGCATCGCCAAGCGCGACACGGCCGGTCCGATGCACGATCTTCACCGCTTCCAGGCGCCATCGTGCGATTGCCTCTTCGACGATACTGCCGAACGACTGTTCGGTCATCCCCGGGTAGTGTTCAAGCTCGAGCGCGACCACGTCGTCGAAATCGCCGCAATGACGCACCACGCCGAGGAAGTTCACGATGGCGCCCACGTTGGGATTGCGCGTGACCGGCATGATCTCCGACTCGATATCGATCGGCTGGACTTGCACACGCACTTCGAAGCCCGACGCAATGGCGCCCTCCCGAAGCGCTGGATTGCTTGCACGCTCATCGACATACGGTGCGGCAGGCGGTGTGCGATCACTGGGCGATGGCGTGGTCATGGCGGCTCTCCGGTCTGTATCTGCTTCGCAAGGACTGGCCAGGCGTCAACCGCCGACCAGCGACATGCGGACTGTGGGATAGGCTTTCCCGGATCCTGGCCTGCGCGGCATCGAGCGAAGCTCGGAGTAACGGTCGTCGCGCTGGATCCATCGGTTACGAACAGCGCCGGCCAGTTGCTCGACTGACGCGGTATCAGCGAGCCAGGGCCTGAGGTCCGTGCCATGTGTGGCGAAAAGGCAGGAATAAAGTTGGCCGTCGGCCGATACGCGAGCCCGCGAGCACGACCCGCAGAACGGTTGCGATACGCTCGCGATGAAGCCGACTTCGCCGGCGCCGTCGGCATGGCCATAATTAACGGCGGTGCCCGTCTGGTCGGGCACGACAACGGGCACCAGGGGAAACGCCGATTCGACGATGTCGCGCGTCTCGCGAGCCGTGATCACCTTCGTATTCGACCATCCGCCCGCGCCACCAACGTCCATATATTCAATGAAACGCACGGCGACGCCGGTGCCCTTGAACAGCCGCACGAGCGGCAGGATCTGGCTGTCGTTGACGCCTCGCTCGATCACCGCGTTGACCTTGATCGGCGCGAGTCCCACCGCGCGCGCCGCCTCGATCCCATCCAGGATCCGCGACACAGGCATGTCAACGTCACTCATCCGGCGGAATACCCCGTCGTCCACGGCGTCGAGGCTCACTGTCACGCGGTCGAGGCCGGCGTCGCGCAGGGAACGCGCCTTCGCGGCAAGCAAGGAGCCGTTTGTCGTCAACGCAAGCTCCATCGGTTTGCCGCTTCCGGTCGTCAGCTTCGCGAGCGATTCGATCAGGGATTCGAGCCCGCGCCGCAGGAGCGGCTCACCGCCGGTGATGCGTATCTTCTCCACCCCGAGCAGAGTGAACGCTTTCGCGAGCTTAAGGATCTGTTCGAACGACAGGCGTTCCGAAGACGGCAGGAACCGGTAGTCTGCACCGAAGGTGTCACGCGGCATGCAATACGTACAGCGGAAATTGCATTGATCGATGACGGACAGACGCAAATCCCGCAGTGGACGATTGAGCTTGTCGAGCGTGGTCGTGACAGCACCGGCGGACACACCGTGACGGGATGCTGTACCGGCGAGTATGGGCTGGTCGATGATGTTCACGATCTATCCGAAGGTGGGCAGCGTGCGGCGGCAAATGAGCAAGGGCATGACGGCAGTCGATCTGGCAGACCGGAAGCGCCGCCAGTCCGTCAATAACCTGCTGGCAGGATAGTGCGTCGGCCCTGCCTGCGGGACGCACAGTCTGTGTCGAATTTCAGGAGTACAGTTTGTGCGCCGTATCGAGTATCACGGCGGGGTGTCACGGCGGGGTGTCACGGCGGGCTGTCACAGCGCGGCTGGCGCGCGTAGTGCCGGGCAAGGCCCAGCCAGTTGTGTCGAAGAGCGCCTCCTAGGTCAACTGGTACAGGCGCACCGGCACGACCTCGTCGGGAAGTTCACAGCCGCACAGTTCGAGCACCGATCGTTCGATGTTGCGGGTCATGGCGTCAAGCGCCAGCGCGTTCGGCGCGACCGTAAACGGCTCGGCGACTTCGCTGGCGATGGCTTCGAGCGCAATGAGCGTATAAGAAATGAAAACGCAAAGAAGCGGCGTGAAGAATTCCGTCGAATCGACAAGACCGAACGGCAGTAAAACGCAATACGCGTAGACGGTGCGGTGAAGCAACACGCTGTACGCAAATGGAATGGGCGTGGAGGCGATCCGTTCACACCCCCCAACGGTTCTTCCTAGTTCGTTGATCTGCGCATCGAACATCCAGAGCCTGGTATCGGACATCAATGAGCGAACTTGCAGATCGGCAAAGTCGCGACGCATGTCATTGAGCAGCGCAGTCGGTTTGTAGCAGGTGTGCTGCAACGCCTCGGTTCGCGTGCGTCCGAGAAAGCGAATGAGATCGGGCGTCGGGTCGGTCCCACGTAATTGGTGCTTCAGCGCGTACACCGACGCAATCAGTGTATGGGCCATCTGAACGTTGTGATCGCCCCGCGGCACGTAACACAGCATCTGCGACGTCAACGCGCGCGCCGAGATCAGGATGCTGCCCCAGAGATGGCGTGCCTCATTGAAGCGCTCGTAACTTGCGTTATTGCGGAACGCAAGGAAGATCGCAAGCGCCAGGCCAAACAAGGTGAACGGTGCCGTATTAAGCGGGATCTTCTCGCCGAAAATGCGCCCTTGCGTCACCACAGCGAGACTGCTGACAGCCGCCATGAAAGCCAGCTGGGGAATAATCGACTGCAACACGGAACCGTTCCAGACAAACAGCAGGCGGAACCAGTTCTGCCCTGGCCTCACAATCATAATATGCTCTTGTAATGGTCTGACTGCGCCGTCACCCTCAGTGGTAACCGGCGTCCCCTTCCCGCACCTTGCCCCGGAATACGCGGTACTGCATGGCGTTGTAGACGAGGATGACCGGCAGCACGATCACTGTTCCGACCAGCGCGAACAGCTGGCTCGAGTGGCTCGACGAGGCTTCCCAGATCGTCAGTGACGGCGGAACGATGTTCGGCCAGATGCTGATGAGCAAGCCGCTATAGCCTAGAAAGCACAGCGCGAGCGTGAGCAGGAAAGGCGTCGCTTCGTGCTTCAATCGCAGCGTGCGGAAGATGCCCCACACACATGCAATGACAAGGATCGGCACCGGCAGGAACCAGCCGAGATTGCCGCTTCCGAACCAGCGATGCGCAACCGCCGGCAATCCGATCACCGTCCAGAGACTCACAATGACCATCACCCCGAGCAGGACGCTCACGAGCGGTCTCATCACCTCGCGCATCTTGCGCTGCAGTTCACCATCCGTCTTCAGGATGAGCCAACCGCAGCCGAGCGTCGCATACGTAAAAAGCACACCGATTCCGCAAAACAGGCTGAAAGGCGAGAGCCAGTCGAACGGACCGCCGGCGAAACGGCCATCGACGATCTTGATGCCCTGCAGCAGCGACCCCAGCACGATGCCCTGGCAGAGCCCCGCGAGCGCGGAGCCACCCATGAAGGCGAGGTCCCACGCGTGCTGGGTCCTGACGGCCTTTGCACGCAGTTCGAAGGCCGCCCCGCGGAAGATCAGGCCCACGACCATCAGGATCAACGGAAGATAATTCGCTGGCAGGAGCGTCGAATAGACCACTGGGAACGCCCCGTAAAGTCCGGCGCCGCCGAGCACGAGGAACGTCTCGTTACCGTCCCAGACCGGCGCGATGGTATTGAGCATCACTTGCCGGTCGCCTTTCTCCTCAAAAAACGGAAACAGTAGGCCGATGCCGAGATCGAATCCGTCCAGCATCACGTAGATGAAAACGCCGAGTCCGATAATCGCGGCCCACACAACAGGAAGATCGATTTGCATGGGGTCACTCTCCTTCCAGTGCGTCCAACGGGCGATTCCGCAGGACCGGATGCCGGCGTGACTCGCGGTGCTCGATATGCTCCTCCGGTCCGCGTTTCATCATCTTCATCATGTAATAGACGCCCATGCCAAACACCAGGAAATACACCAGTACAAAGATCAGTAATGAAACGCCTGCTTGCTGGGCACTGATCGGCGAGAGGGAGTCCGCGGTACGCAGGACGCCATAGACTGTCCAGGGTTGGCGGCCGACTTCTGTCGTGATCCACCCCGCCAGTAGCGCCACAATTCCAGAAGGCCCCATGCACAGGACGAAACCCTGATACCACCGCGTCTCGTAGAGGCGGCCACGCACTCTGAGCAGCAAGCCGAGCAGCGCCGTCAATAGCATCAACATGCCGAGACCCGCCATGATCCGGAAGGTCCAGAACACGATCGGCGAATACGGGCGGTCCTCGGGTGGAAACTCTTTCAGGCCGCGAATCTCGCCATCCCAACTATGGGTCAGGATCAGGCTGCCCAGATGCGGTATCTGGATCGTGTATCGCGTCACTTCCGCATTCATGTCGGGCAGGCCGACCAGGTTGAGTGCGGTGCCACCGTGCTCGGTTTCCCAGAGGCCCTCGATTGCCGCGATCTTGGCCGGCTGATATTTTCGCGTGTTGAGTCCGTGTGCGTCGCCAACGAAAATCTGTATTGGCGTCAGGAAAAGCAGGATCCACAGCGCCATCGAAAAACTACGCTTGACCGGTTTATCGCGCCGGCCCTGCAACAGATGCCACGCGCCGCAAGCGGCAACAATAAAGCCCGCGACGATGAATGCGGCAATGGTCATATGCGCGAGGCGATAGGGAAACGACGGGTTGAAAATCACTTTCATCCAGTCCACCGGCACGATCCGGCCATTCTCGATGGCGAATCCTTGCGGCGTCTGCATGAAGCTATTCGACGCGAGAATCCAGAACGTGGAAATGAGCGTGCCCGCCGCCACCATAAGCGTTGCGAAGAAGTGCGCGCGTGGACTGACGCGTTGCCAGCCAAACAGCATGACGCCGAGAAAGCCGGCTTCGAGGAAGAACGCCGTCAGCACTTCATAGGTCAGGAGCGGCCCCGTGATATTGCCGGCAACGCTGGAAAATCCACTCCAGTTGGTGCCGAACTCGTAGGCCATCACCACACCCGAGATCACCCCCATTCCGAAGCCGACCGCGAAGATCTTCGACCAGAACAGAAACATCTCCTTGTAGGCAACGTCGCCGGTCAGCAGCCAGCGCCATTCCAGCACGGCGAGGAAGCTGGCCATGCCGATGCTGATCGCGGGGAAAACAATATGAAACGAAACCGTGAACGCAAATTGCAACCTGGCAAGGTGGAATGCATCGAAGATTTCCATGATTGTTCAATGGCTCCAGGCAATAAAAGGCGCGAGCGCGGCACTGCGCGCGTGAGATCACCGCCTGGCGTCGCCCAAAGACGGTGTTCGTGCTCGACATCTTGTGATGTCTGTAGGCCGGACGCATGCGCCCAGCCTACAGACTAGCGCTCTCTGTCAAAATCAGACTACCGTTGAGCGGACCACACGAACCGGCGCGGATTTGTAGGAAGGCGTGCCGCTTTCCTTATCAATATAGTCGAGCGGCACCAGAACGTTTGCTTCCGGGTAATAAGCGCCCACCGAACCTGGCGCGATGTCATAGGCGATCGCCGTGATCTTCTCCAGCCGAAGTTGCCGGCCCGGTACGGCCGTCTCGATGTCGACCAGGTCCCCATGTTCGAGTCCGCATGCGGCAAGATCGGCCTCGTTCATGAACAGCACGTCACGCCGGCCGAACACACCTCGGTAACGATCGTCGAGAGCATAGATAGTCGTGTTGTACTGGTCGTGGCTGCGCAGCGTCACGAGACGCAGTATGTCGTCGCCCTCCACGTCCGCGTCTTCCTTCACACCGTGGTACACCGAGAACATCGCCTTGCCGGTCGGCGTCGGGAAAATGCGCTCAGTCGGCGGCAGCGGCATGCGGAAGCCGCCCGGCACGCGGATGCGTGCGTTGTAGCTCTCAAAGCCCGGAATCGTCTTTTCGATCAGGTCGCGGATCTTGTCGTAGTCGGCGACCAGCTCCATCCAGTCGACCTTGCTGTTTGGGAGCGTCGCATGGGCGAGGCCGGCCACAATTGCGGGCTCGGAGCGCAGGAACTCGGACGCGGGCGTGAGCTTGCCGGCCGACGCATGGACCATCGACATCGAATCCTCGACGGTGATCGACTGGCCCATGCCGTTCTGCACGTCGAGTTCGGTGCGGCCGATCACCGGCAGGATGTACGTTTCCTTCGCAACCAGCAGGTGCGAGCGGTTGAGCTTGGTGCCGAGATGCACACTCAGATCAAGCGCCTTCATTGCCGGAAAGCACTGGTCCGAATCCGGCAGCGCGACCGCGAAATTTCCACCCAGGCAAATCAGCGCCTTCGACTTGCCCGCAATCATCGCCTGCATGGTCGCGACTGCGTCGTGGCCATGCTCCGCGGGTGGCGTGAAGCCGAAGACTTCCTCGATCTTCGCGAGGAATTCCGCCGACGGTTTCTCGGTGATGCCGACCGTGCGGTTGCCTTGCACGTTCGAGTGGCCGCGCAGCGGACAGATACCGCCGCCTTCTCTGCCCATGTTGCCGCGCATTAGCAGCAGGTCGCAGATCAGGCGCACGTTCGCGGTACCCTTGTTATGCTGCGTGACGCCCATTCCATATGTGATGATCGTCGACTTCGCCTTCGCGTACGCGTCGGCGACGTCCGCGAGCTCCTCACGGGTCAGGCCGCTTTCCGCCTCGATGTCTTCCCAGGAAGTGGCCTCGATATCCGCGACGAGCGCGTCAAGGCCTTCCGTGTAGGTGTCGATGAACTCGCGGTCGAGCACGTCGCCGCGCTCGGCGTCGAGCGCGAGTACCGCCTTGATAACGCCCTTGAGCGCGGCCGCGTCGCCGCCTGCTCTCACCTGATGATAGGTCGACGCGATGCGGGTGGAGCCGAACGTCGCCATCTGCAGCATGGACTGCGGATCCTGGAAGCGTTCCAGCGCGCGCTCGCGAAGCGGATTGAACACGATGATGGGGACGCCGCGACGCGAAGCTTCCCATAGCGTGCCCATCATCCGCGGGTGGTTGGTGCCCGGGTTGTGGCCGATCGAAATGATCAGGTCGGTCTTCTCGAAGTCGTCGAGCGATACGGTGCCCTTGCCGATCCCGATCGATTGCGGCAAGCCGACGCTGGTCGGTTCGTGGCACATGTTCGAGCAATCCGGGAAATTGTTCGTGCCAAATTCCCGTGCGAACAGCTGATAGAGGTACGCGGCCTCATTAGATGCCCGGCCGGACGTATAGAAGTCGACCTGGTCGGGCGGCAAACCACGCAGGATCTCACCGATCCGGCCGAACGCCACCTCCCATTCGACGGCCCGGAACGTGTCCGTGTCGCGGTCATAGACGAGCGGATGCGTGAGCCGGCCCATGTCCTCCAGTTCGAAATCCGTTCGTTCCAGCAGTGACGACACCGTGTTGGCCGCGAAGAACTCCGGGCGTACCCGCTTGGTCGTTGCTTCCCAGGTGACCGCTTTGGCGCCGTTTTCGCAGAACTGGAACGTGGACTTGTGCTCCTTGTCGGGCCAGGCACACCCCGGACAATCAAAACCGTCAGGCTGATTGGTCCGAAGCAACGTGAGTGGAGCCTTGATGCTCTCCATTTGTAGCCGGATGGCTTGCGATGTCGCTTTAAGCGCCCCCCAACCACCAGCGGGGCCGTCATATTCCCGGATACCGGGTACTTCGCGTCGATTAGTCATCTGTGACTCCATGAACTGCCCCAGGAGACCTGGAGACCGTTCTGCCTGGGGTTACGCCGCGTCGCGGCGCAAGGTTTGGATACGGCTCAGTCTAGTTGGGCTAATGCGCAGCGGAAGGTACAGATCGATCGATGGCGGACGTGCACAGTACAAGTACAAGTACAACGAAACCAGCGCCTGTCCCGTTCAGGCAGGGAGCGCCGCACAGCGTCGGCAACGACGCGGCGGCGCCTCCCAGCTTGCTGGGCACATCACTCCTTCGAGGCGGCGCTTTCGGTTGGCTCGGAGCTGTTGACCTCTTTGGACGGTTTCTTCTTCGCGCGTCCGTTACTCCCCTTCGCGCCCGTCACCTTGGACGCAGCCGGTGCCTCGCTCCTGCGGAACTTCACTTCGTCGCTTTCCTTGTCATAACTGACCTCAACGCTGTCGCCCGACTTCAAGGCGTCGCTGAGAATCTCCTTCGCAAGCCGCGTTTCCAGTTCCTGGCGAATCTGGCGCTTCAACTCGCGTGCACCGAACTCCGGCCGATAACCGGCGTCGGCAAGGTGATCAATCACCGATTCGTCTATCTTGAGGCTAATGTCCTGCGCGGCAGCGGTGCGCACGACCCGTTCGAGCTGGATCTGCACGATCGAGCGGATGTTGTCGCGCGAGAGCGCATGGAAGACGATGATCTCGTCGATCCGGTTCAGGAATTCGGGCCGGAAGTGGCTCTTGAGCACCCCCATCAATTCCTCGCGGATCGCTTTTTCAGGCAGGCGATCCGACTCGGGTTTTTCGAGGTTGTCCATGATGATCGATGCGCCGAGATTGCTCGTCGCAATGATGATCGTGTTGCTGAAATCCACGACACGGCCTTTGCCGTCGGTCAGCCGCCCGTCGTCGAACACCTGCAGCAGCACGTTGCTCACGTCGGGGTGCGCTTTCTCTATCTCATCAAGCAGGATCACGCTGTACGGGCGTCGCCGGACACGCTCGGTCAGTTGCCCGCCCTCGTCGTAACCGACGTAGCCGGGAGGCGCGCCGATCAGCCTTGCAACCGCGTGACGCTCCATGTATTCGGACATGTCGATACGGATAACCGCCTGCTCGTCGCCGAACACCGTTTCTGCCAGCGCCTTCGCGAGCTCGGTCTTGCCGACACCCGTGGGTCCGAGGAACAGGAACGTCGCGATAGGCCGGTTCGCCTGGCCAAGTCCCGCACGCGACAGACGCACGGCATCGCTCACGGCAATCACCGCGTCGTCCTGGCCGACCACGCGCTCGCGCAGCTTCTTCTCCATATCCAGCAGCTTCTGGCGCTCTTCCTGCGTGAGCTCCGTGACCGGAATGCCGGTAAGACGCGACACCACTTCGGCGATTGACTGCACGGTCACTTCGAGCGTTTCCGAACCGGTCTTGCGCTGCCATGCCTCCATCTGTTCGTCGAGTTTCTCCTGCTTCTCGCCAATACGTGTCTCGAAAGCCTTCGCCTCATCGAAGCGCTTGCGCGAGGACGCATAATCCTGCTCGCGCTTGAGCTGGGCAATTTCGGCTTCGAGCTCCTGGATGGCCGCGGGACGCGAGGTCGCGCCGATGCGCACGCGTGCCGCCGCCTGGTCGATCAGGTCGATGGCCTTGTCAGGTAAAAAGCGTGACGTAATGTAGCGATCCGAAAGTTCGGCGGCGGCAACGAACGCGTCGTCGGCGAAAGTCACCTGGTGGTGCGCCTCGAGCTTGTCGCGAAGGCCTCGCAGAATGACGATGGTCTGCTCGACCGTCGGCTCCGGCACCAACACCGGCTGGAAGCGCCGCTCGAGCGCCGCATCCTTTTCGATGTACTTCTGATACTCGTTGAGTGTCGTGGCGCCGATCAGACTGAGCTCGCCACGCGCGAGCGCGGGCTTGAGCACGTTCGCGATATCGAGGCCGCCTTCTCCACCGCCTTGTCCCGCGCCCACAATCGTGTGCAGTTCATCAATGAACAGGATCAGCTCGTCCTTCTTGGCCGTGACTTCATCGATCAACTGCTTTGCACGCTCTTCGAACTCGCCGCGATACTTCGCACCCGCCACCATCGAGTTGATGTTGACCTCGACGAGTCGCTTGCCGCGCAGCACTTCAGGCACGTCACCGTTAATGATGCGCTGCGCCAGCCCTTCGACGATCGCCGTCTTGCCGACACCGGGCTCGCCGATCAGCACGGGGTTGTTCTTCTTGCGCCGCGCGAGCACCTCGATCGTGCTTTCGATTTCCTGCGCCCGACCCAGCACGGGGTCGAGCTTGCCCTCACGCGCCATAGCCGTGAGGTCGCGTCCGAACTTGTCAAGGTTGGGCGTGCCGGTTGGCGTGTCGACGCGGCCGTCCTCCGCGCCTTTGCCCACGACTTTCACGACCTTCTGCCGCAACGCCTCCGGCGTCACGCCATATTTCTTCAGCAGGGTGCCAGCGATACTGTCCGGCACGGCTGCAAGCCCAATGAGCAGATGCTCCGGACCGACGTAGGAATGGCCCAGATCACGCGACGCCTGGAACGCATACTGGAACGCCTTTTTCAGACGAGGCGAGACGGTCATCTTATCGATCGCTGAGTCAGGATCGCCTGTTCCCTTTTTCGCATGCTGATCGATGTATGCCTTGATGTCCTCCGGCGAGAGCTTGAGTTCCTTCAGCAACGCCGCGCACACGTCAGTGTCCGCGAGCACGTATAGCAGGTGCTCGGTGTCGAGTTCGTTGCGACCCAGCTCGTGTGCCTTCTCCGCGGCGCGCTGCAACAATTCGAGCGTCTGCTCGCTGAAAGCATCGGTGGCATCGACCGATTCACGCGGCACCTCGGCGTATCCAGCGTCATCGTCGTCGTCCCCATCTTCCATGCCACCGCCAAAGAAGCGCGACAGGCCGCCGCCCCCCAACAGTGAATCGAATGGGTTCACCATGCTTTGGTGCCGCATTAATTGCCGATAGTCGTAGTCGCAGATCGATAAAGATTTCCGCTCTCCGTTTTGCACAACGGTCACACGAGCGACAGCGGGACGGGCGTTACAGATTTCGCAGAGGGCTGGCATCGAGAATCACCTTTTCGGTTAAAGCATCCGGCTATTTGAAAGGTTATGGGACACGTTCATGTGAGTTGCGAAGAATCGACGGGCTTCGCCAACATGTCATCTGGAGTCGCTGTTCAATGATCCGTTTGTCTGGTTCAATAACCGGGGACCCGTGATAGCGACGATTCATCGAGCGCGGTTGATGTATCGGAGCGGAGCAACTGTCGCCGTGTTCGACGAGCACTGTCTGAACAATACGGATTGGTCACAGCGTCGATATCGACATGATTAGCATAACGAAACCCTAAATCCGCCTTTGGATTCTATGAGTGGCTCGTGAATAAGGAAATATTGGTTTTTCCGATGATAGGCATTGGCGCAACCTGCCAGGGGCGCCGGAAAACTTCAGGACGGCGCCAGGCTTTTTCAGACATCGCAGCGGGGTTTGAACGCCCTTATTTGCCGGTCTCACGACGGCTCTGCTCTGCAACGGTCAGGATCGCCTCCGGGGCGACTTCGAGCCGGGCCTTCGGTATCGGGTCACCGCTCGCATCGGAGAGACCGTAAGTACCTTCGTCGATCTTCTGCAGCGCACGCTCAATATCGCTGACGCGCTGGTCGTTCACGTCGTGCAGCGCCTGGTTGACCTCATTTTGTTCCATTCCCTGCGCCTCGTCTTCGGACTCTTCTGCCTCGTCGCCATGCAGCTCCTCAGCCGTCCGCTCGCCCGCGATCGTGTTCTCTTCTCCGCCCAGCAATTGCTGGCGCAACGCCAGGAGTCGCTTGCGCTGCTGCGCGATGAACTCGTCACTCAACTTGACCGGTTGCTCCGACATGGTGCTCTCCCTCGCCGTGGCCGACATGTGATTTGTACAGTAGCAGTTCGTTGTCGGGGTCGCATGACAACCGCGTGAAGGTGCGACAGCCTGATAGTCGGACTGCCGCGCTCTATGCGCCATTGCTTAAAGTCATGCGCCCAATTCCTGAAATGCGTGGCCGTTGGCTTCGAGCCCTTTCAGGATATCTGGCGCCAACTCGCTCTGCCACACGTGACCATCGAATTGCCACTCACTTGTGTCAACGAGGTCGGGAAGGCCCGCGCCCGTGCGCACATAGAGACCGAGTGTCGGTTTCTTCAGGTTGAGGTAGAAATCGAATTCCTGCTGCATGGCAACACCTCATGCGAGATACGGGGAATCAACTATCGTCAACGTTGTCCGCATAATGGTCGATAGCGACTTTGCACTCGTCCACAACGACCTGAAGGAAAGCGGGTTCATTTCTTTCAACACACCGTTCCACATGGAGAAAGCGCGCCGTTCCGAGATCGGCGATGCGCTCCGGATCGGCGGTTGTGACATCGACTGTGGCGATCGCCCGGTTACCCTGCAGCGGCGAGATCGACGCGGCGATCAGAAACCGCCGATATGAAAATTCGTTCTGTGCCATGAAACCTCCGCCAACCGAAAAGTTTGAGCCTCGTGATTCGTTTGTACTCGAAGTCTATGAGCAAGTCATGTCCATGTGAACATGAGTTTTTCCGATGCTAGATATTGGTTGAATACGCCTACTGGTTTGCCATTTAACCTCAATATCCGCGTGTCGAACTGCTGGAGTTACGGCATGATGATGCTGAAAGAGAAGCTCGCACGCTGCATTGCGGGCGGATACCAATCCTGAACGCGGCAAAGGAGAGAACGATGCCCACACGCACTGTTTCTTACGGCGAATTCCAGATCGCCGTGCACCCTGAGCGCAACAAGCTCGGCGCCTGGATCGCGAGCGTGAGTGTGAGTCACGGCGCCCGAACAGTCGTCGATATTCGTCCCATGACCGTTCAACCCGAGTGGCTAACCGAAGAAGAAGCGGTAAGAGACGGGGTCGAATGGGGACGCCGGTTCATCGATCGCGAGTTCAACACGCCACAGTCCCGCTCCTGGGTTGCCGAGCGGTCCCATGCGGAAATCTGGTTCCGTGATGCCGAGGAATCGGGTGGCTCGGAAACCAGCGCGTAAGCAATACATCGACCCTGCAAGCCCACGATCCGTGACCAGCTCAGATTCACTGTTTGAAGGCCACATGACACCGAAGCCAGCCGATCAGTGTCGCCGCAGGTGCGCCTCGATTTCCCGGGCATTGAGCGTCGACAGATCTTCGCTGGTCTGCTCGAATATCAGTCGGCGGGTTTCCTCGCTGAGATCCGCTTTGACCATGCCGAGAAATTTCGGCTCGATGGCAAGTCTCAGCCGATTGTAGAGTTGATGGAGCCGCCCTGCCTCCAGATATTCGGCAACGCGCTTCGCGAATTTCTCGCGGTCCTTTTCGGTCAGCATCGTGCCGGTATATTCAGTGTTGATGAGACTGTCTTTTTCTTGCAAGTCGAGCTTGAGTCCTGGCGTCTGGAAAACACGCGCACGGCCTCCATCAGCCACAACAAGCCACGTCATTCCGATCATCATGCACCTCTAAGCAGGGATTTGTCTGCGTGTACGGCATCCGTTCTGACTGCTTGCCTTCGTCCTCGCCAAAAACCGCGACCGTCAACTGCAGCGTCAATGATCGCCCGTTGCCCGAACGGCTCTCACTCAAGATAGCAGTTCGGGTTCGCTACGCCCACGGTCGATTTACCGATTCATAGTATAGGTCTTAAAGTTCATGCCGAAGCCTCCCGCGCTTATCCGCAGCGGCTTTCGGCTTGACCGGCCGGCATGCATATCCCGTGCCCGAATTTCGGTGTACCGGGATCGATCAGCTTGGGAACGCGACAGTCAATGTCGCGATTGAGGTGGGGGTGGCGCCGTTGTCGATTGAGCAGACGGCGCCGCTATAGTCGAGTTGCAAAACAGAACGTTCCAACTTGGGTCCAGCACGCAGCGCGCTGCGTCATGCCGTGCGCGGGGGCGCACGGCGCGCCAGTTAGAAATTGAAGTTGTCGATATTGCTCGCATCAAACGTGGTCGGCGGTCCGAGAATGATTTCGCCTTGCGGTCCGATCGTGCGCTTGCCAAGCTTGCCGGCATCAAACGATTCGCCTTCCTTGCCGGTGATCGTTCCCGAGGACAGTGCCGCTGCCGCATAAGCCGCCAGATAGCCGAGCTGATTCGGATCCCAGAGCTGGAACGCCTTGACCGTCCCGTTCTTGACGAACGCGCGCATCTGATTCGGCGTACCCAGTCCGGTCACCTGCACCTTGCCCTTGCTTGACGACGACGAGATATAGCGCGCCGCTGCAGCAATGCCAACGGTTGTAGGCGCGACGATCGCCTTCAGATTCGGATATGCCTGGAGCAAACCTTGCGTTTCGACGAACGACTTCTGGTCGTCGTCGTTGCCGTAGGCGATCTTCACGAGCTTGATCTTCGAGTACTCGGGCTTCTTCAACTCCTCCTGCATCCACTTGATCCACGTATTCTGGTTCGTCGCGTTAGGCGTGGCCGACAGCACGGCAAACTCGCCCTCGCCGCCCATCAGTTTCGCGACCAGTTGAATCTGTCCCCGTCCGATGCCTTCCGCATTCGCCTGATTCACGAAGAGTTGGCGGCCTTCAGGCGCCGTGTCCGAGTCGAAAGTCACGACCTTGATGCCTTGCGACATCGCTTTCTTCAGATACGGCACGACCGCGTTCGCGTCGTTGGCCGCGATCACAATCGCGTCCTGCCGCTGCGTGATCAATGTGTTGATGTATTGCACTTGCGACGATGCGCCCGCATCCGACGGCCCCACCACCTTGCCCACGCCGTTGAATTCCTTGATCGCGGCCATGCCGCCGTCGTCGGCAATGACTTCATAAGGGTTGTTGATCTGCTTCGGCACGAAAGCAATCTTCAGACCGCTTTTCAGGCCGGCCGCGGACGCGGCGCAACTGATCGCGACTAGAGCAATGCAGAGCGCAGTCTTGCTGGTGTGACGTAAAGGATTGAACATAAGGCGTCTCCTGCTTTGTTGTTGGACGACATGCTGTCCGGGTTGTCGGTATTTGGTATTTAGTCTTTCTTTTGGAGCCGGTTTAAAGAGAACGTCATAAAGAAGAAGCGGACTTCGCGATGAAACGCCGGTCACGCGCCGCCCGCCAGCGGGCAACCAGATTGGGAATCAGCACTGATGCCAGCAGCAGCACGCCGGTGACGATCGTTAGCGTTTCGCTCGATACATCATCGAGGGTCAGTGCATTTTTCAGCACGCCAATAATCAGCAGCGACAGCAGGACGCCGAACATCGAGCCGCGTCCGCCGAAAATACTCACGCCGCCGAACAGCACCGCCGCGATCACCGACAATTCGAAACCTTCGCCGTTATCGCCGCGTGCGCTGGTAAAGCGCAGCGTATAGACAGTGCCTGCCAGCGCGCTCATGGCGCCGGACAGCACGAATAGACGCAAGCGGATCTTCGCGACTTCGATACCGGAGAAAGCCGCGGCGGTGGGATTCGCGCCGATTGCGTAGAGGCTGCGGCCGAACGCGGTGGACTGCAGCAGCACGGTAAACAAAACCGCACCGACGATCACGATCACAAAGGGCAACGGAATGAACGTCGAGCCGACCGTATCCATGCCGAACGTCGTATAGCCTGCGGGAAAATCCGCGACCGCCTGATCGCCGAGCAGCACATACGCCAGGCCGCGAAACAGCGCCAGCGTGCCGATCGTGACCGCAAGTGACGGCAGATTGAGCTTCACGATCACGAGGCCATTCAGCAAGCCCGCCAGCGCACCGGCAATCAGTACCAGCACGATCACGACCGGCATCGGCAAGCCCATGTGCCACAGCACGCCCATCAACGCACTCGATGCACCCAGCACCGACGCCACAGAAAGATCGATTTCGGCGGCGACGATAATCAAGGTCATGGGCAGCGCCATCAACGCAATCTCGGTCAGATCGGCGAGGATATTGCTGACATTTGCGCCCGTGAGAAACACCGGCGACAGCAGGCGCCCGAGCCCGAGCGACAGAGCCAGCACGATGACCAGCAAGACTTCCCATTGCAACGGCGTTTCGCGTTTGCGCGTGAGCAGCGCGGAATCGGGTTTAGCCATGATCGCGTTTCCTCATCATGCGTTTGGCGACGGAGCGGGCCAGCAAGGTGTCGGCGGTAATCGCGGCAACGATCAGCGCACCCTGGATCGCCTGCTCCCAGAATGGCGAGACGTGGAGCACGACAAGCGCGATGCTGATCACGCCCAGCACCAGCGCACCGAGCGTGGCGCCGAGAATGGTGCCCACACCTCCCGTGATCGCGACGCTGCCCACCACGGCGGCGGCAACGACCTGCAATTCGATGCCCTTCGCGGTGCTTGCGTCGACGGTGCCGAAGCGCGCGAGCCACAATGCGCCCGCGAAACCGGCAATCGCGCCGGACAACAGGAAACCCGCCATGACGCGACGTTCGACATTCACGCCGGCAAGCCGTGCCGCCTCCGGATTCGAGCCGATCGCATAGTGTTCACGTCCGCCGCGAAACTGCTTCAGATAGACAGCCAGAGCGGCCAGCACAACGATCGCGATTAGCGCGAGCGTCGGTATGCCGAAGAATGTGCCGGTAGCAAGATGGGAAAACCCATCGGGCAAGCTGGTCGCATTGATCTGGCCACCGTGTACCCACGCGTAGTCCGCGCCGCGAAAGATGTAGAGCGTGGAGAGTGTCGCCACCAGCGAGGGCACGCGTCCCACCGCAACGAGTAACGCATTGATGCCGCCCGCCACGAGACCGATTGCAAGCCCAGCCAGCAACGCGACAATCACCGGCATCTGCGGAAACGCAACGTACAGGCTGCCGACCGCATAGGCGCTGATGCCGACCGTCGACCCCACCGACAGATCGATGTGCCGCATCAGGATCACCACCGTCATGCCGGCTGTCAGCAAGCTGATAATCGACACATTGAGCAGCACGTCACGCAGGTTCTGCAGATTCAGAAACTGCGGCTTCGCGAGCCCTGTACCCACGATCAACAGAATCAGCACGACAAAGAGCGTCGTTTCGCGGCTCTTCGCAATACTCGTGATGAAACCGCCCGGCGCACTGCCGGAACTCTTCGGCGCTGCGGCCTGAACGGGTGCGGGATGGGTTGGAGAATGGCGCATCATGCCGCGTGCCCCAACGGTGGAACCGGTTGGCCGAGCGCGGCGCCCATGATGCGTTCTTCGTCGGCTTCGGCGCGCGCTATATCCGCGCTGATACGTCCCTCGTGCATGACCAGTACGCGATCGGCCATGCCGAGCACTTCCGGCAGTTCACTCGAGATCATCAGCACCGCCATGCCGTCGCGCACCAGTTCCGCGAGCGCGCCATACACCTCGGCCTTTGCGCCGACGTCGATGCCGCGCGTGGGTTCGTCGATGATCAGGACCTTCGGGTTGGTGGCAAGCCACTTGCCCAACACGACCTTTTGCTGATTGCCGCCGGAAAGTGTGCCGACCGGCGCATTCGGATCACCCGCTTTGAGGCGCAAACGCGTGCCCCACTGATTGGCGAGCTGCGTTTCACTGCGTGTGGAAATCAGGCCATGTTTGACGAGACGTCCGAGCACCGTCATCGAGGCATTGCGCGCAATGCTCAACTCCAGTGCCAGCCCTTGCTGGCGGCGGTCCTCCGGCACCAGCGCAAGGCCGGCACGTACCGCTGCGGCCGGACTACCGGCGGCAAGGCGCTTGCCGCCAATCGAAATTTCACCCGAGTCGAGTGGATCGATGCCGAAGATCGCGCGCGCCACTTCGCTGCGACCCGCGCCGACAAGACCCGCCAGCGCGACGATCTCGCCTGCGCGGACGTCGAAGGAAATGTCCTTGAATACGCCCACACGCGTCAGGCCACGCACCGACAGGCGTACTTCACCCGGTGGCCGGTCGGCTTTCGGATAGAACGTCTCCAGGTCACGGCCCACCATCTTCGCGACGATGGATTCGGTGGTGAGATCGGCGATGAGCCCGTCGAATACTTTTGCGCCGTCGCGCATGATCGTCACGCGTTGCGTCAGCGTGAAAACTTCATCCAACCGGTGCGTGATGAACAGAATCGCCACATCGCGTTCGCGCAGCTTGCGTACGATCGCAAACAGCCGCTCCACTTCGGGCAGCGACAAGGCGGCGGTTGGCTCGTCCATGATCAGCACGTTCGCGTTCAACGACAACGCCTTCGCAATTTCGATTACCTGCTGATCGGCAATCGACAAACCGCGCACCAGTTGATCCGCACGCAGATCGACCCCGAGCGAGGCCAGCAAACCATCCACCTCACGGCGCATCGCGTCGTACTGAATGCGGCCAATCCGGTCGACTGGCTGCCGTCCCATGAAAATGTTCTCAGCGATCGAGAGATCGAAGAACAGCGTCGGTTCCTGATAGATCACCGCCAGACCCGCGTCGCGTGCCTCAGCAGGTGTCGCAAATCCGCGCGCCACACCGTCGACCAGCAGCGCGCCGGTATCCGGTTGATGTACGCCCGCGAGAATCTTCACGACCGTCGATTTGCCCGCGCCATTTTCGCCGAGCAACGCATGCACTTCGCCCGGCCACAACGCGAGATCGCCGTCGGATAACGCACGGACCCGGCCGAATGATTTGCTCGCGTGCCGTAATTCGAGTCTGGGCACAGCGGATGGGGATTGCGGCACTACGTGTCTCCTTCTTGTTCGATTTCGGGAATGCGTCGGCTGCGGTACGTCAGATACGATAAAAGTGCTCCGCGTTACGGCAAAACAGCGCCTCTTTTTCTGCAACGCTCGCGCCGTCGACGATCGACGCGTACGCACGCCACAAATCCGGGTAAGAGCCGAACAACCGATCGACCGGAAAGTTCGACGCGAACATCGCGCGCTCGACGCCGAACGTATCGATTGTTTCGAGCACATAAGGCCGCAGACTTTCGACGGTCCACTGATGATCGAACATGGCGAGTCCGCTGATTTTCACCGCAACGTTCCTGCAATCCGCGAGTATTCGCATGCCGTCACGCCACGCGCGATAACCCGCGACGCTGCTGCGGTCCACGAACATACCCGCATGGTTGATGATAAAAATCGTATCGCCGTGCGCGCGCGCCAACGCAGCCGCCTCGTCCATCTGCGACGGATACAGTTGCAGATCGAACGACATGTCGTAACGGCGCAGCAACGCAAAATGTTCGCGCCACTGCGGCTCGCGCATGAAATGACGCCCCACGTAATCGAACAGCTTGTTCTCGT
This sequence comes from Paraburkholderia sediminicola, assembly GCF_046026855.1. Lineage (GTDB taxonomy): Bacteria > Pseudomonadota > Gammaproteobacteria > Burkholderiales > Burkholderiaceae > Paraburkholderia > Paraburkholderia sediminicola_A. The sequence continues at coordinate 89,920 of NZ_JAQQET010000024.1, read as the reverse complement.
GCACGTTCAGGATCTGCCTGATGCCACGCGTATTGGTGAACGACGCGTGCGCTTCAAGCATTTCCGGCGCGTTCGCCGCCGACAGATCCACGGCGGCGACAATCGCGTTCGGCATGCCGCGCGACGCCGGACGATCCGCAATGGATTGCAACCAGCGGGTTTCCTCAACCGGATCGGCCGGATCGTGATTCGCTTCCACGTGAACCAGTTTCAGCACCTCAATATCGCCCGCTTCGCCGAGCAAATCGTCGAGCAGATAGTTGTGCTTCAGGTCGCGCGCGTCCCCCACGAACGACACGCCCGGGTTTTCCAGCCACGGATAGCGATGCGTCTTCAGGTCCCACAGATGAATATGCGAATCGACAACCTGCATGCGATACCCTCCGCCCATTGGGCCTGGCAGTCAGCAACGTCAGTTAAGCGAATTCAGATGAAAGACCGGCTCCAACGGTTGTTGAAGCGGCGCATGGTCAGGAGCGGTCTGCATGATGTCGGCCATGTAATCCCACCATTTGCGCATCACGTCGAGTTGCGGCAGCGCATTCATCGTGTGATTCGTGGTGCGCGTCAGAATAGCGAAAAGGTGGTCCGTGCCCGCGTCGAAGAAGATCCGATAGTCGCGCACACCGGCGTGGTGCAATGCATCAACCAGCTCGGGCCAGATTTGCGCGTGACGTCGTTCGTATTCCTCGCGCATGCCGGGGTTGAGCACCATCCGGAAAGCGATTGTTTCCATTACGGCCTGTCTCCCGTCGTATCGGGGCGCTTTTCCGTCCAGGCGTAGAAGCGTTCTGATACGACTATAATTCCTGCGTCGATAGCATCTCAATCCGTTGTTGGGATTGGGCGATCCACAAACCGAATCGCACCGGAACCATGAGCCAACACTCAGCTGCAATCGCACTCGTCAATCGGCTCAAGTTCAAGCACCTCGCGCTGCTCGTCGCGCTCGACGACGCGCGCAATCTCCATCAAGCGGCCGAGGCGATCAACGTCGCGCAACCCAGCGCGAGCCGCATGCTCGGCGACATCGAGGAAGCTTTCGGCTTCCTGCTGTTCGAGCGCAACGCGCGCGGCATGACGCCCACACCGCTCGGCGTAGTCACGCTGGCCTATGCGCGGCGTGCACTTGCCGAGTTGACCCGTTTTGCCGAAGACCTCGACGTCAAACGCCGCGGCGGGCACGGACAGTTGACCGTCGGCGCCATCATGGGCGCTGCGCCCGATCTGCTGGCCATGGCCGTCGCCGCGCTGAAAACCGAAAGCCCTTTGCTCAACGTGCGGATTCTTGGCGAAACCAGCGACCAGGTCGTGCAATTGCTGCACCGCCGCGAAGTCGATCTGGCGCTTGGACGCCTGACCAGTCCGTTGCAACACAACGATTTCAGTTTCGAGCCGCTCGCCCGCGAAACTTTGTTGCTGGTGGTACGTTCGGTTCATCCGCTGGCGCAGCGCTCGCGCATCACATTGCGGGAACTGATCGACTGGCCGTGGGTGGCGCAACCAGTTACCAGTCCGGCGCGCGTGCTGTTCGAAGAAGAACTCGCTCGAGCGGGACTTGCTACGCCAGTCAACCTGACCGAGTGCGCGTCGATCTTCGCCACGCTGCAATTGCTCGAGAACTACGACGCTGTGGCCATGCTGCCCGAGTCGGTCGTGCGCGATCATGTGCGCGGCAAGCTGCTGGTCGCGCTGCCGCTCGAAATCGGCAAGAGCCTCGCCGGCTTCGGCATTCTCACGCGCAAGGAAGAAGCTCTCGCCGAACCGGCGCTGCGCTTTATCGATTTGCTGCGCGGCTTCTCGCGCAAACTCGCACGCGACGATTCCGCCTCGGCCGTGACCGCGCCTGTGATCGTATCCGCACCGGTTCATTGACATCGGCATCGCGCGCTACTGCAAGTTGACGAACAGGCCGCCGTCCACCAGCAGCGCGGCGCCTGTTACATAGCGCGCGCGATCGGAAGCAAGGAATACCACGCAATCGGCGACGTCCTCCGGGCGGCCCAACCTGCCCAGTGGAATGCGCTTTTCGAAGTAAGCTTTCTTCGCCTCGTCGGCGAGATCTTCCGCGTTCAGATCGGTCGCGATCGTGCCGGGCATCACCGAATTGCAGCGAATGCCGTACGGCCCCAACGCAACCGCGCACGACTGCATCAGCGAATGCACACCCGCTTTGGTCGGCGTGTAGTGCGTCTGCATGCCGCCGCCTACCAGGGCGCTGATCGAGCTCGTCGCCACGATCGCGCCGCCCGTGCCCTGCGCTTTCATCTGCTGCGCGGCGGCTTGCGTGACATAGAACGCACCGTTCAGATTCACTGCCACCGTCGATTCCAATACCTCGGGCGGCATGTCGAGAAAGGCGTGAAACGGGCAGATACCGGCATTGCTCGCGAGCACGTCGACTTTACCGAAGGCCTCAATGGTTTGGCGAACCAGTTCCTGCCCGGTTTCGCGCGCGGCTACATTGCCTTCGATCGCGATCACGCGCCGCCCCAACGCTTCGATTTCCGCGACCACTTCGGCGACAGCCGAACGGCGCCCATAAGTTGCGTCGTTATCGCCCCAGTAGTTGATCGCCACATCCGCACCTTCGGTTGCGCACGCAACCGCTATCGCGCGGCCAATGCCACGCGAACCGCCGGTGACGATCACAACCTTGTCCTTGAGCAACACGTCATTCTCCTGTTGGCTGGATCAATATGAAGTCTTGTAGATTGAGCCCGGATTCAACCCACCGTCAACGCGTGTTCAACGCACATTCAACGTGGATAGGGCCGCACCAGCGCGCATTCCGGATTGAGCCGCACGCCGAACCCCGGCGTGTCCGGCACCTTCATCCGTCCATTCACGGGGACCGGTTCATCGAGCAACAGCGGCGTAAACATCGGCACCACTTCATCCGCTTTCGGCGCCATCATCAGAAACTCGGCGAACGGCGAGTTGTGCCGCGTAACGACGAAGTGATAGCTATACACCGACGAACCGTGCGGCACCACCATCACATTGTGGGCATCGGCGAGCGCGGAGATCTTGATGAGTTCGGTAATGCCGCCGCACCATCCCACATCCGGTTGAATCAGATCGCAGCACTGCATCTCCAGCAGCATGCGAAAACCCCAGCGTGTCGCTTCATGCTCGCCGGTCGACACCATCATGCCGCGTGGCACGTTGCGGCGCAGTTCGGCGTAACCCCAGTAGTCGTCAGGCGGGAGGCACTCTTCGATCCATTTCAGACCGTACTCGTGCGCCGCCTGCGCGAGCCGCGTGGCATACGGTACGTCGAGGCTCATCCAGCAGTCGTACATTAGCCAGAAGTCATCGCCGACACGGCTGCGCATCTCGGCAAGCTTCTCAAGATTCTTCTTGAGACCCGCCTCGCCTTCCGCAGGACCATGCTGCAAAGGCAATTTCCCGCCGATGAAACCCATCTCCTTCGCGAGGTCGGGACGCGCGCCAGTCGCGTAGAACACGAGTTCGTCGCGCACCGGGCCGCCCAATAGCTGGTACACCGGCTCCTTGCGGACTTTCGCGAGCAGATCCCATAACGCGAGATCGACGCCCGAGATCGTGTTCAGCACCACGCCTTTGCGGCCGTAGTACAGCGTCGAGAAATACATCTGATCCCACATCTTCTCAATGTCTGTAACGAGCTGCCCTTCGAGAAAACGCGCGAGATGTTTCTCGACGATGAACGCGCCGATCTCGCCGCCCGTTGTCACTGCAAAACCGACCGTGCCGTCACTAGCTTCGATCTCCACCACCAGCGTGCCGAGCACATTGATACCGAACGACTGGCGGCTCTGGCGATACTCCGGATAACGCGCCATCGGCGTAGAAATGTGATCGTCGATCCAGTGTCCGTCGGGTTGATCGTGATAATCCGCACCGCCACCGCGGACGATGAAGGCACGCACGTGCCGGATAGTAGGCATGGCCATAAAAAGGGCTCCGTTGTTGATGCGTCGAACGTGCATCCGACAATGCGCCTAACGGGCGCGGTGCAGTAAGTGTTGGAAAGACCAGGTTGAATGTGCGCCGTCACGACGCAACAGCGTGCCGATCATGAGCGCCGCGAGCAGACTCGAGACGCCCAATACGATCAGCCCTGCCGAGGTGGACGAAAACGCCCGTTCCGCCGCGGTGCGCAGGCTCGGTGCAATAAATCCGCCGAGGCCGCCGAGCGAATTGATCAGCGCGATCCCACTTGCAGCCGCGGCGCCCGTGAGATAGCGCGTCGGGAATGTCCAGAACAGCGGTTGCGCCGCGATGAAACCACTGGCCGCGCAGCACAGCGCGATCAAGCCGATCGACGGGTTATGCGCGAGCCCCGAGGCGCCGATACCGAGGCCGGCGAGCACCAGCAGCGCGACCGCCCAGCGCCGGTGTCCACCCGTGCGATCCGCACGACGCGGCACATACCACGTCACCGCCAGCGCACACAGCCATGGCAGCGCACCGGCGAGGCCCACCCGCAAGCCGACCGTCGTGCCGAGTAAAGCGGCCACTTGTTGCGGCAAATAGAAGATCACGCCGTAGACACTCATCTGAATCAGCAGATAAATCGCCGAAAGCAGCAACACACGGCGGTCGACCAGCGCAGCGAGAATGTGACGCGGCCCATGCGCCGACGCGGCGCGCGCATCGTCGTCGAGTGCGCTGCGCAAGGCACTGCGCTCCTGCGCATCGAGCCAGCGCGCGTCTTCAGGTCGGTTGTCGAGATACCAGAACGCCCATACGCCAACTAACGAGGCCAACGTCCCCTCGATCAGAAACAGCCACTGCCAGCCGGCCAAACCCATCGCGCCATGCAATTCGAGCAAGGAGCCCGACAACGGACTGCCGAAGATGAACGCCAGCGGTGCACCGAAATAGAACACGCCCACCGCGCGAGCTCGCGCTGCTTGTGGAAACCAGTGAGTCAGGTAATAGATCACGCCGGGGAAGAAACCGGCTTCGGCGACACCGAGCAGAAAACGCAGTGAGTAGAAAGCCGTTGGCGTATGCGCAAGACACATCGCCGCCGAGACAAGCCCCCAGGTCACCATAATCCGGCACATCCACGCACGCGCGCCGACCTTGTGCAGCAGCAGATTGCTCGGTACCTCGAACAATGCATAGCCGATGAAGAACACGCCCGCGCCGAAGGCAAAAGCCGCATTAGACAAACCCGTATCGTGCTGCAACGCCTTCTGCGCGAAGCCGATGTTGGCGCGATCAAGGAACGCCAGCACATACATGAGCAGAAGAAACGGCAACAGCCGGCGCATGACCTTGCTGTTGATCGCCTCCAGTGACGCGGGCGAATGCGGACTCATGTCGTCTCCTTCGCAGAGCTTGCGGGTCGCGCTCTGCGTTTTTGCCTTTTTTGCACTGCTACCACTACGGCCTGGTTGAAGCTGCGACGACTCAATAAGTGGCGCGGCCGCCAGACAGGTCGAATACCGAGCCGGTGCTGAACGCGCAGTCTTCGGAAGAGAGCCAGAGAATCAGCGACGCCGCTTCTTCCGGCAAGAGGAACCGGTTCATTGGAATCTTCGAGAGCATGTAGTCGATATGCTCCTGCGACATCGAATCGAAGATCTCCGTTTTGGCCGCTGCGGGCGTGACCGCATTGACGAGGATGTTCTTCGTCGCAAGCTCTTTGCCGAGGGACTTGGTCAGGCCGATGAGCCCGGCTTTGGACGCGCTGTAGTGCGAGGCATTCGGATTGCCCTCCTTGCCGGCCACGGATGCGATATTGACGATCCGGCCGTAGCCCTGCTTGAGCATTTGTGGCACGACCGCGCGGCAGGTGAGATACGGGCCGATCAGATTCACGTCGATCACGCGGCGCCAGACCTCGGGGTCCAGCTCCCACGTCGGGCCGTTGCCGCCGGTGATGCCGGCGCAGTTGATCAGCACGTCGATCGCGCCGTGGGCGGCGACAGTTTGCGCCACCGCCTGAACCACTGAGGCTTCCTGGGTGAGTTCGACCGTGACGGCCGTTACCTTGCCCAGTTCGCTGAGCTCGCGCTCGCTGCGCGCCAGGCGCTCGGCGTCGATGTCCCATAGGGCAACCGACGCGCCCGAGTTCAGTGCCCGCTGGGCCACCGCGTAACCAATGCCGCGCGCGCCGCCAGTAATGGCGACAACACGCCCCTCCAGATCGATTCGATTCATCGCTTTGCTCCTGTGGCAGGCCCATGCGGCTTGCCGTTCAGTTGTTGTAGTTTCTGCTGTCCGTGCTGTCTCTGCATTCGTTCAGCAAATATACGAGCGGTGCGATGCGCTAACAATCCGTGTATTGGAGAGGGTGATAACAAAAGTGGATCGGTGGGCGTGGCGCGTGATGGGCCTGTCCGTTAATCAGTACACGCCGGACACGCTATCGACTCCGTCGCCACGACCTGCTCACGCCGCCCAAAACTGGCAAGCGCGGCGAGCCCCAGCAGCGCCAAACCGCTGCCGAAAAGAAAGTCGGCGGAAATGCCGACATGGTCGACCACCACACCGCCAATCAGCGACCCCAGCGCAATCGCCACCTGAATGATGCTGACGAACAGCGCCGAGCCCGCTTCCGGCGAATCCGGCGTAGCGCGTTGAATCCAGACGCTGAAACACAGCGGCAGCGCCCCGAACGAAATACCCCACGCGAGTACGAGCGCGGCGACGCCGATCGGCGATTGTTGCAACAGCGGCATGGCGAACAGCGCGAACATGAGCAGAGAAACCATCACGCCCACGGACGTTTTCAGGTTACGTGTCACCGTCGACGAAACGGCGAAGTTCGAGAAGAACCCAATCATGCCGAAGCCGAGCAGCAGCAAGGTAATCGTCGACATCGTCAAATTCGCGTTACGGAGCAGGAACGGCGTGATGTACGTGTACGAAGAGAAATGCGCGCCGAATACAAGCCCGACCATCAACATGCTCCTCCGTGGATGCGGGCGGCGCAGCAGCGCCACCAGATCGCGCATCCGCAATGCGGCTGTCGACGGCAAGGACGGCACGAAAACGAACTGAGCCACGAGCGCGATAGCAACGAGTACAGCCGTTGCCATAAACGACGCACGCCATGACGCAAAGCTGGCGATAAATGTGCCGAGCGGCACACCGATCACCGTCGCGCAGGTCACGCCGGTCAGGATCGTCGCCATGGCTTTGGCCGAATCCTTCGGCTTGACGAGGCGCCCCGATGCGGCCGTCGCCAGGGTCCAGAATCCGCCCAAGGCCGCACCGAGCAGCGCGCGTCCGAGCAGCATGGACAGAAAATCGGGCGCAAACGCTGAAATCAGATTCGACGCCAGCAGCAAGGCCGTGAGCAACAGAAATACGCGCCGGCGATCCATCCGTCCGGCCACCAGCATCAAACCGGGCGCGGAGATGGCGGCAATCACACCCGGCACAGTGACCATCAGGCCTGCGGTGCCAGGCAGCACGCCCAGATCCGCCGCTATGCGCGGCAGCAATCCGACGGGTAAAAACTCCGTGGTCACGAATGCAAACGCACCGATTGCAACGGCTACAACAGCGAGCCACGAACGCAGGGACGACGAGGCGCCATCGTCCGGCGAAGCAATGCTCGCCGGCAGATTATCTTCCATCAACATAGTATTGTTTGCGAGTAACTAAACAACGAGTGGGATTGGAGCAGTCATACCGGACTAATCAATTCACGAACCGCCAATCACAATTAAAAAAGCAGGCGCTATCTGCCTGCTTATGATTGCGGCCGGAAAACGAACCGGTGAAGACCTGAACGGAACACACCTTAACATCGTATTAAATCGCTCGCTGACCACTCCGTAAAAACGCAGTCGGGCGTGTGGGTATTTCGACAAGATTTCCGTGTGCGGATTGGTTAGAGGCGGTGCATGCTGCTCCCCCACCGCCTCCTGAATCGCCGGTCTATTACTGACTTACTGACCAAAATAGATTCTGCATTGCGCTCCGGAAGAGCACGGCCGTTCCTGTCGGCCTCCCGCTTCCGTCGCGCCTGCGGCCGCCCCGCCATAGGAGACGTTCTGCACCGGTTGGGCAGCCGGCATCATGGCACGCCCAGTTTCACCAAACGACATGTCGGTTGCGTCCTGCGCCGATTCATTGGCGTTCTGCTGCATTAGCGCCCGGCCCGACCCAGCGTCGTCCTGCTGACTGTCCAGTGCGCCAGCTGTATTCGGCACCAGAAAGAAAGCGGCGCTTACCAATGCCATCAATAAACGTAGTTTCATGTCCAGACTCCTCGAATCCGGCGCAGCAGCACTCATTCCCTTCAAAAAGAATTGATTCGCGAAAAACGTCATGTCGCCAAATCGAACTGACGGACGGGCGAATGCCTATGCGGGACTGCTGCGGCGAGTCACCGAACTAAACGAGTAAATAGTTGCCAAACCTGAAAACCGATGTCCGGCGTGCACGCGCGGCTTACCGGAACCGGTCGCCACCAGGCTGGAAACGCAGAGTGTTGCTCCACAGTTCCGTTATAGGTCGGCCATCCAGGATTTCAATCCCGGCGGCGCAGGCTGTGCCAGCGGCGTCGGTTGCAGGCCGATCCGGGACGTGCGACAACAAAATCAGCCGGGCTGGCGCGTGCTTTACTCGAACAGTGCGCTATGATGCTGGAATAACGCACAAAATCAGCCCCGCGCGAGGCACCGGCGAGAGACGGAGCGTGGGCATGAGACCGGCCATCCGCAATCGGTGCACATCATCAGTGTTCTTTCCATCGCAGCCGTAGGGCTTACCCAGCCGTACCTGCCGCGTGGCCGAGCGTTGAATATTCGCTGATTGGCGCGGCCAGCCGTTTAGGCGGCCTGGCCGGGCAAATGCAGTAACGCAATTTATGAGGCATCGTTTTTGACGCTGCTACCAGGATTTCCTTCGATCAATAACTTTACCGCGGGCGGACCCCATTTACGTGGGCTCAATGCTTTCGCGGTTTTCCCTCGCAATCTGTAATTGACAGAACACCGGACGCTTTAGAAGGACGAATATCTTATGGACGAAAGGAAGCGAGATAGCATGATTGCGTATCTCCGCCACCGCATGGAAGAGTTTGGTATCAAACCAGAAGACCTCGCCGCGGTGCTGGCGGCCGAACCGAAGAGGCAAACCGGCGAGCGCTACCGCAGCGCAACGGGAGATAGCTGGGACGGCCAGGGTGACATGCCCCAATGGCTTAAACAGGCAATTAGCGCAGGTCAATCAATCGACCACTTCGAATTGTCGGCCACCCCGGCACCTGCCCCGCAGCCGAGAAAACAGGTGGATTGGCTGAACGACCCGTTTGCGGGAAGTCCGCTCGCGCGCCCGAACAATCGCTAAGCCGGCAGGGTGTTAAACCGCTGGCGCACAGGCATAACCCCGCACTTTTCTGGTGGCAACAACAAGGTCTGACACGTTCGTCGACGCGGACGTGCTCGTGCCACTTATGCTGGCGAAGAGAAGTTGTGCGCCAACCGTTTGCATCCAGACGACTCGGCCCACCGTATATCCGGTCAGAGCAGCGTAATAACGCGTTGCATCCTGAGGGGACCGGTCATGAACAGAAAGTTGGTTTTTGCCGCTGCGGCGTTGTCGATTGCCTCCGCCAGCGTATTCGCGGCGGGTGAAACCGTCATGGTAGGCGGACAGGCGATGTACCCCAGCAAGGACATCGTCGACAACGCAGTCAATTCCGCGGATCACACCACGCTCGTCGCCGCGGTCAAAGCGGCGGGTCTCGTCGACACGCTCAAGAGTTCGGGCCCGTTCACCGTTTTCGCGCCGACCAACGAAGCGTTTGCGGCACTGCCAGCCGGCACGGTCGACACGCTTGTCAAACCTGAAAACAAAGCGATGCTCACCAGCATTCTCACCTATCACGTGCTCCCCGGCCGTTACGACTTTAACAAGCTGGACACGGCGATCAGGGCCGGCGGCGGCAAAGCGTCAATCAAGACCGTCAACGGCGAGATGCTCACCTTCACGGAAAACGGACCGCGCAATATTGTCGTCGCCGACGCAGCGGGCCACACCGCCGACATTTCCACCTACGACGTCTATCAAAGCAACGGCGTCATCATGGTGGTCGACAAAGTGCTGATGCCGAAGTAACGGGCCGCAACCCAAATGTCTGATGAGTTCGCAAGGAGAAATATCATGCGCAATTCCACGCTTAAAATCATGCTCGCGACCGCCGCTCTTTCAATGGCTTGCGGCGGGGTCTTCGCACAAGGTGGCGGCAACGGCCAGGGCGGCACCGGTGGGGGTAACGCGCACGGCGCCCCCACGGCAGGGATGACGTATCACGGCGACCCGGCGACGAGCCCACTAGCCATGTGGCCCGGGAACCCGTCGAAAATGACGGATCCGAACGACGCCGACATGCACTCGATGTCGTCCAACGACCCGATGACACCCCCGAAAACCGCACAGTGAAAACGCACCCCTGCGTTTCGCGTCTGACATTGCTCAGCCGGATGAAACGTCGGGGATGCTCACAACGCGTCGCTCACGCAAACCGGCGCCTCGACGCCCGCGGCAGCCTTCCACGCCGCCGCATACTGCGGCAAGTCGATGAATGTGCTGACCTGCCGGACGATCTGCCAGAACACCTTCTCAAACGAACGGACTCGCTCAGGCTCGAGCATTCCATCGGCGAGCGGATCAGCAAAGATCCAGCTACACGACGGGGGCGCTCCGGGAAAGAGCGGCGCATTTGCGACGAAGTCCGGCAGCGCAAAGCCGAATCTTTCAGTATGCTGTCAAACGCGCGCACCGGCCTCTTCAAAACCGCAAGCCGTTCAGGAACTGAAACCAGAGTCCGCCCAATACGCCGGCCGGATGGGCGTCGCTCGCATTTTCTTCACGCTTGCCTGCATTACCGCGGTTGCCTGGCACGCCCGGATTGGCGGCATCGTCGTTGGCGGTAGCTGCCTGCGCCTGGGCTGAAGCTTCAGAGACATCCGCCGCTTTCGCGGCCACCTCGGCCGCAACCTCCGCCTTCTCGGCCTCGCGCCGCGACGCCTGCAATGCGGAGACACTATCGGCAATCTGCGCGGCCCGCCGCGCGTCGCATCGACGTCCTAGCAGCACACCGAACAGCACATCGCGATTGTGGCCATCGCCGGCGAAACGCATGGCGAGCGACACCATCTCGGCATAGGCCGCTTCGTCCGCGGCACGCGCCGCCGTCTCGCGTTCGGCTTGCGTTTTTTGCTGGTGTGCACGCTGCGCCTCCCAGCCGCGCATCTGCTCGGTATAGACCGCGTCATACACCTTGCGCTGCGCGACGTCGGAGAGGATCGCGTACGCGTCCTTGATTTCCTGGAAGGTCGCGCGCGCAACGTCTTCGGCGCCGTTGTTGCGATCTGGATGCCACTTCATCGCGGCCTTGCGGTAGGCCCGCTTGATTTCTTCTTCCGTGGCGTGCACGTGCACACCGAGCGTGTCATATAGGGTTGCCATCGCTTGCTCGACCTCGCCGGGAATCGCTTCGCGGACCATCGTAGCATGCGAAAAACGGCTTTATCGTGAAGCGGCAAGCGCTTACACCACTGAAAGAGCAGACAAAAAAAGGCCCCGCCACTGACGTAGCGAGGCCGAGTCCCATGTCAAGGAGATGTCATGGAGGAGACGAGTCGATCATAGCCGTGCGTCCGCGCGCTCCCAACCAATGGATCGCCATATGCTTATCCGGCGTGGCCTCAACTGCATTGCACAGGGCGGCGTATCGGCTTCGAAATGTCCGCCAGACAACCCACAATGCCGCGGATAACCGCGCGCGGTTATATCGTTAGAACAAAAAGTCGCTTCGCCCGGCTCGCAGCGGTCATTAAGATGACACTTCAAAGTCCGGTTCGCCCCGGTTCATCTCTCGCGCAGCCCCGCGCCAGCGTTCCGTGAGCCGCTACCGAAGGAGCATTTCGTTGACCAGTTTCGATCATCATCGCCGGCCGCTTGTCATCGGCATCGGCGGCACGACACGCGCGGCGTCGTCGACCGAGCGCGCGCTCGGCTTTGCGCTGCGTGGCGCGGAAGCCGCTGGCGCGAATACCCGCCTGTTTGGCGGAACTTTCCTGCATAGCCTGCCCCACTACGCGCCGGAAAACCCTCAACGCACCACCGAACAGCTCGAACTGATCGAAGCCGTGCGCCATGCGGACGCGCTCATCATCGCGACGCCCGGCTATCACGGCGGCGTCTCGGGCCTCGTCAAGAACGCGCTCGACACGCTCGAGGAACTGCGCGCCGATGAGCGGCCGTATCTGGATGGCCGCGCAGTCGGCTGCATCGTCACGGCTTACGGCTGGCAGGCTGCCGGTTCGGTGCTGACCTCGCTACGTTCGATCGTCCACGCGTTGCGCGGCTGGCCCACGCCGTTCGGCGCCGGGATCAACACGCTGGAAACGCGCTTCGACACCGTCGACACCTGTTCTGACACCAAGGTTGTCGATCAGCTCGCCACGGTCGGCCAGCAGGCCGCGCAATTCGCTTTGGCGTTCAACGCGCATCGCACGCCGACGGCCGCGCCGCTCGGCAATGCAGTCAAGGAAACTCAACCTGCCCGGTTGCTGCACGCGGTTTAAACGCGAACTGTCTGGCACCGTGGATCGCGGCTCGCGGTCCACGCACCCTCCCTACCGGCCGGTTTCATCGACGCGGCCCCTCTCCTCCCGCTCCAAACCGTGCGCCATACAACAGACCATCCGCCGACAAGGCCGGATAGTGTCTTCGTGCTCATCGCACTATGGTCCGATCCGGCCGCCTGAAGACCGTTCCCGAACCTCGCTGATTTGCTTACGACGAAAGATTGGTTCACCCGCTGCGCGGCGCGGCCTACGCTTGATCCTGCCCGCTCACTCACCGGTTGCCTGACGCACAGGGTTGCGTCCCGCGCGCCGGCTCCTTAGCAATACACGCGGGCACACTCACTGCCACGACCATGAATTCAAATATCCGCTACAAGGGCTACGAAGTCGCACCGGTTGCGCAACAGCTGCCTAACGGCCTGTTCGCCGCCAATCTGACCATCGAGAAAACCTCTGCAAGCCAGGGTCAAGCCTACTCGTTCGACGCACTCGATTACTTCTTCGACGAAGAACACGCACTCGCCTATGCGTTCCGTTGGGGACGCATGTGGATCGACAGCCGCAAGTAACGGCAGAAGGTCCATTCGATAGCGCTTGCAGAATCCATAGCGGCGCTCAAGCCGGTCAAACGCGCAGAACCGGAAGGTCCGTCGCCCTATGATCCGGCGACTGGCAACCCTGCCAACGAAAGTCACGTTGCCTAACGCGCCGCCGGTCTTTAAGCGGCTGTGCCAGAATAGGCGTCACTTCAGCTCAAGGGGACGCCGGCAATGACATGGACCGTTGATGAACAGTTGGCGCTGACCGCAACGGAAGCGGTCGCAGCGATCCAGTCCGGGCGCCTCAAAGCCGCCGACTATATGGCCACGCTGCTGGCACGGGCGGCGGCGCTTTCAACCCTCAATGCGCTCACCACGCTCGACCTCGACGGCGCGCTGGCCGCCGCGCAGCGCATCGATACGTTGCCGCCCGAAGCAAAAGCGCGCTTGCCGCTCGCCGGTCTGCCCATCGTCGTGAAGGACAACATCAATACGGCCGGCTTGCAGACTTCGGCGGGCACGCCCGCTCTGGAAGGCTTCGTGCCGAAGACGAACGCACCTTCGGTACAACGGCTTCTGGACGCAGGTGCGATTGTGCTCGGCAAAGCCAACATGCACGAACTGGCGTTCGGCATCACCAGCACGAACCTCGCTCCCCACGCCGGCCCGGTGCGCAATCCGTATGACCCGTCGCTAATTCCAGGCGGGTCGTCGGGTGGCACCGCCGTCGCGATCGCCGCGCGCATCGTGCCTGCGGGTCTGGGCACCGACACCGGCGGCTCGACCCGCATTCCGGCCGCGTTGACCGGCATCGCGGGGTTTCGTCCCTCAGTCGGCAACGGCGGCGCCGAGCGGCGCTATCACGACCCGAATGCCGTCGTGCCGATCAGCCACACGCGCGATACCGTGGGTCCGATGGCACGCACGGTCGCCGATATCGCGTTGCTCGACGGCGTGATTACCGGAACGGGACCGCTGCCCACGCTCGCGCTGAACGGCTTGCGTATCGGTTTGCCCGCGCCACTCTGGGAAGGCCTCGAAAGGCAGGTGGAAGCAGTCGCGCGCGCCGCCTTGCGGCGGCTCGAAGTTGCGGGCGTTATCTTCGTGCCCGTCGAAATGAGCGAACTGGAAACCTTGAACGGCCAGGTCGGTGGGCCGATCGCGATCCACGAACCGCGCGAAGACGTGCTCGCCTGGCTCGTCGCCAACGATGCGCCGGTGAAGACAGTGGCTGACATGGCGGCCCGCATCGCGAGCCCTGACGTGCGCGCGATCTACGATGGCGTGCTCGCCGACGTGCTCGGCTCGCACTACGACGCAGCACTGAAACAATGGCGGCCGCGCTTGCAGCAGTATGTCGCCGCGACGTTCGCGGATGAGCGTCTCGACGCGCTGCTGTTCCCGACCACGCGCCTCACCGCGGTGCCGATCGACGACCTGAACGGATCGTCGACAGTATCGATCGATGGCGCCGCGTCGATCGATACGATGGACGCGTTCCTGCGCAATACGGATCCGGCCAGTACGTCAGGTATTCCGGGCTTGTCGCTGGCGGCGGGGATGAGCGCGAGCGGCTTGCCGGTCGGCCTCGAACTGGATGGACCGCTCGGCGAGGATCGGCGGTTGCTGGCGATCGGCGTCGCATTCGAGCAATTGCTCGGCGTGCTGCCGGCGCCGGTGCTTTGACGGCATGACGGTGCCGTCAAAGATGCTGTTGAAAACTCCGATAAAAAAGTGCCGATCCGCATGCCGATGACCGCGTCAAAACCAAGCCGCCTTCGGCGAGCGCTTCTGCGAACCGTCGCCGCATTAGCGGTCGCCTTTGCCGCCTCCTCCTGCGCACGCCTTGCGGCAGTCGATCCGAACGCGCTCTGGAAAATCGTCGATCTGCGTTGCGTGCCGTCGCAACAGGCCACCGGCACGCCGGGACAATGCATGGTCGTGGACCTCGACAAACGCTATGTGATCCTCAAGGACATCGTCGGTCGCTCGCAGCATCTGCTGATTCCGACCGACCGTGTCACCGGCATAGAAAGCCCATTCGTGCTGGCGCCGAATGCACAGGACTACTGGGACGACGCATGGGCGTCGCGGCTTTACGTCGAAAAGTCCGTCAAGCGGCCCTTACCCGACAATCAACTCGGCATCGAAATCAATTCGCAATACCGCCGCTCGCAAAACCAGTTGCATATCCATATCGATTGCATGCGCAGCGACGTGAGCGATGCGCTCGCGCGTCACGCGAAGGACACGCCTGACGAGTGGCGTTGGGACACGCTCAACGGACAGCGCTACCGGATCATGCGCGTCACCTCGCTCACGCAGGCGAACAATCCGTTTCGCATCGTCGCGCGTGACAATAGAGGTGTCGCGGCGATGGCTGTGCAAACCATTCTCGTGACCGGTGCGGGGCCGTCGGCGGAGAAGGACGGCTGGCTCGTCGTGAATAGCGGCCTGGATGCCGACAACGGCAGTGGCACAGCGGAAGGCTTGCTCGATCATGCTTGCCGTGT
Source organism: Paraburkholderia sediminicola (assembly GCF_046026855.1). Lineage (GTDB taxonomy): Bacteria > Pseudomonadota > Gammaproteobacteria > Burkholderiales > Burkholderiaceae > Paraburkholderia > Paraburkholderia sediminicola_A. Next base: position 74,317 of record NZ_JAQQET010000024.1, on the reverse strand, counting down.
GGCGGACGGTGGTTGAGCGTCCTCCACCTTTGCACGATTTTGCAGATGCATTGCTGAACAAAATGGTTCTAGTCATGTGAATTGGTCCGTAGGATCGGTCTAAACCTGCATTCCGACCGATCCAGCCGATGGCGATTTACCTCGACGACACGCAACGCAAAGCACTCGCCCGGCAGGCGGCAAGCTTGACATGGCGCACCCAATGGCCAACGTGGCTGCTGATCGTCACGATCTATGGCGGATGGTTTGGCGTAGCGACGCATGCGCGCACGCTCGGGTTGCCATTGACCACCGCGCTGCTGGCACTGCTGGGCGCGTGGTACATGTCTCTGCAACACGAATTGCTGCACGGACATCCGACCCGCTCGCCGCTCTTCAACGCACTGCTGGGATTCGCGCCGTTCGCGGTGTGGTTTCCATATGGCATCTACCGTGATTCGCATCTTCAGCATCACGACGATCCGCATCTGACGCTTCCCCAGCGCGATCCTGAAAGCTACTTCGTCAGTCAGCATGTGTGGCAACGTGCGGGTTTTGCGATTCGCGCTCTGCTGACGTTTCGCAATACGTTCGCCGGACGCCTGTTAGTCGGGCCGGCTTTTGCCGTTGCGGCAACGGGCGCGAATGCGCTCGACAAGGTCAAACGCGGCGATTGGCGCGATGCGCCGATGTGGCTCGCGCATCTGGCCGCGTTAGCCGTGCTGACGGTGTGGCTTCAACGTGTGTGCGGAATGCCTGCTTGGGTCTTTATCGTCGGCGCGGGGTATGGGTCGTTGTCGTTGGGCTCGATCCGTTCGTTTCAGGAACATCGGGCAGCACATGCGCACGAGCATCGTACTGTCATCAACGAAGCAGGATGGTTCTGGCGTCTGCTGTTCCTGAATAACAACTATCATCTGGTTCATCATGACTTGCCGCATGTGCCGTGGTTTGCACTTCGGGAGGTCTATGAAACGTCCCGCGAGCAATACATAGAACGCTCGGGAGGCTTTCTTGTACGGGGTTACAGCGAATGGTTGAGGCTTTACGCATTCGCTCTGGTTGCGCGTCCTGTGCACGGGGATCCGTCCGATTTCATCCAGAGAAATCCACCGGTTTCCACCAGTTTTGCGGGTAAATTGCGGGTAAAACTCACGGTAGGTATCCGTCGAGTAGAACGCCATCAAGTTCACCCATCCACTACTGCTGAACGCCAAACCGCAAGACAAGCCCTTTAGGCTCCGTGACCGCGACTCGATGTATCTGCGGGTTCCGGTCCTGGCTTCGAAGGTGTGGAATTTGATTACCGGCTGGATGGCAAGGATTGCAACTATACCCTTGGGCGATTCCCTGATCTGTCGATAAGCGACGCCCGCCAACGTCGCATCGATGCGGCCAGGTTGGTGGCGTTCGGCATCCACCCCGTGGCCTATGAGAAGCAACTGCAACAGCAGGCGATCGCACACAACAGGAACACCTTTCGGGACTTTGTTTTCCTGCCAGATTTTCAATGCTGACATTGCACAGGAGGCAAAAAGTCAGCGCATCGAAAATGAGTTGAGCACGTCTTCCTTAACTGATCCGGTCAAGATCACCGTCAAATTCGGCAAGACAATAGAACCCGCCATGAAACGTTGCTTCGCGAACGTCTTCCGGTTCTCCGCTCGCAACAATCTGGGCCGCCCGTTGTTCGGCATTGTCTTCCGGGGCATAGCCGAGCCATCGCACATTTGCGTTGTCCCAATGATTGCGCACATTGCCGGACACACCGTATACGACTACGAAGTGATAGTCAGAATGGTCAATGCAACGCCTTGTCAACTGCACCATGTCGCGGTGGCTAATCCATGTACTCAGGTGCCTTGGTACGACTGGAATATCGTCCGGGCGAAACGATCCGATCCTCATACATGCGACCGACATACCGTGCTTGTCCGCGTACATTCGCCCCAAAGCCTCACCGAATACTTTCGACACGCCGTAGCGACTGTCGGGACGCACAGCAACCGTGTCATCGATCATCCTGTCTCGTCGATGAAAACCCACCGCATGATTCGAACTCGCAAAGACGACCCGCTTAACACCCGACTGTCTTGCTGCCTCGAACACGTTGTAGCACCCTTCAATGTTCAAATCCCGTATTCTTGCCCAACTATCTTCATCCGGAATACCGGCAAGATGCACAACGACCTCAATATCCTTCATGATCGGTAACAGGTCCGGGAGCCGCGTGATATCCGCAACCACAACTTCTTCGCCCGGCCCTGCCGGCGCTTGACTTGCGATATCGGCCAGTCGCAGTTGATACTGTCCGCGCAGCCCCGCACGCAGCACTTTACCGATATGGCCCGCCGCGCCAATGATCAAAACTCGTTTCATGTACTCTCCGTTCGGTTCCTGCAGGCTGCCTTGCTCGCCTGTTTCAACGACATAAGTTCGCCACCTGTGGCTATAACGTTCGCTGCTGAATTGACTGGTTTGTTGTCCCGCATCCGCGTAAATTCTACGCCACACATGCTCGATGAAGACGTAGTTGCGTCGAGCACCGTTGCCTTCGATTGACACGCGGATGTCCTTGGCTGAACGCAGTCTCTACGCGAAAAATCATGACAGTTTCGCTTAAGGAATCGGTGTTTTCCTAAAGCGTGATGGGCGACGTTTCGTCTAGTAACGCTACCGATTCCGCAACACCAATCCGTTCGCGCGTTCTCGTTAGCGATATCACGGCGCCGCACAGAAGGAGAGTCCCCGCCCCCACAAACGCGTAGTTATATGAGCCGGTGATAGCAATCACATAACCCGTGATGATCGGGGCAAGAACGCCGAACATGTTGGAGCCAACAATTGCAAGACTATAGGCTTTTCCGGCGTCATCGTTATGGACAAGCAGATCGTTGATCAGGGCGAGGTTAAGGGAGTTCGCGGCAGCAATGCCTGTTAGCGTGACTGAAAGCACCGCAACCAGCGTCCAGACGCTGTCGATAAACGGAATCGCCAGAATTGTAGCGGCGCACAACAGCATCCCCGCAACCATCCTGCGGCGCTTTCCTGATCCCACGTCGCCGCCCCTCAAAAGGCGATCACTCAGCTTACCGATCAGGCTGCCGAATATAACCGCGCACCCGTACGGTACCGCCGTAAAGACTGCCGCGTGTTTTATATCCAGACCCTTTGCTGCAATCAGATAACTCGGCAGCCAGGTCAAAAACAGATATTGCGTGTAGGTGTTGCATCCGTGTGTCAAGGTGATGCCCCACATGCTCCCCGAACGCAGAAGGCCCTTCAACCCGACGCCATTGCGTCGACCTGAGAGAGTCATGGGAACCACGCCGGAAGCGGACACATTACCGTTTCTGCGGAACCAGAGCAGCCAGAGCGTCACCCAGACAAAGCCGATGGCACCTGCGATACAGAACGCCAGGCGCCATCCGACACTCGTCACCAGCCAGGCAATCAGAACCGCGCCCACCGCCGGCCCGGCATAGGCACCAGAATTCATGACTGAGGTTGCAAAGCCATACTTCGAGACCGGGACATGCTCACGTATGAACTTGTTACCGCTGGGATAGGAGCTTGCTTCACCAGCACCCATCACGAGACGCGTAGCCAGCAGGGAGCCTATACCGCTGGCAAGCCCGGTAAAAATCGTCGCAGTTGACCATACCAGCATCCCGGTAGCGCATACTTTTCTGGCGCCAAAGCGGTCCACGAGGACGCCGCACAGAAGCGCGCAAGGAATGTAACTCCACAAGAATGAGGAGAACACGTACCCCAACTGGATGGGGTTCAGATGGAATTCGCTCGCAATCGGCTTTGCCGCAACGGACAATGCGACCCGGTCAAGGTAGTTGATCATCACCATTGAGAACAGCATCAGATAAATCAGCGCTGCGCTCTTCTCTTTCTGGACTTGCATAGTCGTCTCCATTTCGGCAAACGGCACGGTGTCAAGCGACCCGTACTTTGTTGTTGTGTCGATTTATCAAATCGGACGTGTTCAAGCTCCGTCCGCGCAGTATCGCTGGACTGGCGATCGTCGAGAAAGCACTCCGGGGTTGCTTCAAACGTTAATATTTTTTGTGTCTGTCATGGATCACCGCATAGGAATCCAAAGTACTGCCATGTGACTGGTGTGGCAGAGCAACCTGACGCGCGTCGGCGCACTGGCGTGCGCGACCCACAATCCGGATTCCAGATACGTGGATCTGCGTCGGCGCGAATACCTGCCGCTCCGTTGCGGAAGGAGAATACGCTGGATTTACCGTGGGGTAGTCCTCCAGCGTTGCGACAGTTAGGGCGCCTCCCACGGTAGCTCGCCTGATTTCATGGTCCAGACGCGATACTCCGCTGCGTCTGCAAAGGGAACGAAGCGAAGCCGGCTTCGCTTCGGGGCAAGCTTTCCCGAAGTGTCTGGTTTCAAAGCAATTCCATCTACTTCCTATATCTGACGGCCGGCCCAGTCTTCAGCCATCATCTCGATGGGATTGCGCAGGCTGACAATCCTATCCGCCGTCAGCCATCAGCTCAACGCTCTGGATCGCAAATACGGCGCATGCCTCGTCTTTGTCAGGATGGTCGCCGCTGATGCCGACAGCGCCCAGGATATTCCCGCTACCATCGCGCACAAGCACGCCACCAGGCACTGGCGCAATACGCCCCCCAGAGATATCGGTCAACGCGGCAAAGAACGCCGGCGCAGCAGCAGCGCGCTCAGCCAGTGCGCGTCCTCCGTGCCCCATACCGAGGGCACCCCACGCCTTTGCCTGAGCAATCTGAGGGCGCAGGATGCCGCTGCCGTCTTCACGCTTGAGAGCGACCAGATGACCGCCTGCGTCAAGAACGGCCACAGTCAGTGGCTGGCATTTGAATTCACGCGCCCGTTCCAGCGAGGCATCGACGATTTTTGAAGCCTGAATCAACGACAACGGTTGCATTACGGACCTCCAGAAAATGTTAAAAATACGGCTGCAATACCGGCTATCTCATCACTAGAGTAGCTAATAGCCTACCGGTCTATGCAGTTCATCATTTGAAATACCCTTTGAAGGTAAATCTGCAAGAGAGGCTCGGGCTCGCAAGACATAATGGCCGATCATGAACACCGTGATTGCCGCACCGAGCGATATCACGCCTGCTACGATAAAGAGCGTCGGCGGAGCGACACCCGCGCCGAGCAGCATGCCTCCCAGAACCGGACCTGCGATCGCGCCAATTCGGCTGATACCCATCGACCAGCCGAGACCCGTCGCGCGCAAGAATGTGTCGTAGAAGTTGGCACAGAGTGCGACCGTGCACATCTGCGCTCCAATGCTGAGGAAGCCCGCTACGAACGTGGACGTGTATAACAGGACGAGTACTCCTCCAGCATGACCAATCAGCCCGATAGCAACAGCGCCAAGTGTGAAGGCGCAACCGATAACTCGGGCCGTGCCGAACCGGTCTGCGAGCCATCCGAGCACCATGCAGCCAGCAAATGCCCCCAGATTCAGCATCGAAACAGCACGCACGGCGCTTTCGATCCCCAGCCCGCTTTGGCGCGCAACCACGGGAATCCAGTTGACGAGAAAATAGGTCATCAGCAAACTAAGAAACAACGTAATCCAGAGCAGCACGGTGCCGACGGCCCGGCCCTCCTTGAATAAGCTGGCGATCGGTGCGCGAGTTTGGTGCGCGGGTTTCGGGAATTCGCCATTCCAGACGCCAGCGCAATCCATGCGTCGCAGCACGTTTGAAATGGCCGCATGATCTCGTTTCAACGCCAGAAAACGTACGGATTCCGGAACGAATGCCATGAAAAATGGCATTACCAACATCGGAAGCGTGCCGCCCGCCACAAAGACACTTGCCCAGCCGAACGAAGGGATGAGCTTCGCCGAAGCGAAACCGCCGATTACCGCGCCAAGCGGGAATCCGCAAAACATCAACCCAACGAGGGTCGAACGCGCTCGTTTGGGTGCATATTCCGATGTCAGCGAGATGAAGCTTGGCAATGCCCCACCCAAACCGAGACCCGTGATGAATCGAACCGCGATGAGTGACGGGATCGACGCAGCAAACGGCGTTATCAGCGATCCGATCGAGAAGAGCAGCACGGCCAATAGCAAGGTCGGCTTGCGCCCGAAGCGATCGCCGGCTCCGCCGAAAAGAATCGCACCGATCAAACCGCCCAGGAGGCCCGAGCCAAACACCGGACCGAAGGTCGAAGGGGCAATGCGCCAGGCTGTCACGATTTCCGGCGCGACGAAGGCGATCGATTGCGTATCGAAACCGTCCATCATTGCCACCAGCGCGCAAAGCGCCATGATGACGATCTGAAAACGACTCACACGTCTGGAGTCGATGACCGACTCCAGGTCAAGTTTGACAGCGGACTTCATATGTATTCCTTCGCGCGGGCATCTATGCAATTCGGGCTGCTTCGACGATAGTGGTTCGTCGAACACCTGGAATTTGAAACTCACTCACGAGGCGGGTCTGTTTGATTAAAATCGTAGAACTCCGGCGGCGCCGCGAGTGCCGCGATCATTCCCAGATCAGCCTCGGGCTGCATCGACCAACCCGGGTAACCCTGCTCGCAAGCACACGCCGACTCGACTGCAACGGCGCCGCCCGCCACCGACGGACAGGGCAATCTCTTCATGTCCATTTGTCTCCCTTTTTTATTTACCGATGCGTTAATAACACTTGGTCTTTTTATGAAATGTCACCAAGTGACCTAGCAACATGGTGTCCTTAGTATATTGACGCATTGGGGAAAAAGAAACCCGCCAAGGGCCGGCTCCGCGTATTCCCCTAGCGTTCCGTTCTGTCGTTAATTAATCGATGTTCACGCGGCATGCTGGTATGAGCGGAACGGAAAATACCGGCATGCCCATGGGACAACCGAAGGTCGAACTGGTGTTGAGCGAGGGTGAGCGTTCGCAACTGACACAACACAAGGTTCTACTAGCCCACTATGGCTTATGTGTCGTGGAGGACGGCGCGATGCTCAGGCCGCGAACATCGTGTCGCTTGATGAGTCGTGCAATGAGACCGGATGCCTTCGCTTCTTCGACAAAGGCACACAAAAAAGCAGCGCCGGCTTCATTGCACCGAGGTGTGCCGATCGCCTGCTGAATGGCCGTGAAACGTCCGTCGAGCACACGGGCACCGGGCAACTCCTTAGCATCCGAGAGCAGGCGTGGCTTGAGTCCCGCAAGGACCTCGAGTTTTTGTTCGACAAAACACGCGTAGGAGGCGTCGAGTGTATCGGTGCGGATCAGTTCGGCATGCTGGATGTGACGCGTGAGCCATAAGTCATAAGCACTTCCCGCAGCAACGGCGATGCGCACGCCCGACTGGTCAACTTCCTCAATCGAGCGCAACCGCGAGCCGCTCGGCACCAGATAAGTCGCATCAATCTCGACATAGGCAGACGTAAAGAGAATGCTTTGAGCTCGCGTCGGCTCGGCCCCGATCAGACAGATGTCCCAGACGCTACTTTCTGCTGCGTCTGCGAGTTCGCGAGGTGAAGAGAACAACACATACTCGAGCGGCGCATCCAGGCACACAGCAATTTCTCGAGCCAGGTCCGGCGCGACACCCTGAGGGGAACCGAACGGATCCCTGCCGGAAACCAGCAGAAAGTTGCCGAGATTAATTCCTACACGCAGCACGCCGTGTGGCGTGAGCTGGGAAAGAGCGTCCTGATCCACTGATTGATGCCTCGTCGTAAAAAAAATGATACCGCGCTCTGCATAGCTACGGAGCATGTGCTCTTCGCATCCGTTCGGCGTCACCGCTTTCTTAAGTTGAAAGTTTGCAGAATCTTTTTTTATGTCGTCTGAACGATTGCCCCGCACACCACGTTGCAATTGTTCAAATAGCCGCAACACCCGAAGAAGAGGTGCTATCGCAGTGTGAATTTGCGGTTAAACAGAAAGTGGCGTAACGGGGAAAATGGCATTGATCTGACCGGTTCCCGAGCTACCGAAGTACGGCGTAATAACTTCGACCCTGCTCTCGTAGCTGTCCCAGCCCAGGGCTCCCAATAGCATCGCGGTGTCATGCATACCCCCTTCACCCCAACACTTCTGGCTGTAAAGCGGAAGCATCTCACAGAATGTTTTCCAGTCACCTGCCTCCCATAACCCGACTACCGTGCGGTCCGTTTGTTCCAGAAACGGATCCCAGACTCTATCCATGAACTGTGCAGCTGTGCCGTTATCGGCAAAGTGATGGCTGAGCGAGCCGCTCGCGAGAATCGCAACCGTGCCGTCGTAGTGCTCCTCAATCGCTTTACGCACTGCGAGACCAAAGCGCGCACTGGTCGCAAGATCGTGCCACATACACCAGCCGGAAATCGATACGGCTTTGAAATGCTCGTCCCCATTCATATAGCGCATGGGAACCAACGTGCCATATTCGAGGTCGAGTGTGGTATCGCTATGTGCCCTGGCTTTGACACCCATTTCATTTGCCACCTGCGCAATAAGATGACCGAGCGCTACGTTGCCAGGACAACCGTATGGCATGTTCTTGATGAAGTGGGGTAGTTCGTTACTCGTATAGACGCCGTCGAACCGGGGCGCACAATTGATGTGATATTCACTCGTCACAAGCCAGTGCACGTCGAACACTACGATGGTATCCACGCCAAGTTCGCGGCAGCGTCGGCCAATCTCACGATGGCCGTCAATGGCCGCCTGACGACAACCGTGGTACGGGCCGTCAAGTTCTGATAAATACAACGACGGAACGTGAGTGACCTTCGCGGCTAAAGCGAGTTTTCCCATTTCGACTTCCTTTGATTGGTTTAGTCCAAAATTTCTAGTTTCTCTGGCCACAGATAAACAGGCAGTTTCCATTGAGCCAAAGGATCTGGCTTGCCGTGTATGATTTATATCGGACGTAATCGCATGAAGTAGTCTTTACTAGCGTTGCTAATTTTCCTGAACGCATCCCATCGAGACCTTAGATGCTGAATGCCATTTCACGGTTGATCGTGCGGCACGCGAAGCGCCAGACGCCATCGACGCCCTTCTGCAGTTCATCAAACAGGTCGCTGATGCGCAATTGCGTCGGTGTATCGGTATCGCGTTGTTCGAAGGTAAGCTGAACGGCTGTCGTGCTCGCGGTGTTTGGGTCTGCGCGCTCAACGCGAAGATTGGACCAGATATGCCGGGTTTTGCGATCCGACTGCAGAGCGCGTCGGTTGCAATCATCGGCAATTTTCTCGCGCCCCTCCAGTTTCTGCCCCCCCACGTATAAAACGCCATCAGGAACAAACAGTTCTGCCAGCGCCGCGCCGTCTCCGCGATCCGCATAAAACGAAAAATCGCTGAGCAGGCGCTCAATAGGCGAAAGGTCAGACCTTGTCATGGGCTGCTCCATCGACGAGTTCGAATTCGGCTTCGCTATCGGCAGGTATGACGATCGGCGGCAAACCCATGAGAAATATCTGGACTTCGTCACTGCTGTGCAGGTTGAGCGTCTCACCTGCCTCGACCTGCACGGAACTGTAGGGGGCGATTGATTCGGCGCCGATGACACCGGCGCCGCTAACCACGAACAGCAGGCGTACCGCAGTGGCGTGAGTAGACGTCCAGCTGGAGCCCGGCGCGAGCTTTACCATTTCAATCCATGCGGCCCGCTCCGAGAAGGCACCGAGGAATTTGCTGGATACACCGACCGTCTCCGGTGTCGGAATCCAGTTGAAGCGGGCGGGATCGGCGATGACCACCTTTGGATAGCGCGGCATGGGGTATTTGAGGCGCTCGCCGAAGACATGCCGCCAGATCACATTGAGACCCCACTCCATCTTTCCGCCTGGATGGCGGTAATTGGGACCCACAAATTCCCCTTCCTTCGCCAGATCGTCCCTTGCGGCGAGTCTTTGACTCATGCTCATGAAGCCGCATCCGGACGTGCCGCCGAACTGCAGAACCAGTTGCAGCCGGCGCCCTGGCGGCGTGTTTCCAAGCGGGTCGTCCTGGGGACCGTATGGCAACCCCTCTGGAAAGTAGCCGACTTGTCCCTCTTTGAGCTTCAGCCTTTCACCAATAGTCATATCGCCGTTCAACGGCAAGCGAATCTGCTCGAAATTGTGCCGGTGTCTCGGCATGAAAAAGTCACCGTCCTGACGGCCGAGGGTCAACATGAAATTCTCCCTGGAACGCGGGTCTCCCTCAAGGCAATACTGAAATACCACTGCTCCGCTGGGATGGTCCTTGTGCCAGTCAGTATCGCTGTAGTGTTTGATCTTCACTGCTACTCCTTTATCGGATCCGTCGCATGCTGTGAACGGCGCAACAGTAGGCCGTGCCTCAACAGCGGCATTAGAAATGACACTTCGGCCCGATATTTCAGGCTGAATGTCTCCTTGACAAGCAGGATCCAGGCTGGCCGTAGTGCCAACCGCGCGTATGCACCGTCATTCATCCCACAAGTGAGTCAGGGCAATATCGGGATATCATACGGATACCAAGTCACCCGCTCAAAAGTCACTAGGTGACATGTTGAGTATAGTATATTGATTCACGTAGAGAAAGGGAAAGTTCATGAACGAAACGCCTGTTTCCGCCTGGCAACCAACGAAGCGACTTGATCGAGGTAACGCCGCCGATCAGATACTCGAGGACCTCCGGGAAAGTATTCTCAGTGGGCACTTTCCGCGTGGCGCGAAGCTACCTACAGAGAAACAGTTAGCCGCTGGCTATGGCGTAAGCGGAGCCACCATCAGGGAGGCGGTAAGGGGTCTCACAACGGCGAGACTTATCGAGGTCAGGCACGGTAGCGGTGCTTATGTGACCGCAGAAACCGATCAGCTGATCGCGTTCTCGTTGCGCTCAATGATCCAGCTCGAACACATCGGCTTGTCACAAGTGCTCGGCGTTTTAGGCGCGCTCACCGGCTACGCCGCCGAGCTTGCCGCAACGCATGCCACTGACGATGAAATCGACGGTATGCAGCAAGCGCTCGACAAGATTGAACGTGGAGATGACGTCGACATCATTACCACTGGGCTAACTCAATTTTTCGACGCGTTGGCCCTTGCGTCTGGGAATGCTTTGCTGGCGGCGCTGTGCAGGTTCCTCACGGAAATACAGGTTGGTCTCGCCAAGGCGCTTTCAGGAGGATCTCTGGAGAGTTTGCGCAAAACCACGGGACGTCTGACGAAGGAGCGGCGACGTCTCGTTAATGCGATCAAGGAGAAGGATGCCGACGAGGCCGGTACGGCCGCACGTGCTTATCACGAGCGTGCCCTTAAGGTCATCGTTGCCCAGCACAGTTCGAGCGTGACACTTGCGGACACGGTAACGTCGACATTTCTTAGCTCTCTTCTTAAAGGCAAATCTGTCTGATCGTGATGAGAAGGCGCACGATGGTATTGCTGCAAAAATAGGCAGTGCGATACCCACACCGCGCTGCCGATCGCGTTAGGAGAGAAGCGATTGTCCTAAAACGAAATTGCCAATTGGGCGGGGATGCGATGCGATTGGACGCCTCCCGTCACGCAGGTTGTTTTCACCGTCTCCCCGTCTAATTGGCAACGTGACAGTACGTCCTATGCAGAGGCGCTTAACTCCGCACACGTTACGTAGTCTCGTGCAGACCGACCCACAATACGGATTCCATATACGTGGATCTGCGTCGGCAGCGATATCTCGAACACCTGCCGGTCGGTTGCAGAAGGGGAAGACGCTGGATCTACCTTGGGGTAGTCCTCCAGCGTTGCGACAGTTATCCAGTCTGAATCTTTGAGAGGCAAGGGATCCCTCGACATCCATGGGGTGGTACCTCGATGTACTCGTGTGACCTGGATGCGCGGCTTGCCTCCGGAGGTGTCAAACCAGCCTCCCTCTGCTGTGGAGGCCCCGTGCCGGAAAACCACGCGTGTAATCGTCTCCGGCTGCTCGAGCATGACCGCGAACCAGACCGGATCGTCCTTCTTGCCCCTGGCGCCTTCAACCATGCTCGCAATTGAGGAGATGACTGTCGGATCAACCGCGCAGAAGGTCCGCGGATTCTCGTCCGTCAGCGCCTCAGTGCTGTTGTAAGCATTCACCCGAATGCCCTGCGTGGACGCCCAGCCTCTGGCAAACGCCGTGATTGCGGGCGCCTCCCGCGGTAGCTCGCCTGATTTCATGGTCCAGACGCGATACTCCACTGCGTCTGCAAAGGGAACGAAGCGAAGCCGGCTTCGCTTCGGGGCAAGCTTTCCCGAAGCGTCTGGTTTCAAAGCAATTCCATCCACTTCATATACCTGACGGCCAGCCCAGTCGATAGGTGCCGTGATCGGTGTTGCTGAAACCTCCTGCGAGTGCTGTACGAGTGCAGTTCTTTCCAGATAGGGCACCTCAGGGTTCAGTCGCTTCTCCAGAGCGAGGATCTGGGGGCCGCGTCGCAAGGCGACGTAGTCAGGGTAACTTGAACCACCAGGCAACAAAGAAACCGTCATCTTCATGCGGATTTTTAGCGCACTGTTTCTCGACCAGATTTGAGTCACATCCAGCATTTGCCCGGCAACACCGTGGAGGGTTCGCGTGCCGGTTTTCACCTCAAAGTCCTCAGCCCACTCCGGCACGCGAAGTCGGACGGTAAATGGGACAGGGCGATCGGGGTCTATTCTTAAAGTTACATTTCCGTCTAGTGGAAATTCCGTTTGCGATTCAATCTTTACCGGAACATCATTCATTGCGAACGATGCGACGCCCGCCGTGTATAAATTAAGGACAAAAGCGTCTTTCTCCACTCCCCATACCCACTGTGGAATAAGAGAAATGCCCCGGGGTCCATTGGAGAGGCAGCAGACCATCGAAGAACGAAATTCCTTATGGCCGGTCAGCGATGTGAAGTAAGCGATATCACCGTTGTGAGGATCCTGAGCAGCGAGCAGGTGATTGTAGACAGCGCGCTCAATCTCCTGGCCAAAACGCGCTTCGCCCGTCAGGCGAAAGAGTCGCCAGTTCAATTGTAGCCAGGTCACTGTGGCGCAGCATTCGCCGACATTGGAAGAAAATAAGGACGGCAGTTGCTTATCCACTGGAAAGAACTCACTGCTACCCGTTGCACCGGTGACGTAGCGTTGATTGCCCCGAATGTCTTCCCATGCCCGCATGACAGCTATGAGCAATTCTTGCTCGCCAGTCAATCGGTAAAGATCCAGAATACCGTTGAAGTTTGACAACATGGAGTAGACGTGCCCCGAACCCGTGGCAGTCACGCTTCCCTGCTTTAGCATAGACTGCACAATGTCCGACCCATGCGGGTGAGCATAGAAACGAATCACATACTGTGAAAATTCCAGATAACGTGGCTCACCCGTTAGTCGATAAAGGCGGCACATAGGCTCCAATATGGCTGAATTATGCTGACCAATGAACGATTGATGGCCCTCGTCGCGACGTGCTGGCCTTGGAGCTCCGCCAGAGTCACCATCCATCGCACTATCCCCGTCATGAGGAAGGTCGATCTGCCCTGGCCCCTCTCCGAACGTGCGACAGAGTAAATCCCCAACCTTCTGGCAGGCTGCAAGATACTTCGCATCACCCGTGAATTCGTAGTAACTAAGAAGCCCGGTTAGATTCCATTTTAGAACCCAGACATCCACTCCCTTCAGACGATGGGATGGTGTACAGGCGCCCAAATATCCGTCGGATTCCTGCGCCGATAGCAGAGTCGTGGCCATGCGATCAGCGAGAGCCTTCATTCTGGCGTCGTCGCTATATTCCAGGACATTGGAGGCGGCGTCGAGGAACATGCCCGTATGCTCACCTGCGAATCCAGAGACATTGGGTCGAGGGTAAACATAGCCCTTCAGAAGCGCAACCTCGTCGACTCTGAGAAGCCGAGATTCCACATTCGTGCGCATCCGGTCAGCGAATATTCCCCCGATTTGTTGCGACTCAAACGGGATCGACTGAAGACAGTCTCCCACCTTCTCGGCAATCTTGTAATTGGCGGTGAAGGAACTTGCAGACGAACTTTTTAAACCTTGCGCTCTGACTCCCGTGACCATCGGAATGGCCGCCAGAGCGAATCCTTTGAGTATTTCCCGGCGCGATATATTTGACATACGACTTCCTTTTTTCATAAATCTAATTTTTCAATCTGGGAACGCATAACCTCAACAGGACCACTGAGAATGAGTTATCGCCTGTAATGTTCGATGAAGATGGTTCGATGGGTTGTCCGTTGCGGTCAACCAGTCGGAGAATTCGACTCGTGCAGATCGATTTGGGAAGCGTCTGCATTTTTGGGTATTAAGTGCTTTCGCCGCGGCTAAAACTGAGGTCCCTGGCGCCAGGCTGGATTGATCCTCGGACCGCGATGAGGATGCTACGAGATCTGACTGCGAGCAAAGGGGGGATTGAACGGCCAGCCGCAGATTATTTAGCGAAAAGAGATGCGTGTACGGCATAACACACGCATTCAAAGACACGCCACCTGGCCCGGCCCCGTTCGCCTCCAGTCCAGGATTCGCCGTTGAACTGTTGTGAATCGTGGACGTATGCATGTCTAGTCTCTGCGAGTCAAAGGGTACGTTGCTGCCCTCCCCCGTATCACGTCCGCACATCAACGAGAGGGACATCCATTTACTCTGGTGAAGTTGGTCAAAGTCGTTCCAGCAATTCACGAGACTTAAATATCATCCGCAGTCCAGATAATAGTTGCCGTTTGGCTGGCAACGCGACTGCTTGCTACGCATTACGCAGGCTCGCGGATCGTGAGCTTACTGATGACCGAATTGACATTTGGCACCCGCGATGCGCTCGATATCGCCAAATCGATCTCATTCTGTGTGGGGGCTGAACCGGTCAGGAAAACGATCCCGTTGTGAGCCAGGACCGAGATGTTGGAGGGATTCAGACCGCTTGTGCGGGAAAGGCGACGGCGCACGGCCTTGATGACCTGTTTGTCATCCGCAGAAGGGTGCTTCAATTGCTGCAGAGATGGCACACTCACATCTTGTGTTGCCGATGCTTGCGCCAGTGCGGGCGATACCGCCGCCATCGATTGTGCAATGACCAGGGCGGCCAGAATAGATTGAATTTTCATAGTGTCCAGATGGAACGAGTCTGAATGGAAGCCGACAGATCGGAGATTTGCTGACGCCGAAGATCTAGAAGGAATGCATGATGCCGCTGAAGATGCCGAACTGATTGTGTCCCAGTGCAGGATTCATGGGCGAGCCAACCGGTTGCTCGATGGGGCTAAAATTCGTGTTCTTGCCGTTGATGACATAGCCTGCGGTGGTGTAGAGGTAGGTCTGCTTCGACAAATAGTAATTCGGGCCGATTGCAACGAGCGTCGCGCTGCCATAGCCGTCGCGCTGGTGGATGTGCGCGACGCCCGTGACGATCGTAAACGGACCTGGCGTGCTATACGTAATGCCCGCCCACGCGTAATCGGCGTAACGCGGAGTACCTGCCGGTGCCTGTGGTGCGGCCATGTAGGTGTAGGCGGCCTGAATCTTGAACAGGCTCCCCGTATAGTTGATCCCGACGAACGCCTGTTTTTGATCAGTGAAGAGGTTGCTGAACTGGCCGGATGCGTCCCTTACCTCCTGATACATGGCGCGAGCGGAAAACGCGCCGAAGCGGTAGGTCAGTTGAGCGCCATCGGTTCGGCCACTGTTGAACTGTCCGGCGACACCGCCCAGAGAATACTGGAAGCCGGCGTTGAAACCAGCAAAGGTTGGTGAGGAATAGCTGAACGCATTGCTAAAGATGGGCCAGTTTGCGCCACGCGGGAGTGATTGCATGCCGATGCTCTGTTGATAGAACGGATCGTAGTCGAAGCTTCCGCCCTTCAGGATCGAATAGTCCCGCCCCATACGGAATTCGCCAAGAGGGCCTGACATCCCGACGTAGGCCTTTGCCCAGAATGCACCCTTGGTCGTACCGTTCGTCGGGGAGAAGAAGTCGAGCAGATTGAAGTTGGCCTTGTAGCCGCCGCCGAGGTCCTCGACACCAGTGATACCCAACATGCTGGCACCCGCGTCGCCGCCGTCTGCGCTCCACAAACCCGAGCGCGCCCCGTTGGGGCCTGCTACACCCGAAAGATATTGAATGCCGCCATCGATGCGGCCATAGAGTGTGACGCTGTTTTGTGCAAAAGCGCCTTCAGAGAAGAGCAAGAGGGCCAGGCAGATTCGTTTATTCATTTCGGTCTCCATATTAAATTTATTATTTAAATACTGAACGGGCGTTTACATTCACTGCAAAGATAGCGGGGGGAATGTTCCTCGAAAGGTTATATTTTCGAAGAGTGCAAGCGCGTGACCGGCTGGATCTCCGGGTTGGGTTCCCAGTCTTCAAGTGTCTGGCGTGCCTGCACGTATGGCTTGAGGCCAGACCAGATCAGCAGCACGCCAAGGCCCGTTGCAATACTTCCAACCCAAACGATGGAGTAGCGGACGGCCATGTCGTCACGGAACACATAGTCCGTGACCAATGCCACAGCGGTAGGACCAAGACCCAGTCCAATCAACGTCACGACGAACAGGTAGATGGCGGATGCCCGTCCACGCATAGAGTTCGGCATGATTTCCTGTATCGCCGCGGCTGCGACTCCGTTCGGCATGGCTCCGGCAAACATGCCGATGAACATCACGACCCACAGCAAGGTCATGTTGTCGATCAGGTAGGCCGTGTTGCAAAGTCCCGCCACTACGGCCGCGAAGAGCGCGACGCGCATATTCGAATCCCGGTAACCGCGGCGCGCCAGATAGTCAGCAAGGCGGCCACCGGACATGACGCCAAGAGAGCCTGCGACTGCAGCCATGCTTCCTACGTACAAACCGACTTCACCCGGCGTCATGCCGTGGTCTCTGATGAAGAACGTCGGGGTCCAGGCGCTAACGCCATAACTTGTAAGGACGAGACAAGCAAAGCCCAGGTTATGCAAGAGCACGGCCTTGCGAATGCTGAGGAGATAGCGGCCGACTTCGCTGAGAGGCACTGCCACGCCAGCGCCAGCGCCCCTGCGCGTGGGCTCCTTGATTACGAGAAGAACCAGGCAGAACAAGATACCCAAAGCGCCCAGTGCAAGGAAAATAAGTTGCCATGGCTTGATAACGCCGAACAGCGGCAGGACAACGTCGCCTCGCGCATTCGCCCACTGGATGAGCCCTCCCCCCAGCAGATAAGCCATGCCGACCCCTATGTACAGGCCCATTCCATAGACGCTGATGGCTGTTGCTCGCTTGTCCGGTGGAAAACTGTCTGCCAGGATCGAGTAGGCTGCGGGCGACAATGTCGCTTCGCCAGCGCCGGTTCCCACGCGCATAAGCAGGAACTGCCAGTAGACCTTAGCCAGGCCGCAAGCGGCAGTCATCAGGCTCCAGAAGAACACCCCATAGAAAATCAGGCCGCGACGGCTCCTGGTATCGACAATTCGGCCCAGTGGAATGCCTGCGATCGCATAGAAGATGGCAAAGGACAGCCCCATCAGCAGGCTCATCTGCGTGTCGGTCAGTGCCAGATCGCGACGAATCGGAGCCACCAGCAGGTTCAATATCTGCCGGTCCACGAAGGACAACACGTAGGCGAACATGAGAATGACCACTGTCAGCCAGGCGCGCCGGGACTCGGGATAAGCATTGCGGTTCATCACAAGAACTCCTCCATCTGGGTGTATGCGTCGTGGTCGGCAAAGCGTGGGGTCGTCTTCGCAGCTGCGTCTGCTGCATCGGCTTCGTCAGATTTCTGCAGTCCAAGGTGTGGACGACAGGTATTTGGCAGGTCGTTGCAAAGCCGGGGGCAAGGTGGAGAGGTTCGCATTGCGTGAACCTCAATCCAGCGTGTCCGACGGCAGACACGCGTTGACTACCGGGTTACCGCGAGTGATGGAGGTGAAGTAATGAGCCAGCGGTGGTGTCTTGCGAATCGCCTCCGCGCCTACCGCAGTGTTTCTGCAGGCGCGTGGACAGTTGTCAATGACGATGGCCAGCGCTGGCGGTGTGACAGCCCTGCCGCCTGCGAGAAGTGACAAAACCGGGAGGATCGGCCTGCTGCGATAAGGCGCCTGGGCCAGCGTGGAGGGTGCGAGAAACTGCTTATGGTTCATGCTTGTCTCCTTCTTATTGGTTGTGATTGCAACAGCGTTCAACTGAAGCCGTAGAGCCGTGCCGGGTTGTCGACCAGGATGCAACGGCGGTCCTGCTCGCGTGGCACACAGTCCAGAAAAAAGCGCAGCAGCGCTCGATCATCAGGACTGAAGTTGGCCGGTGGGAAGGGATGCGGCCAATTGGTGGCCCACAGCAGCTGTTGCGGCGCGTGAGCCACGAGCGCGCCGACCAGGGCGGCGACGTCATCGAAGGCGCGCGCGCCGGTTAGCTGGGTCGATGATTCATAGGGGGCCGAGAGTTTGACCCAGCATCGGCCGCTGTCGAGCAGCCGCAGCAGCGCCGTGAAGGCTGGATCGTCCACCCGCGGTGGCGGCAGGAACTTGCCCACGTGGTCGATCACGTAATTACAGGGCAACGTCGTGAGCAGTCCGGTGCATCCGGCCAGGGCATGCCCGTCCAGCTGGATGTTCGCGTGCCAACCGTACTCATGCAGGCGTGGCATCGAGGAGGCCAGTGCGTCCAGGCCCAATGCACCCCAGCGCAGCGCGTAGAAGCGCTGGCCGCACACGCCGGCCCGAGTCATCGCTTCGATCTGCGCGTCGCTCGTGTCCGCTGACGTCACGGCCACGCCGCGCGCGTCTGCGCCTAGTTCCGCCAAGGCCGTCAGCATGACGCGGTTATCGAACTGGTATGCGTTGGGCTGAACGACGACGACGCGTTGCAATCCGAGGCGACGCTGCATGGTGCGGTAGTCCGTCACCGTGTAGCAGCCAGGCAAGGGCGGGCCGCCAGTCGCAGCGGGAACGCGCGGGTCGTAGAAGTGCATGTGGGTATCGCATGCGCCCGCAGGGAGTGTCCAGTTCACGCTTCCGAACCCTTGTGTGCCCGGTGTGTGGCAATGCCACCCGCAGCACCCGTGATGAACAAGGTCTTGCGCGTCATGCCGAGGTTTCCAGCACCATTAGCACAGCCGCGCGTGCCGCCTCGGCCCGCGCGCGCACCAGTTGCGTCATCCGATCGGCCAGCGCGCGCTGCTTGTCCGCCTGTGGGCCCAGCGTGTCTAGCCACGCCTGTGGTAGCGCGCGGGCGCCGCCCATTGCTCCTGCCACGGCGCCCGCCATGGAAGCGATCGTGTCCGCATCGCGACCGAAGTTCGCGCCGTATTCCACCGCCTTTTGCGCGTTCCCGTCGGCCAGCCACACGAGGGCCAGCGCGAGGGGAACGGTCTCGCGTGAATCGGTGAAGTGCTGCCGGCCGTCGATGGCGGCGCTACAGTAGCGGGCTCGGAAATCCTCATACCCTGCACTCTCGCGCGCCATAGCCAGCGTCGATTGCAGCGCCGCTCGCATGGCCCCCGCGCTGCGCTCAGGAAGGAAATCGGACGCGGCGCGCAGAACCGACTCGACGTCTGCGCCGGGTGCGAAAGCCTGCGCGACAGCCGCGGCCATGGCGCACGCGCCGTCGCGGCAGAAGTTGTGATGGACCAGACTGGCGACCTCGAAGGTCTCGAGCGCGGCCTGGCGCGGGTTACCCGCATTCACGATACCCATCGGCGAGATGCACATGGCCGAGCTGCTGCTGGCCATGTTGCCCGCACCCGCGTCGCGGGGTAGCACCTGTTCCCCGCGGAGCTTCCAGAACGTCGCCACCACGGGGACGAAGAACAGCTTGCTCTCCAGGAAGGTCTGGCTGTGTCGAAGCCAGTCCTCGGCCCAGGTGTCGGCCGTGGCATGGCCGCCGGTGCGCTCCAGCGTCTCGCAGAGGATGTGCTTCAGGATGGAGTCGTCCGTTCCATCGCCGGAGAAGGTCTGGACCCAGCCGAAGCGTTGCTGGATTTCGTCGTAGGAGAGCTTCTCCGTGGGAGTGCCCATGGCATCGCCAATGACGCCGCCGAGCAGGCATCCGAGGACTTTGTCGAAGAGAGGGGAATTGGGATTCATTGCATGCTGTTCCATTCAGGAGAGTGAGTCTGGAGCCGCTGCCATCGACAGCCGATGCGCGGCCGGGATGTCGAAGCCCGCGCGCGCGAGCGAGTCCTCCAGTTCCCGGCGCGCCTGCGCGGCTAACGGGCTGAGCGGCGGACGGACTTGCTGCCAGTCGTTGTCGCCGGACTTCCATGCGATCGCAGTCTTCATCGCTGCAATCAGGGGATAGGCCTGGAAGATTGCGCGCGTGTGGTTGAGCGCCGCTTGCTGCGCGTCGGCATCGTCGGCGCGCCAGTCGTGATACAGCCGCAGGATGGCGGTTGGGTTTATGTTCGCGGTGGCCGTGATGCAGCCGGTGCCGCCCGCCCGCATGGTTTGCAGCAAGTAGGTCTCCGATCCGGCAAAAACGTCGAAGCCTCGTGGCTGGAACTCGCGGATCATAGCCTCGGTGTGCGCCCAGTCGCCGCCGCTATCCTTGACGCCTGCAATAACCCCCGGAAAACTGTCCAGCAGGCGCTCGATGAGGGCGAGGCTTAGCGGGACCTGTGTTACGGGCGGGATGTGATAGAGGTAGATGCGCAGGCGCGCGTCACCCACCTGTTCGATGACGCGCGCAAAGTACGAGAACAGCCCGTCGTCGCCGGTTCCCTTGTAGTAGAAAGGCGGCAGCATCAGGACGCCCGCGCAGCCGACGGCAAGGGCGTGGCGCGTGAGTTCGACCGCATCCGGCCACGCGCAGGCGCCTGTGCCCGGCATCATGAGGCGCGTGGGCAATTGCTGGGCGACCAGCGCGTCGAGCAGTTCGCGCTTTTCACGCACCGTCAGCGAATTCGCCTCCGAATTGGTGCCGAACACGGCCAGGCCGACGCCTTGGTCTAGCAACCAGCGGCAATGGCGCACGAAGCGCTCGTGGCTCGGCTGCCCCGTGCGGTCGAAAGGCGTGAGCACCGGCGACAGCACGCCTTGGAGACCGGCCGCGCTCACGATAGCGTGTTCCACTGCCCGTACTTCGCGACCTGCCGGTCGTCGAAATCGAAGCCCAGACCTGGCTCGGGGTGCAGCACCACCTGACCTTCACGCACGCTTAGCTGACGGTCCAGCAGCCGCCGGAAGTTCAAGACCTGGTCGTTCCAGAAAAACTCCACGTAGCGCGCGTTCGGGGTGGCGGCCACCAGGGGCGCATGCAGGTCATGGAACCAGTGGGGGCACATCTGCACGCCGTAGCTGGCGGCCGTCGCCGCGATGCGCCGCCATTCGGTGATGCCGCCGCACACGGCCGCATCGGTCTGGAGAATCGCCGCGGCGCCCTGGTCAAGCAACTGCTTGTGATACCAGCGTCCATAACCGATCTCGGCCGTGGCGACGGGAACGCGGGTCAGCCGGG
Source organism: Paraburkholderia sediminicola (assembly GCF_046026855.1). GTDB lineage: Bacteria > Pseudomonadota > Gammaproteobacteria > Burkholderiales > Burkholderiaceae > Paraburkholderia > Paraburkholderia sediminicola_A. Next base: position 52,977 of record NZ_JAQQET010000024.1, on the reverse strand, counting down.
CAAGCCTCGCATGGCTCTCGATATCGTCGGGGCCAAAGGGCTCTTCAATGAAGTAAGGATGAAAAGGCTCGATGCGGCGCATGTACTCCATCGCCTGCACCGTGTCCACCCAACCGTTGTTGCAGTCAAGCATGAGTTCCACATCGGGGCCGATCGCTTCACGCGCGGCCTGCACGCGCTGCTCCTCGCCATGGGGTGACCAGCGTCCCGTTTTCATCTTCACGGCTCGAAAGCCCATGTCGACGTAGCTGGCCATTTCGTCGGCCACGCCTTGCGCAGTCTTGCCCTCCAGGTAGTAGCCGCCGCTGGCATAAGCCGGCACGGTCTCCGCGTGCATGCCCCCGAGGTACTTGTGTAGCTGCAGCCCGGCCGTACGCGCGTTCAGGTCCCACAGGGCCGTGTCGAGCGCGCTGAGGGCACGCATCACGGTGCCCATCCGCCCCTGCAGCAGCGCTTCCTGGTACATGGCCTGCCACAGCCCCTCGACCAGCAGCGAGTCCTTACCGATCAGAACCGGCCCGAGCAATTCCTCCACGGCCACGCTGAACAACCTGCCCGCGGCGTTGCCGACGTAGCAGAAGCCGACGCCTTGGGCACCATCAGTGGAGCGCACGCGTACCAGGCCGTAGTGGCGGGTGTGAACGGTACGGTTGGAGAAGGCGGTGACGGTGTCCAGCGGGACGGCGACATGACAAAACTGGATGCTTTGGATCTTGGCCACGAAGAGGAACTCCTAATTAACGTGCGCATTCTATGGCTCATAATGCATAGGAACAATCGACTTTCACCTGCATAAGAAAATGGCAAAATCATCTTTTGATGGAGCTTGAACGATGGATGTGCGTTTCCTGGAAACCTTCGTGCTGGTGGCTCGACTCGGGTCGATCGCGGAAGCGGCGCGCCACCTGGGGCTCACACCTGCCTCGGTCGCCCAGCGGCTGGCGGTGCTTGAGGCCGACATCGGGGGCAAGCTGGTGACGCGCTCGGGCCGAACGGTGTGCCCGACCGAGGCGGGCCTGCGTGTGCTCGAGTGCGCTCAATCGGTGATTCGCGAGATCCGAGACTTGCGTTCGGCGGCGTCGCACACGAGCCTGCCCGCCGGCCCCTTGCGGCTGGGCGCCACGCCGACCGCGATGACTGGCATGCTGCCGGCGGTGCTCAAAAAATGGGTGGCGGAGCATCCAGGCATTGCGATTTACATCGAACCCGGGCCAACCACGGTACTGCACGCACGGGTGATGGAGGGCGAACTGGACGCCGCGGTGCTCGTCCAGCCCCCCTTCGAGCTTCCAAAGTCGGCGGCCTGGCATACGCTCAGGCAGGAATACCTCGTGCTCGTCGCGCCCGCCTCCTTGCGCGTGCAAGATCCATTGCACACACTGGCGAGCGAACCCTACATTCGCTATGACCGCAACGTGATCGGCGGAAGGATGGCGGACGACTACCTGCGGCTCAAGAATATCCACCCGCAAGTGCGCTTTGAACTCGACGGCATCGAGAACATCGCGCGACTCGTGGCCGAATCACTGGGAGTGTCCGTTCTGCCCGACTGGCCGATGACGGACATTTCGGCTCAGTCATTGCGCAAGTGGGAGCTGCCGCAGCCGCGGCCGAGTCGTACTGTCGGCGTGCTGTGGCTCAGGGCGCAGGTGCGCGCCGCACTGGTAAGGGAGTTTGTGCGGCTGGCCGGTCAGCCGGAGGCCTGAAGCAGGACAGAAATTGTTGTGTGCGTTTCGGGTTGCGAAAGCCACGCGTGCGGCACTCGCGTCCCGCGTCGGCTAGTGGCTCTTCTGCGCTCGGTTGTTCATACAGCGCGTTATTAGAATTCCAGAAACTTTCAGGGGTTCAGGCAAGCGATCATTGACCGTTGATCCGGGAGTCAGGATGCCTGCGCTGGCCGTGATGAAATCGGGGCAAGGACGCAGGCAAAGGGCTGTCTGCCGCCATTGGCGCCGTCGAGGCGATTTTGATCGTCGCGCCGTCTGTGAGCCGGTCCATGCCGTCGGTGACGACCGTGTTACCGGCCGTAAGGCCCGACGTAATGACCGTGTTCATGCCGTCGCCCGCACCGGGTGTGACCTTACGCGCGGAGACCGTGTTGTTCGCGTTCACAAGGTAAACATAGTCGCCCCGCTCGTCGCTTTGTACGGCCGGGGCCGGCACCAGCACGGCGTGTTGCACCGTGTCTACCAGCAGCTTGATGTTGACGAACTCGTCCGGGTATAACGCCTCGTCGTCGTTGGCGAAACTCGCCCGTAAGTTCACCGTGCCTGTGGAAAAAGCCATCTGGTTGTCGACCGCATATAGGACGCCGGTGGCGATCTGCCTCGTGTTATCGCTGTTGTAAGCGGTGACGGACAGCTTCGCGCCGTTGTTCAGACGTTGCAATACAGGGGCGAGCGATACTTGGGGAACGGGGAACTCCACCGTGGTGGGCCTCATCAGACTTAACCGTGGCCTCATTCTGCTGGACGAGAAACTGCTGGTCGGTGAAGGCCTGCTCTGCGATCGACTTGCGCAAGTTCAACCCGGCATAGCGCGCGAGGTCGGAGCGGGCCTGGGCAAGCCCCGCCTGGTCCCTCACGAGTTGAGCCTCAGCCTGCTGCTTGTTGATCTCATACTGGCTCGGATCGATCTGAGCGAGGAACTGGCCTTTCTGTACGTCCTGACCTTCGCGATAACCGACAGCGGTCAGATAACCGCTCAGTTGCGGCAGCACGGTGACGGTCGAGGTGGGCGTCACCGTGCCTGGTTCGCTGAGGACCACCGGCATCGAGCCGAGCTTCGCGTGCGCCACTGTCACGACTTGCGGCGGCATGCCACGCCTGCCTTTCTTCGCGCTGAGTAGATGCGTGAGCATGAGCGCGATCAGCGCCAGCAGAATCACCGCGGCCATGAATTTTCGAGAAAACATTGAACGCAGCGAGAATTATATGAATAGGTGTACAGATCAATCATCATCGTGATGAAACCAACTTCGACATGCTACCAATCGCTGACCTCAGTTTAATTACCAATATATTCCGAGCCGTTACGAACGCGCGTGGGCCGTCGGCGATGACACGCAGCATCAGTCAATCCGGCTCCATTATTTGTCTCGTGATACGACCCGGATTACTAACTTTGGATCACGAAAGGAAGGGTAAGTCGCTTGTGGCACATTGCCAACGCTTCGCGAAAAACATTGTGAGCTAATGACGACATCCGCCTGGTGCTGGTTAGCCAGCCGGATAGTAAGGGCAACGTCTCGCGCGCACCTAAAGAGGATCCTGATGTTCCAGCCGATCCGAATGCAGCGGACATTGCATTGCGTTATTCAAGCTTATTCCCGGAGAACCTGAAATGAAAAAGTCCCTTGTGACTCTGGCGCTGCTAGTTTCAGCTGTCAAAGTCGCTTACGCTCAAAACAGCATTACCTTGTACGGGATAATCGATGAATCGATCCAGTACACGCATAACGCTACGCCGACCGGCAGCAGTCAGGTGGGCCTCTATTCCGGCAACCTGTCGGGCAGTCGTTGGGGGCTGAAGGGTACAGAGGATCTGGGTAACGGGCTGAAGGCTATCTTCCAGCTGGAAGACGGCTTCAACGTGAACAATGGCAAGATGGGTAGCTACAACGGCACCACTTCGGAATTCGGCCGTCAAGCTTACGTCGGCCTACAGAGCGACCGCTACGGTACGTTTACCGCCGGCCGTCAGTACGATCCTCTCGTGGACCAGGTCCAGGGCATGACCGAAGATAACTACTTCGGCAGCACGTTCGCAACCGCAGGCGACGTAGACAACTATGACAACAGCTCGCGTACCAACAATGCGCTGAAGTATGTGTCGCCGGTGTTCGGCGGTCTGCAAGTCGAAGGTCTTTATGCACTGGGTGGTGTCGCAGGACAAACCGGTTCCGGGCAGACGTGGTCGTTGGCGGCAGCGTACAACAACGGTCCGCTCGCGCTGTCGGCTGGCTACTTCGTCGCAGACAATGCGAGCACCACCGCCGCAACACGGACAGGCTGGTCGTCGACATCGGACGGCACGTTCGACGGTCCAGTCAACTCCGGCTACGACACGGCTAAGTCGATCAACATTGCGCGCGTAGCGGCCCAGTATGTCGCGGGTCCATATACGTTCGGTTTGAGCTACAGCAACTCGCAATATAAGGCTGACGCCCAATCGGCTTTCCTGAATACGGAAAAATATAACTCCGGACAGGCCTTCCTGAATTATCAGGCGACGCCGGCGTTGCTGTTGGGGCTGGGCTACAGCTACACGAGAGCGAGCGGCAACACGAGCGCCACGTATAACCAGATTTCGCTGGGTGCAGACTACAACCTATCGAAGCGCACAGACGTCTACCTGGTCGGGGCATGGCAGCACGCCAGTGGCGATCAGCTGAACAGCGACGGCACCGTCAGCAGCGCAGAGGCTTCTATCGGCTCATATGGTGTAGCAGGGACCAGCGCGCAAGAGATAGTCAGTTTCGGCATCCGTCATAAGTTCTAAAGGGACGCCCGGGTAACTGTCGACGACACACGTTGGCGTCGACGTTATCACCAATCGTCGAGATCCAGTGACATCTGTTTCTAGCTGACCTATCCACTACTCCTGAGTGCCAAACCGCACGACAAGCCCCTTAAGATCCGTGACCGCGACTCGATGTATCTGCGGGTCTCTGTTGCGGGCACACACCGAAGAATTGGGATCAATCATGGTTTCTATCACTCCGGCAGTGCTACGCCGAGGCTTGCCATCAGCCCCCCGTCAACCCTGAACTCCGCTCCCGTGCAAAAACTTGCGCGATCGCTGGCTAGAAAGGCAACGACCTCGGCGACTTCTTCTGGACGCCCGATACGGCCCAGCGGTTGTGCCTTACCCCATTCTCGAAGGATTTCCTCCTCTCGCCCAGGGGCGGCTTTAGCAGCCGAAAAACGTGTCATGGGCGCATCGATGCAGCCTGGGCAGACTGCATTCGCACGTATGCCCGAAGGGCCAAAATCGACTGCGAGAGAACGCGTTAAAGCCAGCATGCCGCCCTTCGAAGTCGCATAGGCGGCGACCCGGGTCTGGTTGGCAAGCGCCTGTACTGAGGCGATACTGATGATCGAACCGCGTTGTAACCTGAGCATGTGTGGTAATGCGTGATGACATGTCAGATACGTTCCTCGAAGATTGACACCGATAACGTGGTCCCACTCGGCGGATCCCATCGACGCAACAGTGCCATAGGGCTGAATCGCCGCGTTATTAACCAGAATGTCGATCGACCCCAGGAATGCTGCGGACTGTTCCATCGCCGTGGCAACCTGGTCCTCGATGCCAACATCGGCGGCGATAGCGACGACATTGAGTCCTTCGGTGCGTAACGTCGCCGCTGCCAGTTCCAGCACTTCGTGGTCCTCGCCCAACAATGCTACGGATCCACCGCGATGCGCAATCAACCGTGCACATGCCAGGCCGATACCGCGCCCGCCACCGGTTACGACCGCGCCCTTCCCTGTTAGCTCACCCATAACGCCTCCGTTTTCCTGCCCGCTACTATCCAGGTAACAGTAGATGGACGGACCATTAACTGTACATCGTCACGGATAAGGGGAGCGACAATAGTCCGTTTGCCGCGCCTTGATCGTCAGCCGGACAGACGAGGCGGGCAGGCACGTGTGCCGACGGCCTCGGGCTGACTGCGATCATGGTGTCGCGGCTCGTCCGGGCGTGCTTCAGGATTTGCACGGTGGCATATCGAAATCGCACGAACCGGCGTACCGGGTAGAGGCAAGTTCGTGGCAAATGGGTCTATCTTTACAGTGCAGTCGACAAGGCTGCCAAGACCGTTGACTTCAGGCCCACACGCTGACTTCGATCACTCACGCCTTACATCCGGAAAGCGAAATTCTGTCCAGCGTTAACCGGACACCTGCGATTCAAGCCTTCTCCTGATCACCTCAATCAACGCGCGTACCTTTGCCGTCGGATAACGGGTAGGCGGAAATACCGCGTGTATGCCCTTGGGCTTGCCGGACCAATCAGGCAGCAGACGGACCAGCCGATGCGCCGCCACGTCTGCCGAGATCGAAAAATCAGTCAGCAATCCGAATCCGCCGCCCGCGAGCGTCGCCGCACGGGCTGCATCAGCCGCATTCACCAGCATCGCGTTTTCGCACCGTACGCTTTGTTTTGCGCCTTTCTCGCGCTGCAGATCCAGCGTCAACGGATGCGGCAAGACCGACAATGCGACATGCGGCATAGCAGCGAGAGCAGCCGGCGTCTTTGGCTTGCCCCACGTGTCAATGAATGCCGGACTCGCGACGACCCATTTGACGAAACCGCCAATTTTCACGGCCCGATAGCCCGAGTCGGCAAGTTGTCCCAGACGGATCGCTACGTCAATGCCTTCCGCGATCAGATCCACATAGTGATCGTTGCAAACCAGTTCGATATCGAGCTCCGGATACGCGCTGCGCATCTCGACGAGCGCCGGCGCCACCACCAACGACCCATAATCAATCGGCGCACTCACGCGCAAGGTGCCTCGCAGCGGCGCCGATTCGCCCGACACGGCCGACAGCGCTTCCTCAGTCGCCTGCAATATCTTGCAACTTGCCTCGTAGAAGGTACGCCCGCTTTCGGTCACGCTGAGCCGCCTCGTCGTTCGGACCAGCAGGCCTGCGCCAATCTCGCGCTCGAGCCGCTGTAGATGCGTGCTGACCATCGTTTTCGTGAGTCCGAGACGCACCGCGGCCGCGGTAAAGGAGCCCGCTTCCACCACCGCAACAAAAATCGCAAGGCGGTTCAGATTGACATCCCGTATATCTGCCATTTTCCGATTGTCCATCTTCGATTGATTATGTTTTCTAGCTTAGCAGTCTTCCGCGCTACGCCACAGGACGGTAGGCTTGCCTCATTCCAGCCGACGGGTGTCGGCTTTCCCCGATTCAGGAGCTTTCAATGTCTGCCGCCAAACCCGCCCAGCCGATCCGCCTTCACACCACCCAGCTTTCGGGGCACGGGCATCGCGTCAAATTGTTCCTGACGTTACTCGATTTGCCATTTGAAGTGATCGAACTGGACATGCGTGCCGGTGACAATCGCCGCCCCGAATACCTGAAGCTCAACCCGTTCGGTCAGGTGCCGACGATCGAAGATGGCGACACGGTGCTGTTCGATTCCAATGCGATCCTTGTTTATCTGGCGAAACGCTATGGCGGCCCGTCATGGCTGCCGGAAGACGCTCCTGGCGCTGCCGCCGTGCAACGATGGCTTTCGCTCGCGGCCGGACAGATCGCTTATGGCCCATGCGCCGCGCGGCTGGTGACGGTATTCGGCGCGCCGCTCAATCTCGACACCGCACAGAAGATTGCCCTCAAGCTGTTCGACGTGCTCGATGCGGAACTTGCCAGCAAACCGTTCGCTGCAGGAGACCGCGTGAGCATTGCCGACATCGCCGCGCATACTTACATCGCCCATGCGCCGGAAGGCGGCGTATCGCTTGAACCGTACCCGAACATCCGGGCATGGCTTCGTCGTGTCGAAGCGCTGCCGCGCTTCATTACGATGCCGGCGACGAAAGCGGGACTGCTCGCCGACTAAGCGAAGACAAAAACGCACGCAGCAACAACCCGAGTCCGCCATGTCTCAACACTCTTCCAGCACGCCGCGAGCCTGGGACGCCGCCGACTCGCCCTTTCACGCCGCCGAACGCATGGCGCAGCGGCATGCAGGCGTGAGCGAGGAGGCGGAGTCTAGCGGTCGTCGAGGCATTCGCCGCTACATGCCGGATCAGCATCGGCAGTTTTTCTCCGAGCAGCCGTTCATGGTATTCGGCGCTCTCGATGCAAACGGCCAGCCGTGGGCCACCCTCCGCGCGGCCGCGCCCGGGTTTGTGTCGTCGCCTGACGCGCGCACATTGCGGATCGACGGCGGTGTTTTACCGGGCGATCCACTGGCCGGCCGCTGGCAGCCCGGTATGATGATCGGCGGTTTGGGTCTGCAAGCGCAGACTCGCCGGCGCAATCGCGTCAACGGTGTCGTGTCGTCGGTAGATGGCGATACGGTGATGCTCGAGGTCATGCAAAGCTTCGGCAACTGCGCAAAGTATATTCAGAGCCGTACGCCGACATTCGTTGCGCGCGGCGAAACCAGCACGCGGACAGCCGTTGAGATAAGGACCGAACTCAGCGACGCGGACCGCGCATTGCTGGCCAACGCGGATACTTTTTTTATCGCCAGCGCGAACGTCAGCGAGGAAGCCGGCCCAGCGCGCGGCGCCGATGTTTCGCATCGCGGCGGCATGCCGGGCTTCGTCCGCATTGATGACGCCACCACGCTGACAACACCTGATTTCAGCGGCAACCGTTTCTTCAACACTTTAGGCAATCTGCTCCACGATCCACGCGCGGGTTTGTTGTTCGTAGACTTTGCGAGCGGCGATCTGCTGTATATCGCCGCCCTCGCCGAGATCATCTGGGACGGCGCGGAACTGGCCGACTTTCCTCTGGCCGAGCGCCTCGTCCGCTTTCGTATTACGGAAGTGCGGCGCGGCCGCAAGGCGTTGCCGTTTCGCTGGTCTGACGTCGCCTATGCGCCGCAGTTTGTGATGCCCGCTTCAGTGGCCGATTCGCTGCCCGATTCGCTGCCCGATTCCCTGTCGGTCTCACCGCTCGATTCCCTGCCCGCCCGACCATTCGAATCGCCATGGAAGAAGCTCAGGATCGTCGCCGTGTACGAAGAAACGCCCATGATCCGTTCGTTCTATTTTGAATCGATGGACGACAGGCCGTTGCCGGCGTACGAGCCCGGCCAGTACTTGCCAATCCGCGTGCCGGTCGACGGGTTGGACAAGCCGCTGACGCGCACCTATACGCTGTCTGAGGCGAGCAACCGGCAGCAATACCGGATCACCGTGAAGCGCGACGGGGTCGGCTCCGCGTGGCTGCACGAGCGCTTCGCCGCCGGCACGCAGGTCGAGGCCATGGCACCGCGAGGCACATTCACTTACGACTCAGCAAGTCCGCGCCCCGCCGTGTTCATTTCGGCAGGCATCGGCATCACGCCGATGATCACGATGCTGCATCACGCAATCGCAGCGCGCGAGTCGCATACGCAGCCCAAGCCGCTGCATTTCTTCCATGGTGCGCGAAGCGACGGCGAACGGCCGTTCAGTGCGCACTTGCGGGAACTTGCGGCGCGCCATCCCACGGTCTCGATGCACCTGTTCGATAGCGCCGCCGATCCGGACATGCACGCGCCTTCCAGCATGTTGGCCGGTCGTGTAAGCGTGGCGGAAATCAAGCGCGCACTGCCTTTCGACGACTACGACTTTTATCTATGTGGTCCCTATTCGTTCATGCGTGAACTGTATGAAGGATTGCGCGGACTTAACGTCGCTGATAACAGAATCCGCTTCGAAACGTTCGGACCGGCGTCCGTCAAACGCTTGCCTGTGAACCCACCGGCGCTTACGCAAGACTCGGCGTCCACAAACGCATCGGAAAACGCTGAGGTCGGCATACCCGTCACGTTCGCGCGATCGCAACGCACCGTTCAATGGCTACCGAAGGACGGCACGCTACTTGAATTCGCGGAGGCTTGTGGCATCGCTGCACAGTCGAGTTGCCGCTCCGGAATGTGCGGCACATGCGCCACGCGCGTGTTGAACGGCCGCGTCGCTTACCAGGAAGCCACCGACGCACCGGTCGAAGCAGGCCACGCGCTCATCTGCATGGGACGACCGTTTGCCAATGAAGCCACAGTGCAGAACGGTCTGTCGCTAGAACTCTGAATGACGGGCCCGACATCCTGGCGCGTAATCCGACACCGTATGCTTCCACACGGATGAGTTCTGTTTCCGACCGGCAAGGTAAAGCCGGCGCCAGGCATTTTCAGACCAAATGCCGGTTTTCCCACATACCGAAAGCTTGCAGCCGATCATCCTGATTACTCACGCATGCGGCGGGAGGTTGCCATGTCGGTATATGTCGATGAAGGATTCAGGCCCTGTGTCACGGAATGCGCGACCGTCGCATTCCGGGTCTGCTTTGACGATCGGGTACAGATTTTCGAGGTCAGCGCCGAGGCACTCATGAGCTATTGCGGCGCGGCGAGCAAACGGCGCCGTGACCTCCTTGTCGCGTTCGAAGACGCGCAATTGGAGATATTGAAGGTGGTGGAGTGCAAATGGCCCTTCAGAGAGACCGAACCCGTGCGGTTGGGGCTCGACGAATTCCGAATGGTCAGACATTAGATATGCCAGAATTGCGTCCATGACCTGGATCGCCGCCCTGCCGATGTACAACGTGACGCCCGCGCTTGCCACCGCGTGGCGCGAGTGGCTGGACGACGTCTTGCGCATGGTGAAGCCGGCGTGTCGCATCGTCGAGCCGGACGAGGAACTGCATGCCTTCTGGCAACGCCCGAACGTACTGCTCTCGCAAACCTGCGGCTTTCCATTGATGCATGGTTTAAACGATCACGTTCAATTGATCGCAACGCCGCGATTCGACGCCCCGGGCTGCGAAGGCGCGGATTATTCGAGCGTACTGGTCACGCGAACGGACGCACCATTCGATTCGCTTGCGGCGTGCCGTGGCGCACGTGCCGCCTACAATCAGGACGATTCGAATAGCGGCATGAACGTGTTTCGCCATGCGGTGGCGCCGCTTGCGCGCGAAGCAGCGTTTTTCAGCGCGGTCCTGCGTACCGGTTCGCATCTCGGATCGTTGCGGGCGGTGGCTGAGAATCGTGCGGACGTCGCCGCAATCGACTGCGTAACGTTCGCTTTTGTCTGCGATGAATTGCCGGAACTGGCGCAAAAGGTTCGCCAGATCGGCGTGACGGCAGCATCGCCAGGTTTGCCCTTGATCGCCTCAAACAACGTGCCGCCCGCGACGATCGAGTCGCTACGCGAGGCACTGAATGAAGCGTACCTTGCACAGCCCGAGCGCGCCAAACGCCTGCGTTTGAAGGGCTTTTCCGCATTGCCACTTACCGACTACGAACGGATCGAGCACCTCGAAAGCGAAGCGCGCGCCTTAGGCTACGCGCGCCTCGCTTAGGCATCGCGGTTACCCTACATCCAGCACCAGAAGTTGCGCCCCATCGGCAACCTGATCGCCGACCGCATACAGCACTTCCGACACCGTGCCTGCCGCAGGTGCGCCGATCGTGTGCTCCATCTTCATCGCTTCCATCACGATCAGCGGCGTGCCCTTCTCCACCACCGTGCCCGGCTCGACCAGCACCGCGATCACCTTGCCCGGCATCGGCGCGGTCAAACGGCCTTCGCCGCCTTCAGCATCCGCGGCATGCGCGAGCAGGTTCTGCCACTCGAACGCCAGCGTCTCGCCAAGGCAGAACACGTGGAACGTATCGCCATCGATGAAAACGCGCCCGGTTACCCGCGCGTCGCCGATCGTCGCGCGGTATTCGTGCTGGCCTGTGCCGTTCGACCACGTGAAGTCCTCGCGCACGCCGTCGTGTTCGAGCGTTTGCGTGGCGCTGTCGCGTGCGAACGTGACGGTGAACGCACTTTCGTTGTCGCTGTTGTCGCCGATATTGCGCCAGCCGAGCGTCTGTGTGTAGCCACTATTCAGGCGCCAGTGCGATAGTGCGTCCCACGGCGACGCACCATGCGCGGTGCCGCCTTCGCGCGTCAGCAACGCGGCGCAGGCGAGCGCCAACGCTTCCTTGAAGGGCTTCTTCACGGCCGCGAACAAGGCATCGTGATGACGTTCGATCAAACCCGTATCGAGATCGCCCGTCGCGAACGGCTCGCTCGTGACGATGCGTTGCAGGAACTCGACGTTGGTGTGCGGGCCGACCACTTCACAGGCACGCAGCGCGCGGTTCAGACGCGCGAGCGCCTCTTCACGCGTCGCACCGTGGACGATCAGCTTGGCGATCATCGGATCGTAGAACGGCGTGATGGTGTCGCCTTCGCGCACGCCGCTGTCGATGCGTACCGACGCTTTGCGGTCCGGCTCACCGATGGAAAATTCGACGCCTTCGGGCATGCGCAAATGCTTGAGCGTGCCGGTGGACGGCAGGAAGCCACGCGCAGGATGCTCGGCGTAGATACGCGCCTCGATCGCATGGCCGTCGATTTTCAGCTGTTGCTGCGTGAGCGGCAGCGGTTCGTCAGCGGCGACGCGCAGTTGCCATTCCACCAGGTCCTGCCTCGTCACCATTTCCGTAACCGGATGCTCGACCTGCAGGCGCGTGTTCATCTCCATGAAGTAGAAGTCGCCCGTGCTGGTCATGATGAACTCGACCGTGCCGGCACCGACGTAATTCACCGCACGCGCGGCGGCCACTGCTGCTTCGCCCATCTCGCGCTTGATTTCCGGGGATAGCCCTGGTGCCGGCGCCTCTTCCAGCACCTTCTGGTGACGCCGCTGCACCGAGCAGTCGCGATCGAACAGGTACACCGCGCCGCCGTGACGGTCCGCGAACACCTGCACTTCCACGTGACGCGGCCGCATCAGATACTTTTCGATCAGCACGCGATCGTTGCCGAAACTGCTGGCCGCTTCGCGTTTGCACGACGCCAACGCCGCCGCGAAGTCTTCAGTACGCTCGACGACGCGCATACCCTTACCACCGCCACCCGAGCTCGCTTTCAGCAAGACCGGATAACCGATCGCATCGGCTTCGCGATGCAGCAACTGCGGATCCTGATCGTCGCCGTGATAACCCGGCACGAGCGGCACAGCGGCTGCATGCATCAGGGCCTTCGCGGCCGCCTTCGAGCCCATCGCGGCGATCGCTTCGACCGGCGGTCCGATGAATACGATGCCGGCCGCTTCGCAGGCATGCGCGAAGTCTTCGTTTTCCGACAGGAAGCCGTAGCCCGGATGCACGGCCTGTGCGCCGGTTGCGCGTGCGGCTTCGATGATGCGCTCGACGCGCAGGTAGCTTTCCGCTGCGGTCGATCCGCCGATATGCACCGCCTCGTCGCAGGCGGCCACATGTTTCGCGTTGGCGTCCGCATCGGAATACACGGCCACGCTCGCGATGCCGAGCCGCTTGCAGGTCGCAGCGACGCGGCACGCAATCTCGCCGCGGTTGGCAATCAGGATCTTGTTGAACATGAGGTGTCTCGTTCCGTTCTCGGGCTGTTGTTCTGGTGAAGGCCGGCCTGCGCCTCGGAATAGGTACCTTCGCGGCGCTTCAACTGCGCCAGGACGGCGTGCGTTTTTCGAGGAACGACGCGACGCCTTCACGGCCTTCCGCACCGGCTCGCGTGCGCGCGATGCGCGCTGCCGTATCCTCGATCATGGCCTCGTTCAACTCGTGCCCGGCGATGTCCTGCACGAGTTGCTTGCAGGCACGCACCGCTTGCGGACCGTTTGCGCAAAGCGTTTCAGCAATCTGCTGCACGGTAGCATCGAGTTGCTCCATGCCCACCGCTTCGCTCACGAGGCCCAGGCGGAACGCCGTCGCGCAATCGAACTGCTCGGCGCTCGTGAAGTAGCGGCGCGACGCCTGCTCGCCCAACGCACGGATCACGTACGGCGCAATGGTCGCCGGTATCAGACCGAGACGCGCTTCCGAAAGGCAAAAACGCGCGCTCTCCACCGCGACGACGATATCGCACGCCGAGATCAAACCCATGCCGCCCGCGTAGGCGTCGCCGCTTACACGCGCGATCACCGGCTTGTTGCAGCGATAGATCGACGACAGCATGTTCGCCAGCAGCATCGCGTCGGCACGGTTCTCGGCGTCCGAGTAACCGGCCATCTTCTTCATCCAGTTCAGATCAGCGCCCGCACAGAACGCTTTGCCGTTCGCGGCAAGCACGACCGCGCGCACGTCATCACGCGCGTTCAGTGCCGTGAAGGCCGAGGTCACCTCGGCGATCATCGTTTCGTTGAACGCGTTGCGCACGTCCGGCCGATTCAGCGTGACCGTGGCAATCTGACCAGAAAACGCGAGATTCAGTGTTTCGTATTGCATCGTTGCAGCTCCTGCGCGTAGCGCGCTGTCACATTCTGAACACGCCAAAACGCGTGTCTTCGATCGGTGCGTTCATCGTCGCCGAGAGGCCGAGACCGAGCACGTCGCGTGTCTGCGCCGGGTCAATCACTCCGTCGTCCCACAGACGCGCGCTCGCGTAGTACGGGTGCCCCTGATGTTCGTATTGCTCGCGGATCGGCTGCTTGAACGCCTCTTCCTCTTCCGCGCTCCACGAACCGCCCTTGCCTTCGATACCGTCGCGCTTGACCGTGGCCAGCACCGACGCCGCCTGCTCGCCGCCCATCACCGAGATGCGTGCATTCGGCCACATCCACAGGAAGCGCGGCGAATACGCGCGGCCGCACATGCCGTAGTTGCCGGCCCCGAACGAACCACCGATGATCACCGTGAATTTCGGCACTTTCGCCGTCGCCACGGCGGTCACCATCTTCGCGCCGTTACGTGCGATGCCTTCGTTTTCGTACTTGCGGCCCACCATGAAACCCGTGATGTTCTGCAGGAACACCAGCGGGATCTTGCGCTGACAGCACAGTTCGATGAAGTGCGCGCCCTTGAGCGCCGACTCCGAAAACAGAATACCGTTGTTCGCGATGATGCCGACCGGATGCCCCCAGATATGCGCGAAGCCGGTCACGAGCGTGGTGCCGTAGCGGGCCTTGAATTCGTCGAAAGCGGAATCGTCGACGATACGCGCGATCACCTCGCGGATATCGAACGGCTTGCGCGTGTCGACGGGAATCACGCCATACATGCTCTTCACGTCATAGCGCGGCGGCTTCGGTTCCTGCAACGCCACCGGCACCTGCTTCGTGCGATTCAGATTGCCGACGATGCTGCGCGCAATACCCAGCGCATGTGCGTCGTTCTGCGCGAGATGATCGACCACACCCGACAGACGTGTATGCACGTCGCCGCCGCCGAGGTCTTCGGCGCTTACCACTTCGCCGGTTGCGGCTTTGACGAGCGGCGGACCGCCCAGAAAAATCGTCCCTTGATTCTTGACGATGATCGACTCGTCGCTCATGGCGGGCACATAGGCGCCGCCTGCCGTACACGAGCCCATCACGACGGCGATTTGCGGAATGCCTGCCGCCGACAGATTCGCCTGGTTAAAGAAGATGCGGCCGAAGTGATCGCGATCGGGGAACACGTCATCCTGATTCGGCAGATTCGCACCGCCCGAGTCGACCAGGTAGACGCACGGCAAGTGGTTTTCGGCAGCGATTTCCTGCGCCCGCACGTGCTTTTTCACAGTGACGGGATAGTAGGTGCCACCTTTGACCGTCGCGTCGTTGCAGACGATCACGCACTCCTGCCCCGCGATCCGGCCGATGCCGGTGATGACGCCCGCGCCCGGCGCGTCGTCGTTGTACATGCCATTGGCGGCGAGTTGCGAGAACTCGAGAAACGGCGTGCCGGGATCGAGCAGTTTCTCGATACGCTCGCGCGGCAGCAGTTTGCCGCGGCCCGTGTGTTTGTCGCGTGCCGCCTGGCCACCGCCCAGCGCAAGTTTCTCGATCTTCGCGCGAAGATCGGCGACCAGTACTTCGAGCGCCGCCGCATTGGTGCGGAAGTCGTCCGAGCGCGGATTCAGCTTTGATTCGATGATCGGCATTGCTTGCTTTCTCCTGTGTCGACCCGAGTTAGTGCTTCAGCACTTACTCGGGTCCCATGCAGAGCGCTCCGATCCCATGCAAGGTGGTTGCTATCGCCGCTTCTTGCAGGCCTGCAGTGACGCTGCGCTGGGTCGTGCGTTGTAGTGCACCGTAGGCTGCAATGATCACGTGGTGGCTCCACAGTGATTCATTAAGCAGCGCGATGCGCGGTGCCGTGACTCAAGCCGTCTCAGCGAACAGTTCGCGGCCGATCAGCATACGGCGGATTTCACTCGTGCCCGCGCCGATTTCATAGAGCTTCGCATCGCGCCACAGACGGCCCACCGGATACTCGTTGATATAGCCATTGCCGCCGAGGATCTGAATCGCCTCGCCAGCCATCCACGTCGCTTTTTCTGCGGTGTAGAGAATCACGCCCGCGCAGTCCTTACGCACCTGGCGCACATGTCCGTTGCCGAGCGTGTCGAGTTGACGGCCCACTGCGTAGAGATACGCGCGACACGCTTGCAGCGTGGTGTACAGATCGGCGACTTTGCCTTGAATCAGCTGGAATTCGCCGATCGCCTGACCGAACTGTTTGCGGTCGTGGATATACGGCACGACTGCGTCCATGACCGCGACCATGATGCCGGTCGGGCCGCCGGCGAGCACGGCGCGTTCGTAATCGAGGCCGCTCATCAGCACCTTCACGCCGCCGTTCAGTTGGCCGAGGATATTTTCTTCCGGCACTTCCACGTTCTCGAACACCAGTTCACCGGTGTGGGAGCCGCGCATACCGAGCTTGTCGAGTTTTTGCGCAACCGAGAAGCCCTTCATATCTTTCTCGACGATAAACGCGGTAATACCGCGCGAATTCGCTTCGAGATCGGTTTTTGCATAGACGACGAGCGTGTCGCAATCCGGGCCGTTGGTGATCCACATTTTCGTGCCGTTCAGCACATAGTGATCGCCCTTCTTGTCCGCGCGCAGCTTCATGCTGACGACGTCAGAACCCGCGTTCGGCTCGCTCATGGCGAGTGCGCCGATGTGCTCACCGGAAACGAGTTTGGGCAGATATTTTTCCTTTTGTGCTGCCGTGCCGTTGCGATGAATCTGGTTGACACACAGATTCGAGTGCGCGCCGTACGAGAGACCGACCGATGCCGACGCGCGCGAGATCTCTTCCATCGCGATCATGTGCGCCGTGTAGCCCATATTCGCGCCGCCGTACTCCTCCGAGACCGTCATGCCGAGCACACCCAGGTCGCCGAATTTGCGCCACAGGTCCATAGGGAACTGGTCTGTACGATCGATTTCCGCGGCACGCGGAGCGATTTCTTTGGCAGCGAATCCCGCGATGCTGTCGCGCAGCATTTCGATTTCTTCGCCGAGCGGGAATTGCAAACCGGGCAGGTTGCTCATTGCTGTGTCTCCAGAGTTCGTTGGCGGCCGGCCAGCCTGGGTAGGTGCCGGCTCGTCTGAGTGCGACTCAGCGGACGACGGCAGCCTTATGGGCCACCCTCATCGCTCCGCACGAGACGCGAAACGTTCAAGGCGCATTTCACGCTAGATTTACGTAAGCGTCAATAGGTATTTTTGAGTGTCACTCAGAAATGGTCAGACTCAGTCCAGACAGTTCTATAGCGTGATAGGATCGTCGTCATGGGGCTATCGGCCCGACAAAACTGAACTGGACTCATATGACGGTTGCCTTGAAGGCTGAGTTACCTGCCTCGCGCCGCCAGCCGGCCGGGCGCAAGTCGCAGCAGCGCGTGAAGGAGATATTGCAGGCGGGGCGCGACGTGTTCTCCGAAAAGGGCTATGAGCGCGCGACGACGGCGGAGATTGCGCAGCGCCTGGGCATTTCCGAGGCGACCGTGTTCAGCTATTTCCGCGGCAAGCGCGAGTTATGCGCGCGGGTGATCGGCGACTGGTACGACGAAATCATTGAGGCAATCGAGTCCGGTTTGCCGCGTGATGGCAACGTGCGCCAGCAATTTGCTTTTATTGTGCGCACGCATTTGCGCTTGATGCTGGTCAATGGCACTGACCTGTGTGCTTTGGTGTTGTCCGAGGGCCGGGCTCGGCATCATGAGCTGAGTGAGGCGCTGACGGAATTACAGCGGCGGTATACGGCTCCCTTGATGCGGGTGTTGGCGCAGGGCCAGGAGACTGGGCAGATTCGGGCCGATATGCCATTGAGGCTACTGCGGTCGATGGTGTTCGGACCGATGGAGCATGTGCTTTGGGATGCCACTTTGGCTAATCGGCACATTGATATTGACGCTACCGCGGATCAGTTGATCGATGTTTTGTGGGCTGCGCTTATGCCGCCGGATTTGGCGGTTAGTGCTTTGCAGCAGTTCAGGGCTGAGGTGGCTGAGGCTAACCGGCGGTTTGAAAAGGCTGCACGTGGTGATGGTGAATAGTGGTTTTTTTGCCTGCGCGGCGCTTTGTTTTCTGGTTTGCCTGTGGCGTTAGGCATTGCTTGTTTCGTTGCCTGCGCGGCGCTTGATGTTTGTGGTTTTATGGTGTTGGCCTTTCCTTGAATTGTTATTGGTTTATTAGCGTCGCCCCTGTGCGGGGCAGGCACCTACTTCTCTTTGCCGCCGCAAAGAGAAGTAGGCAAGAGAAAGCGGCTCAAACCGCTAACTCTTAAGCGGGTCCCCTGGCGTGGAGGAGGTAGTGGTGCATCTGGAATCCGTGCCCTCGCCCATTCTGCATAAGTGACAAGGAAGTCATCAGCTCCCACTCCGCACTGCGTGCGTCGCGGATGGGTCTGCATGGGAAACCAGAGGCTTCGTTTGAACGTGGCGGAAGCCATCGGCTTCGCCTCTGCGAAACGCCCATGTATCCAAAAACAATCTCCGTTCGCGAATCAAAGTACAAAACCACAAACCGAAAAAACACGGTTGCCATGCCGGTGGCGGTGGCGGTGGCGGTGGCGGGCTACGATACTGAGCGAAGCGCAGGTACGAACACGTAGTGATCGGTTCTATGAGGTGCGCTTCGGCGCGCGCAGCGCCGCCGGAAGTATGACGCCCTTGTCACTAACGCCGAATGTGCGAGAACACAGATTCCAGATGCACCACTACCTCCTCCAAGCCAGGGGACCCGCTTATGAGCTAGCGGTTTGAGCCGCTTTCTCTTGCCTACTTCTCTTTGCGGCGGCAAAGAGAAGTAGGTGCCTGCCCCGCACAGGGGCGACGCTAATAGACCAATAAGAATTCAAGGAAAGGCCAACGCCGCAGGCATACAGACAAACAAAGCGCCGCACAGGCAAAAAACCAACCACAAACAAATACGCTAATCTACCCCTCCCGGCGGAGCCCCAACGAGGATCAACGAGGATCAACGAGGACCAACAAAATGCCATCAGCAAAAACCGGACAAATCCGAATCGGCATAGGCGGCTGGACCTATGCCCCCTGGCGAGGCACCTTCTACCCAACAGACCTCACGCAAAGCCGTGAACTCGAGCACGCGAGCAAAAACCTCACCTCCATAGAAATCAATGGCACCTTCTACGGCTTGCAAAAACCGTCAAGCTACGAAAAGTGGTACCAGGAAACGCCGGAAGATTTCGTCTTCTCGCTAAAAGCCCCCCGCTACGCAACCAACAGAAAAGTCCTGGCAGACGCCAACGAAACCATCGAACGCTTCCTCGCCAGCGGCCTGCTTCTGCTAAAACAGAAGCTCGGCCCAATCAACTGGCAATTCGCAACCACCAAAAAGTTCGACCCGGAAGACTTCGAGGCCTTCCTGAAACTGCTGCCCGCCAGCATAGAAGGCCAAAAACTACGACACGCAATCGAAGTCCGCAACGACACCTTCAAGACGCCCGAATTCATCGCGCTAGCCAGAAAGTACCAAGTCGCCATCGTGCTCGCAGCCGACAGCGACTACCCGCAAATCGCCGACATCACCGCGCCATTCGTCTACGCCCGCATCATGGGTACAAGCGACAAGGAGGCCAAAGGCTACTCGGCCCAAGCCCTCGACGCCTGGGTCGAACGCGCCCGCCAGCTCGCCGCTGGCACGACACCGGACGACCTGGAAACATCAGCCGCCGCCCCCGCAAAAACCACGGCGCGCGACGTCTACCTCTACGTCATCAGCGGCTTCAAGGAACGCAATCCGGCAGCCGCCATGGCGCTGATCAAACGCCTCGAATAACGGTCATCCGGCCCGCACGCGCGAGTGTCATAATCCTGGCAGCTAACCAATGCACCGACGCAACACTCACACATTCAGGCCGTGAGACCACCCCAATACCCAAAGTCCGGGAGAATATTTTGAGCGCCATCGACAATCCTTTGCACGATCAGGAAGTCGGCTCGGCCGACGCCACCCAGGACACCACCCGTATCGACGACGTTCGTATCGGCGCGGTGCGTCCGCTGATTTCGCCCGCCCTGCTGCAGGACGAGTTGCCTGTGCCGCCCTCCGTGCAGACGCTCGTCGAGAAAACCCGCGCGGAAATCGCCGACATTCTGCACGGCCGTGACGACCGGCTCGTGATGATCGTCGGTCCGTGTTCAATTCACGACCACGATCAGGCGATCGAATACGCACGCAAGCTCAAGGTCGCGGCACAGACCTACAAGGACGATCTGCTGGTCGTCATGCGCGTTTACTTCGAAAAACCGCGCACCACGGTCGGCTGGAAAGGGTATATCAACGACCCACGTCTCGATGGCAGCTTCCGCATCAACGAAGGGTTGCGTCTCGCACGACAACTGCTGCTCGACATCAATGGTCTCGGCTTGCCCACGGCCACCGAATTTCTCGACTTGCTCAGCCCGCAGTACATCGCGGATCTGATCGCGTGGGGCGCTATCGGCGCGCGCACAACGGAGAGCCAGAGTCACCGGCAGCTCGCGTCAGGGCTGAGTTGCCCGATCGGCTTCAAGAACGGCACGGACGGCGGCGTGCAAATCGCCGCAGACGCGATCGTTGCGGCGCGCGCAAGTCACGCGTTCATGGGTATGACCAAGATGGGCATGGCTGCGATCTTCGAAACGCGTGGCAATGACGACGCGCACGTTATCTTGCGCGGCGGCAAGAAAGGGCCGAATTACGACAGTGCCTCAGTTGAAGCAACCTGCGCTGCGCTCAAATCGGCAGGCCTGCGCGAACAGGTCATGATCGATTGTTCGCACGCGAACTCAGGCAAATCGCATTTGCGTCAACTCGACGTGGTGCAGGATCTGGCGCAGCAACTCTCGCAGCGCGAGCGCCGCATTGTCGGCGTCATGCTTGAAAGTCATCTGGAAGAAGGCCGTCAGGATCTGAAGGCCGATGTGCCGCTGCGTTACGGCGTATCGATTACGGACGCCTGCGTGAGCTGGGCGCAAACCGAACCGGTGCTCGAGACGCTGGCGGAGGCGACCCGGAAGCGACGCGCGGGCTGAACTCGCCAACGCGGCCTGCACGATCTCGCGCAACCAACAACCTCAACCGACGGCTGGGAGGCGAGCGTGCATGACGCAAACCAGAAGCAAAAAACCACGGCTATGCACCATAAGGCACCCTACACGCCGCACCAACCACCGATCTAACACCCTCACCGGGGTTGGGCAGCGCGTAGTTCCTCACGCCCGATGCATCGGGCGCCGCGCTGCTTTAGCAGCGCGCGTGGATGCTCCAGCGCAAGGCGCGTTGCATTACGACGCGTTGACGGCTTCCTTGAATGCCTTGCCGGCGGTGAACTTCACCGTCTTGGCTGCCGCGATCTGGATCTCGGCACCCGTCGACGGATTGCGGCCCACGCGTGCTGCGCGCGCGCCGGTCGAGAAAGAACCGAAACCGACCAGTTGCACCGTATCGCCACCCACCACGGCTTTGGTCACCGCTTCGACGATAGCGTCGATGGTTTGGCCGGTGGCCGCTTTGCTTTCGCCTGTCGCTGCGGCGACTGCATCAATCAGTTCCTGTTTGTTCATAGCACTTCCCGTATGGTAATCATGGAACGGCGCCACGTCTGTTGCGCCGGGACCGACACACTAACGCATAGGCGCGTATTCGCGCAAACCTTGGGTGTAAGCCTTGTATCACCCGCCCAGCGGCAATTTGACGATTTTTTGTCCTAAAGTGCCATAAGAATCGTGCGCTTACGTATTTCTCCCGCTTTACGGCTGTCCATGGCGTATCACAATCCGTTGCAATTTCAGTGCTTTAGCGGTGGCAAAGCAGCTAGAGCCACGCTTTTTAACTATGTTATGGCGGACCACAAAGATTTGGCATTCAGTACTGCGCCATGCTCAGCAATAAAAAATCCGGCAAGGATAAAACAATGAAAATTCTCCATATTGCAACATGAACGACGCCCGCCTGGTCTTGTCCAGTCGAGGCGATGTGTAAATCTCGCACAAGCCGTGCACGGCACAAATGACCCGCAACCGGCTCTCTCCCCGGGCGTATTTACCGCTCATTTAAACCCCCGCGCTCTATTTCCACCGAAACGCCCTCAAGGTCTCGCCCGCGCTGCCGATATACAAAGCTGCGTGTGCGGCGCAAACGTTACAAGGACGGGAATGGTACGGTTACCCAGATTGAGGGAAGCGCTGTCGGTCGCGGAAGGTGACCCAGAACTCGTGCGCTCGCAACTTCAGGCATTCGGCCGTCAGATACCGTTGCTCTATTTCATTCTGCTGGTGAACACGCTCGCTGTCACCGTCACGCATCTGGGATCGGCGCCGGCATGGTTGTCCATCTACTTCCCGGGGATGCTCTGCACGCTGTGCATCGTCCGTTGCGTGCGCTGGTGGCGCGTCCGGCACCGGGTTCTGACGCACGACAAGGCCGTGCCCGAACTGCGCAAACTGATCCGGCTCGCAGGCATCTTCGGCGTCGCCTTCAGTACCTGGTCGCTCCTGCTGTTTCCCTACGGCACCGCCTATGAGCAGGCACAAGTCGCGTTTTACATGGCGACGACGCTGGTCGGCTGTGTGTTTTGCCTCATGCATCTCCGAGCGGCCGCCCTGCTCCTGCTCTCAATCGTCATCCTAAGCTTTTCGACGTTTCTGATTTCCACACGCTCTCCTGTCTTCATCGCGATGGCCGTCGACATGACGTTAGTCGGCGTCGCACTCGCCTTTATCATCGAACTGTATTACCGAAGTTTCGCCGGCGTGGTGCACGCGCAGCGCGAATTGCAGGTGAGCCAGCAGAAAACGCAAAGACTCAGCGACGACAACTTCCGGCTCGCAAGCATCGACAGCCTGACCGACCTGCCCAACCGGCGCAGCTTCTTCGCCTCGCTGCGCGCGCTATCGGAACAGGCGCTCAGCACGGGTGGCGGCTTCAATGTCGGATTGATCGATCTCGACGGCTTCAAACAGGTCAACGATATCTATGGGCACGCAAGCGGCGACCTCGTGCTGCAGGAAGTCGGCGTGCGACTGCTGGCGCTCGCCGAGCCCGGCATTTTCTTCGCGCGCCTCGGCGGCGACGAATTCGGCGTGCTGGCCCAGCACAAACTGGCAAACGAGACACTTGTCGAGTTGGGTGAGCGCATCTGCGAAACGCTCACCCAACCCTATCGGGTGGCCGGCAATGTCGCCGAACTGACAGGAACGATCGGCTGGGCAGCGTTTCCGGAAGCGGGCACAACCGTCCAGCAGGTTTTTGAACGTGCCGACGCTGCCTTGTACGTCGGCAAGGAAAGCCGCCGCGGCACGCCGGTGATCTTCTCGACGGAACATGAAACACGAATCCGGCGCTCGAGTCTCGTCGCCCAGGAACTCCGCCATGCGGACCTGGAGTCCGAACTGTTCCTCGAGTTTCAGCCAATTTACGATGTGCTCACGCAACGCACCATTGGCATGGAGGCACTCGGGCGATGGCACAACGAGCGGCTAGGCGCGGTCGGGCCGGAGGAATTCATTCGGATTGCAGAGCGTACCGATCTGATTCTGCGTGTCACCGAAGTTCTGCTGCGCAAAGCGCTCGCGGAAGTATCGCGCTGGCCGTCCGATCTCTACCTGTCGTTCAATCTCTCCGCGATTGATATTTCGACTTCGCCGCGCGCTCGCCGCCTGATCGATATCGTGCTGGACAGCGACGTACCGGCGCATCGCATGAACTTCGAGATCACGGAAACCGCGGTGACGCGCGATTTCGAGCAGGCCCACTGCTCGCTTACGATGATCAAGCAAGCCGGCTGCCACGTCTCACTCGACGATTTCGGCACTGGCTATTCGAGCCTCAGCTACGTCCATCGCCTACCCTTCGATACGATCAAGATCGACCGCAGCTTCATGACCGACGTGGATTCCAATAGCGCGTCGAAGAAGATCGTCAAATCGGTGCTCGATCTGTGCAGGAATCTCGGGCTCGAATGCATCGTGGAAGGACTCGAAACGTCATCGCAGGCCGACGTCGTCAAGGCGCTGGGCGCTCGCGCGATGCAGGGCTATCTGTTCGGCAGACCGATGCGCGCGAGCGCCGTCTCGACCTATTTGCAGACGACGTTCGGTCAAGGTCACGTCGTAGAGACATAGGCGCTCTGCGCCCACGTCTCGCGCGGATCAGCAACGCACGCGCGAGACACGGACAAGGCACGCGCGAGACACGCGTGCACGACACGGCATGACTAGCGCGGCACAGCGCCGTATTCCAGCTTCGGATACCAGTCGCTGCCGCGGCCGCCGGGCGTCATGTCGAGCACCGTCCAGAGCGGCATCACATCGGGGGCGCCGCGTGGATCCTGGCCCGGGTCCGCTGTCGAAGGGCCCATTTCGGCGGCCCAGAAATGCCGCACCGTGTTGCCTGAACGCGTGAACACGTTGAACGCAGGATTATCGCCGCCGCCCGGATCTTCCGCGGCGTAGTCGCGGTTAAAAGTATTCCCGCCCGACGAATACAGCCGCAGATGCCGCCAGCCGCGCTCTTTTTTGAACGCCACCAGCCTGTCGATCGGCGAGCGGCCGATCACGGCAAATGCGACGCGCTGCAATATGTCGGGCATTTCACCGTCGTAAGCGCTCAGGAGCGAGGTGCACATCGGACAGGGTCGCGCGCGCTGCGGACCAAACATCCAGTTGTAGGTAACAAGGGTGTCATGCGCGCCGAACATCTCCGACAGCGTCACCGGGCCTGCCTCGCCCTCGAAGCGATAGTCCTGCGGCACGGCACCGCCAGGCGGCAACGCACGGCGCTGCACGGCCACGCGTTCGATATGTCGGCGCAATTCGATTTCTTCGGCCAGCAGGTCGTTGCGCGCTCGGCGATATTCCACACTCTCGCCCGGAAACCGGCGAGGCGAGTCAGCCAGCAACCGGGCCGGTTTCAGCGTTTGTGCGGATGGGTCTACGTCAGTCATCAGCCACCTCCTCTTGCGATAAAAAGGATAAAGGGCACGATAGCGGCGCGATGCCGTGCGTCGCAAACGCAAACGCAAACGCATTTTCGCCCCTATATAGCCACGACGAACGGCGTGCCGGCAAATCGACAACGCCGGTGAATTTTTTTGCGGGCCGTCCTGCAAGGGCTTTCGAGCGATTCCGTTCGACATGCGGACGAGGCGTGGACAACCCTTAACGGCACATGGACACCCACGGACCACGATCGAAACCGCATTGCAAGGTATCCTTTCGCGAAACAGCATGCGCGCGCCAGCGCGCTATTGCACCGTCACGGTGCCCGCCGCGCCGCCCTTGGGGATGCACCATGCCGCTTCGTCTGCCACCTCTGCCAGCGCTTCGCTTCTTCGAGGCGGCCGGCAGGCATCAAAGTTTCAAGCTCGCCGCAGCGGAACTGAACGTCACGCCAAGCGCGATCAGTCACGGTATCGTCGGTCTGGAGCAGTCGCTCGGCGTCGAACTGTTCGTGCGCGAGCCGCGCGGAATTTCGCTCACAGCGACGGGCGTCGATTATCTGTCGTACGTATCCGAAGCGTTTTCGCTGATCGCGATCGGCACGCAGCGGCTGCCGAACCACCGGGCGAATCGCCCGATCGCGCTGAGTTGCGCGCCCACGCTAGCCTCCCGGTGGCTGCTGCCGCGCCTCGCCGCCTTTCGCACGCGCTGGCCGCATGCGAACGTCACCGTCGATACCTCGCACCGTCAGGTCGGCTTTCCCGTCGACGGTTTCGATTTCGCCATTCGCCTGAGCCGCGCCCCGGTCGCTGGGACCGCCTGGACGCGTCTGTTCAGTGAACGCCTGGTGCCGGTGTGCAGCCCTGCTTACGTGGATAATCTGCGCGACGAACATGGCAACGTCGATCTGGGCCGCGCGACGCTCATTCACGTGAACTCGGCGAGCGAGGATTGGGAGGCATGGTTCGACGGGGTCGCCTTAGACGGGGTCGCCTTAGACGGGGTCGCCTTAGACGGTATCGAGTTGAACGACGGCTTGCGCGTCGACACAATCCAGCTTGCTTTCGAAGCCGCGAGCATGGGCCTCGGTGTCGCGCTCGGCAGACGGCCGCTGGTGGACCGCGATCTCGCGAGCGGTACGCTCGTCGAGGCCTGCCCACAAACGATCGCCTCCTCCACGGCCTATTGGCTGGTGTCCGCGCAAAACACGGAGAGCGCGGAGCATCGCCCGGAACTGTTCGACTTCAAACAGTGGCTGCTCAGCGAAGCCGCACCGTTCGACGACCCATCAGTTGCTGCCGACACGGGATCGCGCCGCCCCAACCACTGAACCGAGCAATTAGCCTACCGCCAACCTGAACAGGTGAGCCGCGCTCACCTGTCGTCAAAGTCTTTTCCTTTGCTGCTTCTGACGCTCGCTGCGACCATGGTGTCGAAGGAGATCAGAACCATGTCCACGACAAATAGCAAACGCTTCGCCTTCCCATTGAGTCAAACGACGCTCGTGATCCTCGCCGGCGCGCTGATTCTGAGCGCCGCCATGGGCATCCGGCAGACCTTCGGCCTCTTCATCGGGCCGTTCTCGTTCGACCGCGGCCTGCCCGTCACGCTGATCGCTTTCGCCATCGCGCTGCACAACCTGGTGTGGGGCTTCGCGCAACCATTCGCGGGCGCCGCCGCGGACCGCTATGGCTCGGCTCCGGTGGTCGCGTTCGGCGCGACAACCTTTGCAGCGGGTCTGGGCGTCGCCGCCGTAGCACCGTCGGGCCCGATGCTGATTGTCGGCATGGGGCTGCTAGTCGGCATCGGCGTGAGTTGCACGACGTTCGGCGTGGTGTTGCCGGCGGTCGGCCGCATCGCTTCTCCGGAAAAACGCAGTATGGCGATGGGTCTGGTCAGCGCAGGCGGCTCGGCAGGACAGGTGTTGCTGATCCCGCTCGTGCAGAGCATCCGGCTCAGTTCGGGCATCGCCACCTCGCTCTTTGTGCTGGCCTTCCTGATGCTGCTGGTCGCGCCGCTCGGCATCGTGCTCGACCGCCGTCAAAGTGTCGGCACGCGAGTCCAGGAAGCGCCCGCCGCGCCGCTTCGCAAGGTACTCGCTCTGGCGGTCCGGCATCGCGGATATCGACTCCTGACGCTCGGCTTCTTCACTTGTGGATTTCAACTCGCGTTCATCTCCACCCATCTGCCTGAATATCTGACGCTCTGTCATATGCCTGTCGGGCTGGGCGCCACGGCGCTCGCACTGATCGGCCTGTTCAACATGGCGGGCAGTTGGGGGTGCGGCTGGCTCGGCGGCCGGTTCCGCCAGCACCATGTGCTCGGCTGGCTTTATCTGATTCGAAGCGTGACGATCGGCACCTTCTTCCTTCTGCCTAAGACCTCCACGTCGGTCGTCATCTTCGCGGCCATGATGGGGCTGACCTGGCTCGGAACCGTGCCGCTCACGAGCGGAGTCGTGGCAAAGGTGTTTGGCACGCGGCACCTCGGCAGTCTCTTTGGAGTCTGCTTTCTGAGCCACCAGATCGGCTCGTTTCTGGGCGCCTGGCTAGGCGGCCTGGTGTTCGATCTGACTGGTTCGTATTCGCTGCTGTGGGAAGCGACGGTCGCGTCCGGACTCATTGCCGCGATACTGCACTTCCCGATCGACGACGCCGCGGTCAGCACACCAGCAATGCGCTCCGAGCCGGTGGGGGCATGAGGGTGAACCTGTGAGCATGCGGACGGGCGTGGATGCGTAGGCGCGTGGCAAGCATCCGCACCCACGCCCTAATCCACAGCAATTGCTCCGATGCTATTTTCGCGGCACGTCAGCCGCTGCTTTCGGCACGCGTCCCATCAGATAGAACTCGTCATTTGGACGCATTGAAATGACGTTGGCCATCCGGTTCGACAAACCGAAAAAAGCCGTGATGGCCGCGATATCCCACACGTCTTCATCGGAAAAGCCGTGCTCACGCAGCGTTTGAAAATCGGCATCGTCGACGGTCCCGGATTCGCGGCAGACTTTCAGCGCGAAGTCGAGCATCGCCTTCTGACGCGCCGTGATATCCGCCTTGCGATGATTGACGGCCACCTGATCCGCCAGCAACGGCGCCTTTTCGTAAATGCGCAGAATCGCGCCATGTGCGACGACGCAATACAGGCACTGATTCACTGCACTCGTGGCGACGACAATCATCTCGCGCTCGCCCTTGGTTAATCCGCCTTCTTTCAGCATCAACGCATCGTGGTACGCAAAAAAAGCGCGGAATTCGTCTGGCCGATGCGCCAGCGTCAGAAATACGTTCGGAACAAAACCGGCTTTCTCCTGCACTTCCAGAATGCGGGCGCTGATGTCGTCAGGCCACTCACCCGGCTCGGGCACGGGGTAGCGGCTGATCGGTTGAAGATTTGTCATGCGGTGTCTCCGTTGTATCTGTATGTGCACGACGATTGTAGCGAACTTCGACTCGCTGCCGTCCGGGTCAATCTGGCGCTTTGCTCCGAGCTGAACAGCCACCGGAATAGACTGCACAAGGGCACCGCGGCACGGTCAATCGCTCCATCCCTCGAATATTTGCAGGTACTCGGCCCGCCCCGCAGCGCCCTTTCGCCAACCTGTGCTTAAATCCACATTGGTACTGCTGTGTTCGTACCGGCTGGCTGAACGACCCGCACGGGCGGCGGCCACCCGGCAGGAACCGGCCATGCATGACGTGTTCGCAACGCACGCCGGCTAGGCGCCAACTGTTCCAAATCCTTTCATTGCATCAAGAGGAGCGTGGTTGTGTGGCATTTTCCGGTTGCTATTCCACCCTCGCTGGGTGTGTGGGCCGTGTTCATGAGCGTGCTCGTCACGCAACTCGGCCTGCCGATTCCGGCGGCGCCGATGCTGATCCTCGGCGGAACCATGGCCGCGATGGGACAAACCTCGTATGCCAGCGTCATTGGCGCCGCCGTCTGCGCAACGCTGCTGGCGGACTCGCTCTGGTTCTTCACCGGGCGAACGTACGGCCGGCGGTTGCTGAATCAACTGGTGCGCTTCTCGCTCTCGCTCGACACCACCGTGCGCGTCGCACGCAATACCTATGAACGATACGGCGCGCCGATTCTCACCGTCGCCAAGTTCCTGCCCGGCCTCGGTCTGATCTCCGCGCCCCTGCTCGGTACCACGCCAATCAACGTCGGCGTGTTTCTGCTGTGGGATTTTGTCGGCGCGGTGCTGTGGGCCGGCGTATGGGTGATAGGCGGCGCAGCACTGCATGATCAGATCGTGCAGCTCGTTCTGCTCGTGCGCCACAACGGCGGCACGATTTTCGACGCGTTCGCGGCGATCTTCGTTGCCGTGCTCCTCTATCGCTACGTGCGCCGCTGGCAGTTTCGCCGCTGGCTCGCGCATGTACGCATTTCGCCGGACCAGCTCGATGAACTGATGAAGTCCAATGAGCCGCCGCTGATCCTCGATGCGCGGCCGCACAGCATCCGCGCGAAAGAATCGCACCGGATTGTGGGTGCGCAGTTGCTGGATCTCGATTCACCCGAGCCACTGCATCCCGAGTTGCTGAAGCGGCCGATTGTCGTCTACTGCGTGTGTCCCAACGAAGCAACGGCCAAGCGGATTGTCACCCAGTTGCATCGGAAGAATATCCATCACGTAAAAGCGCTTAAGGGCGGCCTCGACGCGTGGGAAAAACGCGGCTATGCGGTCGAGCCGCTGCCGCCCGACTTCGAGACGGCGATGGCCCATATGTCGGAAGACGAGGGCAATGAAGGCGAATACACCGTACGGGCGAGATTGGCGAAGTGACTTCGCGCGCCACCGCCTGGCGCGGAGGAAAAAGCTTGCAGCCTTTGCTTCGTTAGCGCTGCAGCCGCACGAGCACCTGATCAGATCTTCGCCGTAAACGTCAAACCGAAGACGCGCGGGTCGCCGTACAACACCGGATACGCGCCATAAGACGGTAACAGCTCCAGCTTTTTATAGACCTTGTTGGTCAGGTTCGTCACGTAGCCGGTCAGAATGTATTTCTGATTCGAAGACACGTACGATACGTGCGCATTCATCACCGTATAGCCTGCCTGCCACAACTGCGGCACGGTTTGACGCGTCGCGCTGAAATACTCGGTGCTGCGATAGTTGATATCGCCACCGACTGCAATCGAGCCCACCTGCAGCGGCACGCGGTACTCACCGCCAACATCGATCGTGGTGTGTGGCGAGCGTGCGAACGAATTGCCCACTGCGGTCGGCACATTGGCAAACTCGGTAAAGCGTGTGTTCAACAGACCGACGTTGGCGAACAGATAGAGGCTGTTGAGCGGCTGCGCCTTCAATTCAAGTTCGAAACCATCGGCACGCCCCTGCCCTGCGCTCGACAATGTGGACACCGGTGCACCGCCTAACGGATTTGGCGCGAGAGCGAAGACCTGAATGTCGCGGTAGTCGTAATGGAAGACGCTCGCGTTGGCGGTCAGGCGCTTGTCGAACCATTCGCTCTTGATGCCGGCTTCGTAGTCGGTCAGATATTCAGGCGTAACCGTCGACACGGTGCTTTGCGTATAGGCACTGCCGTTGTAGCCGCCCGAACGGAAGCCGCGTGCATAGCGGATATAAGCCCGCACGTTATTGCTGATCGCGTATTCGGGCGTCAGATCCCACGTCGGCGCACGCCACGTGTTGGTCTGATTCTGCCGCGCGCTCACCGCGAGCGGCGACGTGATCGACGACGGATCCCACCAGTTGCTCACATCGCTGAACGAAACGGGACCGCTATTCTGCAAACCGGTCAGATTGATCGTCTTGCGTTCGATCGTATAGCGCAGGCCGCCGGTCAGGTTGAAGCGATCGGTAAAGCGATACTTCACGCTGCCGAACACCGCGGCGCTTTGCGTGTGCTGGGTCAGTTCGGTCAGGTGGTAATAGGTGGCCGCCGGACCACCCGGTGCGTCCGGCAAGCCGCCACCAGCCCCCTCTTCGCTCAGTTCCTCCGTGAAAAAGTGTGCCCCTGCGATCCAGCTCAGCCGGTCATTCTGCGGCGACTCGAGACGAAACTCCTGCGAGAACTGATGCGACGAAAGCGTATCGTGCGAACGCGCCGCGTCGTAGGGCGAGTAGTCTTCATCGTCCTGGTACCAGCGGTTCAAACCTTCCAGCGCGGTAATCGAGGTCAGCGTCAGCGCGCTGTTGATATGCCAGTGCGCGGTCAGCGAGCCACCATAAGAAGCAATATGATCGCTCGACGGCGCATTCAACGAGACCGTGCCCGGATCGCTTGAGCCAACGAAGCCAAACTGGTTCGAGCCGTTAGCGGCGGCCCCCTGTGCGTGCCATGGGTCACCACCGCCGGTGTAATTGCGGCCGTGGACGTTCAGCAGGAAATCTGAATTCGAGGTCGGCACCGCAAGTAACTGGAAGCGCACCGCGTTGTCGTGAAAACCGCCGAAGCGGCCGCCCGCCTCCGTGTTGGTGTAAAAACTGTCGCCGTTCTCGTGATACACCGAAATGCGGGCCGCCAGCACGTCGTTGCTGCCGATCGGACCGCCGATCGCGGCTTCGGCAAGCCGGTTGTTGTACTGGCCGAAGCCCACCTTCCCATAGCCGTCCACGTCGAACGTCGGCTTCTTCGAGGTCAGGCTGACCGCACCGCCGATCGTATTCTTGCCCCACAGTGTGCCCTGCGGCCCGCGCAGCACCTGAATATTGTCGAGGTCGAAGAGCGGAAAGCCCTGGCCGAACACGCTGTTGATATAAACGTCGTCGAAGTAGACGCCGATCGGGCTCAGCGACAGATCCGACGGATCGTTGCTGCCGACGCCGCGCAGGAACCAGCGGGGCCGTTCACGTCCTTCGGTGGACTGCGCCGTGAAGTTCGGCACGTACTTGGTGATGTCGTTGACGACTCGCAATTCGTTGTTCTTGATGCTGTCGCCGCTCAACGCGGTGACGGCGACCGGCACTTCCTGAATGCTTTCCTTGCGTCGGCGCGCGGTGACCGTGACCGCTCCCAGATTCGTGTCGGGTGCGGCCTTGCTCGCGCTTTTCGCCTTCGGCTTTGCCTGTACCGCCGCACCGGCCGCGTCGGCTGAAGCATCGTTTGCCGCGTTATCCGCAGCCCATGCCGGCGACATCAGCACACCACCAGCAAGCACTCCCCCGAGCGCAACGACGAGTGTTTTTCTCTTGAACATTGACTTCGCTATCCTTATTCAATTGTTGTTTGATTGCGCCCGCAACCGAGTGTTTTCCTTCGTGCGCGAGCGATGCGGCACGCATGGAGTGCTCTATTGCAAGTCGGATGCCAGGCGAAGCGGTCTGTCACACAAGGGTTGCGTGAACGAAGCGAGTGGTAATTGCTGCTGGCGCACCCGTGAAGTGGTGTTGGGGTGTTGCATGTGCAGCACCCCAACTCAGGGACGGCTACTGATCGGGAAAATTCGCGCGAATGATCCGCAAGGTTCGCTCTGTGAGAGCGTGATGCCACCTTCGAGATGGGCAACTTGAACGCGGCGAGGCGACCGCGATCAGAACGATTCGACACCTTCCATCACGATGCCGAATCTGTTTTTCAGATTAAATCGCTACCGGGCTCACCGGTTCAAATCAGATAGCGAGGCGACGTAACGATGTGATTGCGCGAGCGCGCGTGGATCGATCCACGCGTGAATATCGAAATCCGCCGGCAGAAAGTCCCATTCCACCAGGAAGCCTTTGAAATCGTCGAGCGCGGCGATCGACGTGTCGTCGAGATCCGTACGCAAGCGTTGATGCACGTCGTCGCCATAAGCGAGACGCAACCAGTCGTCGCCCGAACCCGTTTCGCGGCCCAGATAACCGAGCACTTCCTGCTTGTGCTCGCGCGCCCAGCCGTCCACGTCGATCACGCGCGCCAGAAACCGGCTGACGATCTCCGGATGATTCTCGAGTGTGGCCGCATTGACCGTCAACGGCCGTGGCGAGCCGTTGTTGATGCGAACCTTCGGCTCTGGATGAAAGCCGATGTCGACGATGATCCGCGCGCCGATCAGGTAAGCACTCTCCAACCCGAGCGATCCCTTCACATAAATCGCATCGACTTCACCTCGCACCAGCGCCGCGATTTCCGCCGAATAAAGACGACGACTGCTCACACTGCCCGGATTGCTGAAGGTCGCCGCGGGCAGCGCGCCGCCATCCGCACGCTCGCGCACGCCGGCCGCCGCGATGTCGACCAGTTCGACATCGCGCGCGGACAAACCCTCGAGCTCCAGCACGCTGACAAAACCGCGCAGCGCCGCCGCGCGGAAAATATCGATCCGCTCGCCCGCGCGCTTCGGCAGGCCAACGCGGCGTCCACGCAAGTCTTTCGCCGTGCGGATGCCGGAGTCAGGCAGCGCAACAATTGCTTGCGCTTCGTCGACCCACGTCAGCGCGATCACGCGAGTATCGGCTCCGGCGGAACGCGCCCACAACGCCGGGATACTGCCGCCCTGGCGAAACGAATTGTTCAGCGTGTGATCAATATGCGAGGCACGCTGCGCCGCATGCTGCGTTTCCTGTAGCGAGCGCACGGTGATGCCATCGCGCGCGAATTCGTCGTCGAGCCAGCCGAGATGCGCGGCAATGCCGAGCGGTGTCGGCACCGGGCAGCGCGTGTACCAGATCGACTGGATGTTGTCTGAAGCCGAAGTGCTCATATGTTGTTCCGATAAGGAGTCGCGAAGTCGCGTGTCTGCCGTGATTAGCCGTGGCTAACCGTTATTGGCCGTCAGCACCGATAGCCTGCTGATGCCGGCGTGCTCGATCGCCGCCATCAGCCTGGCCACCGTGCCGTAAGGCACGCCCTCGTCAGCCTGCAGGTTGAGCGCGACGTCCGGGTTGTTCGCCTTGAGCGCCGACAGCTCGGCGCCGATCAGGCGCAGATCGGTGGGCCGCTTGTCGAGGTACACCACGCCCTTCGCGTCCACACTGACGGTCACGGCCGGCTTCTGATCAGCGGGCGCCGTGGCGACCGTCCTGGGCAGATTCACGTGCACCGCGTTGTTGAGCAGCGGCGCGGTGACGATGAACGCAACCAGCAGCACCAGCATCACGTCGACGAGCGGCGTGATGTTGATTTCGCTCAGCACTTCATCGTTATCGGAAGAGGATGAGAAGGCCATTATGCGAACGCCTCGTTGACGGTCTTCAGGCTCGGTTGCGCACGCGCCGCCGTGCCCTGCACACGGAATCCGGCCTTCTGCGCGAGCGTGACGAAATCGGTTGCGAAACCGTCGAGGTCAGCGGAGGCCGCTTTCACGCGGCGCACGAAGAAGTTGTAGGCAAGCACCGCCGGCACTGCGACCGCGATGCCGACGCCCGTCGCTACCAGCGCTTCACCGATCGGCCCTGCCACCACGTCGATGCTGGCCGACGCGCTGTGCGTGATCGCCGTCAGTGCGTGAATGATGCCGAACACGGTGCCGAACAGGCCGACAAACGGCGCAGTGCTGCCGATCGAGGCCAGCACCGCGAGACCTGCTTCGAGGCGGCGGCGCTCGTTCTGGATCTGCTGGCGCAGGTGGCGCTCCAGCAGATCGTGGCGGCTCCAGCTATGTTCGAGATCCTGACCATTGCCTTCGTCGGCGCGTTGCAAGGTCTCGAATCCGGTCGCGGCGACGCGGCCCACCGGGCTCACGCCGGGTTCCAGCGTGGCTGCCGCGTGGAAACTGCTGGCCGCCCAGAACTGCTTTGCGAAGCGCCGGCTCTGCACGCTTGCGCGTACGCTTTGCACGGCCTTGACGAGAATGAGCGTCCACGTCACCACCGAGAAAATCCCCAGCAGCCAGAGCGCGCCCTGCACGATGAAAGTCGTTGAAATACCATTCATGATGATTGATTCCTTTTTGGTGCGATATACGGTTCGAAATCCATATCCGGTGTTGAACAGAAAGCATGCGATTCGTCCGTCATGCGGACAACACGCTTCAGCCCAGCTTGAAGTCGATAGGCACGTTGACCCAGCCGTCGACCGCTTCGTCTCCCCGTTTGGCCGGCACGAAACTCCAGCGCCGGACCGCGGCCACCGCGGCGTCGTCGAGCATCTTGCGGCCGCTGCTGGTCCTGATATCGACCGAGTCAGGTTTGCCACTTGGCAGTACATGCACGCGCAGCAGCACGCGCCCTTCCCACCCCTGGTCCTGCGCGATCGGCGGATAGTCGGGCGCCGGGTTGTGCAGATACGCGGCGTTGCCGATCGGCGCGGTTTCAGCCGCCGGTGGCGCGGCGGGCGCCGGTGCGACTGGTGCCGGGGTATGCGCGACAGCGGTGTCGGCCGGTGTCGTCGCTTGCGGCGGCGGGGCCACGAGCGGCGTGAGTGCAGGCGAAGGCTTCGGCGCCAGGGCACGCGTCAGCGGGCGTGGCGGCTGCGCTTGCTGTTTGACCGGCTGCGGCGTGGGCGGCGGCGCCTGCCTGGCTTGCGGCAGCGGAACCGGCGGCCGCGTCAGCTCCACCGTCATCGGCAGGGGTTTGGGCGGCACGACAGGCACGCGTGATTCCACGCGTCCATGACTCGCCACCAGCATGAATCCCGTGTGCAACGCGAGGATCAACAACGCGGCAGCGCCGATCTCACCCCATGTCCTGCGCGTCGCTCGGACCTCATGCTCCGCCGCAGGCGCGCGCTGCGTCAGCGGCTGCGGCGGCAGTGGCGCAAACGCAGGCACGTTCGAACGGCGCACCGCCGAGCCGCTCCAGCGCGCCGCATGACGCCGCGCCTGCGTACCCGCACTCTCCATTGTCAGAAACGTCACGCTTCACTCCTTACTGGTTTGCGCGTCGCGCGAGGACGCTCCACACTAGGCGACCCATGCGCGGCGATATTTCGATACCTCGGTGTACGGCTGCGGCTCGATCCATGCGCGCGCATCGAAGTCGTGCTCGAGGAAACCCCATTCGAACAGGAAGTCCTTGAACGCAACGAGACCGTCGATCGAAGTCTGCGCGAGATTGGTTTCCAGATGCCGGTGCACTTCGCTGCCATACGCATAGCGCACCCACTCGTTGGACGAACGAGTCTCACGGCCGATATAGGCAACGGTCTCGGCCGCATGCTTCGTCGCCCAGTCTCCGGCCGCCACCACCACCGATACGAACCGGCTGACCAGATCGGGGCGTTCGTCGATGAGTGCCTGATCGACCGTCAACGTGCGCGGCGTGCCGTTGCCGATGCGCACCAGCGGATCGGGATGCGCGCCCAGATCGATCACCACGTGCGCGTCGATCAGATGTACGGTTTCCAGTCCGGCCACGCCCTTCACGAAGATCGCATCGACATCGCCACGCACTAGCGCCGCCACTTCAAGACCGTATTCATGCGGCCCACGAAACGGCGATTCATTGCCGGGCGCCACCCCAAGCTTGCCGATCGCAATCCGCGCTTCACCAGCGTCGCGCGCCGGCTCCGGTAGATCGACCCATTGCGCGTCGCTATGCCCGAGGCCTTCAAGTTCGAGCGCAGTAAGAAAACCTTTGAGCGCAGCAGCGCGCCAGAAGTCAATGCTGATTGCGTGCTGCGGCAGACCCAGACGCCGTCCGCGCAGATCGCGCGAATGACGAATGCCACTGCGCGGCAGGGTAACAATCGCCTGGAATTCATTGGTCCACGAGAGGCCGACGACCCGCGTCGCCGCGCCTCGCGAACGCGCCCACAGCGCCGGGATATTGCCGCCCTGGCGAAACGACGACGGCAGGCTGTGATCGAAATGCGACTCGCGTTTGGCAGGCTCGCGGGTCTCCTGCAGCGATTTCAGGGTGATGCCATCCGGTCCGAACTCCTCGTCGAACCAGCCGCGGTGAACGGCTATGCCGAGCGCGGTCGGCACGGGACAGCGGGTGTACCACAGTGCAGTGGACGTCGCGGCTTGCGCAACGGTTGTACTCATCGTTGAATTCCTTGGTTGTTGTTGTGCACAGGCTTGATCGCCGTTGCCTTACGCGTGTGCGACTCGCAGCGCCGCCGCGGTCCTGCGCGCATCGATCGCCCCCGCTACCAGCGGCAGGACCTCCTCGCCGACGCGGTACGCTTCTTCCAGATGCGGGTTGCTCGCCAGAATGAAGGTTGATACGCCGATGCCCACGTACTCGGCGAGCCGCTCCGCGACCTGCTCGTGGCTGCCCACGATCACGCAGCCCGGGCCGCCGCGAATCTTCGACATGCCGGCCCACAGGTTCGGCCCCACGATCAGATCGTCGAAATGCTGGGTGTTGCCCTGATGCAGCGCGAACTGCCGCTTCGCGCCAACCGACTCCGAATCGCCGACGCCAACCGTGCGCCGCGCGCCACCCAGTTGCGTCGAGTCGCTGACGGTGGCGAACATCTGCCGCAGTTCGGCCCATGCCTGTTCTTCCGTTTCGCGCGCGAGGATGTCGATGCGCATGCCGAAGCGCAGATCGCGCTCGGCGTTTTGCGCGTCGAGCGCCTGGCGCGCGCGGTCGATCACCTCCTTCTGTTTGGCAAGCGGCTCGCCCCAACTCAGATGTACGTCACCGTGTTTCGCGGCCACCGCCATCGCGGCATCGCTGGCGCCAGCCAGATAAATACGCGGCACAGGTTGGCTGGAGAGCGGCGCGACCAGGCCACCTGCTTCGACCTGATAGAAGCGGCCCTTGTGCGTGTAGGGCTCACCGGCGGAATAACCCTTCACCACGTCGAGAAATTCATCGGTGCGCGCGTAACGGCTGTCGTGATCGATAAAGTCGCCATACGCGCGCTGGTCCGCCCCGCCACCGCCCGTCACGATGTTCCACTCCACACGGCCGCGGCTGATCCGCTGCAGGCTGGCCGCCATTTGCGCCGCATACGCCGGATGCATGAACCATGGCTGCATCGCAATCAGCAAACGCAGATTGCGGGTCTCGCGCGCGAGCGCCGCAGCCACCACCCACGGCTCCTCAGTAAAGCGGAAGATCGGAATCAACGCGCCGTGAAAGCCGACCAGATCCGCTGCGCGCGCCACCTGGGACAGATAGTCGATATAGCCAAAATCGTCGCTATCCGTTTTCGGCGCGACGCGCGAGGCCGTCTGGTTATTCCACTCGCCACGGGTATGCCGGTCGTGGGCGCGTCTGCCATCGCCGTGCATCGGCAAGCGCCACAGAAATTCGACAGCCATTGATCTGCTCTCCTTGGTGTTAGCGTCGGGCCGGCCACGCGATGACGCGTGCCGTAACCGGTTCGGCACCTCTCTAAGCACGGCCTATGCCAATGGCAAGAAAGAGGCCTTCGATCGGCACGCGATGCGCGATGGCCGCAAGCGTTGCGGGCGCTTCGGCTTGCGTCGATCCGGGCGTGGGCAGCCTGCGCACAAGCTGCTGCATCAACACCCCGCTTGTTGCTGGCGCAACACCGCTTCGGACAACTGCTGCTGGAGCAACACTCACACGCGCGCCCCTCACCAATCGGCACGGCTTGCATCGGTATGCACAGCCGAGCCGCATGTCCGCTAAAGGCGGCTCACAGCAATCGCGCGCGCCTGGCCTGGAATTTGCATTTATCAGTCCGCGCCGCCGCTACCGCTTATCGCGCGTCAGCCTGCGGGCAGCACGAACCTCAATATGGAAAACGCACATGACAGACAGGCCCGATTCGTCATCGGACAAACAGCATCCCTTCTGGTACGCACGCTCACCGGTGCCGACGCCGCTCGGCATCGCCGTGCATCTCGGCTGGCTCAACGGCGAGTTGTCGGCCGACGGCGTGGCGATCCGCTCGCTGCGCGACTCGGCCGGACACGACGCGTCGTCGATCAGCGATCACACGCTGGCGATGTCGTTTCGTCAGGGCGGCAGCATTCCGGCGATGTGGGCGCGCTCGCATCGGGCCGATACGCGCGTGATCGGCCTGTCGTGGGTCGATGAATCGCAGTTGATCCTGACGCTGCCGGGCTCCGGCATTCAGTCGATCAGGCAACTGCGTAGCCGGCGCATCGCGATCCCGCGCCGCTCAACTGACCGCATCGATATCTTTCGCGCATCCGCGCTGCGCGGCTTCGTCAATGCACTAAGTCTGGAAGGCATGACGACGCGCGATGTCGAGTTGATCGATGTGGAAGCACGCACGCTGCAGGCAGTCGGCGACGATCCCGCCACGGAACTTTTCACCTTGCCGCTCGGCCTGTCGAGCCGCGCGCTCTATGCCGCCGAAGCGAGCGCCTTGCTGCGCGGCACGGTGGATGCGATCTACGTGAAGGGGTCAGTCGGGCTGGAAGTGGCGCAACTGATCGGCGCGCAGGTGGTGATCGATATCGGCTTTCATCCTGAGCCGCATATCCGCAACAACAACGGCACGCCGCGCCCGCTCACGGTGAATGCGGAAGTGCTCGCCAATCATCCGGACATCGTCGCCGGCTTTCTGAAGCTCGTGGTGGCCGCAGGCGACTGGGCGCGCACGCATCCCGACGAAACCGCGCAGTACGTATCGCACGAAACCGCATCGGCGGTCGAGTGGGTTCATGCGGCCTATGGCGGCAACCTGCATCATCATCTCGGCGTGAACCTCGAAGCGGAATCGGTCGCCGCGCTCGACGACTTCAAAAACTTCCTGTTCGAGTGGGGATTCCTCGAAGCCGACTTCGAGATCGCCGACTGGATCGATCCACGCCCGATGGCCGATGCGCTGCACTCCACACTTAAGCGCCGTGCGTGAACGAACGCACTGCTCGAACCACGCCGCCCGGCTTCCACCATTACGTTCAAGGTCTGATCCGCATATCATGAAACGCTCATCTGCTTTCTCCCTGTTGCTGCGGCGCGCGTTCATCGCATGGTCGATGACGGTGCCGCTCACGGCCGCCGCGTTGCTGGGCCCCTCCGTGGCGCGCGCCGACGATGCGCCGAAAGTCGTGCGGATCGCCGTGGTCGCTTATTCAAACGGCGGCAAAACGCAATATGCGGGCGCCTCCGCTTTAATCGACGCCGACAAGTCGCTGGAACAGGCGTTAGCCGCGCGCCATATCAAGCTGCAATGGGTGCCGGTCTCGACCGCTGCGGTCGGTACGCTGGTCAACGAGGCCTTCACGAATCACAGCATCGACTTCGCAGGCTACGGCGACCTGCCCTCGGTCGTCGTCAACGCGTCCGGCACGCGTACCAGACTCATCGTGCCGGGTGGTGTGGGCAGCAACACTTATCTGGTCGTGCCGGCCAATTCGACGGCGAAGTCGATCGTCGATCTGAAAGGCAAGCGGATTGCGCTCAATCGCGGCCGTCCGTGGGAAGTGACGTTCGGCAAACTGCTGGCGGCCAACGGTCTGAAACTGTCCGACTTCAAGATCTATAACCTCGATCCGCAAGCCGGTGCCGCCGCCGTCGCCGCGGGCCGGGTCGATGGATTCTTTACGCTCTCGGACGCTTACCCGCTTGTGGACAAGCAGGTCGGCAAGATCATCTGGTCGACCAAGGAAGCACCCGACGCGTGGAAGATGCGCGCGGAGTTGTGGGCCTCCGACGATTTCGTGCGTCAGTACCCCGACATCACGCAACTGGTCGCGACCGCTTATGTACGTGCGGCCTACTGGATTTCGCAACCGCAGAACCGCGATGCCTACATCAAGATTCTCAGCGCTTCGGGCCAACCTGAAAACGTAGTGCGGCGCGAGTACGACGACGAGAAGCTACCGTGGAAAGACCAATGGACACCGCTTTTTACGCCGTCGCTCAGCGCACATTACCGCGACGTGTCGGCGTATAGCCAGCAGGCCAAACTCACGTCCGGCGGCGTGGACGTCAATAGCCTGCTCGCGCCGCAGTTCGTCAACAATGCGCTGAAGGAGCTCAAGCTTGAACGCTACTGGGATGCGAGCGCCACGACGAATGTCGCAAACCGTTGATACGGTGGCGGGTGTCGCGACATCCGCCCCACCCGCACCCGTCACTCAGGCAAGAGCGAGCACCGCCGCGCGCGCGCGTGCTTTCGCGCGCCGCGCTTCCTCGCTGCTGTGGTGGGTCTCGCCCGCGATGCTGTTCCTGCTCTGGTGGTATGTGAGCGCGCAACACTGGTTCGCGCCGCAACTCCTCGTGCCACCGCACAAGGTCTATGACACCTTCAGCACGCTCGCGGCCGGCGGCGACCTGCAGGACAACCTGCTGATCACCTTGCGTCGCCTGGCAACCGGCTTCGTATGGGGCGCCTTGCCCGGCATCGCGTGCGGCACACTGCTCGCCGTGAACCGCGTTTTCTCAGACTACGTGCGCCCGCTTTTCGACATCCTGCGACAGGTCCCGACGCTGACGCTGATACCCATACTGATTCTGCTCATCGGTATCGACGAACCGCTCAAGGTGGTGGTGGTCGCCAAAGCGGTGTTCTTTCCGGTCGCACTCGCCACCTACGGGGGGGTGCAAGGCGTGCCGCGCGATCTGGTCGAAATGGCCC
The DNA here is from genome assembly GCF_046026855.1 of Paraburkholderia sediminicola. Classification (GTDB taxonomy): domain Bacteria; phylum Pseudomonadota; class Gammaproteobacteria; order Burkholderiales; family Burkholderiaceae; genus Paraburkholderia; species Paraburkholderia sediminicola_A. The sequence goes on along the minus strand of NZ_JAQQET010000024.1, from coordinate 11,727 downwards.
GCCACTATGGGCTTGGCCGCGCTGAGTTGTTGCGCGACGTGCTGTTGCCCTCGGCTATTCCATCGCTGCTCACGGGTATCCGCATCGCAATTGCGCGTTCCTGGCTCGCGCTCGTCGCGGTCGAGTTGCTGAGCGCCGACAGCGGCATCGGCGAAATGATGGAGATGGCGCGGCAGATGCTGCGTATCGACATTGTGATGGTCGACGTGATCGCGATCGGTTTGATCGGCTTCGCGCTCGATCAGAGCATCGCGCTCGTGCAGCGCCGCGTGTTGCGCTGGCAAACGCCCAACCGTTGAACCCTCTTTCTTGTAAAACGCCTTTCATGATCGCTCTGCACGCTACGTCCCCCCTGCGCCGACGGGCCCGCGGTTTCGTCCTGCCACTCGCCTTACTCGGACTCTGGCAATTCGCCGCCTATCGCGATGCCGTGCATCAATATGCGTTCGTGCCGCTCGAACAGGTGGCGAGTGCCGCAATCGAACTCGTCAGAAGCGGTGAATTGTTCATCGACCTCGGTGCGAGTCTGCGCCGCACGACATTAGGTCTCGGCACCGGCGTGATCGCTGGCGTCGCGGTGGGCGCATTGACCGCGTTATCGCGCAGCGCCGAGAAGCTGGTGCACCCATTATTTCAGGCCTTGCGTCACGTACCGTTGCTCGGGCTGATTCCATTAATCAGTCTCTGGTGCGGCACGGGCGAGTTCGCGAAGGTGTTCATCGTCTTCCTCGCCGCCTTCTATCCGATGGTGACGAGCAGCTTCGACGGACTGCGCCGTATCGATCGACGTTACTTCGAATTAGCACAGTCGTATGAGTTGACGCGGGTTGGCTGGCTGCGCGACGTGCTGATTCCAGGCGCGTTACCGGACGTGTTCGCCGGCATCCTGCAAGCGGTGCCGTTTGCATGGATTACGGCTACGAGTAGTGAACTGTTATTCAACGCCGGAGCAGGCGTCGGCAATCTGATGCAGACCGCGCAGGCCGGCGCGCGTGTCGATGTGTTGCTGGTATGCGTGATCGGCGTCACCGTGCTGGCAGTGGCAATGGGCATGCTGTGCGAGCGCGTCGCGCAACGCTTGCTGCGCTGGCGCGATCACGCCTGACGGCGGTCGCCGGCTTCGCCCGTTTCAGTTGCGTCCGGCTCGCCGGCATCGCGCAGCTTGAGGATGCCGAGTTGCGCGAGCCGGGCACGCACGATGTTGCGCGACAGATCGAGCAGGCGTGAAGTGCGAAGCTGATTATTCTCGGAGAATTCGAAGGTGCTGCGGTAGACCGTGTCTTCGATGTGCTGCCAGAGCCTGGGCGTGCCGAGCTCCAGCAGATCGACGATGGCCTCGCGCAAGGCGTCGGTCGCTTCCGCGATATCGCGCGGACGGCGCGCCGGGTTGGCCGCCGCGGCCGCGGCCGCGGCCGGCGCGTCCGCAGCCTGTGCGTGAGGCGCCAGCGAAAGTGCGGAAAACTGCAAGTCGCCGACGTCGATGAAACCGCCGCTGCTCACCAGCAGCGCGTGATGAATCACATTCTCCAGCTCGCGAATATTACCCGGCCATGAGTGAGCATGCAGCCGTTCGAGCGCGGCATCCGTCAGCGCGGGCGGCGTGATCCGCAAACGCTTCGCATAGCTCTCGAGAAAGTGCTGGATCAGCGGCCCGATGTCGCCTGGCCGCTCGCGCAATGGCAACAGGCTCAGTTTGACGACGTTCAGACGGTAGTACAGATCTTCCCGAAAGTGCCCGGCGCGTACCGCGGCTTCGAGGTTCACATTGGTCGCGGTGACCAGCCGCACGTCGATTTTGACGGTCTTGCGCGAACCGACCGGCACCACTTCGCGTTCCTGCAGCACGCGCAGCAGCTTGACCTGCGCCGCAAGCGGCAAGTCCCCCACTTCGTCGAGAAACAGCGTGCCGCGATTGGCCGATTCGAACCAGCCGGGCTGGCTGCTGATCGCGCCCGTGAACGCGCCGCGTTCGTGACCGAACAGTTCGCTCTCGATCAGCGTCTCCGAGAATGCACCGCAATTCACCGCGACAAACGGCCCGTCACGGCGTTCACTCAGCGAATGCACGAGCCGTGCGATTAGCTCCTTGCCGGTGCCGCTCTCGCCAGTGACAAGCACGGTGGCGTCGCTCGGCGCGACCAGATGGATGCGTTCGAGCAACACCAGCGACTTGGGATCGTCGAAAGTCAGGGCTTTCGCACGAATCGTGATGGCGTGCGAAGCGGGATCGGGAAAACTGAAGACAGCCATTGATCGACCAGCAAGGAATCCAAAGGAAGCCTCGACGATATCAAGCCGGCCGTGCGCTGCGAACCAATACATCGAGCTAACAGTATGACGGAACCGGCAATACCGTTGCCAGACTGCGTCGATGCGAAAAGCGGCACGGCTAACTGCGCCATGCCGCTCAACGTCGCTCGTTGTCGCTAGCGCCCTGGGTCAGGCGAGGCCAGTCATTTTCCACTGCTGTTCGAGCACGCCCGGGCCGAACTCCTTCGAGCCGCCGAGCGACTCCGCAAGCGCCTGGAAGTACGCGCCCTCTTCGAGGATCAGGATGTACTGCGAGACGTCGAGGATGTTCTTGCCCCAGAAGGTCGCGCCGCCGTTCGCCTCGAGAATCGCCGGAATGTTCGGATCGCGCCGGATCGTGTCGACGATGAAACGCGGCTCGCCCGGCCGGCGGTCGATATAGATCGGAATTTCATGCGCCTTCGTATAACGCTGCGCCGGCGCGTACAGAATCGGCAACGGACGGTGCGCACTCGCCCACGCGCCGAGATACGGACCATGCACGTGAATCACCACGTCGACTTCCGGCGCTTCCTGGAACACACCCGCATAGCGAGGGCCGTGGCCGGACGCCTTCGGATCGCCATGGATCACCTTGCCGTCGAACGACACCACGACCGCCTGAACCTCCTGCGATTGCGCCCACGGCGTAGGCGCCGACACGGCAACGACGAGGTCTGTGCCAGGCACACGCTGATACGCCTGGAAGGTGTTGGTAGCCGATAACGTGCGGGTTTCCTTGAGGACGCGCGTGGCTTGCGCGAATTCGCGCCGGATGCGTTCGACGAACGCGACCAGTTCGCCGCTTTCCAGCGTCTGCGTGACTGACATGTTGAGTCCTTTGATGAGAGAGGGATCGATGCGACGGGTATTTAGCAGCAAGTGTGCCAATTGGCGCGTCACACGCAGACCCTTGTTCGGCGGCTTCGTCACCGCTCCCCGCGCACGGACGCCCACGTTCGACCCAGGTGATTTTGCTGCTGGACCAACAGCGCAGCATCAGCGGTTGTTGCGCACGACGCAAAGCAGGCGTGTGCGCACATCACACCGCAGCACCGTTGCGCCCCGATGCGAGCGGGGTTTCGCCAACCGCGCACGGCGATGGTTCAAAACTTGCGTTGAAGGCCGCCCGGGTTCGACGGACTCACGTCGGCAGGCGTCGCGTGGCCCGCACTTTTCTCACCATCGTTCAAGGCGTCAACATGAAAACAGAAAATAACCGAGCGCCGAAGTGGCACGCGTCGGCTCGCGTCAAATTCGGCGCCCGGTTTGCCGCAAGCCTCGCCGCATTACTCGCGTTCAGCACGGCCTTCGCCACCGGCGCGAGAGCACCAGCGCCCGATCCGCTGCAAGGCGACGGCCGTGTGTCCGCGTTCTACACGTGGGACGACGACATTCCCGCACACCCCGGCGAACTGCTGCGCTCCGAGCGCCTGCCGTCCACACTTGGCCTCGCCAACGCCAGCCAGCAATTGCGCCTGCTATACAGCTCGACCGATGGCATCGACGGCACAACGCCGATCGCTGTATCGGGCGCATTGTTCCTACCCAAAGGCCAGCCGCCGCAAGGAGGATGGCCGATCGTCGCGTGGGGGCACGGCACCTTCGGCATGGCCGATATCTGCGCCCCCTCGTGGTTCGGACGCTCATATCGCGATGTACGCTATCTGAATGCGTGGCTCCAGCAAGGCTTCGCTGTAGTGGCGACCGACTATCAGGGACTCGGCACGCCCGGACCCAACCCGCAGTTGAACAATCGCTCGAATAGCTACACGATGCTCGACAGCGTACGCGCCGTGTTGCACAGCGTACCTGGGCTCGCCAATCAGATCGTGCTGGTCGGGCAATCTCAAGGCGGTTCCGCCGTATTCGCCGCGGCCGGCTACGCGAGCACGTACGCGCCCGAACTCGACATCCGTGGCACGGTCGCGACGGGCGTCATTTACAACGCACCGAAGCACAGCCTTGCAACACTTGTGCCTTTCAAAACTGCTTACAAACGTGATCCCAATCGGATCGATGCAACACTCGCGTACCAGTTGTATTCAGTGCTGTCGGCGCAGCAGATCGACCCTGGACTGAAGGCATCCGACATCCTCACCGATTCTGCGCTGCCGATTCTCGAACAATCGCGCATCAGCTGTCTTGCCTCGCTCGAGGACGACGCAGCGCTCGCCGGTCTGACCACCGCGAACACCGTGAAGCCGGGCGCCAACGCTCGTTTGCAGGCCTGGTGGGACGCGTATCTGAAGTTTCCGACTCTGAAGATCAAGTCGCCGGTGTTCATCGGCATCGGTGCGGACGACGGCCTTGCTCCTCTGGAGCTCTCCCTCGCAAAAGACGCCTGCGCGGCGGGTACCACGGTCGAGGCGCATCTTTACGCGGATCGCGAACATAACGGCACGGTCAACACGTCGCTGGAGGATTCGATACCTTTTGTCAGGAAAGTGCTGGCGGGTCAGCCGGTTACGCCAGTGTGCTCGCCAGTCGAGCAGGATCCGAAGCTCTAACGCAGCGCGGCGGGTTTTTGAGGCGGCTTACGGTTTGCGCTGAACGATTGACGGTCACAAAAAATCGCTTGCGCATCCCCACCAATGTGTGCAACATGCACATATGCACGTTGCACACATTGAGGCACCCCTATGACGCAGCGCACAGAGAACCTGCTTGGCGTGCTCGCCCTGCTGATCACGGACGAGATGAACGCGCAGCCTGCCATGGCCGCACTCGCGGGCCCCACCGCCCGCGCCATGCTCAACGCGGTCGGTCAATATCCCGATTCATCCATTGAAGTATTGCGCGAAGCAGTCGATCTTTCGCATCCGGCCGCGGTTCGCGCCGTCGCGGGCCTGGTGGAGGCCGGTCTCGTCGAAAAAAAATCAGGTGCCGACAAACGTTCCGTCGCGCTTGCCTTGAGCGCTTCGGGCAAGCGTGAAGCCAAACGCCTGCAAACGGCACGCGACCGGATGCTCCAACGCATCGCCGGGCAGCTCGACGAGCGCGAGCGCGATGTGCTTGAAAACCTGCTGATCAAGATCCTGTGGAACGAGACCCGCAATCCGGCGCACGCCATGCAACTGTGCCGCCTCTGCGACGACGGTCCCTGCCTGAAAGCCGGCTGCCCGGTCGAATGCCGCGAACAGGGGCTGCCCATGCCCGCGCGGAGCAGCACATGAATGCTGCCGCGCCGGTGCGTTGGCCGGCGATCGCCGCGCTGACCGCGGTCTCGGCGCTTTCGCAGATCGGCCAGTTCGGCATCGGCTTCATGGTGCTGCCTGTGTGGCTGGCCCATCATGGTCTCGACGCACCGCGCGCCGGTCTCTTCTCCGCTTCGCAATGGACCGGCATGCTGGCCGGCTTGTTGATCGCGCCGTGGCTGGTGGACCGTATCGGTGCGAAGCGCGCGGTGTCGCTCGGTCTCGCCGCGACGATTGTCGCGTTCGCCACGATGAACGCGCTGTGGTGGCCGTTGTGGCTCGTGCCCGGCCTGTTGACCGGGTTCGGCATCGGCCTGCGCTGGATCGCCAATGAAACGTGGCTCTATCGACTTGTACCGGCTGAATCGAGCGGACGTGTAGTGGGCGTGCACGAAGCACTGATCGCTACCGCCGGCGTAATCGGCCCGGCATTGGCGGTGTGGTGCGCAGTCGACGGACGCATCACCTTCACCGCCGGTGCGGCCTTCACGTTTACGGCAGCCCTTCCGCTATGGCTGACCGCGTCGGATGATGCGCAACCTGCTGTTAAGCCAGCACGGTCTGTGCGAAAAAGCAGGACTGTGAAAAGCGCGCCAATCGGCACATTGGTGAGCCTTGGCATGGTCGTCGTCGCGGCAGGCGGCATTGGCGATGGCGCGCTCTACGGGCTCTTTCCGCTATTTGCCGACGCCCACGGCCTCAATACCACGCAGACGGCTACGCTACTCACGTTATTCGGTGTCGGTGGGATGCTGTTGCAGTTTCCGGTTGGCTGGTTCGCCGATCGCGCGGGCCTCGCCGCTACGGTCATCGTCTGCGCCGCCCTCAGCACAGTGGCGATCTGCGGTTTCGCGTTCGCCGCGCCTGCCTCATGGCTTGCTGACGCCAGTGCACTGCTGCTGGGTGGCATGAATAGCGCATACATCACGCTCGGCATGGTCGCGGCGGCGTGCAGCGATAAGGCAGCACTCACGCGCAACATGCGGCTCGTGTCGCTTACCTTCACCGCGAGTTCGATCGTGGGGCCGCTCATCGCCGGTTTCGCCATGAAGGCACGCGGGAGCGACATGCTGATGTGGCAGTTGGCGATCATGAGCGGCGCGCTCGTTGCCTACACGCTCGGCTTACGCGAAGGCCGGCGTCAGCCCGATCGATCATCGTCGATGGGCTGAGCCTGGCTTGAGCCGGTTGCGTCTCAAGCCGATTAAAAGTGCCTAGCGTTCAGCCACTTTCCGCTGCCGCCAAAGACACAACAGATCGCACGCGATATGCGCGGCCGCAATCGCCGTGATCTCGCTCTGGTCATAAGCGGGCGCCACTTCCACCACGTCCGCGCCCACCAGATTCAGCGCACTGAGCCCGCGCACGATGGCCAGCCCCTGTGCCGACGACAAACCGCCCGCCACCGGCGTACCCGTGCCCGGTGCGAACGCCGGATCGAGACAGTCGATATCGAAGGTCAGATACGCGGGCCGCTCGCCGACAATCGACGTGATCCGCTCCACCGCCGCTCGCGTGCCATGTTCGTGAACCCACGCGGCATCGAGGATATTGATCCCCATAAAATCGTCGTTCCACGTGCGAATGCCGACTTGCACCGAGGTTTTCGGATCGATCAGACCGTCCTTCACCGCCTTGTAGAACATCGAACCGTGATTCAGGCTGTCCGGGCTGTCGTCGGCCCAGGTATCGCAGTGGGCGTCGAAATGGATCAGCGAAAGCGGCTTGCCATACTTCTCCGCATGCGCAATCAGCAGCGGATACGTAATGTAGTGATCGCCACCCAGCGTCAGCATCTTCGCGTCCGAACGCAGGATCGTGCGCGCATGCTCGACGATCGATTCCTTGATCGTCATGGGATTGTGCGCGTCGAACCAGCAGTCGCCGTAGTCGGTCACGGCGAGATCGTCGAACGGATTGAAGCCCCACGGATAGGGATGCAACTCCGACAACTGCACGCTCGCCGCGCGCACGGCTGCCGGGCCGAGACGCGCGCCCGAACGGAACGTAGTGGCCAGATCGAGCGGCACGCCGGAGACCACGACGTCGACGCCGTCGAGTTCGCGGGTGTACTTGCGGCGCATGAACGACAGCACGCCCGCATAGGTGTTTTCGATCGACGAGCCATAAAGCGATGAACGGCGAATCGCGCCATCGCCGTAAACGAGTTCAGTCATGGATGACCTGATACCTGATAAACATGCCGGCGCCGCACGCAGGGCTTCCTGGTGATACGTGTGGCGTCCGGCTTCGGATTCATTGGGAACGCGGCAGTGCCTGTCAGGCGCACTGCAGCGCTGGCTTGCGAATCCTTTAGCGCAGCCGCACCAGCGTGGACTTCAGCTCGGTGTACTTCTCCAACGCGTGCAACGACTTGTCGCGGCCGTTGCCCGATTGCTTGTAGCCGCCGAATGGGAAATTCATATCGCCGCCTTCGTCGTAACAATTGACCCATACGGTGCCCGCGCGCAGCTTGCGCGACACTTCATGCGCGGTCGTGAGGTTCGACGTCCACACGGCGGCAGCAAGGCCGTATTCGCTGTCATTAGCGATCCTGATCGCTTCTTCAACCGTATCGAACGTAATCACCGACAACACCGGCCCGAAGATTTCCTCACGCGCGACCTTCGCACCGGTAGCCGGAATCTCGAAGATGGTCGGTTCGATATAGAAGCCGCCGGTCTCCTGCTTGACACGCGCCCCCCCCAGCAACAGCTTCGCTTCGGCGCGGCCCGCTTCGATATAACCAAGCACGCGTTCGAGCTGCACGTTATCGACGATTGCGCCCATCGAGGTTTGCGGATCGAGCGGATTGCCCGGCGTATAGCTGCGCGCGGCGGCGATCAGCTTGTCGAGGAACACCTCCTTGATGTCGCGATGCACGAGCAGGCGCGAGCCAGCGGTGCACATTTCGCCCATGTTGTAGAAGATCGCGCCGGCCGCCGCATTGGCCGCCCGGTCGAGGTCGGGGCAATCGGGCATCACGATGTTGGGCGACTTGCCGCCGAGTTCGAGCCACACGCGCTTCAGATTCGACTGGCCGGCGTATTGCATGATCAGCTTGCCGACGTTCGTCGAACCGGTGAAGGCGAGACAGTCCACGTCCTGATGCAGCGCCAGCAGCTTGCCCGGTTCGCCCGCCCCCGGCACCACGTTGAACACGCCGGCGGGGATGCCCGCATCCAGCGCGAGTTGCGCGAGGCGAATCGCGGTGAGCGGCGACTTCTCCGAGGGCTTGAGCACAACGCTGTTACCCGCCGCGAGCGCCGGGCCGAACTTCCATGAGGCCATCAGGATCGGGAAATTCCACGGCACCACCGCGGCAACCACGCCGATCGGCTCACGCGTCACGAGACCCACCAGATGATGATCGGCCGGCGCGACTTCGCCGCCGATCTTGTCGATGGCTTCAGCGAACCACTCGACGCAATAGGCCGCGCCCGGCACATCCACCGAGGTGGTATCCGCGATCGGCTTACCTGCGTCCAGTGTTTCGAGCAGCGCCAGTTCGTCCATGTGCTCGCGGATCGATGCGGCCCAGCGCAATAGAATCGCCTTGCGTTTGCGGGGATTGAGGCCGGACCATACACCGGCGTCGAACGCGCGGCGTGCGGCAGCCACGGCGGCGTCGACATCCGCCGCGCCGCTGTCGGCAACCTTGGCAAGCAGCTTGCCGTCGATCGGGCTCAGGCAGTCGAACGTGCGCCCGCCTGCCGCGTCACGGTATTCACCATCGATAAACGCGCGGCCTTCGATTGAAAGCGTAGCGGCTTTGTCTTGCCAGAAAGCGAGAGATTTCTTGTCCATCAGGATGCCTCAATGTTATGCGCTCGACGCACGCCGGCATCGACTTCATGCGGTTTTGAACTGCGTCGCGGCGCGTTGGCGCGGAGTCTTTAGAACGTGGGCGGCGAATTGGCCGACACGATCTCGCAGAGATGCTCCGCGCTGGGATTGCGAAAACGATGCGGTAGACGGCTTTCGAAGTAGTAGCTGTCACCGGGGTCCAGCAGCCATGTGATGCCTTCCACCGTCAGTTCGATCTGACCGCTGACCACCACCCCGCCCTCGTGCCCCTCGTGTTCCAGCATCTCCGGCCCCGTATCCGACAGAGGCTGATAAACCTCGCGCAGAATGCCCATGTTGCGGTCTTTGATGCTGGAGCCCGCGAGATAGAACTCGATCGACTCATTGCCGAGATTCGGCATGTCGGCGCGACGCGACACGACAGAGCGCTCCACCTCGACTTCAAAAGTGAAAAATTCGGCGAGACTCATGGGTATGCATTCAAGCAGTTTCTTCAGCGAGCCGACCGACGGACTCACGCGGTTCTGTTCGATCAGCGAGATCGTGCCGTTGGTCACGCCCGCCCGCTTCGCCAGTTCACGCTGAGACAGGCCGTTCTTCTTACGGATGTATTGCAGGCGGGTCGCTACTTCTAAGGACATCGCTAGGTTCTCTGACATTGGAAACGATCGGGGCGCGTGGATCGGGCAACGTGTGCCCGCGAGTGTTGAATATTCTAATCACTTTAATCGTTGCGCCGCTGGGGAAAACCCTGAAAGGATTCCGAAATATGACGTGCGCAACGAATGTTCCCACGGACCGGGATTCCGGCGACACCCCCGGGAAAGCCCTGATAAATCTTTTATAAAAATGATTTGACGGCATTATTGGCTCGTATACGATGGTTCTCAGGCGATCGTCATGCCGACGTCACGAAGCACGAAAGTGTGTTTTTTGACGCAGCGAACCCAGTTCGCATCGGTCAGAGGCGATCAACCCAGCGTGATGTTTCTTTAAACGCCCTGTGCGTTTTTCGAGCAAGCGTTCAATACTTTCAACGTCGCTAGTCGAGTGTAATCGTGAGAGTCCGAGGCCCTTTGGTGAGATGGAATCGAAGTCAGGCGAGTTGTCCTCGCGCTGACGGCGCCATCGCCGACGGCAGCAACGGCAGCCTTGCGTTCCGCCGCTTCCTGTCCGTCTTCACGATCCTTTCCCGCCGTTCAGTTCGACGTCACAACTCCATCTCCGCGCGCGCCTTCATTGCCGTGCGCACGGACGAAGTCGCCTCGTTGCTGCCGTAGCGCCTCCCCCTTTTTACCGTTCGATTCGTCCGTTTGCGTGATCGCGCTCTCCTGAGCCATGCGTTCGTGCATGTGCGGTGCCGTCTACCGCTTGTGCACATCATGTACTTCATGCACTTCACGCGGATCAGATTAATTGCGCACCGCAATGGATCGAATCGAACGGCCTACCTGATGACCACGCGCGGCGCGTTCAGTTGACGACGACCGCCTGCACTACCCCGGTGGTCTGACGCCTTGCGTCCGGCCGCGGAATCGTGCCGCGCTGTGTTTAACGTTGTTCGTGCCGCGTCCCGCGGGGAACACACACGTCTATCTGTTATGCGAAACAAACCCCTGGTCGGCATCAGCGCCGACAGAACGATGATGGGAGTCCACCCGTCGCACGTCACCGGCGAGAAGTACATCGCCGCGATCGTGGACGGCTCACAGGCGCTGGCCATGTTGCTGCCGGCGCTCGGCGAGCGTCAGTCCACCGAGGACGTGCTGGCCACCGTCGACGGCTTACTGTTTACCGGCAGCTATTCGAATGTCGAGCCGCACCGTTACGGCGGCCAGCCCAGCGCGCCGGGCACGCTGCACGACGCCGCACGCGATGCGACGACGCTGCCGCTCCTGCGTGCGGCGATCGCAGCAGGCGTGCCCGTGCTGGCGGTATGCCGGGGCTTCCAGGAAATGAACGTGGTGTTCGGCGGGACGTTGCATCAAAGCGTTCACGCGGTGGCCGGCTTGAACGACCATCGCGAGAACAAGGAAGACGACCTCGACATGCAATACGCACCGTCGCATTCGATCACGCTGACGCAGGGCGGCTTGTTGCAGCGCCTCGCGGGCGGCACGAATGAAGCGCGTGTGAATTCATTGCACGGTCAGGGCGTCGAGCGGTTAGGCGTGGGTCTGGTGGCAGAAGCCACCGCGCCGGACGGATTGATCGAAGCGGTGAGCGTGAAAGATGCGCGTGCCTTCGCGCTGGGTGTGCAGTGGCACCCGGAATGGAAGCATGCCAACGACGCGCTTTCCACCGCGATCTTCCGTGCCTTCGGCGACGCCTGCCGCGATCGAATGCGCACCAAGGCCGGCTATGGCGCGGCATCCGCCGCTGCCACGCATGCCTGAGCCGGTCGCGCACCAAAACTGAGAGAATAACCATGCAT
>NZ_JAQQET010000023.1:0-141378 GCF_046026855.1 Paraburkholderia sediminicola | reverse complement strand
AGACTACGCCTTGCAAGCGGTATCTGGAATTTATTTCAAGGCGCTTTTTCTATGCGGCCTGGATCATCATCAACCGGCGCTTGCACGGCGGGGGCCGAAGCGCGCGCCGCCGGGGCACCAATCGTCCAGTCGTGTAGCACGGTATAGGCAACCGCCAGCAAAGTCGGACCGATGAAAACACCAAGGAAGCCGAAAGCAAACGCGCCGCCCAGGATACCCAGCATCACAAGGATTAGCGGCATGTCACTACTTTTGCCGATCAGGATCGGCTTGATGACATTGTCGGACATGCCGACGACCAAAACGCCCCACACGACCAGAAAGACTGCCCAACCAGTTGCACCGCCGTGATACAGCCAGATCGCCGCGGGCAACCAGACGACAACTGGACCGCCCGGTATCACCGACAGGAAGAATGTCGCCAACCCAAGCAACGCCGGTGCCGGGACGCCCGCAATCCAGCAACCGAAGCCAGCGAGAATGCCTTGCACAAGCGCCGTGCCGAGAATCCCGTAGACCACGCCCTTTACCGTGCTGCCCGCCAGCGCCAGCAAATAATCGGCACGTTCGCCGGCGATGCGCCGCATGCCCGCCCTCAGCCAGGCCGCTGCGCCCTCCCCTCCGGTATAAAAGAAGAACGCGAGCACGATGCTCAGCGCCAACAAACCCAAACCATGCGTAACAGCAATCGCAGCAGCCAGAATCCACTTGCCTGCCGGTGCCGCAAGTGCACGCATTTGTGCGATCAACTCAGAGTTGCTGCTCGTTACACTCGCCCAAAACGTCTCGATGTTCGAGCCAACTAACGGGATTCGCCCAACCCACGGCGGCAAATCCGGCAAGCCAGCCTCAAAGAGCCTTTGTACCAACGCGACGATGTCATGAACGTGCGCACCGAAAGCAAAGCCCGCATAGACGAACGGGCCAAGCACCACAACCAGAATGATGAACACGATCAACGTCGCAGCCAGCTTCCGCCGCCCCCCGACTGCCGTAGTGAGCCGCCGGTACAAGCCCCACGAGCTATAACTGAGAATGGCGCCCCACAACAGCGCGGTCGTAAAAGGCGCAAGCACCAGCAGAGAGCCGCCCACCAATATGATCAACGCGAACACGGCGGCGAGACGCTCAATCAGTTGGTCCGATTTCACTATGAATCTCCTGTTGTGCCAGACCACAGCGACGAATAGACATACGCTTGCGAAGCACCCACTGAAGGCAGTCAGTATAGAAGCGAGTCACGCCTCCGGGCCTGTCTTATATCATCCGGCCAGGACGCCGCGCAACGCATCTGGCAGCACCGGCAACAGGCGTTATTTTGAATGCGGAAACGTCCCAATCCATCCGGCATAGTCAGCCAAATAATATGGCGGCATAGAAAAGACTAGAATATAAGGTTCTGTGCCCCCAAATTCCTGGATTTATGCGCTCGCGAATCGCCAAACGTCTCCCCCCTGATGCCGACAAGCTCGTCGGTCTCTCGCTCGCGCTTTTCGCGTCGGGCAGCCGCACCGAAGACCGCTTCTGGGAAGCAAAGCTCGATGCGCTGCTGGCCAAGATCGTCCGCAACGCCAACCAGACTACGCTGGACGCCGCGCTCGATCATCTACAGCAGAATCATCCTGATGCTTACGGCGCGCTCGCCGACATGGCGGAAACGCATAGCGAGTCGTTCATCATCGAACATGAAGGCGTTCCTTATGAAGCGCTGCTGATTGCCGCACCTGTGCTGGCCTGGACTCGCTACATGATTCCTTCCGGCCCGCTCAAACCGGACGCAGCCGACGCGCTGCGCGCGCACCTGCAGGCGCATGTGCTCGCGGCCAATACGCGTGTCGCCATGGTGCCGTTCCTGTACAGCATCGATCAACTGCCGCGTCACCACGTCGAAACCTGGCGCATTGCCCAGCAACTCGCTCAAGCAGCGATGGCTGGCGCCAACGCCAAACTCAATTTTGGCGAACTGCCGGAAACCTCGCCAATCCTGGCCGACCCGCGCTTTCTGCTGGCTGTGGTCGCGGCGCCGGTGGGCGAGCCGGCGTTTCGCTGGCAGGAAGAAGAAAATGGCACTCGGATCGAGCGTGGCCAATGCCTCGAGCAATGGGCAACGCAAGGCGGCGCCAATCTGTCGCTGGCACTGCCCGGATGTGAATTCGAGTGTCTGTTGCCGGATGCCTATTATTCGGCCTGCCGCGACGCCGACGAACGCGTGCGCCCTCACACGGTACGTACCGCCGTGCGCTATCTGTTCGACACAATCGGCGCGGCGCCCCAGGAGTTGCGCGCGGTTGTCGCGGGCTTCGGCGAGCGCCGTATCGACGAATACCGGGTCGGCTTTACGCGCCGGGGCAGCAATGACGTGATCTACGGCGTCGTGTGGCCACTTTATGGCCGCGAGAACGGCGAACCCGGCATCGATGAAGAACCGCAAGAAACCGCTGCGTCAGACGACCCGCTCGAAGAAATCGTCGCATTGCTCAAGGAAACCGGTGTGACAGACGTGCGCCGCCACTCAGGTCGCTTCGAGCCGGAATATTGCGATGACTGCGGTGTCCCGCTCTATGCGGACCCGCTCGGCGAAATCGTCCACGCCGAAATGCCGGAAGACGCGGAGCCCGCGCAACCGCATTTCCACTGACCCACCGGCGCGGTGTCATTGCGCCGCACCGTCCGACATCAGGAAACCCCCGCCGAGCGCGGGGGTTTTTTTTATGTCATTCCTCCTATGCCTTTTGGACAGGCCGTCAAAACGGAAGGAATTTGTCATGATAGTGCCAGTGGTGCATCGTAATGCGCCCGGCACCTTCGCCGGCACGCATGCATCGCGCCACCACGCCCGATTTATCTGGAGACATGGCATGCGATTCTCAATACTCAACTCAGACGCGGAACGACGCGATGGACTCAAAGCACTGCTGCGGCAAATCGACCGGCTAGCGCGCTTTAACGAAGCACAGGATTGGCGTCAGGTTGAACGTACGCTCAAGCGCCTGCGGCCCGACCTGCTTGTGATCGATTGGCAGGACTGGATGTCGGTTGACGATACCCGTCGCCTGCTCAGCCATTACCCGGACTTGCGCATTGCAGTGCTGACCGACGAGGTCTCGCCGACTGCGGTGCGGGACCTCATGGACGAGGGCGTGCTCGGCGTGGTCCCCCGCGAAACCGATCCGTGCCTGATCGTGCGCGCTTTCGAGATGGTCCTGCTCGGTGGTCACTATGTGCCGCCCGGCGCGCTGGCGCTCAATCCTCCGCTACCGCCGGATGCCGCCATCCGGCCGTTCGATGAAAAGAGCCCGCCGCCACGCCGGACCAAACTTTCTAACGGCCTGTCGCCCCGCCAGGAGCAGATCATGCGCTGCGTTCACATGGGCAGCACTAACAAGATGATCGCGCGCACGCTCGGCATCAGTGAAGGCACTGTCAAGATCCATCTGACGAGCATATTCCAGCAACTCGGAGCGCCCAACCGCGCCGCCGCGGTCGCGCTCTACAACGGCTGGCTGTCGGCTCATTTGCAAGTACTGCGCAACGATGGCGAACAACCGGTTCGTCCGGTAATGGGACAAGCCGGCGTGGTGCCGTTGCGGCACCGCACGCTGCGGCGCTTCCAGTATCCGTTGCCAGCGAACGACACGGCCGACACGCTGCCAATGGCAGCCGAACCGAGCACGCCTTACGGCGATGCGCCCGCCGGGCCGGCGACGGAGCAGGTTACGCAAGGTTCGGCATAACGTCAGCCGGCGCTCTCGCCAGAATCGGAACGCGCATTTTCTGGCGGCGCTCGCGCCGGCTGGCATGGAATCCGCTCACACCTTTTCTCGTCCAACGAGTAATATGAGATACATGGGTTTCCTCTACACACCGCTTCCGTTCTGGGTCGCTGTCGGTGGCTGGATCGCCACTGCGATAGTGGTCGCGCTCGCGCTGTGGAAAAATCCTTTCAAACGACTTCAGGACGGCACACTCCAGCATGTCTGGCTCGCGATTATTGTCGCGGTGTCGGTCCTGTGGGCGAGCAACGCATGGCTCGACGACGGCACTGTCATGCATCTGCTCGGCGCCACGCTAGTCGTCACATTATTCGATTGGGCGCTGGCGCTGATCGCCATGGCGATAGTCACCGGTCTCGCCGCTGTCGTCTTCGACGCCCCCTGGCAGGGCATTGCGCTGACGTTCATCGTGTTCGGCGCGCTGCCTGTCGGCATCTCTACCTTGATCCAGCGTGCCAGCATCGCCTGGTTGCCACGCAATCTCTTTATGTTTATCCTGGGCCAGGGTTTTGTCTCACCCGCCATTGCGGTGTCGCTCACGGCGGCTGCGGCGCTCGGCGTTCACATTACGCTCGCCGACGGTTCCATGACCGTGGTGCCGGTCGGCTACGCGTTCAGCGTGCTTCTGCTAGCCACCGGCGAGGCCTGGTTCACGGGCATGTCAACGGCATTGATCGCGGTCTACCGCCCGGCGTGGGTCACGACTTATGATGTGCGTCGATACCGATTGGGCGGGCCACGTACCTGACACGGGCTCGGCATCGAGCACGCATCTACGGCTATCTGCTGTCTCGCATACAAAGCGCCCGAGTGCACGCACCACGACAGGACAAAATATTTGTGTCAGGATTGAACTCCTCCCTCCCGCCGTGCATCTTACGTGCCTCACGTCTCATTAGCGTCTAACGAACTAGATGGATAGCACCAACGTACCGCGCCGATTGCTGCGGTTGGTCGGCCGGTTAGCAACATTTGCAGCGGGTCTCTCGCTCATATGCACTGCTCCCGCATACGCCGATCAACTCGAACAGCACAACGATCTCGTCAACAAATTTGTCAATGACATGCACGCAGACCCGCTGGTCGCGGACTGTGCTGCTCACGGCAACTTTGTTGCAAGCACATCAACCGCCTTCGACCATGTCGAATTTCCACCCAGCTCTTTCGACAGCGCGCATGCGTCGGTCACCCCCTGGAACGATTCGTTCGACGACGGCAAGCAGCGCGTCAAGGTGGACAACATCGTCACCGTCGAGGGGCTCGGAATCCGCCAGAGCGGCGGCGGAGATCCAGCCGATCTCAAGTTCCGCTGCGGCTATGTGGGCGCCCAGATGCTGGCGTTCAGCTGGAACGATCCGGTGCCGCCAGCCCGTGCGCATAGTTCCGGATCTACTGGATCACGAGCGTCTTCGGGCAAGCATAAGAGTGTGAAGGGCAAGCACTCCGCTAGCGGTAAAACCACGAAGAAAGCGACGGGCAAGTCCTCAAAGGCAAGTTCGGGGAAATCTTCGCGAACGACTTCCAGCAAGTCTTCGGGCAAATCGACCGCGAAAAAATCCCCGGCGAAAAAGACTCAATAACGGGCAAGACCCGCGGCCGTTTTCACTCACCCGCGCCGCAGGTCATGTCGGCACTAAAAAACGGGGCGCACACTTCTAAAGTGTGCGCCCCGTTTTTTTTATACAGCGTCCGGTCAGGCGAACGTCTCCACGTGCCGCAAAATCGCCTGCAGCATGGCGGCGCCCAGCGACGCGCTACGTTCGCCGTTCCAACCCACCCGCTCGTCCGGCAGATTGGCGTTGTCCTTGAACGGCATCTCCAGCGTCAACGACAGACAGCCGAATTCGTTGCCGATGTACTTCGAAGCCAGCTTGAGCGCGTCCTCGCGATACTTGCTCGCGGCATAGCCGTACTTGTCCTGGAAGTCCGGGCTCGCATGCTTGAAGGCTTCGATGAATGCCTTCTGTTCCTCTCCCTGCCGCTCGGTGAAACCCGGCAGCATTTCGGAGCCGGCTACGAACACGTACGGCAGCGCCTCGTCACCGTGGATATCGAAAAAGAGGTCGCAGCCAGTCGCGTGAATTGCGTCGCGCACCACCAGCACCTCAGGACTGCGCGCGGCGTCCGGCTCCATCCATTCGCGGTTCAGGTTCGCGCCCGTCGCGTTAGTACGCAGATTGCCATGCACACTGCCGTCCGGATTCATGTTCGGCACGATGTAGAACACCGCGTGATCGTAGAGCTTGCGCGCCACCGGATCGCCCGCCCAATCGCCCCAACCCGCGAGACGCTTTACGAGACCTTCGATAAACCATTCGGCCATCGTCTCCCCAGGATGCTGGCGCGCGATCAGCCAGATCTTTTTCCTGGGCGTGTCACCGGTTTGCGGCGTGCCCAGCGTCAGCAGCGACATCGGCCGGCCTTCGACCGTCTTGCCCAACTCAGTGAGCGTGGCCTGCGGCATCTGCTGGACCGCACCGAGAAACTCCGAGTGACGTTCCTCGCTATACGGTTCGAAATACGCGTAGTAAATGCGGTCGAAATCCGGCGTGTGGTCGATCGTCAGTACGCGGCCATCATAGATAGTCGGCACGCGGAACCAGTTCACCCGGTCATAGCTTGCCACTGCCTGATAGTCGCGCCAGCCTTCGGCGAAAGCGCATGCCGCGGCGTTTTCGAAGGTCATCACACAGCGCTCGCCGGCCGCGCCGGACAACCTGAAATAGAACCACTGCGCGAACTCGGCGTGGCTGTCGGGCCGCACGCGCAGACGGATGTTGCCGGCGTCTTCGCAGGCCAGCACTTCGATCGCGCCTGCGTCGAAGTTGCTCGTAATCGATAACGTCATAATAATCTTCCCTGCCTGTGTGCGCGGCAATCGCTTAGTCGGCGATACGGCGGCGGAATACGTAAGTGGAATCGTTCGAGGCTTCAGCGTCGAATGCGTAACCTTCAGCGTCGAAGTCTCTCAACTGCTCGGGCTTGTCGAGACGGTTTTCGACCGCGTAGCGCGCCATCAAACCGCGCGCGCGTTTGGCGTGGAAACTGATGATCTTGTAGCGGCCGCCCTTCCAGTCTTCGAACACCGGGGTGACGATCGGCGCGTCGAGCAGCTTGGGCTTGACCGATTTGAAGTACTCACCCGAAGCGCAGTTGACCAGCACGCGCGAGGCGGTAGCGCGCTTCTTCAATTGCGCATTCAAAGCCTGCGTGATCCGTTCGCCCCAGAACGCGTACAGATCCTTGCCGCGCGTATTGGCAAAGCGCGTACCCATTTCGAGCCGGTACGGTTGCAGCAGATCGAGCGGGCGCAGCAATCCGTACAGGCCGGAAAGCACGCGCACGTGATTCTGCGCGTAATCCAGATCGGCCGACGACAACGTCCGGGCGCTGAAACCCTCATACACATCGCCGTTGAACGCGAGTACCGCCTGCTTGGCGTTGTGCGTGCCGAAGCTGGGCGACCATTCCGCGTAACGCTGAAAGTTGAGATGCGCAAGCTGATCGGAAATACTCATCAGCGAGCCGATCTGCTGCGGCGACAAAAGGCGCAATCCGCCGATCAATTCGGCCGCATCGTCGACGAAATCGGGGATCGTGTGCTTTTTGACGTGCGTGGGGGTTTCGTAGTCAAGCGATTTCGCCGGCGACAGAACGATTATCATAGAGGCTTGCAGGCACGCCGTGCCTGGCGGTCAAAGACGAAAGCCAGATTGTAACGAATGCCCGGTTCCCATGCCTCACACGGCGCTTTGCGCGTTGTCCTCGATTCCAATGTGTGGATCGATATTCTCGTGTTCGACGATCCGCACACGCGGCCGATCCGCGCCGCGCTCGAAAGTGGTGCGCTCGCCGCGCTGATCGACGCGCGTTGCCTCGCTGAACTCACCTACGTACTCGACTATCCGCAATTCGTGCATCGCAATGTCGACAAGGCGGCGGCGCTTGCCGTCGTCGCACGCCTGGCGCAGTTGGTCGAACCCGCAGTACCCGCGGAAGATGCCAGACCGTTGCCCAAATGCAAAGACCGCGACGACCAGAAATTCCTCGAGCTCGCGCACGCCGCGCAGGCCGACTGGCTGGTGTCGAAAGATCGCGCGGTGTTGAAACTCGCCAAACGGATTGCGCGTGATTTCGGCTTCCAGATTGCACAGCCGGCTCCGTTCGTCAGCGCCTGCATGACAATCGCGAACGAACCCGTACCAGTATGAACCCTGGCCGGATGACCAACGTCGGGTCGACTGCGCGCACACAGCGCGGCGATTCCCTACAATCGGGCTTCGTCCTTTTCGAACGACGCCCCCTGTCAATTTCGCCAATTCACTCGACCACGCTCCGGACAGCGCCATGAATGCACCGCACGACACGCCTATGAGTCCCTCGTTTCCGTCCCGCCTGCCGGACGTCGGCACGACGATTTTCACTGTAATGAGTGCGCTCGCCGCCGAAAAAGGCGCGGTGAACCTCGGCCAGGGCTTTCCCGACTTCGGCTGCGATCCCCGCATTGTCGACGCGGTCGCGAACGCAATGCGCGACGGCCACAATCAATACCCGCCGATGGCCGGCGCTGCGCCGCTGCGCCAGGCAATCTCAGACAAGATCGCGAACCTGTACGGCCGCCGCTACGACGCCACCAGCGAGATCACGGTGACGGCGGGCGCCACGCAGGCGCTGCTGACCGCGATTCTCTGCACTGTGCATCCGGGCGACGAAGTGATCGTGGTCGAACCGACCTACGACAGCTATCTGCCGTCGATCGAGCTGGCCGGCGGCAAGCCGGTATTCGTCACGCTCGAGGCGCCCGACTACACCATCCCGTTCGACAAGCTCGCTGCTGCGATCACGCCGAAAACGCGGCTTCTGCTGATCAACACACCGCACAATCCGACCGGTACGGTCTGGCGCGCGGAAGACATGCGTAAGCTCGAAGAAATCGTGCGCGGTACCAATGTGCTGATTCTGTCGGACGAAGTCTATGAACACATGGTGTACGACGGAGCGCCGCACGAAAGCGTTGCGCGTTATCCGGAGCTGGCGCAGCGCAGTTTCGTGGTGTCGAGCTTCGGCAAGACCTATCACGTCACAGGCTGGAAGATCGGGTACGTAGCCGCACCCGCGGCACTCACGGCTGAATTCCGTAAAGTGCACCAGTTCAACGTGTTCACGGTCAATACGCCGATGCAAGTGGGTCTCGCGGACTACATGAAGGATCCAGCACCATATCTGGATCTCCCCGCGTTTTATCAGAAGAAACGCGACTTCTTCCGTGCCGGCCTCGCGAATTCACGCTTCAAGCTCCTGCCTTGCACGGGCACATACTTTCAGTGCGTCGACTATTCGACGATCAGCGACCTGCCCGAAGCCGAATTTGCCCAATGGCTGACCGGCGAGATCGGCGTCGCGGCGATTCCGGTGTCGGCGTTCTATCACGAAGCCCATGAATCAGGCGTGGTGCGCTTCTGCTTCGCCAAGCAGGAGACCACCCTCGCCACCGCGCTCGACCGGCTGGCGCGGCTCTAGGACGCCCCGCGCGATGCTGCGAACGAACCCACGTTCCTCGCCATCGCGCGCAGCCGCCCATGCGTGCGTTGCACGCCCGAGTTCATTTCACTTGCAAACCTGCCGCACGTCAGGCCGGCCGCGAGGCCGCGATATGCGCCTTACGATCTTCGGTCACGCGTTGCGCGGCCGGCCGGGCGTTGATTGTCTTCACATAGCTTTTCCAGTCCACGCCGGCGTCGAGCAGGAAATCGCGGCCGTAGATGGTCTGCGTCGTCATGCCCACCAGCGGCAAGCTCACATAACCTGCTGTGTCGGCGACACTGAAACGCTCGCCGCTCAAATACGGTCCGAACTTCGCGATCCGCTTGAAGCCAGCAATGTGATGCGCAAGCAGCTTCTCGACGCGCCCCTTGGTCGCGTCAGTCACGGTGCCGCCGAAGAACGCTTCCTTGTAGAGATTCCGGGCGGTCAGTTCGAGATGCACGTCCACGAACGTGATCAACTCACGCTCCTTGGCTGCTTCCCACGGGTCGGCGGAAAAAATCGCCTTGTCGGGAAATCGCGCGGCCAGATACTCGACGATGCTTTGCGATTCGCACAGATCGCCGTGTTCGGTCTGGATATAGGGCACCTTGCCGAGCGGAGAATGCTCGAGCATGGTTTCTTCCTGGCTCGGCATCACGAGCACTTCCTCGAACGGAATGCCGTGTTCGAGAAGCACAAACTTCACCTTGTTGTAATAGTTAGAGAGCGCGAAACCGCACAGCTTGATCATCGGGTGTCTCCTTTCTTCGGGTTGTTTGAGACCGCTCGTCAAAATCAAAGCAGCGGTCTTCGATCAATCATCCATTAAATTGCACGATCGTGCTATTCTAAAATAACCATGGAGTCGAGCATCACAATGATCTCTCGCAATTTCAGCATCGAGACTATCGGCATTGTCGGAACCGGTGCAATGGGCCGTGGCATCGCCCAGATTGCCGCGCTGGCGGGCCTCACCGTGCGTCTCTACGACACGAATCCCGCCGCGATCGGCGCCGCGCGCGACTACCTTGCCGAGACTTTCGCCAAATTGACCGCCAAAGGCAAGCTCGACCAGACCCGCTCGCTCGCCGCGCTGGCGAATGTGAGCGGCGCGCAGGTCATCGGCGATCTGGCCGATTGTGATCTGGTCCTTGAAGCGATCGTCGAAAAGCTCGATGTGAAGCAAGCGCTCTTTCGCGAACTCGAAACGGTGGTAAGCGGCCGTTGCGTACTGGCGTCGAACACGTCGTCGTTGTCGATTACGGCGATTGCAGCGGGCTGCACGAATCCGTCGCGGGTGGCCGGTTATCACTTCTTCAATCCGGTTCCGTTGATGAAGGTCGTCGAAGTGATCGACGGCCTGCGCAGCGATCCCGCCATCGGCGACGCGCTGATGGAACTCGCGCGACGCATGGGCCACACGCCGGTGCGCGCGAAAGACATGCCCGGCTTCATTGTCAATCATGCCGGCCGCGGCATGAATACAGAAGGCCTGCGTGTAGCCGGCGAAGGCGTTGCCAGCTTCGCCGACATCGACCGCATCATGCGCGAGCAGGCGGGCTTTCGCCTAGGGCCGTTCGAACTGCTCGATCTAACGGCGCTCGACGTATCGCATCCGGTGATGGAGTCGATCTATCACCAGTTCTACGAAGAACCGCGCTTCACGCCGTCGCCGATCACGGGCACGCGGCTCGCGGGCGGATTGATCGGCCGCAAGACGGGCGAAGGTTTTTATCGCTACGAAGACGGCAAGCAGCAGGTGCCCGCAGAAGCGCCCGCGCCGACTGAACTGCCCCAAAGCGTATGGGTCAGCAAGCGCTATCCGCAAGCGCATGAAGCCGTCGTGCAACTCATCGCCAAGGCAGGTGTAAAGCTCGACGAAGGCGTCACGCCCGCAGCGGACTCGCTGATCGTCGCGACACCGTTCGGTCATGACGCGACCACCGCCGCCGTCGACGAAGCACTCGATGCGACTCGCGTTGTCGCTATCGATACCCTGTTCCCGCTGGCCGTCGTGCCGCGTCGCACGCTGATGACGACACCCGCCACCAGCCGCGCCGCACGCGAGACCGCGCACGCACTATTTGCCGCAGACGGCGTGCCCGTCACGGTGATCCGCGACTCGACCGGCTTCGTCGCACAACGCGTCGTGGCGACCATCGTCAACATTGGCTGCGACATCGCGCAAAAGCAGATCGCGACGCCGGACGATATCGACCTCGCCGTGACGCTAGGCCTCGGCTACCCACGCGGGCCGCTCGCACTCGGCGATGCGCTCGGCGCGAAAACGATCCTCACCATCTTGCGCAATATCTTCAGCGTGCTCGGCGATCCGCGCTACCGTCCGTCACCCTGGCTTGCAAGGCGAGCGCAACTTGGTCTGTCGCTGACACAACGCGACGCTGCCGACTTTCAAACGGAGACGCAACAATGAGCGCCGAACTGCTGACCTCGCGCCCGACCGAAAGCGAATCGACGCTGGTCCTCACGCTGTCGAACCCCGGCGCACGCAACGCGCTGCATCCGGACATGTATGCCGCGGGCATCGAAGCGCTCGAATCGATCGAGCGCGATCCTTCCATACGCGCCGTCGTGATTACCGGCGCGGACAACTTCTTTTGTGCCGGCGGCAATCTGAATCGCCTGCTGGAGAATCGCGCGAAAGATCCGTCGGTGCAAGCAGAGAGCATCGATCTGCTCGGCGAATGGATTTCGGCGCTGCGTCTGTCGTCGAAGCCGGTGATCGCCGCCGTTGACGGTGCCGCCGCCGGCGCGGGGTTTTCGCTCGCGCTCGCGTGCGATCTGATCGTCGCCGCGGAAGACGCCAAGTTCGTGATGTCGTATGCGCGTGTTGGCCTCACGCCCGACGGCGGCGGTTCGTGGTTTCTCGCGCAAGCCTTGCCACGTCAGTTGGCGACCGAAGTACTGATCGAGGGTAAACCGATCGGCGCCACGCGTCTGCACGATCTCGGTGTCGTCAACAAACTGGCGAAAACCGGCACAGTGCGCGACACCGCTGTCGCCTGGGCCGACGAGCTCGGCAAGATTTCGCCGAACTCGGTCGCACGCATCAAAGGGCTCATCAGCGCGGCCGGCACACAGCCGCTCGCTGAGCA
This sequence comes from Paraburkholderia sediminicola, assembly GCF_046026855.1. Lineage (GTDB taxonomy): Bacteria > Pseudomonadota > Gammaproteobacteria > Burkholderiales > Burkholderiaceae > Paraburkholderia > Paraburkholderia sediminicola_A. The sequence continues at coordinate 128,963 of NZ_JAQQET010000023.1, read as the reverse complement.
TCTGGTTGCCGAACGCGACGGTTTCGTCGCATCCCTGCATCATCGCGACGGCCTCGAAGGGATTTCCGCGTTCCTCGAAAAACGCGCGCCAATCTACAAGTGAACATAAGCGAACCAAGGGACGATGCCTGAATATCAACTCCCCAAGCGCCGCCGCATCTTCCTGATGCGTCACGGCGACGTAACCTACTTCGACGATAGCGGCCGCGCGATCGATCCCGAAACCGTGCCGCTGAACACCAATGGCCGCGAGCAGGCAAGCGCAGCAGGCCGCGTGTTCGCCGAACAGCAAGTCCGGTTCGATCGGGTGATCGTGAGCGGTTTGCCGCGCACGGTCGAAACCGCGCAACGCGTATTGGCCGAGACCGGTCAGCAGATCGCGCTAGAAATCGAGCCCGCGTGGCAGGAAATTCGCGGCGGCAAACTCAGCAACATTCCGCTGCAGGATATCGAAGCGGCATTTCTCGGCGTATTCGACGGCATCGTGCCGGAAAGCATGCGCTTTCTCGACGGCGAAACCATCGGCGCGTTGTTCGACCGCGTGTTGCCCGCAGTGGCGGCATTACGCGAGGACACGTCGTGGGACACCGTACTGCTGGTGCTGCACGGCGGCGTGAATCGCGCGATTCTGTCGCACGCGCTTACCGCCGGCGGCCGCACTTTCTTCGGCCATCTGGCGCAGGCCACCGGTTGCATCAACGCGCTCGACGTCGGCGCCGAGCCGCGCGACTGGGTGCTGCGCACGATCAACTATTCACCGCCGTCGCCGCTACATCGCGACGCTCGCAATACCACGATGGAAATGCTCTACGCGCAATTTATTCAATACAAGCGTAGCTGACCCCGAACTGGAGGAGACACATGGTGCAAGCCACACAGACCGGCGAACCAGAACACAAACCGGATTATTCGGCCTTTGAGGGCACACGTCCGGTCAACGAGCGGCAACGCTTCGACAGTGACGCGCTCGCCGCGTGGCTAGCCCAGCATGTCGACGGATTTTCCGGACCGCTCACGTTGGAGCAATTCGCTGGCGGCCAGTCCAATCCCACCTTCAAACTGGTCACACCGTCGCGCTCGTATGTGATGCGAGCGAAGCCCGGACCGGCTGCGAAGCTGCTGCCCTCGGCGCATGCTGTCGAACGCGAATACCGCGTGATGCATGCGCTGGCTGACACCGACGTGCCGGTCGCGAACATGCTCGCCTTGTGCGAAGACGAGAGTGTGATCGGCCGGGCGTTCTACGTGATGGAGTTCGTCGAAGGCCGCGTGCTGTGGGATCAGTCTCTACCCGGCATGACGCCCGTGGAGCGCGCGGCGATTTACGACGAAATGAATCGTGTGATCGCCGCGCTGCATAGCGTCGATGTCACGGCAATCGGCCTTGCCGACTACGGCAAACCGGGCAACTACTTTGCACGCCAGATCGGCCGCTGGAGTAAGCAGTACATCGCGTCCGAAACCGAACCGATCGACGCGATGCAGCGCCTGATTGAATGGCTGCCGCACCATATGCCGGCGGAAACGAGCGAGCGCGCTTCAGTCGTGCATGGCGACTACCGGCTCGACAATCTGATCTTCCATCCCGCCGAGCCGCGTGTACTTGCCGTACTCGACTGGGAGTTGTCCACGCTCGGCGATCCGCTCGCCGACTTCGCCTACCACTGCATGGCGTGGCACGTCGATCCGGCGCAATTCCGTGGCATTGCGGGTCTGGACTGGGCGGCCCTCGGCATTCCGGACGAGGCGCAATACGTCGAGCGATATTGCAAGCGCACCGGCTTCGAGATCCACGGCGACTGGAATTTCTATCTGGCGTACAACATGTTCCGCATCGCCGCGATCCTGCAAGGGATCATGAAACGCGTGGTCGACGGCACCGCGGCCAGCGCTCAGGCGCTCGACGCCGGCCGTCGTGCGAAGCCGATGGCTGAACTCGCCTGGCGCTACGCGCAGAAGGTGCGCTAAGCGAATCGACGCACCAGGTTGCGCTCCAGAATAAACGTCATCCGTCATCCGCGAGGTCATACATGAATTTCGATTACACCCCGAAGGTTCAGGCGCTGCGCGAGAAACTGCTCGCCTTCTTCGACGAGCACATCTATCCGAACGAGCAGGCGTTCTATGCCGAGATCGCGCGCAATCGCCAGAACGGCAACGCGTGGCTCCCGACCGAACTGATCGAACAACTGAAACAGAAAGCGCGCGACGCGGGCTTGTGGAACCTGTTCCTGCCTGAATCGGTACGCGGCGCCGGTCTGACGAATCTTGAATACGCGCCGCTGTGCGAAATCATGGGCCGCGTGCCCTGGGCTCCGGAAGTGTTCAACTGCAACGCGCCCGACACCGGCAATATGGAAACGATCGAGCGCTACGGCAGCGACGACAACAAGCGTGAATGGCTCGAGCCGCTGCTGCAAGGGCACATCCGTTCGGCGTTTCTGATGACCGAGCCGGAAGTGGCGTCGTCGGACGCGACCAATATCCAGACGAGCATCGTGCGCGATGGCGACTACTACGTGATCAACGGCCACAAGTGGTGGTCGTCCGGTGCGGGGGACCCGCGCTGCAAGGTCTACATCGTGATGGGCAAGACCGATCCTGAGGCGCCACGCCATGCGCAGCAGTCGATGATTCTGGTCCCCGCCGATGCCACCGGCATCACCGTGCACCGCCCTCTCACCGTATTCGGCTACGACGACGCACCGCACGGCCACATGGAAATCACGCTCGAAAACGTACGTGTACCGGCCGCCAACATGCTGCTCGGCGAGGGACGCGGCTTCGAAATCGCCCAAGGCCGCCTCGGACCGGGACGCATCCATCACTGCATGCGTTTGATCGGCCTCGCCGAGCGTGCGCTCGAACTCATGGCTAAACGCTCCATGCAACGCGTCGCTTTCGGTAAGCCAGTCGCCGCGCAAGGCGTCACACAGGAGCGCATGGCCGAAGCGCGTTGCATGATCGAACAGGCGCGTCTGCTGACGCTGAAGACCGCCTACATGATGGACACGGTCGGCAACAAGGGCGCACGCGGCGAGATCGCCATGATCAAGGTGGTTGCGCCGAATATGGCATGCCAGGTGATCGACTGGGCGATCCAGGCGCACGGCGGCGGCGGCGTCAGTGACGATTTCCCGCTGGCGTATGCGTATGCATCCGCACGGACCTTGCGCTTCGCCGATGGCCCTGACGAAGTGCACCGCAACGCGATCGCCAAGCTCGAACTGGCGCGCTATATGGATGCGGGTGCCGCCGCTCGCGTGGAGACACCGATTACACGGGTTTGAGCGTTTGATCGTCTGAACGCGTGGTCCAGGTTAGCTTTCGCGGCGGTGGATTGCGCCGCGAAGTCGAAACCGGTTCATGGTGGCACGGCCAGCAGCATCGTCCGATCTGTGCTCTAATTTTCGTCAACTGCGGCGTCCTTTGTGGCGCCGCTTTCACGAAACGAAGGAGCCAGGATGATCGACGTCTATAGCTGGGCAACCCCGAACGGCCATAAGGTTCACATCATGCTCGAGGAGACGGGCCTCGCGTACACCGCGCATGCCGTGGATATCGGCGCGGGGGACCAGTTCAAACCCGAATTCCTCGCTATCAGCCCGAACAACAAGATTCCGGCGATCGTCGATTCCGAGGGCTCCAAGGGCGCCGACGGCACGCCGTTTGCGCTGTTCGAATCGGGTGCAATTCTGATTTATCTCGCCGAGAAAACCGGCAAGTTCCTGCCGACCGATCCGGCAGCACGTTACGCCACACTGCAGTGGCTCATGTTCCAGATGGGTGGCTTGGGGCCGATGCTCGGGCAAACGCATCACTTTCGCATCTACGCGCCGGAGCCGATCGAATACGCGATCAATCGCTACACGAACGAAACACGGCGCCTCTATGGCGTGATGGATACCCAGCTCGGCAAGACACAGTATCTGGCCGGCAACGACTACACGATCGCTGACATCGCCGCGTTTCCGTGGACCCGTTCGTGGCAAAACCAGGGGATCGAACTCGACGCGCTTCCAAATGTGAAGCGCTGGCATGAGGAGATTGCCGCACGTCCGGCGGTGGTGCGCGGTGTCGACGTGCTGGCGTCAGCCCGCAAACCACTCATGGACGACAAGGCTAAGGAAATGCTGTTCGGCGCGACACAGTACGCGAAGCGCTAATATCGGCGCTATGTCGTTGATCGCGTTGTTCGCGCTGATCGTGGCGATGACATCGCGTTCGCAGAAACGTCTACATAAAAAAAGCGCGAGCCGGCCGTAGTGCCGCTCGCGCTTTTTTGCCAACATGCATGCACTGAAACGCTAGAAGTAGTGCCGCGTGATGAACTCCGCGACACATACCGGCCGCTCGCTGCCCAGCCGCTCCAGCGTCACATTCCACTCAACCTGCACGCCGGCTTTGTCAACGTCGGTGACGGATTTCACCGCAAACCGGGCACGCAACTGTGAGCCGACCAACACCGGCGAAGTGAACCGCACGCGATTCAATCCGTAATTGACGCCCATGCGCTGCTCGATCGCCACCGTCTTGCCGAGCAGCGCCGGAATCAACGACAGCGTCATAAACCCATGCGCGACCGGACCACCGAACGGCGACTCACGCCGCGCCCGTTCAGGGTCGACGTGAATCCATTGATGATCGCCGGTAGCTTCGGCAAAACGATCGACGCTCGCCTGATCGATCGTCAGCCATTCGCTAACGAGCGGTTCAGCGCCAACCAGCGCACGCAACGCCGTTGCATCGCCAAAGCTTGCGGCAGACACCGCGCTGCTGCCCGTCATGACGCGCCCCCCGGATTGCGCAGTCCGAACAACCCTTTGGAGCGCACCGTGATCACCGTTTCGCCGTGCTGGTTGATGCCTTCCCATTGCGTCGAAACGATGCCGCGGTCCGGTTTACTCTCCGAAACGCGTTTGTCGAGTACGGCGTTCATCATCGTGATCGTGTCGCCAACGCGCACCGGCTTCAACCAGCGGATCTCGTCGATACCAGGCGAGCCCATCGACGTGGAACCCGCGATCGTGTTGCGCACCAGCATGCCCATCATGACCGAACAGGTGTGCCAGCCGCTCGCGATCAGTCCGCGAAACGGTGACTCGGCCGCTGCAGCCTCGTCCAGGTGGAACGGCTGCGGATCGAACTTCTGCGCGAACTCGACAATCTCTTCACGCGTGAAAGTATGCTTACCGACTTCAGTAGCCGTGCCGACTACCATGTCCTCGAAACTCAGACCCATCGTCACACCTCTTTCTTATCCGATTCGACCGGCTGATCAAGCTTCGGCAGAGACAAAATCGGGCAGCGCGGCGAACCGCGCAAGATGGTGATCGACATCGCCCAATGTGGTTTCGATGATAGCAAGACGTTTGAAAAGATGCGCCGCCGCGACTTCGTTCGTAACGCCCATGCCGCCGTGCAATTGGACCGCCTGCTGACCAACGAAACGCGCGGCCTGACCGACCCGCGCCTTCGCCGCCGAGACCGCGCGGCGACGTTCGTCAGCGTCCACGCTGGCGTAACGCATGGCCGCCAGATAAGTGACCGAACGCGCCTGCTCAGCATGAATCAACATTTCGACCATGCGATGCTGTAACGCCTGAAAACGCGCGATCGGCTGGCCGAACTGCTGGCGCGTTTTCGTGTACTCGACCGTGGCGTGGTTCAGTGCGTCAAGCGCGCCGACCGCTTCCGCACACAGCAATACCGTGCCGTAGTCTGCGATGTGCTCGAGCGCTGCGGCGCCGGCGTGTTTGCCGGCGAGCTGACGTGCCGGCGTGCTATCGAACTTGAGTGTCGCGGCGCGCTGGCCCTCGATTGTGCGGTAGTCAGTGACCTTGACGCCGGCCGCATCGCGGGCGACGATAAAGAGCGCGATCTCGCCATTCAACCGTGCCGGCACGATCCAGTAATCCGCTTGCGCGCCGTGCAGCACCACCGACTTCGTGCCGCTCAATGTCTGCTGTTCGCCCTGCCCGCTCGCAGCTGTCTCGACCTCGAACAGATCGTAGCGTGCGTGCGGTTCGTGAAATGCCACTGCGAGCCTGATTTCGCCCTGAGCCGCGCGTTCAAGCAGCGACGCGTCTTCGCCCTGCCCTTTGCCCGCAAGCCGTAGCGCTTCGATACCCACCGCGGTCGCCCAATACGGCTCGACCACCAAAGCACGGCCAAGCTCCTGCATGACCACCAGCATGTCGATCGGGCTGCCGTTGAAGCCACCCTGCGCTTCGGGCACCGGTAAGGCGGTCAGACCCAGTTCGGTGAAGGCTGCCCAGTGCACATCCGACACACCGGATTCCGTTTGCACGATCGCCTGGCGCGCTTCAAACCCGTAGCTCTTGTCCAGATAGCGGCGCAGTGCGTCAGCGAATTGCTGTTGTTCGTCGTTGAAAGTGAAGTCCATGCGCCGCTCCTCAGAGTCCGAGAATCATCTGCGCGATGATGTTCTTTTGAATTTCGTTCGAGCCGCCGTAAATCGACGTCTTGCGGAAGTTGAAGTAGTACGCGGCCAGCGGCGCGGCGTCATCGTCACCGGCGAGACTATGTTCGCGTTCGCCTTCAAGGAATGGCACGTCGAACGGTGCGGCGAGCGGTCCGATTGCCTCGAACATCAGTTCGGTCAGCGCTTGCTGCACTTCCGTGCCCTTGATCTTGAGCATCGAGGCTTCCGGCCCCGGCCCACGTCCGCCCGTTTCATTGGCGACCACGCGTTGCACGGTGACTTCGAGTGCCATCAATTCGATCTCAAGGCTCGCGACTTTCGCGGCGAACACCGGATCTTGCAGCAATGGTTTGCCGTTCTTCCGCTGATCCAGCGCGAGGCGCTTCAGAAATACGAGTTCGCGCTTCGATTGCCCGACACGCGCGATGCCGGTGCGCTCGTGCCCGAGCAGGTACTTCGCATAGGTCCAGCCACGATTCTCTTCGCCGACCAGATTTTCGACCGGCACCTTCACGTCCTCGAAGAACACTTCGTTGACTTCGTGGTCTTCGTCGAGCGTGATGATCGGACGCACAGTGATGCCTGGCGTTTTCATGTCGATCAGCAGGAACGAGATGCCCTCCTGCTTTTTCGCGCCGCTGTCGGTACGCACAAGGCAGAACATCATGTCGGCGTACTGGCCCAGCGTGGTCCAGGTTTTCTGACCGTTGACCACATAGTGATCGCCGGCGCGCTCGGCACGCGTGCGCAGCGAGGCCAGGTCGGAACCGGAGCCAGGTTCGGAATAGCCCTGACACCACCAGTCTGTACCGTCGAGAATGCGCGGCAGATAGTGGCGCTTCTGCGCCTCATTGCCGTACTTCATCAACACAGGCGCCACCATCGAGACGCCGAACGGCAACACGGACGGCGCACCAATACGGGCGCACTCTTCGTCCCAGATATGCCGTTGGGTCGCGTCCCAGCCAGGGCCACCGTATTCTTTCGGCCACGCGATGACAGACCAGCCGCGCGTGCCGAGCAGCTTGTGCCAGCCCGCGAAGTCTTCGCGATTCAAACGCTTGTGGTTGAGTACTTTTTCGCTCAGCTCGCGAGGCAGATTTGCTTCGAGCCAGGCGCGGATGTCGGCGCGGAACGCGTCGTCAGCGGGGGAATAGTCCAGATTCATGCGTCGTGTCTCCTGGCCGCAACCGCCCGCTGCCAGTGAGCCACTGCGCTATTGCAGCGGTTCCTTCAAGGCAGCCGGGACCGGCAGCGGCATCACTTCGATGCCTTCTTCGACCAAGGCTTGCGCGTCTTCTGGTGTCGTGACACCGCGAATATTGCGTGCAGGCGCTTCGTTGTAGTGAATGCGCCGTGCCTCCTCAGCGAAGCGGTCGCCCACGTTCTCGGTCTTTTCCAGTACCTCGCGCAATGCGCGCATCACACGTGCCTGCATGTCCCCCACGCTTGCAGGGACTTTCGTATCAGTCGCGCCCGACAGATTCAGTCGGGGCGCCGACGGCAAACGGCTCACTTCGTTCGCACCGCAGATCGGACATTCGACGAGCTTGCGGGACTGCTGCGACTCGAATTCATCAGCCGAAGCGAACCAGCCTTCGAACCGATGGCCATGCGGGCACTGTAAATCGAGGACCTTCATGTGGAATCAGGGCTTGCGTGCCAGTTTAGCGCAAAATGGAAATTTGTGAACGGTCGTTCGTAAATTTTTACGGACGACGCGTTGACACCAGGCGTTGCCGACAAATCGAACGCGGTGGGCGATTTTAACGCTTTGCGCAACGGACTGCCGAAGGTAGCCCAACTAACAACGGCACACCGAATCCACAGATGAAAGGGTGCGCCGATTGGATGCAGCTCAAGGGTTGACGCGCTTGCCGTCGCGCCCCTTTTATGCCACAAGGAATTCGAGTCGGCGGTTAAGCCGCGGCTCGAGTTTGAGCGCCTCTTTGGCAAGGTTGATCTGCTTGGCCGATTTCGCGACGTCGAATACGTCCGCCTTGATGTCATACCCGCCACGCTCAGTCAGCCAGTCAAGGATGTCCGACAGATGCCACACGGACGCACTACCCTCGTGAACCGGCGGCGGAAAGTCGATTGCGTGGCTCAGCATCAGCTTGCGCATGTTTTGCCGCGACACGCCCGCTACCTCTGCGACATCCGTGAGGCCGACGAAATCCGGCCCCGCCTCGACAAGACGCGCAGACGGCACGGCTTGCTTGATATCTTTGAGTGCGCTGACAAGCGCCTCGAACGCCGACGCTGCTTCGCGAGCAAAAACCAGCGCAATGCGCCCCGGCTGCCCCACACCGATCGTGGCATCGTCGCATCCGGCTTCGCCCAGGCGCTCGACAATCTCGTCAAGATCGCAATCTTCCGCAGCGAGGCGGTACTTCAGGGTGAACACATATTCCATAAGCTACTCCTGCCTTCATTCAGCTCCGGCCTGTTTGCCCTTCAAACACTTTTACTGCCGGCGTGTCGTGCAGTTGTCGACGATGCGCCTCAGGTGCTTGGCGTGATTACCGGGATTCTTCGGCGTACTCCACACACTCGAGATGCAGAACTCGCCGCACCGACATTCCGTGTCGTTGTAAGGACAGTACATCTTTCCCCAAGCGTGGCCTTTACCGCCGGCCTGGACACGCCAGCCGTTTCTTTCCGCATAAGCCAGCGCGGCCTCGACCTCTTTCTTGGAATGGATTCCTCGAACCATCTATATCCTCCAATTTAGTACGAGCACGCGAGGTTGTCAAGTGACAACCTCGCGTGCTCGTAGCCGCAATCGAATTCATCTCATACCCTTCGTTATCCAAAATAAACGAGATAACAAAACTCTGCTGCCAGACGTCGATACTAGATCGGCAACAGCCATAGGGCGAGACTGTCAGATGGCATAGGACGAGAATCCATTTTCCAGACATCGGAGAGTCCATTGAATCGATATCGTGCCCGCAATGACAAAGCCCCCGCCGGTCGTCGACCAACAGGGGCTTTTTGCAAACTTTCCAGCTCACGCGCGAGCCGCGCGCGCACTGCGTTCTGAACGAAGCGCGTTATTGCGGCTCAGCCATTGACCAGGTACCCGACAACACTTTCTCCAGCCAGAACGTGCCGATAACGGTTTTCACGTCGGTGATCTTGCCGGTGCGCACCCACTCGGATACATCGGCAACAGACGCCGTGAACAGTTCGAGGAATTCGCCGTCGTCGAGCTTACGCTCGCCGGCAGTCAACCCACGCGCCAGGTAAATATCGATGAATTCGGTCGAGTAGGAAATGATCGGATGAATGCGCGTCAGATAAACATATTCGCGCGCAGTATAGCCGGTCTCTTCCTGCAACTCACGTTTCGCGCAAGCCAGCGCGCCTTCGTTCGGATCGAGCTTGCCCGCCGGATACTCGACCATGACCTTGCCCATCGGATAGCGGTACTGGCTTTCCAGCAACACGCGGCCGTCGTCGAATAGCGGAATCACCATCACGGCGCCCGGATGCTGAACATACTCGCGAGTGGCCTGCTTACCGTCGGGCAAGCGGACGGTATCGCACTTGAGCGTCAGGAACGGCCCTTGATGGATCGTTTTGCTCTCAAGACAGGTCTCGGTGAGCGCGGCATCGTGATCGGGAAGTTCAGCCATATGCGACCTCAGGACAGCGTGGTGCGCGACGGCGAGGCGCCGTCAGCGACGTTTGACGAGATACTGGAAGGTAAAACCGGGGAATGAAAACACGATGAACAACGCGAACGTGATCGCGTAAAACTGCCACCCCTGTTCGAAGCGGTTACCCGCGCGTGCTTCCAGCAGAAAACCGAACGCGCCGACCACAAAGTACAGCACGATCAATTCGGCTATCCGGATCCAGGCGCTCTTCTTCACCGCTTTCAACGGCACAGCGGCGAAGATACGCTGATTCAGGAACGGCAGGTTGGCGCCGACCAGCGCCAACAACACGATAAACCAACCCGCAGCCGACATCAGAGCAGCAGCGTGTGCTGGATAGCCTGCAGGCAGGCCTTCAACAGCGGATCCGGCACGATACCGAGCACCAGCACGGCAACCCCATTGAACGCGAGCAAGGCACGCGTGCTCGTGTCGGCGAGGATCGGCGACTTGTCTTGCGGTTCGTCGAAGTACATCAGCTTGACGATACGCAGGTAGTAGAACGCACCGAACAGCGACGTGATCACAGCCAGCACAGTCAGCCAGGTCAAACCGGCATTCATGGTTGCCTGCAGCACCGCGAGCTTGGCGTAGAAGCCGACCGCGGGCGGGATGCCGGCGAGCGAGAACATCATCACCATCATGACGAAGGCGAACACCGGGCTGCGTTGATTCAGGCCCTTGAAATCTTCGAGCGTATCAGCTTCAAAATCGCGGCGAGCCAACAGCATGATGACGCCGAAGGTGCCCATCGTTGTAATCAGGTAGACGATGCTGTAGTACATCGCCGAGCCGTACGCGTTGGCAGCTCCCGTGGTCTTGTGGTCGACCACGCCGGACAGCAGACCGAGCAGCACGAAGCCCATGTTCGAGATTGCCGAATATGCGAGCATCCGCTTGACGTTGCGTTGCACGATACCGGTGATGTTGCCGACAATCAGCGACAGCGCCGCCAGGATCACCAGCATTTCCTGCCATTCGACCGCCAGCGGCAGCAGACCCATCACAAGGAAGCGCAGGCCCCACGCAAATGCCGCCACCTTCGGGCCGCCGCCGACCATCAGCGTCATGGCCGTCGGAGCGCCCTGATACACGTCAGGCACCCACATGTGGAACGGCACCGCGCCCATCTTGAACGCCACGCCTGCCACGATGAAGATCACGCCGAACAGCAACACGCTCGGATCGTAGTGGCTCGTGCCGATCGCCTTGAACACTTCGTTCAGGTCGAGCGAACCGGTTGCACCATACAGCATCGAAATGCCGTACAGCAGGAAGCCGGAAGCCAGTGCGCCGAGCACGTAGTACTTCATTGCCGCTTCATTCGACGGCACTGCGTCACGACGCAGTGCGATCGCAGCGTACAACGACAGCGACATCAGTTCCAGACCGAGATACAGCGTCAGGAAGTTGTTGCCGGAGATCATCACGAGCTGACCGAGCAACGAGAACATGCCCAACAGGAAGAATTCACCGCGGAACAGCCCGCGATCCTCGAGGTACCGGCGCGAATAAACGATCGACACTGCGTAGCCGAGCGTCACCACCGCCTTCATCACGCTGGCGAACGAATCCACCACATACATGTGACCGAAGAAGTAGTGAACCTGCGGATCGAACGCGTTCACCGCGAACCAGATGCCGGCAATCAGCGTCGAGAAGAACGCGATGAAATACGTGGTACGGCGACCGGCCTGGCCGACGAACGTGTCGTTGAGCCACGCGAGCACAACGGCGAGCATCACCAGTGCGTCGGGCAACAGGGCAGTCATAGGGGCGTTTTGCATGATCTTTAAGTTCCTCCGCTCTGCATTACTGTGGCAACGGCAGTTTGGACTGCGCGACGTGGGAGAGGAGGTTTTCCACGGATACGTGCATCACATCGGTAAAGGGCTTCGGATACAGGCCCATGAACAGCGTCAGTGCAGCGAGCACTGCCAGCATGAAAAACTCGCGACGGTTGATGTCCACGAGGCTCTTCACGTGATCGTTGGCGATCGCGCCGAAGTACACCCGCTTATACATCCACAGCGTGTAGGCCGCACCGAGAATCAGCGTGACTGCCGCGCCGCCTGCGATCCAGAAGTTGTACTGGACAGCAGCCAGAATCACCATGAACTCGCCGACGAAACCGGAAGTACCCGGCAAACCGCAATTGGCCATGGAGAACAGCATCACGAACGCCGCGAACTTCGGCATCACGTTGACGACGCCACCGTAATCGGCGATCTGGCGCGAGTGCATACGGTCATACAGTACGCCGATGCTCAGGAACATCGCGCCCGACACGAAGCCGTGCGAGATCATCTGCACGATCGCGCCTTCCATGCCGAGCTGGTTGAAGATGAAGAAGCCGAGGGTCACAAAACCCATGTGCGCGATCGACGAATACGCGACCAGCTTCTTCATGTCGGCCTGCACCATCGCAACCAGGCCGATGTAGATCACCGCGATCAGCGAGAGCGTGATGACAACAGGCGCCAGGAAATGGCTCGCGTCCGGCGCGATCGGCAGCGAGAAGCGCACGAAACCATAGGCGCCCAGCTTCAGCATGATCGCGGCCAGCACGACCGAGCCGCCGGTTGGCGCTTCCACGTGCGCGTCAGGCAACCACGTATGAACCGGCCACATCGGCACCTTCACGGCGAAAGCCATGAAGAACGCTATAAATATCAATATCTGCGGCGTCATGCCGATCTGCGCGTTCTGCCATGTAGCCAGATCGAACGTGCCGGTCTGAATGTACAGGTAAAGCAGCGCGACTAGCATCAGCAGCGAGCCCATCAGCGTGTACAGGAAGAACTTGAACGCCGCATACACGCGGTTCGCCCCACCCCACACCCCGATGATGATGTACATCGGAATCAGCGTCGCTTCGAAGAACACGTAGAACAGCATGCCGTCCGCTGAACTGAACACGCCGACCATGATGCCGGAGAGGATCAGGAACGCAGCAAGGTACTGCGCGACATTCTTCGTGATGACTTCCCACGCGGCGATCACGACGATCACCGTAATCAATGCGGTCAACACGACGAACCACATCGAGATGCCGTCGACACCCAGGTGGTACGTGATGTTGAAACGCTCGATCCAGTTCGCCTTTTCGACGAACTGCAGATCGGCGGTGCTCGAATCAAAACCAGTAATCAGCGGGATCGTCACGAGGAAGCTGAAGACCGAGCCGATCAGCGCAATCCAGCGCGCCGGAGCCGGGTTCCGGTCGGAACCGATAGCGAGGACCAGGAGACCTACGAGGATCGGTAACCAGATCGCAATACTGAGAATCGGATAAGCGTGCATTAGTGTCCCTCGCCTTATTTGCCGCCGAGCGTTACAAACAGGGTCAGGAGCCCCAACATGCCGATAATCATGGCAAACGCGTAGTGGTAGATGTAACCGGATTGGAGGAAGCGGATCACGCCGGCAAACCAGCCGATAAAGCGCGCGCTACCGTTGACGATACCGTCGATGACCACGACGTCGCCTTCCTTCCAGAGACCACGGCCAATTGCCACGGCGCCCCGCGCGAACACGACTTCGTTGATCTTGTCCATGTAGTACTTGTTGTCGAGCAGCGTGTAGATCGGACCGAACGCGCGCTTGATGACAGCCGGCAGGTCAGGACGAACCAGGTACAGGAACCACGCGACCACGACACCTGCGAGCGCCAGCCACACCGGCAAACCTGAGACCGAGTGCAGACCCATCGACGCCCAGCCGTGGAATTCTTCAGTCATCTCCTGCACCGCAGGATGGTTTGCGCCGATGAAGATCACCTTGTCGAACGCCACGCCATGCTGGAAGAAATCACCGAACAGCATCGGGCCGACACCGATCGCACCGATCACCACCGACGGGATCGCCAGCAGCACCAGCGGCAGCCACACCACCCACGGCGTTTCGTGCGGCTCGTGTGCGTGGTCGTCGTGCCCGTGACCATGGCCGTGCGCGTCATGGCCGTGACCGTCATGCGCGTGCGCGGCCGCTTCGATGCCCATCGGCGATTCCGGATGCTTCGGATCGCGGAAACGCTCCTTGCCGTGGAACACCAGGAAGTACATACGGAACGAGTACAGCGCAGTGACGAACACGCTCGCCACCACCGCGAAGTACGCGAAACCCGAACCCGGCAGATGCGACAGCTTCACTGCGTCGATGATCGAGTCTTTCGAGTAAAAGCCGGAGAAGAACGGCGTACCGATCAACGCCAGCGAACCGACCAGCGACGTGATCCAGGTAATCGGCATGTACTTGCGCAGGCCGCCCATGTTGCGGATGTCCTGATCGTGGTGCATGCCAATAATCACGGAACCCGCGCCAAGGAACAGCAACGCCTTGAAGAACGCGTGCGTCATCAGGTGAAACACGGCGACCGAGTAGGCCGATGCACCGAGTGCGACCGTCATGTAACCGAGCTGCGACAGTGTCGAGTAAGCCACCACGCGCTTGATGTCGTTCTGGATAATCCCGAGGAAACCCATGAACAGCGCCGTGATCGCACCGATCACCATCACGAACGACAACGCCGTGTCCGACAGTTCGAACAGCGGCGACATGCGCGTCACCATGAAGATACCGGCCGTCACCATGGTTGCCGCGTGAATCAGTGCGGAGATCGGTGTCGGGCCTTCCATCGAATCCGGCAGCCAGACGTGCAGCGGGAACTGCGCCGACTTACCCATCGCGCCGATGAAGAGGCAAATACAGGCAACCGTCAGCAGACCCCAGTCCGTGCCCGGGAAGCTCAATGCGGCGAGTTCGGTGCGTTTCGCGAACACATCGCCGTAGTTCATCGATCCGGCGAACGCGAACAGCAGGCCGATACCGAGCAGGAAACCAAAGTCCCCGATGCGGTTCACGATAAACGCCTTCATGTTCGCGTAAATCGCCGTCGGACGCGTGAAATAGAAACCGATCAGCAGGTACGACACCAGGCCCACCGCTTCCCAACCGAAGAACAGTTGCAGGAAGTTGTTGCTCATCACGAGCATCAACATCGAGAACGTGAACAGCGAGATGTACGAGAAGAAGCGCTGGTAGCCGTCGTCGTCGGCCATATAGCCGATCGTGTAGATGTGCACCATGAGCGACACGAAGGTCACCACACACATCATCATCGCCGTCAGCGAGTCGACCAGGAAGCCGACCTCGAACTTCGTCTGCCCGATTTGCATCCAGTTATAAACAGTGGCGTTGAAGCTCGCACCGTCCATCACCTGGAAGAAGACGATGGCCGAGAGGATGAACGAGATCGCGACGCCGAGGATCGTAACCGAGTGCGCACCGGCTCGCCCTACCGCTTTTCCGAACAGCCCCGCAATCAGCGAGCCGGCCAGCGGTGCCAGCGGGATCGCCAGCAGCAGGTTTTCATTGAGTATCGTTGACATAACCGCTTTACCTGAAATTAACCTTTGAGCTGATCGAGGTCCTCGACATTGATCGTGTCGAGGCTACGGAACAGGGTCACCAGAATTGCGAGTCCGATCGCGGCTTCAGCTGCTGCAACCGTCAGCACGAAGAAGACGAAGATCTGACCGTGCACGTCGCCAAGGTAATGCGAGAACGCGACGAAATTGGTGTTCACCGCCAGCAGCATCAGTTCGATCGCCATCAGGATGATGATGACGTTGCGACGGTTCAGGAAAATGCCGACGATGCTGATCGCAAACAGGATCGCGCCGAGGACAAGGTAATGAGCAAGGGTCAACATGATTTCTATCTCCTGTCCGCTCAGCTGTTCTTGGCGGGTGCCGAGTCGGCCGCTGCCGCTGCTGCGGCTTCTTCCGCCGCGACAGTTGCCGCGGTCTTTTCAGATGCCATCTTCACGATACGCACGCGGTCCTGAGCACGCACCTTGACCTGGTCGCCGATGTTCTGGCGCTTGCTGTCTTTCTTGTGGCTCGTGGTCAGCGCAATCGCCGCGATGATCGCCACCAGCAGCACAAGGCCGGCGACTTCGAACGCGAAGATGTAGTCGGTGTAGATGACCTTGCCGATCAGGCGGGTGTTCGACCAGTCGGCCATACCGTTCGCGGCAGCCGTGGTGTCGCGCAGCGCCGTGGCAGTCGCGCCGTAGCCGTGCCACAGGATCAGCGCGGTCTCG
This sequence comes from Paraburkholderia sediminicola, assembly GCF_046026855.1. GTDB lineage: Bacteria > Pseudomonadota > Gammaproteobacteria > Burkholderiales > Burkholderiaceae > Paraburkholderia > Paraburkholderia sediminicola_A. The sequence continues at coordinate 112,747 of NZ_JAQQET010000023.1, read as the reverse complement.
ATCACGATGATCGCGCCCACCAGCGTGGCCATTGGCACGAAGCGTTTGAAGTCTTTGCGCAGCACGTCGATGTTGATGTCCAGCATCATCACGACGAACAGGAACAGCACCATCACCGCGCCGACATACACCAGCACCAGCAGGATCGCGAGGAACTCGGCCTGCAGCAGCATCCAGATCGCGGCTGCGTTGAAGAACGCCAGCACCAGAAACAGTGCGGACGAAACCGGGTTGCGCGAGGTGATCACCTTCAGCCCTGAAACCACCAGGAGCAGTGCGAAGATGTAGAACAGTACGGTCGTGAATTCCATGATTACCGGTTCATCGTTAGGCCATCGTCAGGCATTGTTCTTTGGCACGTGCGTCTGGCAAAACGGCCAGAACAACTGCACAGGTGCGCCGTGCCGCGGCGGTCAGACCGCGGCGCTCGGCCCGACAACAGGCCGTGTTACTGCTTCATTTACTGCCGCATTTACTGCTTCAACAGAAGCGCTTCAACGATACGGTGCGTCGGCTGCCTTGCTCGCAGCGATCTCCGCTTCGTAGCGATCGCCCACGGCCAGCAGCATGTCCTTCGTGAAGTACAGGTCGCCGCGCTTTTCGCCGTGATATTCGAGAATATGCGTCTCGACGATCGAATCGACCGGGCAGCTTTCTTCGCAGAAACCGCAGAAGATGCACTTGGTCAGGTCGATGTCGTAACGCGTCGTGCGGCGCGTGTTGTCCGCACGGGTTTCCGATTCGATCGTGATGGCGAGCGCCGGGCACACCGCTTCGCACAGCTTGCAGGCGATGCAGCGTTCTTCGCCGTTTTCATAGCGTCGCAGCGCATGCAGGCCGCGGAAACGCGGCGAAATCGGAGTCTTCTCTTCCGGGAACTGCACCGTCACCTTGCGCTTGAACGTGTAACGTCCGGTCAACGCGAGGCCTTTGAGCAGCTCCGTCAGGAAGAAGGTCTTGAAAAAGTTTTGGATTGCGGTCATGGGTTCATCCGCCCTTTATTTCCAGATATTCAACGGCGACATGATCCAGAAACCGACCACGATGAGCCACACCACGCAAACCGGAATGAAAATCTTCCAGCCCAGACGCATGATCTGGTCATAGCGATAGCGCGGGAACGTAGCACGCGCCCAGATGAATACCGACAACAGGAAGAAAACCTTCAGCACCAGCCAGAAGATGCCCGGGATAAACGACAGGAAACCGAACGGTGCGCTCCAGCCGCCGAGGAACAATGTTGCAGCCAATGCCGAGATCACGATCATGTTGATGTACTCGGCGAGAAAGAACAGCGCGAACGCCATCCCCGAGTAATCAATCATGTGACCCGCGACGATTTCCGACTCCCCTTCCACCACGTCGAACGGGTGACGGTTCGTTTCGGCGATGCCCGAGATGAAGTACACGACGAACATGGGCAGCAGCGGTAGCCAGTTCCACGAGAGGAAGTTCAGGCCGTAACTGGCGAAAATACCGCGCTCCTGCGAACCGACGATGTCCGACAGATTCAGGCTGCCCGAGGTCATCAGCACGACGACGAGGGCGAAACCCATCGAAATTTCGTACGAGACCATTTGGGCGGCCGCGCGCATGGCGCCGAGGAACGCGTATTTCGAGTTCGACGCCCAGCCCGCCAGAATCACGCCGTACACACCGATGGACGAGATCGCCATCGCGTAAAGCAGACCGGCGTTAATGTCGCCGAGGACCGCGCCAGCCTGGAACGGAATCACCGCCCAGACCGCAAAAGCCGGCACCACCACCATGATCGGCGCGATCAGGTAGATCCAGCGGCTGGCCTGCGCCGGCTGAATCACTTCTTTCAGCAACAGCTTCAGCACGTCGGCGATTGGCTGCAGCAAACCTGCAGGGCCAACGCGATTAGGGCCGAGACGCACGTGCATCCAGCCGATCAGCTTACGCTCCCACAGAATCAGGTAAGCCACGCACAGCAGGATCACGACGGCCACCACCAGGATGCGCACCAGTGCCCACACCGTGGGCCATGCCACACCGAGAAGCTGGGTGCCGCCCGAGTTGATCGTATCGAACAAGCTCATTTACGCCTTCTCCACCACCAGTTCACCGAACAGGCTGCCCAGCGCTGCACCGGCAGGCGTAGCCGCCGATACGCGGACGACCGTCTCCACAAGATTTGCGTCGCGCACGGCCGGCAACTGCACCGATTGCTCGCCCTGGCGCACGCGCACTGCGTCGCCTTCCTTCAAACCCAGTTTGTCGAACAGCGCAGCCGGCAGACCGACCGAATTCGCTGCGCGCGCTGCTGCCGTCAGATGCAGAGATTCAGCACGACGCACCAGCGCGTCGGCGTGATAAATCGGCACGTTGGCGATACGCTCGAACTTGCCTTCCGCTGCCTTCACCGCCTTGCCGCGCGCAACCGCAACGCCCGTCCTGTTCGACAGACGCGAGACCAGATCGCCATCGCCAAGGGCCGCCGTGCGCACTTCTTCCGACGTGTCGAATTCGAAGCCAGGCACGCCCAGCAGGCTGCCCAATACACGCAAAACCTTCCATGCCGGACGCGTATCGCCAAGCGGACGCACGACGCCGTTGAATGTCTGCACCGTACCTTCCGCATTGACGAACGTGCCGGCCGTTTCCGTAAACGGTGCGATCGGCAGCAGCACGTCTGCATAATCGGCGCCTGTCTGGAACGGCGACATCACAACAACCATTTCAGCCTGCTTCAGCGCGGCCAAAGCCTGCACCGGATTGGCCGTGTCGAACTCAGGTTCGACGTTCAGCAGCACATAACCCTTGCGCGGTTGCTCGAACACTTCGCGAGCGTTCAAACCGCCCTCGCCCGGCAATGCGTTCACGAGATGCGCGCCGACCGTGTTGGCGGCTTCGGTGAGGAAGCCCAACGTTGCGCCGGTCGCGTCTGCGATCCATTGCGCCGTGGCGTGAATCGCAGCGAAGTCCGGATGACGGACCGCGCCGTTGCCGAGCAACACCACACGGCGTTCGCCGGTGGCAAGCGACTTCGCGACCTGTTTGTTAGCGTCCGTCGGCTGCGTGCCGGCGAGGGCTTCTGGCAGTGCCACGCCGTTTGCTTCCGAGACCGCGCCAGCGATGCCGGCCAGTGCGTCGAGCCATGCCGACGGCGCGGCAACGACACGCTGCGCTTGCGGAATCAGCGCGTCGTCGTTTGTAGCTTGCACGAGCGTGAGCTTCGTACCGCTCTTGGCAGCTTGACGCAGACGCGCGGCGAAGAGCGGATGATCGCGACGCAGATCCGAACCGATTACCAGTGCGGCGTCGACGTTCGAAAGGTCGGCAATCGTGGTACCGAGCCACGGTGCACCGTTGACGGGTGCGGAGAAATCCGACTGACGCAGACGGAAGTCGACGTTCGGCGTACCGACCGCTTGCGCGAGCTGCTTCAGCAGGAATAGTTCTTCGACGGTGCTGTGGGCGCTGCCGAGCGCAGCCAGCGCGTTCGCGCCGTGGTCGCCCTTGATGCCCTTCAAACCCTTGACCACATATTCAAGCGCGGTTTGCCAGTCGGTCTCGACCCACTTGCCGCCCTGCTTGAGCATCGGCTGCGTGAGACGTTCAGGGCTGTTCAAACCTTCGTACGAGAAGCGATCCTTGTCCGAAATCCAGCATTCATTGATGGCTTCGTTTTCGAACGGCAGAACACGCATCACGCGGTTGTTCTTCACTTGCACCACGAGGTTCGCGCCGACGGAATCGTGCGGGCTCACCGACTTGCGGCGCGACAGTTCCCACGTGCGGGCGCTGTAACGGAACGGCTTGCTGGTCAATGCGCCGACCGGGCACAGATCAATCATGTTGCCCGACAGTTCGGAGTCGACCGTCTTGCCGACGAACGACGTGATTTCCGAATGTTCACCGCGGCCCAGCATGCCGAGTTCCATCACGCCGGCCACTTCCTGGCCGAAACGGACGCAACGCGTGCAATGGATGCAGCGCGACATTTCTTCCATCGAAATCAGCGGGCCGACGTTCTTGTGGAACACCACACGCTTTTCTTCGCTATAGCGCGATGCCGACTTGCCGTAGCCCACGGCCAGATCCTGCAACTGACACTCACCGCCCTGATCGCAGATCGGGCAATCCAGCGGGTGGTTGATCAGCAGGAATTCCATCACGGCTTGCTGGCCCTTCACCGCCTTCTCGGACTTCGTGCGCACGATCATGCCAGCCGACACCGGCGTGGCGCATGCGGGCACGGCCTTCGGCATTTTTTCGACATCGACCAGACACATCCGGCAGTTGGCCGCAATCGACAGCTTCTTGTGATAGCAGAAGTGAGGAATGTACGTGTCGACCTTATGCGCAGCCTGGATCACCATGCTGCCTTCAGGCACCTCTACTTTCTTGCCGTCTATTTCAAGTTCAACCATGATGGTCAATCTTCCTTAACCTGTTACCGCTCAACCGTTCGCCGTTCTCATCGCCCGTTTCAGGCGATGAATCCCGCGGATGACGTGTTCTGGTGCACTATCTGGCGTACTTCTTAGGCAGCCACTGTTTCCGACGCCGCTGCCGCACCGGCGTGACCGCCGACGAGGCAATGCTTGTGGGCGACGTGATATTCGAATTCGTCCCAGTAGTGCTTGAGCATGCCGCGAACCGGCATAGCCGCTGCATCGCCGAGCGCGCAAATCGTGCGACCCATGATGTTCTCAGCAACCGAGTTCAGCAGATCCAGATCTTCCGGACGGCCAAGCCCGTGTTCGATACGATGCACAACGCGATACAGCCAGCCGGTGCCTTCGCGGCACGGCGTGCACTGACCGCACGACTCTTCATAATAGAAATACGACAGACGCAGCAACGAACGCACCATGCAACGCGTCTCGTCCATCACGATGACCGCGCCGGAACCGAGCATCGAGCCTGCCTTGGCGATCGAGTCGTAGTCCATGTCCGTCTGCATCATCATTTCGCCCGGGATCACCGGTGCCGACGAGCCGCCAGGAATCACAGCCTTGATCTTCTTGCCGCCGCGCATGCCGCCGGCCAGTTCCATCAGCGTCGCGAACGGGGTACCGAGCGGAATTTCATAGTTGCCCGGACGTTCGACGTCGCCTGCGATCGAGAAGATCTTCGTGCCGCCGTTGTTCGGCTTGCCGATTTCGAGGTAATTCTGCGGACCGATTGCGAGCAGGAACGGCACCGCAGCGAACGTCTCGGTGTTGTTGATCGTGGTCGGCTTGCCATAGACGCCGAAGCTCGCCGGGAACGGCGGCTTGAAGCGTGGCTGGCCCTTCTTGCCTTCAAGCGATTCGAGCAGCGCGGTTTCTTCGCCACAAATGTAGGCGCCGTAACCGTGGTGCGCATGCAGTTCGAACGAGAAGCCCGAACCCATGATGTTGTCGCCGAGGAACCCGGCGCGACGGGCTTCGTCCAACGCTTCTTCAAAGCGCTTGTAGACTTCCCAGATTTCGCCGTGAATATAGTTGTAACCGACCGTGATGCCCATTGCGTACGCGCCAATGGCCATGCCTTCAATCAGCGAATGCGGATTGAAACGCAGGATGTCGCGGTCTTTGAACGTGCCCGGTTCGCCTTCGTCCGAATTGCAGACGAGGTACTTCTGGCCCGGGAACTGACGCGGCATGAAGCTCCACTTCAGACCGGTCGGAAAACCTGCACCGCCACGGCCGCGCAGACCCGACGCCTTGACATCGGCGATCACCTGCTCGGGCGGAATCTTTTCTTCCAGAATGCGGCGCAGTTGGGCGTAACCGCCGCGCGCCACATAGTCTTCGAGATGCCAGTTGTCGCCGTTCAGGCCGGCGAGAATCAGCGGTTTGATGTGACGATCGTGTAAAGACGTCATTTCGAAAGTTCCTCGAGCAGCTGGTCGATCTTCGCGCGGCTCATGAAGCTGCACATGCGATGGTTGTTCACCAGCATCACCGGCGCATCGCCGCACGAGCCCATGCATTCACCTTCTTTCAAGGTGAACTTGCCGTCAGCCGTGGTTTCGCCGAAGTCGATGCCGAGCTTCTGCTTCAGATATTCAGCGGCGCTGTCGGAGCCGCCGTCCGGGCCGAGCTGGCACGGCAGGTTCGTGCAGAGCGTGATCTTGTACTTGCCGACCGGCGAGGTCTCGTACATCGTGTAGAAGGTAGCCACCTCCTGCACGGCGACCGCCGGCATGCCGAGATAGTCCGCAACGAACTGCATGAGTTCGGGCGACAGCCAGCCATGCTCTTCCTGAGCAGTAGCCAGCGCCGACATCACGGCGGACTGTTTCTGATCGGCGGGATACTTCGCGATCGCACGATCGATTTCTTTCAGGCCTTCAGCTGAGATCATTTTCAGACACGACTCTTTCAATTCCTACCGAACGAAAACCCGTCGCTTGAATCATGCTGCGACAGACCCGGCGTTCCTGTGCTTGACGCGTGCTTCGGTACAAGCTGAAGACGCGCGCCGATGAATACGTCCTAGCGATCCACTTCGCCGAACACGATGTCCTGCGTACCGATGATCGTCACAGCATCAGCGATCATGTGACCACGCGCCATTTCGTCGAGCGTGGACAGGTGCGCATAGCCCGGCGCGCGAATCTTCAGGCGATACGGTTTGTTCGCGCCGTCCGAGATCAGGTAGATACCGAACTCGCCCTTCGGATGCTCGACCGCGGCGTATGCCTCGCCTTCCGGCACGTGGAAGCCTTCCGTGAAGAGCTTGAAGTGGTGAATCAGCTCTTCCATGTTCGACTTCATGCCGACACGCGACGGCGGCGCGACCTTGTGATTGTCGACCATCACCGGACCCGGATTCTTACGCAACCAATCAATGCACTGTTTCACAATCCGCGTGGACTGACGCATTTCTTCGACGCGAACCAGATAACGGTCATAACAATCGCCATTAACGCCGACCGGAATGTCGAAATCCATCTTGTCGTAAACTTCATACGGCTGCTTCTTGCGCAGATCCCACTCGATACCCGAGCCGCGCAGCATCGCGCCGGTCATACCGAGGTTCAGCGCGCGTTCCGGGCTGACCACACCGATACCGACCAGACGTTGCTTCCAGATCCGATTGTCGGTGAGCAGTGTTTCGTATTCGTCGACACACTTCGGGAAACGCGTAAAGAAATCGTCGATAAAGTCGAGCAGCGAACCTTGACGGTTCTCGTTCATCCGCGACAAAGCCTTCGCATTGCGAATCTTCGACGCCTTGTATTGCGGCATTGCGTCAGGCAGATCGCGATAGACACCGCCCGGACGGTAGTAAGCCGCGTGCATCCGTGCGCCGGACACTGCTTCGTACACGTCCATCAGGTCTTCGCGTTCGCGGAACGCATACAGGAACACCGCCATCGCGCCGACGTCGAGCGCGTGTGCGCCGATCCACATCAGGTGGTTCAGCACGCGCGTGACTTCGTCGAACATCACCCGGATGTACTGCGCGCGAATCGGCACTTCGATACCGAGCAGCTTTTCGATCGCCATCACGTAGCCGTGCTCGTTGACCATCATCGACACGTAGTCGAGGCGGTCCATATACGGCACGGACTGGATGAAAGTTTTGGTTTCCGCGAGCTTTTCGGTCGCGCGATGCAGCAGGCCGATGTGCGGATCGGCGCGCTGGATGACTTCGCCGTCGAGTTCGAGCACGAGGCGCAGCACACCGTGCGCTGCCGGATGCTGAGGGCCGAAGTTGAGCGTGTAGTTCTTGATCTCTGCCATGGCGTTCTCTTAGTGTTTCAGACCGCCATAGCGATCCTCGCGGATCACGCGCGGCGTGATTTCCCGCGGCTCGATCGTCACAGGCTGATAGACGACGCGCTTCTCTTCCGGGTCGTAACGCATTTCGACGTAGCCGGAGACAGGAAAATCTTTACGGAACGGGTGACCAATGAAACCGTAGTCGGTCAGGATGCGGCGCAGGTCCGGGTGACCCTCGAAGACGATGCCGTACAGGTCGAATGCTTCGCGCTCGTACCAATTGGCCGAACTCCAGATATCGACAACCGATGCGACGATCGGCACTTCGTCGTCCGGGGCGAACACGCGCAGGCGCAGACGCCAGTTGTTCTGCACGGACAGCAAATGCAGCACGGCCGCGAAACGCGGGCCGTCGTATGCGCCATCGGCGTAAGTCTGATAGTCGACGCCGCACAGATCCATCAACTGCTCGAAGCCGAGCGTGCGATCGTCGCGCAGACGCGTTGCAACGTTGATGTAATCGCTCGCCTTCACGACGATCGTCAACTCACCGATTGCTTCGGTGGTGCTCAACAGGAGGCCGCCAAAGGCCGCCTCGAGGTTCGCTTTCAGGGTCTCGAGTTTGCTTGCCATATTGTGGGGGAGGCGTTGCCTTATTGACGGGCGATTGTGTTGGTGCGGCGGATCTTGGCCTGCAGCTGGATCACGCCATACACCAGCGCTTCCGCAGTAGGCGGGCAACCCGGCACGTAGACGTCGACCGGTACGATCCGATCGCAGCCGCGCACCACCGAATAGGAATAGTGGTAATAGCCGCCGCCGTTCGCGCACGAGCCCATCGAAATCACCCAGCGCGGCTCAGCCATCTGATCGTAGACCTTGCGCAGAGCCGGCGCCATCTTGTTGCACAGCGTGCCGGCGACGATCATCACGTCCGACTGACGCGGACTCGGACGAAACACCACGCCGAAACGGTCAAGGTCATAACGGGCAGCGCCCGCATGCATCATCTCGACCGCGCAGCACGCGAGACCGAACGTCATCGGCCACAACGAGCCGGTGCGCGTCCAGTTGATCAGTTTGTCTGCCGTAGTGGTGACAAACCCTTCCTTCAAGACCCCTTCGATACTCATTTGCTTTCCACTCCAGACGGGGCGGCAAGCCTTGGCCACCCACGCAAACCGGCGATTAATCCATCATTCCCAGTCGAGGCCACCTTTCTTCCAGATATAGGCAAAGCCCAACAGGAATTCGAGCAGGAAAATCATCATTGCCATGAAGCCAGGCCAGCCAATGTCGCGCAGGGCCACACCCCACGGGAACAGGAACGCGGTTTCAAGGTCGAAAATGATGAAGAGAATGGCGACGAGGTAGTAGCGCACGTCGAACTTCATGCGCGCATCTTCGAATGCTTCGAAGCCGCACTCGTATGGTGCGTTTTTCTCGGTATCGGGCTTATTGGGACCGAGGATCTTGCCAATGCTGACCAGTGCTACGCCTAAACCGGTGCCCACAATGAGGAACAACAAGACGGGGAAATAGGCTGCGAGGTTCAAGACTATCCTCTATCGGTTGGTTCTGAATGCCGCCAAGAGCATAGCACTCCTGACGCGAAATCACTTTGGCAACGCACATGCCGCAAGCTCAACGCAAGCCGCGCGTCAGAAGTGAAAATGCCAGCCGAAGCGAAGCAAGCGGCTGGCATTTAGATAACATTTGGTGCCGACGGCGAGACTCGAACTCGCACAGCTTTCGCCACTACCCCCTCAAGATAGCGTGTCTACCAATTTCACCACGTCGGCACTGTATGCAATCCGGGAAAACAACTTATAAAACCCGCGAATCGCTTCAAGACTAAGATTGTAACTGGTCTAAACAGTTTGTTCAACGCACAAAAGCACTTTGAACGAAAAATTTATTTCGGCACATCTGTCGCGGGGACAGATGCAGCGGATGCCGGCAATACAGCCGAACCACCCGCCGGGGCGGACGCAGCGGAAGCCGCAACCGGAGCAGTTACAGCCGCGCCCAGCAGGCCTGCGGACGGTTTTGCGCGATACGCACCGAGGTAGGTGAGCGTCAACGTTGTTACAAAAAACACGGCTGCGAGCACGGCCGTGGTACGCGACAAAAAGTTTGCCGAACCGGTCGCGCCGAACAGGCTGCCCGATGCACCGCTACCAAAAGCAGCGCCCATATCGGCGCCTTTGCCGTGCTGCAACAACACAAGGCCGATGACCCCGAGTGCCGACAACAGCTGAACGACGATAATCAATGTTTTCAAATACAGCATCACACTCACCTGAGTCTTTATTTAACCGCGCCACACAAAGTGTGCCGCGCGGGATTGGGTCATCCTCGCCGAGGCGCCCTGCTTAACTGGCGACGCTGATCGCGCCGGCCGCCTTGCAGATCGCCAGGAAATCCTGGTCTTTCAACGACGCGCCGCCGATCAGGCCACCGTCGATATCCGGCTGGCGGAACAATTCTTCCGCGTTCTCCGGCTTCACGCTGCCGCCATACAACACCGGCACATCCGCTACCGCCGCGCCCTTTACCGCAAGACGCGAACGCAGGAACGCATGCACCGCTTGCGCCTGGTCCGACGTAGCACTCTTGCCCGTGCCGATCGCCCACACCGGCTCGTATGCGACAACGATACGCGCCGCCTCTTCCGCCGACAATTTCGCCAGCACTTCATCCAATTGTGCGCCGACCACCTGCTCGGTCGAGCCGGCCTCACGCTCTTCGAGCGTTTCGCCGACACATACGATCGGGGTCAAACCCGCTTCCAGCGCACGCTGCGTCTTCACCGCAACCAACTCTGCGCTTTCACGATGGTAGGCACGGCGCTCCGAGTGTCCAACGATCGCAAGCGTGGCGCCGAAATCCACCACCATCTGCGCGGCCACTTCGCCGGTATAGGCCCCATGCGTAAACGCGGAAACATCCTGCACGCCCCACACGACCTTGCTGCCTTCCAGCAACGATTGAGTCTGCGCGAGATAAGGGCACGGCACACAGACACCAACGCGTACATCGGCCGGCAATTCGCCCGCGCCTTGCGCCACCGCCCGCAACAGCGTTGCGTTCTCGGCAAGGCGCCCGTGCATCTTCCAGTTACCGACTACCAGCTTGGCTCGTTGTTTCGACATCGTCTCGTCTTGTCTTGGCGGCGGGCCTGGTTTGCGCCTAAAAGCCCGCCTTTCGGATTCATGCGGCGTGCGCAAAACGCGCAATTTTACTGCGTGGGGTGGATCGGGTCAAACCGACCGCGTCAAACCAAGCGTGTCAAGCGTCCTGACCCCAAGTCAGCACGATCTTGCCAACGTGCGTGCTGCTCTCCATCAGCGTGTGCGCTTCAGCGGCCTGCGCGGCCGGAAACACACGGTGCACCACCGGCTTGATGCGGCCATCTTCGAGGTGCGGCCACACGCGCTCTTTCAATTGCGCGGCGATCTTCGCCTTGAACTCGATCGGACGCGGACGCAACGTCGACCCCGTCACCGTCAAACGGCGGCGCAGCACCTCATTCAGATTCAGTTCCGCCTTCGCGCCGCCCAGCAAGGCAATCAGCACGATGCGGCCGCCGTCGGCCAAGGCAGTCAGCTCACGTGGCACATAACTGCCCGCCACCATGTCGAGGATGACATCAACGCCGCGATCGTTCGTCAGCGACTTGATGACCTCGACGAAATCCTCAGTCTTGTAGTTGATCGCACGTTCGGCGCCCAGCGCTTCACAAGCACGGCACTTTTCGTCCGACCCGGCCGTAGCGAACACGCGAAAACCCAGCGCGTGCGCGATCTGGATCGCCGTCACGCCGATACCGCTCGAACCGCCCTGCACCAGCAGGGTCTCGTTCGGCGCGCCTTCGCCCTTGCCGAGTTGCGCACGGTCGAACACGTTGCTCCACACCGTGAAGAATGTTTCCGGCAGCGAAGCCGCCTCGACGTCCGACAAACCACCAGGCACCGGCAGGCACTGCAACAGCGGCGCGGTCGCATATTCGGCGTAACCACCACCCGCGAGCAATGCACACACGCGGTCACCCACTTTCAGGCCGAACGGATTGTTCTTCTCGTCGATAGTGCCGCCGACGATCTCACCCGCCACCTCCAGCCCCGGCAGATCCGATGCACCCGGCGGCGGCGCATAGCCGCCTTTACGCTGGAACACGTCCGGACGGTTGATGCCGGATGCCGCCACCTTGATCAGCACCTCGCCCGCTTTCGGCTGCGGCGTGGGCCGCTCCGCCAGCTTCAGGACTTCAGGCGCACCGAATTCGGTGATTTCGATCGCTTTCATCTGCGTCAACTCCAAGATTGGATTGCGTTGCCTACTCGTACGAAGCGGCGAAAATCGTCTGAACTGCGACGAAGCGCTTCACGCAAACAGAGTACCCGCTTGTGCCGGTTTGCACCTGCGTTGCAACGCAATCCACCCTGCACCCCTCATGAAAAACGGCCGGCGCGCATTCGCGCTGCCGGCCGTCGCCCTGCTACCGCATTACTGCGGCGTCGGTTCGCCTTGCGGCGCACCGTTCGAGGCGTCGTTCAGCAACGCCTTGGCCGACAAACGCACGCGGCCCTTTTCGTCCGTCTGGATGACCTTGACCTTCACCTGCTGGCCGTCCTTCAGGTAGTCGTTGATGTCCTTGATACGCTCGTTGGCGATTTCGGAGATGTGCAACAGACCGTCCTTGCCCGGCAGAATGTTGACGATCGCGCCGAAGTCGAGCAACTTGAGCACGGTGCCTTCATACACCTGACCCACTTCGACTTCCAGCGTGATGTTCTCGATACGCTTCTTCGCTTCGGCCATCCCTTCGCTGCTCGTGCTGGCGATGGTGACGACGCCGTCGTCCGAAATATCGATCGTCGTGCCGGTCTCTTCGGTCAGCGCGCGGATCACCGAACCACCCTTGCCGATCACGTCGCGGATCTTTTCCGGGTTGATCTTGATGGTGATCATGCGCGGTGCGTAGTCCGACAGCACCGTGTTCGCACCCGACACCGCCGAGGTCATCTTGCCGAGGATGTGCATACGGCCTTCCTTCGCTTGCGCGAGAGCGACCTGCATGATTTCCTTGGTGATGCCCTGGATCTTGATGTCCATCTGCAGCGCGGTCACGCCTTGTTCCGTACCGGCCACCTTGAAGTCCATATCGCCGAGGTGATCTTCGTCGCCGAGGATGTCGGTCAGCACGGCAAACTTGTTGCCTTCGAGGATCAGGCCCATCGCGATGCCGGCGACGTGCGCCTTCATCGGAACGCCGGCGTCCATCAGTGCGAGGCAGCCGCCGCACACCGAAGCCATCGACGACGAACCGTTCGATTCGGTGATTTCCGACACGACGCGGATCGAGTAGCCGAATTCGTCGGCGCTCGGCAGGCAAGCAGCCAGCGCGCGCTTGGCCAGACGGCCGTGACCGATTTCACGGCGCTTCGGCGAACCGACGCGGCCCGTTTCGCCGGTCGCGAACGGAGGCATGTTGTAGTGGAGCATGAAGCGTTCGCGGTACTCGCCTTCGAGCGCGTCGATGTTCTGCTCGTCGCCCTTCGTGCCCAGCGTTGCGACCACCATTGCCTGCGTTTCGCCACGCGTGAACAAGGCCGAACCGTGCGTACGCGGCAGCACGCCGGTACGGATTTCGATCGGGCGCACAGTGCGCGTATCTCGGCCGTCGATACGCGGTTCGCCGTTCAGGATCTGCGTACGGACGATCTTTGCTTCGATGTCGAACAGCACATTGCCGACGCTAGCCTTGTCCGCCGCAACCGTGCCGGCTGCCGCTGCTTCTTCTTCCAGCTTGGCCGACGTCGCTGCGTAGACTTCCTTCAGCTTGGCCGAACGCGCTTGCTTGTCACGGATCTGATAAGCGGCGAGCAGATCGGCTTGCGCCAGTTCCGACACGCGTGCGATCAGCGGCTCGTTCTTGGCGGCCGGCTTCCAGTCCCATTCCGGCTTGCCACCTTCGCGAACCAGTTCGTGGATCACGTCGATCGCGACCTGCATCTGGTCGTGGCCGAACACCACTGCGCCGAGCATCACTTCTTCGGTCAGTTGCTGTGCTTCCGATTCCACCATCAGCACCGCGCGTTCCGTACCGGCGACGATCAGGTCGAGTGCCGATTCCTTCATCTGCGGACGCGTCGGGTTCAACACGTATTCGTTGTTGATGTAGGCCACGCGTGCTGCGCCGACCGGGCCGTTGAACGGCAGACCGGAAATAGCGAGCGCCGCCGACGCGCCGATCAGCGCGGGGATGTCAGCGGGGATTTCGGGGTTCAGCGACAGGACGTGAATCACGACCTGGACTTCGTTGTAGAAGCCTTCCGGGAACAGCGGACGCAGCGGACGGTCGATCAGGCGCGAGGTCAGCGTTTCGCCTTCCGACGGACGGCCTTCGCGGCGGAAGAAACCACCGGGGATCTTGCCTGCAGCGTAGGTCTTTTCGAGGTAATCGACGGTCAGCGGGAAGAAGTCCTGACCCGGCTTGGCGGTCTTGGCGCCGACCACAGTAGCCAGCACGACGGTGTCTTCGATGTCGACGATCACCGCGCCGCCTGCCTGACGAGCGACTTCGCCCGTTTCGAGGCGAACCTTATGTTGGCCCCACTGAAATTCTTTGACGATCTTATTGAACATAGTCATTGCTTTTCCTCTTCGTAATGCCGCGCGGACCAGAAGCGGCGCGGCAACGCCAGGACCGGCGCCGCATGGGGAGAGTAGTGTTATGCCATTCCAGAGAACCACGCTCTACGCGCGCGAACCGCTGGAATGACACAAAGCTCTGCCCTGAAGCCCGGCCGTATTTCTGCTTTTTTGCTGCTTTTTTTTGCTGCTGTTTTCCTGCTAGTCGCCGCATGAATCGTCACGCTACCGCGGCCAACAGGCAGTGCGCATCACATGAGGCGCACCGTGCAAAAACAAAATGCCTGTATCAGTGGAACTGACACAGGCATCTTGTTGAACGACTGGCCGATTACTTACGCAGACCCAGCTTCTCGATCAGTGCGCGGTAACGATCCGCGTCCTTACCCTTCAGGTAGTCGAGCAGCTTGCGACGGCGGCTCACCATGCGCAGCAGACCGCGGCGGCTGTGGTGATCTTTCGTGTGGGCCTTGAAGTGAACGGTCAGTTCGTTGATGCGGGTCGTGAGCAACGCGACCTGAACTTCGGGGGAACCGGTGTCGTTAGCTGCGCGTGCGAATTGCGCAACGACTTCGGACTTCTTGCTTGTTTCAACTGCGGACATGTCGATTTCCTTGAGAACTAGACAGGCGGTCACGGAAGAAAGGCCGTGCCGTGAATTACCCCGTATGTGCATTCGCATTACAAATTACAACCATGCGACATGCTTCACAACGGGACGCGTATTGTAGCACAGCCCAATCCGGCCGCGAACCCCGCTGTGCCGGGCGGGATCGTGGGCGGGTTGGGTTTGCTCAGGGGTCCCTTTACGGCCGTTTCATCTTGCACACGGTCGGCGGCACAGTCCGCTCGGGCGGCAAAGCCAGCACCGTGCGGAAACCGTAGCCGGAACCTTCGTTGTCGAACTTGACACCCGGCGTGCCGGCCTTATCCATTTCCATCACGTAAAGGGGCTGGATCAATTGATGATCCTCGGCACGCATCCACGAGGCATGAAAGCCGTTGTCGAACCTGATCCCCTCCAGAGCCCGGGCGACGGCCGTCGGGTCGGCACTGCCGGCGCGGTTCATCGCCGCGGCGAGGGTTTCGATCATCAACGGCATGCGGAGCACCGGGTAGTCGTCCTGGGCAGCCGGGAAACGGGCGCGAAATGCTGCATACCACGCGTCGGAAGCCGCACCGCCGGCGTTCGGGTGCCAGTCGGCTATCGCGATCACGTGTTTGACGCCGGCGTCACCTAACGCGGCAGGCGCGCCAAGACTGTTGCCATAGAACGTGTAAAACCGGGTGTCCAGGCCCTGTTCTCGCGCAGCCTTGACCAAAAGCGTCAGGTCGTTGCCCCAGTTGCCAGTGATGACCGCGTCCGCGCCGCTCGCGCGGATCTTCGCGATGTACGGCGCGAAGTCCTTCACACGGCCGATCGGATGAAATTCGTCGCCGACGACCGCAATATCCGGGCGCTTTGTCGCCAGCGTCGAACGCGCGAGACTGCTGACGTCGTGGCCGAAGCTGTAGTCCTGGTTCAGCAGATAAACCTTCTTCACCGCTTTGTCGCGCTGGATCACGTCAGCCAGCGCATCCATGCGCATGCCCGCGTGCGCGTCGAAGCGGAAGTGCCAGAAGCTGCAATTGGCGTTGGTCAGGGCGGGATCGTCGGCGGAATAATTGAGAAACAGTTCGCGATTCGCAGGCTCGCGGCTGTTCTGTTTCTCGATCGCGCCGAGCAGCGCGGCCGCCACTGCCGAACTGTTGCCCTGCATGATGTAACCGATGTGCCGGTCCGCGGCGGCGCGCAGTTGCACCAACGCCTCTTCAGTACTGCCCTTGCTGTCGAGCACGACCAGTTCGAGCGGATGCGCGCCGTCGGCGAGCTTCACGCCGCCTTGCGCATTCACCTGTTCGACACCGAAACGCAGATTGCGCTCCACCGCCGCACCTGCGTTCGCGAACGGACCAGACATGCCTTCAATCAGCGCCAACTCGATCGGCGTACCCGAGGGCTTATTCACCGGTTTGCTCGCCGGACCAGACGCCGTTTCTCCCACGGCATAAGCCGCCGCGGCCGTCGAAATCGCCGCCAGCGCCATAACTGCCGCTGCTGCCGCCCGTTGCCACTTCGCCATCGTCATTGCCCCGCTTGATTGGTCGAAGCGCGGATCATAGGGCGTTCCAGACGGAATAAGCAAGCCGGCGAATCCGTTACTGTGCTTCCGGAGACGCCCCGCACAAAGCGCAAATCTTTTGCTGCCGCCCGTGTCAAAATAATGCGTCTCGATGATAAAAACCGCTACTCAAATGCCATCGGAGGAATTTATGTTCAACCGCCATCCATCCACGGCGGCCTCGATCGCAGCGCCGCCCGCAGTACGCCTGCGCCGCGCCGCGTTCATCTGCCTGAGCGCGCTCACCCTCACAGTGACACTCGCCGGCTGCGTGCAGCCATGGCAGCAATACAGCCAGGGCGCGGACGAATCGACCATCATCGCCCGCCTCGGTGCACCGCGTGAAAGCTACGATCTGCCCAACGGCGGCAAGCGGTTGATGTGGCCGACCCAGCCGATGGGCGAGACGACCACTGCCGCCGACATCGACGCATCCGGCAAGATCGTCACCGTGCGCCAGGTGCTTCAGCCCAACGAGTTCTACCGGGCGGAAATCGGCAAGTGGACAAAGAGCGACGTGCTGGTGAACTTCGGCCGCCCAGTCGAAACATCGTACTTCCCGTTGATGAAGCGCGAGGTCTGGACGTATCGCTATATGGAAGACAACGTCTGGTACATGATGTACAGCTTTTATTTCGACGATCAGGGCATTGTGCGGCTCACGCAGAAAACCCCTGATCCGCTGCACGATCCGGATCGCCGCGGCCTGTTCTGAGCGCCCGCTCGAACCCATCGCGCATGGATCTGCCAAGCCGCCTCTTCAGGCGGCTTTTTTTATTTATGGCGCATAGCGGCGGATTTTATTTCGCGCACAGCGGATTTATTTTTTGATAGAAAGGTTTTCGTAAGCATTGATTCGCGTTACCCGTACCCACTGCGCTGTTCGCGCGCAGCCGGGATTCGGCTACGAGTCGGTGCACCCCACTTACGGAGCTGCTATCGATGAACCGTCCCAAACGCCTGCTGGTCGCCAACGTTGCATGGGCGCACGAAACCGCCGCGCGCAACCCCGAATTTTTTCGTGATCTGGTGCGAGGCCAGAATCCGCACGTGCTGTGGGTCGGCTGCTCGGATAGCCGTGTGCCCGCGGAAACAATCACGCATTGCGAGCCTGGCGATCTGTTCGTTCACCGCAACATCGCCAACCTCTTTCATCCCGACGACGACAACTCCGCAAGCGTCCTCGAATACGCCGTGCGGGTGCTGAAGGTGGGGCACGTGATCGTCTGCGGTCACTATGGCTGCGGCGGCGTGCGCGCTGCCCTGCTGCCGCCGGAACCGACGCTGCCACACGTGAATCGCCGGATCGCACCGTTGTGCGCGCTAGCAAAAGCGCATGGCGACGAGCTCGGGAGCCATGCGAGCGAGCGTGAGCGCATCGACCGTCTCGCGGAATTGAACGTGCTCGAACAGGTCCGCCAGTTACGCGCGAGTCCAATCGTGCGGGACGCTGACCCGGCACCGCTCGTTCACGGCTGGATTTTCGCGCTCGAGGACGGGCGCATCAAGGTGCTCACGTCCGGCTACGAAGCCGACGACGCGATGACCTGCGCGACGGCCGCCCATAGCGCCGCGTAGTGCATCGCCTCTATCGAACCGGCTTCGGCATGGCCTTCGCCGCACATGCAACTCCAAACACTACCGCACAGACTCCATGAACCTTCGAGCTTTTCTTTCCACGTTTCAGCGCGATCTGTTTGCAGGCACGGTCGTTTTTCTGGTGGCACTGCCGCTCTGTCTGGGCATCGCTAACGCGTCGGGTGTCGAGCCATTTGCCGGGCTTGTGTCGGGCATCGTCGGCGGCCTGGTGGTTGCCGTGCTGAGCGGCTCGCGGTTGAGCGTAAGCGGGCCGGCGGCGGGCCTCGTTGTGATCGTCGTCGACGGGATCGCGCAACTCGGCAGTTTCTCCGCGTTCCTGCTGGCCGTGTTGCTGTCCGGTGCGATTCAGTTCGGTTTCGGCATGCTAAAGGCCGGCAGATTTGCCGCCTATGTGCCGTCGCCGGTGATCAAAGGCATGCTTGCAGCGATCGGCGTGCTCCTGATCGTCAAACAATTCCCGCTTGCGCTCGGGCTGTTCGGCTCGAACGCATCGGATGGGTCGCAAGCTGCTGCCCAGATGGCCGGCAGCGTAACGACGCCGTTCGGCACGATTTCGCTCGCGGCCTGCGTGATCACGTTGCTGTCGCTGGCGATTCTGGTAGGTTGGGAAACGCGCGCGCTGCGTCGCTTTGCGCTGGTGCGGCTCGTGCCGGCACCACTCGCCGTGGTTCTGCTGGGAATCGGCGCGACGCTATTGCTCAGTCTGCTCGGCCCGTCGTTCACGCCGCCTGCCGAGCATCGCGTCGCGCTGCCTTCGCTCGAATCGTTCGCCGCATTGCAGCTCGCCCTCGCATGGGCCGACTTCGGACCGCACTTCACGCAACTGATCAATCCTGACGTCTGGCGCGTGGCCATCACACTGGCGATCGTCGCAAGCCTCGAAACGCTATTGAGCCTGGAAGCGGTCGAGCAGATCGACCCCGCCCGACGCACCGCGCCGCCCGATCGCGAATTGAAGGCGCAGGGTGTGGGCAATCTGATCGCTGGCGCGATCGGTGGCCTGCCGATCACCTCGGTCATTGTGCGTAGTTCCGCCAATGTGCATGCCGGCGCGCAGAGCCGGCTGTCCGCGGTTATTCATGGCGTGTTGTTACTGGTAAGCGTGTTCGCGCTGACCAGCGTCATCAATCTGATTCCGCTTGCCTGTCTCGCGGCGATTCTGATTTTCACCGGCGTGAAGCTCGCCAAGCCGTCGTTGTTCGTCGCCGTCGCCAAGCAAGGCTTCGCGCCGTTTGCACCGTTCATCGTCACACTGGTCGGCGTGCTCGCCACCGACCTGCTGATCGGAATCGTGCTCGGCATTCTGTGCAGCGTGTTGCTCGCCTTGTATGCCAACCTACGCAGCCCGATCGTCCTCGCACAGCACGGCGACCACTATCTGCTGTCGTTTCGCAAGGACGTGTCGTTTCTTGGCAAGGTGCCGCTCAAGCACTATCTGCAGCAGATCCCCGACGGCGCGACCTTGATCGTCGACGCAACGCGTGCCGACTTCGTCGATCACGATGTGCGCGAACTACTCGACGCGTTTGTCGCCGATGCGCCGCGCCGCGAGATCGCGGTTGAAGTGCGGCATCAGGTGCAGGCACAAGCTCGCGCGGCGCGCGGATGGTCGATGCGGCGCGCGGCGACAGAATAGCTTGAGCACACAACAGGAAGTCACTACAAAAACGCGAAGCCCCGTGCTTTTTAGGCACAGGGCTTCGAATAATCTCATCGGGTCAGGGCGCATGCGGCGCCCTGACGCTCTGTCACTCCGAACGTTGCGGATTCAACTTATCGACGTTCGAATACAGCTTGTTGAGCGCCGAGATATACGCCTTCGCGGAAGCCGCGACGATATCCGGATCGGTGCCTACACCGTTCACGATACGCCCGCTCTTTGACAGCCGTACCGTCACTTCGCCCTGCGCCTGCGTACCGGTTGTGATGGCGTTCACCGAATACAGCAACAGTTCCGACCCGCTACCCACTTCCGTTTCGATCGCATTGAGCGTGGCATCCACCGGACCGTTGCCGCGCGCTTCGCCAGTCACTTCCTTGCCTTCAACCGAGAACACGATCTTCGCGTGCGGTTGCTCGCCGGTTTCCGAATGCTGCGACAACGAAAGGAACTTGTAGTGCTCCTTCTGCTGCGCTTCAGCCGATTCCTCAGTGACGATCGCAATGATGTCTTCGTCGAAAATTTCCGACTTGCGATCGGCCAGTTCCTTGAAGCGTGCGAACGCGGTATTCAACTCGCCTTCGCTATCGAGCGCGATACCCAATTCCTGCAGACGTTGCTTGAATGCATTGCGGCCCGACAACTTGCCAAGCACGATCTTGTTCGCGCTCCAGCCCACATCTTCGGCACGCATGATTTCGTACGTGTCGCGCGCTTTCAGCACGCCGTCCTGGTGAATGCCGGATGCGTGCGCAAATGCGTTCGCACCGACCACGGCCTTGTTCGGCTGCACGACGAAACCGGTGATCTGCGACACCAACTTCGAAGCCGGCACGATCTGCGTCGTATCGAGACCGACTTCGAGTCCGAAGTAGTCCTTGCGCGTCTTCACCGCCATCACGATTTCTTCGAGCGACGTATTACCAGCGCGCTCACCGAGACCGTTGATCGTGCACTCGACCTGACGCGCGCCGCCGATCTGCACACCGGCCAGCGAGTTCGCCACCGCCATGCCGAGGTCGTTATGGCAGTGCACCGAGAACACGGCCTTATGCGAGTTCGGAATACGCTCACGCAGCGTCTTCACGAGCTGGCCGTACAGTTCCGGCACGCCATAGCCGACTGTATCCGCGATGTTGATCGTGGTCGCGCCCTCAGCAATCACCGCTTCCAGCACCCGGCACAGGAAATCCATATCCGAACGGCTGCCGTCTTCCGGCGAAAACTCAACGTCGTCCGTGAACTTGCGGGCGAAACGCACCGCCAGCTTTGCCTGTTCGAACACCTGATCCGGCGTCATGCGCAGCTTCTTTTCCATATGCAGCGGCGACGTTGCGATGAACGTGTGGATGCGGAAATGATCGGCCGGCTTGAGTGCGTCAGCAGCACGTTGAATATCTTTGTCGTTGGCACGGGCCAGCGAGCAGATCGTGCTGTCCTTGATCAGGCCCGCGATCGTGTGGATCGAATCGAAGTCGCCGTTCGAGCTGGCCGCGAAGCCCGCCTCGATGATGTCGACCTTCATCCGTTCGAGCTGCTTCGCGATACGGATTTTTTCTTCTTTCGTCATCGACGCGCCGGGCGATTGCTCGCCGTCACGCAAGGTGGTGTCGAATATGATCAGTTTGTCGGCCATGTCGGGGCTCCTGAGGAGTCGTTCAATTGTGGGGATTGGTATTGGAATTTGGGTGTTTGCGCCACCGCTGGCGACGCTATAAACCGCAGACGAGGCAGACGGAGTGCGGAAACGATCAGCGCGTTAGACGCGCCAGCACGAGTGCGCTTAGGCGCGCCCCGGCTTGTTGAGGCTCGCGTTGCAGCTCAAATGGGAACGTGAACGTATTCATCGAACGACTATAGCGGCATTCCCGCCATCGTGCAATTAGCGTCCAACCTGCCTGCCGCACGCTGCCAGACGGGTCCGGAAACGAAAAAACGGCCGCCCAAAGGCTGCCGTTTTTTCGTTTCACTTCCATAAAAAGGAAATGCGCTATTACCTGTCCCGCGCCACCGACCGAGCCGGGTTCGCCCTGCCCCGCAGCGCCTGGTAGCCCCAGAACACATAGCCCGACAGACCATACAGCACGAACAGGCCGAACAGCATCAGCGGCGGATCGGACGACACCAGCACGAATGCCACCACCACCAGCAGAATCACGCCAAACGGCACGCGATGCCGCACGTCGAGCGCCTTGCCGCTGTAGAACGGTGCGTTCGATACCATCGTCACACCAGCGTAGATGGTCAGTACGAAAGCGACCCACGGCAGCCACACCAGCTTGAGCGGCACACGGTTATCGGTGGCAAGCCACACGAAACCGGCAATCAGCGCGGCAGCAGCCGGACTGGGCATACCCTGGAAGAAGCGCTTGTCGACCACGCCGATGTTCGCGTTGAAACGCGCGAGACGCAACGCCGCCCCCGAACAGTAGACGAACGCCGCGAGCCAGCCCCAACGGCCGAGATCCTTCAGAATCCACTCGTACATGACAAGCGCCGGTGCCACACCGAACGACACCATGTCCGAGAGACTATCGAACTGCTCGCCAAACGCGCTTTGCGTATGCGTCATACGCGCGACCCGGCCGTCCATACCGTCCAGCACCATCGCCACGAAGATCGCGATCGCCGCAATTTCGAAGCGCACGTTCATCGCCTGCACCACGGCGAAGAAGCCGCAAAAGAGCGCGGCGGTGGTAAACGCGTTCGGCAGCAGGTAAATGCCGCGTTTCCTCAGGAACTGCTGACGCTGGGCGCGCCGGCTTTCGACTACTGGCGACTCCGCCGCGACCGGCTTGTTACGGCGGAACGGACGCGGTAGCGGTCCGCTGTTGCGGGGTCGACGCGGTTTGAATGCGGCCATTCGGAAAACCTCCTTGGTGCCGCTTTATAGTTCAGCGAGGATCGTGGACGACGCGGAAACCTTCTCGCCGATCGATACACGCGGACGGCTGCCAACCGGCAGATACACGTCGACACGCGAGCCAAAACGGATAAATCCATAACGTTGACCACGCGTAAGCGGCTCACCGGCCCGTACGTAGCAAAGAATGCGCCGCGCGATCAGACCGGCGATCTGCACCGAGGTCACCGTCTGGCCGCCGGCCATTTCGATCACCACCGCATTGCGTTCATTTTCGGTCGAAGCCTTGTCTACGGCCGCATTCAGATACGCACCCGGGAAATATTCGACCTTGGAGATCGCGCCATCCACCGGCGAGCGTTGCGAGTGGACGTTGAAAACGTTCATGAACACGCTGATCTTCAGCGCTTCACGGTTGGCATACGGATCATGCGCCGTTTCGACCGCGACGATGCGGCCGTCGGCCGGGCACAGCACGGCGTTGGCCTGAGTCGGAATCGGGCGTGCCGGATCGCGGAAGAACTGCACGACGAAGATCAGGATCAGCCAGAACAGCCATGCAAAGCCGAATCCCGCGAAGGCATGAACCAGTAATGCAACGACGGCAGCGATGGCGATAAACGGCCAGCCTTCTCGCGCGATGATCGGATGAGGGTAATTCATGGATGGCTTCTGTATTTTTGGAGGGTAGCCCCCCTTCCTCACGGAAGAAGGGCCCCCTAAGAACCGTACGTGCGAGTTTCCCCGCATACGGCTCAAATCTACAAACAAAGCCCGGTCTTAAGACCGGGCCGGCTTAGTTACCGCAATTTTACCTGTGTGCACCTGCTGATGGCAGTGCGGGTGAAGCAGAACCCTGTTCGAGAGGGCGTCCGTACCACCATGCATCCGATACTCTAGATGATGGTCATGCCAGCCGGTCTCCTTTGTCAGGGCACAGCCACAATGCGAGCAAAGCCCGTCTTGCGACATATACAGCGAAACCCATTGCTTCCGATAACGCATTGAGTGTTCCATGCGCGCCTGTCGCAACTGTTCGCCATACTGCTCCCACTCAGGATCAAAGGGATTGAATGCTCCTTTGACCTTCCTGTGTCGCTTAATTTCCGTACCGCTAAGTTGGTACAGGCTAAGCAACCCCTTACTACCGTCGTCACGAGCTACAGGAACAGCGAACACCCAGTTTCGATTGCCCTCCGAGTGAAAGTATTTCTTCTTCACCCAGTCGGCATTCTTGTTCAGGTGCCGCCTCGTCGACCACCGCCAAAGTCTTCGGAAAATCAAAGACTCCATGCGGCTGTATGCCTCTTTGGCGACCACGGGACTGTGATACTGCGCCCAGCCCCGTAGCATCGGGTTCAGCAGTCGAATCAAATTCTCCTGCTTTACCGTCTTATGACCGCTGATCGTATCCGCCACCTTGCGATAGAACGTTTTCACGTTCTTCTTGCTCGGCTTGATGAGTAGGGTCCCCGAGTACTTACGGAAATTCCACCCCAGGAAGTCGAAGCCCGAATCGATGTGTGTGATACGCGTTTTCTCCTCGGACAGTTGCAGACCTCGAACGGCAAGGAATGTTTCCACCCAAGGTCGGACTTCCTGCTCCAGCAACTCTTGCGAGTCACCGGTGATCACGAAGTCGTCCGCGTACCGCACTACATTGACTTTAAGCTTGTTGGCTTTTGCGATCCCAAACTTCGCACTGAGGTGCGCCAGCAGTTCTCGCTCCAGCCCGTTCAACGTCACATTCGCCAACGTCGGAGAAATGATCCCTCCTTGCGGCGTACCGGCCTCTGTCGCCTGAAGCTGCCCCTTGTAAATCAGGCCAGCTTTCAGCCATTTCCGGAGGATTTCCTTGTCCATTGGGACATGGGTTTCCAACCAGTCATGGTTGATGTGGTCAAAGCAGCCCTTGATATCCGCTTCCAGTACCCAGCGAGCAGAGCCCTTCTGGGACATGGCAACGAAAATCTGTGACATAGCGTCGGCCGTCGAGCGGTTTAACCTGAACCCGTAAGAGTTCGGGTCGCTCGTCGATTCCGACACCGGCTCCAGGGCCAGCAGATACAGGGCTTGCATCGCCCGGTCCCGCATGGTCGGAATACCCAGAGGGCGCTCCTTCCCATTGGCCTTGGGGATAAAGACTCTCCGTAAAGGCAGAGGCTTGTATCCACGCCGCTTCAACCTGCCGACAGCAAGCCATCGGCTCTCAGGCGAGTCCCAAAGTTCGCGATCGACTCCAGCCGTTCGCGCACCCTGATTCTGCGTAACACGTCGTACCGCATACAGCTTCGCGGACAACGTGCGAGTCAACATCCGTTGCAGGGCTCTCCCCCTGCGCCAGTTGCCTTCCCGCGTCGCCTTCGCAATTCGAATCTGCATCCCTCTCACGTTCCGGTCAACCCGCCGCCAATCTACGGCATACCAGTTGTCCGGCGCGTGGGAAAGCGCAGATCCGTCCTTTCGGACAGATACTCTCATGCTGCTCTCCTACTCGAAGAAGTGAATCCCGAGCGGAGAACAGATCGCCCCTTGCGGGAGCGATCTGCTCCCGCAAGGGGGTTAAAAACATATGCTGACGGTCCAGAAGCCCGACAGCAATCATCTTCCAGCTAAAGGGTTAGTCAGCCATCTTGCGACGGTAGACCAGACGGAAGTCTGCCCGCTTTCGCGTGGGGTAATGTCCCAACCCCTATCCGACCCATTACAGACCGGCTTTCGCTTTCTCCGTCATCCCATACCTGCACAATCAACAGCGTCCCTCACGGTTCGCCTGCCAGTCAAACTACGACCGGCAACCATACAGGCTTACCACGTTCCCGGCATGTCACACGACTGACTTAGGTTCTGCCTATTCCCCGGCGGTCCGATGACGACGTAACCCGAATTTACAGCGGGTTATCCGACCGCACACCTGTTTGGTTGATGCCTGTCAGCAGCTTTGGCACCGTCCTACTTACGAGGTTTATCAGCAGTTCACTTGCGTTAACCATATCAGCCAGCCTAGCCCCTCAACCCCGTTGCTGCTGGGAGTCTCCGGATGATCATTTCGCAACCACCATCCGCCCGAACTTCCGGGGGGTACATTGTTAGAAGAGCTTCACACCCCACAGTTACCAGTGACGCATGTCTTCCTAGGCTACTGCTGGTCGTACAGCAGGTTCACTACCCTCGCCAATGCAGCCAGCGAGGCCGAACAATGACACACCGAGCTTTTCGCTCGTATCGTTTAGCGACTCCGTTGCCCTAAGGCGCAGGAATTGCAAACATCACCCCACCCTGTCGGCGGAGATGAAGCCGCTGACTGGGCGGGACCTGACGGTAATCAGGTCAATGCAATACGGTTGACGGCAGACTGCACCGTGTCCCGTGTTCACTACCAAGGTGTGCCCCGAAGGACACATCTACTTCTTAAAGTGCGGCTCACAAGGGAACCGCCTGCGGAGGGCATGGTGAGTCCAGTCGAGACCTTCCTCAATAACCCTCTAGTCGATGCCCCGTAACGTGGGGCTGACGGACACGAGCATGCGTGTCGCACGTAAAACCGTAGGATAGCAAAAGCCGCCCAGGGTTCAGCACCCTTGGACGGCTTTTTGCATTACCGGCTGCTGCGACGATGCGCCGCGCCGGTCAGATGCCATAAAGCTGGCTTCTTAGTTCTTCGACTGGTCAACCAGCTTGTTCGCAGCGATCCACGGCATCATCGAGCGCAGCTTGGCACCCACCGTTTCGATCTGGTGCTCGGCCGTCAGACGGCGGCGCGATTGCAGCGTCGGTGCGCCAGCCTTGTTTTCGATGATGAAGCTCTTGGCGTACTCGCCGGTCTGGATGTCCGTCAGCACAGCCTTCATCGCCTTCTTCGTTTCAGCAGTCACGATACGCGGACCCGTCACGTACTCGCCGTATTCGGCGTTGTTCGAGATCGAGTAGTTCATGTTCGCGATGCCGCCTTCGTAGATCAGGTCGACGATCAGCTTCAGTTCGTGCAGGCACTCGAAGTACGCCATTTCCGGCGCGTAACCCGCTTCCACCAGCGTTTCGAAGCCGGCCTTGATCAGGTCGACCGTACCGCCGCACAGCACGGCTTGTTCGCCGAACAGGTCGGTTTCCGTTTCTTCGCGGAAGTTCGTTTCGATGATGCCGGCACGGCCGCCGCCGTTCGCTGCTGCGTACGACAGAGCGATGTCACGTGCTGCGCCCGACTTGTCTTGCGCGACAGCGATGAGGTGGGGCACGCCGCCACCTTGCGAGTACGTACCGCGAACCGTGTGGCCCGGCGCCTTCGGCGCGATCATGATCACGTCGAGGTCGGCACGCGGGATCACTTGACCGTAGTGGACGTTGAAGCCGTGCGCGAAGGCCAGCGCTGCGCCTTGCTTGGCGTTACCGTGCACTTCCTTTGCGTAGACTTCAGCGATCTGCTCGTCCGGCAGCAGCATCATGACGACGTCTGCGCCCTTCACGGCTTCCGCCACTTCCTTGACTTGCAGGCCGGCGTTCTCGGCCTTGCTCCACGATGCGCCGCCCTTGCGCAGACCGACCGTGATGTTCACGCCGCTTTCCTTCAGGTTCAGCGCGTGAGCATGGCCTTGCGAGCCATAGCCGATGATGGTGACTTGCTTGCCCTTGATGAGGGAGAGGTCGGCGTCCTTGTCGTAGAAAACTTTCATGTCGGTTCCTTGGCTAAATTCGGTGAAATCAGTGAAATACAAATACTGCGAATGTTGTGTTGCTTGACCGGGTTCTTAAAGGCACTACCCGGCTTCGATCGAGACGGCTAATAAACGCAACTTAGCACCGCAACCCAGCGCGCGCGTCAAACCTTCAGAATGCGCTCGCCGCGGCCGATGCCCGAACTGCCCGTACGGACGGTTTCGAGAATCGCAGTCGCGTCGATCCCTTCGATGAAGGCATCGAGCTTGTCGCTCGCGCCCGTCAGTTCGATCGTGTAGGTCTTTTCGGTGACGTCGATGATCCGGCCGCGGAAAATATCCGACATCCGTTTCATCTCCTCACGTTCCTTGCCGACCGCCCTCACCTTGATCAACATCAGCTCGCGCTCGATGTGGGCGCCCTCGGTAAGGTCGACCACTTTCACCACCTCGATCAGGCGGTTCAGATGCTTCGTGATCTGTTCGATCACGTCGTCCGAGCCAATGGAGACGATGGTCATGCGCGACAGCGAACGGTCCTCGGTCGGAGCCACCGTCAAGGTTTCAATGTTGTAGCCGCGTGCGGAGAACAGCCCCACCACGCGTGATAACGCGCCCGGTTCGTTTTCCAGCAGGACAGAAATAATGTGTCTCATGTTTCGCTTCTTCCAGATGTTTTGTCGACGTATGCGAGCAGATTCGCGCCGCTTCGTCCGCATTCACCCTTTGTGGAGGCGCGCATGACGAAGCCGGCGGCAAAGCCGTCGTTATAGATCTTCCGAACCCATGAGCATCTCAGTGATGCCCTTGCCGGCCTGGACCATCGGCCAGACGTTTTCGGTCGGATCGGTCTGGAAATCGAGAAACACTGTGCGATCTTTCAGGCGCAGCGCTTCCTTCAGCGCCGGCTCGACATCGGCCGTGCGTTCGATACGCATGCCGACGTGGCCGTACGCTTCGGCGAGCTTTACGAAATCCGGCAGCGCATCCATGTACGAATGCGAATAGCGCTTGCTGTATTCGATCTGCTGCCACTGCCGCACCATGCCCAGATAGCGGTTGTTCAGCGAAATGATCTTGATGGGCGTCTCGTACTGCTTGCAGGTCGAGAGTTCCTGAATACACATCTGGATCGAGCCTTCGCCGGTGATACAGAGCACATCGTCGTCCGGGTGCGCCATCTTCACGCCCATCGCCGCCGGCAGGCCGAAGCCCATAGTGCCGAGGCCACCGGAGTTGATCCAGCGACGCGGCTTGTTGAAGCGATAGAACTGCGCCGCCCACATCTGGTGCTGGCCGACGTCCGAACACACGAAGGCATTGCCGTCTGTCAGTTCCCACGCCTTTTCCACCACGTACTGCGGCTTGATGATGTCGCTCTTGCGGTCGAACTTCAGGCAGTCTTTCGCGCGCCAGGCTTCGATGTCCTTCCACCAGTCGGCGAGTGCCGCGGTGTCGGGGCCATGTTCGGCTGTTTGCAACTGCTCGATCAACTCTTTCAGCACTTCCTTCACGTCGCCGACGATCGGAATGTCGACCTTGACGCGCTTGGAGATGGAGGAGGGATCGATGTCGATATGGATGATCTTGCGTGGACGCGATGCGAAGTGCGCCGGGTCGCCGATCACACGGTCGTCGAAGCGCGCGCCGATCGCGATCAGCACGTCGCAGTGCTGCATCGCCATGTTGGCTTCGTACGTGCCGTGCATGCCGAGCATGCCGAGGAATTTCTTGTCGCTCGCGCGGTAGCCGCCCAGACCCATCAACGTATTGGTGACGGGATAGCCGAGCAGGTCGGCGAACTGGTTCAGCTCACGCGATGCATCCGCGAGGATGATGCCGCCGCCGGTGTAGATATACGGACGCTTGGCCGACAGCAGCAAGGCCACAGCCTTGCGAATCTGGCCGGAGTGACCTTTCGTGACCGGGTTATACGAGCGCAGCGAAACGGTCTTGAGCGGTTCGTACTGGCACGGCGTCTTCGACACGTCTTTCGGAATATCGATCAGCACCGGGCCGGGACGACCGGTACGGGCGATGTAGAAAGCTTTCTTGACGGTAGCGGCGAGGTCGCGCACGTCCTTCACGAGGAAGTTGTGCTTCACGCAGGGACGCGTAATGCCGACCGTATCGCACTCCTGGAACGCATCCTGGCCGATCGCGGCGGTAGGTACCTGGCCGCTGATCACCACCAACGGAATCGAATCCATGTAGGCGGTGGCGATGCCGGTCACCGCATTGGTGACGCCGGGGCCGGAGGTCACGAGGCACACACCGACTTTGCCGGTGGAACGCGCATACGCGTCGGCGGCGTGGACCGCAGCCTGCTCGTGACGCACGAGGATATGCTGGAATTTGTCCTGCTTGTACAGCTCGTCGTAAATGTAGAGTACCGAGCCGCCGGGGTAGCCCCACACAAACTCGACGTCTTCGTCGGCCAAAGCGCGCATGAGCACGGTGGCGCCGATAGAGTCAGCTTCGGGATGGAGGGTCGTATCCGACGTGGAGAATTCCGCGCTGGGCATATTCATTTATTCACCTTTCGAATTTTCGGCAAAAAATTGATCGGGTGCTCTCTGCCGGGCTTGTGGCTCGGGTTCAAGCGGCGCGTCCAGTTGACAGGTGAGCTTCTTGGGCCACACCTCAATTGAGACAAGTCACTTATGTTGCGAACCAGCGACGATATCTGCAGATCTCCGCGCGGTCAAGCAAATATTGCCTTGGCGGCCTCCCTCAAATCCCAATATTGACCGAAACCCTGTTATAGAGATGCAAGGTAGGACGGGTTTCGCCCCAGCGGCGCGAAAGTTTGTTAGCATCCGCGAGTTTTACGACATTTTTCGACCGATTACGCGCACGCACGCTGCGCCGACCCCCAAACGGATGGCATCAGACAAGGAACTCGCCGATTTTCTGGCGGGCGTCGAAAGGCGCGCATTCAAGCAGACGGTCTACGCCGTGCGGGACGACGACGCCTCGCTCGATATCGTGCAGGACGCGATGATCAAGCTCGCCGAAAAATACGGCGACCGTCCTCCGGCCGAACTTCCGCTCCTGTTTCAGCGTATTCTCCAGAATGCGATGCACGACTATTTCCGTCGTGCCAAAGTGCGCAATACTTGGGTTAGCCTGTTTTCTTCGCTCGGCAACGCCGACGACGACGAATTCGACCCACTCGAAACATTCGAGGCGCAACAAGGTTCAGCGGGTTCAGAGAGCAACGAACAGAAACTCGAGCGCGAACAGGTCTTACAGTTAATCGACAACGAGATCCAAAAGTTACCGGCACGTCAACGGGAGGCGTTTCTCATGCGTTATTGGGAAGATATGGATGTCGCCGAGACTGCCGCCGCGATGGGCTGCTCCGAAGGCAGTGTGAAAACGCACTGCTCGCGGGCCACCCACACGCTGGCGCAAGCGCTCAAGGCTAAAGGAATCACGCTATGAGCTCCCTAGAAACCAAAGAACTCGAGTTCGCCCGCCAGGTGCGCCGCGCGCTCGACGAAACCGTCGCCAGCATACCGGCCGCTACCGTCGACCGGCTCGCCTTGGCGCGCCGCGCCGCGCTTGCTCGCAAGAAGCCCGAAACCGTGAGCGCCCCGGTGTTCGTGCCCGCTTTCGCCGGTGCCGGCATGGCAGCGGGTATGCCGCAACTCGAGATGCCGCAGCGCCGCCGTTCGCCGCTACGCCGCTTTGCGCTTGCCTGGCCGCTCGTCGCGCTGGTCATCAGCCTCGTGGGCATCGCCTACTGGGAAGACCAGCAGCGTACCGCCGAACTCGCCGATATTGATGCAGCCATGCTAAGCGACGACTTGCCGCTCAATGCCTATCTCGACCACGGTTTCAACGCGTACCTATCACGCGCCCACTGAGCGGGAGATTCTTCGGGTGAGTTACAAGCGCGGCTTGGCCGTTGTTTTCGGATGCGCGATCGCGGCCTTGGTGTCGTTTGCCGCGACGTATCCGCGCTTTTATCCGAGCCCGTCGACCACCAGTGCGCCCGCTGCTGGTGGCAACGCGACCGCAAAAGCGCCCGCGCCCACCCTCGCCGTCGATCTGCCCAGCCTGTCCAACAGCAATAGTCCGATGGCATGGGCGCGCCTGAGCGCGGCCGAGCACGTTGCGCTCGCGCCGTTCGCCGGCCAATGGGATACGTTTAGCGACGAACGCAAGCGAAAATGGATCAAAATCGCGTCGCGTTATCCGAAGTTATCGCCCGATGCACAAAAACGCCTGCATGACCGAATGACTGAATGGGTGCGTATGACCCCCGATCAGCGGCGCGTTGCGCGCGAAAACTACCAGGTATCGAAGGAGTTGCCCCGCGAAACCCGCCAGAATGCGTGGAAGGCTTATCAGCAATTGCCGGAAGAGCAGAAGGAGCGGCTCGCCGCGAGCGAGCGTAAGCGGCGGCCCAGCGTCGTCAGCGCGCCGCCCTCCGGCAAGACCGAGATCAAAGGCCTCGACCGTCTGGTCAATGCCCGCGAGCATGGCGCGAGCGGTGCCGCAGCGGTGAGTGCCGCGGCTGCCGCTCCGTTGCCGAGCCCCGCCGCCACGCCGGCGATTCCCGCTGCGGGCAGCTTCGTACCCGCCACGCCGCTGCCGGTTTCGCCGGCCGAGGCGCCGTCGATCTTCAACGGTTCCTGATCCGGGTCCGACTGTGTCCCAACCGCTCGCCACCTCGACACTGCCCGCCGATTCATCCGGCATCGTGCCTACCGTTCGCCGGCGCCTCGCGGCGCTGCTCTACGAAGCCGTGATCCTGTTCGGCGTCGTGTTCATCGCGGGTTATCTGTTCAGCACGTTGACGCAGCAGCGCAACGGTCTCACCCATCACAACATGCTTGCAGCGTGGATCGGCCTCGTGGTCGGTCTGTATTTCGTCTGGTTCTGGACCCACAGCGGCCAGACACTGCCAATGAAAACGTGGCGCCTGCGCGTCGTTGCCGCTGACGGCGCACCGCTGTCCACCGGTCGCGCGATCGCACGTTACGCGCTGGCGTGGCTATGGTTTTTGCCGCCACTCGCGCTGCATCCGTTGCTGGGCCTCGCCGTGCCGCAGACGCTGCTGATCGCCGCGATCTGGTTCGTGCTGTGGGCCGCCACCGGCCGCTTCGATCCGCAGCGTCAATTCCTGCACGACCGCCTCGCCGGCACGCGCGTCATCAGCGTCGCGAACTGAACAAACCGACCTCCCTGCATCTCACGCCGCCGCGCCTGCGGTTCGCGTTCGCTTGACGGCGGCTACCTCTCGCCGCAGCCCTTCTCCGCGCCCCGCCGTTCCCTTACCGCCGTCTCCTTCTCCCCACACAGTAATAAGAACTTCTCGTGACTGTCACGGCAGGGTCACGCGCGGCTGGCGCAATACGGGCACCGCAACTCGACGCGTGAGCCATGGACCCCAAAACGTCCGCGACTTCCCTGTTCCGCCAGACCGGCCCGAGCGTCGACCCTGTCGCGTTCCGCCCGGAACCCAACCCTAATCACGGACTGCCCTTGCCCGTGCCGTCGCTGCCACTCGACGCGCATGCCGGTCACCACGACGACGACCACGCCGAGCCGCACCGCTATCGCACCATCTGGCTGTCCGACATCCACCTCGGTTCGAGCGGTTGTCAGGCGCCGTATCTGCTCGACTTCCTGAGGCACAACGAGTCGGAATACCTGTACCTCGTGGGCGACATCATCGACGGCTGGCAGTTGAAAAAAGGCTGGTACTGGCCGCAGGCGCATAACGACGTCGTGCAGAAGGTGCTGCGCAAAGCGCGCAAAGGCACCCAGGTCATCTACGTCCCGGGCAATCACGACGAAGCCGCGCGCCAGTTCTGCGACCTCGCGTTCGGCGACATCCACGTGCGCGGCGAAGCCTTCCACACGACGCTCGCCGGCAAGCGCCTCTGGATCGTGCACGGTGATCTGTTCGACGGCGTGATCCAGCACGCCAAGTGGCTCGCGTATCTCGGCGACACGCTCTACACGATGATCCTGATCCTGAACCGCTGGTTCAACCGGATCCGCAGCCGCCTCGGCTTCCCCTACTGGTCGCTGTCGCAATACCTGAAGCATCAGGTGAAGAACGCGGTGAATTTCATCTCGTCGTTCGAGCGTGTGATGACCGACGAAGCACGCCGCCGCGGCTGCGACGGCGTGGTCTGCGGACACATCCACAAAGCCGAGATCCGCGAGATCGACGGCGTGCTGTATTGCAACGACGGCGATTGGGTCGAAAGCCTGTCGGCACTCGTCGAGACGTATGAAGGCGAACTCAAGGTGATCTACTGGACCGTGATGCGCGCACCGGAAGTCGGCGTGCAAAAGGCCCGGGCGACCGCGTAGTCCCTCTCCACTTCTATTGGGCCGAAACCGATGAAGATCATGATCGTCACCGACGCATGGGAACCGCAGGTCAATGGCGTCGTGCGCACGCTGAAAAACACCACGCGCGAACTCACCACACTCGGCCACCACGTCGATCTGCTGACGCCGCTCGAATTCAAGACGATTCCATGCCCGACCTATCCCGAGATTCGCCTGTCGCTGATGCCGCGCCGCAAGCTGCGTCAGCGTATTGACGAATTCGCGCCCGACGCCCTGCACATCGCCACTGAAGGCCCGCTCGGCATGGCCGCGCGTTCCTATGCGATCCAGCATAAGCTGCCGTTCACGACCGCCTATCACACGCGCTTTCCCGAATACGTACAGGCGCGTTTCGGCATTCCAATCGCGCTCACCTACAAGTTTCTGCACTGGTTCCACAAGGCGTCGCTGGCGGTGATGGCGCCCACACCCGTGGTCAAGACCGACCTCGAAAAATTCGGCTTCACCAACGTGGTGCTATGGACCCGCGGCGTCGACCTCGACATCTTTCACCAGATGGACTCGAAGGTCCTCAACACCGCACGGCCGATCTTTCTGTACGTGGGGCGTGTAGCGGTCGAAAAGAACGTCGAGGCGTTCCTGAAGCTCGATCTGCCCGGCTCGAAGTGGGTGGCGGGCGAAGGCCCGGCGCTGGCCGAACTGAAGTCGCGCTATCCGCAGGCCAATTACCTGGGCGTGCTGACGCAAGCCGAACTGGCCAAGGTCTATGCGGCCGCTGACGTATTCGTGTTCCCGAGCCGCACCGACACCTTTGGACTCGTGCTGCTCGAAGCGCTGGCCTGCGGCACGCCGGTCGCGGCGTATCCGGTGACCGGCCCGATCGACGTGCTCGGTGACGGCGGCGCGGGCGCCATGCACGAAGATTTGCGCGAGGCTTGCCTCGAAGCGCTGAAGATCGACCGCAGCCATGCCCGCGCGTGGGCCGAACGCTTCTCGTGGGCGGCGGCGTCCGAGCAGTTCGCGGCGCATCTGAAGCCGCTGCCGCGCACGTCGTATAGCGAGGAAAGCGCCGCCGCATGACGCGACGCGCAGAGCCGCTTATGCAAACCCGAAACTCCACCGCGGCACGCGCATCGAACGGCGCGTTGCGCGCTGTCGATGCCGGCACCGACGCCGCCGGCATCGAGCCGTTCGACGACGTGCGCGAGCACGGCGCGCCAAATCATGCCGATCACGCGAATGGTTTCCACGACGTGAACAGCGCGAGGATCGAGAGCCCGGAGAGCGATCTCCACCACGAACCGCTCAGCCCCGACGATCCGCTCGCACCGTTACCCTTCAATCCGTACAAGGGCAATCGTGGGCTGACCCGCGCATGGCACGCGATGAAGAATTCGCTCGCGGGGTTTCGTGTGGCGATCCGCGAGGAAAGCGCGTTTCGCCAGGAACTCACGCTCGCCGCTATCCTGATTCCGTGCGGCGTGCTGGTGCCGGTCGATCCCGTGTCACGCGTGTTGCTGCTCGGCTCGGTGTTGCTGGTGCTGATCGTCGAGTTGCTGAATTCGAGCGTCGAGGCGGCCATCGACCGTATTTCGCTCGAACGCCACGAGTTGTCGCGCCGGGCCAAAGATCTCGGCAGCGCGGCGGTCATGGTTGCCCTCGGCATGTGTCTGATGACGTGGGGGCTGATCGTCGGGCCGCTCGTCGTGCGCTGGATCAAAGCGTGGCTATGAAACCCACCCTGCAGTACGGCCCCGCGCCTTATCCAGCGCTCCAATGAATGAAAACCCTGAGTATCCGCTTGGTATAAGAACGGTCGGTTTATAATCGACTGATAGTCTCACAGGAAAATGCTGGGCTGCCCCAAGTTTTCCTGCCCCCTCGGGGGGCCAGTCGCGCAGCGGCAGGTTTGGGGGCGCTCGACTATACCAACCGCGTCCGGATGGATCACGCAACAGCGGCATGCCGCCACGCGCCCAGCCCGGCGTAACCAGGGCCGGACTACATGGAAGCCAAACCTCCCCGCCGCACCCGCGAACGGATCCTCGAGCTCTCGTTGAAGCTGTTCAACGAGATCGGCGAACCGAACGTCACGACGACGACGATCGCCGAGGAAATGGAAATCAGTCCAGGCAATCTGTACTACCACTTCCGCAACAAAGACGACATCATCAACAGCATCTTCAGCCAGTTCGAGCAGGAGATCGAAAAGCGTCTGCGCTTTCCCGACGATCACCGCGCGACAATCGACGAGATGTGGTCGTACCTGCAGTACATGATCGATTTCACGTGGCGCTACCGTTTCCTGTATCGTGATCTGAACGATCTGCTGGCGCGCAACCGTACGCTCGAAACGCACTTCAAGCAGATCATCAGCCACAAGGTGCGTTTTGCGAGCCAGTTCTGCGAGCAACTCGTGGCCGACGGCGAAATGGTCGCAACGCCCGAAGAGCTGAATGTGATCGCGACCAACATCGGCGTGATCGCGACGTACTGGCTGTCGTATCAGTTCGTGATGAACCCGCGCAAGTACAACGAGCAGGAAACGATTCGCGCCGAACTGCATCAGGTGAGCGTGCAGATCGTGTCGCTGATGGCGCCTTATCTGCGCGGCCGCTCGCGGCAGATTTTCGACGACCTCGTGTCGGGCAAGCTGCCCAAGCGCGAGTTCTACGACTACCTGCCGCCGAAAGAAGGCGCCGCGCCCCGTAACGAACCGAAGGACGTTTGAGTATGAAGTCGGTGTGTGTGTATTGCGGCTCCTCCGACGGAGCCAAACCGTTGTACGCCGAAGCCGCGCGCGCGTTCGGCCGCGCGCTGGTCGAAGCCGATCTCGCGCTGGTCTATGGCGGTGGCAAAGTAGGGCTGATGGGCGTGATCGCCGATACGGTGATGGCCGAAGGCGGCCGCGCAATCGGCGTGATTCCCGAGTTGCTGGTCAACAAGGAAGTCGGCCATAACGGCCTGACCGAGCTGCACGTGGTGCCCGACATGCATCATCGCAAGAAGATGATGGCCGACCTGTCCGACGCGTTCGTCGCGATGCCGGGCGGCGCGGGCACGCTCGAAGAGCTGTTCGAGGTCTATACGTGGGCGCAACTCGGCTATCACCAGAAGCCGGTGGCACTGCTGAATATCGACGGCTTCTACGATCCGTTGATTGCGCTGCTCAAGCACACGGTAGACGAAGGCTTCATGCGACAGACCTACTTCGACATTCTGCAAAGGGATGCCGATCCCGTCGCGCTGATCGACAAGCTGCAGCGTTATCAACCGCCTGCCAGCGACAAATGGGCCGTCAAACGCGACGCCGTTTGAACGCCGCTTGCTGCGCTTCTCCGGCCTTCTGAACACCCGCCGTACTGTCCCTTCGGAACACACCCGAGCGATGAGGTTGCGATGACAAAAACCGTTCTGATCACCGGCGGCAGCCGCGGCATTGGTCGCGCAACCGCCCGTTTGCTGGGCGCACGCGGCTGGTCGGTCGGCGTCAATTACGCGCAGAACCTGGCGGCCGCGCAGGACACCGTTGCTGAAGTGGAACGCGCCGGCGGCCGTGCATTACCGATTGCCGGCGACGTCGCCAGCGAGACCGATGTGATCGCGATGTTCGGCGCGCTCCAGCAAAAGTTCGGCCGGCTCGATGCGCTCGTCAACAATGCCGGGATTGTCGGGCCGTCGAGCCCGCTCGCGGATATGGACCTCGCGCGGCTGAAGCGCATGTTCGACGTCAACGTGCTTGGCGCGTATCTGTGCGCACGCGAAGCTGCGCGCCGGATGTCGACAAGCCGCGGCGGCGCGGGGGGCACGATCGTGAATATCTCGTCGGCGGCTGCGCGTTTGGGTTCGCCGAACGAATACGTCGACTATGCCGGCTCCAAAGGCGCCGTCGACACCATGACCATCGGCCTCGCCAAAGAACTCGGCCCGCAAGGCGTGCGCGTGAACGCGGTGCGGCCCGGGCTGATCGATACTGAAATCCACGCGAGCGGCGGCAAGCCCGAGCGCGCCGCCCAACTCGGTGCGACAACGCCGCTGGGCCGCCCCGGCAGGGCCGACGAAGTCGCCGAATCGATCGTCTGGTTGCTGAGTGACGCCGCCTCGTACGTGACGGGCGCACTGCTCGACGTCGCTGGCGGACGCTGAATAAACCCCTCTTCTGTTCACGCGGCCGACGGTTCCGGGCGGCCGACTTCTCCTTTCCCGACTCCCAATTGTCAATTCCCGTCGATTTGACGAGGAATCAGCACGATCCATCTGACTAACTGCGGTATTCCCTACATTATCTGTAATCCACAGTAATAAACTGGGACTACAATCGCAGCGTTCGCATGCAACCGCATGCGACGCACAGCCAGAGCATAAGTCCGCGGCCCACGTCGCCGCGTGCGGCGACCAGAGATTCTCATGTACGAAAATCGATCCGCGCCCTGGCGCGCGGGGAACGTCGCGGTTGCGACGCCGGCGCCGGCCGGCTCTGCCGACGGTGCGCCGGACACGCGCCTCGACTCGGCACACGCGGCCGAATCCGGCACGGCCTTGCCAGCCGGCCACACTGTGGTAGCCGAAGCCGCGGCGCCCGCAAGACCCACCGCTCCTGCCGGTCCCGCGGGGCCCGCCGCCGCGCCGACCGCTTCGCGTGGTGCCCAGCGCTTGCGCTCGCTCACGGCCGCCCGTCCGTTGAGGTGGCTGGTCGCGCTAGCGATCCTGTGTGCCTGGCTTTTACCGGGCATCCTGGGTCACGAGCCGTGGAAGCAGGACGAAACCTATACCTTCGGCATCATCCAGCACATGCTCGACACCGGCGATCTGGTCGTGCCGACCAACGCCGGCCAGCCCTTCGTCGAAAAGCCGCCTATTTACGACTGGGTCGCCGCCGGCCTCGCGTGGATGTTCGGCCGCTATCTGCCTTTGCATGACGCCGCACGCCTCGCGAGCGCGCTCTTCGCCGGACTCACCGTCTACTACACGGCACGCGTCGCCCGCCGCGCGGTGGCCGCGTCGAGCTGGCTGGACGTCCGCGTAATCGGCACGCTTGCGTTATTCGCGAGCACGCTCGTCGTCATCAAGCACGTGCACGACATGATGACCGACGTCGCGCTGATGGCCGGCGCCGCGATCGGCTTCTGCGGACTATTTGAACTGGTGCTGGTGCACCTGCGCGACGAAGCGCGCCTGCTGCCGGTCGACGCACACCGCCGGCGCCACGCGATTCTGAGCGGCGCGGCAATGTTCGGCGCGGGCGTGGGGGTGTCGTTGCTGGCGAAGGGCCTGTTCGTGCCGCTCGTGTTCGGCGCGACCACCGTCGCCGTGCTGGTGCTCTATCCCGCCTGCCGCACTCGCAGCTTTGCTGGCGCACTCGGCATCGCCGCGCTGGTCTGCGCGCCCTTCGCGCTGATCTGGCCGATCTGTTTCTATCTGCGCTCCGAAGCGCTCTTCAAGGTATGGCTGTGGGACAACAATATCGGCCGCTTCTTCGGCTTTTCGGTGGCGGAACTCGGCTCTGAAAACGAGAGCCGCCTGTTCGTGCTGCGCACCGTGCTGAGCGTCGGTTTTCCGGTCGTACCGCTGGCGCTGGCCGCACTCGCCGGCGGCAGCTGGCGCCGTTGGCGCGATCCGCGCGTGGCGCTACCGGTGATCTTCGCGGGGACGGGGTTCGCCGTGCTGCAAAGCTCGGCAACGGTGCGCGAACTGTACATCCTGCCATTCATCGCCCCACTCGCCCTGGTGGCGATGCAAGGCATCGAAAAACTGCCGCGGCGTGTGCACGCGAGCTGGGATATGACGAGCCGCGTCCTGTTTGGCAGCGCGTCCGCGCTCGCGTGGATCATCTGGTCGATCATGAGCGATCCGGCCAACACGCATGCGTCGCTGCACCGGCTCGGCCGCTGGTTGCCGCTCGATTGGGTGCTGCCGGTCAGGCCCGGGATGATCGCGGCCGCGCTGCTGATGACGCTCGGCTGGCTGTGGCTGCTGCCGGTCTTCAAATACACAGGTAAATGGCGCGGCGTGCTGAGCTGGTGCGCGGGCGCGATTCTCACATGGGGACTGGTAAGCACCCTGCTGCTGCCATGGCTCGACTATGCGAAGAGTTACCGCTCCGTGTTCGAAAACCTTGGCGCCCGCATGAATATCGAATGGAACGATGGCGATTGCATGGCCAGCACAGGACTCGGCGAATCCGAAGCGCCAATGCTGTACTACTACACCGGCATCGAGCATCAACCGGCCGCGAACACGGCGACGACCGAGTGCACGTGGCTAATCGACGAGAGCCGCCGCGACAATGCACGCGCGCCGGCAGGCGATTGGCGACCGTTCTGGTCAGGCGCGCGTCCAGGCGACACCGACGAACTGCTGCGGGTGTTTGTGCGGACTCCGGCGACGCCCGGGCGCGGCGAGTAGAACGCCGCGCCAGACGGCATCTGGCCGGCGCGTGTGCGTTTTCCTTGCGCCTAGAACGACGAACCGCGTTCTTTCAGGAAAGCGGTTTCTTCAGCGGTTGAGGGTCGCCCGAGTTGCGCATTGCGATGTGGAAAGCGTCCGAAACGCTCGATGATTCTGGCGTGCCTGACCGCGGAGGAGTAGTACGACGCGCCGCCCGGCTCGGCCTTCAGCTGCGTGAACAGGCGCAGCGATTCGTGCTGGCTGGCAAGCGTTTCGTCGTGTTCGAACGGCAGATACGCGAACGCACGGTGATGCGCGGTCGGCAATAGAAGGTCGGCACCGCTTGCGATCATCTGTTGCGCGATGTGCAGCGCTTTGTGATCGGCAGCGAAAGCACGCGATGTATCGCGGTAGCAATTGCGGGAAAACTGATCCAGCACAATGACCAGCGCTAACGCGCCGGGCGGTGTTGCCGTCCAGTTGTCGAGGGAGCCTTCACGCGCTGCGTCGATGAGTGTCCCGAAGCGTTCCAGCAGCTTCGCATCGAAGACCTTGTCGCGGGAGAACCAGAGCTTGCGCGCCTGGCCGAAGGTGGGCGTATTCGGGGCGCCGAACCAGCACGCCAGCACCGCACGCGCTTCTGCCCCCTCTGCCCCGTCAGGTCCCGCTCCCCCCTCAACCATTGCGATTGCGCATCCAATCCGCAGTCTCGAAGAACGACGCCAGCAAGCGCTCTCTCAACGGCTCGGCAAGTCCGACATCTTCCATGGCCCATGCCATACACCGAAGCCACTGATCCCGCTCGCTGGAAGCGATCGGAAACGGCATGTGCCTCGCCCTCAACCTGGGGTGGCCGAAGCGGCTGATGTAGTGATCGGGCCCGCCCATCCATCCGCACAAGAACCAGAAAAACTTATCGCGCGAGCCATCGAGCGACTCCGGATGCAAGGCCCGAATCCCGGCGAATTCCGCTTCGAGATCCATCAAATCATAAAACCGGTCGACCAGTTCGCGCACGCGCGCTTCACCGCCGACCAGTTCGAAGGCCGTCGGCTGTGCTGCGGACACTTCGTCGTTAAGTTCGCTCATACCCAATCACAAAAACAGGAAAGAAAATTCACGCGTCCCGCAGCGATTGCAACGCGGGCCGCGCCAGCACGTGTCGCAAGCTTAGCCAGCCACCCACGCCCGCACAGGCGATTCCGGCTGCGACGCCCGCCGGCAACAACCACGGATCGAACGTCAGATAAAACTCGAACACGCGCGTCGCCAGTTGCCAGCCGATCACCTGCGCACCTAGCGCCGCCATCAAGCCGGCGAGCGCGCCAACCGCCACGAACTCAGCGACCTGCACCGCCCGCACCTGACGATGCGAGGCTCCTAGCGCGCGCAGTAGCGCGGATTCTCGCATACGCTCATCGCGGGTGCCGGCCAGCGCCGCGTAGAGCACCAGCACGCCGGCCGCAAGCGTGAAGGCGAACAGGAACTGCACCGCGCCGATCACCTGCTGCAATACGCGCTGCACCTGCGCCAGAATCGGACCGGTGTCGATTGCCGTGAGGTTCGGATAGGCGGCGATCAGCCCGTCGATGGTCGACTGTTTTTCCGACGGCAAATGGAAGCTCGTGATGAACGTCGCCGGGAAATCCTGCAATGCGGCCGGCGGCATCAACACGAAAAAGTTGACCTTGAACGAGCCCCAGTCGAGCTTGCGTACACTCGTCACCGGCGCGTCGATTTGCAGGCCCGTCACGTCGAAGCGCAGCGTATCGCCGGGCTTCACATTGATCAACTTCGCAAGCCCCTGCTCGATCGAAATCTGCGGCGTCTTCGTGTCGCCATACCAAGTGCCGGCAGAGAGGCGGTTGTCGTCGGGCAGCGCCGTCGTGTACGACAGATTGAATTCGCGATCGACGAGCCGCTTCGCGTCGTCACCCTTGAACGAATCCGGATTGACCGGTTTGCCGTTGATGGCGATCAGCCGGCCGCGCACCATCGGCGAGAGCACCGTATCGGGCACGCCGTGCGTGCTCAGATAGTGCGTGACGGCTTCGCGCTGGTCGGGCTGGATGTCGATGATGAATTCGTTCGGCGCATCGGGCGGCGTCGATTTTCGCCAGCCGGCCACCAGATCATTGCGCGTCATCGCGATCAGCAACAGGCACATCAGGCCGATGCCGAGTGCGGTGATCTGCAACGCACTCGCACCGCTGCGCCGCTCCAGCGACGCCAGCGCGTAGCGCCAGCCGATGCCCGCATTCACACGTTCGCTGCGCACGAGACGCGAAGCGCCCCACAACGCCAGCCGCGCGATACACGCGAAGACCAGCAGTCCACCGGCGAAGCCGCCCGCCACGATGCCGCCCAGCTTCAACTCGCCCGCTGCGACGATCAGGAGCGCGGCGAACAGCACGATGCCGAGCGCATAGGCGGCCCAGGCGGTGCGCCCCGCTTCGCCCCATTCGCGACGCAGCACGCGCACCGGCGGCACGCGCGTCAGCGGCAATAGTGGAGGCAACGCGAAACCGAGCAACAGCACGAGACCGGCAGCAATCCCTTCGAGCGCGGGCCACGCGGTCGGGTAAGGCAATGCGACGTCGATCAGACTGCCGAGCCACGTCAGCAACGCCAGGTGCCCCAGGTAACCGAGCGCCACGCCGAGCGCGCCGCCGATCAAACCCAGCCCCACGAATTCGAGCGTGAACAACGTGCGCAGCGTGACCTGACTGACACCAAGACAGCGCATCGCCGCGCAGCCGTCCAGATGCCGGCGCATATACCGATGCGCGGCCATTGCGATCGCCACCGCCGCGAGCAATGCGGTCAGCAGCGAAACCAGCGTGAGGAAGTGACTCGCGCGATCGAGCGTCTGACGCACTTGCGGCTGGCCGTCCTGTAAGGACTCGAGCGCGACGCCACGCATCTTGCCGCCGTCCACCTTGTCATGCGCGAATTGGGCGAAGCGCGCCACCGATGCATCCGCGCCCGCCACCAGCAAGCGGTATGTCACGCGGCTGCCGAAGGTGATAAGGCCGGTCGATTGGACATCGTCGGCGCGCAGCATCAAACGCGGCGAAAAATTGATGAACGAAAAACCGCGGTCGAGCTCGCGGGTAATGATCGCGCCGATCGTAAAGCTGCGATTGCCCACTTTCACGGCGTCGCCAACATGCAGCTTCAATGCATCGAGCAGTGCCTGGTCGACCCATACCGTGCCCGGCGCCGGAATCGCTTGTGTGGGATGGTCCGCCGCGCCCGGCGCCGAAGCAATCCGCAGCTCACCGCGCAACGGATAACCCGGCGACACCGCCTTGATGGCAGCCAGCCGCGAGACCGGCTGCGCGCCGGTCGAGTTGATCATGCTGGGGAAAATCGCCGTGCTGGCGGTATGCAGACCGAGCGCCGTGGCTTGCTGCGCGAACTGCGGATCGACCGGATGATCGGCGCGCACGATGAAATCGGCGGCGATCATGCGCCGCGCATCACGCTCGAGCCCCTGATGCAAGCGGTCAGCCAGAAAGCCGACACTCGACAACGCCGCGACGGCCAGCACCAGCGCCAACAGCAGCATCGTCAGTTCGCCCGCGCGCCAGTCGCGCGCCGTCATGCGGATGGCCTGGCGCAACAGATCCATACCGCCCAACCGGCGCGCTGCATCGGCGCGCGCCGTCA
This sequence comes from Paraburkholderia sediminicola, assembly GCF_046026855.1. Classification (GTDB taxonomy): domain Bacteria; phylum Pseudomonadota; class Gammaproteobacteria; order Burkholderiales; family Burkholderiaceae; genus Paraburkholderia; species Paraburkholderia sediminicola_A. The sequence continues at coordinate 69,092 of NZ_JAQQET010000023.1, read as the reverse complement.
CACCTCGTCCCGTATCGCTCAATCGTGCCTGCTCCTGGCAAACCGCGACACCATGTGCGTCGCCATCCCGCGAAAACCGCCCTGCACCCCGCGCCACAGCCGCGGCAACGCCCAGCCGGCTAATATCAGGAAGCCCACCATCAACACCAGGAACAGGAGCGGGACAAACAGCGCAAGCAGCATGCCGCCGAACACGAGACCGTCTTCAGCAGTGGAGGTCACGACATTCGACACGGGCTCCGGCGACAGATTGATCAGCGCGCGCGTGCCCGCTTTAGCCAGATGCGCAGTGCCCGCCAACGTGCCGCCCGCGAGTGCCGCGACCGTCAGCAGCGCAGGATCGGCATGGCCGAGCGCGCCAGCCGCCAGTACTGCGCCGGCCGGAATGCGGATAAAAGTATGGATCGCGTCCCATAAGGAATCGAACGCGGGGATTTTGTCGGCGAGAAATTCGGTGACCGTCAGCACGCCGGCTACGCCGATCACCCATGGCGAAGACAGTGCGGACAGCGTATCGGGGAGATGGATGAAGCCGAGGCGTGCAAACACGCCGGCCAGCAGGACTGTCAGATAGAGGCGCAGACCGCCGCCCCATGAGAGGCCCGCAGCGAGCGAAAGTGATTCAAGCATGGCCGCCTCCAGGCGCGCTGTGCGTGCCGGGCGCTTCGACGGGCAAAGGAAAGGGAACCGCCGCACCGAAGTCGTCAGACCCGCGCCAAGCCGGCCGCGCCAAATAGGACGCGGGCAATTTCAGGTTGGATTCAATCCCATTATAGCCACGTTAATTCGCAGAACGCAGAGCGGCTAACAAATGGCGGACTCTAACCGTGCGAAGTTCGTGCGCACGCAGACAGTTAGTCGGTCACGGCAGCAAAGGCTTAATGCCCCGACGACAGCTTCAAACCGATCAATCCGATCACAATCAGCGCCGCACTCGCCACCCGCGCGACCGTCAAAGCCTCGCCCATCATGACGATGCCGAAGATAAACGCGCCAACCGCGCCGATCCCCGTCCACACGGCGTAGGCGGTGCCGAGCGGCAACTGGCGCATGGCCATTGCGAGCAGCACGAAGCTGCCGAGCGCGGTCACGATCGTGAACACGGATGGCCAGAGCCGGGTGAAACCTTCGGAGGTTTTGAGACCGGCCGCCCACGCGACTTCGAGCACACCGGCAATCAGCAGAAGAATCCAGGACATGAGACAGCTCCAAGAACAGATGGGGCCGTCCCCGTTCGTAGCAGATGCGCAAGGTCGTCCTTACGATCTGTAATTATACCAAAACACCGTCAAACGGCGCCAACCAGCCGGTATCCAACGCCCGTTTCCGTGACGATATGCTCCGGTTGCGCCGGGTCGCGCTCCAGTTTGCCGCGCAGATGCGCCATATAGATACGCAGATAGTGATGGCTCTCCACATGCGACGGCCCCCACACGTCACGCAGCAATTGCCGGTGCGTCAGCACGCGGCCGGCGTGGCGCACAAGCGTCGCGAGCAGACGGTATTCGATCGGTGTGAGATGGACGGCGGCGCCGTCACGGCTCACCTGACGCAGAGCCAGGTCGACCGTCACCGCGCCGAAGCGCACCACCGGCGATTCATTCGCACCGCCCTGATTGCGGCGCCGCATATGCGCGCGGATCCGCGCCAGCAATTCGGATACGCCGAACGGCTTGGTGAGGTAATCGTCCGCGCCGGCATCGAGCGCAGCGACTTTCTCGGTTTCCTGGGTACGGGCCGACAGCACGATGACCGGCAATTCGCTCCAGCCACGCAGTTCGCGAATCACGTCGAGGCCGTCGGTGTCGGGCAAGCCAAGATCGACGATGACGAGATCGGGCTTGCGCGTCGCGGCTTCGACGAGACCTTGCTTGCCGGTCTCGGCGTCGTGCACGACGATGCCCTCGCCTTCCAGCGCGGTTCGCACGAAGCGGCGAATCTGCTTTTCGTCTTCAATCAGGACGACGGTGATGCTCGGGTCACTCATGGCTGGGCTTGAAAAGCGGGTTAGGAGTTGAATCGAGATCGGGCAAGGCGTCGGCGCCTTCGTCTTCCAGCGCATCCGGTGCTTCGGGCGGCGTTTCCACCGGCAGCGTGAACCAGAAGCGCGCGCCTTCGACGCGGCCATCCGCGGACACGCGATTGAGCGCGCCGATTGTACCCCCGTGTGCTTCCACGATTGCGCGGCAGATCGCGAGGCCGAGGCCGATGCCCGGTTTGGCCGACTCTTTCTCACCACGCGTGAATTTCTCGAACACACGCGCTTCCATGCCGGCCGGCAGACCGGGGCCGTTGTCGTCGACAGCAACGCGTACGAACGACTTACCGTCCGCGTCGAGACGTTGCGCGCCGATCGTCAAAGGCGTGTCCGGCGCGGTGTATTTGGCCGCGTTCTCGAACAGATTCGAAAAGAGCCGCTCCATCAGCACGGCATCGAGGTGCAGCAGCGGCAAATCCGCGGGCAGCTTCACCTGCACCGGATGATTCGCCAGCACGCGTTTGCATGCACGCAGCGCGGCGCCCACCGTTTCTTCGAGCAGCGTCCACTGCTGGTTCAGTTGCAGGCTGCCTGCCTGCAAGCGCGCCATGTCGAGCAGATTGGTGACGATGCCGGTCATGCGCAGCGCTTCTTCGTGGATCGCTTCGACGAGATCGTCGCCGGGTTGCTCACCGGGATGCGCCTCGCGCGATTGCGCCAGCATTGATGAAAAGCCGACGATCGTGGTCAACGGCGTACGCAGGTCGTGCGAGATCGCCGACAGCAGCGAATTGCGCAAACGCTCCGATTCCATGTTGACGAGCGCGTCACGCGCGATGTCGACGTAGTGCACCCGCTCCAAAGCCAGCGCGATTTGCGCGGCGAATGCGTCGAGCATGCGTTGCTGCTCGGGCACATCCAGTTCTCGCTCGTCGCGCATCACGACCGCGAGCACGCCACGCGTGCGCATCGGCGCCTTCAGCGGCAGGTAGAGCGCGGCGGCGGCCGGCAGCGTATCGGTGCCTTGTCCGGCAGGCTTCTGCTGATCGTAGACCCACTGACCGACGTCGATATCGAGCATCTCGCCTTCGAGCGTGATCGCCGCATCGGGGTCTTCTATTTTCTGCTTCACCTGATCGGCGCTGTCCGGCAACAGAATCGCGACGCGCGCGCCGAACACTTCGCTCACATGCCGGCTGCCGATCCCGACAATCTGCTCGGTGGTGAGCGCCGCCGCCAGCTCGCGCGCCATCGCGTACATCGCGCCGGTGCGTTGCTCGCGGCGCCGCGCCACGCTCGCCTCGCGCCGCAAGCTCGACGTGAGATGGCTGATAACGAGCGAAGTCAGCAGCATGCCGATGAAGGTCAGCAGATATTGCGTATCGGACACCGACAGCGACATGCGCGGCGGCACGAAGAAGAAATCGAACGCGGCCACGCTCATGAACGACAGCACGACACCTGGCCCGCGCCCCAGCTTCACGGCCGTGAAGATCACGCCGAGCAGGTACAGCATGACGAGGTTGGTCAGATCGATATGATCGATCAACTGGCTCGACAGCAGCGTAATGGCCGCGCAAATCGCCAGCGCGATGCCGTAGGCGCGCGGCGGTGAACGGCGTTCGCGCGCCGTGCTCAGCGCCTCGCGCCACGCATTCGCGGTGGTATTCAGCAAGCGGCGCTGCTCACCGCCATCACGTTCGGACGACGCGCGAATCAGCGTGAGATCGAGATCGCCCGCGCGTTCGGCGATGCGCTCGCCGAGCGGCCGGCGCAGCCAGCGCGCGACACCGGTGCGCGTCGACGCGCCGGCCACCAGCTTCGAGACGTTACGAGCCTGCGCATAACCGATCAGTGCGGCTACCGCATCAGTGCCCGCGAGCGTCGCGGTTTCAGCGCCGAGTTCGGCGGCGAGCTTCAGGGCATTCAGCGTGCGTTCGCGGCGCGCGTCAGGCAAGCGCTGCAACGCGGGTGTTTCCACATAGACGGCGATCCAGTCAGCTTTCAGGCTGGCGGCGAGGCGTGCCGCCGCGCGCACCAGCATCGGCGCTTCCGGGCCAGGACCGATGCACACCAGCAAGCGCTCGCGCGCCTGCCAGATCCGCTGGATCGAACGATCAGCGCGATATTCCCGCATCTGCGCGTCGACCCGGTCGGCGGTGCGGCGCAGCGCTAGCTCTCGCAGCGCGATCAGATTGCCCTTGCGAAAGAAGTTGCGCACCGCGCGCTCGGCCTGCTGTGGCAAATACACCTTGCCGTCGCGCATCCGGTCGAGCAGTTCCTCGGCGGGCAGGTCGACCAGCGTGACTTCGTCGGCACGATCGAACACGCGGTCGGGCACCGTCTCCCAGACGCGAATACCGGTGATCTGGCCGACCACGTCGTTCAGGCTTTCAAGGTGCTGGACGTTGACCGTGGTGTAGACGTCGATGCCCGCATCGAGCAGTTCGTACACGTCCTGCCAGCGCTTCAGATGGCGTGCGCCCTGCACGTTCGAATGCGCGAGTTCGTCGACGAGAATCAGTTGCGGTTTGCGGGCGAGCGCGGCGTCGAGATCGAACTCGCCGAGCTTGCGGCCGCGATACTCGATATGCGCGAGCGGCAGCACGTCGAGGCCTTCGAGCAGCGCAGCAGTTTCGCTGCGGCCATGCGTTTCAGCGATGCCGACCACCACGTCCGCGCCTTCATCGGCACGGCGCCGCGCGGCCTGCAACATCGCATAGGTCTTGCCGACGCCCGCCGACGCGCCGAAAAAAACCTTCAGCCTGCCCCGCTGACGTTTCTCTTCGTCGCGTTGCAGCTTGTCGAGCAGTTCGTCAGGATCGGGGCGGTTCATGCTCAATGGTTTTCATAGTAAGGCGAGCGATAGTGCATGCATGGTGGCACGACAGCGGCCGCGCCGCAAATGGCAGTGGCCGTCACACGCTCGCCAATCGCACGACGCAGCCTGGTGCACCGGGCAGCCCGCCGCAATAACGGCCGCGAACAAATGGCGAAAGCGGCGCCGCATGGGCGCCGCTTCTCCAAACCACGGTGCTCAACTGCGCTGAGCGACGCTTACCGGCGTCGAGCCACGCTCAACCGTGTTTCATCTCATCCAGCGCCAGATTCAGTTGCAGCACGTTCACGCGCGGCTCACCGAGAATGCCGAACTGGCGGCCGCTCGTATAACGATCGACCAGTGCCTGCACATCGTTCGCGGCGAGCTTACGCGCCTTGGCAACCCGTTCGATCTGATACGCGGCGGCCGCCGGGCTGATCTCGGGATCGAGACCGCTGCCCGAGGACGTCACCAGATCGACCGGCACCGGCTGCGACATATCCGTGCCGGCAGCCTTCAACGCGTCGATGCGGCCTTTGACCTCATCGAGCAGCGCCGGGTTGGTCGGCCCGAGGTTCGAACCGCCCGAGCTCTGCGGGTTGTACGGCATCGGGCTGGTGGCCGATAGACGGCCCCAGAAGTACTGTGGCGCATCGAACTGCTGGCCGATCAGCTTCGAGCCGACCACCTTGCCGTCCTGCTCGAGCATGCTGCCGTTGGCCTGGTTGTTGAAGGCGGCCTGACCGACTGCGGTCATCACAGCGGGATAAGCAAGTCCGGTGACGGCGGTCAGTACTGCAAAGATCACAATCAGCGGACGGAACAGATTTTTCATGATAAGTAACTCCTCTTAAGCTGCCGCTTCTCAAACCCAGCCGAATGCGGCCAGCACCATATCGATCAGCTTGATGCCAATGAACGGCACGATGATCCCGCCCAGACCGTAGACCAGCAGATTGCGGCGCAGCAGGATCGCCGCGCCCAGCGCCCGGTACTTCACGCCTTTGAGCGCCAGTGGGATCAGCAGCACGATGATCAGCGCATTGAAAATCACCGCCGACATGATGGCGGAGGCTGGCGTTGCCAGATGCATCACGTTCAGCGCGTTCAGTGCCGGATAAGTGGTCGCGAACGCAGCCGGGATGATCGCGAAGTACTTGGCGACGTCGTTTGCAATCGAGAACGTGGTGAGCGAGCCGCGCGTCATCAGCATCTGCTTGCCGATCTCGACAATTTCGATCAGCTTGGTCGGGTTCGAATCGAGGTCGACCATGTTGCCCGCTTCTTTCGCGGCCTGCGTGCCGGTGTTCATTGCCACCGCGACGTCGGCCTGCGCGAGCGCCGGGGCGTCGTTGGTACCGTCGCCGGTCATCGCGACGAGCCGGCCTTCGGCCTGGTGCGCGCGGATCGTAGCGAGTTTGGCTTCCGGCGTGGCTTCGGCGAGGAAGTCGTCGACACCTGCTTCTGCGGCAATTGCTGCTGCCGTCAGCCGGTTGTCACCCGTCACCATGATGGTCTTGATACCCATCTTGCGCAGTTCGGCGAAGCGCTCCTTGATGCCGCCCTTCACCACGTCCTTCAGCTCGATCACGCCGAGCACGCGTGCGCCCTGCTCGCCTTTCTCGGCGACTACCAGCGGCGTGCTGCCACGACGTGCGACTTCAGCGACCGCAGTACTGACTTCGTTCGGGAAACGGCCGCCGTTCGCTTCGACGTAGTTCTTCACCGCATCGGACGCGCCCTTGCGGATTTCGCGGCCCGGCAGATCGACACCGCTCATCCGCGTTTGCGCCGTGAAGGCGAGGAATTCCGCCTTCAGCGAGGCCATATCGCGTTGACGGATATTGAAGCGCTGCTTCGCCAGCACGACGATGCTGCGGCCTTCCGGCGTTTCGTCGGCGAGCGACGAAAGCTGGGCCGCGTCGGCGAGTGCTTCTTCGGTTAAGCCGGGCGCCGGCACGAACTGCGATGCCTGGCGGTTACCGAGAGTGATCGTGCCGGTCTTGTCGAGCAACAGCACGTCGACGTCACCGGCCGCTTCCACAGCGCGGCCCGACGTGGCAATCACGTTGGCCTGCATCATCCGGCTCATGCCGGCCACACCGATCGCCGACAACAACCCGCCGATGGTGGTCGGAATCAGACACACCAGCAGCGCGACCAGTGCGGTAATCGTCACAACGTGCCCGGCTTTTGCAGCTTCAACCGAAAACATCGAGAACGGCAGCAGCGTGGCAGTAGCCAGCAACATCACGATCGTCAACGCGACCAGCAGAATCGTCAGCGCGATTTCGTTCGGCGTCTTTTGACGCTTCGCGCCTTCGACCATCGCGATCATGCGGTCGAGAAACGCTTCGCCCGGATTGGCCGTGACGCGCACGACGATCCAGTCCGACAGCACGCGCGTGCCGCCGGTCACCGACGAGAAGTCGCCGCCCGATTCGCGGATCACCGGTGCGGATTCGCCCGTGATCGCCGATTCGTCGACCGACGCAACACCGTCGATCACTTCGCCGTCGGCCGGAATCACGTCGCCGGTTTCGACCAGCACGACATCGCCTTTACGCAGATCGGACGCCGTCAGAATACGGATCGGCGACTTCGGATGCGGCTCGTTGAGCTTCTTGGCCATCACGTCTTTCTTCGCACTGCGCAGCGACGCTGCCTGGGCCTTGGAACGGCCTTCGGCAAGCGCTTCCGCGAAGTTCGCGAACAGCACCGTGAACCACAGCCACAAGCTGACCGCGAGAATGAAGCCCGCGGGTGCCTCGGCCTGACCGCCGAGCGCGGCGATCCACAGAATCGTCGTCAGAATACTGCCGACGTACACGCAGAACATCACCGGATTACGGAACTGCGTGCGCGGCGTGAGCTTTTTGAAGGAGTCCACGATCGCCGGGCGCAGCAGCGCCGGGTCGAACATGGACCTGGTTGCATTATGTTCAGTCATTGAATCCTCGAATTTCCCGTTTGCGCCTGTTCACTCGTTGGTCGCTCGTGCCATCTCAACGGGCGGCCTCAATGGGCGCCCATCATCATCAGATGTTCGACACCCGGTCCGAGCGCGAGCGCGGGCACATAAGTCAGCGCGCCAACCAGCAACACCGTGCCGAGCAACAACACGACGAACAGCGGGCCGTGAGTCGGCAACGTGCCGCCGGTCACGCCGATGCGCTTCTTCGACGCCAGCGAACCAGCAATCGCCAGCACCGGAACGATCGTGCCGAAACGGCCAAACCACATTGCAATCGCCGTGAGCCAGTTATAGAACGGCGTGCCCACAGTCAGCCCCGCAAACGCGCTGCCGTTGTTATTCGCGGCCGAGCTGAACGCGTAGAGGATTTCGGAGAAGCCGTGCGCACCCGGGTTGGCAATACCCGCTTTGCCTGCGTCGCTCAGCACCGCGATCGACGTGCCCACCAGCACCAGCAGCGGTGTAAGCAGCACCACGATCGACACCATCTTCATCTCGTATGCTTCAATCTTCTTGCCGACATATTCAGGCGTGCGGCCGATCATCAGGCCCGCCACGAACACAGCCAGCAGCGCGAACACGAGCATGCCGTACATACCGGAACCCACACCGCCGAAGATCACTTCGCCGAGTTGCATCAACAGCATCGGATAGAGGCCGCCAATCGGCGTCAACGAGTCGTGCGTATTGGCGACTGCGCCGCACGAAGCTGCCGTGGTCGCGACCGTGAAGATGCCCGACTGCGCGATACCGAAGCGCGTTTCCTTACCTTCCGCGTTACCGCCCGACTGCAACGCATTCGCCGATTGATCGACGTGCAATGCGGTGAACGCGGGATTGCCGGATTGCTCAGCACTGATCTCGCCGAACACGCACACGCCAAATGCGATCGTCATAGCCGCGAGCACGGCCACGCCCTGCTTGCGGTCCATGATCATCCGGCCGAACACAAGTGCGAGAGCCGCAGGAATGACCAGGATCGAGAAGATCTGCAGGAAGTTCGAGAACGGTGTCGGGTTTTCGTACGGATGCGCCGAGTTACCGTTAAAGAAGCCGCCACCGTTGGTGCCGAGCATCTTGATCGCTTCCTGTGATGCAACCGGGCCCATGGCGAGAGTTTGCGTCTTCACCGGCGTATCGACCGTAACCGGATTACCCTTCGCGTCCTTCACCGGATTGCCTTGTGCATCGAGCTTCGGTGCGGCGTACGTGGTGGTTTGCAGCGTGGGCACATCCTGATACGACTTGAAGTTCTGGATCACGCCCTGGCTCATCAGGATCGCAGCGATGATCGCTGACATCGGCAGCAACACGTAAAGCGTCACACGCGTGAGGTCGACCCAGAAGTTGCCAATGGTTTGCGCGGTGTGACGCGCGAAGCCGCGAATCAGCGCAATCACCACCACGATGCCGGTGGCAGCCGAGAAGAAGTTCTGGACAGTGAAGCCGAGCATCTGCGCCAGATAGCCAACGGTCTGCTCAGGCGTGTAGTCCTGCCAGTTCGTGTTGGTCACGAAGCTGACCGCCGTATTGAACGCGCCGTCGACCGTCATCGGGCCGAACTGCTGCGGGTTGCCCGGCAGCCAGCCTTGCACGCGCAACAGCACGTAAAGGAACAGCGCGCCGAGCGCGTTAAACGCGATCGTGGCGATGGCGTAGTGTTTCCAGCCCATTTCCGTCGACGGATCGACGCCCGCGATGCGATACAGCAAACGCTCGATCGGGCCGCCGAAGCGAACCACGCGCGAGGAGCCGTCCATCACGCTGCTCAGGTAGCGGGACATCGGCACCGCGGCTGCCAGCAGCACGACGATGAAGAGGCCCGCCTGCAGGACATTGTTCGAGTTCATTCAATGTCCTCCGCGCGCAACAGCGCATAGACCAGGTACATAAACAGCAGCGCGGTAGCCGCGCCCGACAACCAGAGGATCCAGTTCATGAGCGAGCTCCCTGGCCACGCCGGAACTGCATCAACTTCTCGCAGCCGGCAATCAACGCAAAGGTCAGCGCGAAAAACAGCACCATCCCCCCGACATACAGCACATCCATTTTTATTCCCCATTCACGGACTTTGGATAGGTGCAACGGTATGCCGATCCGCGTAAAGGGCAGGTCAAAGATTTGAGATGGGGTGTAAAAATCGCGTAAACGTTGGCAACGGCCAGACGCACGGCGGTTAAACCGATTAAACCGGTACGACACGCGCTCCGTTAGAAAGAGAAACCATAAACGACTGGCCATTTAATTCTGGCCAGAACACGAAACCATCGCTCATAATGGCGCGCGATATCCATCTGAATGGCCGTGATTATTCAATGCGCTTAAACACGCACCGGATTTAACAAAATAGCCCATTCAACCTTCCGATAGCGCTCTTAATATGCCAATTGATTCAGAAAACGGAACTGCAGCCGAACTCATGAACGACGATCGAGTGACGGTACTCGCAGTTCTGTCCGTCGCCCATTACATCGCCGACGATCGCTGTGACGAGGCACGCCAGCGCTTGCTGGACAACCCGGATATCCAGTTCGAGCCGTGCACCGCGAGACAGTTGCTGGATTGGCTGATCGCTGAAAAATATATGGATCGGGACGACGAAGAAAATGCCACACTGCAGAATTTTCAATGGTCGGAAGACAAGGCCGTTCCACTCGATCAGCGCATTGCGTTGATGCTTTATATCAGCAACGTCGATCCTCGATTGAATGCGCGCTTGCAGGCCTTACTCGAGCTTCGTCGAAAAAAAGCGAAAACGTCCTTCCTGCTCCAGGTTGGCGGCGTGCTGGTGGTATTGATCGGCTTCGGCATTTATATGCTGATGCCCGATTCAACGCCAATGTGCGGCGCGTCGTCGACCACCACGGCGCTCAACTCGCTCATCTACGACGGGGAAATGAAAAGCATGACCGGCTTGCAGATGGTGCAGAAAAATGGCCTGCCGAACACGTGGAACCATCGCGAAATCGGCTATGACAGCAAGGATCATTCGCGCGGCTGTGTCGCCGATCTGACCATCGGCGAGGACAAGACGCAGATCGGCTACGCCGTGCTGCGCACCGCGGACGACAAGAACAAGTTCGCCGTCCAGGCTTTCCCGCCCGAATACATCACGTCGCGCTACGACGCGGCCACGCTGAATAACACGCTCGGCGCGCCGGTCGGGCGGGACAACATGGAAGCGGCCATGAAGGCGGCACTGACCCATCTCGATGCGCAGATCCATGGTCCGGCCGCACTATCCTCGAAGCCCGCGACTGACGACGACCAACCAGCATCCCTCGCGGACAGCGTACTGAACGTTATCCCGAGCGCGAACTGCCGGCAGCTTGCCGATGGGCGCCAGTCGTGCCCGGTGACCATCGACTATCGGGACGATCTGCTGTCGGCAATCGGCGCGTCGCCGGTCATTCAACTGCATAGCGATTTCGTATTCGTGAAGAGCGGCACCAGTTGGACAATGGCCGACGACTTCCCGAAAGCGTTCATGACCGCAATCGTCGCGGGGCGCATGGCCAAGCTGAAGCCGACGCCGCCCGTAGCGGCCAGCGAAGCGTCGAATTAAGGGATCGGTACGCCCTCGCCGCCGAGGCTTTCAAAGCACGACGGCGGCGCGGGGCGAGCCGATGCGAGCCACGCCCGCCCGCGTGCCTTACGGCAGCAGAATCGTCGAGCCCGTGGTGCGACGCCCTTCGAGATCAGCGTGCGCCTTGCCGACATCAGCCAGCGCGTAGCGTTGATTGATGCTCGCCTTCACCTTGCCCGACACCAGCACGTCGAACAGTTCTGCGGACATCGCCTCGTAGTCGCTGCGTTTGGCGATATAGGTAAAGAGCGTGGGACGCGTAAAGAACAGCGAACCGCGTCCGGCGAATTCCGATGAATCGATCGGCGGCAGCGCTCCCGACGCATTGCCGAAGCTCACAAACATGCCGAGCGGCGCGAGGCAGTCGAGCGAACCCGTAAACGTATCTTTGCCGATCGAGTCGTACACCACCGGCACACCCGCGCCATTGGTGATCTCGCGCACGCGCCTGGTAAAGTTTTCGCGCGTGTAGACGATGGCGTGATCACAGCCGTGCGCCTTGGCGATCTCCGCTTTCTCGTCGGAACCGACCGTGCCGATCACCGTCGCGCCCAACGCTTTCGCCCATTGGCAAACCAGCAGGCCGACGCCGCCGGCCGCGGCCTGAATGAGGATCGTGTCGCCGGCCTTCACCGGATAGGTACGGCGCAGCAGGTATTGCGCGGTCAAGCCTTGCAGCATGACGGAGGCCGCCTGCTCGTCGCTCACCGCGTCCGGCACCTTGACGGCTTGCGCCGCCGGCAGCACACGCTCCTGGGTGTATGCGCCTGGCGGACGCGCCACGTATGCCACGCGATCACCGGCTTTGAGACCGGTCACGCCTGCGCCGACCGCGGTGACTTCACCCGCCGCTTCCATTCCGAGGCCACCCGGCAACGGCAGCGGATACAAGCCCGTGCGGAAATACACGTCGATATAGTTCAGGCCCACCGCGGTCTGCCTGATGCGAATCTCGCCCGCACCCGGCTCGCCCACTTCGACGTCCACCCATTTCATCACCTCAGGGCCGCCGGTTTTATCGAATCGGATTGCTTTGACCATCATGTCTCCTTGGTTTGTGATGTCGATCGGCCGCACTGCATGCGCGCGTTCAAACCTGCTGCGTAAGGCGCAAGGTCAGCACGTCGAGAATCATTCGCGCGGTCGAAATATTGGTGGCGCACGGAATGTTGTGAACGTCGCAGGCACGCACCAGCGCGTTGATATCCGGTTCGTGCGGCTGCGGCGTCATCGGGTCGCGCAGGAAAATCACCATGTCCACCCGCCCTTCCGCGAGTTGCGCGCCGATCTGCAAGTCGCCGCCATGCGGGCCGGACAACATACGTTCGACCGTGAGGCCGTGCGCATCGCCAATGCGCGTGCCGGTCGTGCCGGTTGCGACGATCTCGCAGCGCCTGAGCGTATCGACGTATTCGCCGGCCAGTTTGACGATGTCGTCTTTCTTGTGATCGTGCGCGATCAGCGCAATGCGGGTGCTCATGACGTAAGACTCCTGAAACCGTTGTGAATGTCGTTGTTGTAGTGATGGTGATGCCGGTGCTTCGCCGGTACTTCAATAGCTGGGCGGTCAGAATGTACCGGGGTGAGCGCCGCCGTCGATCAGCCAGTTCTGGCCGGTGATGTAGCCGGCATGCACACTGCACAGGAACGCACAGGCGCGGCCGAATTCATCGCGATTGCCGAAACGGCCGGCGGGGATCGTCTTCATGCGCTGCTTGCGCGCGTCGTCGACGGAAATGTTTTGCGCCTTGGCTTGCGCCGCGAAGGTGGTTGCGATGCGGTCGGTGTCGAACAGGCCCGGCAGCAGATTGTTGATCGTCACGCCCGAGGAAGCGACCTTGCTGCGCGCCAGGCCCGCCACGAAGCCGGTCAGCCCCGAACGCGCCCCGTTAGACAGGCCGAGCACGTCAATCGGCGCCTTGACCGCCGAGCTCGTGATATTGACGATGCGCCCATAGCCGCGCTCGCTCATCCCGTCGATGGTCGCGCGGATCAGCTCGATCGGCGTGAGCATGTTGCTCTCCAGCGCACGGATCCAGTCTTCGTGCGTGAAGTTGCGAAAATCGCCCGGCGGCGGGCCGCCCGCGTTATTGACCAGAATGTCCGGCTGCGGACAGGCGGCGAGCGCCGCGGCGCGCCCTTCGGGCGTGGTGATGTCGCACGCCACCGTTTTCACTTCGACGCCGCTATGCTTGCGAATCTCGGCGGCAGTCGCCTCCAGCGTCTCGGCCGTGCGCGCGACGATCGTCAGGTTGACGCCTTCGGCGGCGAGCGCTTCCGCGCAGCCGCGCCCCAGACCCTTGCTGGCCGCGCAAACCAGCGCGGTGCGTCCTGCGATTCCCATGTCCATGTGTGTATCCTCTGGCGTAGTCGTGGTGCGGGGGGACCCCGCTGTTGCCCAATCGTTGCGAAGTTTCCCCCGATTCTAGAAGAATCGGTGCCGGACTGCGCCGGGCTACTGCAATCTCCGGTATCTTCCGGCGCCACTCTTTCGGTAAACTTGCGCCGTGGCGTGTCCGCCCGCCGGTTTCAGGCCATGCGGACCGCCAAACCGATCCCTCTAGCCGCCGCTTGCGCCCCCGCCATGACCCAGGACAGCCGTTTTCCCAATCTTTTCATCCTCGATCACCCGCTGATCCAGCACAAGCTGTCGCATATGCGCGACCGGGACACCTCGACCCGCACGTTTCGCGAACTGCTGCGTGAGATCACGCTACTGATGGGCTACGAAATCACCCGCAATCTGCCGATGACCACGCGCCGCCTCACCACGCCGCTGGTCGAAATCGATGCGCCGGTGATCGCCGGCAAGAAACTGGCGATCGTGCCGGTGCTGCGTGCCGGCATCGGCATGTCGGACGGCCTGCTGGAGCTCGTGCCGTCGGCGCGCGTGGGCCACATCGGCGTGTATCGCGCCGAGGACCATCGCCCGGTCGAATATCTGGTGCGCCTGCCGGATCTGGAAGACCGCGTGTTCATTCTGTGCGATCCGATGGTGGCGACCGGTTATTCCGCCGTGCACGCGGTGGACGTGCTCAAGCGCCGCAACGTGAGCGGCGAGAACATCATGTTTCTCGCGCTGGTGGCGGCCCCGGAAGGCGTGCAGGTGTTCCAGGACGCGCATCCGGACGTCAAACTGTACGTGGCGTCGCTCGATTCGCACCTGAACGAGCACGCGTACATCGTGCCGGGTCTCGGCGACGCCGGCGACCGCCTGTTCGGCACGAAAAACTGACAGCGGGCTGAAAAAAACGGGGGCGGCTCGCGCAAAACGCCGCCACTGCTTAATTTCCACGCAGTTTCCGGCGACGCTCTGCTCTGCCGCACTCTCGCGGCGTGATAAAATTCGAATCCGCTCAAAGAGCCGCTCAACTTGCACCGCCGCCGGCGCATCGCGCCTTTACGCGGGGTTTGCCGGAACCGGTGCGGTTTGGGGCGCCACTGCGCCGCCCGCTGACCTCACTGCCTAGCCCCGCGCTGGCGACTTTCGATCCCCGGCAGGGCCTCGCTGGGCGCGATCAAGCTGAGGAAGGTCTGACATCAGGCGGTCTGAGCGCTTTGACATCGGGCGCAAGGTCGCAATCAGCAGCGCCGCGCGCCCGACATCGCAACGACAATTGCACTATGCGTGCGCCCCACTGGCGCGCGCGACGGAGAAATGTATGGCGGGTCATTCGAAATGGGCCAACATCAAGCATAAGAAAGCAGCGGCCGACGCCAAGCGCGGCAAGGTCTGGACGCGGCTCATCAAGGAAATTCAGGTGGCGGCCCGCATGGGCGGCGGCGACATCGACTCGAATCCGCGTCTGCGGCTCGCCGTCGAAAAGTCGTACGACGCCAACATGCCGAAAGATAACGTCAACCGCGCGATCCAGCGTGGCGTGGGCGGCGTCGACGGCGCAAGCTACGAAGAAATTCGCTACGAAGGCTACGGCATCGGCGGCGCAGCGGTGATCGTGGACACGATGACCGACAACCGCACCCGTACGGTGGCGGACGTGCGTCACGCGTTCTCGAAGAACGGCGGCAACATGGGCACGGACGGCTCGGTGTCGTTCATGTTCGATCACGTCGGCCAGTTCCTGTTCGCGCCCGGCACGCCGGAAGACAAGCTGATGGAAGCTGCGCTCGAAGCCGGCGCCGACGACGTCGTCACGAACGAAGACGGCAGCATTGAAGTGCTGTGCCCGGCGAACGACTTCCCGAAGGTGAAGACCGCACTGGAAGCCGCGGGCTTCAAGGCTGAACTGGCCGAGGTAACGATGAAACCTCAGACGGAAGTCGAATTCACGGGCGACGACGCCGTGAAAATGCAGAAGCTGCTCGACGCGCTGGAAAATCTGGACGACGTGCAGGAAGTCTATACAAACGCCGCGATCGCCGACGAATGAGCGTGCCCCGGCGGCGCCTCGCGCGTGGAGTTATCGAACCACGCCCGCGCCGCCGGTTGGCCCTCGCGTTGCTGTTGAGCGGGCGTTGGTTGGTGCCCTTCCACACGAACTCCACTCGGGTTCGCTATGTGCCCTGCGCCGCTAGCTGGCTGCGGGCCCATTGCAAACCTCATTGTTATTCCACGGCTGAGCGCGATGCTTCAGCCGTTTATGGTTTTTAAGTCTCGGGGATTCACATGAAGTTACTCGTCGTCGGTTCCGGCGGTCGCGAACATGCGCTCGCATGGAAGCTCGCGCAATCGCCACGGGTCCAGCTCGTCTACGTTGCTCCCGGCAATGGCGGCACCGCCCAGGACGAGCGTCTGCGCAACATCGACATCACCGATCCGGCTGAGCTCGCCGATTTCGTCGAGAAAGAACAGATCGCCTTCACGCTGGTCGGCCCGGAAGGGCCGCTCGCCGCGGGTATCGTCAACCTGTTCCGCTCGCGCGGCCTGAAGATTTTCGGGCCGAGCAAGGAAGCCGCGCAGCTCGAAAGCTCGAAAGATTTTGCCAAGGCGTTCATGAAGCGCCACGCGATCCCGACTGCCGAATACGAAACCTTCGCCGACGTCGTCGCCGCGCACGCCTATCTCGACGCCAAGGGCGCGCCGATCGTAATCAAGGCTGATGGCCTCGCCGCCGGCAAGGGCGTCGTCGTTGCGCAAACGCTGGAAGAAGCGCACGCCGCAGTCGACATGATGCTGTCGGACAACAAGCTGGGCGATGCCGGTGCGCGCGTCGTGATCGAGGAATTCCTCGCCGGCGAAGAAGCCAGCTTCATCGTCATGGTGGACGGCAAGCATGTGCTGGCGCTCGCCTCGAGTCAGGACCACAAGCGTCTGCTCGACGCCGACCAGGGTCCGAACACCGGCGGCATGGGCGCCTACTCGCCCGCGCCGATCGTGACGCCGCAACTGCACGCACGGGTGATGCGCGAAATCATCCAGCCGACCGTGCGTGGCATGGAGAAAGAAGGCATCCGCTTCACGGGCTTTTTGTACGCCGGTCTGATGATCGACGCGCAAGGCAACCCGAAGACGCTCGAATTCAACTGCCGGATGGGCGACCCGGAGACGCAACCGATCATGGCGCGTCTGAAGGGCGACTTTTCGAAGGTGGTCGAGCAGGCAATCGCCGGCACGCTCAATACGATCGAACTCGAATGGGATCGCCGTACCGCGCTTGGCGTAGTGCTCGCCGCGCACAACTACCCAGACACGCCGCGCAAGGGTGACCGGATCAGCGATATCCCGGCTGAAACCGTGGATTCAGTCACGTTCCACGCGGGTACTACGCTGTCGGACGGCAAGCTGACCACCTCGGGCGGCCGCGTATTGTGCGTGGTCGGGCTGGCGGATTCGGTACGCAGCGCGCAATCGGTCGCGTACGAAACGATCAACCAGATCTCATTCGACGGCATGCAATATCGCCGCGACATCGGCTACCGTGCATTGAACCGCAAGCACGACGCCAGGAGCGAAGGCAAGCAGTAAGCCGTACCCCCACTTGTCCGCGTGCGGCGCCAACGGCGCTACACTGCGGGTTTTCGCGGCCGTTGCGGCGCCCACCGCACCATGTGGGCTTGCCCCGGTTGATTGGCATTTCACCCGACGCGAATGACTGTAGCGCCGCGCCTTCGCAGGAACACCCTGAAGAAGGCCCGGCCCTCGCCCTTCACGAAGAACCCGCGGCACGACGAGCGTGCCGCCCTCAGCATCTGCACTCATGACCGATTCGAGCTACGACGCACAGGCCGTGCGCAGCTGGCTGCAAGGCCTGCAAACGCATATCGCGGACACGCTCGGCGCGTTCGACGGTAAGCCGTTCGCGACCGACGCATGGCAGCGCGCCCCCGGCGAAAAGCTGCGCGGCGGCGGCTGCACGCGGATTCTGGAAGGCGGCAACTTCTTCGAACGGGCCGGCATCGGCTTCTCGGACGTAGCGGGCGACGCGTTGCCCGGTTCGGCGAGTGCCGCGCGCCCGCAACTGGCCGGCCGCGGCTTCGAAGCCATGGGCGTCTCGCTCGTGCTGCACCCGCACAATCCGCACTGCCCGACCGTGCATATGAATGTGCGTCTGCTGATCGCGACCAAGCCCGGCGAAGAACCGGTGTTCTGGTTCGGCGGCGGCATGGATCTGACGCCGTACTATGGCTACGAGGAAGACGCGCAGCATTTCCATCGTGTCTGCCGCGACGCGCTGCAGCCTTATGGCGCAGACCTCTACCCGAGTTTCAAGCACTGGTGCGACGAGTATTTCTTCCTCAAGCACCGCAATGAACCACGTGGCATCGGCGGGATTTTCTTCGACGATTTCTCGGCGCCGGGCTTCGATCAATCGTTCGCGATGCTGAAAAGCGTCGGTGAGGGATTCCTCAAAGCGTATATGCCGATCATCGAGAAGCGCCGCAACATTCCGTACGGCGAAGCCGAGCGGGAGTTCCAGGCATACCGGCGCGGCCGCTACGTCGAGTTCAATCTGGTCTTCGACCGTGGCACACTATTTGGGCTGCAGAGCGGCGGACGCACCGAATCGATTCTGATGTCGATGCCGCCTGTGGTGAACTGGCGCTACAACTGGCAGCCCGAACCGGGCACGCCTGAAGCGCGTCTTTACAGCGATTTTCTCGTGCCGCGCGAGTGGGTGTGAGGCCTTAGGCCCGCACCGCACTGCACGTGACCACGACAAAGGATCCTCACCTGAAGCCGAACGCACATCCTGTCGCCCTGCCTCGCCGGATCGGACTGCTCGGCGGCACTTTCGATCCGATCCACGACGGCCATCTCGCGCTTGCGCGGCGTTTCGCCGAGGTGCTGAACCTGACCGAACTGGTGCTGCTGCCGGCCGGCCAGCCGTGGCAGAAAACCGACGTGTCGGCCGCCAAACACCGGCTGGCCATGACCCGGGCCGCCGCCGGCGCATTAGTGCTGCCGGGCGTGACGGTGCGGGTTGCGACCGACGAAATTGAACACGATGGTCCGACGTACACCATCAACACGCTGCAATTGTGGCGTGAACGCGAAGGTCAGGATGCGTCGATTGCGCTTCTGATCGGCGCGGATCAACTGGTGCATCTCGACACATGGCGCGACTGGCGGCGCCTGTTCGACTTCGCTCATATTTGCGCGGCCACGCGCCCCGGTTTCGACCTTACGTCGATTCCGTCCGTGGTCGCCCGAGAAATCGACGCGCGCCGTGCCCGCGCCGACGTTCTGCAAGCCACGCCCTGCGGCCACTTGCTGATCGATACGACGCTTGCGTTCAACGTCTCGGCCACCGACATTCGCACGTATCTGCGCGAACAGGTAAGCCAGCGACTCGCCCACGTGGGCGAGGAACAGCAAGACCAGGCCGCGAGCCATGTCCCCACTGCGGTGTGGGACTATATTCTTCAACATCATCTGTACCACCGGTAACCCCATGGATATTCGCAAACTGCAACGCGTGATCGTCGACGCTCTCGAAGACGTCAAAGCGCAAGACATCAAGGTGTTCAACACCAGCCACCTGACCGCCCTGTTCGATCGCGTGATCGTCGCCTCCGGCACCTCGAACCGCCAGACCAAGGCGCTCGCTTCGAGCGTGCGCGAGAGCGTCAAGGAAAACGGCGGCGATGTGATCAGCACCGAAGGCGAGGACGTCGGCGAATGGGTGCTGGTCGATTGCGGCGACGCGATCGTGCACATCCTGCAACCCGCGCTGCGCCAGTACTACAACCTCGAAGAAATCTGGGGCGACAAGCCCGTGCGCATCAAACTGTCCACGCCGAATCCGTTCGGTGGCGCCAGCGCGAGCGAACCGGACGACGAGGAAGAAGAGGACGAAGCGCCGGCTGCCAAGAAGCCGGCACGCAAGACGCCGGCACGCCGCAAGTAAGCAACGGGCTGGCAAACCGCTTACTTCTGCGAACGCGTAGTCTGCGCTTGCGTCCGCGATTGCAGCGATTGCCTCCTCGATTACGCCACTCATGAAACTGCACATCCTCGCTGTCGGCCACAAGATGCCGGACTGGATCGCCACCGGCTTCGATGAATACGCGAAACGCATGCCGCCGGAGCTGCGCATCGAGCTGCGCGAGATCAAGCCCGAGCAGCGTTCGTCGGGGCGGCCGGCCGAAAGCGTGATGGCAGCCGAGCGGCAGAAAATCGAAGCCGCGTTGCCGAAGAACGCGCGCATTGTCGCGCTCGATGAACGCGGCAAGGATTGGACCACGATGCAGCTCGCCGGCGCTCTGCCCGACTGGCAACAGGACGGCCGCGACGTGGCGTTTCTGATCGGCGGCGCCGACGGGCTCGACCCCGATCTGAAAGCGCGCGCCGATATGCTGCTGCGTGTCTCCAGCCTGACGCTGCCGCACGCAATGGTGCGCGTGCTGCTCGCCGAACAGCTTTACCGCGCGTGGACCATCACGCAAAATCACCCCTATCACCGCGCGTGAGCGAACGAGACTGCTGACGGATCGCGCGTTTCTGGCCTCGTTACCTGCGCTGATTGATGCGCCTACAGGTGCATTTATAGGCGCGTTTTCGATACGCTTCTCGACGCGCTTATCCTCGTGTTCTTTGCCACGCTGATCGACGCCCGACTGACAAGCTCATCGCGCGCTCGTCACGCATAGACGCAATCCGCCTCATCGAGACCTGTTCATGCCAACGCCCGCCGCTTCGCGCCATCCATTCGTCTATCTCGCTTCCCAGAGTCCACGCCGTCAGGAGCTGTTGCAACAGCTCGGCGTGCGTTTCGAATTGCTGCTGCCGCGTCCCGATGAAGATGCCGAAGCGCTCGAAGTCGAGCTACCCGGCGAGCGCGCTCGCGACTACGTGCAGCGCGTGTGCATCGCCAAGGCGCACGCTGCCCGCGCGCGTCTCGTAGCAGGCGGACACGTCGCACGGCCCATCCTGGTTGCCGACACAACCGTCACGATCGACGACGCGATCCTCGGCAAACCCATCGACGCCAACGATGCCGTCGCGATGCTCACGCGCCTCGCGGGCCGCGATCACGAAGTGCTGACAGCCGTCGCGGTGGTCGATGCAGAAGGCGCGTTGCTGCCTGCAGCGCTATCGGTATCGAAGGTGCGTTTTGCTGCACTGCACGCGGACGCCGTGCGCCGCTACGCCGCAAGCGGCGAGCCGCTCGGCAAGGCGGGCGCGTATGGTGTGCAGGGACGCGCCGCCGAGTTTGTCGAACATATCGACGGGTCCTATTCAGGTATCATGGGTTTGCCGCTTTTTGAAACCGCTGCCCTCCTGCGTGCAGCGAGCATCGACTTCTAAAATAACACCATGAATGAAGAAATCCTGATCAATGTCACGCCGCAGGAAACGCGAGTCGCGCTAGTCCAGCAAGGCGCCGTCCAGGAACTTCACGTCGAACGAACGCTGTCGCGAGGACGCGTCGGCAATGTCTATCTCGGCAAAGTCGTCCGCGTGTTGCCGGGCATGCAATCCGCCTTCATCGATATCGGTCTGGAGCGCGCCGCGTTCCTGCACGTAGCGGATATCTGGCATCCGCGCATTGCGGGCGAGCCGCAGCATCAGACGCCGCATCAGCCGATTGAAAAGATCGTCTTCGAAGGCCAGACGCTGATGGTTCAGGTCGTGAAGGATCCGATCGGCACCAAGGGTGCCAGGCTGTCCACGCAAGTGAGTATCGCCGGGCGCACGCTCGTGTATCTGCCGCAGGAGCCGCACATCGGCATCTCGCAGAAGATCGAGAGCGAAGCCGAGCGCGAGGCCGTGCGCGCGCGCTTGACCGCCGTGCTGCCTGCCGACGAAAAAGGCGGCTACATCGTACGCACGATCGCTGAAGATGCGAGCAGCGAAGAATTGGCCGGAGACGTCGCGTACCTGCGCAAGACGTGGGCGACGATTATCTCGCAAGGTCAGCGCATGCCGCCGACCAGCCTGCTGTATCAGGATCTGAATCTCGCGCAACGCGTGCTGCGCGATTTCGTCAATGACGAGACCTCGCGTATCCAGGTCGACTCACGCGAGACCTATCAAATGCTTGCCGACTTCGCGGCGGAGTTCACGCCGGCGGTGTCGTCGAAGCTGCATCACTACACGGGCGAACGGCCGCTCTTCGATCTGTACAACATCGAAGCGGAAATCCAGCGCGCATTATCACGCCGGGTCGATCTGAAGTCGGGCGGCTATCTGGTGATCGACCAGACCGAAGCGATGACCACCATCGACGTCAACACCGGCGGTTACGTCGGCGCGCGCAACTTCGACGATACGATCTTCAAGACCAACCTCGAAGCCGCGCACACGATCGCGCGGCAATTGCGGCTGCGCAATCTGGGCGGCGTGATCATCATCGACTTCATCGATATGGAAAACGTCGAGCATCGCGATCAGGTGCTCGGCGAGTTGAAGAAGGCGTTGTCGCGCGATCGCACGCGCGTGACGGTGAATGGGTTCTCGCAGCTGGGCCTGGTGGAGATGACGCGCAAGCGCACGCGCGAATCGCTGGCGCATGTGCTGTGCGAGCCCTGCCCGGTTTGCCAGGGCAAGGGGCAGGTCAAGACGTCGCGCACGGTGTGCTACGACGTGCTGCGCGAGATTCTGCGCGAGTCGCGGCAATTCAACCCGCGAGAGTTCCGCGTGGTGGCGTCGCAGCAGGTGATCGATCTGTTTCTTGAAGAAGAGTCGCAGCATCTGGCGATGCTGATGGATTTCATCGGCAAGCCAGTGTCGTTGCAGGTGGAGTCGAATTTGAGTCAGGAGCAGTACGATATTGTGTTGATGTAATCGGCAGAATCCTTACCCTCTTCCGCGCGCCAGATCCGGTTTATCCAGCAACGGCAGGAGCGTCAGGTCGTCTCGCGTTCGACGATATGAAACCCGACGTCGGTTACCCTGGTCTTGTCGACGCCGGCCAACCGGTCCAGCAGACATCGTGCGGCGGTGAGGCCGATGCGCGTGCCGTCGACTCGCACGGTGGTCAATTGCGGCGTGGTTTCAGTCGCGAATTCGAGGTCGCCGAAACCGCAAATAGAAAGTTGCGACGGCACGTTCATACTCATGCGTTTGGCCGCGCCGAGCACGCCGATAGCGAGCAGATCCGAGCCGCAGAACACTGCGTCGAGATTCGGCGCCTGTTCGATCAGCGCCGGCAATGCAGCCTTGCCGGCGGCAACCGAGCTCGGGGGCGACACCAGCACCTCGGCAATCCCGTTGATACCCGCTTGCGCAAGACGCTCGCGAAAACCGTCCCGGCGCGCGAGCGCGCGGTCGTCGTTCGCTGAGACCAGGCCCGGTGCCCGCACGTTACGCGCCAGAAAATGCTCAGCCACCGCCACGCCGACCTGATAGTGCGAAAAACCCACCAGCATGTCGATCGGCGTCCCGGTCATGTCCCACGTTTCGACGATCGGCATGCCCACGTTGAGCAAGCGCTCGCGCAACGAATCGGCGTGCGCGACACCGGTCAGCAGCACACCTTCCGGACGCCGGCTCAGGACCGCGTCGAGCAACGCCTCTTCGCTCGAATCGCTGTAGCCGCTCAGGGCCAGCAGCACCTGATAACCGGCACGCGACATCGTCTCGCTAAACACCTGGATCGTTTCGGAAAACAGTGAGTGCGCGATGGTGGGCACGATCGCGGCGATCAGGCGCGAACGTGACGACGACAAACCGCCCGCGAGACGATTGGGCACATAGCCGAGCTTTTGCACCACCTGCCGCACCCGTTCGAGCGTTTCAGGCGCGACCGTCTCGGGACTATTAAAGACCCGCGACACCGTAATCGGCGCGACGCCCGCCTGCGCGGCGACGTCCGTGATGCGCAGGCCCTTGGGGCCGCCTCGCAAGCGTTTCGCTGGCGCCGTCGCCCCTTCCGGAACGTCAGGGCTGGCAGCGGCGGTCGGCTTGTGATTCGGCATGGCTCGGTGACTGGAGTGATGTATCGCGGCTATTGTAGACTGCGGCCAGCCGCCCGCCGCGGGTGGACGACCCGTGATTCAAGTGGCCCGGATCCATCTAAAGAAAGAGGAAATTCACTCGGCCACGGGTACATGGCTCTGCACGATGTGAGCGTTTCGATTGCGGCGCAGAATCAGCAACGTGACGACGGCAAATACCAGCAGGCAGGTCGCCGGAATCAGCATCGGCGCCTTCACGCTGCCCGTGGTCTGACGTACCCACGGCACCAGATTCTGCGCAATGAAGCCGCCGATATTGCCGAGCGAATTGATCGCCGCAATCCCGGCTGCGGCGCGCGCGCCGAACAGGAACTTCGGCGGCAGCGTCCAGAAACACGGGATCAGCAAATACATGCAGGGAGCGCCGAAACAAAGCGCGGCAAACCGCAGCGTGTTGGTCGGCAGAAACACGGCGCTCAGGAAGCACGCGACACCGAGCAGCGCGGCTACCAGCATCGCGACGATTGCGCGATTGCCGCCGCGCAGCTTCGATGGCAGCCATGCGAGCACGATCGTCGCCATCAACCACGGAATGATGTTCAGCAGGCCGTTGGTCGTATTGCTGACGCCGAAGCCCTTCACCAGCGTTGGCAACCAGTAGCTCACACCGTAGACGGATATCGACAGCATCATGTAGTACAGCGCCATGCCGATCACGCGCGGCTCCGTCAGCACGCTCAGCAGCGAGGAACGACCGGCGTAATTTCTTTTCATCTGATCGCGTTCCGCGTCGAGCGTGTCGGTGAGCCATTGTTTTTCGTCGGCGGAGAGAAACTTTGCTTGCGCCGGTGACGCCGGCAGCAGGAACAATACGACGAAGGTCAACAGAATCGACGGCAAGCCGGTGACGATGAACACGAGCTGCCAGCCGTGTAATCCCGCGACACCGCCCTTGTCGAGCAACCAGCCGCAGATCGGCGCACCCACCATGTTGCCCAGACTGCTGCCGACGGTGAAGTAGCCGAGCATCCGTACGCGATGCCGTGACGGAAACCACAAAGTCAGGTAGTAGATCACGCCCGGATACAAGCCCGCTTCCGAAGCACCGAGCAGAAAACGCAGTGCGTAAAACATCGTTGCATTCTGAGTGAACGCGAGAAGTATCGTGACGACGCCCCAGGTGAACATGATGCGCGCCATCCAGCGTGGTGCGCCGTACTTGTGCAGCAACACGTTGCTCGGCACTTCGAACAACAGATAGCCGATAAAGAACAACGACGCACCGAGTCCGTACGCGACCTCAGAAAGCCCAAGGCTGCCGAGCATCTGCAGCTTGGCAAAACTGATATTGGAGCGATCGATGTAGGCAACAAGATAGAGCAAGCCGAGCAGCGGCATCAAACGGAATGCCAGGCGATTGATCAGACGCGATTCATCGATCGCCGGTGTCGTGATATTCACTGTGTCTCCTGCGCTCGCGCCGTCCGCGCGAACAATGGCCAGGCGATGGATCGAAACAGCCTCAACGCATTATTGTTTTTGGGCGCGCCATTGTGCGTAAGCAGCGAGCGTTTCCTCGTCCGGGGGATACGTGCCGCGCAGCGGCCGGCCTTCTTCGATACGCTGCGTGATGAACACTTCGATCTGTTCCTGCTCGGTGGCGTCGCGCGCGACTTCGGTCGCCATTTCGCGCGGCACGATGACCACGCCGTCCGCATCGGCGACAACGATATCGCCCGGATAGACCGGCACACCGCCGCAGGCGATCGGTACGTTCATGTCGACCGCATGATGTTTTGCGAGATTCAGCGGTGCGCTCGCGCCGGCACACCAGAGCGGCAAGCCCAGTTCCGCGATCGTGCCGCTATCGCGCACGGGACCATCCGAGACCATGCCGGCCACACCGCGCTTCGCGAGACGCAGCGCGAGAATCGAACCGACCGACGCAACCGCGCGTTCACCGCGGCAGTCCTGCACCAGCACGCTGCCAGGCGGTGCTGTTTCAACGGCCTTGCGCTGCGGATGATCCGGGTCCTGAAATACGCCGACGTGGTCGAGATCCTCACGCGCCGGGATGTTGCGCAGCGTGAACGCCGGGCCGACGAGGTTCGGTGCGCCGGGCGCCGGTTTGACGAGCGGCGCGACGCCTTGCAGGAATACGTTGCGCAAGCCGCGCTTGAAAAGTTGCGTGGTCAGCGTTGCGGTGCTGACGTGTCGCAGCTGCTCGAGTGTCGCGTCGCTGATGGTGATGTTGGATGCGGTCATGAGAGGCCTGGATAGCGTTAGTGAATGTCGGGCTCGGTGCGCGTCGTGGACGATGTGGACAGCACGGTTTGCTCCGTCTGCGTGACGGGCGCCGGGGCCTGCTCCGCGCCCGCGCCTACCGGTTCTTCAAGGAAATCGAAGTCACAGCCCTTGTTGGCCTGCGTCACGTGCAGTTGATGCATCACGCCGAAGCCGCGCTCGAACGGACGCTTGGGCGGTTGCCAAGCGGCCTTGCGGGCGACGAGTTCGGCATCACTCACTTCGAGATGCAAACGGCGGCTATGAACATCCATTTCGATCATGTCGCCGTCCTTTACCAACGCGAGCGGACCGCCGACGAACGATTCAGGCGCGACGTGCAGCACGCACGCGCCGTAACTGGTGCCGCTCATCCGTGCGTCGGAAATGCGCAGCATGTCGCGCACACCCTGCTTCAGCAGCTTTTGTGGAATCGGCAACTGGCCCCACTCGGGCATACCGGGCGCGCCCACTGGCCCCGCGTGCTGCAGCACGATCACTGAGTCGGCGGTAACGTCCAGCTCTTCCGAGTCGATCCGCGCGGCCATGTCGGCGTAGTCCTTGAACACCACCGCCGGACCGCGGTGCTTTTGCAGATGCGCTTCCATCGCCGCGGGTTTGATCACCGCCCCATCCGGCGCGAGATTGCCGGTGAGCACCGCGAGGCCGTCGCTGGCGACGAGCGGATTGCTGCGTTTGCGGATCACGTCGTCGTTGAAAATTTCCGCACCGGCAATGTTCTCGCCGAGCGTCGTGCCATTGACCGTCATCTGCGAGCCGTCGATCAGTTCGCCCAACTCGACCAGCAGCGCACGCAGGCCACCTGCGTAGAAAAAGTCTTCCATCAGGTACTGACCCGCCGGGCGCAAATTGCCGAGTCCCGGCGTAATACGCGCCAGTTCGTCAAAGCGTGCCGTCGTCAGATCGATGCCGGCGCGGCGCGCCACGGCAACGAGGTGGACGATCGCGTTCGTCGAACCGGACATCGCCAGCACGGTGGTCACCGCGTTGTCGAAAGATTGGGCGGTCAGAATGTCTGACGGTTTCTGATCGATCCACACCATCTCGACGATGCGTTGCCCTGTCAATGAGGCGAACTGCGCGTGTCGTGAGTCGACAGCGGGAATCGACGAGAAGCCAGACAGCGTCAGACCGAGCGCTTCGGTGGCGCTGGTCATCGTCGACGCGGTGCCCATCGTCATGCAATGGCCCGGCGAGCGCGCGATGCCGCTCTCGATGCCCTTCCACTCCTCTTCCGTGATCTTGCCGGCGCGCAACTCAGCCCAGTACTTCCACGTGTCCGAGCCGCTGCCGAGCGTGCGGCCGTTCCAGTTGCCGCGCAACATCGGACCCGCCGGCAGATAGATGGCCGGCAGGTCCATGCTGATCGCGCCCATCAACAGGCCGGGCGTGGTCTTGTCGCAACCGCCCATCAGCACGCAGCCGTCGAACGGATAGGACTTCAGCAACTCCTCGGTTTCCATCGCGAGGAAGTTTCGATACAGCATCGTCGTCGGCTTCTGGAACGGCTCGGCGAGCGTCATCACCGGCATTTCGACGGGGAACCCACCCGCCTGCCAGATGCCGCGCTTCACTTCTTCCACGCGCTGCTTGAAATGCGTATGGCACGAGTTGATCTCACTCCACGTGTTGACCACGGCGATCACCGGCTTACCCATGTAATCCGACGGGTGGTAACCCATTTGCGCCGTGCGCGAACGGTGGCCGAACGAGCGCAGGTCGTTCACGCCATACCAGCGATAGCTGCGAAGCTGTTCAGATGTTTTGCGGTTCGATGACACTGATATCTCCATGGTAGCGCTACCATCGCATTCGACGAATGCACGCCGCCGACTGCTTCATTGCCGCTGATGGTAGCGATACCATCTGAACGTGTCGTTAAGGGATTTCACTGACGCGAAGCGACATCGCGGCTACCGGCCCTCATTTTTGTCATTGACGCCATTCGAGCCGGGCGCGTATAACCATCCCACTGGATGTTATTTGGATGGTATGTGGATTCCCGCCAGGTATCGCATGGAATAGAAATGGCCAACCTCAAACTTATCGACACCTCCCGCCCCAAAGGCGGTGAGACCGAAAAAATCACCATCAATCTCGGCCCAATCGACCTCGGTCAGATCGATTTACTCGTCGAAGAAGGTTTTTACTCGAACCGCACCGATCTGATCCGTACGGCGATCCGCAACCAGCTCACGGTACACGCGCAGGTCGTCACTGAAACAGTGACCCGGCGCGCGATGGTGCTCGGCTTGCAGCACTTCTCGAGGCGGGACCTCGAAGCCATTCAGGCCGCGAACGAAAGACTGGACATTCATGTGCTCGGCCTCGCCAGCATCGCAGCCGATGTACCGCCGGAACTTGCGGCGGCCACGATCGCATCGGTGGCGGTGCTCGGCGCATTTCACGCGTCGCCCGCGGTCAAGGCCGCGCTCGCCGGTCGCATCAGGTAAGCCCGCCGGGCTCGACTGATCCGATGCTTGAACACGTGCCTGAATCCGTGAAGCTCATCGCCTGATTCAGTCAAGCCCTATGCAAGTCAACGTAACCGCTTACCGTCATGAAAATAAATGAAGATTTCCTGAAGTCGATGAAAGAAGCCTTCGACCTGCTGCGCACCAAGGGGCCGAAGGAAGCGACCGCGGCGGTTCAGCGTGCGCTCGCGGGCAGCGCGGCCGAAGCAGGTCATGCGCAAACACCGCACATGCCGCAGAGCGTCAACGAATGGGCGCAAGCGTGGACGCAGGTGCAAACTCAAGCACAAAGTCAGGCGCAGCCACACGCCGACGCCACGCCGCGCGCACCTGCCGAGCACACTTTCGACGCCGGCACGCCCGGCACATTCAGCACCCACACCTTCAGCAACAGCGCGGGTCAACGCCAATACAAACTCTACGTACCCACCGTCTACAACAGCGAACCGTTGCCGCTAATCGTGATGCTGCACGGCTGCACGCAAAACGCCGACGACTTCGCGGCCGGCACGCGCATGAACGAAATGGCCGAGCGTTACGGCTTCATCGTCGTGTATCCGAATCAGTCGCAGGCGGCCAATCATTCGACATGCTGGAACTGGTTCAAGCCTGCCGACCAGCAGCGCGATCAGGGCGAACCGTCGTTGATCGCAGGTATCACCCGTGAGGTAATGGCGCGCTACCGCGTCGACCCGGCGCGGGTGTACGTCGCGGGTCTGTCGGCGGGCGGCGCAATGGCGGACATCATGCTGAAGACTTCGCCCGACCTGTACGCGGCGGCCTGCGTGCATTCCGGTCTTGCTTACGAAAGTGCGAAGGATCTGCCCTCGGCACTCGCCGCGATGAAGGGGGGCAAAGTGCATCGCAACCGCGCACGCGTCGAACCGCAACGCCCGCTCATTGTGTTTCATGGCGATGCGGACAAGACGGTACATCCCTCGAACGCCACAGCACTCCTGGCAGGCTTCGACGCCGGCGTCACAACCGTCAGCGCGCCGTCACACACGGCAGGCACGGCAAGCGGCCAACGCGGTTGCACAGTGCAACGGCTTGTCGCGCCGAATGGCGTCGAAGCGGAATCCTGGTCGATTCATGGCGCGGGCCACGCATGGGCGGGCGGTAGTCAGCGCGGCTCGTACACGGACCCATCCGGCCCCGACGCGACTGCCCAAATACTGCACTTTTTCCTCGCCCATCCGCGAACTTCAGCCACACACTGAGCGCCTTTCGACTGAAGAATCGTTTTGACGAAAACGCTGTACATCCTGCCGTAAAGGTATAGAGTGGCTCATGTTGCAGCGCAGCAAAATCACTGCGCCGCGTCGACCTGCCGTCTCGCGTGAGACCTGGCCTCCGAAATCCTTTGGGCGCCTGCGCCAGGTCACCTTGGAGATCACATGCACAGCCCCGCGATCGAACATAACGCCGCCTTCGGCCAACGTACTTTCAACATCTTCACCGCCTTGCAACTCGATGGGCTGGCGTGCCTGCAAAAGCTCGGCGAGCTCAATCTCGCGGCAATGAAGGCAACGGTCACCGAAAGCAAGAACGCATTGTCGGGCGGCCAGTTCACCGCCGCGCCGTTCGCCGGCGCATCCGACGCGCAGCAGCAACTGGTTCAACGTACTTTGTCGTATGCGCAGCACGTCAAGGAAATTGACGCGCAATTCACCGCGGCGTTGACCAAGGCAGGCGAATCGCTGCGCGAAGAGTTCGGCGCCAGCGTGGCGCAGTTCGGTTCGGGCTTCGGCCAGACCACGCCGTTCAGTTCGGATAGCGCGTTTGGCGCAATGCAATCCGTGATGGCCTCGATGATTCATTCGGGCAACGTGATGCAGGACAGCATCAAGCGTGCATCCGGTGTCATGGCCGGCACGGCGATCACTGCCGCGGACGACGCAGCACACTGAGTCCCGCGTAGTAACGGGATCAGACGGAAAGGGGCCAATCGGCCCCTTTTTTCTTTTCCGTGTATTGCGGCGACACGCGTCTTGCACGGATGCATCCACCTCGGCCCGACTGCCGCGCGTATCGCGCATCACCGCCCGCCACAAACCCCTTCAACGCTGTCCCACCCTGCGCACGACAAGCCGACCCTACGCCGCCACCGGACAGCCGGCCTGTTCGAGCGCTGTCTGAGCATGGTCATGCAGATCGCCGGTAGTGAGCGACGCGTCCGGCGAGCGCACCCATGCAGCGATGCGCAGTGTCGCGCCGCCGTCCTCGGGATAGTCTGCTACGGTGATGACCGGTGCGAGCGTCGAGCCGCTCAAGACGCGCGGTTCGTCGGCGACCAGTTTCTTCAGCTCGCCGATCGCCGCATCCACGTCCTTACGCTGTGCGAGTCCAACTTCGACCTCGATGCGTTGCGTGCCCCCGCTGCTGTAGTTGATCACCGGATTGCTCCAGATCTGGCTGTTCGGCACAAACACCGCGTTGCCGTCGCCACGTTCGATGCGCGTCGTGAACAGCCCCACTTCGCGCACGATGCCCGCAGCCGCCCCGCTGCCCTCGATCACGTCACCGACGCGAAACGGCCTCAACATCAGCAGCATCATGCCGGCCGCAATGTTCTGCAATGTGCCTTGCAAGGCGAGGCCGATCGCGAGACCGGCTGCGCCCAGCACGGCCAGCACACTCGCCGTGGCGATGCCGATTTCACCAAGCGCCGCGATGAAGACGAGCACGCGCACAGCCCAGGTGCCCATTGCCGCTAACATTGGCGCGAGCGTGGGATCAGCACGCGTGCGCGCGAGCGCTCTTTCGAACACCGAGCCGACCCGGTTCGAGAGCCACCAGCCGACAATCAGGATCAGCGCGGCCAGCACGATTTGAAGAACGTCGTGCGTTAAGGTGACAAGCAGCGACGGCTGGAAATGCAATAGCCGAGTCAGGAGATCGTTCATTGTTTGCCTGCGCTCCGTTGCGTATATGTTCTCTTGACGCAAGGAAGCAGGATACGTTCCCGCGTTTTGCACCGCCGGAGCCGAGGCATATAGCTTGCTAAAACCTATAGCTAGCAGCCTTCTCCCAACCGTAAAAAAAATCGATTGGAACAACCGTTTGACATCTGCTCGCGGTGGAACGCGAGAAAAGCATCAAGCATGCCGTTCATGGCGGCGACGCGCCACGACGGCTGAAGGACTGCGACTTCAAGTTGGCAGCGGAATCCCGGCGTCAACCGGTGCCCAACGGTTTCAGCAAATTGCGCAACGCCGCGATGGTGATGGGTCGCGAGAACCAGAATCCTTGCGCCTCGTCGCAGCCGAGTGCTTCCAGTTGCGCGGCCTGTTCGGCCGTCTCTACGCCTTCGGCCGTCACGCGCAGTTTCAGTGCATGGGCCATGGCGATAATGGCGCCGACTAGCGCCGCGCATTGCGGATCGGTACTCATGCGCATCACAAACGAGCGATCGATTTTCAGGCGGTTCAGCGGGAAACGTGTGAGATACGCGAGACTCGAATAGCCGGTACCGAAATCATCCACCGCGACTTCAACGCCTAATTCGCGCAATGCATGCAGCGTCTGCAATGCCAGTTCGGTGTCGCCGAGCAGCACGCCCTCGGTGATTTCGATTTCAAGGTAGGAAGGGTCGAGCGCGGCATCCTCTAGTGCCCCCCGGATCGTCTCGAACAGATTGTGTCGCTGGAACTGCTGCGGGGACACGTTCACCGCGATCCGCGGCAACGTGCCGACGAGACGCAGCAATTTTCCGGCGTCGCGGCACGCGGTACGGATCACCCACTCACCGATCTGCTCGATCAGGCCCGACTCTTCCGCGACCGGCACGAACTCGACCGGACTGATCAGACCACGCTGCGGATGATTCCAGCGCAACAGCGTCTCCACTTGCGCGATACGGCCATTGGAAAGCGTCACCTGTGGCTGATACACGAGATGCAGTTGCTGACGCTCGAGCGCTTCGCGCAGCATGGTCTCCAGTTCGAAGCGGCGCGCCGCCAGGCCTTCGAGCGCGGTGGAAAAGCGCCGCACCGCATTGCCGCTCACCGCCGAAGCCGCCGACAACGCCACGCCCGCGCGGCGCATCAGCGTCGGCGCATCGGCACCGTCGGTGGGATAGGCGACGATGCCGATACTCGCCGTGATGTTCAGCGCAGTGCCTGCGTAGTCGATCGATTCGGCGATACGGCTCAGTGCTTCAGCCGCGAAAGCATCGGCCGCCGTGCCGGTTTCCTTGATCAGCAGCGCGAATTGCGTGCCGCCGATCGAGGCGATCGTACCGTCGTTGGGGAACAGACCGCGCAAACGCTCGCCGACGATCTGCAACACCAGCTCGGCCGCATGCAAACCGAGCGCATCGCGCAGTTTGCGCAAATGATCGAGCTCGGCAATCAGCACGGTAAAACCACTGCCGTTTCGCTGGCAGCGCGCGATCGTGAGCTCGAGGCGTTCGGTGAAAAGCGTCTGATTGGGCAGGCGGGTCACGCCGTCGTGATGCGCGACGTACCACAAGCGCGCCTCGGATTGCGCGTAGCGCGTCATGTCGATGGCAATACCGACGTAGCGAACGGGCCCCGTGGCTACCCCACCGGGATACGCCGGCTCGGCGGCGAGCGGCGCGAGCGCGAACACCACGCGAATCGGGGTACTGTTGCGCCGCACATAGGTCCATTCGCCTTCATAGCGCGAGCTTATCGCCGACAGCGCCGGCAATTCGGCGCGGCGCCTCGCGAGTTCGGCCGGGTCGTGCAAGGACTCAAAGGTGCGCCGGCCGATCAATTCTTCGGCGGTAAAACCGGTCAGCTTTTCGAAAGCAACGTTGACGGAGTCGAACGTGCCGTCGACTGTGCAGATGAACATGCCGTATGGCGCCGCCGCAAGCGCGGCGTCACGTGGACGCGCTTCGGCAAAGTGGTGATCTTGCATCGCGCCGGCCTTTGAATTTCCTGGGTACTGGAAGCGAATGAGGAAAGCGGGTGAGCATTTTTCCTGGCGCGTATGGCGCAGCCGGCAGATTGGGTCCGATCCGCTGGGTAACCGTGCGTATGATAGCGGCTTTCCTGGCTGAATCCATCGCCCCAGCCGCGCATTCTTCGTCGCAATCGTTTCCCTCGGTGTATTCCCGAATTCCGGTGGCGGCGCGCCCGTCATCGCACACATCATAGAGCGCTCGCTATTGCCGGCATGCTCCGCGCCCCATGACTCAACCCACACCGGCTTTTGACGCCGTCGTACAGGGCTTCGACGGATTGACGACCGTTATATCCGTGGATATATTTTGCTCGCGATCCTTCATTAAAAAACACCGCTCCACAGCATGGATCCGCACGAAACAGGGTCCCGCTTTTCATGTCCAAGGAAATTATCGATTCGCACCTTCTCAAGGTGCTACACACGCTTCTGACCGAATCGAGCGTGTCGCGCACGGCAACCTTGCTCGGACAATCGCAGCCGACCGTGAGCGTGGCGCTGCGCAAACTGCGCGACATGACCGGCGATCCGCTGCTGGTGCGCAGCGGCAGCCGGATGGTTCTCACGGCGCATGCTCTCACGCTGATCGAACCTGCGGCGCAAGCGCTGAACAATATCGCGGCCATTCTGCACCCCACCACCTCATTCAATCCGGCCACTACTAGCCAGACCTTTCGTATCGGCTCGCCGGATTATCTCGATGCGTTCTTCGTCCCCGCCGTGGTCGATGCGTTTCATCGCGAAGCGCCCGGTGCGAAGCTCGAGTTCAGGCATCTGATGATGGTGGACGGTGGTTATGAACACGGTCTGGAAAGCGGCTTTCTCGATCTGGTGATCGGCAACTGGCGCACACCGCCGGAGCATCTGCATTTGCAGCCGCTGTGCAAGGACGAACTGGTGTGCCTGATGCGCAACGGCCATCCGATCAAACCGGGGCGGCTTAGCAAGCCCGTCTACGAAGAAGCGGAACATCTGGCCGTAATGACCTATAACACGACGGCATGGGGCACCGTCGATGTCGAACTCGCCCGCAACGGCCTATCGCGCACCGTTACCACGACACTGCCCTACTTCGGCATGGCGCCCTACGTTCTGGCGCGCTCCAATCTGCTGTTCACCACCACCCGCGCACTCGCCACGCACTACACCAGGATGCTGCCGTTGCGCATCGAACCGGTGCCCGGCGAGCCGCAAGCACTCACCTACTATCAACTCTGGCACGATCGCACGCATCGCAGCGTTGCGGCGGTATGGCTGCGGCGGTTGATCGCCAGCGTCGCCAAAGATCTGGTTTCCTAAGCGCTTTTTCATCCGCGCGCACATCCTTCAAGCGGATAAAAAAACGCCGCAAGCAGAGCTTGCGGCGCGAATGCGATCATCGGATGTGTTCCAGGTGACAGGCCCTTTAAAACACCGAGCGATCACAAAGTGAGGTCGGTCAGTCGGAAGATTGTTATGGCTTAGGGTTAGCTAATGGCCCCCTCTGTCATGGCCTTGATCAGCGCGGCCTTACCCTCGATCGCCGCGCCGAGCAGTGCGAAGCCCAACGGACGTTCACTAGTGGCATGCCGGCACACGGCGCGCACCGCGTGTTTCGCCGCATCGGCGGCGGTTTCGATCGACCATGCGCCGTCGCCATCCGGCGTCACGACGACGGCGGGACTCGCGGGCGTCTTCACGGTAATTGGCATCACCGGGAAAGCAACACGCGTCGGCTGACCGGCCAGGGTGCGCGCGAGCGCCCGCGCGGCGTGCATGATCGGCAGGACATACGGCTGGACTTTGCCGTCGATCGCGGCACAGTCGCCAAGTGCATAGATATCCGGCGCGCTTGTGCGGCACCACGCGTCGGTTCGAATGCCCTGATCGATTTCAAGGCCAGCTGCCGCGGCAAGCGCCGTGCGCGGCGCGAGGCCGACCGCCGACACGACCAGATCCGCATCGATCGGCTCGCCTTCGGTGAAGGTTAACCGATAACCATCCGACAAGCGGTCGATACGATCCACACTGCGGCCAGGATGAAAACGGATGCCGCCATCGTCCAGCGCGCGAGCGAAAATCTCGCCCACGTCTCGCGGAAGCAAGCGAGCCAGCGGTGTCGAAGCGGGATCGATCAGACTGACGGCATAACCGGCGGCCGCCAGATCGTTGGCGAACTCGCAGCCGATCAGACCCGCGCCCAGAATCGCCACTGAACGGCAACGCGTGAGCGCCAACCTGAAACGCGCGTAGTCGCCGAGATCGTTGATCGACATCACGTCGGCCGCGCCGTCGCCCGCTACGTTCAGGCGGCGTGGGTCCGCGCCCGTGGCCAGCACCAGCTTGCTGTAGCCGAGTAAGGCGTTGTCGACAACGAGCGTGCGTTCGGCCGGCAAAATACGCTCCACATGCTGATGCACGCGTATCCACGCGCCCAATTGAGCCGCCATTGCTATTGCGTCGAAACTCGCCAGCGTCTGCGGCTCTTTCTTCATCGCCAGTGCATTCGACAACATCGGCTTCGAATAGAAGGTGCCGTCGTCGCGACTGATCATGACGATCGGCACCGTGCTATCGAGCTTGCGCAATTCACGCGCGACCGTATAGCCCGCCATGCCGGTGCCGACAATCACCACCGGCTGTCCCTTGTCCTCATGCTGAGCGGCCGTCATGCGATCACCTGCATTTCAAAGTCGTGTTTGCCGGTTGCGCAGTCCGGGCACAGCCAGTCGTCCGGCACGTCTTCCCAGCGCGTGCCCGGCGCGATGCCTGCTTCCGGCAGACCCAGTGCTTCGTCATAGCGAAAGCCGCAGATCACGCATTCCCATACTTTCATGGCTTCTCTCCCGAATCACGAATCACGCATCGCGTCACGTCGCACAGCGAACTAGCGCACATACGCCTGGCCGAGACCGATCTCGGCTAACGCTCGACGATAGGCACCCGACGAACGGTCGGCGAGGATCGGCGCTTCCGCCGCGCGGTCGATCGGCAAATCTTCCGGGCACTGCAGTTCGACGATCGCGCGATCTTCTTCGAACACCTGACGGTTGAACGCGTAGACGTCCTCGAGCGGCAAATCCTTATCGAAGTTGCGCACGATCGGCACGAACAGACGCGTCTTACGCGCGGACACCGGGCTCGCGGCATTCAGAATCGACAGGCGGCCGTTGTCGGGAAATTGCACGGTCAGACGCGCAAAGAACGGCACGTCCACGTCGAAGAAGCGGCGCCACAGATAACCCTCCGGCGCGCGATGCTGCATCGACTTCGGGAAGTTGCTGACCGTGCTCACATACTCCGCGTGCATGCCGCGTTCGCGCCGCTCGACTGAATACTGCGGCACCACCGGGTTATGCCGGTCGGCGAAGCTGTCGTGATGAATCCACGCGAAATGCGCGACGTCGATGAAGCCTTCGGTCTGACGTCCCGCCGAAGCGTTGATATCGATCGAGGGCGGCAGGATCTGCTGGAAGTCGGGATCGTCCCAGCCGGGAAAGGCAGGCAACGCTTCAGTGCCGCCACCCAGCGAAACCCATACGAGGCCGTAGGCTTCCTGCGTCGCATACGTGACGAGATGCAGGCGATCGGGAATCGGGCCATCCGCTTGCGAGGGAATATGCTTGCACTTGCCGTCGCTACCGTACGCGAGGCCGTGATACGGGCACACAATGTTGCCGTTATCGACCCATCCCTGGCTGAGCGGCGCACCGCGATGCGGACAGACATCGCGCGCGCTCACCAGTTGACCGTTCGAGCGGAACACGACCAGCGGCTCGTCAAGCAGCGTCACGCTGATGGGTTTGTCGGTCACGTCAGGGGCGAATGCCACCGGATGCCAGTAGCGGCTGAGAATGTCCCAGTCGTGGCTATCGAAAGTGCAATTGCGGGGTAAAGCGGGGGAGCGTTGGAATGTCAGCGGGGTAGCGGTAGCAGTAGCAGTGGCGGAACTCATGCATGTCTCCAAAACCTGATGGGGGTTCGTCGCGCTCTTGTCCTGCTCCCAAAGAGGACTTCCTTCGGGACATCTTGAGCGCGTGGAGAGAACGATAGCGGGATGAGGTCCGCCGACCCATCCCCTGAAGTGCATCTAGTCTATGTACGAAAAAGCATAGCGTGCCACCGCACCGCTGGATCAGCGCTTCTTGAAACGCCTACGAGGCGCGCGGCAGCGCGGCTTCGATAAATACCGCGCACAGCGCTTCCATGCCCTTCGCGTCCTCTTCATCAAAGCGCGCGACGATCGGGCTATCGACATCCCACACGCCGATCAGCGTGCCGTCCGGTGCGACAAGCGGCACGACGATTTCCGATTGCGATGCCGAATCGCAGGCGATATGACCAGGGAATTCATGCACGTCGCGCACGACTTGCGTTTGACGGGTTTGCGCAGCGGTGCCGCACACACCCTTGCCGAGCGCAATGCGCACGCAAGCGGGCTTGCCCTGGAACGGTCCGACCACCAGTTCGCGGCCGTCGTGGAAGTAGAAACCGGCCCAGTTCAGATCGCTCAGCGAATGGAACACGAATGCGGAGAAATTCGCGGCGTTGGCGATCCAGTCGGTTTCGCCGGTGAGCAGCGAACGGGCCTGGGCGACCAGTTCTTCGTAGTGCGCGGCTTTGGGGAGATGCGAGGCGGAGGAGACTTCGAACATGACGGCGTCCGTGATGAAAGCGGAAAGAGAACAGCGAGGTGTGCAGTGTAAAGCAAGCCGTTGTTTCCTTCACGGCACGCCCGCCTGAGCGTGCCGCCCTCTTTCCGGCCGATCTGCGTACGGCCTGATGGCTTTATCCAGACGTTAAGCCTGCGGACAACGCCATGCGTAAATGGTTATTCGACGCCGATGATCACGCTCGATGCCTTGAAGATCGCCGTCGCCGCTTTGCCGCTCGCGAGGCCGAGACGATCGACGCTTTCGTTGGTGATGATCGCGGCGATCTGTGCGCCACCCGCGTTGATCGTCACTTCCGAATTCACCGCGCCCTTGGTGACGGCCGACACCGTACCGGCGATGCAATTGCGCGCCGACACCTGGCTCTTCGCCACGTCGACCATGACGATCACCGACGACGCCTTGACCAGCGCGAACGCCTTCTTACCGGCAGCGAGGCCGAGCGACGTCGCACTGCCGTGCGTAATGATCGCAACGATCTCGAGACCGTCCTGAGTGCGCAACGTGACTTCGTCGTTCACGGCACCGTGTTTGACTTCGGCGACTTCGCCGGCGAATTGATTGCGTGCGCTGGTTTGCATGTTGTTCTCCTGGTTGTTGAGCCTCGCGAAAGACGATTCGAGGCGATGTGACGAGTGTATCGAAACGCTATTCGTGCGCGGTGGTTTGCGCCTGAAGCGCAGTATGGCGCAGCCGCTATTGACGATTCGAACTCCCATGAAAACACATAAGCGCTGTGTAAATACACTCATAACGCTGTGAAAGCAAAACACAGGCAGTTGGCTTCATGTCGCCGCCATGTCGTGAAACATGGTGCTTATGCCCGCGAGGGGCGCTGTAAGCGCGAGAAAGCCCCGCTCGTTCGTTCCGCGTAAGTACGACATGCATCCGCCGCCCTGCACGTCGCGCGACACCGTATCATCGTGCCCTTGGACCATCACCGTCGAATTCCATGCCCGTCGCCGTGCTGCCCCGTTTTGCCACGCGTTTTGCCACACGCTTCGTCGCCCGATTGCCGCAGGGCCGCCGCGCCACCGCGTTATGCGTCGCCCTCGCAGCGGCCGCGACCTTCGCCGCCTGCAGCAATCCGCCGCCCTCACACGATGGCCACGCGAGCGTCGACACGGTCACGCTGTTCCCGATCGCCAATTACGACCAGAACGTCGATCACTGGCTCGAACCGGACAGCCCCGCCTACGATCAGCCGTTCCTGAGCCCTGCGGATCAGCAGGCGCACTTCAGCGCCCTCTACGCACGCTATTTCGGCACCGGCACGGCCGCGCCGTCGCCGTGGAATTCCGCTTACGTGACGATGCGCGTCTATCGCCAGCAAGGCGCGGACATTGTCGCGCTGCAGCAGCGCCGCATCGGCAAATTTGATAACACCGGCAAGAGCGGCTCGGCGGTCGGTTACGGCGAGAATTTCCGGCCGCACGACAAGGCGTGGATCGACGCCATCGCGCAAAACATGGACGTCGGCCAGTTCACGCAGGAGGCCGTCTACCAGCCCGAACGTCGCGCGATCGCCACCAGCAATCTGATGGTGCGCGAACTGCCGACCACGGACCCGTCGTTCTACGATCACCACCTGGCCGGCGAAGGCTATCCGTTCGACAACCTGCAGATTTCAGCCGTGCGCCCTGGCACGCCGCTGTATGTGCTGGGCAGCAGCGTCGATGGCGCGTGGCGCTACGTGCAGACGCCCGACGTACAAGGCTGGGTGCGCAGCGATGGCGTCGGCCTGACTGACGACACCTTCGTCGACACATGGCGCGCGGCCACCGCGAAGTCGCTGGGCGCGGTGACGGTGGCCTCGGCGCCCGTGCGCGACAGCCGCGGCGTGTTCCGCTTCGACGCGCCCGCCGGCACGCTATTGCCGCTCGCCCCGGACAACGCCACGCGGCCCGCAACACGAGCAAACAGAACAGCACGCGAAGCAAGTGGCACTGCCGAAGCGGATACACCCGCCTCGCGCAAACTCTTCGTCCCGGCCCGCGATGTGGATGGCCGGGCGCTCATTCGCAGCGCGCAACTGAGCGATACGCAGATCGCCCCGATGCCGCTCGCGGCTACCCCGCGGCATCTGGCAATGCTGATGAAGACGCTGATCGGCCGGCCGTACGGCTGGGGTAATAGCGGCCTCTACAACGACTGTTCGTCGGAACTGCAAAGCATCTTCGCGGCATTCGGCGTGTGGCTGCCGCGCCATTCGTCGACGCAGATGAGCGCGGGACGCATGATCGATCTGTCCGCGTCGACGCCGGCGCAACGGCTCGACTACCTCGCCCAGCATGGTGAACCGTTACGCACGCTGATCTACATCGGCGGTCATGTGATGCTGTACATCGGCAACACGACCCGCAACGGCATCGCGGTGCCGGTGGTCTACCAGGACGTGTGGGGGTTGCGGCCGGCCGACAATAGCCGGCGCGCGGTGATCGGCGGCTCGGTGATCCTGCCACTGTTCGAACACATTCCGGAAGACGCGACGTTGCAGTCGCTCGCGGCGACCCCGACTTTCCAGATCAGCATCCTCGGTGCACCGGGCGGTGACGCGGCGAGGCCTTCCCCGCCATCGGCACCCTCCACGCCACCGGACGACGACAATCCGGCCGGTTGACATACCGGCGAAAGAAGACCACCCGCCCGGTTGAATCCGCGCGGCGAGAACGCGCCACACACATGCCTGCGCCTGCTCGAACTCGCACCGCGCCGCACGGCCGTGCTTAAAAATATTTTTTCCGGAGTGTCGATTCAAAGGCGCTGCACTCGTCGTAACGTTGAAGGCCTGGCTCACGCAGTGGGTCTTTTAACTCACGAACCTGTTACTTCAAGGAGTCGCCGTCATGTCCAGCCCCGCTGTCAAACCGATCCCGGACGGGATGCACTCGCTGACCCCGTATCTGATTTGCGCCAACGCCGCAGACGCCATCACGTTCTACGCCAGGGCTTTCAACGCCGTTGAGCAATTCCGCATGCCCGGCCCCGGGGGGAAAGTGATGCACGCTTGCCTGAAGATTGGCGACTCCATGCTGATGCTGACCGACGAATGGCCGGATCACAACGCGCTGGGCCCGAACGCGCTGAAAGGCACACCGGTCACGATTCACCACTACGTGGAAGACGTCGACGCCAGTTTCAAGCAGGCTGTCGAGGCCGGCGCGACCGTCGTCATGCCGCTTGCCGACATGTTCTGGGGCGACCGCTACGGCCAGTTGAAGGACCCGTTCGGCCACAGCTGGTCGCTCGCCACGCACAAGCGCGACCTGAGCCCTGAAGAGATTCAACAAGGAATGCAAGGGATGCAAGGTGCGGAGTGCGGCCAGAAATAAGCCGCGTGATGCAAGCCATGATGATAAAAATGGTCAAGCTCGATATCGCGTTGCTCGAACAGGCCTATCGGGGCGGCTAACGCAATCTTTGATAGGATCGGTCTCGACCCATAAACGGCGGGACATGAACGGTGCGCGTCAACCATCAGGCTTTCTTCTGCTCGCTGTTTGTCGCGCGTCTCGCCGATCAGATCCTGCTGTTCCTCGTGCCGCTCGTGGTGTTTCAGACGACACACCAGGTATCGTGGTCAGGTCTCGCGTTCTTTATCGAAACGCTGCCACGCTACCTGGCCTTTCCTTTCTTCGGCGCCTTGTGCGACCGCATCTCGCCGCTCAGGCTGATGCGGGTGAGCCAGGCTGTGCGGGCACTCGTGTGTTTCGGCGGCGTTTTGGCGTATGCGCTGTTCGGCGGCATCGGCTGGCTCATCGCGCTATCGGCATTGTGCGGTGTGCTCACGAGCCAGGGCCTGGTCGCGCGCGAAGTGATGCTGCCGCAGATCTTCAGCACGCAGCAGTTCCAGCGTGTGCTCGCCTACTCTCAGTTGGCCGACCAGTTGGGCTTCGTGCTGGGCCCAATGCTGGCCGCACTGCTGCTCGGCGTGTGGCGCTGGGAGTGGGTGGTCGGCGCAACCGGCGCGCTGTTTCTGCTTGCCGATGCAGCGCTGCTGCTGTGGCAACGCACCAGCGGCTTTCGCGCTGGCGATCCACCGCCCGCTGCGCCAGGTCACTGGACAATGCCCCTGCGTATCGCGCTGCGCCATGTGCTGGTGCTACCCGGCCTGAAAAAAGTCGTACTGCTCGCCGCCGCCGAAAATCTCGTGATCGGCGTGACCCTTGCGACATCCGCTGCGATGGTGACCGGCTTCCACGCGCAATCGGACCGGTACTACGCGGGCCTCCAGACTGCCGGCGCCGTGGCCACGGTGCTGATTCTTTTGACGATCGCACGCAACGCCTGGCCTGCGCAGACACTCGGCCGGGCCGCGTTCATCTCGATCTGTGCCGGGGGCGTGATCGCGGGTGTGAGCGCGGCGCCCTGGAGCTATGCGGTCGGCTTTCTGCTGATTGTGGGCTTCGACAAGATGTTCAATGTCTACATCCGCAGTGCTCGGCAGAAAATCATCCCGCCCGAGGACTACGGCAAGACGACCGGCGTGGTGATCCTGTTGAACAACATGACGCAACCACTCGCTGGGTTGCTGGTCGGCGTGTTTTCGGCACGAACACAAACCGGCTTGCTGATCGTGGTTCTCTCGCTGGCGATGGGCTGCATCGGCGCAGCGGTGTCGCTCGGCTCGGCGCTGTTGCGGCGCAAGCGCCCGTTTGCGCTTGGGGAATGACGCTTCGCCCCCCGCCGGCGAGCCGTGATTAGCATTGCGCGGTTGCAACAGCCGCATTGGCCTGACACTCAAACACGCGGATTTCAAACAGACCAACTGGCATTTTTCAATTAGCTGGCATGCATAATCATGCACACGTCACATTTCAATAAAAATAAAAAAATAATCATCTTTATTAGAAAAAACTACCTGAATTAGGTACTTTCCCGAATCCATGGATTGAAATAATTTCCTAATCTCTCCGTTTTCTCGCACCATGTCATACCGCCTGCGCCACTTATTCCAAATAAATTTCTCAACGCAAGAATTTGTATTACGAAGAAAGTGTGGTGTAGACTAAATTTCATCAATTGCGAACGCCTTTACATAACGTAATCACGCCGCCCTGGAATATCCAGTGAATTGATTCACGATCTGGCCGGTACAATTTCAAACTGCCTACGCAATTGAAAAATCCGCGTCCCGTCGGCTTGCGAGGTCTCATGATGAAACAAAAACTGCTGTCGTCCAGCCTCATCGTCGCCTTGATGTTCGGCTTGCCTCTACAGCTCGCGAGCGCTGCCACCTATTCGAACGGCACTGCCACCACCACGTTCACCGTCACGCTTACGCTGAACGCCAACTGCTCAATCAGCGCGACCCCGCTGAACTTCGGCAGCAACGGCGTGCTGGCCACGGCCATCAACCAGCAGACCACGGTCGCCGTAACCTGCACCAACACCACACCGTACAACGTCGGGCTCGACGCCGGCACGGTCACCGGCTCCACCGTGACGAGCCGCTTGATGGCCGGCACGGCCACCGGCAATACCGCCACCACAGTCGGATTCCAGCTGTATCAGGACGCCGGCCACGCTACTCCGTGGGGCAACACGCAGGGCACCAACACGGCCAGCGGCACGGGTACCGGCTCGGCGCAATCGATTGTCGTGTACGGCCAGGTGCCGGCGCAGACTACCCCGAAACCTGATACCTATCAGACCACCGTCACCGCCACGGTCTACTTTTGAGAGGGTCCGCAAGGACGCGGCGTGCAAGCGCACGGTCTGCCATCACGCGCGGCGTGAGCGCCATCGGCACGCCTCGCCGGCTACTGACGGCAACCGTATTTGCATGGTGTCTAACGGCGCCGCTCGCGCAAGCCGCGACGCTGCAAATTTCGCCGGTGATGGTCGATATGTCCGCGGACGCCAATGCGACCGGCATCACGCTGAAGAACCCTGGCGAGAAGCCGCTATTCGGCCAGGTGCGTGTGTTCCGCTGGGATCAGGCAAACGGCGAAGACACGCTCACGCCCACTCAGGATCTGGTGGCAAGCCCGCCGCTGATCCAGATCGCCGCGCATGCCGATCAGCTGGTGCGGCTGGTGCGCACGATTGCGCAGCCGTCGGCCGCCGAGCAGGGCTATCGCGTGCTGATCGACGAGTTGCCCGAGCCCGACGCCGCGCCGACTAGCGGGGTGACAATCCGTCTGCGCTACTCGGTGCCGGTGTTCGTCGAGCCGCCCGTCGACATCGGCCAGCCGAAACTGTCCTGGCATCTGTCACGCGGCCCGCAAAGCTGGCTGCTGCGCGTCGACAACGCGGGCAAAAAGCGCGCGCAAATTGCGGCTGTGCAATTGATCGACAACGCAGGCAACGCCTACGAGGTCAACAAAGGGCTACTTGGCTACGCGTTGGCCGGGCGCGAACGGCAGTGGCCGGTGACGTTGCCGGCCAACGCCGCCCAGAACGGCCCGCTGAAGGTGCGCGCCGCGATCAATTCACTGCCGGCCGAAGCCACCGTGAATGTCGATTGAACATACGAGGGCACAAGGGCCAACACACGTGCAGACCTTTGGCACGCAAGGCCAGCCGTGATCGCGCCGGGGTCAATGGGAACGAACACGATGGACCGCCAAGCAATCGATGAGAATGACACGACGGCGAAAACGTCATGGATGGAGGCCGCAGATCATTGCGCTCGCGGCAACGCTGGCCATGCAGAGCGTGACTCAGGCCGG
The DNA here is from genome assembly GCF_046026855.1 of Paraburkholderia sediminicola. Classification (GTDB taxonomy): domain Bacteria; phylum Pseudomonadota; class Gammaproteobacteria; order Burkholderiales; family Burkholderiaceae; genus Paraburkholderia; species Paraburkholderia sediminicola_A. The sequence goes on along the minus strand of NZ_JAQQET010000023.1, from coordinate 24,397 downwards.
CGCGCAGGCGCCGCTGCGGTTCGCCGATACGGGCGTCGATACGCGTGCGCCTGCCGATGCGCCTGCCGATGCGCCCGCCGACAAGAGTGTCAGCCCAGGCGTCAACATGGGTGCAGATTCGGGCACCGGTTCGAGCGCCGCGCCGGAGTCCAGCCAACGCGCGGCGGCGAAGCCCGCGCCGGACACCACAGCAGGCCGTGATCTATATCTGGAAGTCATGCTCAACGGCCAGCGCACTTCGTTGATCGCGCACTTTCGCGAAGCCGATGGGCGCCTCAGCGCCACAGGGAAGGACCTGAGCGAAGTTGGCATCGCTACCGACAAGCTCGGCGCCGCGGACACCGCTTCGATCGAACTCGACCAGATCCCAGGCCTGCACTACCAATACGACGCCTCGCGCCAGACCATCGACCTGCAGGTGCCCAACGCTATCCGCAAGCCGTACACGTTCGACACGCGGGACCTGACGCGAACGCCGAATGCCGCTGCGTCGCGCGGCTTTCTGATCAACTACGACGCGTTCGCGCAAACCGACACCAACGCGCAGTTCGCACTCTGGAGCGAAGAGCGCTACTTCGACCCGGCCGGCGTATTGAGCAATACCGGCATTGCCTATCTATACCGCGACCTGCATCGCTATGTGCGCTACGACACCTCGTGGAGTACGTCGAACCCGGCCACGCTCAGTACCACGCAGTTCGGCGACACCATTTCATCATCGCTCGACTGGAGCCGTTCGATCCGCATCGGCGGCTTCCAGTGGCGCAGCAACTTCGCACTGCGGCCCGACCTTGTAACGTTCCCCGTGCAGGCATTCGCGGGCTCCGCGGTCGTGCCTTCGGCGGTGGATCTCTATATCAACAACGTGCGCCAGTTCAGCGGCAACGTGCCGAGCGGGCCATTCATCGTCAACAACGTGCCGGGCATCACCGGCGCGGGCGAAGCGACCGTGATCACGCATGACGCGCTCGGCCGCACCATCTCGACTACGCTGCCGCTCTACGTCGATACGCGCATGCTGGCGGCGGGCCTGTCGAGCTATTCGTTCGAAGCGGGTTTTCTGCGCCGCGCGTATGGCATCGATTCGTTTTCCTACGATCCGCGTCCCGCGGTCAGCGCCACCGCGCGGCGCGGCATGAGCGACACGCTGACACTCGAAGGACATGCGGAAGCCACCGGCGGCCTCGTCAATGCGGGTGCCGGTGCACTCGTGCGCATGGGCATGGCGGGCGTGATCAACGGCTCATTGTCCGCGAGCGCGGGCAAGCTGAACGGCACGCAGGTCGGTCTTGGCTATCAGCTGATCGAACCGAACTTCTCGATCGACGCGCAGACGCTGCGCGCCTACGGCAACTATGGCGACCTCGCCGCGCGCGACGGCACGCCGGTGCCCACCGCCACCGACCGCGTGACGCTGGCGCTACCCTTCTTCAGCCGCCAGACCGTGTCACTGAGTTACATCGGCTATCGCTTTCCCGGCATTCCCGCCTCACGGATCGGTTCGCTGTCGTACACGCTGAACTTCGGCAATCTGGCCTCGTTCACGCTCAGCACATACAAGGACTTTCTGCAGCACAACTCGCAAGGGGTGTTTCTGACCGCGAGCTTCGGCCTCGGCAACAACACCGCGATCAACGCGAGTGTCGGCCGTCAGAACGGCCAGTCCACCTACAACCTCAATGCGCAGCGGCCGCCCGATTATGCAGGCGGCTGGGGTTGGGGGGTGCAGGCGGGCAGCTCGGGCGCGGTGCCGTATCGCCAGGCACAGGCGCAATATCTCGGCAATGACGGCGAGGTGACGGCACTCGCGCAGGACATCGACCGGCATGCGAACGCCTCACTCGATGTGACCGGCGCGATCGTGCTGATGGACAACAGCATCCAGCCAGCGCGGCGTATCGACGACGGCTTCGCGCTGGTGTCCACCGACGGCGTCGCGGGTGTGCCGGTACTGCACGAAAACCGCGTGATCGGCACGACCGACCGCAACGGCCATTTGCTGATACCCGATCTGAACGCGTACCAGCACAACCAGGTCGCGATCAACAGCATGAATCTGCCCGCGGATGCGCGTATCGCCACGACCTCGATGGATCTCGTGCCGGAGTCGCGCGCAGGCGTGCTGGCGAACTTCCGCGTGTCGCGCTACAGCGCCGCTTCGGTGATTCTGCGCGGCGCCGACGGCAAGCTGCTGCCGCCGGGCACGCGCGTGCATCACGTCGAAGGCGGCGGCGATACGATCGTCGGCTACGACGGTCTGACCTTCATCGAGAACCTCCAGCACGACAACCATCTCGAGGTCGACAACGGCGCCCTGCATTGCAGCGTCGAATTCACCTACCAGCGACCGACCGACGGCTCGTTGCCGACGCTCGGACCGTTGACCTGCGGCAGCAGCGCGCTGGCCCCAACGGTCCCGGCTGCAGGAGCGGCACGATGAAGCGACTCCTTCTGCTCCTGATGCTATGCGCGCTGCTCGGCGTGTTGCCGCAGCGAGCGAGTGCGCAAACCTGTTCGGCGAGTCCGTCGGCGCTGAGCTTCGGCAACGTCAGCCCGATCGGCTTGAGCGCGGTGGCCGCGACCGGCACTATCAGCATTTCGTGCACGTGGCCCGCGGTTACGCTGACACCGAGCGTGCAGGTGTGCCTGAACATGGGTGGCACGACGCCGCGCTATCTGGCGATCGGCTCCAACCAGTTGCAATACAACCTGTATCAGGACGCCGCGCACTCGCTCGCGTGGGGCTCGACTGCGCTCGGCACCACGCCGATCTCGGTGACGCTCAACAAACCATTGACCGGCAATACCGCGACAACATCGGTGAATTTCTACGGCCAGATCACTGCTAGCCAGCCGACTGTGCCGACTTCCGGCAATGCCAACACCGTGTATTCGCAGACCTTGAGCCAGACTTCGCTTAACTACGGTTTTTTTCTGCTGCTCGCGCCGGGCTGCGCCGCACTGACGACGAGCGGCGGCAGCTTCGGCTTCACGGCCAGCGCCACGGTGGTGAACAATTGCCTGATCAGCGCAACGAACGTAGCGTTCACTTCGACAGGCGTGCTGAGTTCGGCATTGAACGCGACCGGCGCGATCACGGCCCGCTGCACAAACGGCGACGCGTTCGAGATCGCGCTCAGCAGCGGGTCGAGCGGCAATGTCGCGGCACGCCAGATGCAGCGCTCGGGCGGCGGCGGCGCGGTGAACTATCAGCTTTATACGGATACCGCCCACACGATCGCATGGGGTGACGGAACGGCGGGCACGAGCATGGCCACCGGCACAGGCAGCGGCAATGCGGTGTCGATCACGGTGTACGGCCGGGTGCCCGCGCAGACGACGCCGATGCCCGGCAGCTACAGCGACACGATTACCGCGACGATCAGTTATTGATCTTTGGGCTTTTCGCCTGGCGGCCGCAGTGTCGCGCGGGTAAGGGGCGATTTCTAGAAATTGACGATCCAGACCGTTTGCTGGGCGTCGTGGGCGGTGATGAACTCCACCGGCTGCGCCTGACTCCGGCCTGTTTCACCCGGCGCGATGGGATCGAATGCGGCCTGGGAAACCTGGAACGGCGCCCCGTGCAGGCAGGCAACCGCCGGTTGATTCGCAACGGTAATCGCCGCGTCCACCGACTGGATAACGCAGGTTTCCTGCACAGTCAGGCTGACCGGGATCGAGGCCAACCCCGTCGGGAATGCTTTTGAGGCTGGCGCTGCCAGCAGGATTGCCACTACCGTGGCGGCTACGTTGCGGGACATCATGGTGGTCCGGAATCGGCTCGCGGCAAGAGTATAGATTCCGATCTTTTCGGCATTTCACGCAAGAAACTTTAGGTCTTTATCGGCGCAAAAACCTAGATCGCCTTACAGACAACATCAAACTTCATTAACTGCGTCGCCCCAAACGCATTGCTGATCGCAACGTCGGCAGCATCTCTGCCACGCGCCATCAAAATCCGGCCCGTGCGGGGTACATTATTGCGCGGATCGAATGTCTGCCAACAGCCTCCAACATACGCTTCGAACCACGCGGCAAAATCCATTGTCGCGTATGGCGGCCGTGTGCCGACGTCGCTGATATAGCCCGTGCAATACCGCGCCGGGATATTCATCGCCCGGCATAACGTCACGGCCAGATGCGCAAAATCGCGGCATACACCCTTTCGCTCCTGCCAGGCCTGCCACGCGGTCTTGGTCGGCCGTGCAAAGTCGTAGCCAAACACAATGTGCTCGTGCACATAATTGCAAATCGCATCCACCCGTCCGCGCCCAAGCGGCAACTTGTCGAACGTCTGCCACGCAAATTCGGATAACAAATCAGTTTCGCAATAACGGCTACCCAGCAGAAACACCAGCGTATCGTCAGGCAATGCCTCCACGGAATGCTGCTCGGTCAGCGGCGGCCGGCTCTCCGGCTCGGACGACACTTCGAGCACGGCGCTCGTCGACAACGCAATCAGTCCCTGCGGCGCCACGATCCGGCTGCACAGATTGCCGAAGCCGTCGCGATACTGGCTGATCGGCACCGGCGGGTCGACCGCCAGCAAATCCGCACTCAGCACTTCTTTCGCGTGCGAAAAGTGCGTGTTCAACATCAGCATCATCGGCGTCGGTTGCACGCACTCGTAGACCAGCTCGTAGCCAACGCGCAATTTCATTACGGCGCCCTCTTCCAGTTAAAACATTCAGTTGACGCGCCCGGTGAGCAACCAGCGTTCACGCTCCCAGCTAACACGTTCGATTTGTACAGGCCCAACTCACCTGGCCTACTTCCTTACTTACCTTCGGTCACGCTCACATCGACCTGCAGACCGCGAAACGAATGCGGCGCGCCATGCCATGTGCCCCACAACGGCAACGCCTGGTAGTAGTTCCATGCCACCGCCACCCGAATCAGATGGCGATTGCCGACAATGCTATTGGTCGGATCGAAATCGACCCAGCCGGCGCCCGGCAAATAGATCTGCAGCCACGCATGGGTCGCGCCGCCGCCTTGCGCCGTGTCGTGCTCGGGCACGAACAGATAACCACTCACAAAACGCGCCGCGAGACCGAGCGAGCGCACAGCATCCATCATCAACACGGCGAAATCGCGGCAACTGCCGCTGCGGTTGCGCAAGGTGTCGCCGGGACGGTGCACGCCTTTCTCCGTGCGGCGTACATAAAAAAACGTGCTTTTGATGTCGAGTGTCATGGCGCGCAGCAGCGCCATCGTGCCGCCAGTGCCGTTCTTGCCGCGCGCGCCGCCGCTGCCCTGCCCAGGAACGAAGCGGCGCGCCCATTCGTCCACGTCGCTGTCCGGATACTGGCGGCTGCGCGCGTTCACGAGATCGGATGCTTCCTCGTTGGTGTACGCGAACGGCCAGTTCACCGCGTACGGCTCAAGCGCGTAGTCGGGCAGGGGCGTTTCGACGTGTTCGAGCGTCACTTCGCTATCGAAGCGCAATTCGCTCGCCTTGCCCGCGAAACTCGCGACCGCCACCGAGTTGTCGAACACATCGTGCAGCCAGTGCAGCCGCGACGGCGTCGGCGTTATCAGCAACTGGTTCGTGACGAGACGCAAATCGTGACTGGCGCGCGGGCGGAACATCATCCGGTGTTCGCCGAACCGCACGGGTTCCGAGTAGCGGTAGACGCTGATGTGACGCACCGTGAAACGCTGCGGCTCATTCATCTGACAGGCCGATGGATACAACTGGGTTCGTCCTGAGCATCACGTTCACGCTGGTAAAACCCGCTGCCGCAGCAGGCGCTCGGCGCCCGGCACGGTTTGATCCTGAATGAGCCACGGCCGAGGTTCGGCGTGGTCGAGTGCGCTCAACGAGCAGCTTTCGCTTTGAGCATACACCCGCCATATTGGTTGAAATCACTCATTTGACCATCGCGCGGCGCACGTGGAAGTTATCAACAGAATCTGTTTGCAAATCTGTGCATAACTATCCGGCAAAATCTGCAAGCGCTTGATACGTCTGCTGTTTTTACTGCTACGTCGAAGTTGGGCAGAGAGCACCATGCGCCTGTGCTGTGCTGTGCTGTGCTGTGCTGTGCTGTGCTGTGCTGTGCTGTGCTGTGCTGTGCTGTGCTGTGCTTGGGCCAAGCCTAGCCGAGTTGTACGTCAGTTGCTCCTGCGTTGCGGCCAGGGCGCGAATCTCTCGCGCCAGCCGCCGGCTTGAGTCGCGCGTCGAGTACGTATCATTCGCGCGCCGCGCCCGTAGCCTGGCCTTGCCCGGCCTCGCGGGTGGCTGGCGCGGCGCGCTCTTCTGCGCGCCATTGCTGCCGCGAACGCACCATTCTGCGCACGGCGAAGCGCGCCATCTTGACCCAGCCCGACGGCCGTGGATCGGCGAGCATGCTGAGCGCGCGCGCATAGTCGAGCGTGAGACCCGGCGTCCACGCCATCGTCGCGGCGCGTTTGCGAAGTTGCGCGGCCACCCACAACTCCGGCGTCGCAATCACCCGCAAAAACGGCCGCCAGCCGCCGAGGCCGCCCCACACGCGCGCCGACGCGCCTTCGATCGCCGCTTCCAGCGCATGCGATACGCTGCTCGAGCAATTTCGGTGCGTCAGGTTGTAGGTCGTCTCCTGACGATAGGCGTCCCAGAAGCGGCGCAGGCGCGCCGGGTCGTAATTGCGTATGCGCACCTGAACCGTCGACGGACACCACGCCTTCGATTCGGTCGGGTAATCGGGCTGGAACAAACCGGGCACGTCGTTCTCGCGCGTCGCGCGCAGGAGCCGCGCGAAATCGTCGGGCGAACGATCGATCTCGACGCCCGGATACAGGCTGATATAGATGCCCTCAGGCGATTCGAGCGCGGCATGTCCGGTTGATATCACGCCGTTACGATCCACCGCCGCGATATAGCGATCCACGATCAATTGCCGCCGCGCCTCGCCCTTGGCCGAACCAACTGGCGTCCACACGTGGACAGTCAACGCGTCTTCATCGGCAGTGGGCGGGCCGTCCCATTCCACCGCGCCCAACCGGCCGGGAGCCACCGCACTCGCGGCGGAGTTAGCGGCATCAGCAGTTACATCGTCCGAAGCAACCGCGGGATTCGACGCGAGACGCCGCACGCGCGTACTCAGCAAAATCATGTTCCAGCCGCCGAACATCAGACCGAGCCCGAGACAGTACGGCACGGTGCCCACATAGTGCGTCGGGTAAGGCTGATAGAAGAAAACCGCCAGCGCGATTTCAATGCTGCCGCCGATCATCGCGAGCCGCCAGGTGCGATAGCGGACGACCTTCGCGGAAACGATCTGCAGCAGACCGTCGGCCAGAAACAGCGTGCCGAAGATCATCGACAGAATGAAGTTGCCGTGATGATGGCCGACGAGAATCAGCGCCGCCGCAAGGCAGAATGCGAGGCCCTTCACATAGCGCAGCGTGCGTTGCCCGCCCATGCCGGTCCAGGCGACGGCTAGTGTGGCGAGCCCTTCGAGCAGCAGCAATAACGCAAACGGCGTGATCGGAAAATAGAGTGCGCTATCGAGTGCGTCGATGAACACTACCATGCCCAGAATCAGGCTCACCCAGCCGATCAACTGCAACGAGCGCCAACGCGTGCGCAGGTAATCGACACCCAGCAGGATCATGACCAGTCGAACCATCGCAAGTCCTCCGTGATTGATACACGGTCGTAATCTTAACCATATTTGGGGTGCCGGAGCGGAGTGGTCTGGCGTGGCGTGTGTCCGTGTGTCAGGTGCCGTGTGGCCGCGCAGCGGTGTGTGCGCCGACGGTCCGCGCGCGAAGCGAGAGTTGCGGCGCTTTTATGCAGCGCCGCTTCTCAAACGCGCCGGCCCACAGCGGATAAGGCGAGAATCAGGCTGCCGCGGCTTGCGGCATCGCCTCGCCCTGCTCGCCACCCAACACGTCGAGCAGATCGCACAGCATGCGGTCGAGTTCGGCGGTCATCAGCGTGACATCGGAATCGAAGCGCTCGTCGTCGTTCTGCGCGGTGGGGTCGCTCGCTTCCTTGAGGACATCGAGCGGCGCGATGCGCTTGATCGTGAGCGTTGGCGTCAGCACGAACGACACGCGATCGTTCCACGTCATCGCGAGACGCATGCATTGCTTACCAGCTTCGATATGACGACGCATATCTTCGGCATCCAAAGTATGTCCGACGTAGCGCACCGTCGCGTTGCCTTCCGTCGGCGAGCGCAACTCGGTGTCCTGGTCGAGCGTAAAGCCGGCGGGACCCTCTCCGGAAAGCAGCCATTCGGTCATCGCTGCAACCGGCGATTGCGTGATGCGCACGGTGCCGAGCGGCAATTGATCGATCGACTTCACCAGCAGGCCGCGCACTTCGTCGGCGACCGCTTGCGAACCCGCATCGATTACGAGCCAGCCGTTTTTGGTGTCGATCCACACGCGCGTGTCGCGGCGAATGCTGAAGGCACGCGGCAGCAGTTCGTCGGTCACCTGCTCCTTGAGTTCGCGCATCTGTTTGCGGCCGGGTTTGAAACCCTGCTGCTCTTCGAGTTCGAGCGCGCGAGCCTTGGTCACTTGCGTGACGACCGAAGCCGGCAGCAGCTTCTTTTCGGCGCGAAACACCAGCAGCATCTGACCGTTAAGCGAATACACCAGTGAGTCGTTATCGCGTGGCGACGCCCAGCCGTGGCTTTGCATCTCGACGCTGTTGCCGGGCGCGAACGCGTGCGGCGCGAGCCATTTCTCCATTTGTTCAGGGGTGACGGACCACGGAGCGGGAAGACGGTGCAACTGAAGGTTTTTGAACCACATGGGCAGGGTCTTGTACGGGCAAAACGCGTCATTCTATCTGACATGACGAAGATGGCACGGTCAGGCACGTACTCGCACGCACTTCGCCGAAGCGGTCGCACCGTCCGAAGCACTTTCAAATAAAACTAGAAAATCCTTTAAGCGAAAGACCGATTATCAAACGTAATCTTTAGCCAGAGAATGCGCGTCAACAAGGTCAACTTCTCTGGAACGTGTCATGTCTCCAACCTTCTTTTCCAGACTTGCTGGTCACGTGCTGCTAGCAGCCGGCCTTGCAGGCGCCGTGAGCACACACGCAGCAAGCGACGATGCGTTACCGGTGCCCCGCCACGTCGCCGTCGACTCCTCTTCGGCAAAGAGCGCTGTGATCGTGCGGACCGCGCGTCGCTACGCCGCATTCTGGAACAGCGGCGACAAGGCCTACGCGAAGCTCGCCCTGTCGCTGGAGTTTGTCGACCGCACCTTACCTGACGGGCGGCCGCAAGGGTCCGACGGCCCGCTGCAGGCATCGAAAGGATTCCGCGCGGCGTGCCCGACCTGCACGCCGAAATCGACGACCTGGTGGTGGCCGGCGACCGCGCCTCGGTTCATCTGCATTTCTATGGGCACTTCACCGGACAGTTCCAGAACCTCAAAGGCAATGGCCAGACCGTCGACTTCCAGGCTTTCGATCTCTATCGCGCGAAGGACGGCCGCATCGTCGAAAACTGGCACCTCGAAGACAATCTGACGTTGCTCAAACAACTCGGCGCGATCAAACCATAGTGGTTTAGCCGCATCAGTCTTGGGGCGCGCTTTACGTTCAAATCACCTAGACTTTTTAAGACGCGCGCGACATAGACGGAGGCGGCCATGGCCGATGAAACCGCACCCTGGCAGATGGTGGAGTACGAGGGTTTCGAAATTCACGTGGCGCCGTTTCCCAAAACCCCGCCCGGCGACGCACACCCGTCAGCCTTGCCTGATAACCGTTACACGTATGTCGGTTACGTCTGCCACCCGGGCGCCGATCCGGCCATTCCCGGGCATGCGGTGTCGTTTCACGCGGACGGCGAAGAGAGCTTCGTCGGCAAGGATGAAGCGTTCTACGAAGGTGTACATGTGGGGCGCAGTATTGTTGACGGCACACACCCGGATTTGACGGTGCTGCCGCTGGTCACGGGCGGCGTCTAGGGAGATCCGCGTGGTTCCCGACCGATCTATCGTGACGTCCGCGCCGCAAGGCCCCCGCCTAAGCCTATTCTCCACCGCCGCGCTGCGCGGACACCCGATTGGCTCAATCGAAGTTGTCACACGGTTATAATCGCGGTCGCCCTCCTATCTTGAAAGAAGTGCACTGAACCTCCGGCCATTGCATCGGCAGGCCGGAACGGTAATGTTCACACGAAATTTCGGCCTATGATTTTTGCTCCCAGCCTGATCTGGTTAAGCACAGCCCTGCTATTTCTCGCCCCCGCTGTGAACCTCGTGTGGCGTGGCGGCACTGGCTACTGTTTCTTTTTGCTCGTCGCACTGGCGCTCGGCGCCGCCGCCGCCAACCGGCGCACGCCCGGCTATTTCAGTGCGCTGCGGGCCTATCCCTGGTATACAGCCGGGATGCTTGCGTTTGTTCTCGCCCTTGTCTTGCAGCAACTGCTGCTGGGCTACTGGATGCCCCGCCAATTCGACCCATTGTCGCGCTTCGTGTTCGCGCTGCCGTTGTTTTTGCTGCTGCGCCAGTTCCCGTCACGCAACCTTCGCACGATCGGCTGGGGTTGCGCAGCGGGCGCCGTCGGCGCCGGCATCTGGGCATTGGTCGATCAACTGCGAGGCGGCTGGACCGATGTGAGCCGTCTTAACAACTACTATACGAACGCGATTCCGTTCGGCGACACCGCGCTGCTATTGGCGTTTCTGGCGATCTTTACGCTCGGTTGGGACGGCCCGCGTGACTGGCGGGTGCTGACGCTCAAGCTGCTGGCGCTGTTCAGCGGCGGCTACGCGTCGTACCTGTCCGGCACACGTGGCGGTTGGCTCGCGATCCCTGTCTTCGTGATCCTGCTCGGCTGTCAGTTCCACTGGTTCGCGCACAAGAAGCGCCTGCTGATAGCCGCACTTGCGATCGTAGTTTGCAGCGCAGCATTGCTTTCGACTGAACGCGTCGCGACGCGGGTTGAAGCGGCAACAGCTGACTTCGCGCTGCTGCGGCACGGCGACGACAACACGTCTGTCGGCCTGCGTCTTCAGTTGTGGCAAGCGTCCTGGCGGCTATTCACTGAACATCCCGTCTATGGCGTCGGCAAAGGGAAGCTTGTCAACGCGCTCGGCGACCTGGCGAAACACGGCGAAGCAAAAGATGAGATCGTCAACGAGCGCGCGCACAGCGATTTCTTCTCGACGATCGCCGAAACCGGCGTACTCGGCACGCTGTGCCTGATACTGCTCTACTTCAGCCTTTCGGTTTATTTCTGGCGTCATCGCCACGCAAACGATCCGGCGATCCGCGCCGCGGCTTACTCCGGGCTAGCCGTGTCGTTCAGCACCGTCGTCTTCGGACTCACGATTGACGTGCTGGTGCCCGTGATGGTGACGGCCTTGCTCGCTCTGCTGAGTGCCACGTTTCTAGCGATCATCGACTCGCGCAAACGCGAGTTGTCGAGCTCGGCCGGCTGCTAGCCGCATCGCCATCCCGCCCGCCCCATGAACAACAGCGCTCCGAACAGCTCCTCCCCTGCACAAGCCAAGCCGTTGGTTTCGGTGCTCCTGATCGCTTACAACCAGGAAAAGGTCATCGCCGACGCGGTACACAGCGTACTCGCGCAAACGTATACGCCACTCGAAATCATCATTTCCGACGACGCGTCCAAAGACGGCACCTACGCCGCGATCGAGGCAGCCGTACGCGATTACAGCGGCCCACATCACGTGACCACGCGCTGCAATACGGCCAACGAAGGTATCAGCGCACATCTGTCGCGTCTTGCATCCATGGCACTTGGCGAATTGCTGTTCGTCGCCGCCGGCGACGACATGTCGGCACCGAATCGCTGCGAGCGGGTCGTCGAGTACTGGCTTGCGCATGATCGGCACCCCGATCTGATCGCGACCGACCTCGCCGACATGGACGAAGCCGGCAATGTGCATGAGCGCATGGAGCCGAGCGAACTTGGCAACTATCGGGATTTCGACGATTGGCTTGCCAGGCGGCCGTGGCTGGTCGGCGCAGCGCATACGTGGTCGCGCCGGCTGTTCGAGCGCTTCGGCCCGATGATGCCCGGCTCAGCGGCCGAAGATCAGGTCATGACGTTTCGCGCCATTATCTCGGGCGGCGCGCTGAGCCTGCGCGAGCCACTCGTGCGGTACCGGCGCGGCGGTCTTTCGGGCAAGCGCCGGTATCGGACAACGGCTGAACTGGTTGCGCGCATGCGCCAAGGCAATGGCTTCGCGCTCGTGGAAACTGAACAGATACAGCGCGATGCCGACATTGCCGGCCTCGGAGACCGGATGCGCGCAGCGCTCGAGCCGAAACTCGCGCGTGAGCAGTTCATTCACTCAATGTTCAACGCGCGCGGCATCGGGGAACGCCTGGCGCTCCTCACGGGCAGACGCAATGTGAAGCTGGGACTGCGGATCCGTATGTTTCTCTACACCACCTTCCCCGCGTTCTACGCGCCCGCCCTTTGGATCAAGCGGTTAAAGCGAAAAGGCTGATCGCAAAGTACGACACGCAGGCCCCCTCGGCGGCGAGCCAGCCGCTTATCTCGACAGCCTTACTCGACGACGCGCTCCCGTGCGTCGACAGCGTCCGGTCGGCACGCGCTACAGTCAGCCGTTGATGCACCGGGAGTGGGCACGCAGTTCCTGGACCAAGGGCTCCCAGCGGCGCGGCGCGCTGAAATACATCGCTCAATATGGGTCCGGTATAATCGCGCCGTTAACAGATCGCTTCGACCGAACTTTTGTCCGCACGAGTTCCGCTGATTCTCTCTCGAAGCCGATCGTCTGAATGCGCGTCGTGACGCGTCAACCTATGCCGACCCACGCCGCCCCGAAGCGTCTTATCCGAGATGCGGCGAAACGGCTGGCACATGTCCCGACCGGACAGGCCTCCGCCGAAATGCCCTACAACTGCGCTGATGAACAGAATCCTAATTGTTAAGGTCACTTCGCTAGGTGACATCGTTCACGGTCAACCAGTCGTATCAGACCTTCATCGAGCCTTTCCCGGAATCAAAGTGGACTGGGCTGCGGATGCAGCGTTCGCAGACATTCTTCGCTGGAATCCCGGTATCGACCGTGTCCTCTGTGCCCCGCTGCGAAAATTCAAGAAGCAGCGTAGCGTCGATAGCCTGAAGGCCATTGCGGCATCGATCGGCGAGTTGCGGCAAGAAAAATATGACGCCGTTCTCGACTTACACGGAGTCTATAAGAGCGCGATCATCGCTTTTCTCGCGCGCTCGCGCCGCCGCTACGGCTATACCAAGGCCGATCTCGGCGAGACCGGAGCTGCGTTCGCTTATAACAAACGCTTCGCACCAAAAGGCGATCTCAATGTATGGGACGGACTGCGAAACACTGTCAGCCAGATCTTCGGATATTCGATCGACGACGCGCCGCGTTTCGGCCTGAACATTCCAACGCCGGCCGTTATGCCCGAGGCAGCGAAGCACGCGCCGTTTGCCCTGTTATTCCACGCCACATCCAGTGACGAAAAGAAGTGGCCTGTCGGCCACTGGCACAGTATCGGCCGGTCCCTTACAAATCTGGGTATCACGCCTTTGCTGCCGTGGGGTTCGGAGTCGGAGCATAAGGACGCTATCGCGATTGCGGCAGGTATTCCTGGCGCAATTGTGCTGCCCCGTCTGAGCGTGGAAGCGGTCGCGCAGCACATCGACATGGCGGCGCTGATTGTTGGCACGGACACGGGGTTCGTCCATCTCGCGAGCGCTCTGCAAAAGCCCACCGTCATGATTTTCACTGCGACCTCGCGGCAGCACTTCGGCATCGACGTGCCAGGGCTGTCAACGTCAGTTGGTGACGAGGGACGTCCGGCTTCGATTGACGAAGTGCGAGCGGCCATTGATGACGTGCTGGATCGCCCCAAGGATACAAAACAAAACGGTACCTTCGATAGCCAGACGCCAGACCCGACACGCAGCGCGTAAGACGGGACCCTCGAAACCAAGAATATCTTACTGACAAACTTCCACTCCGGGCGGGTGGCGGTCAATTTGCCGGTCACTGCCATCGCAGCCAGGCAAAACGGCACAGGCCGCCGTCAAGCAGCAACCCGGGCTCGACCTCATTTGCTGGCGAAAATGCGCTTTGCCAGCGCCAGCAGCGCATCGACGTGACCGGCCACTCGCGCATCGTAGAGAACGGCGTCGCGCGCCAACTCGGACGACAGTGACGCCGGGTTGGCTAGCCGCTGTCGCACCGCGCGTTCGAGAGCCGTCTGCAAGTCGGCGACTTCGTCCGGCGCGAACACGAACTTCGCGTGCTCTGCGATTGCGTCACAGCAACCGATACTCGACGGCAAGATCACCGGCGTGCCGCACATCACCGATTCGACGCCGACCAGCCCGAACGGCTCATACTTCGAAGCGAGAATCGTGAAATCGGCGGCACGATAGGCGTCCTCGATTTCCTTTATATAGCCGACATAACGGATCCGCTCGGAGGTGCGCTCCGGCGGCCGCCCTGCAACTGCAAGAACCACCGGCAGCACCGTATCGCGCAGGGCCGCTTCGATCAGCGGCAATCCCTTGCGCGCGTGACTGCTCGACGGAAACAGCAGCACGATCTCTTGATCGGCGAAGCCGAACTTGCGCCGCAGCTCAGCGCGCTGTGCGCTGTCCACCGGCGTGAAACGTGCGCCGTCAACCGGCGGATAAAGCACGCGAATCTTCGCCTCATCAACGCCATACAGTTCGCGCAGTTCGTCATGCATGAGCTTCGAGTGCGCGACGATAATGCTCGCCCGCTCGTACTGACGGCGCTCGAGCGCGATCTGCCAGCGGTCCGAACGCCGTTGCGCTCGCCCCGTGGCACGCAAAAATCCGAGGTGTGTGCCGCCACAAATCGCGATTTCGGACGAATCGACCCGGTTGCAACCGATCAGCACGTCGACTTGCGCCTCCCGGCGCGCCCGGCGCAAACGCCATGAAAACCAGCTGTCGCGAAGCTTGCCAGGCAGTAGCGAGACGTTGATGCGATGCGGCTCGACCATGCGGCTTTCCGGCATCGACATATCGAAGCGACGCGCAAAAAATGCCGGTTCGATGCCCATCGCGGCGAAGCCGCGCACGAGATCCATCGCATAGCGCTCAAGACCGCCGCTATGTTTCAACGCATTGCTGGAGAGTCCAATTTTCATCATTCAGACGGCAGCGCGCGAGCGCCCGGTCAAACGTATAAGGAAAGCGGACCGGCACAACCAGGTCACGCGCGCTGCGGTCCTGTCCGTCCGCAGCGCGGCACGGACAGATGCGAGAACACCTTGAAGGTCTTGCCGCGCTTCACGCCGCGCTCTGCTGGAACTGGATGCGGTGCAAATGCGCGTACAGACCATCTTGCGCGAGCAGTTCACGATGACTGCCGCTCTCGACAATACGCCCTGCTTCCATCACCAGAATCCGGTTGGCGCGCTCGATCGTCGACAGGCGGTGCGCGATGACGAGCGTCGTGCGGCCCTTCATTAGCGTTTCCAGCGCGGCCTGCACATGGCGTTCGGATTCCGAATCCAGCGCCGAGGTGGCTTCGTCGAGGATCAGGATCGGCGCGTCCTTGTAGATCGCGCGCGCGATCGCCAGGCGCTGCCGCTGGCCGCCCGACAACATCATGCCGTTGTCGCCGACCAGCGTTTCGATACCGTTCGGCATTGCCTCGACGGTATCCCACAGATTGGCCGCGTGTAGCGCCGCCTTGACCTTCTCCGGGTCGGCTGTCTTGCCGTAGGCGACGTTGTTCGCCACCGTGTCGTTGAACAGCACGACGTCCTGGCTGACCATCGCGATCTGGCTGCGCAACGCGGGCAGGCCGTATTCCGACAGCGCGACGCCGTCGACCAGAATCTCGCCGCCGGTCGGATCGAAAAAGCGCGGCAGCAGATTCACCAGCGTGGTCTTGCCGCTGCCCGAGGGGCCTGCGAGCGCGACCATTTCGCCCGGCGCCACCTTGAACGACACATGGTCGAGCGTGTGGCGGTTGTGCGTGGCGTTGGCGCCGTACGTGAACGACACGTCGCGGAACTCGACCTCGCCCGACGCGCGATCGAGCGGCTTGCCGCCGCCCTCCGGTTCGGACGGCTCGTCGATCAGGCCGAAAATCAGTTCGCACGCCGTCATGCCGCGTTGCAGCGGCTGATTCACGTCCATCAGGTGCTTAAGCGGCGAGATGATCAGCAACATCGACGTGACGAATGCGACAAAGCCGCCGACCGTGGTTTGATCCGACGACGACTGCACTACCGCGATCGTGATCACCACGGCGAGCGCGATCGACGCGAGGAACTGCGTCAGCGGTTGCGCGAGGCCGCCAGAGACGGTCATGCGCATCGCGTAGCCGCGCAGGCGCCGGCTCATCGCCGTGAAGCGGCTCATCTCGTACTGCTCGCCGTTGTTCACCTTGACGACCTTGTAGCCGCCCACGGTTTCTTCGACGATGTACGACAGCTCGTTGGTCAGCAACTGATGCTCGCGATTCAGGCGTCGCAGGCGGCGATTGATCTTGCTGACCAGCCAGCCGATCCCCGGCAGCAACACCGCGACGATCAGCGTCAGACGCCAGTTCAGATAGAACAGATAGCCAAGCAGGAAGAGGACCGTCAGCGAATCGCGCACCAGCGTGACCAGCACGCTCAACAGCACGTTGAGAATCTGGTTCACCTCGAAGACGATCGCGTTGATCACAGTGCTCGCGGTTTCACGCTGGAAAAACGCCACGCTCGAGTGGATCATTCGGTCGAACATCTTCAGGCGCAGTTCGAGCAGGATCCGGTTCGACACGTATGCAAGCAGATAGCCGGACGCGTATTGCGACACCCCGCGGATCAACGCGAGACCGATCACGGCACCTGGCACGAACCACTTGGCGTTGTCGCTGGCATGCACGCCGAAGCCCTTGTCCAGAAGCGGTTTGAGCAAGGCGGGGATCGCCGCGTCGGTGCCCGCGCTCACGGCCATTGCAACGATCGCGCCGATCAACACCCACATGAGCGGCTTGATATACGGCCACAGGCGCCGCATGACGACGGCAGGCGACGACGCCTCACCTGAACCGATGGGTTTGCTTAACGTTGGCTTCGCGCTCAAGGAATCCTCTAGGAATGCGGGACGGCAGCCACGCTTCGGGCGGAATGCCTGCCGCGCGGCATATCAAAAACAGCATTGTAAACGGTTGGCGACAACGGCCGACGGTTAAGGAAGGGCCCGATTGCCCGGTCACGGCGGTGCTGGAACGCAGTCCACCGCTTACGCTGTGTATACTTGCGCGACCCGTTCCGTCATCTGGCCCCCCACGCAATTCAGGTATGCAAGAAACCACTCTCGGCGTCGCCATCATCACCAGAAACGCGGCGGCGCGACTGGCCGAATGCCTGCAGGCCGTGGCCTTCGCCGATCAGATCGTCGTGATCGACGGCGGCAGCACCGACGGTACCGCTGATATCGCTCGGGCCCACGGCGCGCGCGTGCTCGAGCAAACCGACTGGCCGGGCTTCGGCCCGCAAAAAAACCGTGCCGTGGACGCGCTCAGCACAAGTTGGATTCTCTCGATCGACGCCGACGAGATCGTTTCGCCGGAACTGGCCGCGGCGATCCGCGCGGCGCTGGCCGCTCCCACCGCCGACGTCTACGCGGTGGACAGGCTATCGAGCTTCTGCGGCCACTGGATTCACCACAGCGGCTGGTATCCGGACTGGATTCCGCGCCTGTTCAAACGTGGCGCCGCGCGTTTCTCCGACGACCTGGTGCACGAGCGCCTGGTGTTCGACGCGCCGTCGCAGCGCCTGACCGGCAAGCTGATGCACTACTCCTACGAGGACTTCGAAAGCGTACTGCGCAAGCTCGACGCGTATTCGACAGCGGGCGCACAGCAACGTCATGCTGCCGGCAAGCGCGGCAGCTTCGGTAAGGCGCTTGGGCGCGGCGCCTGGGCCTTCGTGCGGACCTACGTGCTGCGGCGTGGATTTCTCGACGGCCGCGCGGGTTTCATGATCGCAGTGTTCAACGCGGAAACGGTGTACTACCGGTTTTTGAAGCTGGCGCGGTTGGGGGAGGAGACGCGGCATGAGCGACCATAGCGCCGAAACCACGAAAGTCGATCGGCTTTCCCCGCGCGACCCAGGCTGTCCGCGCGGGCAAACCAGACCTCAATAGACGATTTCGATCGAGCTTCCGGCAAATTCGCCGCGCAATGCCGCGAGCAGTTCATCAGTCGGCTTTACGCGCCACGCGTCGCCCAGACGCATTTCACCTTGCGCGTTTTCGCTACGATAAACCACCTGCACGGCGAGGCCGTTCGGAATCTGCACCACCTGGCGCTGGCCACCGCCGCCATAACCGCCGCCGTTGCGCCCACCACCGCCACCGCCTCCATTGCCACCACGCGATGACGCCGCTGGAGCCGCCGCAGCTTGTGGCTCGTCCTTACCCGCGCTATGCGCTTCGAGCACGCGCCGCAACGCCAAAGGATCAGCATTGCCGTTCATCTGCACCTTCACGGCTTCCGCATAACGACAGCGCGCGCGGCCGAGATCCATCACCGTATCCACCGTGAAGCGGATGCCGCCCGTGAATGCATCGTTGCGCGCCTGACCCTGCACCACCAGCAGTTCGTCTTCCTTGAACAGCGTTTTGTGCGCTTCGAAGGTCTCATTGAAGACGGTCACTTCGCATTGGCCGGTGCCGTCGTCAAGCAGCGCGATCAGCATCTTGCCGCGCTGCGTCATCTGCGTGCGCAGCGACGCGATCACGCCCGCAACCAGCTTGTCGCGCCCTTCCTTCAGTTCGCCGATCTTCTGACGCACGAAACGGCGCACTTCGTTCTTATAGGCATCGAACAGATGGCCCGACAGATAGAAGCCGAGCGCAGCTTTCTCTTCCTGCAGCTTCTTTTTTTCCGGCCATTCCGGCTCGTCGACCAGTTCGTGACCTTGCGACGGCGCGTCACCCATGTCGAACAGCCCCGCCTGCATGGCGTTGGCGCTTGCCTGCTCGGCGGCTTCCATCGCCAGCGAGACCGAGGCGATCAACTGCGCGCGGTTCGCGTGCAGCGTATCGAACGCACCGGCACGGATCAAAGCTTCCACCGTGCGGCGATTGACGATCCGGCGATCGACCCGGTTGCAGAAGTCGAAAATGTCGATGAACGGACCTTCTTCGCGTGCGCGGATGATTTCTTCAATCGCGTTCTGGCCGCTGCCCTTAATCGCACCGAGGCCGTAGCGAATCGTTTTGGCACGCTTGCCGTCCGCTTCCGCAACCGGCTCGAAGCGGTAAGCAGACAGATTGACGTCCGGCGGCAACACGGCCATCTTGTTCGTGAGGCAGTCCTCGAACAGGATTTTGACCTTGTCCGTGTCGTCCATGGCGAGCGACATATTCGCCGCCATGAATTCGGCCGGATGATGCGCCTTCAGCCACGCGGTGTAGTACGCAAGCAGTGCATACGCCGCCGCGTGCGACTTGTTGAAGCCGTAGCCCGCGAACTTCTCCATCAAGTCGAAGATTTCGTCCGCTTTGTCGCCGGTCAGCCCGTTCTTCGCGGCGCCCTGGCGGAACAACTCGCGGTGCTCGGCCATTTCCTCGGCCTTCTTCTTACCCATCGCACGGCGCAGCAAGTCGGCGCCGCCGAGCGAGTAGCCGCCGATGATCTGCGCCATCTGCATCACCTGCTCCTGGTAGACCATGATGCCGTAGGTCTCTTTCAGAACAGATTCGACGCGCGGATCCGGATACTCCACCACTTCGCGACCGTGCTTACGTGCACAGAAGCTCGGGATCAGGTCCATTGGCCCCGGACGGTACAACGCGACCAGCGCGATGATGTCCTCGAAGCGGTCAGGCTGCGCGTCTTTCAGCATGCCTTGCATGCCGCGGCTTTCCAGCTGGAACACGGCAACCGTGTTCGCTTTCTTCAGGATCGAGAACGACGCCGCATCGTCGAGCGGCACCTGCGCGAGCGACCAGTCTTGCTTCGACGGATCGAGACGGCGGATATAGCGCTCGGCCCAGTCGAGAATCGTCAGCGTGGTGAGACCCAAAAAGTCGAACTTCACGAGGCCGACGGCTTCGACGTCGTCCTTGTCGTACTGGCTCACAACGCCGCTTTCGTCGCCCTGCGTATAGAGCGGGCAGAAATCGGTCAGCTTGCCGGGCGCGATCAGCACGCCACCGGCGTGCATACCGACGTTACGCGTCAAGCCCTCGACCCGCTGCGCAAGTTCGATCAACTGGTGCACTTCGTCTTCGTTGTCGAAGCGCTCCTGCAAGAGCGGCTCTTCCTTCATCGCGTCGGCAATGGTGACGTGCTTGCCGGGCTTGAACGGAATCAGCTTGGCGATGCCATCAGTGAACATGTAGCCGAGATCGAGCACGCGGCCAATGTCGCGCACCGCCGCTTTCGCCGCCATGGTGCCGAAGGTGGCGATCTGCGACACGGCGTCCGCGCCGTACTTCTCCTTCACGTACTGAATCACACGGTCGCGGCCGTGCTGACAGAAGTCGATGTCGAAGTCGGGCATCGAGACCCGTTCCGGATTCAGGAAACGTTCGAACAGCAGGTTGTAGCGCAGCGGATCGAGGTCGGTCACGCCGAGCGCATACGCCACCAGCGAACCCGCACCCGAACCCCGGCCTGGCCCGACCGGCACGCCATTGTTCTTGGCCCAGTTGATAAAGTCCGCAACGATCAGGAAGTAGCCCGGGAAGCCCATCTTGATGATCGTGCCGCACTCGAATTCGAGACGCTGGTAATACGTTTCGCGCTGCGCCTCGCGCTCGGCCTCAACCGGATACAGCTGTTCGAGACGCTTTTCGAGACCTTCTTTCGACAGTTGCACGAGGTAGTCGTCGAGCGACATGCCGTCGGGCGTTGGGAAGAGCGGCAGCTTCGGCTTGCCGAGTTCGAGCGTCAAATTGCAACGCTTGGCGATTTCGACACTATTGGCGAGCGCCGACGGAATATCCGCGAACAGCCCAACCATCTCTTCCTGCGTGCGGAAATACTGCTCGGACGTAAAGCGCTTGGAGCGGCGCGGGTTCGCCAGAATGTCGCCTTCGGAAATACACACGCGCGCTTCGTGCGCGGTGAAATCGTCCGGCGTCATGAACTGCATGGGATGGGTGGCCACCACCGGCAATTTCAGCGACGCCGCGAGCGCAACCGCCTGCTGCACGTATTGCTCACCGCCCGGCTGACCGCACCGTTGCAGTTCAATATAGAAGCCGCCGGGGAACACCTTCGCCCAATGCAACGCATTGCGTTTGGCCGCTTCTTCGTTACCGGCGGCAAGCGCGAGGCCAATGTCGCCGTGTTGCGCACCAGACAACGCGAGCAGGCCTTCACCCAGACCGGATTCGAGCCACCCGGCTTCGACTTCCGCGCGACCGCGATACTGGTTGGTGAGCGATGCCTTGCTGAGCAGTTCGCACAGATTCAGATAGCCGCGCCGGTCTTTGACCAGCAGCAGCAAACGCGAGGGCTTCTCACGGTCGTCCGGATTGGTGATCCAGACGTCGCAGCCGGCAATGGGTTTGACCCCTTTGCCGCGGGCTTCCTTGTAGAAACGGACGAGGCCGAACGCGTTGCCGAGGTCGGTAAGGGCGAGCGCACCTTGACCGTCTTTGGCAGCAGCCTTGACGACGTCGTCAAGACGCACGATGCCATCGGCAATCGAGAATTCGGAGTGGACGCGGAGATGAACGAAGCGGGGATCTGACATGGGCGACATTGTAACTCCACCCTCCCGGAGTTTTCAGGCCAAAACGGCGCGTTAGCCGTTCGGCCTGGGACGGAAACGCGAGAACACCTTACACCGGCGCTGTGCACGCAGCGGACGGTTTCGTTGGTCGGGCGCGAACGAGGCGCTTCATGTGCTCGAACGAAGCTGCCGGAGAAAATTCGGCGGTATTGTCACTCGCCAGAGCACGTGGCCCGGCGCAAGCCCCGGTGCAAGCGCGGAAGCGAGCGCCATGTGAGTTTGCTAGCGGTTTGCGCTGCCGCAAGGGGTTGGCCATCCGGCCGAGTCGGCCAAAGCGCCAGCTTGAGGGATAATACGGGTTTCGCCTATTCGACGTGGCCGCGCCGCATGGAGTCTAGATGCGGGCGTCTCAATGCGCCCCGTTTTCCGCGCCGCCGGGCACTTCTTACCGCTGGACACACATGAGTATCGTCAATCTCGCCGCGTATCATTTCGCGACTATCGAAGACACCGCCGCATGGCGCCCGCTCGTCACCGAGCGCTGCAACACGCTCGGCTTGCGCGGCACCGTCCTGCTGGCGCCTGAAGGCATCAACCTGTTCGTCGCGGGCTCGCGCGAAGCCGCGGACGCGTTCATCGACTACATCCGTCACGACGCGCTGTTCGAAGGCAAGTTCGCGAATCTGCAATTCAAGGAAAGCCTGTCGGACAAGCAGCCGTTCACCCGTATGCTGGTCAAGCTCAAGCGCGAGATCATCACAATGAAAAAGCCGGCCATCCGGCCAGAGCTGGGCCGCGCGCCGTTCGTCGACGCCCCCACGCTGAAAAGCTGGCTCGACCGCGGCCATGACGACGAAGGCCGCCCTGTCGTGATGCTGGACACACGCAATGCGTTCGAAGTGGACGTCGGCACGTTCGACGACGCGCTCGACTACCGCATTACGAAATTCAGCGAGTTTCCCGAGGTGATCGAGCAGAACCGTGCCGATCTGGAAGGCAAAACGGTGGTCTCGTTCTGCACGGGTGGGATTCGCTGCGAGAAAGCTGCGATCCACATGAAGGAAGTCGGCATCGAGAACGTGTACCAGCTCGAAGGCGGCATCCTGAAGTATTTCGAGGAAGTCGGCGGCGCGCACTATCACGGCGATTGCTTCGTGTTCGACTACCGCACCGCGCTCAATCCGCAACTGGAGCCGACCGCGACCGTGCAATGCTTCGGCTGCCGCGCGGTGGTGACGCCCGAAGCGCAGCAATCGCCAATGTACGTGGCAGGCAAGACGTGTCCGGAATGCCATCCGAACAGCAAGGCGGCGCACGCGGCGTGATAAACGCAAGCGCGCCTTCGCGCGATCGCGGCGAGGCACGCTGGGCACACTCCGCGCGTCGCACTCCGCAGGCAGGCAAGAAGCCCCCTTTTTTTCGCGCCAATCCATCCCACCCATGACCTATCGTGGACGCTTCGCGCCGTCGCCTACCGGGCCGTTGCATTTCGGCTCATTGGTGAGCGCGCTCGCGAGCTGGCTGGACGCGCGCGCGCATGGCGGTGCATGGCTTGTGCGCATCGAAGACATCGACGGACCTCGCACCGTCCCTGGCGCGGCCGAGGAGATTCTGTCGACCCTCGACCATTTCGGCATGCACGCTGACGAGCCGCCCCTCTGGCAAAGCCACCGTATTGCGCGCTATCAGGAAGCGCTCGAACAATTGAAGGCCACCGGCTTGATTTATCCATGCGGCTGCACGCGCAAGGAGATTGCCGACTCGCTGCTGCATACGCACGCGCGCAACACCACGCTTGCCTATCCCGGCACCTGCCGCAACGGGCTGCACGGTAAACCGGCGCGCGCATGGCGCCTACGCGTACCCGACGGCGATACGGCGGTGATCACATTCGAAGACCGCTGGCAGGGCAAGCAGACACAAAATCTCGCCACCGAGGTCGGCGACTTCGTCCTGAAGCGCGCCGACGACCAGTGGGCGTACCAGCTGGCGGTGGTGGTCGACGATGCGGACGCGAACATTACGCACATCGTGCGAGGCGCGGACCTGATGGATTCAACGGCCCGCCAGATCTACCTGCAGCGTTGCCTGGACGTACCGACGCCGGCGTATTTGCACGTACCGGTGGTCACAAACGATCAGGGCGAAAAGCTCAGCAAGCAAAACGGTGCGACCGCGCTCGACAATGACAAACCGCTTGAGACGCTGGGCGCAGCCGCTAGGCACTTGGGACTCGAGATGGGCGTAGAGGAACACACGACGCTAGATAGCTTCCATGCCGCCGCAACGACGGCGTGGGCAAAGCACATGGGCATGCGAGTACAGCGCAACTAGCGCCAAAAAGCATCGAGACAACGAAACAAGTCGGCACCCAAGAGGTGCCAGCGGAGAGCGGAAGCGAAGAGCGGTACTGGTAGCCGTAGCCGTAGCCGTAGCCGTAGCCGTAGCCGTAGCCGTAGCCGTAGCCGTAGCCGTAGCCGTAGCCGTAGCCGTAGCCGTAGCCGTAGCCGGCGGCAGGATAGCACCACCAAGGCGTTCGAGGCGTCTGCCGATCGAGCGAGCGGAGAGGGAGAGGGGTTTGATGAAGAACCGCTACGGCGCGCGCAGCGCCGCCGGAAGTATGACTGCCTTGTCACTCACACCGAATGTGCAGGAACACCGATTCCAGATGCACCACTACCGCAACTGCGCGGGGGACCCGCTTAAGAACTAGCGGTTTGAGCCGCTTTCTTTTGCCTATCT
>NZ_JAQQET010000022.1:0-141741 GCF_046026855.1 Paraburkholderia sediminicola | reverse complement strand
AACGGATTTCTTCGGTTTGAAGGCGCCTTTAGGTTCGTTCTCGCCTTGTGCACCGGCGGTTTGCGTCGTCTCGCTCATCTCCCGCAATCTCCTTTGTGCCTGCTCGCTGCTTCAGGTTGAACGGTGCATTTGACGCCTGCTCCCTGCAGCACCAGGCGATGCTGGGACTTGCTTGCACGGGCCCATATGAGAGCGCCGTTCAGCGCTGCTATGCGGGCTGCTGCGTTGATCATCGTGCTCATGATGCGACTTGCCCGTTAGCGCCCACTTTCGTGAAGAGCGGCGCAGCGTCTTGCGGGACGGTGCGGCCAGTGGATTGCGCGCGACGCAGCACCGACCAGTAGTAGCGATAGCTCGCACGGTCGTGCAGCGTGTCGTGATAGCGCGTCGGTCCCCATTGAGCGGACTGCGCAGCCAGCAGAATTTCGGTTGCGGTGACGATTTCCTCGTCGCGCGGTGCAAACGCGGCGACGATTGCCTCGATCTGCGCCGGATGGATACTCCACATCCGCGTGTAGCCGAACTCATTGCGAGCGCGGGCTGCGTCGCTCGCAACCACGCTCATGTCGCGCACTTCGGTGCTGACGTTATGCGACGGCACCTTGCCGTGCGCGTGACAGGCGGCCGAGATCTCGAGCTTCGCGCGCCGCACCAGCGGGTGATCGAATTGACCGGGCGAGCGCATGGCGGTATCGGGGATCGCGCCGTCGTGCGCGGAGACGAAGTCCATCAGGCCGAAGCTCAGCGCCTCGACGCCGGGCAGCGCGGCCAGATCGAACACGCGCGTCAACGCGCCATGTGTTTCGACCAGCAGTTGCACGGGCACCGGCTGCGTAATGCCGAGTTCACGCCGCGTCGCCTCGATGAACGCGACCATTTCGGCGGCATCAGGAACGTTGCGGATCTTCGGCAGGGTGATGTAAGCGGGCACCCGCTTTGCGGCGCGCAAAATGAGACGAACGTCGTCACGCCAGTGCGGGTGGTCGAAGTCGTGGATCCGCACGCCGACGCGGCCGAAGTGGTCATGCTCGCTGCCCAGCAGCGACGCGACCAGCTCCGCGTGTTCGGCTTCGCGGCCGACCTGCGCACCGTCTTCACAATCGAGCGTGATGTCGAACACCGGGCCGAGTTGCTGCTGCAATGCGAGCGATTTCAGCATCAGCTTCTCGCTGCCGGCGTAGTGATCGCAGGCAGGCAGCATAGCGGGCGGCACTTCGCCGTCAAACAGCACTTCGGCGGGTGTGAGGGCGCGCATCTTCGGCGTCAGGGATGTGGGTGGTCGTTAGGGAATCTGATTCGCAAAAAAAACCGGAACCCGCCGCGATAAAGCTACGGAGTTCCGGTTCGTCTGCATCAAGCGCTTAGCCGAGCAGGTGCTGAACGCCTTCGCGCTCTTCGAGCAGCTCGTTCAGCGTGCCGTCCATCTTTTCGCGCGAGAACGCGTCGATTGCCAGACCTTCAACGCGCTTGTACTCGCCGTTTTCGCACGTAACCGGCACACCGTAGATGATGTCTTCCGGAATGCCGTACGAACCGTCCGACGGGATACCCATCGTGACCCACTTGCCGTTCGTGCCGAGCACCCAGTCACGCACGTGGTCGATCGCAGCGTTAGCTGCCGACGCTGCCGACGACAGGCCGCGCGCTTCGATGATCGCGGCGCCCCGCTTGCCGACGGTCGGGATGAACGTGTTGCGGTTCCATTCTTCGTCGTTGATCAGCTTGGTCAGGTCTTGACCTTCTGCCGTTGCAACGCGGAAGTCCGGGTACATGGTCGGCGAGTGGTTGCCCCACACAGCCAGTTTTTCGATCGAAGCGACCGGCTTGCCCGACTTGGCGGCCAGTTGCGACAGCGCGCGGTTGTGGTCCAGACGCAGCATGGCGGTGAAATTCTTCTTCGGCAGATCCGGTGCTGACTTCATCGCGATGTAAGCATTCGTGTTGGCCGGGTTGCCGACCACCAGCACCTTCACGTCGCGGCTGGCGACTTCGTTCAGCGCCTTGCCCTGAACCGTGAAGATTTCGGCGTTTGCCGACAGCAGGTCTTTACGCTCCATGCCTTTCGAACGCGGACGTGCGCCGACCAGCAGGGCCACGTCTGCATCCTTGAATGCGACCTTCGGGTCGTCAGTGATCACGACGCCCGACAGCAGCGGGAATGCGCAATCATCCAGTTCCATCACGACGCCTTTGACGGCGCCTTGCGCTTGCGGCAGGTCGAGCAGTTGCAGGATAACCGGCTGATCCTTGCCGAGCAGGTCGCCATTGGCGATGCGGAACAGCAGGGAGTAAGCAATTTGACCTGCGGCGCCGGTGACGGCAACGCGCTTTGCGGGCTTAGCCATTGAGAAATCTCCAGGACGATGCGTTAGACGCTAGGGAAAACGCCATTCTATATGCGCGTTCAGCGAAGCGTTGTGAAACACGGCGGAATTCACTGTTCGCGTACGGCCTCGTAATTTGCCGAGGCTGTGCGGCGCGCTGCGGCAAGACCGCCATGCCGGAACCTGTGCTGCTGAGGAGCGGGAAGCGAGGCATGTTGGCGCCGGGTAGCCGCTGCACGGTGCGGGCTCCTGCAAACAGCGCGTTTCGGCAAGCGTCTGACCAACGAATGGCGGCGAATCGAAACCTGGACTGCATGGGAACAGCATGGTGCAGAGTGGCTGCCGGTGCACTGCGGCGCTGCATTGCATAGTGCAAAACAGTCGCCGAAAAACCCGCAAACCCTTGCTCGACACGGAGTGTAGGAGTCGTCAGACACAAAGTCAACATTATCTTATGTCTTATATAAGACATATCTGTTGCGGGGAAAACCCTAGACGCGGCCCGGCCCTTTATGATGAAATGCGCGGATGACTTCGAACCCGGCGAACATCACGAATCCGAACGGCCATGGGGCTACGGGCGAGGGTGTATCCGCTGCCACGCCTGCTACGTCGCCCACTTTCAGCCCCTTGTATCAGCAGATCAAGGGCTTGATTACGCAGAGCCTCGAAAGCGGCGAATGGAAACCTGGCGAGATCATTCCTAGTGAAGTCGAATTGGCGGCCAGATTCAAGGTCAGTCAGGGAACAGTGCGCAAAGCGATCGACGAGCTTGCTGCCGACAACCTGCTGGTGCGCCGCCAGGGCAAGGGTACTTTTGTTGCAACGCACAATGAAGATCGTGCCCAGTTTCGCTTCCTCAGATTACTGGCCGATGACGGCGCGGAACACCCGCACGTCAGCCGCCTGCTTGAATGCCGGCGCTTGCGCGCTTCGGCGGATATCGCCCGGCAACTCGATCTGAAACCCGCCGATCCGGTGGTGCTGATCAAGCGCTTGTTGCAGTTCGACGGCGAAGTCACCGTACTCGACGAAATCTGGTTGCCCGGCGCAGTGTTTCGCGGGCTCACGCTCGAGCGGCTGTCGGAGTATAAAGGTCCCCTTTACGCGATGTTCGAGACGGAATTCGGCACACGCATGATCCGCGCAACGGAGAAGATCCGGGCGGTCGCGGCTGATCCTTCGGTTGCCGATCTGCTTCATGTGCCGGCGGGTTTTCCGCTGCTTTCGGTCGAGCGCGTGTCCTATACATATGGTGACCGGCCGGTTGAGGTGCGCCGTGGTTGGTATGTCACAACCGGGTATTACTATCAGAACGATCTGAGCTGAATCGGGACGAAAAAAGGCGCCGCGTCCCACACGCGCGCCTGTTTGACGGTGCCTTTATTGCGCACGCTGTAACGGACCTGTAGTGGTTTTCGCTGCAGCGCGATATAAAAAGGCGCTAAAATTGCGGATTAGTGTGACTACATAGTAGGGGTCTAGCATGGCTGAAGCCGTAAAAAAACCGAGGCCGGAATTCCGGAACATCGGTATCGGGCAGATTTTGACGGCATACCGTCTCCCGCTAGCGGGGCGAGTGTCGATCTTGCACCGCGTAAGCGGGTTGCTGCTTTTTGTTTTTCTTCCGTTCCTGCTGTACCTCTTCGATCAGAGCCTGACTTCCGAACTCAGTTTTGAAGTCTTCAAGGGTTTCCTCTCCAACATCGTCGTCAAGCTCATCACGCTCGTTCTCGCGTGGGCCTTCCTGTTCCACTTCTGTGCTGGCGTGCGTCACCTGTTCATGGACACAAGCCACGGCCTCACGACTAAAGAGAAGGGCAAGCAAACCTCCATCGTGGTGCTGGTCGTTTCGTCGCTTCTGACGATTGCTTTTGCGCTCAAACTCTTCGGAGCATTCTAAAAAAATGGCAGCTAATAACCGAATCGGTCCGAAGCGTCTCGTTGTCGGCGCACATTACGGTCTGCGCGACTGGCTCGCCCAGCGCATTACCGCCTGCATCATGGCGGTCTACACGGTGATCCTGCTCGCGTGGTTTTTCGGCGCGCGCGATTTCTCGTATGACGGTTGGGCGTCGATCTTTGCAACGCAATGGATGAAGCTCGCCACGTTTGTCACGCTGCTGTCGCTGTTCTATCACGCGTGGGTTGGTATCCGTGACATCTGGATGGACTATGTGAAGCCCGTTGGCATGCGCCTGTTTCTTCAAGCGCTGACGATCGTCTGGCTGCTCGCATGTGCGGGCTACGCCGCGCAGATTCTCTGGAGAGTGTAAAAGAATGGCTGCAATCAAGAATTCTCTGCCGCGTCGCAAATTTGACGTGGTTATCGTCGGCGCAGGCGGCTCGGGGATGCGCGCTTCGCTGCAACTCGCGCGCGCCGGTCTGTCGGTTTGCGTGCTGTCCAAGGTGTTTCCGACGCGTTCGCACACGGTCGCTGCCCAAGGCGGCATCGGCGCATCGCTCGGCAACATGAGCGAAGACAATTGGCACTACCACTTCTACGACACGATCAAGGGTTCCGACTGGCTCGGCGACCAGGACGCGATCGAGTTCATGTGCCGCGAAGCACCGAACGCCGTCTACGAACTCGAACAC
Source organism: Paraburkholderia sediminicola (assembly GCF_046026855.1). Lineage (GTDB taxonomy): Bacteria > Pseudomonadota > Gammaproteobacteria > Burkholderiales > Burkholderiaceae > Paraburkholderia > Paraburkholderia sediminicola_A. The sequence continues at coordinate 136,819 of NZ_JAQQET010000022.1, read as the reverse complement.
ATGGGCATGCCGTTCGACCGCAATGCGGACGGTACGATTTACCAACGCCCGTTCGGCGGTCACACCGCCAACTACGGCGAAAAGCCGGTGCAACGCGCCTGCGCGGCCGCTGACCGTACCGGTCACGCACTGCTGCACACGCTGTACCAGCAAAACGTTGAAGCGAAGACGCAGTTCTTTGTCGAATGGATGGCGCTGGATCTGATCCGCGACGCTGACGGCGACGTGCTCGGCGTGACCGCGCTGGAAATGGAAACCGGCGACGTTTATATCCTCGAAGGCAAGACCACGCTGTTCGCTACGGGCGGCGCAGGCCGGATCTTCGCGGCCTCCACGAATGCCTTCATCAATACGGGTGACGGCCTCGGCATGGCGGCGCGTTCGGGCATCGCACTGCAAGACATGGAATTCTGGCAATTCCACCCCACCGGCGTGGCCGGCGCGGGCGTGCTGATTACCGAAGGCGTGCGCGGTGAAGGCGGTATTCTGCGTAACTCGAACGGAGAGCGTTTCATGGAACGCTACGCGCCGACGCTGAAGGATCTGGCGCCGCGAGACTTCGTTTCGCGTTCGATGGACCAGGAAATCAAGGAAGGCCGCGGCGTGGGTCCGAACAAGGACCACGTGCTGCTCGACCTGTCGCACATCGGCGCCGAGACAATCCTGAAGCGTCTGCCGTCGATCCGCGAAATCGCCATGAAGTTCGCGAACGTCGATTGCATTAAAGAACCGATTCCGGTTGTGCCGACCATCCACTATCAAATGGGTGGTATCCCGACGAACATCAACGGCCAGGTCGTTGGCACGTCGAAGGGTCACGAAGAAGTCGTCAACGGTTTCTACGCAGTGGGCGAATGCTCGTGCGTGTCGGTGCACGGCGCAAACCGTCTCGGCACGAACTCGCTGCTCGACCTGGTGGTGTTCGGCCGTGCGGCCGGTAACCACATCGTCAAGCACGTGCGGGACATCAAGGAGCACAAGCCGCTGCCCGCCGACGCTGCCGATTTCTCACTGTCGCGTCTGAACAAGCTGGACAAATCCACGTCGGGCGAATACTCGCAAACCGTTGCGGGCGAGATCCGTTCTACGATGCAGGCGCATGCCGGTGTGTTCCGCACGTCGAAGCTGCTGGCCGAAGGCGTGGAGCGAATTCGCGAAGTGGCTGACCGTGTCGACAACATCTACCTGAAAGACAAGTCGAAGGTGTTCAACACGGCACGTGTTGAAGCGTTGGAAGTGGAGAACCTGATCGAAGTGGCACGCGCCACGATGGTTTCCGCCGAAGCACGCAAGGAAAGCCGCGGCGCGCATGCGCAAAACGACTTCGAACATCGCGACGACGAAAACTGGCTGCGCCATACGCTGTGGTTTAGCGAAGGCGATCGCCTCGACTACAAGCCGGTTCACATGCAACCGCTGACCGTCGAATCGGTACCGCCGAAAGCGCGAACCTTCTAAGGCACAAGTCAAAGGAATTCAGAAATGGCTAAGCGTACATTTGAAATTTACCGCTACGACCCGGATAAGGATGCAGCGCCGCGCATGCAAACGTACGAGATCGAAATCGACTCGCACGAACGCATGCTGCTCGACGCGCTGCTCAAGCTGAAAGCGGTCGACGAAACCTTGTCGTTCCGCCGTTCGTGCCGCGAAGGCGTGTGCGGTTCGGATGCGATGAACATCAACGGCAAGAACGGTCTGGCCTGCTTGCAGAACATGAACGACCTGCCGCAAAAGATCGTGCTGCGTCCGCTGCCGGGCCTGCCCGTCGTGCGTGACCTGATCTGCGACTTCACGCAGTTCTTCAACCAGTATCATTCGATCAAGCCGTACCTGATCAACGATACGCCGCCGCCGGAAAAGGAACGTCTGCAGTCGCCGGAAGAACGCGACGAGCTCGACGGCCTGTACGAATGTATTCTGTGCGCCAGCTGCTCGACCTCGTGCCCGAGCTTCTGGTGGAATCCGGACAAGTTCGTCGGCCCGGCTGGCCTGTTGCAAGCCTATCGTTTCATCGCGGACAGCCGTGATGAAGCGACGGGTGAACGCCTCGACAACCTGGAAGATCCGTACCGTCTGTTCCGTTGCCATACGATCATGAATTGCGTCGACGTTTGCCCGAAGGGCCTGAACCCGACCAAGGCGATTGGCAAGATCAAGGAATTGATGGTTCGCCGCGCTGTTTGATATGAACAACCCCCACGTTCCCTATCGTTCGCGGCCCCCAAAGGGGGCGGTCAGTACGCTTGGGGGCGGCCCGGCGCGTACTGACATGAACAACGAAACATCGCATCAGTCTGACCCTCTCCGCCGCGCGCGCCTTCGCTGGCGTGCGCGGCGGGGCTTGCTGGAAAACGATCTGATCTTTGAACGTTTTTTCAGCCGATATGAGCATGACCTCAGCGATGCCGATGTAGGCGCTCTTACGCGCCTGCTCGAGCTGAGCGATAACGACCTGATGGACTTGCTGCTGGTCCGCAAGGAACCGGAAGGCGACCTTGCCGACCCGGATGTGATCCGGGTGCTGGAGCTGCTGCGCAACGCTTGAGCGTCTTGAGCGCCGCTTGTCCGTTGTTCCCAGGCGTGCAAATTATCGAAACCCTGTTTCCATACTTCGATTGAGGATGTGCTATGACCCCGTCAGATGTTAAAGCCACGCTATCGTTCAGCGACAATTCGCCGAGCGTTGAAATGCCGATTTACAAGGGCACTCTCGGCCCGGACGTGATCGACATCCGCAAACTGTACGGCCAGACCGGCAAGTTCACGTACGATCCGGGCTTCATGTCGACGGCGGCGTGCAATTCGGCAATCACCTACATTGACGGCGACAAGGGCGAGCTGCTGTACCGCGGCTACCCGATCGACAATCTCGCGGAAAACGCCGACTTCCTCGAAACCTGCTACCTGCTGTTGAAGGGCGAACTGCCGAACGCAGCGCAGGAGAAGGAATTCGTCGACACCGTCACGAAGCACACGATGGTGCACGAGCAGATGCACTTCTTCTTCCGTGGCTTCCGCCGTGACGCACACCCAATGGCGATCCTGGTCGCGGCAGTTGGCGCACTGTCGGCGTTCTATCACGACTCGCTCGACATCAATAACCCGCGTCACCGCGACGTGTCGGCTATTCGCATGATCGCGAAGCTGCCGACGCTGGTTGCGATGGCGTACAAGTACAGCATCGGCCAGCCGTTTGCGTACCCGAAGAACGACCTGTCGTATAGCGCGAACTTCATGCACATGATGTTCTCGAACCCGTGCGAAGAGTACAAGGTCAACGACGTGCTGGTGCGCGCGCTCGACCGTATCCTGATCCTGCACGCTGACCACGAACAGAATGCGTCGACGTCGACGGTTCGTCTGGCGGGTTCGTCGGGCGCCAACCCGTTCGCATGTATCGCGGCCGGTATCGCTTGCCTGTGGGGCCCGGCGCATGGTGGTGCGAACGAAGCCGCACTGAACATGCTGGAAGAAATCGGCTCGGTCGACAACATTCCTGAGTTCATCAAGCAGGTGAAGGACAAGAACTCGGGCGTGAAGCTGATGGGCTTCGGTCACCGCGTCTACAAGAACTACGATCCGCGTGCGAAGCTGATGCGCGAAACCTGCCACGAGGTGCTGGAAGAGCTGGGCCTGCACGACGACCCGCTGTTCAAGCTGGCCATGGCACTGGAAAAGATCGCGCTGGAAGACGAATACTTCGTGTCGCGCAAGCTGTACCCGAACGTCGACTTCTACTCGGGTATCGTTCAGCGCGCGCTGGGCATTCCGACGTCGATGTTCACGTGTATCTTCGCGATGGCGCGTACGGTGGGCTGGATTGCACAGTGGAACGAAATGATCGCCGATCCGGAACAGAAGATTGGCCGTCCGCGTCAGTTGTTCATCGGCGATACGCAACGTGAAGCGAAGCCGATTGCGCAACGTTGATCGGGTTGAGCCTGCGTAGTTTGTAGTGGTTCGTTTGCTGCGAATCAACGCAAAATCCAACGCAGGATCTGGCTGATGAAAAACGCCCCAACGGGTTCACCGTTGGGGCGTTTTGTTTTGGGGCGTACGTGCCTGACGTCGCCGGATTCGTTCGAGCGAAGGTGGCCGTATTTCGAGGTTGGCTGGCGTGGTGGCGACGTCCTTCGGTGCCTGCCCGTGCGTTTCGAAAAAACGCCGATACGCGCTCGGCGTCAAGCCGCGCGCCGACAGGAACTGTCGATTGAAATTGGCGAGATTTGGAAAGCCGGCTTTCGTCGCGATCAGCGCGATCGGCCAGCCTGTATCGGTCAACTGCCGTGTCGCATAGCCGATGCGTAGCCGGTTCAGATAGCGTCCGACGCTTTCACCTACATGTCGCACGAAGTAACGGTGCAGCGAGCGCTCCGAGAGGTTGGCCACCTCGCATAGCTCAGCCACGCGCAGCGGTTCGTGGAAACGCCGATCAAGCAGATTGAGTACGCGATTCAGCCGCTCCGCTTCCGATGCACTGCCGCCCGGCGTGACAGCGGGTGCTAAGGCGGCCGTCTGCGCGCCTTGCGCCTGTGGCATCGCTCGCATCGTCTGCGAGTCGCGAGCGCGTCCTTGTCGCGCGCCCAACCCGTGTGCAGCCGGCGACGCCAGTGGCTCGGATTCCGCCTCAGAGAGACATGCGAGCACCTCCAACACCGCGCCAAGCCGCACCCGCGGCGACGTATCCAGCAGAGCATCAATCTGTCCGCGCATCAACGCTACGGCTTCCGGCGCAAACCGCAGCCCCGGCGCACCGCGCCTCATCAACGTCCGCAACGAAGCAAACTCCGGACAGCAATCGGCCATCCGCCGTGCCCAATCGCCGCTGAACCACACCACGATCGCCACCTGCGGCTTGCCCGCGTCGATCGGCTCCGTCGACGCCCACGTGTGCGGCATATCCGGTGGCACCAGCACGAGATCGTCGCCGCTGTAATCGGCGATATGGTCACCGACGAAGCGCCGGCCGCAGCTATTCATCGTCAGCGTGAGTTCATATTCAGGGTGGTGATGCCATTCGAACGGGATCTGCGCGAGCTGCCGATGGTAGACGCGGATCGAGCAGCCGTCGGGGATGGTGACGCGTTCGTATTGGGGTTTCACGTTACGCAACCCGGCCGCGGGAAGGAAAAGCGGCGAATGTCAGAATTGTATCGATAATTGGCCGAAAAGGATGTGTGGTGAACGCCAAAGCTCCCTAATCTGGAGGCACTGTAGCCCCACACAAAACCGATACAAGGAGACAAGCCATGCCGCTCGTGATCGACAATCTTCCGGAGGCGATCCGCACCACGAAGCGCGCGCTGCGCGCCGAGTTGCCGAACTATGCGCAGGTATTCAGTGAAGTCGAAGGCGCGATCCGGCAGCAGGTCGACGCCATCCGCCGAGACCGCGAAGACGGGCGCGAAGCCATTCCCGTGTTCGACTACTCGGAGATCATTTCCGGCGACATCGGCCCAGCTACGATCGCCCGGATCAAGACGCGCGGCGCATGCGTGGTGCGAGGGGTTTTCCCCCGCCAGCAAGCCAGCGACTGGAACGATGAAATCGCGCAATACGTCGAGCGCAATAGCCTGGACGATAAGCTCGCGCACCGCGCAGAGGACAAATATTTCGGCAATCTTTCATCGAGCAAGCCGCAGATCTATGGCGTCTACTGGTCGAAACCGCAAACGGCGGCGCGGCAGTCCGAGCAGTTGACGAACACGCGCGTGTTCCTCAACCGTTTGTGGACGTCGGAGAGCGAAGGGAAGCAGCACTTCGATCCAGCGCGCGTGCCCGTCTACGCGGATCGTATCCGCCGCCGGCCGCCCGGCTCGGAATCGCTGGGTTTGTCGCCGCACGTCGACGGCGGCTCGGTGGAGCGCTGGCTCGATCCGAATTTCCAGCAGGTGTACCGGCACGTGCTGTCGGGCAACTGGCGCGCGTACGATCCGTTCGATGCGGCCTTCCGCCCGGATGTGCAGGAGATCCCGTCGCCCGCCGTATGTTCGATGTTCCGCACCTTCCAGGGCTGGACTGCGCTGACGCCGCAAGGACCGGGAGACGGAACGCTGCAATTGATCCCAATCGCCAACGCCATGGCCTACGTGATTCTGCGCGCCTTGCAGGACGACGTTCCCGACGACGAACTCTGCGGCGCACAGCCGGCGCGTGCGCTGTCGATCAAACCTGAATGGCACAGCCTGCTGCTCGACGCAGTCACCCCGATCCCGCACATGCAAGCGGGCGACGCCGTGTTCTGGCACAGCGACGTCGTGCACTCCGTGGAAGACGCGCATAAAGGCAGTGGCTACAGCAACGTGATGTACATCTCATCGGCGCCGTGGTGCGCGAAAAACGAGGCGTATCTGAAGCGCCAACTGCCGAGCTTCCTGCGAGGCGAGAGTCCGCCGGATTTTCCTGCCGATCACTTCGAAACGGATTTTATTGGCCGCGCACAAGAAAGCAATTTGACGCCGCAGGGGCGCACGCAGTTGGGGTTCGATCTCGAACGCTGAGCCTGGGTGCGCATGGCCGTGCCTGCCGTCACATGAAGCGCCACGCCGCGCTAACCCCTGAGCACGCGTGGCGTTGCATCGCACACGCCACGCAATCCGTTGCCGGGTAACGCTCATACAGGTATCGTCACTACCACCCAACTCCCTGTTTTTTATCGGTTTTTTCCATGATTGAGGGGCCCAAAGCGGGGTTCTGCGTGGCATAATCGACCGACACAGTCAGCCCGCAGTCATTACTACTCCGCATACCATGGCACAGACTCTCTACGATAAATTGTGGAACACACACGTGGTCCACACGGAAGAAGACGGTACGACGATTCTCTATATCGACCGTCACCTGCTGCACGAAGTCACCAGCCCTCAGGCGTTTGAGGGGCTGAAGCTGGCTGAGCGTCCGGTGTGGCGTATCAGCGCGAATCTGGCGGTGTCGGACCACAACGTCCCCACCACGGATCGCAGTCACGGCATCGCCGATCCGATCTCCAAGCTGCAAGTCGATACGCTCGACACGAACTGCGACGCCTACGGCATCACGCAGTTCAAGATGAACGATCTGCGCCAGGGCATCGTGCACATCATCGGGCCGGAACAGGGCGCTACGCTGCCGGGCATGACCATTGTCTGCGGCGACTCGCACACGTCCACGCACGGTGCGTTCGGCGCGCTGGCGCACGGCATTGGCACGTCGGAAGTCGAGCACGTGCTGGCCACGCAAACGCTCTTGCAGAAGAAGAGCAAGAACATGCTGGTGAAGGTTGAGGGCCCGTTGCCGCGCGGCTGTACCGCGAAAGACATCGTGCTCGCGATCATCGGCAAGATCGGCACGGCAGGCGGCACGGGCTATGCGATCGAGTTCGGTGGTTCGACGATTCGCGCGCTGTCCATGGAAGGCCGTATGACGGTCTGCAACATGGCGATCGAAGCAGGCGCGCGTGCCGGTATGGTCGCCGTGGACGATACCACCATCGAATACCTGAAGGGCCGTCCGTTCTCGCCGGCAGGCGTCGAGTGGGATCATGCGGTCGAGTACTGGAAGCAGTTCAAGTCGGACGAAGGCGCGCAATTCGATCGCGTGGTCGAGTTGAACGCCGCGGAAATCGTGCCGCAAGTCACGTGGGGCACCTCGCCGGAAATGGTCACCGCCGTGGACGGCCGCGTGCCGGATCCGGAACGCGAAAAAGACCCGGTCAAGCGTGACGCAATGGAGCGGGCGTTGAAATACATGGCGCTCGAACCGAATGCGCCGATCGAATCCATCAAGCCGGATAAAATCTTCATTGGCTCGTGCACCAACGCGCGCATTGAAGACATTCGCGCTGCGGCATACGTTGTGAAGAAGCTCGGCCGCCGCGTCGCGCCGAACATCCGTCTGGCCATGGTGGTGCCGGGTTCGGGGCTGGTGAAGGCGCAAGCGGAACGCGAAGGCCTCGACAAGGTCTTTACTGATGCCGGTTTCGAATGGCGTGAGCCCGGTTGCTCGATGTGTCTCGCGATGAACGCTGATCGGCTGGACCCCGGCGAGCGTTGCGCCTCCACGTCGAATCGTAATTTTGAAGGTCGTCAGGGCGCCGGTGGCCGTACCCACCTCGTGAGCCCCGCGATGGCTGCCGCTGCGGCTATCGAAGGGCATTTTGTCGATATTCGCAAGCTTGGATAACACGCATGATGAAGAACATGAATCGCACCACTCTATTGCGTCGCTTCGCACTCGGAACCCTGGCTGGGCTATTGCTGGGTTTGGCCGGCTGCAACACGGTGCACGGATTCGGCGAGGATATGTCGCACCTCGGCAATTCGATCAGCAATCACGCTGACAAATAAGCGATTTTTGATTTTTGCCGGCAATGTAGCGAGCGGCTTTCCGGCCGCTACGCGCATCGCCCGGTCTTGAAACAGGCGCAAGCGTCATGGATAAATTCATCGTACACACCGGCGTCGTGGCGCCGCTCGATCGCGAAAACGTCGACACGGACGCGATCATTCCGAAGCAATTCCTGAAGTCGATCAAACGCACGGGCTTCGGTCCGAACGCGTTCGACGAATGGCGTTACCTCGACCACGGCGAGCCGGGTCAAGATAATTCGAAGCGTCCGCTGAATCCGGATTTCGTGCTGAATCAGCCGCGTTATCAGGGCGCGTCGGTGCTGCTGGCGCGCAAGAACTTCGGTTGCGGCAGCTCGCGTGAGCACGCGCCGTGGGCGCTGGAGCAATACGGTTTCCGCGCGATCATTGCGCCGAGCTTCGCCGATATTTTCTACAACAACTGCTTCAAGAACGGCGTGCTGCCGATCGTGCTGACCGAACAGCAGGTCGATCACCTGTTCAACGAAACCTATGCGTTCAACGGCTTCAAGCTGACCGTCGATCTGGACGCGCAAGTCGTGCGTACGACTGACGGCGACGCCGCGTATCCGTTCGAGGTCGCGGGCTTCCGCAAGTATTGCCTGCTGAACGGCTTCGACGACATCGGCCTCACGCTGCGTCACGCGGACAAGATTCGCCAGTTTGAAGCCGAACGGATCGCGAAGCAGCCTTGGCTGGCTCATCGCATCGTCGGGTAAGGGCTTGCAAGCCTGAGAGCCCGATGGCTCGCTGATTCGCGCTCAAAAGTCTCGAAGAAAATCATCAAGGAAACTCGCATGAAGATCGCAGTCTTGCCGGGCGACGGCATCGGTCCCGAAATCGTGAAGGAGGCCATCAAGGTCCTGAACGTGCTTGGCGAAAAGTTTGAACTCGAAGAAGCGCCGGTTGGCGGCGCAGGCTACGAAGCGAAGGGCCATCCACTGCCCGATTCGACGCTGGCACTGGCGAAAGAAGCCGATGCGATCCTGTTCGGCGCCGTCGGCGACTGGAAGTACGACTCGCTCGAACGCGCGCTGCGCCCGGAGCAGGCGATTCTCGGTCTGCGCAAGCACTTGCATCTGTTCGCGAACTTCCGTCCTGCGATCTGCTATCCGCAACTGACGGGCGCTTCGTCGTTGAAGGAAGAAATCGTTTCGGGTCTCGACATCCTGATCGTGCGCGAACTGAACGGCGACATCTACTTCGGCGCGCCGCGCGGCGTGCGTTCTTCGCCGGATGGGCTGTTCGAAGGCGCGAAAGAAGGCTTCGACACGATGCGTTATTCGGAACCCGAAGTGCGGCGCATCGCGCACGTCGCGTTTCAGGCAGCGCAAAAGCGTCAGAAGAAATTGACGAGCGTGGACAAGGCCAATGTGCTCGAAACGTCGCAGTTCTGGCGCGACGTGATGATCGACGTGTCGAAGGAATATGCGGACGTCGAGTTGTCGCATATGTATGTCGACAACGCGGCGATGCAGTTGGTGAAGGCGCCGAAGGCGTTTGACGTGGTCGTGACCGGCAATATGTTCGGTGACATTCTCTCCGACGAAGCCGCCATGCTGACGGGTTCGATCGGCATGCTGCCGTCGGCCTCGCTCGACAAGAACAATAAGGGCTTGTACGAGCCGTCGCACGGTTCGGCACCGGATATCGCCGGCAAGGGTGTGGCGAATCCGCTGGCAACGATCCTGTCGGCCGCGATGATGCTGCGCTATTCGCTGAACAAGGCGGAACAGGCGGATCGTATCGAAAACGCGGTAAAGAAGGTGCTGGAACAAGGCTTCCGCACGGGCGACATCCTGACGCCGGGTTGCAAGCAGGTCGGCACCGTAGTGATGGGTGACGCGGTCGTCGCCGCGCTGTAAGGCGCATTGAAGCAAGTGGAGTTAGGTCGCTAAACAGTCGTCAAAGCGGCCTTTAAAACGCGAATTGGCCTCGAAACAGGCCGATTCGCGCGTAATACGGGCGATAGCGGCGGCTGATGAGGTCGCCGGATTCCGGTTTTCGTGTATATTGTAGCGATGGCGCACATAGCTCAAATCTCCTCGATTTCGAAACTCCACGGCAAAACGGCCCGTGTGGTTGAGCTCGCCATTACCATCAAAGCGCTCATTAAAACGATTACCCCGAAAACGATCACGAAACGCTGATCGTCCGTCGTGCCCGCTCATCTTCCCCGCGCGGTCACTGCGGGCAAAGATGCGGGGAAGTTTCCATTCGAAGGGTATGAAGTCATGAACGTAGGTCTCGTAGGTTGGCGCGGTATGGTCGGCAGCGTCCTGATGCAACGCATGCAGCAGGAAGGCGATTTCGACTTGATCGAACCGGTGTTTTTCAGCACCAGCAACGCGGGCGGTAACGCGCCGTCGTTCGCCAAAAACGAGACCAAGCTCAAAGATGCGACAAGCATCGAAGACCTGAAGAAGTGCGAAGCGATCATCTCGTGCCAGGGCGGCGATTACACGAATGAAGTGTTCCCGAAGCTGCGCGCAGCGGGCTGGAATGGTTACTGGATCGACGCGGCTTCGTCTCTGCGCATGAAAGATGACGCGGTCATCATTCTCGATCCGGTCAACCTCGACGTGATCAAGAACGCGCTGGTCAAGGGCCAGAAGAATTTCATCGGCGGCAACTGCACGGTCAGCCTGATGCTGATGGCGCTGGGCGGCCTGTTCCGCGAAAACCTCGTCGACTGGATGACGGCCATGACGTATCAGGCGGCTTCGGGCGCGGGTGCGCAGAACATGCGCGAACTGCTGCAGCAAATGGGCACGCTGTACGGCGCGGCCAAGGAAGACCTGGCTGATCCGTCGTCGGCGATTCTCGACATCGACCGCCGCGTGCTGAGCGCAATGAACAGCGACCGTATGCCGACCGACAATTTTGGCGTGCCGCTCGCCGGCTCACTGATTCCGTGGATCGACAAGGACCTCGGCAACGGCATGTCGAAGGAAGAGTGGAAGGGCGGCGCGGAAACCAACAAGATTCTCGGCAAGCCGGCCATGGGCACGCCGGGCTCGATCCCCGTAGATGGTCTGTGCGTGCGGATCGGCGCAATGCGCTGCCACTCGCAGGCGCTGACCATCAAGCTGAACAAGGACGTGCCGCTGGACGAAGTGAACAGCATCCTCGCGTCGGGCAACGACTGGGTCAAGGTTGTGCCGAACGAACGCGAAGCGTCCATGCGCGATCTGTCCCCGGCAGTGGTGACGGGCACGTTGACCGTGCCGGTCGGCCGTGTGCGCAAGCTGGCGATGGGCGGCGAATATCTGTCGGCCTTCACGGTTGGCGATCAGTTGCTGTGGGGCGCGGCAGAACCGCTGCGTCGCATGCTTCGCATTGTGCTCGACAAGTAAAGTAAACTACGCGCTTACGACGCGTAGAAAATTCAAAAAGCGTCGCGCTTGCGCGGCGCTTTTTTCATTGTGTGCTCCGATTATCTTGTCTCTTTCCAACCGCAAAAAAGGGTTGCGCGCTGACGCGCCAGGAGTCCCGATGAACCTTCGACTCTCTTCCCTTCGGGCTATGTTTATGCATCAAGGTACGGGCCGGCTGACGGCAGCGGCCGCTTTGGCGCTCGCGCTGGCTGGCGCCGGCGTTGGTAGCGCAGTGGCAGCGCCTGGCGACGCCGCAAGCGCGCCGGAGGGCGCCTCCGTTTCCTACGCCGCCGGGAGTCAATATACGGTGCGGCCCGGGCAGTCGTTGAACGACGTGGCGATTGCCGTCACGCAATCGCACGACCGGGGAACGCTCGCACGCGCTTCGCGCGCGCTGTTCGACGCGAATCCGAATGCCTTCATGAGCCATGACCCGAGCCGGATGCGCATAGGCGCGCTGTTGACGATCCCAGCACTGGATGCGTCCGGCGCTCTGGCGGCTTCCGCGCCGGTTGCGGGATCTGCATCCGCCGCATCGTCGGCTGCGACGGCTACGGCTGCTTCCGCGCCGAACGCGGCGGTGGTCGGCGCTGCAGTTGGCGTCGCGAGCGGCGTGGCGCAGGTCAATGCCGCCGCTGCGAGCGCGGCAAGCGCCGCAGCTCGCGCTGTAGCGCCGGCCACGCCTGCGGTGTCGGGGGCGGCTAGCTCGACGGCTGAAGCAAGCCCGGCGACGCCGGGTAGCACGACAACGGCTGGTGCGGTCTCGACGGCGCCCGTAGCGGGCTCACAGGCTGCAGGCGCGTTGCCGGTGAGCGGTGCACATGTCTGGTCGGGCGCGATCCAGCCTTCGGCCAGCGAGCCTGCGGAAGGTGCGTCGGCGCCTGCCACAGCATCTGTTCCAGCGACGGCCACTGAACAGCCGGCATCGCAACCGCGTGCGCAGGTATCCAGCTTGCAGCAATTGCTTGCGCTGAAAAACCGCGTGCTGATGGAGTTGCAGAAACATGGCATCGGCGGTGCGCCGGTCGCAACAGTTACGCCTTCGACGCGCGGTGCGCAGCCGGCTGCTGGCGTTTCGTCTGCGGCGGCCGTTTCCGGTCATGGCGGCGCTGCGATTTCCACGTCGAATGACGTTGGCATCTCGCAGACGAATTTGAGCGTGGCAGCAGCGATCGGCGCGGCGTTGGTCGTGCTGCTGGCGGCTTTGCGCCTGCGTCGGCGTAAGCGTCCCGATGTTGCTGCGGCTGGAGGCTCGCTGGCGGAGGACGCAGCGGCAGCTTCCGCGCGGGCGGTTGGGCCGCAGCAGGATGTCGTTCCGACGCCCGAACAGGTGCCGGCGAGCGAAGCATCAGACGTGAGTGGCGAAGCGGCAGCGAGGCAGGCGGCCGCCCTGGTGGCGGCTGACCGCGAGACCGAGGAGCGTGAAGCGGCGGCGCGCGTGGCAGCGGAGCGTGAAGCGGAAATTCGCGAGGCGGCGGCGCGGGGAGCGGCTGCGCGTGAGGCAGCAGAGAACGCAGAAACCGAACGCACGGGGGCAGACCAAGCTGCAGCAGCGGAACGTGCGGCCGCAGAACAAGCCGCAACAAAACAAGCCGCGGCAGAGCACGAAGCCGCAGCTCACCAATCGTACACAGCCTTATCCGTACAAGACCCCAGCGCGCCCCAGCACGCGTGGCAGGAAAGCCACCCAGCGCCCGCATTCATCGAACCTGAGCAGCCGAGCCCGGACCTCGTTCCGGCCGCCCAAAGCGATTTCACGTCCGAACCGCTTCCCGCAACCCATCACGAAAATCTCGACGGAGCGACCACGGCTGCGAGCCTTGCAGCCGCCGCGGAACTCGGAGCTGAAGCTTTGCCGCTGACGTCGCTTGAACCGGTCAGCGAGACCTTCCAGCAAGAGGTGCCTGCGCACCGTCTGCAATGGGAGGACGAACCGGCATCGAGCGCGCCGGCCGCGCCGTTGGCCGAGCCGATGAATGAGCCGCTTGCCGAGTCGCGGAATCATCTCGATATCCCGCCACCGGTCATTGATTTCGCGCAACATCAGGTTGAGCCGCAACCGCAATCACACCAGCAAGTCGAAACCGCGACGCCCGATGGCGCACCGAATATCGAACCGGCAACCGTCGCGCAAAATCAGCCCGCGCCGTCCGTCCCGACCGGGTTCCCACGCGACGCCGTCGATGCATTCGGCAGTCTGGACATGTCATTGCCGCCGCGCGTCGAATCGACCGACGCAGCGGTGAGCACGCCCGGATCGCAGGCGGCACAGCCGGTTGCATCCCCGGAAACCGTTGCGCAGCAAGCTGTGGCACCGCACGATCCGGACGACACTCCGCACATCGCCGATGAAATCGCCGCCGGCACCGCAGGCCATGCTGCCGTTGCAGGCTTGGGCGCGGCCGGTTTCGGGGCGCTGAAGCTCGATTTCGACCTCGAATTGCCGCCGAGCTCGGCTCAGCCCTTGCCCGCCTTCACGCAGGCCGATCTCATCCGCATCGCCCGCAACAAGCTCGATCTGGCCGCCGAATATATCGACCTCGGCGATCTGTCCGGCGCGCGCACGCTCATTAACGAAGTGATCGAAGCGAACGATCCGGCCACGCGCGCCGACGCCCGCGCGCTGCTCTCGACGCTCGCGCCATTGTCGTGAAGCGTATTGCGCTAGGCATCCAGTACGACGGCTCGGCATTCTGCGGCTGGCAGTCGCAGTTGCACCGCAAGACCGTGCAGGACGAGCTTGAACGGGCGTTGCGCGAGTTCGCGCAAACGCCCGTTCAAACCGTTGTGGCTGGGCGGACGGATACGGGCGTGCACGGCCTTGGCCAGGTCGTGCACTTCGACACTGAACTCGACCGCACGGACTTTTCGTGGATCCGCGGCACCAACGCCTTCCTGCCGAAGACGATCGCCGTGCAGTGGGCCAAGCCGATGCCCGACGCGTTCCACGCGCGCTTTTCGGCGTTCGAACGGACCTATTACTACGTCCTGTACGTCCATCCGTTCCGCTCGCCGATGCAGGCTACGCGAGCCGGCTGGATACACACGCCGCTCGACGTCGACGCCATGCGGACCGCTGCCGCCCACCTGATCGGCGAGCACGATTTTTCGGCGTTCCGTTCATCGCAATGCCAAGCGAAAACACCGGTCAAGCATCTGTATCAGATCGACTTACGGCAACAGGGCGACTTCGTTCATTTCCGTTTTCGGGCGAACGCCTTCCTGCACCATATGGTGCGCAACCTGATGGGCTGTCTCGTCGATATCGGACGGGGACGCCATCCGGCCGAGTGGATGGCCGAGGTTCTCGCCAGCCGCGATCGCGACTGTGCCGCGCCGACCTTCATGCCTGACGGCCTGTACCTGGCGCAGGTGGGCTATCCTGAGCAATTCGCCGTGCCCGCGCCACAGACCGGCAGCGTGCCGTGGAGTACCGTATGGACCGAGCAAGCGCAAACATGAAATCGACCGAAAACCTGGCAGCCGAATCTAACGCCGGCGCGCAACAGCACGCCGCGCCGCATCGCACGCGTATCAAGCTGTGCGGCCTGTCGAAGCCCGAAGACGTGACCCAGGCGATCGACCTCGGCGCCGACGCGATCGGCCTCGTGTTCTATCCGCCGAGCTCGCGCTCGGTAAGCGTTGCGCAGGCCGTCGAGTTGGTGCACGACATCCCGCCGTTTGTGTCGGTAGTCGGCTTGTTCGTCAACGCTACGCCGGACTGGATTCGCGAAGTCGTTAGCAATGTCGGGCTCACGCTGCTGCAATTTCATGGCGACGAAAGCCCGGAGCAGTGCGAAACCCTTGCCGGAGTTGCGGGTTTGCCTTGGTTGCGCGCGTTGCGAGTCGCGGCGGATACTCAACCGGCAGATTTGGTAAAATCAGCGCTTAACTATTCAGCTGCCAGCGGCCTTCTGTTCGACACCCATGTCGAAGGCTATGGCGGCGGCGGGAAGGTTTTCGATTGGTCACTTATTCCAGCAGAGCTCGCGCGTCGGGCCGTTTTGAGTGGTGGGTTGAACGCGCAAAACGTCAGTGATGCGATCCATCGCGTGCGCCCGTACGCGGTCGATGTCTCGAGCGGCATCGAATTGCCGGGCGCCAGGGGCGTGAAAGATCACGCCCGGATGGCGGCGTTCGTACGCGCAGTGCGTGCGGCAGACGCTGAATGATTCAGGCGGCGCGGTTTTTTCATACGAAACCCGTGCGCCACACTGAGAAGAGTGATCACCATGTATAACTTGCCTGACGAAAGAGGCCATTTCGGCCAATATGGCGGCGTGTTCGTCGCTGAAACGCTGGTTCACGCACTCGACGAGCTGCGTGCCGCGTACGAGAAATATCAGAAAGACCCGGAATTCGTCGCCGAATACGAGCGCGAACTGAAGTATTTCGTGGGTCGTCCGTCCCCGATTTATCACGCGCAACGCTGGAGCGAAATGCTCGGCGGCGCGCAGGTTTTCCTCAAGCGTGAAGATTTGAATCACACCGGTGCTCACAAGATCAATAACGTGATCGGCCAGGCGCTGCTCGCAAAGCGCATGGGCAAGCCGCGCGTGATCGCGGAAACCGGCGCGGGCCAGCACGGCGTGGCGACCGCGACCATTGCGGCGCGCTTCGGCATGGAATGCGTGGTCTACATGGGCGAGGAAGACGTGCGCCGCCAGGCCGCCAACGTGTACCGGATGAAGCTGCTCGGCGCGACCGTCGTGCCCGTGTCGTCCGGCTCGCGCACGCTGAAAGACGCGCTCAATGAAGCGATGCGCGACTGGGTCACCAACGTCGAAAACACGTTCTACATCATCGGCACGGTGGCGGGACCGCATCCGTATCCGATGATGGTGCGCGACTTCCAGCGCGTGATCGGCGACGAGTGCAAGGTGCAGATGCCCGAGCTGGTCGGTCGCCAGCCGGACGCCGTGATTGCGTGCGTTGGCGGTGGTTCGAATGCAATGGGTATATTTTACCCGTACATTGACGACACTTCGGTGCAGCTGATTGGTGTCGAGCCAGCAGGCGATGGGATCGAAACCGGCCGGCACGCCGCCTCGCTGATCGCCGGCACGCCGGGTGTGCTGCACGGTAACCGCACGTATCTCCTGCAAGACGAGAATGGTCAGATCATCGAGACGCATTCGATCTCGGCCGGCTTGGACTATCCGGGCGTCGGCCCTGAGCACGCGTGGCTGAAAGACAGCAAGCGCGCGCAATATGTCAGCATCACCGACGAAGAAGCGCTCAAGGGCTTCCACGATTGCTGTC
This sequence comes from Paraburkholderia sediminicola, assembly GCF_046026855.1. GTDB lineage: Bacteria > Pseudomonadota > Gammaproteobacteria > Burkholderiales > Burkholderiaceae > Paraburkholderia > Paraburkholderia sediminicola_A. The sequence continues at coordinate 119,832 of NZ_JAQQET010000022.1, read as the reverse complement.
GTATCGAAGGCATTATTCCGGCACTGGAATCCAGCCATGCGCTGGCTTATGCCGCGAAGCTCGCGCCGACGTTGCCGAAGGACAAGGTTCTTCTGGTCAACCTGTCGGGCCGCGGCGACAAGGACATGCATACGGTCGCCGAGCGATCGGGCATTCAGTTCTGAGCGCCGCGACGATGCGCGACGAGTTCGACGAGCCGCAACCGGCGCTTGAAACTACCCCGGCCGCCGAGGTAGTGGCGGTCGAGGCACCTGCACTGTTTTTACCGCAGGTGCCCGCCGGTATCCGGCTGTTGAACCGCGATTTTCTGACCGATGTGGCGAACATCCCCGACGGGTCGATCGACCTGATCCTTTGCGATCCGCCTTATGGACTCGGCAAGGATTACGGCAACGACTCCGACATGCGCTCCGGCGAGGATTTCCTCGCCTGGACGCGTGGCTGGCTCGAGCTGGCTATTCCGAAGCTCAAGCCGTCGGGTTCGCTGTATATCTTCTGCACGTGGCAGTACGCACCGGAAATCTTCAGCTTCCTGAAGACAAAACTCACGATGATCAACGAAATCATCTGGGACCGGCGTGTGCCGAGCATGGGCGGAACCGTGCGCCGTTTCACTTCGGTGCACGACAACATCGGCTTTTTCGCGGTATCGAAAGAGTATTTTTTCGATCTCGATCCCGTCCGCATCCCGTACGATGCCGTCACGAAGAAGGCGCGTTCGCGTAAATTGTTCGAAGGCAGCAAGTGGCTGGAGCTTGGCTATAATCCGAAGGACGTCTGGTCGGTATCTCGACTGCATCGGCAACACGCCGAGCGCGTCGATCATCCGACTCAGAAGCCTCTGGAAATCGTCGAGCGGATGGTGCTGGCAAGTTGTCCGAAGGGCGGGCGCGTGCTCGACCCGTTCATGGGCAGCGGCACCACCGCAGTCGCTTGCGCTCGGCAGCAGCGCGAATTCGTCGGCTATGAGATCAATGAAAGTTACTGCGCAATAGCGCGCGAACGCGTTAGCGCGGCCGCGTCGGCGCCTACTGCTGCTCGCAAAACCCGCAAGATTGCGGGCAACGCTGAGCAGCAAACCGAGGCGCAATAAGCGCGCAGTAGCCCAAAATCCGAGAATATTCCATGTCCCGTATCAAGAACACATTTGCCGCGTTGTCCGCCCAGGGTAAGAAAGGCCTGATTCCGTTCATGACAGCCGGCGATCCGGATCCGGCGCGCACGGTCGAATTCATGCACGCGCTCGCCGCCGGCGGCGCCGACGTGATTGAACTAGGTGTGCCTTTTTCCGACCCGATGGCCGATGGCCCGGTGATCCAGCAATCGTCCGAACGCGCTTTGGCGCATGGTGTGTCGCTGCGCCACGTGCTGGCCGACGTGAAGCGCTTCCGCGAAACCGACGACAAGACGCCGGTGGTGCTGATGGGCTACGCCAATCCGATCGAACGCATGGGTACCGAAGCGTTTGCCAAGGCGGCGAAGGAAGCAGGGGTAGATGGTGTGCTGGTTGTCGATTATCCACCCGAAGAATGCGCTAACTTCGCTGAACAGATGCGATCTTCGGGCATCGATCCGATTTTTTTGCTTGCGCCCACTTCCACGGATGAACGCATCGCAGAAGTCGGCAAAATCGCCAGCGGCTACGTCTATTATGTGTCGTTGAAAGGCGTGACCGGTGCGGCAAATCTGGACGTTTCCAGCATCGCGAGTAAAATCCCGGCCATCAAGTCGCGCGTACCCCTTCCGGTGGGCGTCGGTTTCGGCATCCGTGACGCGCAAACGGCGCGTTCGGTGGCGGAAGTTTCCGATGCCGTCGTGATCGGCAGCCGTATCGTGCAATTGCTCGAACAAGCGGCGCCCGAAGCCGCCGCCGAGACGCTCACGCGCTTCATCGCTGAAGTGCGCGAGGCGCTGGATAGCGTCGCGACTGCCCGATAACAGTTATTTTTGTCGTCTGTAGTGTGAGCGGCGGGTTCGTCCCGCCGTTTGCGCAACCGTTGACCCCAGAAGGATTCAATATGAGCTGGCTCGATAAGCTGCTGCCGCCGAAAATCAAACAAACCGACCCGAAGAGCCGCAAGGGGATTCCGGAAGGCTTGTGGATCAAGTGCCCGTCGTGCGAAGCCGTGCTGTACCGCAATGACGTCGAGGCCAATCTGCACGTTTGCCCGAAGTGCGACCATCACATGCGCATCGGCGCGCGTGAGCGGCTCGACGGCCTGCTCGATCCGGAAGGCCGCTACGAAATCGGCCAGGAAATCGTCCCGGTCGACGCGCTCAAGTTCAAAGACAGCCGCAAGTACCCGGATCGCCTGAAAGAGGCGATGGACGACACCGACGAAACCGACGCGATGGTCGTCATGGGCGGTGCCATCCACACGCTGCCGGTGGTGGTCGCGTGCTTCGAGTTCTCGTTCATGGGCGGCTCGATGGGTTCGGTGGTCGGCGAGCGTTTCGCGCGCGGCGCACAGAACGCGCTCGAACAGAAAGTGCCGTTTATCTGCTTCACCGCTTCGGGCGGCGCGCGGATGCAGGAAAGCTTGCTTTCGCTGATGCAGATGGCGAAGACCACGGCCATGCTGACCAGGCTCGCCGAAGCCAAGCTGCCGTTCATTTCCGTGCTGACCGATCCAACCATGGGCGGCGTGTCGGCGAGTTTCGCGTTCCTGGGCGACGTGGTGATCGCCGAGCCGAAGGCGCTGATCGGTTTCGCCGGCCCGCGCGTGATCGAACAAACTGTGCGCGAAAAGCTGCCGGAAGGCTTCCAGCGCGCCGAATTCCTGCTGACCAAGGGCGCAGTCGACATGATCGTCGATCGTCGCAAGCTGCGTGAAGAGATCGCGCAATTGATGGCGCTCCTCAGCCATCAACCGGCTGACGCAGTCGCTTAAGTCACAGCGCAGTCCGATTCAGCGCCGTGCCGCTCCAGGCGCGGCTGCCGTCAAGAAAAGCAGTAAATAAACCAGCGCGCCGCGAGAGTCATCAAGCGGCGCGCTGTCATTTCCGGGATAATCACGATCTCGCAACGCAGCACAGATTCACTCGATGACCACATTCCCCACCCTCGACGCGTGGCTCACGCACCTTGAATCCGCGCATCCGGTCGGCATCGACATGGGATTGGGGCGCATCACGCAGGTACGTGACGCGATGCAGTTGTCGTTCGCCTGCCCGATCATCTCGGTCGGCGGCACGAACGGCAAGGGGTCGACCTGCGCGATCCTCGAATCGATTTTGCTGCGCGCGGGCTTCACGGTCGGCTGCCACACGTCGCCGCATCTGCTGTCGTTCAATGAGCGGGCCCGAGTGAACGGCGAAATGGCCAGCGACGCGAATCTTCTGCCGCACTTCGAAGCTGTCGAAGCCGCGCGCCTGAGTCTCGCCGAACCGGTCACGTTGACCTACTTCGAATTTACGACGCTGGCGATCATGAGCCTGTTCGCCTCGCGCGAGTTCGACGCGGTGATCTTCGAAGTCGGGCTGGGCGGCCGCCTCGACGCGGTCAACATTCTCGACGCGGACTGCGCGATCATCACGAGTATCGATATCGATCACACCGATTACCTCGGCGACACGCGCGAAAAAATCGCCTTCGAAAAAGCCGGCATTTTCCGCCCGGGTAAGCCGGCGATCTGCGCCGATCCGGTGCCGCCGCAAACATTGATCGACCACGCCGAAAAAATCGGCGCCGAACTGTGGCTATTTGGCCGTGATTTCCGCTATGAAGGGCAGGCAGGCAGCGAGCGCCAGCAATGGAGCTACGTGGGCCCGACGATGCGCCGTTCCTCGCTCGCCTATCCGGCATTGCGCGGCGCGAATCAGTTGATCAACACGTCGGCAGCCCTAGCGGGACTCGAAGCGCTGCGCGATCGTCTACCCGTATCGGCGCAGGACATCCGGCTCGGCCTCGCCAACGTCGAACTGCCGGGGCGCTTCCAGGTGCTGCCCGGCAAGCCGGCCGTCGTGCTCGACGTCGGTCACAATCCGCACGCGGCGGCGGTGTTGACGCAAAACCTTGGCAATATGGGCTTTTTCCCGTACACCTACGCCGTGTTCGGCGCGATGCGCGACAAGGACATTGCTGGCGTTTTGTCCCATCTGAAAGGCGAAATTGACCACTGGTGCGTGACCGATCTGCCGACCCCGCGTGCGGCTTCGGCGGAAGAACTCGAAGCGGTCTTGCGCGAGCAGGGCGTAAGCGAGGGCAACGACAGCAGCGTGACGCGCTACGCAACACCGGCAGAGGCTTTCCAAGACGCGCTAAAACGAGCGTCAGAGAATGATAGAATCGTGGTTTTCGGCAGTTTCTATACGGTTGCAGGCGTAATGGCCTACCGTAAATCGCAGCAACACTGAACGGGCGCCAGGCTCGAACCAAGCGATTCATGGGAATTTTCTCGTTCGGCAAGAAAGACGACGCGCCCACCCGGCGCGGCGCAAACACCAGTTCCACTCGGGCCGCCCGTGGCGAACGCGTGGAGCGGCGAACCCGCCGCACGGAGCGCACCGTGGATGCCGATGCGATGCTGCTCGACCCTACGTTGCCTGAAAAGCAGCGTGCGCGGCGCAGGCTCGTCGGCGCGATCGCACTGGTTGTCGCCGCGGTGGTGGTCCTGCCTATGGTGCTGGATTCGCATCCAAAGCCCGTCACGGACGACATCTCGATCGACATTCCAAGCCGCCCCGCGCCGAAGGTCGCCAAGACCGACGAAGACACGCAGGCCGGCGTAGCACCGGATAACCCAGCGCCTGACGCGGCACTTGCCGCTTCCGGTCTTGCGCCGACAACGGCAGCCACGCAAGGCCAGTCCGGCGCAGCCAAACAGCAGAGCGCGGCTACGGGTGCCGCGCCCGCAGCCAGGCCGGCAGTGAAGCCGCAAGCGCCGGCCGTTGCCGCCAATACGGCGCCTGCAGCGCCAGCCAAACCGGCCAAGCCGACCAACGCGCCCGCCACGCAAAGCGCCGCGAACGTTCCAGCTCCGAGCGAAGACAGCGCGAATACCGCCGCCGCAGGCGCGGACGCCAATTCCGGTACGCCGGCATCGCCGCCGGGCAGCCGTTTTGCCGTCCAGCTAGGCGCGTTTGCGAATGACGCCAACGCACGTAATTGGGCCGCCAAGTTGAAAGCGGCCGGTGTGCCTGCATATACAGAACATCGGAAACAGGCTGACGGCTCGACACTTACCCTACTGCGCGCCGGTCCGTTCGCTGACCGGGCAGCGGCTAGCGCCGCGATTGCGAAGGTTCGTGAGACCGGCTTGACGTCGGGCGCGAACAGCGGCGCTGCACAGTAAGCGAGCGATGTTCACTGCCTTCGACTACGCTGTAATGGCGGTGATCGGTTTGTCGGCCTTGCGCGGCACATGGCGCGGCTTTTTGTCCGAGGTATTCGGGCTGATTGGCTGGATCGCGGCATTTTTCATTGCTTGCCGCTTCGTCGGTTATGTCGTGCCATTTATCCCTGCCACGTGGCCGGGCGGCGCGCTGACCCAGTGGCTTCTGGCGTTCGCGCTGCTGGTGATAGGCGTGGTGCTGGTGGCAAGCGTACTGAACGCGTTGCTGAGCCGCATTGTGCAGGCAACCGGCTTGAGCGGCGTGGACCGCTCGCTCGGTTTGATGTTCGGCCTCGTGCGCGGGGTCATTCTGGTGCTGATTCTGGTCGCCCTTGCAGGCTTGACCGAACTGCCCCAACAGGAATTCTGGCGCAACGCCTTGCTTCGACCCTATGCGGTTGAGGGCGTGCACGTAATGAAACCGCTGCTTCCCGAGACGCTCGCTGCCTACGTCCGCGTGTGACGATCAGGTGAACGGTTAAGGGAGCGCAGCAGGACTCCGGCGCAATCCGGTTGCCTCTATGCACCGTCGCGTACCATCGCGTACCCTCGCGCAGCATCTTTGGCACCGGCCGCCGTTACGAATTTCGTACCTTTGAAGGACATGCCATGTGCGGCATCGTAGGCGTAGTTTCCCATTCTCCGGTCAATCAGGTGATCTATGACAGCCTGCTGCTTCTGCAGCATCGCGGTCAGGACGCCGCCGGCATCGCGACCGCGAACGGCAGCAACTTCCACATGCACAAGGCCAACGGCATGGTGCGCGACGTGTTCCGCACGCGCAACATGCGCAGCCTGCCCGGCACGACCGGTATCGGCCAGGTCCGTTACCCGACCGCTGGTTCTGCATCGAGCGAAGAAGAGGCCCAGCCGTTCTACGTGAATGCGCCGTTCGGCATCATCCTCGCGCATAACGGCAATCTGACCAATTGGCAGCAACTGAAAGATGAGATGTTCCGCATCGATCGCCGCCACATCAATACCAATTCCGACACCGAAGTGATGCTCAACGTGCTCGCGCACGAATTGCAGCTGTCCAGTTCGAGCCTGCAACTCGATCCGGCTGCGCTGTTCAAGGCGGTGTCGGGTGTGCATCGCCGGGTGCGCGGTTCGTACGCGATCGTGTCGCTGATTGCTGGCTACGGTTTGCTCGGCTTTCGCGACCCGTTCGGCATTCGCCCGCTGTGCCTCGGCAAGCAGGAAACGCCGGAAGGCGTCGAGTGGATCCTGGCATCGGAATCCGTCGCGATCGAAGGTATTGGTTTCGAATTTGTGCGTGACATTGCGCCGGGCGAAGCGATTTTCATCGACCTCGAGGGCAATTTGCACTCGCAGCAATGCGCGACGAATCCGAGCCTGAATCCGTGCATTTTCGAACTCGTATATCTCGCGCGTCCGGACTCGGTGCTCGACGGCGTGCCGGTCTACAACGTGCGTCTGCGCATGGGCGATTACCTCGCCGAGAAGATCAGGCGTGAATTACCCGACGTCCCAATCGACGTCGTGATGCCGATTCCCGACTCGTCACGTCCGGCCGCGATGCAGGTCGCGAAGAAGCTGGGCGTTGAGTATCGCGAAGGCTTCTTCAAGAACCGTTACGTAGGCCGCACCTTTATCATGCCGGGCCAGGCGATGCGCAAGAAGTCCGTGCGCCAGAAGCTGAACGCCATGGGCATCGAGTTCAAGGGCAAGAACGTGCTGATCGTCGACGATTCGATCGTGCGCGGCACCACCTCGCACGAAATCGTGCAGATGGCACGCGATGCCGGCGCGAACAAGGTGATCTTCGCTTCGGCGGCGCCGCCGGTGAAGTACCCGAACGTCTACGGTATCGATATGCCCACGCGCGGTGAACTCGTCGCACATGGCCGCACGGACGATGAAGTCGCGCGCATGATCGGCGCGGACTATCTCGTTTATCAGGACGTTGACGCCCTGAAGCAGGCGGTGCGCGATATCAACCCGGCGCTGAAGGAATTCGAAGCTTCGTGCTTCGACGGCAACTACGTGACCGGCGATATCACCACGGAATACCTCGACCGCATCGAAACCGCGCGTCTCGCACCGTCCTCGCAATCGGACCGCGACGCCGCGAGCGACGCGGCCGAGGGCGGCCCGGCACGTTCGCAACTGCATCTGCAATTGTCGGTTGGTTGAAGCAATCCCGCGTGCGGTGTGCCAAGTCATTGGCCCGCTGCACGCCATGCCGCGAGCGTGTTAGCATAATGGCTTGCGTCGATTTGATCTCAGCTTGCGGACGCGGGGCAACCCAAAACAGCTAAAGCGAATGGTGGAAAAGCCGCAGTCATCCGCCTCCGCTCCAGCTTTCCCCCGCACATGAAGCCCGCTTATGCCGACGCAAAAGCGGGCTTTTTTGTTGCTGCCGTTTGGCGTGATGCGCTCCTTTCATGTGAGCCGTAGACGCTGAACCCAGCCATGGAACATTGGAAACCAGAACGAATATGGACGACTCCCTGAACTTCGATACGCTGGCAGTCCGCTCGGGCACAGTGCGCAGCGACTTCAACGAACATTCGGAAGCGATTTTCCTGACGTCGAGCTTCGTCTTCGCGAGTGCCGCGGACGCCGCCGAAAAATTCAAGAATTCCGAAGACAACTACACTTATTCGCGCTTCACGAACCCGACCGTCTCGATGTTCCAGGACCGTCTGGCGGCGCTCGAAGGCGGCGAAGCATGCATGGCCACGGCTTCGGGGATGGCCGCGATCATGTCGGTGGTGATGTCGGTGCTGCAGGCCGGCGACCATCTGGTCAGCTCGCAAGCGCTGTTCGGCTCGACGCTCGGCATGTTCTCGCAGATCTTCAGCAAGTTCGGCATTACGACCGCTTTTGTCGATCCGACCGATCTGGACGCGTGGAAAAACGCCGTGCGCCCGGAGACGAAGATGTTCTTTCTCGAAACGCCTTCGAACCCGCTGACCGAAGTCGCCGATATCGAAGCGATCAGCAAGATCGCGAAGGCGGCCAATGCGATATTCGTGGTCGACAACTGCTTCTGTAGCCCGGCTTTGCAGCAGCCGTTGAAGCTCGGCGCGGACGTGGTGATGCATTCGGCCACCAAGTTCCTCGACGGCCAAGGGCGTGTGCTTGGCGGCGCGCTGGTCGGCTCGAAGAAATTCATCATGGAAAAGGTGTTCCCATTCGTGCGCAGTGCCGGGCCGACCTTGTCCGCGTTCAATGCATGGGTGCTGTTGAAGGGCATGGAAACGCTGTCGCTGCGCGTCGAAAAGCAGTCGGAGAATGCGCTCGAAATCGCGCGCTGGCTTGAAACGCATCCGGCCGTGAACCGCGTGTTCTACCCGGGGCTCGAATCGCATCCGCAGCACGCGTTGGCGATGCGTCAGCAGAAGGCGGGCGGCGCGATCCTGTCGTTCGAGTTGAAGGGCGACACGCCCGAGCAGATGCGCGCGAATGCCTGGCGCGTGATTGACAGCACGAAGATCTGCTCGATCACCGGCAATCTCGGCGATACGCGTACCACCATCACGCATCCGGCTACGACCACACACGGTCGCGTGACGCCTGAGGCGCGAGCGGCGGCAGGTATCAGCGAAGGCCTGATCCGTCTCGCAGTGGGTCTGGAAAACGCCGGCGATATCCGCGGCGATCTGGAGCGCGGGTTGGCGGGTTAATAACGCATGGCAGGTGCAGCTGGAAGAAGGAAACGCGGGCTGCCTTCTCAGGTGGCTCGCGGATTGCACAAACTCAATGGCGCAACGCGCGCCATTGACCGGGCGCTAGCCCGAAACGCCGCGTGAAAGCGTGCGTGTAGGCGCTCTGATCTCCAAAGCCGATTTCCAACGCGATATCGCTGAGCGACAGGCGTGGATCGGACAGCAAGCCAAGCGACGTATCGAGCCGCAGTCGCTGCAAATAGCGATGAGGTGTTTCGCCGAAAGCGTCGATAAAAAGCTGATGAAAGCGCCGCATGCCGAAGCCGCAGTGCGTGGCAAGGTCGGCGATACGCAGTGGCTCCGACAGATGCGCGCGCAGCCAGCAGTCGATGCGTGCGAAGTCGAGGCCGGCGCCATACGCCTGCGCGCCGGCCACTGTGCCGGTATCGGCCACCAACGCCGCGCCTAATCGTGCGGCTGCATCCCATTGAAAACGCCGGGTGTCCAGATCGCCCGCTTGAGCGCCGCCCGTGGCGCGCGCCGCAATTCGATGCACAAGTTGCGTGAGCGAGGGATCCACCGTCACTGCCCGCGCGCGGTCGAATAGACGTTCCGGCACGGCCAGCGAGGCGGCCGGCAGATCCAGCACCAATTGCCGGTTCTCGCCAATGCCCGCGTAGTCGTGCCGCGCCCCGGCCGGGATGAGCCAGGCGGAGCGGGCGTCGATCTGATGCGCGACGCCGTCTACCGCCATCACCATCGCGCCGTCCAGTCCGAGCACGACCTGGTGAAAGTCGTGCACGTCCGACGCTTCGACCGCGCCGTAACGGCGCAGCGAAACGCCAGGTGCGGTGACGGCGGCGTGACCCATTGGCGAAGCCCGATTACAAAACAGCGAAAACTTAGACGTCGAGCAGTTCGACTTCGAACACGAGCGTTGCATTCGGCGGAATCACGCCGCCTGCGCCACGCACGCCGTAGCCGAGTTGCGGCGGAATCGTCAGCTTGCGCGTGCCGCCGACCTTCATGCCTTGCACGCCTTCGTCCCAGCCCTTGATGACCATGCCGCCGCCCAGCACGAACGCGAACGGGTCGTTGCGGTCCTTGCTCGAGTCAAACTTCTGGCCGTCGGTCAGCCAGCCCGTGTAGTGCACGCTGACGGTCTTGCCGGCAACCGCTTCGGCGCCGTTGCCTTCAACGATGTCTTCGTATTTCAGGCCGGATTCGGTAGTCACAGTCGACATGTGTTGCTCCTTAGGTCAAATTGTAAAAACCGACATTGTAGGCGTGTTGGCGTCGTGTCGCCCAGGATTGCCGCGTGGCATGCGGTTTGCGTCCATGTTGGCTGTCCGGCCAGGCTGGTTGCGCCGGGCGGCATGCCTATAATGGGGTTTCTTTTAACATTTCATGCACCGCCTGAGAGGGCTCGATCGTGACAACGTCATCCACCGGGACCACTGGCGCAAAGCCGGTTCTTTCCGGCTTCGCCGTATCCGAACGCACCGCACACCTGCGCGCGGAAACCGCGCTGTTCATGCGCGACCATGTGCTGTCGCTGGTGTCGCACGACCTGCGTGGTCCGCTGAACGCCATCCATAGCTGGGCTTACGTGCTCGAGCGCAAGCTCGATGCGAACGACCCCAATTCGCAGCGGGCCGTCACCGGAATTCGCAACGGCGTGGACCAGCAGGTGAAGTTGCTGGAAACGATCGTCGACGCCGTGCGTGCAGAAACCAAATCGCTGGCGCTCGCCTATGCGCCGTTTCCGCTGCACCCGCTGCTCGATGAAACCGTTGAAGAAGTCCGCTCCGGACTGGCTCGCGCGCGTGGCGTCGAGCTCACGCTCGAGTCGCAACTTGCTACCGAGCAGCTCAACGGCGATCGTGAGCGTCTGGCCGCCGCGCTGTGGGTGATGCTCACGTTTGCCGTCGAAGCGAGCGCGGAGGGCGCCGCAGTCACGCTGGCAACACGCGCGGACGCCACCAGGTGGTACGCCACCGTCACCTTCAATCAGAGCGCCGCTGCATTGGAGGATCCTTTGGTGCCTCATTTGCTCGAAGCCTTTGCCCGCAAACAGGCGCGTGAACCGCGCGAAGCCAAACGGATCGCGTGGGTATTCGCGCTGTGCAAGCGCGTTGCGGAAGCGCACGGCGGCAGTTTCGAGCAAAGCGACGCGGCTGAAAGCGAAACGGCTACGCTCGCGTTGCATGTGCCGCTGAGTGCCACGACAGCAACGTGAGCGGTGGCTGTCGCGCGTTCCTGTACGCGATTAACTTTCACCAGGCTTTCACCCTCTATACTGACAACTTTTGTTGCCGGAGCCCTTCGCTTTGATCCAGGTTGTCGCCCTTATTGGTGCATTGCTTCTCGTTGCCCTCAACGGTTTTTTTGTCGCCGCCGAATTCGGTCTGGTGAAGCTGCGGCAGACGCGCGTGCAGAGCCTCGCGGCCCGGCATGGCATGCGTGGGCGTCTACTGGCTAAGGTGCACGGACGACTCGACGCATATCTGTCGGCCTGTCAGCTCGGTATTACGCTGGCGTCGCTGGGGCTTGGCTGGATCGGCGAGCCGGCGTTCGCGGAACTGCTCACGCCGGTCTTCAGCCTGCTTGGCGTGGAATCGGAAAAGTTGATTCACGGCATCTCGCTGTTCTTCGCGTTCTCGTGTATTTCGTTCCTGCACATCGTGGTGGGCGAGCTGGCGCCAAAGTCGCTGGCGATTCGCGAGGCGGAGAAGGTTTCGCTGTGGGCCGCCACGCCGCTGTATGGCTTCTACTGGGCGATGTATCCGGCGATCTGGGTGCTCAACTCGAGCGCCAACGCGGTATTGAAGCTCGCAGGCCTCGACGCGGACCATGGTCACGATTCGCATTACTCGACCGACGAACTCAAGCTGATCTTGCGTGGCCGCCGCGCCAACGTCGCGACTGAGCTCGGTTCGCCGGACGGCGCATACAGCCAGGACGAATGGAACACGATTGCGCATTCGCTGGATTTTTCGCGCATGACTGTCTCCGATCTGATGCGGCCGTCCTATGAAATGGTTGGCCTGCGGCGCGATTTGCCGTTGCGCGAAAACATGCAGGTCGTGGCGCGTCACCGCTTCAGCCGCTATCCCTTGTTCGAAGACGCGTCGGGTGAGCGCGTGGCCGGCATGATCCACTTGAAGGACTTGTTGCTGGCGCGGCACGCGGGCAGCACGCTCGAGGACCTCTCCAAATATGCGCGGCCCGTGCAGTATGTGAAGCCGGACATGCCCGCGCTCGAACTGTTTCGCCGCTTTCGCAAGGGTGCGCCGCACTTCGCGCTGGTTGGCCACAAGAACTCGAAGCCGATCGGTTTCCTGACGCTGGACAATCTGCTCGGCGCGCTGGTTGGGCAGATTCACGACGAATTCCGCCAGGGCGACGCCGACTGGACGCGTATGGACGACGGCACGTTGATGGGCAAGGGCAGTTTGCCGGTGGTGTCGCTGGAACGCGCGTTGGGAATCGACATCGACGAGGGCAAGGCAGAATCGGTCGGTGGCCTCGTAATCCAGGCCCTCAATGATCTGCCTACCGAAGGGCAGCGTGTTGAATTCGATCGCTTCGACGTGGTGGTCAAGAAGATGAAGGGGCCGCGGATTGTGCTCGTGCGCGTTTATCCGAAGACCTTCGACGATGAAGGCGGTTGAAGGGCTTCTGTGCTGAGCCCGTCCCAAGTCTATTGAAACATTGCTCGAGTAAAATTGTCGTCCATACGACCGGGGGGCGACATGGGATATTTGCTGGTGCTGTGCGTCGGTTTGCTTGCTGGCACGTTGAGCGGCGTGATCGGCACGGGCTCGTCGATGATGCTGATGCCTGTTCTCGTGATGCTGTTTGGTCCGCAGCAGGCGGTGCCGATCATGGCGATCGCCGCGATCATGGGCAACTTCGGAAAGATCATTGCGTGGTGGCGCGAGATCGACTGGCGGGCTTGCGGCGCTTATTGCGTGACTGCGGTTCCGGGCGCCGCGCTGGGCGTGCGAACGCTTCTTGCGTTGCCGCCGCATGCGGTCGAACTCGCGTTGGGGCTGTTTTTTGTCGCGATGGTGCCGACCCGGCGCTGGCTGGCGCGGCGAGCGATCAAGTTTTCTTTGTGGCAGCTTTCGCTGATCGGCGGCGTGGTGGGTTTTCTCACCGGCATCGTCGTTTCTACCGGGCCGATCACAGTGCCCGTGTTTATGTCGTATGGCCTTGTTAAAGGCGCCTTTCTCGCGACCGAAGCGGCTGGCTCACTGGCTGTCTACGGCACCAAAGTCGCGGTTTTCAATCATTTCGGCGCATTGCCATTGCATGTGGTGATCGACGGTTTGATCACGGGCTCGGCACTCATGATCGGCTCCTTTTCCGCGCGGCTGATTGTGGTTCGGATGAGCCCTGCGGTTTTCAAGCTTGTCGTTGACGGGTTGATGTTGTCTTCGGGCGTTTCGTTGCTGTGGGCAGCAGGGCGATAGGGGTTTTTTTGCGAGAGGCATGAAACGTCACTCGACCGACGCCTCAAACACCCGCCCGGCGATCACCCGCAAGAGACGGCCACGCAAAGCGAGCGCCTCTGCCCGTGGCGCGAGCGGCGCGGCCATTTGCACTTCGATCGATGTCAGCTGATTGCGCGGCACGCCCGGTTCGGATACTCGGCCAGTCGATCTGCATCGGCGCTCCAGTCGGGTCTGATTATTTGCGGGTGGATGTTACCCGGCTTTTATCTGGCGTCAGCGCTCCGACCATGCGCTCAACGAGCTTCAACGCTTCGGCTTTCAATGCGGCGGGATCGTCTGCGCCATCGAGCAATTGCGCCGCTTCGCACACCATGCTGCCGATCATGCGCGCGGCGAGGTATGCCTTTGCTTTTTCATTGCCAGTGGCCTGGTTCGTCAGCGCGCCGATAAGCAGACCGTAAACGTGCGCTTCTTCGATCTCGCGGCACCGCGCCGGGCCGAGCACGGCGGGCGCGGTTTCAATGACGAGTTGCCGATAGGCGGGTTCGGTGCAGACCTCCAGAAATTCGCGAATGCCCGCGCTCATCCGCCTGGCTTTCGGAGCGGCCTCGGCTGCGGATTGGACTTGGGATGCGGCCCTCGCCTGCAGAGATTCGATCAAGGCATCGAACAGTTCAGCTTTGTCGGCGAAGTGGTGATAGAAGGCGCCACGCGTCACGCGTGCGCTGCGCGCGATGGCTTCTATCCCGACCTGCTGGTAGCCCTGCGAGGTGAATAGCTCGCCCGCAGCGGTGATGAGCGCCTGACGGGTCGCGTCCGCGTATTCCTCGCGACGGGATTTGGGGGTTGGACCTGCTGTCGGCATCGGGTTCGTTTTTTTAGCCCTTGATTTTTCACATTCTGATTGTAGTATACATACACGGTGTATGTGAAAATCATATTGTATGTTTTGATTGCCATGGGCTTCCATACGGATGAGTAGGCAAACAGCACCGTAGGTAAGCAACCCATTCAGGAGCAAACCCACATGACGTCAGCAGAAAAATACCTCCCGCCTACAGCGGAACAGTTAGCCAATGCCAGGACAGCCGTGCAACGCTTCGCCGCAGAGTGGCAAAACCCTGTCGCCGATAACCTGGAGCCTCTTATGCATGAGGACACTCGAAACCTCATCCCGCCCATGACGGAACCGGCCGACAGGAAAGGCGTGATCGAACACTTCCGTCAGGTCCTGACCCAGCTCCCTGACTTGAAAGTAGACGTCCTTCAATGGGCGCCCACTGGCGACGCCGTCATGATCGAATGGCAGGCATCAGCCACAGTGGCCGGACAGGCGCTCAATTGGCAGGGCGTCGACCGCTTCAACCTGCGTGGTGACCGCATGTACAAAGGGCAGGTGTATTGGGACACACGGCGGGTGGCGGAACAGATGGCCGAAGCGGTCAAACGCGCGCAGCAAGGCGGCTCAGCGGGGTGATCCATCGCCTTGGATGAGCCAATAAAAAGGCGGTTAAAGCACGTGTGCTTTAACCGCCTGCGGCCTTCTAATCTAAAAATCGCAGATCAACTGCGTGGCACGCCGTCCTCCACCAACACTGCAATCGGCATCGCGCCCAACGCATCGCGGAGATATAAAAAGCCGCTTTCATCAACCTTAGGCGCCGCCGGACTCAGCCAGTCGAATAGCGCGCGGTCAGTGAGATCGGCAGGCACCGCAATCGCCGTATCGCCCCATCTGGCCGGATCGATCATCGGTAAATCGCCATTCTCACCGAGCAGTCCGGCAGCGAGCCGGCTGGCGACCACGACAGCCCACGCATTCCCATGCCGCCGTGCAAACGCGATCACATTCGACGCATACGCACCGTGCACCTCAAGCGGCAGATACGTACTCTGACTCAGCAACTCCGGTAAATGCGCGCGCAACGCCAGCACACGTTGCACCACCGCGAGCTTCACGCGCCCATCGCGCCAGTTCGGTAAAAACTCCGATGGCGGTGTTTGTGCCAGCCACGACTCACGTTTGGCAAAATCGACGGGCCGGCGATTGTCTGGATCGACCAGACTGAAGTCCCACAATTCCGTGCCCTGGTAAAGATCGGGAATCCCGGGCGACGCCAGCCGCAACACCGTCTGTTGCAAACTATTGAGCGCACCAGCGCGCCCGATCCGTGCCACGAATGCGGACAACTCGTGCAGGAAGCCATCGCGCCGCTGCGGCGCGAGGATATCGAACAGGAAATCGCGGCAGGCGGCTTCATATGCTTCGTCGGGTGCAAGCCAGTTGGTCTGCAGCTTCGCTTCCCGCAGCGCCTTCAACTGCCATTGCGCGACACGCTCGGCCAGTTCCTTGACACCCGCTTTGTCGTCGGGCTTTAAATCCGGAGGCCAGCAGCCTACCAGGGTTTGATACAGCATCGCCTCGGCGGCGGGACCCGGTGCCCAGTCGTAGCTTGTGTCCTTGCTCACGCTGTTGATCGGCGTGCCATCGAGCGCACGCCGGTGCGGCGCGTTCAATGTTGACCACGCGCGCAACCTGGCGCTCCATTCATCCGCGATTTCGCTCAACACCGCAAGCCGCGCGCGCACGTCTTCGCCACGCTTATGGTCATGCGTCGCCGTGGCCAGCATTGCGTGAGGAAAGCGCAGCGACCGTTCCAGATTTGCGGCATGAAACTGCTCGACCGACAAAGCAAACTCGCCCGGATCCGAGCCGACTTCGTTGCGCGACAGCAAACGTCCATAGCGATAGCACGCCGTATCTTCAACCGCCTTCGCGGCGACCGGCGCCGTCAATTGCGAAAACAGCGTCTGCGCGGTGCGCCGCGAGGAACCGGCATGGCTCGGTGGCGCACCATTCGAACCCTGTTGCTGCGGTGGCGCATTGCCCCGTGCATTCGACACCTCTTCGGCGCTGCCGCCTAGCCAGGCGTTCACGCGATCGAGTACCACGTAGTCGGCGCGCGAAAGCGTCTCTTTTGCACCTGCCAACGCCTGCTCGAAATACACGTTATCGGCGGTGCCGCGCAGCCCGTTCTGTGGATAGATCCGATACACCGGAAAATGCACGATCAGTTCGGTCAGCACGCGCCGCAGCGCGGTGAAAGTGAAATCGCGCGTCGTCAGCGAATCGCGGGCAATGCGATGCAACGCACGCGCCGCTCGGTCCAGTTCGGCCGAGAGATTCTCCGCGAGAATTTTGCGTCGCGCGGCTAATGCTTCGTCGGCGAAGCGCGGGCTGCGGCCGGTGAGGTCGGCCCACGTTTGCGCGAGTGGCTCGGCGCCGGCCGGATCGTGCAGCAGCGCACCCACGTCGTTCATGAAATCGTAGCCGGTCGTGCCGTCCACGGGCCAATCGTCGCGCAACGGCTCGTCGCGGCCGAGAATTTTTTCGACGACCACATATGGCGCCGTGTCGCGCAATTCGGTGAGGCGCTGTCGCAGACGCTGACAGTAGTCACGTGGTTCGGCCAGACCGTCCACGTGGTCGATCCGCAAACCGTCCACCACGCCTTCCTGATACAGACGGAAAACCAGTGCATGCACGGCCTCGAACACTTCGGGCCGTTCCACCCGCATGCCGGCCAGCGTCGAGATGTCGAAGAAACGCCGCCAGTTCACTTCGTCCGAAGCGGTGCGCCACCACGCGAGGCGGAAGTGCTGCCGCTCGATCAGCCGATGCAAACGGTCGCGCGTGACCGGGTCTTCGGGCGAATAGGCTTCCAGCACCAACTCTATCGCCGCGGCGCCGTTTTGCGCGACGAACTCGCGCAGTATCTCGCGTCCTTCGGCGGCGCGCGGTTGATCGGCCGGTTGTGTCGTCAGGCCCTGGAAACGTTCGGCCAGTGCGCTGAGATCGGCGCGCTCGGCGCTTTGCAGAATCGATGCGTAGTCGGTCGGACACACCGGAAACATGTGCGGCCCGTAGCCGATGTAAAAGCGCCCACTGCCGGCCGCAAAATGCAGCGCAATCCGGCCTGCCGCCAGTTCGTCGCCATACGGCGCGCCGAGTGTCGGCGCGAGCACCTTGCCGCGCAAGGCCGGGTCCGGCGAGTGCCAGTCGACATCGAAATGGCGTGCATACGTGCTGTGCCGGCCCCATTCGAGGATATCGAGCCACCACGCGTTGCTCGAACCGCCGACACCCATATGGTTCGGCACCACGTCGATGATCAGCCCCATGCTGTGCGCGCGCAGTTTATCGACGAGGCGTTTCAGGCCCGCCTCGCCGCCGCATTCGGCGTTGACGTGGGTGTAGTCGACGGTATCGTAGCCGTGCATCGAGCCCGGCTCGGCGGTGGTGATGGGCGACGCGTACACGTGGCTGATGCCGAGCGCGGCGAAGTATTCGACATGCTTCGCGGCATCGTCGAAGGTAAAGCCTCGATGGAATTGGAGGCGAAGCGTGGAGCGCAGGACGGTCATGGCGTATCAGGCTCCGAAGAAGCGTTAGCCGGAGAAGCAGGAACGGTCGCGCCGCGGCGCGCGCGGTCGACGGCCAGCAGGCGGTCGCTGAAGGTGTCGTCCCTGAACAGTTCGTCGATCGGCAAGGCGACACGGCGGCGCCAGTTCGGATGCTCGTCGATCGAGCCGGGCAGATTCGGCTGCTCGACTAATGCGAGCAGATCTTCAAGCGGGAAGGTGACGAGCGGCCCGGGCGTTGCGGCGACGAAGGCGAGCGCTTCATCCACCGGCGCCTCGTCGGGCGGTGGCGCGGCCACGTCCGGTGCCGCGACGCCGGCTTGCTGGAACGCGTGCCATAACAGAGCGCGATCGGCGGCGCGTTCTTCCTGCGCGACTTCCTCCGCGTCGCGGCCATCGGTGCGCGCCATCGTCTGGCCGATCCTGTTGCGCCATGTGATGTCGCTGCCGCGCCACCAACCCGCCACGGTCGGCAGATCGTGGGTGGTCGTGGTGCCGACAGCATTGCGGTCCCACGCATGCGGTGGCTTGAAGCCCTTGCCGCCTTCCGCCCCTTCAAACCACAGTACGCGAATGCCGGCAATGCCGTGCTCGTCGAGCCGCTCGCGAAAGCCTGGCGGCACGGTGCCGAGATCTTCGCCAATCACGACCGCGCGGTGCCGCCACGATTCGAGCGCGATCAGCCGCAGCAGATCTTCGAGCGGATAGCGCAAATAGGCGCCATTACGCGCGCTCTCACCTTCGGGCACGAGCCACAGGCGCCGTAAGCCGAGAATGTGATCGATGCGGATGCCGCCCGCATGCGCGAACGCCGCGCGCAGCATGTCGATGAATGCGGAGAAGCCCTGCGTGCGCATCGCGCGTGGCGAGAAGGTGGTAAGACCCCAGGCCTGTCCGGCCTGGTTGAACAGATCGGGCGGCGCGCCCACTGAAACGCCTTGCAGCATGTCGTCGCGGTACGACCATGCATGGCTGCCGGCGCTATCGCATCCAACGGCCAGGTCGGCGATCAGGCCGACGGCCATCCCTGCATCGCTCGCTGCATGCTGTGCGTGCGACAAACCTTTGGCGGCGAGCCATTGCAGAAACAGATGAAAATCGACTTCATGCCGATGCGCTTCGGCAAAGGCCTCAACTTCCGGGCTGCGGGGATCGCGCAAAGCCTCGGGCCAGTTGCGGCAGTGGCCGTTGCCGCCCTCTTGCGCCAACTGCACTGCTTGCAATGCTTCGAAACGCGCGTGATCTTCGAGCGCGCGGCCGGCACGTTCGCAGAAGCCATGAAATTCGAGCGCGTGCGGCGTGTCGTGCGCGCGTTCCTGCGTGCAGAAGTTCTCGTAGAGCGCGCGTAGAACTTTCAGCTTCAGCACGACCGCGTTCGGCCAGTCGATGAGTGACAGGTCTTCGAGTTTCGACCACACATTGGTGGCCTGCGTGGCCTCGAGCGCGGCGCGCGCGGCGTCTGTACCAAACACCGCAGCGGGGTCGATATGCGTAACGTTCAGCCACAAGCGCGACGACGGCGAATACGGACTGAAGCGATTCGGCTCGGCGCTGAACATCGCATGTGTCGGACTGACAGCGAGCGCATGCGCGCCGCGCTTCGCGCTTTCAATGGCCATTTGCGCGAGGGCCGTATAGTCGCCGATGCCGCCATCGCCCGTGCGGCGCAAGCCGTATAACTGTGCGGCAATTCCCCACAGCGGCGGGGTTTGCGCTTTGGCGCCGTCGTGCAGCGTGCGCCATGCATCCGCGACGGTATAGCAGTGTGACGGCGCAACGGCCAATGTCACGCGCTGCTCATTGATGACCAGCGTGTGGTAGCCGGGCTCGTCGATCGGCGCGAGCAATGCTTCTTCGCCTTTGGGCGCCGTGAAGCGGCCGTCGATAATCGAACCGCTTTCGAGCTCAATCCGGTAATGACTGCCGGATTTGATCGCTGCGGCAGGCAGCGCGATGCCGCGTTCGATCTCCGCTGTCATCAGCGGCGGCAGTTTGCGGCCGGACAGTTCCGCTTCGAGTGCAGCGGCGCTGTGACGGATTTGCGTGGCATTACCGCATGGCAAACCCATCCGTTCGAGCAGCACGGCGAGCGTGTTCTCCGGCACATGCTGTGTCGTATGGTGCGCATCCCGCCACTCGACTTCAAAGCCGGCGCGAGTGGCAAGGGTAAGGATCGTATCGTTTGAACGGCGGGTAGCACTCACGCGTGGCGCTCCTGTTGGCCCGCGATGCGAGCATCGTGGCCGATGGCATAGTCGCTGACGTCGCCGGTCACCCATGCGGCAAACGCGTACGACGGCAAAATCCTGGCGTCGATCTGCTCGCGCACGCGTGGCGGCGTTTCGAAAATCATCTTGCCGGCAGGCAGATCCGGGAACGCCACGCTCTCCTTCGAGAGATTCAACGCGATCGACAAGGTTTCGCCGTCGCCGAGTTTCCAGCGGGCGATCAGTGCAGCGGCGTCGCCGCCGTTTTCGGCGCTCAGCACGGTCGAGCCGAGCGCTTTGGCATGTTTCAGGCGCGGCGTGATCAGCTTCGCCCGCACGGCGAGCGCGGATTTGTAAAAGTGCATCCAGTCGAGCCGGTCTTTCGCGTTGTCGTCCGTAGCGGAGCCTTGAACAGGCTCAGGCGGTGACGATGCCGCAAAGGTCTTCACGTCGTTCGGATCGGGGATTTGCGCGCGCCGCTTTTCGTCGCTGAACGACGAAAAGCGTGCGAACTCGCGGCGTCGTCCTTCGCGCACGGCGTCGGCGAGATCGCCGCTGTAGGCGGTGAAAAACAGAAACGGCTGCGTCGAGCCGTATTCCTCGTCCATGAACAGCATGGGGATTTGCGGTGACAACAGCAGTACACCAGTGGCGGCGCGCAAGGCATCGTCCGACGTCAGCTTGCGCAGGCGCTCGCCGAATGCGCGATTGCCGATCTGATCGTGATTCTGCAAGAACATCACAAACGAGGTAGGCGACAGATGCCGGCTCGATTCGCCACGCGGCGCGCCGTCGTGAATCGGCGATGGGTCGCCCTGATACGCGAAACCTTCCGACAGCACACGGGCAAGACGACGGATCGGCTGATCTTCGTACGCGTGGTAATAGCCTTCCGTTTCGCCCGTCAGCAGAACGTGCAGGGTGTTGTGCGCGTCGTCGTTCCACTGCGCGTCGAAATGCGTGTCCAGCAGGCTCGCACTGTTGTGCTCGTTTTCCAGCACCAGATGCACATGCCGCCCGTGCTGCACTTTCGCGCGGATATGGTCGGACAATTCACGCAGCCACACATGATTGTCGATGGCGTGCACCGCGTCGAAACGCAGGCCGTCGATACGATACTCGTTGATCCAGTAGACGGCGTTGTCGATAAAAAAGTCGCTCACTTCACTGCGGTTGAAATCGATCGCGGGGCCCCAAGGCGTATGCGTGCCTTCGCGGAAAAACGAGCGGGCGTATTCGTGCAGGTAATTGCCGTCCGGGCCGAAATGATTGTAGACCACGTCGAGAAACACCATCAGCCCGAGACCGTGCGCGGCGTCGATCAGCGCTTTGAGTTCTTCGGGGCGGCCGTACGTGGAATCGGGTGCATACGGCAGCACGCCGTCGTAGCCCCAATTGCGCTTGCCGGGGAAGTCGTTCAGCGGCATCAATTCGATGGCTGTCACGCCGAGCGCGGCAAGCGCGGGCAAACGTTTCTGCACACCCGCATAGCCGCCCATCGTGCCGACGTGCAACTCGTACAGCACCGTCTCTTCCCACGGGCGGCCATGCCAGTTCGTATGTTCCCAGCGGTACGCGCGCGGGTCGATCACTTCGCTCGGGCCGTGCACGTCTTGTGGCTGGAAGCGCGACGCAGGATCGGGCACCGCATGCTCGCCATCGAGCCGGAAGCGGTACAGCGTGCCCGCGCCGCTGTCGACGGTCGTTTCGAACCAGCCGTTGCCGGCGGCAGTCATGTCGTGCACGCCTGGGGCCGGCCCGTTTTCGATTTCCACCTGTACCGTCTTGCACGAAGGCGCCCAGAAACGGAAACGGGTGCGCGGCTTCGCGCCCGTAGCGCCCAGCAACTGCGCGCTGAACGGCAGGCAATGTGCGTGATGATGCGCGTGAGGGTCAATCGGACTTTCGGACATGATTCATCACCATTCGATTTTGCTTCTCGCCTACGTGGTTGGCGACGTATCGCCGCTCGGCGGATGCGCACCCGGATCGGGGGGCAGAGCAGTCAGCAGCCGCGGCCCGTGTTGCGCGCCGGCTTTCCATCCCGCCTGCCAATCCGCTTCGCCCACGGGTTGCGCCGCCAGCATCACAAGGCTATGTGCGGCCACCTCGACCTCTGAAGCCGCCAACCGGTGCGGCGCGCTTTCCGGCTCAGCAGTGTCCAGCAGCACATGCCATTCCAGGTGCGGCGCGGGTGGTGCAAAACGCAGCGTTTCGTCCGCTGCGTTGAGCATCATCAACAATACTTCCGTTTCGCCGTTCAAGCCTGGACCTGCGCGACGCAACGTGAACGCGCGGCCTTCAGGGTCCTGCCAGGCTTCGATGGTGAGGGGGTCGCCATGTTCATCGAACCAGCCGACATCGAACAAGCCCGGCAGCACTTCGCGGTCGCCGAAAAGGAAGCGTGTTTCACGCAGCAGCGGATGCTGTTTGCGCAGCGCGATCACGCGTGCAACGAACGCGGTCATCTGACGGCCGTCGAATGATTCCGCATGCTCCCAGTCGAGCCATGATAATTCGTTATCCTGGCAGTACGCATTGTTGTTGCCGTTCTGGGTGCGCAGCGATTCGTCGCCTGCCAGCACCATGGGCGTGCCGAGCGCCATCAGCAGCGTAGCGATCAGCGAGCGGGCCACGCGTTTGCGGGTTTCGAGAATGACCGGATCGTCGGTCGGGCCCTCTACGCCCCAATTGCGACTGCAGTTTTCATTGTGGCCGTCGTTGTTGTCTTCGCGATTGGCCTCGTTATGCTTGTGCTCGTATGCGGGGACATCGGCGAGTGTAAAACCGTCATGCGACGTAACAAAGTTGACCGATGCCCACGGTTTCCTGAAGCGCCGGTTGAACAGATCGGCGGAGCCGGTCAGCCGCGCGGCAAGATCGGGGCGCAGGCCCGCGTCGCCGCGCCAGAAGCGGCGCACCGTGTCGCGGAAACGGTCGTTCCATTCGGCGAAGCCCGGCGGATGATTGCCGAGCTGGTAACCGCCAGGACCGATATCCCATGGCTCGGAAATCAGCTTGCGTTGCGACAGGATCGGGTCCTGGCGCAATGCGTCGAAGAAACCGGAGCCGGGATCGAAACCATGCTGCTCGCGACCGAGCGTCACGCCAAGATCGAAACGGAAGCCGTCGATATTGAACTTCGTCGACCAGTAGCGCAGTGAATCCATCACCATCTGCAGTACGCGCGGATGCGGCAGATTCAGGGTATTGCCGCAGCCGGTATCGTTGATATGGTGGCGTTCGTCGCCGGGAATCAGGCGGTAGTAGCTTGCGTTGTCGAGGCCGCGCCATGAGACGGTCGGCCCCATCTCGTTGCCTTCGCAGGTGTGGTTGTAGACCACGTCGAGAATCACTTCGATGCCGGCCGCATGTAACTGACGCACGGCGATGCGCATTTCATCGAGCCGGTGCGTGCTCAGATATGACGGCTCCGGCGCAAAAAACGCTGCGGTGTTGTAACCCCAGTAGTTGCGCAGGCCGCGCGCCACCAGAAAGCGGTCGTTCAGAAGCGCATGCACGGGCAGCAATTCGACGGCGGTCACACCGAGCTTCAGTAAGTGCTCGATGAATTCCGGCGAAGCCAGCGCGGCGAACGTGCCACGTTCGTGCTGGCGCAAATCGGGGCGCAACATCGATACGCCGCGCACATGCGCCTCATAGATGATGGTTTCGCCCCAAGGCACATTCGGACGCTTGTCGTGCGACCAGTCGAAGGCTTCGTCGATCACGACGCACTTCGGCATGGCCGGCGCCGAGTCGCGGCGGTCGATGGACAGGTCGGCGCGATTCGAATGCACGCGATAGCCGAACAGCGCGTCGGACCAGCGAAACTGCCCGACCAGTTTGCGGGCATACGGATCGAGCAGCAGCTTGTGCGGATTGAAGCGATGCCCATGCTGCGGCTGATACGGCCCATGTGCGCGAAAGCCGTACGCGGTGCCGGGGTGCGCATTGGGCAAATAGCCGTGCCAGATTTCGTCGGTGCATTCGGGCAGCGTGAAGCGTCTGATTTCTTTGCGACCGGTGGGATCGAACAGGCAAAGTTCGATTTTCTGCGCATTCGCCGAGAACACCGCAAAGTTGACGCCCAGGCCATCCCAACTGGCACCGAGCGGATAGGGCGAGCCGGGCAGAAGCCGGTCGGGCATTGCATGCGACATGATTCCCCTTCCTTGTTCTGTTTTATGAACGCTATCGTGGGACTTCATGCAACGAGCGCGCGGCCTTCTGGCCGCGCGCTCGCCTTACTGCACATCCATCAATCCGCGCGCAAAACGATCGTCGCCAAAGGCGGCAGCGTCAGCGCAGCGGAATGCGGCCAGCCATGGCTCGAGATGTTGTCGGTATGGATAAGGCCGCCGTTACCCATGTTCGAGCCGCCGTACACGCCAGCATCGGTATTCAGCACTTCTACCCAGCGACCGTCGCGCGGCATACCGATCCGGTAGCCGACCCGCGGCACCGGCGTCATATTGCACACGACGACGAGTTCGCGGCCCTCGCCATCGGTGCGGCGCCAGGCGTACACGCTGTTGCCGTTGTCGTCGCCGACCAGCCATTGGAAGCCGCCCGGCTCGCTGTCGAGCCGATACAGCGCAGGTTCCTCGTTGTACAGATCGTTCAGATCGCGCACGAGCTTCTGCACGCCGTGATGGTTGGGATCGTCGAGCAGATGCCAATGCGGCGAGGTGTCGTGATCGAATTCCGCCATCTGGCCGAATTCGCCGCCCATGAACAGCAGCTTCTTGCCCGGATGCGTCCACATGAAGCCGAAGTACGCGCGCAGGTTGGCGAACTTCTGCCATCTGTCGCCGGGCATCTTGCCGAGCAGCGAGCCTTTGCCGTGCACCACTTCGTCGTGCGAGAGCGGCAGCACGAAGCGCTCGGAATACGCGTACACCATGCCGAACGTCATCATGTGATGATGGTATTGGCGGTAGACCGGATCCTCTTCCATGTAGTGCAGCGTGTCGTGCATCCACCCCATATTCCACTTGAACTGGAAGCCGAGGCCGCCGTCTTCGAGGCGTGCGGTCACACCCGGCCACGCGGTCGATTCTTCGGCGATCGTGATCGCGCCCGGCACGCCTGGCACATAGCCGACTTCGTGATTCAGCCGCTTCAGAAACGCGATCGATTCGAGATTTTCGCGCCCGCCGTAGATGTTTGGCACCCACTCGTCGGCAGCCCGCGAATAGTCGCGATACAGCATTGACGCGACTGCATCCACGCGCAGGCCGTCCACGTGATAGCGCTTCAACCACGCGAGGCCGGATGCCACCAGGAACGCGCTCACCTCGTTGCGGCCGAGGTTGTAGATCATCGTGTTCCAGTCCTGGTGATAGCCTTCGCGCGGATCGGCGTGCTCGTAGAGCGGCGTGCCGTCGAAGTCGATCAGGCCATGCGCGTCGTTCGGAAAGTGCGCCGGCACCCAGTCGAGAATCACGCCGAGGCCGGCCGCGTGTGCCTTGTCGACGAACAGGGCGAACTGCTCGGGTTTGCCGAAGCGCGCGGACGGCGCGAACTGTCCGAGCGGCTGATAGCCCCACGAACCGCCGAACGGATGCTCGGCAATCGGCATGAACTCCACGTGCGTAAAGCCCATGCTTTTCACGTAAGGAATCAGCCGCTCGGCAAGTTCTTCCCAGGTGAGGCCGCGCTGACCTTCCTCGGCGACGCGCAGCCACGATTCGGCATGCACTTCGTAGATCGAGATCGGCGAGCGCGGGGTTTGCCTGGCGGCGCGCGACTGAATCCAGTCCTGATCGGTCCACACAAACTGCTCGATCTCATCGACGTGCGCGACCACGGATGCGGTGCCCGGCGGCTTTTCCGTTTGCATGGCGCACGGATCGGCCTTGAGCGGCAGCGGATGGCCGTCACGAGCGAGCAATTCGTACTTGTAGCGCGTGCCTGGACCGACACGTGGTACGAACAATTCCCACACACCCGCCTGATGGCGCAGCCGCATCGGATGACGGCGGCCGTCCCACGAATTGAAGTCGCCGACCACCGAAACGCGCCGCGCATTCGGCGCCCATACGGCAAAGCGCACGCCCGGTACGCCGTCCACTTCCATCGGGCGTGAGCCGAGGCATTCGAGTACCGCGTACGGGTCACCTCCGGCGAGGCGCCCCAACGGTTCGTCGCCGAGAACGGGGCCGAACGAATACGTGTCCTCGATTTCCTGCACGGTGCCGTGCCAGTCGATGCGTAAGCGATAGGGCACCGCCGACGTGACGCGACCGGCAAACAATCCCGGTCTTAGCTGTTCGAGTTCGCCGAGCGTCGAGCCATTCGCGCGGGAAATGACGGTGACATGCGAGGCGTTTGGCAATAGCGCGCGCACAACCGGACCCGCGTCCGTTTGATGCAGACCGAGCTGGGAAAAAGGATCGGGATGACGCGCTTCAACGAGCGCGTCGATATCGAGCGGTTGGAGGCCTGCGGCCGGGTCATGCTCACTCATAGTCGCCCTCGGCCGGATTAGGCGGTGCGGCGGCGCCTGGCGCCTGGGTTGATGAATCGTGGCTGGACGGTGTGCCGGTGTCACCCAGCAAACGGCTGGTGAGCGCGGCGAGGCCGCGCACCGGCAAACTGAGCCACGTTGGACGGTTGGCCGCTTCGTAACGGATTTCGTACGCCGCTTTCTCGATCAGGAACAGATCGAGCAGGGCCTGTTCTGCCTCGGGGGCAACCAGCGGCGTCGGTGAGTCAGTAACCGCAGCGCGGTACTCGGTCAGGAACGTTTCGGTGGCGTGTGCGCGGAAACGGTCGAACAATGCGCGCTTGCGATCGGCGGTTTGCTGCGGTGCGCTTTCCATCGTGGACTGCGCCGCCGCGCTCGCATACGACAACGAGCGCATCAACCCGGCCACGTCGCGCAACGGACTCGACTTCTGACGGCGTTCTTCGAGCGTACGCGCGGGCTCGCCTTCGAAGTCGATCAGATACGCGTCGCCCTGCGCGACCAGTACCTGGCCCAGATGGAAGTCGCCGTGAATGCGCGTACGCAGGGCGGCCGCATCTCCCGACACCAGCTTGCTGACGGCGTCGACCAGCGCGGCGCGGCGGTCGATCAGGCTTTGCGCCAATGCCTTGGTGTCAGGATCGCTCATCTGTTCGATACGCGGCGCAAGCAGATCGAGCGCACTGGCGAGCATGGACTGCGTGCCGTCGACCCACGCCTTCACCTGTTCGGCGCTGGCGGGTTCTGGCGCGAACGCAGGGTCGTCGGAGGGCGACGCGAGCGCCACGTGCAATTCACCCAGCCGCTTGCCGATGATGCCGGCCAACTCACTGTAGCCTTCCACGAGAATCGCTTCGTTGTCGCGATCAGGCGACGGCGCTTCCGAATCGACGGCGATGGCGAGTTCGTCCACCGAGCGGCGCAGATAGTCGAGGGACCAGTTCCAGGCGTCACCCTGATTGTCGATATAGCCTTGCAAGATAGCGAGTGTATGTGGCACGCCTTCGGGATCGACGCGTACCACTTCACCATACAGCGGAGCGGTGTTCGCGTAGCCGAGCTGGGTCAAATAGCGGCTGATTTCCGCTTCCGGATGAATGCCGCTCACCAGACGCCGCACCAGCTTCAGCACCGCGGCATCGGCGATGATCAGCGAGCTGTTGCTTTGCTCGGCCGCCAGCCAGCGGATCTCGGGCCGCTCGCCGAGATCATCGAGTTCGGCGAAACGTTCGGTTGGAATGAACTTGATCTCGCTCTTCTGCACGGTGGGCACGACAGCGCGCTCGCGCAGTTTGCGCAGCACGCCATGGGCGAAGATCGGCAGTGCGAACGCGTCCGTCAGATGACCGACGTTGCGGCCGCGGCGCACGCGCGCGAGTGCCAGTTGCATGAACAGCGGCGTGGTGGTTTCGCCGCCCCACGTGATCGCGATCGGCACGACGTAGCGTTCGGTATGGTCGCCCACGTCGGCTTCGATTTCAGTGAACGCGAAGCCGCCATTGGGGATCGTGGTCAACGCGGCGAGGCGCACCGCATGCATTTTCTGATCCTTCGAGGCAAACCAGCGGCGCCGGCTCAGCCATGACGGCAGCACTTCGGATTCGAGCAGGCGCACGTTCTCCGGTGTCGGGCCGACCTGGCCTTCGCGGATCACGATCGTGACGAATTCCGGCAGCGGCTCCGAATGAGCCTGTGCCCATGTCGGACGCTGGCCACCGGAGCAGAGCATGAACCATAGGAAACCGTACGGCGGGAAGGTCAGCAGATAGGTCAACTGCCCGATCGCCGGGAACACAGAATCCGCGGTCATTTCGATTGGCACCGAGCCGTTGAATTCCGACAGATCGAGTTCGACCGCTTGCGGTGCGCGCGACAGATTCGCCACGCACAGGATCGGCGGTTCATCCGGCATTTCACGCAGATACGCGAGAATCTTGCGGTTTTCCGGCTTCAGGAAACGGATGGTGCCGCGTCCGAAGGTTTGTTTCGCGCGACGCGTGGAGAGCATGCGCCGGGTCCAGTTCAGCAGCGAATGGGGATCGCGGCTTTGCGCTTCGACGTTGACGGCGTCGAACCCGTACAACGAACCCATCACCGGCGGCAGCACCAGTTGTTCAGGATCGGCACGCGAGAATCCGCCGTTGCGATCCGACGACCACTGCATTGGCGTGCGAACGCCGTCGCGGTCGCCGAGGTGGATGTTGTCGCCCATGCCGAGCTCGTCGCCGTAGTAGATCACGGGCGTGCCGGGCATCGACAGCAGCAGCGAATTGATCAGTTCTATGCGGCGGCGGTCACGCTCCATCAGCGGCGCGAGGCGGCGGCGAATGCCGAGATTCAGCCGCGCGCGGCGATCGCTTGCGTAGGTGTTCCACAGGTAATCGCGCTCGGAATCCGTGACCATTTCGAGCGTTAGCTCATCGTGATTGCGCAGGAAAATCGCCCACTGGTTCGTTTCGGCGAGGTCCGGCGTTTGCCGCATGATGTCGGTGATCGGGAAGCGATCTTCGCTCGCAATCGACATATAGATGCGCGGCATCAGCGGGAAGTGGAACGCCATGTGGCATTCGTCTTCGTCGCCGAAATATTCCTTTACGTCTTCCGGCCACTGGTTTGCTTCGGCGAGCAGCATGCGGTTCGGATACTCGGCGTCGATCGTTGCGCGGATCTTCTTCAGCACCGCGTGTGTTTCCGGCAAGTTCTCGTTGTTGGTGCCTTCGCGTTCGACCAGATACGGCACCGCGTCGAGACGCAGCCCGTCGATACCCATATCGAGCCAGAATCGCATCACCTGCAGCACTTCCTTCAACACGGCCGGATTGTCGAAGTTCAGATCGGGCTGGTGCGAATAGAAACGGTGCCAGTAGTAAGCGCCCGCAACCGGATCATGCGTCCAGTTCGACGGCTCCGAATCGATAAAGATGATCCGCGTTTCCGTGTACTTCTGATCGGTGTCGGACCAAACATAGTAGTTGCGATGGTTCGACCCCGGCTTTGCGCGGCGAGCGCGCTGAAACCACGGATGCTGATCCGATGTGTGATTGATCACCAGTTCGGTAATCACGCGGATGCCGCGTGCGTGCGCTTCCTGAATGAAGCGCCTCACGTCGGAAAGCTGGCCGTAGTCGGGGTGCACGTTGCGGTAATCGGCGATGTCGTAGCCGTCGTCGCGACGCGGCGACGGATAGAACGGCAGCAGCCAGATCGCATTCACACCGAGCTCGGCGATGTAATCGAGCTTCGCGATCAAGCCGGGGAAATCACCCACGCCGTCGTTATTCGCGTCGAAGAACGACTTGATATGCACCTGATAAATGATCGCGTCTTTGTACCAGAGCGGATCGTCGCTCAAGGCTGCGGGCTTGCCGCGGCGATGCGAGCGCGCTTTGACAGCGCTGCCGGTGGCCGCGCTCGTATTGGCCTGCGACGTGCTTTGGGCTGGATCGTCACGCTTCATGTCGCACCTTCCGTAGGGGTTGGGTTGCCAGCGTCGTCTGCGTGATAGTCGCTGTCAGCATCATCCGGGTGGTCAGCGGGTAAACCGCCGAGCGGCGCAATGCGCCAGATCGAAAACGGCTGTCCCGAACTGAGCCGGATGTGCTGCCAGCGGCCGTGCCATTCGAAACGCGCACCGGTCATCTGATCGGTCACTTCCAGCGCGCCATGGTCATGCAAGTTCCATTGCTTGAAAGTGTCCCACGACAATTCGATATCCGCGCCCTGTTCGTTGAACGGGTCGAGATTGATCGCCACCAGGATGACGTTGTCGCGCGCTGCGGTGGCTTTTTCGAAGAACAGGATGTTGTCGTTGTGCGCGGTGAGGAACGTGAGGCCGAGATGCGTTTGCAGGGCCGGGTTCGCGCGGCGAATCCGGTTCAACGCACTGATCTCGCCGACGATGTTGCCGGGCCGGTTCCAGTCCCACGCGCGCAGTTGATACTTTTCTGAGTCGAGATATTCCTCGCTATTCGGCAGCGCAGCGGCCTCGCACAATTCGAAACCGCTATACACGCCCCATAAACCGGCCAGCGTGGAGGCCAACGCGGCCCGAATCAGAAAGCCCGAACGCCCCGACGACTGTAAATGCCGCGGGTTGATGTCCGGCGTATTGACAAAGAAATTCGGCCGGTAGAAATCACGTGCGCTGGTTTGCGTGAGTTCGGTCATGTATTCGATGAAATCGCGCTTCGACTCGCGCCACGTGAAATACGTGTACGACTGCGAGAAGCCGATCTTGCCGAGGCGGTTCATCATGCGTGGCCGGGTGAAGGCTTCGGCGAGGAAGATCGTGTCGGGATAGCGCGAGCGCACATCGTCGATCACCCATTCCCAGAACGGCAGCGGCTTGGTGTGCGGATTGTCCACACGGAAAATGTGCACGCCGGCTTCGATCCAGAACAGGAATACGTCGCGCAGCGCCAGCCACAAATCAGGCTTGGCGTCGTGCGCATAGAAGTCGGGATTGACGATGTCCTGATACTTCTTCGGTGGATTTTCCGCGTAACGCAGCGTGCCGTCCGGGCGCCAGGCGAACCATGTCGGATGTTCCTTCAGCCACGGGTGATCCGGCGAGCACTGGATCGCGAAGTCGAGCGCGATTTCGAGGCCGTGCGCGTGGGCGGCGGCCAGCATCTGCTTGAAGTCGTCGAGCGTGCCGAGTTCGGGATGTACGGCGGTGTGGCCGCCTTCGGCGCCGCCGATCGCGTACGGGCTGCCGACATCCCCCGGTTGCGCATTCAGTGTGTTATTGCGGCCTTTACGGTTCGCGATGCCGATCGGGTGGATCGGCGGGAAGTACAGCACGTCGAAACCCATGTCGCGGATGCGCGGCAGTTTCGTGACGACGTCAGCGAAGGTGCCGTGACGCGATTCGTCGTCGCTCATCGAACGCGGGAAGATTTCGTACCAGCTTGCAAAGCCTGCTGCGGTGCGTTCGGCGTCGATCTTGTAGATGATCGGATCGCGGCTCAGGAACGGGCGGTGGCGTGCGGCGGTCATCGCCTTCGCGGTGGCCGGCGCCAGCAGCAGCGCGAGCTTGGCCTCCGGATCCGCCTTGGTAAAGACCTTGACGATATGTTCGAGCGGCTCGGTTATCACACGCTCCGCGTCTTCTACGGTTTCCACTTCGGCGAGTACCAGGGCGAACAGATGCGCGGCTTCGTCGAGTTCGAGTTCGACGGTTTGACCCGCCTTCAGCTTCTTCTGGATATGCTCGACCAGTGACGCGAAATCGTCGCGCCATGCGATTACTGTGAATTCGTGGCGGCCGAGGCGCTCCAGCGGAATGCGCGCTTTCCAGATATCGAGGCCGGCCGGCTGTGCCGGGTTCATCGGCACCTCGTGCCAGGCGGTTTCGTCAGCGGCGCGCCAGACCACGGCGGCGGCGATCTTGTCGTGACCTTCCGCGAAGATCGCGGCGGTGATTTCGGCACGCTCGCCTACCGTGCGCCTGGCGGGAAAGCGGCCGTTATCGACTGAGGGCGTCACGCTCTCGATCGCCATGCGCGGCGCGCTGATCGCGTCGAACACGGTCTTGCGGCCGCTGCGCTTGCTGTTCGCCTTGTCGATCGGCGGCGCGAGACGGATCGGTTTATCGGCGACCCCACGGAACAAACGGACTGCGCCGGGTGCGAGCGTGAACGGCGTCAAGCCGGCGGGCGTGGCATGCCCGGGCGCGTCGAGCGGGACGAAGCGCGTGAAGTTGCCGGGTACGCCCGTGAGGAAGCGGGCGGGATCGACGCGCACAGGCGCGCCGAGCTCAGGATTGATGGCGATCAGGATGGCTTCGCCGGCGTCGCGCAGATCGGGTGTGTCGGCGCGCAGCAACACGGCTGCGGGTGCGCCGGGCCCGCTTAGCGGGCGCAATTCGCCGTTGGCGTGCAGCGTCTTCGTATTGCGCACCACCTCGTTCGCATGGCGGATCCGTTCCGAGAGATCGAATGACTTCGACTGGCAGGCTAGGGCGAACTGCGTAGCGTCGCCGCGTGTCTGCGACATCGGCTCGGTGATGCCGTATTCGAAGCCCATCGGCATCATCCAGCCAGTGCCGGTCGAGGCCGACGCGAACAGCGCGCGCCGGTAGGCCCGCTCGACGATGGCGGCGTCGTGCGCGTCGCCGAGATCGGCGGCGAGGCGGGTGCCGTAAGGCGCTTCGGGAAAGGCGATGGGTGCGGCGATACGAGCGAGCGCGGCATGCTCTTCGACCATCCAGCTGGCGCGGAAGTCCCACCAGCGCACCGACGAGAACACGCTGTCGAAGCCCGCGCCGCCGAGACCGAGCAGATCGCCCCGGGCGAGCCCTGGCGTCGCGGCGAGGAATCGCACCTCAGGATGCTTCGCGCGAACCGCGTCACCGAGTTGCCGCCAAACGGCGGCCGGCACACGATGCGGTGAATCGAACCGGAAGCCGCCGACCCCCGCGTCGGCCAGCGCCAGCAGTTGTTGCGTCCACCAGTCGACTAGCGCGGCGCTGCTGTTGGCGTCGTTGAAGTTCGCATACGCGACGTTGTCCTCGCGATGCACATGGCGCGGATCGAGCCTGGCTTCGTCAGACTCGAATGCGTGGAACCAGCGGGTATGTTCGGCGTACAGCGCGCCATCGGCGGCCATCCTGTCGATCACCAGATCGACCAGCAAGGTCAGGCCGTTCTGGCGGGCGGCGTGCGCGAGCGTGCGGATCGCCTCCGTGGCCGGTTGCGGAGTCTCGAACACCGGATGCAGTCGGCCGTGGTTGCCGACTAGCTGTCCATGACCCGACCGGCCCGGCTCGAAGATGCCGCCGATCAGCGCGTGATCGAAGCCCAGTCCGGCTGCATGAGCGAACTGCGCAGGCCATGCATCGAGCGGCCCGACGAGAAGTGAATGAAAAAAGTAGATCCGTGGCGCGTACCCGTTTGGAGATTCCATCGGTCCTTTCCAGATTCGTCCTGCTGCGGTGTGGATGCAATTGACATGCGATCACAGCGCTCATTGGGCTTCCAGAGCCGGATACCGCGCGATGCGTGAAGCGAGGGCGCGTACTGGTCAATGTAGTGCAAAGATCGTCACGCCGCTGGCCAGTAGCGGGTGCTTTGACGCCAGGTGTCGATTGCACGGGGTCGGCCAGAACTATTCGCAAGACGCAGCAAACGTTGTGCCAGTGCGTTTTGGATCGAAACGAAGGGGTGGGGAAGCGCGCCCCAGGGGTGGTGCGACGGATGGCCAGAGGGGGCGAGGGGCGTGGTGGTAGACGGCCAGCGTGTAAAACGTGCGGTGGTCGCCCGGGTTTTACACGGCGTGTTGCGAGGCGCGTGCCGGGGCCGCAAAAAGGCGAAGCGGCGGCCGGCGGGGCAAGTGTTGTGAGGGAAAAGAACTTTTATTGAAGGACGGCGGGTCAGGAGCCGACCAGGCCCGCTGCGATGTTTACGCACAAGCCGAGCACGGCGACGTTGAAGTAGAACGACAGAATCGATTGCGCGAGCGCCGCCCGGCGAATCGTGCGGGAGCGCAGCACCACGTCCGAGGTTTGCGAGGCCACGGCAATCGTGAACGAGAAATACATGAAGTCCCAGTAGTTCGGATCGAGCTTGCGGTCGGGAAACAGCAGCGCGGTCTCCGTCGTATCGGGATCGTAGTAAAGCCGTGCGTAGTGCATGGTGAAAATGGTCGGAATCAGGAACCATGCGCCGAACATCGTCAAGCCGGTCAACAGGTAGTGCCAGGCAGTCGAACTGCCGGCCGTGCCCTTCGCCGAGGCCAGTTCAAGCACGATCGCGGCAATGCTGGCGATCGTCGCGACGCAGATCACCAGCAGGACGATGCCCGCATTTTCATCGTCGCGCCGCGCGAATTCCCGGACGCGGTTTTCGTCGGCAGCGGCCATATGCACCCAGATCAGCACGAGGTAGCTCCATACGGCTGCGTCCCAACCGGCCAGCACGCGCACCATTGGACGCGTGTGCTCAGGTACAGTCAGCGCGGCCACGAGGCCGATGGCGAGGCCGATCAGCATGCGGGGTCGATTGCGAAGAACCTGCGGATAATATTTTGTGAGCATGGGATCAGGAGTGGAGGGCTGTCTGTGTCGCGGATTCTACTCGCGCTTCGGACACCATTTGTCGAATGGGTGAATCACAGGCTATAGTCTTTCGCAACGGCCTTGCGCGTCGCTTTCAGTTGAAAGGCGATTGGCAGGCGGCACGTTTTCACCGTGCGCGCCGCGCAGTGAAGCTGTTGCACAAGGCTGTCATCAGCACACCATAATGCGGCTCGCGTCGGCATCGCGCGGCCACACAAGATCGCTTAAGCGGCGCTAGACCAGGTTTTGGGGTAGAGAAATCGACGCAACGCGCGGGCATCACGCCACGGCCGCGTTGCCCGTTGAGCATGACTCACGATCGACTCACCATCTGGAGCCCCCATGACAGATGTTCCTGAGAAAAAAGATGCGCACCACGAAGTGACGCATTCGACCGGGTTTGCGTCGCCAACTTCGTCTTCGCAGTCACCTTCGTTTTCGTTCTCAGCCTCGCGTAGGGTATGGGTGCTGGGCGCATGCGCCACTGCTGTCGCGCTCGCGTTTGCCGGCGCCGGCCGCTCGCTCTCGTGGATCGCCCCGGCGTTCGCGGATACGCCCACAGGCGGCGGACTCGATGCCTTCCTTGCGCTCTCGCAGCGTCTCACCGGCCACACCGGCTTCGACGCCGTACTCGGCAAACGTGTCTATGACGCGCTCGCCAAATCCGACAGCCAGTTCTCCCAGAACGTCGCCGCGCTCAACACATGGCTGCAAGGCCATGGCGGCGTGCCGTCCGATACCGTCACGCAGGCATTGCAGGCCGACCAGCCGGCGCTCGCGAAATCTGTGAGCGCGATCATGCGGGCGTGGTATCTCGGTCTCGTGGGTGACATGCCGCATGTAGACGTGGTCGCTTATGAAAAAGCGCTGATGTTCGAGCCGGTCAAGGACGTGCTGACGATTCCATCCTATTGCCGCGACGTGCCGTTCTACTGGACGCAGAAGCCGGTAGCCGCCTGAGCGACGTGCCTCTCGCGCGTGCCCTGTCGCCGTATCGTCTGATTGAGTCGTTCGACGAAACGCCGGCACGCGAAACCAGCGAGCAACGACAAGCCAGCATAAGAGGGCAACAATGGCAAACTCAAATTCCGCCGACATCGTCGTGGTCGGGTCGGGCGTGGCAGGTGGGCTGGTCGCGCATCAGATGGCACTGGCCGGCGCGTCGGTGATTCTGCTTGAAGCCGGGCCGCGCATTCCTCGCTGGCAGATCGTCGAGAACTTCCGCAATTCACCGGCCAAGTCCGACTTCGCGACGCCCTATCCGTCCACACCTTATGCGCCGCATCCCGAGTACGCACCCGCTAACAATTACCTGATCCAGAAGGGCGACTATCCGTACAACTCACAGTATGTGAGGCTGGTCGGCGGCACGACGTGGCACTGGGCCGCCGCCGCGTGGCGGCTGTTGCCGTCGGACTTCCAGTTGCACAAGCTGTATGGCGTGGGACGTGATTGGCCTTATCCGTATGAAACGCTGGAACCCTGGTATTCAGCGGCTGAAGTGCAGTTGGGCGTTTCCGGTCCGGACAACACGATCGATCTCGGTTCGCCGCGCTCCAGGCCGTACCCGATGAGCGCGTTGCCGCTGTCGTACATGGATCAGCGCTTTAGCGACGTGCTCAACGCACAAGGCTTCAAGGTGGTGCCCGAACCGGTGGCGCGCAACAGTCGTCCGTACGATGCGCGGCCCACCTGTTGCGGCAACAACAACTGCATGCCGATCTGCCCGATTGCCGCGATGTACAACGGCGTGGTGCACGCGGAGAAGGCCGAGCAGGCCGGCGCAAAGCTGATTCCCGAGGCGGTCGTGTACCGCGTCGAAGCGGACAACAAAGGGCTCATCACGGCAGTCCATTACAAGGATCCGAACGGCAACAGCACACGCGTGACCGGCAAGCTGTTCGTGCTCGCCGCGAACGGCATCGAAACGCCGAAGCTGATGCTGATGTCGACCACTGACAAATTCCCGCACGGCATCGGCAACAGCTCCGACCAGGTGGGCCGTAACCTGATGGACCATCCGGGCACGGGCGTCACCTTCCTTGCCAACGAACCACTGTGGCCCGGACGTGGGCCGATGGAAATGACCTCGATCGTCAACTTCCGTGACGGCGCGTTCCGCTCCGATTACGCGGCGAAAAAGCTGCATCTGTCGAATGGTGTGCCGACCATGGGCGTGGCCGCCGACCTGCTGAAAAAAGGCCTCACCGGCGCCGAGCTCGACCGGCAGATCCGCGACCGCGCGTCGCGCACGCTGAACATCAACAGCTTTCACGAGCATCTCGCGGAGCCGCAGAACCGTGTGGTGCCCTCGGCGGATCACAAGGATGCGCTCGGCATTCCGCAGCCCGAGATCTACTACTCGATCAACGACTATGTGAAGAAGAGCGCGGTGAACACGCATGAACTGTATGCGCAGATCGCCTCGCTGTTCGGCGGCGCCGAGGTCTCGTTCGACGATACTTTCGCGCCGAACAATCACATCATGGGTACCACGATCATGGGCAGCGATCCGGGGGATTCGGTCGTCGACGCGGACTGCCGCACGCACGATCACTCGAATCTGTTTATCGCCAGCAGCGGTGTGATGCCGACCGCTGCCTCCGTGAATTGCACGCTGACGATCGCGGCCTTGTCGCTGAAACTGGCCGACAAGCTCAAGCGTGAAATCTGAGCCCTGAACGGAGAGTCACAATGACGAAGAACACCTCTCGCGTGCAGCCGACCGATGCGCTGGTCCAGAGCACGCGTCGCCGCCGTTTCCGGGTGGCGACGCTGGCTGCCGTTTTTTCGCTGTTTGCGCTATATGTCGCCTGGCACGAAGCGCATGGGCCTGGCGCGCGCCACAACGACGAGTTGCCGATCACGCAGGCCCGCGCGGATGACGCCTCGCAACCGGCCGTCGCGGTGGCAACGCCGGCGGTGGTTGCCGGCAGCGATCTCGTGAAGCGCGGTGAATACCTCGCTCGTGCCGGCGACTGTGTCGCCTGTCACACAGCGGACAAAGCACGCCCGTTCGCAGGCGGCCTGCCGATCAACACGCCGTTCGGCACGATCGTGACGCCGAACATCACACCTGACCCGGACACTGGCATCGGCCAATGGAGCGACGCCGATTTTCTGCGCGCGATGCATGAAGGCATCGGCAAGAGCGGCGAGCGGCTCTATCCGGCTTTCCCGTACGCGGAATACACCAAAGTCACCGATCAGGACGTGCTGGCGATTCGCGCGTATCTGAACACGCTCACGCCGATCCACTACGCGCCGCCGAGCAATAGCCTGAAATTTCCGTTCAACCAGCGCTGGCTGATGGTGTTCTGGAATCTGTTCAATTTCGATGAAGGCCGTTTCGTCCCCGACCCGAAACAAAGTGCCGAATGGAATCGCGGCGCGTATCTGGTCCAAGGTCTCGCGCATTGCGAGGAGTGTCATACGCCGCGCAATTTCACACAGGGCCTGAAGACGAGTTCACGCTTCTCTGGCGCGGTACAGGCCGGCTGGCACGCGTACAACATCACGCCGGACAAGAACAGCGGCGTGGGCAACTGGAGCGATGACGAACTGGTGGCGTATCTGTCGACCGGCGCGGCGCCGGGCCGCGCCAATGCGGCGGGCCCAATGGCCGAGGTCGTAGCCGACAGCACGCAATATC
This sequence comes from Paraburkholderia sediminicola, assembly GCF_046026855.1. GTDB lineage: Bacteria > Pseudomonadota > Gammaproteobacteria > Burkholderiales > Burkholderiaceae > Paraburkholderia > Paraburkholderia sediminicola_A. The sequence continues at coordinate 81,595 of NZ_JAQQET010000022.1, read as the reverse complement.
TGACGCACGAGGACGTCGGGTCGATCGTCACATATCTGCGCTCGGTGCCGCCGATCAACGGCGGCGAATCGCGTCCGCGCGACCAGTGGGGCAAACCGGCCGTCGACGACGTCACCGCTTTGCGCGGCACCACGATCAACGCGGTGAATGGTGCGCAACTGTTTATCGCCAATTGTGCGACGTGCCATAACTGGACGGGTCAGGGCGTGGGTGCAAGCGCGCCTGGGGCGTATCCGTCGCTGATACACAACTCGGCGGTCGGTGCGAGCGACGCCAATAATCTGGCAATGGTGATTTTGCACGGCGTCAGTCGTACGACGAAACAGGCTGACGTGTTGATGCCCGCGTTCGGCACCCAGCTCACCGACGATCAGGTGGCCGCCATCACCAACTATGTGACCAAACAGTTCGGTAATCCGCAGTCCACCGTGACGGTGGATCAGGTCGCCAAGCTGCGCACGCAGCAATAGTGACTGCGCGGACGGCGCGTTTTTCGGCAAATCCTGCCGGAGACGCGCCGTTTTCGCGTCGTTTCTACGCCATTCGAGCGACACGGGACGGCAGGAAAAGATAGGCAGCGCGCATACGCACTTGTGGATGCCGAACTATCATGAGCGAATGGCTTCCGTACTCGTCAACTCTGTCCAGCATCATTCGGCCAATAGGAGCGGCCGCGACTTTGTCGTCGGCGATTTGCATGGCTGTGTCGATGCATTGCGCTATCTGCTGCGCGAGATCGCGTTCGACCCTGCGCGCGACCGGCTCTTCTCGGTCGGCGATCTGGTGGACCGCGGCGAACATTCCGAACAGGCTTTAACCCTGCTCGACAAGCCGTGGTTTCACGCGGTGCTGGGTAATCACGAAGACACCTTGTGCGCCGTCGCCGATGGGCGCTTGCGACGCCAGTGGTGGTACGGAATCGGCGGGATATGGGCGGCGAATTTGTCTGATGAACGCTTGCAACACCACGCCGGACATCTGCGGACGCTGCCGCTCGTGCGTGTGGTCGGCAGCGGCAAGGAGCGCTTTAATATTCTGCATGCCGAATTCTTCGGGACTGACGCCGAACTCGATGCCGGCAATTTTTCTGCTGAAACGCGTCAACAATTGTTGTGGGGACGCGATCTGGCTTTGGGCAATGGCGATCCGCTGCGGCAGCACGGCCTTTCACTGACCTATTGCGGTCATACGCCGATGCGCGAAATCCAGCAGATCGGCTCGCAGATTTTCATCGACACCGGCGCGTTTGGGCCCGGCGGCAAGTTGACGATCGTGGAGCCTCAGGCGTTGCGGCGCTGGTCGATCTCGGTTGAGGCGGCGCGGGAGAGCGGGGCGGCGGCGTTGGCGCTGCCTTGATGGTTTCGACTGCCGGATTCTTTCGGCTGTCGCGATTGCCATGGCTAATTCAGCTCGACAATCGTTATAGACGCTCAGACGCTCAGACGCTCAGACGCTCAGACGCTCAGACGCTCAGACGCTCAGACGCCTGCTCTGCGTTCTATGCTCTCGCGATTTCCTAGCCGACCTGGTTGAGCTCGAACACCATATCGATGCTCTTCCCATTCCAGTTGTATTCCAGATACGCCGCGTGATGGCAGTCGCGTAGCAGCGTGGTTTTGAACGCCGCGAGGCACTCGCCTTCGTCATCCCGCACCGATGGATACACGATGCCGGGCGCACCGGCCTTGTGCACGGCACGGCCGAGCGATTGCCCCGCGACATAGTCGTCGGGCGACAACACGGCGAGATCGAGCGATACGTCGGCGCGGATATCGACCACGTTGCCTTGTGCCACGACCGTGTAGAGCCGCATCTGTTGCCGCATGGGCGGTTCGGCGGTCGCCTCCAGAAATTTCCCCGTGTGATAACGCGTCTCCGCGATCGCAGTGGCACGAGAGCGGGCGCAATAGAACACGCCATACGTGCCGTCGGAGAAGCGGCTGCCGAGCGGATTCAGGTGCGTCAACGCGGCCATGATCGGCCCAAAGCCCTGACCAAAGCGGCGCTCTTCGCGCGGCACGAGATCAAGTTCGCCGACTTCGGTGCGCAGGCGGTCATTGGTCATCGCTTCGAGCGCGTACAGGGCGTCGAAATCTTCCGGCGATGCAACCCGGTCGAACAGATTGACGGCCGGAAAACGCGTCGGAATCACGCGATACGCGGGCGACCAGTCGAGCGGCGCGCTGCGCCAGCGGTGCTGCCAATGCGGTTCTGTCACGCCCAGCCGCCTCGCATCGCGTCGAGATACTGGCGTACCGCCACGAGGTCGCTGATATTGCCGGCCAGCATGCGGTCCAGTGCGCGGCGGCCGCCGAACGGCGGTGCGCTGTTGGGGCGCTTGATCCAGGTGTCGGCGGCGTTGGGTTGTGGCAGCAGGATCTGCAGCGCCTTATAGATGCCGAGCAGCAGCGACAGGCGTTCCAGCGTGTCGCGCCCCAGACGGGCTGTTGCCGGTGCGGATTTCCATTTGAAATAGGTGGAGCGGCCCGGGGAGCCGAGCAACACGATCTGCTCTTCGGCGCTCAAGTTCCAGTCTCGCGCAATGTTGAAGAACGCGCGCAGGCCTGCCGCTGACATCTCCGTAAGCGAGGGTTCCGGAATCGGCCGACGGATCGGCGGTTCGGGCTGGGTGGCGCGGGCAGCGTGAGCCATGAATGGATAAGTCCTTATGTGTACTTGTTGTTGATATTAGTCTAAAAATGGATTTTTGCAAGGGAATATAATCCCGGCTCCTTACAAAGCCGAAGATCAGGAGAAGCAGGAGATGTGGGTTCGAGCAGTAGCAACAGCAGTTGCAGTGTGGTGTGTGTCCGGTGCGGCAATGGCTGCTGGTTATACGGAAGTGTGGAATCCGCCCGAGTCGGCTGGGCATACGGCGAAGCACGCCAGGAAAACGGCGGGTGCCCCCAAGGTCAAGTCCGCCGCTGGCGCAAAGGCGGGTTCGAAGCACGCGGCGAACGGTCAGCATGGTGCGCAGCGGGTCGCGTCGGCGTCGAAGCGTGGCGTCAAGCCGGCAGCGCATGACAGCGTGAAGAAGGTCACGGCTAAAAACGTTGCCCACCGGGGCGTGGTCACGGGTGCGGGCAAGCCTAAGTCGAAGGCTGCCGTGGTGGTGCAGGGTAAAAAGCCGCACGCACAGGTTGCGCAGGCGAAATCGGGTCAAGGCAGGATCATGCGCGCCAACCTGGTTCAAGGCCATGCAGCGCATGCCCACGTGGTCAAGGTAGCGGCGAAAACCAGCGCGGCCAAGCCCGCCGTGGTCCACACGAACGCGCCCGCCGGCGCGGCCAAGCCTGCTGTAGCCCATACGAACGCGCCTGCCAGAGAGGCAAACGTGACGGCGAGTCCCGCGGGCCCAACCGCAAATCCTGCTACCGCCAGCAGCGGCTCGTTGCCGCCGATCCTCCACTGAGATCCGGTTCAGGCGGTGCGTTCGCGTTTTGCCCTGGCGCTCGACGGACCCGGGGCAGCGCGGCCGAGCACGCGTCAATGCGATGAATCGTCGAACGCCTCAGGCGCTTGCCAGCCCGTTCGTTACCAACCGCAACGTTTCCATTGATCGCTTATCCCTCACCCGTGAATGCAAGGTCACGCGTGATTCCGGCAGCGGCGGCAAACCCAGCCGCGCGCCGACATCGACCAACCCTCGCGGTGCGACTCTGCGCCCCAGCGGCGACACCGCCAGGCCGGCTGCAACCGCGGCGCCCACCGCCGCCACTCCTCCGCCGACGAACACTTCCTGCCATGCAACTCCAACTGCATTCAGCGTTTGCAGCGCGACGTCGCGCACATTGCACGGCGGGCTTAGCAGCGCGAGCGCCAACGGCTCGCCGACGCGCGGCAGCCAGTCCGGTGTAGCAAGCCAGCCAAGCGGTTCGCTGAACAGCACCTGTGCGTCGTCACGCGGCGGCTCATCGGCACCATAGCGAACAATCACAGCGTCGAGGCGTCGTTCGTCGAAATGCGCGAGCAGTGCTGCGGACATGCCCAAATGCAATTCGACCACCAGACCCGGATCGTGCGCGTTGAGCCGCGCAAGCAACTGCGGCAAATTCGCTCCCGCGACATGTTCGCTCAGCCCCAGCGTGAGCCGCCGACGCTCCACCGACAGCGAACCCAGCGCCCGCTCATGTGCGCCCAGCAGATCGCGGGCCGCGCCAAGGAACGCGTTGCCGTCCGCGGAAAGGCGCACGACGCGCGGCGTACGCTCCACTAACTGCTTGCCCAGATGCGCCTCCAGTCGCTTGAGCTTCAGACTGACGGCGGATTGCGTGGTGTCGAGCGCGTCGGCGGCTCGCGTGAAGCTGTGCAGATCGGCAACCAGCACGAAGGCACGTACGGCATCGAGATCGAGGACTTTCATTTCGGATGAATATAGATGAAATAGTCAATGATGTCTGTTCATTATGACCGAGTGTGCCTAAGCTGTGTTTACCCAATCACTGCAACCAAGGAGTTTCACCATGCCGCTCACACGAATCGCATTGCGCGCCGGCAAGCCGGCGGAATACCGGAAGGCGCTGACGGACAGCATTCAGCGTTCGCTGGTCGACACGTTCAATGTGCCGAAAGACGATATCTTCATGCTCATCACCGAGCATGAGGCCGGCAATTTTGTTTACGACAGGCAGTATCTGAACATCGAGCGAAGCGACGATTTCGTGGTGATTCAGATCACGGTGAGCAACACGCGTACGCTCGAGCAAAAGAAGGCGCTGTACAAGCGCATGGCGGATGAACTGGCGGAGTCGCCGGGGCTGCGGCGAGAGGATGTGTTCATCAATCTCGTCGAGGTGCTGAAGGAGAACTGGTCGTTTGGAAATGGGATCGCACAGTACGCGGTTTGAGTGACCGACCTATGCGCTGGGCGGCGGGTAAAGACAGTTGCATCGCTATAATGGTTCGCTGTCCTTTTCTGACCCACCGAGCCCCCTGCCGCCATGACATCCGACCGCATCGATCCGTCCCACGAAGCCCTTGAAATTGGCGGCTCCGTCTGGTTTCAGGCGGGCGCGCAAACGCTTGGCGGCGCGTCGCGGATCGCGCTGCTCGCGGCGATCGGCGAGACCGGTTCGATCACCAGCGCGGCGAAAGCCGTCGGCATGAGCTACAAAGGCGCGTGGGATGCTGTCGATACGATGAACAACCTTGCCGGCGAGCCGCTCGTCGTGCGCCTGACCGGCGGCAAAGGCGGGGGCGGCACGACGCTCACACCGCGCGCGGTGAAGCTGATCGATACGTTTCGGGCGGTCGAGCGCGAGCATCGGCGGTTTCTCGAACGCGCGGGCGCAGCGATCGAAGGCTTTGCGACGGATTGGGATCTGATCGGCCGCATCGGCATGAAAACGAGTGCGCGTAATCAGCTTTATGGAACGGTGTCGGCGATCACGCGCGGAACGGTCAACGACGAAGTGTCGCTGGCGCTGCCAGGCGGCCATACGATCGTCGCGGTGCTCACGCATGAAAGTACCGAGACGCTGGGGCTTGCGAAGGGCGAGGCGGCGTTCGCGTTGATCAAGGCGTCGTGGGTGGTGCTGGTCGTGGAGAACGAAAACGGTGCGCCGTTGAAACTGTCCGCACGCAATCAGTTGCGTGGCATCGTGCAGAGCGTGAAGCGCGGGGCGGTCAACGCGGAGGTGTCGTTGGTGCTGGACGGCGGCGCGGTGATTACCGCGGTCGTCACGAATGAAAGCGTCGATACGCTCGGCCTTGTGGAAGGCGGGACCGCAGTCGCGGTATTCAAGGCGTCGAGCGTGATTCTCGGTGTGAAGGACTAAATGCACTGACGTTCCCCGGGCTCGGACGGCGTGGGGGCCGCCAGGGTTTTGAGGCTCCAGGGCACAGAGCACTTGGGGATTTGCAGACCCTCAGGCTCTGACGGTGCGCGCTTGAGTCAAGACTCGCTGCGCACGTAACCCGCAAACGCCTGATTCTCGCGCACACAACCATCGCTGACCTGCACGACCTGATCGCCGAACGCGGCGACATCGTCGGGATCGTGCGTGATCAACACCATCGGAATATCAAGCCGCGTTTGCAGATCCGACAGCTCGCGTCGCATGCGCTGACGCAGTGCGCTATCGAGCGCGGAAAATGGTTCGTCGAGCAACAGCAACTGGGGTTGCGCAACCAGCGCTCGCGCCAGCGCCACGCGCTGTTTCTGTCCACCCGAAAGCTGCACCGGATGATTCCCCGCCACGCTTTTCAATTCGAGCGCATCGAGCCAGTAGTCGACTTGCGGGTGCGAGATCCGCGCGCGCGGATTGAGCCAACCCTGTTGCAACCCGAAGCCGATGTTCTGCCGTACGTTCAGATGGGGAAACAGCGCGTAGTCCTGAAACAGATACGCAATCTTGCGAGCCTGCGGTTTCTGATCGATGCCGCGCGCGCTGTCGAATAGCGCGTTGCCGTGCAACGTGATCGCGCCTTCGTCGGGACGCAGCAAGCCGGCGATGGCCTGTAGCGTCAAACTCTTTCCCGCGCCGGACGGCCCGAACAGCACGAGACGCTGCGTGGTCGCCTTGAATGAGACGTCGAGCGTGAAACGGCGCTCGGCGCTCTCGAAAGTCTTGCGAATGTCGACGGCGAGCGGCATATCAGCGGGACGTCAAAAGCGTGTGCTGCGGCACCAGACGGCCAGCGAGCAACAGGATCACGACACACGTCACCGAAGTGACGAGCACGAGGAAATTGGCGGTGCTGTCGTCGCCGGCTTGCACGGCTGAATAGACCGCAACCGAAAGCGTCTGCGTGCGTCCCGGCAAGTTGCCCGCGATCATCAGCGTCGCACCGAATTCGCCGAGCGCCCGCGCAAATGCCAACAGACCGCCGGCGAGAATGCCGCGCGCGGCGAGCGGCAGCGTCACGCGAAAGAAGATAGCCGTCTCGCTCACACCGAGCGTGCGAGCGGCCCGCTCGAGCTGCGGATCGACGGCTTCGAAAGCGGCGCGCGCCGACTTCAGCACGAGCGGAAACGCCACCACTGTCGACGCGATCACCGCGCCCTGCCAGGTGAACACCAGCTGGATATCGAAGCGGTCGAGCCAGCCGCCGATCACGCCGCGTCGGCCGAGCAGCACGAGCAGGTAGTAGCCGAGCACGGTGGGCGGCATCACGAGTGGCAACATGAGCAGCGAATCGATCACGTCGCGCGCGCCTGAGCGCCAGCGCGACAAACCGAAACCGGCCGCGACGCCGAACACCAGATTGAGCGCGGTGGCCCAGCCCGCCACTTTCAGCGACAACAAGAGCGGAATCCAGGCCTGTTGCATGAGCGTGCGATACCTAAGTTAATGCACGGGCTTGAAACCGTACTTCGCGAGCACGGCCTGGCCGGCCGGCGAGAGCACGAAGTTCATGAAGGCCTGCGCGTCGGCCGCGTGACGGCTGCCTTCGACTTGCGCGATCGGATAGGTGATCGGCGTTTGCGTCGGCACGTTCATCGCGACCTTGACCTTGTCCGGCATGACCGCGGCGTCGGTGCTGAACACGAAGCCGGCGTCGACTTCGCCCCGCGACACGTAGTCCAGGCTCTGGCGTACGTTTGACGCCAGCACGGCCTTTGCGCTGACCGCGTCCCACACGCCTGCGGCTTGCAGCGCGCCTTGCGCATAGCGGCCGATCGGCACCGAAGCCGGATCACCGTAAGCCACGCGCTTCACATTCGCCGACGCCAGATCGTTCAGCGAGGCAGGCGCGAAATGGCTGTCAGTCGGTACGATCAGCACCAGCGAATTGGCGGCGAAGTCCTTGCGCGTGGCCGGAACGATTACTTTTTCCGCGGCGGCCTTGTCCATCGCTTTCTGATCTGCGGAGGCGAATACGTCGGCTGGCGCGCCTTTGGCGATTTGCTGCATCAACACGTCGGATGCGCCGAAGTTCAGTAGCACTTTGGTGCCGGGATGCTGCTGTTCGAAGGCCTCGCTAACCGCTTTGAAGGCGTTGGTCAGGCTGGCGGCGGCGGAGACCACCAGTTCGTCTGCGCGTGCGTTGCCGCTGACGGCAACGGAGATGGCGCTGGCGATGAACAGCGCATGTTTCACAAGGCGGCGGGACAGAGTCATGAAGGCTTGGATGTCCGGCATGGGCCGGAGCGGCGGGTTAAAACGCTATCGTAATATATGAAAGGTTATAGCGGTACCCATGACGATTATTCAGTTGCGCGCATAAAGCGGAGCGTGAGTCGGCGGACCGGGTTTCGGCTGGACGGGCAATCAGTTGAATGTGCTTCAGACGTCCGACGAAGGCGGTGCGGTCAGCGTGTTGAGCGTCTGCGACAGCGGCGCCGTGGCGGGACGTACGTCACGCACGGCCTTCCACTTGGCGCGGATGAACGGCCGGTCGTGACCGGACACGGTCAGCGCGATATGCGTGACCCAGCGTTGCGTCGGCACGTGTACGCCGTGCATCAGAATCGCGAGCACCATCAGACTTGCGGTGACGGGCAACGCCGACAACCGGCCCGGCTCAAGATTCCACGCCATGCGCACGAAGACCAGCGCAGCCAGCGCGCCGACCAGGCAGCCGGTGACGGCCTCAGAGGGCGAGTGAGCGCTCAGCACGACACGCGATAAGCCGACGGCGATGCCGGCGGCCAGGCCCAGTAAGACGCCAAGCAGACGAATCGCAGGACGTGCCGGCAGCAGCATCAGGAACAGCGCGACCGGATAGACGGCGGTAGACAGCATGGCGTGACCGCTGACGCCGGTGAAATCCAGTTCGCGCACACCGACGCCCCAGCCGAGGAAGGCCAGCTTGGTCACGGTCACAATGCCGATGGCCGCGCCAAGCAGCAGCAACCAGCCGGCAGCCATGCGCCACGTGTAGCCGATCGCGAGCCAAAGCGCGATGGCGATCGCAAGCGGCAGCGTCATGCCGGCGCCGCCGAGGCTGGTGATCGAGTACCACAGATGGACAGGTAAATCGGGCATGGCAAAAGCGCGACCAAGGCCGCGTAGAATCGGGTTGGTAATGGGTTAACGCGCGAACGGCATGAAACGCCGACGCGGTCAGGGCGTGTACTGAAATTATTTACCCGCCAGTATAGACGGGTGCTACGGGCCGGATTCGCCACGCGCCAGGCTTTTTGCGAACAGGCGTGGGCTGGCGAACAAGCTTTGCAATGGTTTGACGTTGGTGCTGCTACAAGGTTCGCCCGGCGGAAAATTCGGCGCCCGGCAGTGGTTCGGGCCTCCAGCATCGCATGAGGATTGGTGTTATTGTGCATTGCACAACAAAGCGTCGTTCTATCGAACGACACCTGTCCCTTTTTGCGAGGTTACCCGCCGATGGCAAAAAGTCTATCGAACATCTGGCTGCGCGGTCTCAAGCGGCTGCTCGCCATTCAAACCGAGCAAGCGCACACAAGCAAGCGCGCCACCACACGGCCGGCACGAGCTGCTACCAGCAAGCCTTCGGCCAAGGTCCGTCCTGTCAAAGCGGCAGCCGCGCTGCGCGCATCCGCGAAACGCGAGGCGCCGCGCGCTGCCCCACGGGAGTCGCGGGTTCGCCCACGTGCTTCGGCATGGGCAAGTGGCTCGTGGACGCGCTCGTTTCACTCGGCACCTGCCTCGCCCGGGCGGCTCGTCAACCACCTTCAGTATGGTTTGTATATCCCGTCCGGCCATGTAGGCGAGTCGATGCCGCTGGTAGTGATGCTGCACGGTTGCACCCAGTCGATTGATGAATTCGCCGAAGGCACGCGGATGAACGTGCTCGCGGACCGGTTCGGCTTTGCCGTGGTTTATCCGGAACAGTCGAAGCACGTGCATTCGCATCGCTGTTGGCATTGGTACGACGCCAGCGACAGTGCGGGCGGTGCTGAGGCGCGTGCGGTCGTCTCGCTGGTGGATTCGCTGGTTGCCCAGCATGGCTTCGACAGCGAGCGTGTGTATGTTGCTGGAATTTCCGCCGGAGCCGGCCTGACGGCGCTTCTGGCTGTCAATTATCCGGAGCATTTTGCCGCGGTCGCGTTGCATTCCGGCCCCGCTTTCGGGGAGGCTCGCTCTGGCATTGCGGCGATGGATGTAATGCGACGCGGCGCGCGACGCGAACCGGCCGAGCTGGTTGACGAACTCGTTAACGTAGCGGAATACCCCGGTATGCCGGCCATCATTCTCCACGGCGACGCCGACCATGTGGTCGCGCCGGTCAATGCGGACCAGTTGGCGGAACAATTTCTCCGCCTGAACCGGATCGCCGACGAGAAAGGCGTGCGCAAATCCGGTGAAGTCAAGGAAGAGCGCAAAGGTGGCGTGGTCATGCGCGACTATCTGCGCGGCGGTCGACGCGTGGTACGGCTATGCCGTGTGCAAGGGCTCGCGCACGCCTGGAGCGGTGGCGACGACGCCGTGCCGTTTCATTCCGCCAAAGGACCAGACGCAAGCGCCATGGTGTGGGAATTCTTCAGGCACCAGCGCCGTGTTGGGGCCGGCAGTACCGCTGAAAGCACTGTCACAGAAGCCTCGGCGGGCGCACGGTGATGTTGGAGCAACACTTCGAAATGAGTGTTGGCGTAAGACTAGGGTTTTCCCTATAATACGGGTTATCCCTTAGGCGTTAGTGCCTAAACTCATTGTCGAGGTTGACCATGTATCTGCTTAGCCGCCTGTTCCTGTTTCTGACCAAATCGCCCGACCAACTCGCGAAAGAACGCGCTGACGCTTTCCTCGCAGAAGCAACCGATCTGTACGATCTGGAATTCCGTATGCGCAAGCTGGATCGCGAGGCGACCACCCGCCAGCCGTCGTGGATGAGCCAGCACTAAGCTGCGCGAGTTTGAAGCATCGGCGCGTAGTGAAGAACGCCGGTGTTTGGGGCGAGGCGCCCACGGCCCCACATGTTGCTGGAAGCGCTTGGACAGCCGGATTCAATTGCCACAGCGCGGGATTCAACACCGCGGCGAACTCCACCCAGGCAACATAGGGCACCCGTAGTCCGCTTGCCCAGCGGTCTCGTCGCCAGTATGCAAATGTCATCGCGACAATGCAGCGACGCCGGCCATCACATCTATCAGTTAGTCTCCTTCAGACGTTCTTGATCGAATCGGTGTGAGCGCACGCTTACTTGCCGAAACGCGCCAGTGTGCGCTGCCGTGCTTCAGCATGGTCGATGATCGGCACCGGATAATCCTTGCCCAATACCACGCCGAATTCCGCGAGCTGTGCCGTGCCCGCGAGCCACGGCGCGTGAATCCATTTGGCCGGTAGTTTTGCAAGCTGGGGCAGGTAGCGCTTGATAAACCGTCCTTCGGCATCGAATTTTTCGGATTGCGTGATCGGGTTGAAAATCCTGAAATACGGTTGCGCGTCACATCCCGTCGATGCCGCCCATTGCCAGCCGCCGTTGTTCGCCGAGAAATCGAAGTCGTTCAATTGTTCGGCGAAGTAGCGCTCGCCGAGCCGCCAGTCGACGCCCAAATCCTTCACCAGAAAACTCGCCGTCACCATCCGCAAGCGGTTGTGCATATAGCCGGTGCGGTTCAGTTGCAGCATCGCGGCGTCGACCAGCGGATAGCCGGTGCGGCCGTCGCACCACGCGGCATACGCCTCGTCCGCTTCCGGGCCTTGCTCCCAGCGCAGCCGGTCGTACTCTTCCTTGAACGACGCGCCGGCCGCCAGCCTCGGATGGTGCGAGAGGATCATGAAGTAAAAATCCCGCCAGATCAGTTCCGAAAGCCACGTGGCCGAACCTTGCCCGTCGGGCTGCAGTGAGATCTCGTGCGCGAGCCGCGCGAGCGTGCGGATCGAGACAGTACCGAAGCGCAGATGCATCGACAGATAGCTCGGGCCTTTGACGGCGGGAAAGTCGCGCCGGTCCTTGTAGCTATCGATGCGGGTCATGAAGTCGTCGAGCAGACGTTGCGCGCCGCTCATGCCGGTGGGCAAGTTGAGCTCCGTCAGATTGCTCGGTGCGAAGCCGAGCTGATCGAGCCTCGGTAACTGGCGGTCCAGCTTGGGCGGCAGTACGGCCAGATGCGTGGCGTAAGTCTCGACCGGATACGGCTTCAGATCGAAGGCCGTCAGTTGCTTGAGCCACGCGTTCTTGTATGGCGTGAACACCGTGAACGGTTTGCTCTGTCCGGTCAGCACCTCTTCGCATTCGAAAATCACCTGGTCTTTAAACGTCCGCCACTGACGTCCGGCTTCGGCAAGAAGCTCACGCACTGTCTCGTCACGCTCAATCGCGATCGGTTCGTAATCTTGATTCGTGAAAACCGCATCCACGCCGAGTTCGTTGGCGAGCTTGGGCACAAGATCGGCTGGATTGCCGTACAGGACGATCAGGCCGCCACCATCCGCGCGGAGCGCCTGATCCAGTTCACCAAGTGTTGCAAGAATGAATTCGATGCGGCGGTCCTGCGGTTGCGCATCCGGATGACGGGTTTGCCAGACCTCGATCAGTGGTTGCAGGATCGTCGTGTCGAATACGAACACGCACCAGACGCGCTCGCAATGCTTGAGCGCGTAGTAGAGCGCGGCGTTGTCCGTGCTGCGCAGATCGCGGCGAAACCAGACCAGACCGGTGTCGAAGGTGTCATTCAGGCGTCGGACGCGTGTCATCGGAATCGCGGGTCAGGGTGAACGGCTGTGCGGCGGAGCATCGACCGTCGCAATGATGAGCTGCCAGGCGACGATATTACTGAACCGAGCGCGTGTTCGAAGGGCTGGTGATGGTAAGTGATCGCACGATTCGGTATCGCACATTGCGTGCCGCGTCCGTAAAACGGCGCAGCGCCCGCCCTGTTTGCAGGGTGCGGGCGCTGTTCAGGGCGGCGCGGTTTTGCCGCGCGGCGTCGACGATTCATCAGCTAGCCGGTGAGGCCGCAGCTTACGCCACTTGCAGGCGCACCGCGACGTTGTTGCGCGTAGCGTTCGAGTACGGGCAGACCTGATGCGCTGCGTCGACCAGTTCCTTGGCTGCATCTGCGGCCAGACCCGGCAACGAAACGCGCAGATCGATGTCGAGCGCGAAACCGCCGTTGTCGTTCGGGCCGATTCCCACTTCTGCCGTGACTTGCGTGTCAGCCGGCAAAGTCTGCTTCTTCTGGCCGGCAACGAACTTCATCGCGCTCAGGAAACATGCCGAGTAGCCGGCTGCGAAAAGTTGTTCCGGGTTCGTGCCCGCTGCGCCGTTGCCGCCCAGTTCACGTGGGGCCGCCAGCTTCACGTCCAACGCATTGTCTGACGATACTGCACGGCCGTCGCGGCCGCCGGTGCTGGTTGCGCTTGCTTTGTAGAGGATGTTCATTTCGCTGCTCCTTCGTTTCGGTTATCAGGATCTGCATGCTTGCCGCACCTTACTTGCCCGCCGTTCTGGCGGAGCGCTATCGAAGCGGCATGTGATAAAGATAGTACACAAATCATTTGTGTGCAAATGATTTTTTGCATCACAGCGATAGCATGCTTTTTGAAACAGGCCGGCTAGTGGTCCATGTAATCGTTCAACGTGGTGCGCAAGCGTGTCAAATCGTCGCGCAGACGGAGCAGGAATTCCGGCGTCTGCTGAGTCGCGCAGAAGATTTCCGCCGGCACTTCGCGTGCCTGACGCTTCAGTGCGGTGCCCGCTTTGGTGAGCCGGATATAGACGAGCCGCTCATCCTCAACGCCGCGTATCCGTTCCAGGTAGCCTTGCGCTTCGAGACGTTTGAGCAGCGGTGTGACCGTTGCCGAGTCGAGATTCAGTCGTGCGGCGAGGTCTTTGACCGTGATGTCGTCGGCTTCCCAGAGCACCAGCATTGCAAGATATTGCGGATAGGTGAGCTCGAGCTTGTCGAGCAGCGGCTTGTACGCTTTCGTCATCGCGAGCGAGGTCGAATAGAGCGCGAAGCAGAGCTGCTCGTCGAGAGTAAAGGGCAAAGCGGGGCGCTGGGTCATGATGCATCTCGTCTAAAAAAGAGCGTGCAAATCGATTGCGCGCAAACCATTGTGCCCCAAATCGAGGGAAGCTGACGAGTGCGGATAGGGGTTTTTCAGGCCGCCGGCGTGGTCGGCAGGTCCGGTGCTTCGGGTGTTTGCACGCCGAAGCAGCCGCGATAGGTCGCGTAGAATGAGCAATACAGCATGGTCGTGACGATCATCGTGGCGGGCATCAGGATCGCGAACGCGAAGTCGCCCGCGCCCAGCGCCTGCATCAGCGCGGACAAACCGAACGAGACCGTGGTCGCCACCGCGAACCACAAGGCGCCGAACACGATGAACGCGCCGCGATTGCGCCAGCAACTGACGATACTGAAGAATATCGCCTTAACGGGCGGCACGTCGTGCCACGCGATGAGAATCGGCGAGAACCAGAAAATCATTGCTACCGGAATGTAGAACGCGAATGCGGCGATCACCGCGAGCGGGATGTTGCTGTTGGCGATCGCGTCCTGATCCATCGTGGCGGCGCCGAGCATGACCTTCAGCAGCATGCCGCCATCGGCGAGCGCCGAGCCGGCCAGCACCAGCGCCATGGCGACGACATACAGCACGCCCAGTACCAGCAGACGTTTGGCGACCACGGGGCCGTACGAGTGAAAGCCGTCTACCAGAATGGTCGGGAACACCGGCTTGCCCGCGATGGTGTTACGGCACGCGGCCATGAAGCCGACCGCGACACCCGGAATGAAGGCCAGCGGCAACACGCCGCCGATTACCGGAATCTGCGACATCAGCGTCATGACCAGCAGATAGGTGAAGAACAGCGTCAGAAACGCGAGCGGGTTCTTGCGGAACAGCCAGATACCCTGCCGGAACCAGACATAGCCGGTCTTCGCGGGGACTTCGATCAGTTGCATGAGGTATGAATGCCTGGAAGTGCAACGCCGGACAGGCGTTCGCGCAGAATACGTTCGAAATGGCCGGGATCGTGCGGTTTGAGTAACTCGGCCGCGCGCGGCAAATGAAAATCATACAGGCGTGAGACCCAGAAGCGGTAAGCGCCCGCACGCAACATGTCGCCCCAATGGCGGTTTTCTTCGACGGTGAACGGGCGCACGGTCTGGTAGGCGCGCAACATGGCCTCGGTGCGTACTTCGTCCAGCTTGCCGGTGGCGAGGTCGACGCACCAGTCGTTGACCGTTACCGCGACGTCGAACAGCCACTTGTCGCAGCCGGCGAAATAGAAGTCGAAGAAGCCGCCCAGGCGCACCTCGTGGCCGGTGTCCGGCGTGGCGTGCGCGAACAGCGCGTTGTCGCGGAACAGGTCGGCGTGGCAGGGGCCCTCGGGTAATTCGGCGTAATCCGCCGACGCGAAGAAAGCTTCCTGATGCGCCAATTCGGACGACAGCAAGTCACGCTGCGCGCCCTCGAGGAACGGCAGGATGGTCGGTACAGTTTCCTTCCACCACGGCAGGCTGCGCAGATTGGGCTGATGGCGCGCGTAATCGCGCCCCGCCAGATGCATGCGCGCGAGCATATGCCCGACCTCAATGCAGTGTTCGACTTGCGGCACTAACTCCGGCGCGCCCTCGAGCTTGGTCACGATAGCGGCGGGCTTGCCGTGCAGCGTGCCGAACAGCGAGCCGTCTTCGCGCGGCATGGGGTCCGGCACGGGTACGCGGTGCGCGGCCAGATGCTGCATCAGATCGAGATAGAACGGCAGTTGCCCGGCCGTCAGCTTTTCGAAAATCGTGAGGACGTATTCGCCGCGCGTCGTCGTCAGAAAGAAGTTGCTGTTCTCAATACCGGACGGGATGCCACGAAACTCGACGACGTCGCCGAGATCGTAATGACGCATCCATTCTGCTAGTTGGGGTTCGGTGACAGCGGTGAAGACAGCCATGCGGGAAACGTCGGATCAGGTTAGTCGGGCTGGCGCGATGCGACCAGTGCGAGGTGTGGCAAATGCGTTTCAGACAGTGCGATCAAGGTCAATCTGGGCAGCGATCCTGGCCACCGGTTCTGGCCATCAGTCCGGCCATCGGTCAGGGCCGCGAAGCGCTGCGGCAATTCAACGCGGTATCGCCGTGCTGCAGGCGGGGCAGAAAAATTGGCAAGCAGGCTGAAAGCCCGGGGTGACAACCACGGGCCGAGCGGATTCGGGGGAGCGGCTCACGCCGTGCCGCCGCCCCGGCATGCATCAATAAGTCAGATTCACGGACGGCAAACGCGTGCTTGCACGGCCGTTGTCGCGCACGGTAGGCGACGTGTCGAGCGGCGCGCTCATCTGATAGCGCGTGCCGAGATTCGAATGCACGTTGATTTCAACGGGCTTGCCTTTGTCGCGATATTCAGTGATTTCGGTGCCGTTAGCGCTGCGCTCGTGGAAGCTCGGCGTGCGCGGGACGTTGATTTCGACCTTCGAGCTGACCTCGGCGGCCGGACGATTGATCTTCTCCAGGTCGGGTAGGCCGGCCCGTTCATTGGCGGATTGGGGGGCGCCGGCGGCCGGAGTGTCATCGACAGGCTGGGCAGCCATCGCGGCGTTGCCAAAGGCGAAGGCCAGTGCAACGGCGACAGGAAGGAGCGGCTTCATGGTGATTCTCCAATATGGTGCCCCGATTCTAGCAAATCCAGCCTTGCCTACGGGCGCGATCGCCTTATTTTGCGCCGCTTTCGCGCGACGTGCGCGCAATCTTGCGACCGCTGTTGCGGCAGTTGTGGTAGGCGCCGCGAGGTCATTTGGTGATCACGGGTTCCGTGGTAATGTCATCTCATGAATAGGGGTGAATGAAGATGAACAACGATACCAATCAACGCGCGGTGCAGACTCCCGCCAACAGCTTCCCAACCGAATCCTTTGACGACGCCACCGAGGCCGTCACGCGTCTGTCGGCGATCTACGAAGCGAATACCTCGTTCCTGCGCGACGCCTTCGCACGCTACCGCCGCAACGAACTGTTCGAAAGCCGGGTGCGCGCCTGCTACCCGTTCGTCAGAGTGCGCACCGAAGTCAACACGCATATCGACTCGCGCCGCTCGTATGGTTTCGTCGCGGGTCCGGGCGTGTTCGAGACCACGGTCACGCGGCCGGATCTGTTCGGCAACTACTATCGTGAGCAGTTGCGTCTGCTGGCCAAAAACCATCACGTGCAGATCGAAGTTGGCGTGTCCGATCAGCCGATACCGATTCACTTTGCGTTCGCTGAAGGTATCCACCTCGAAGGCGATCTGGATCGCGAGCGCCTGTTCCTGATGCGCGACGTGTTCGATACGCCAGACCTCGCGTTGCTCGACGACCGCATCGTCAACGGCACCTATGAACCGCTGCCGGGAGAGCCGCATCCGCTTGCGCTGTTCACGGCGGCGCGGGTGGATTTTTCGCTGCATCGGCTGAAGCACTACACCGCGACTTCGCCCACGCATTGCCAGAACTACGTGCTGTACACGAACTATCAGTTCTATATCGACGAGTTCGTCAAACTCGGCCGCACGATGATGGCCCATACCGACGACGAAGAACTGCGCGCCTATCGCAGCGAGTACACGTCGTTCGTCGAACCGGGTGACCTGATCACGTACAACGAGAATCTCGGCGAGCAGGCGCAGGAAGGCACGGCGCCGCCGCGTTTGCCGCAGATGCCCGCGTATCACCTGAAGCGTGCCGACGGCAGCGGCATCACGATGGTCAACATTGGTGTCGGGCCGTCGAACGCGAAGACGATCACCGATCACATTGCCGTGCTGCGTCCGCATGCGTGGATCATGCTGGGCCACTGCGCGGGACTGCGTAACACGCAGCGTTTGGGAGACTACGTGCTGGCGCACGGCTATGTGCGCGAAGATCACGTACTCGACGACGATTTGCCGCTGTGGGTGCCGATTCCTGCACTGGCCGAAGTGCAGGTGGCGTTGGAACGCGCGGTCGCGCAGGTCACGCAGCTGGATGGGGTCGAATTGAAGCGCGTGATGCGCACGGGCACGGTGGCGAGTGTGGATAACCGCAACTGGGAGTTGCGCGATCATCGTGAGCCGGTACAGCGGCTTTCACAAAGCCGCGCGGTCGCACTCGATATGGAAAGTGCGACGATCGCTGCGAACGGATTCCGTTTCCGCGTGCCTTACGGCACCTTACTTTGCGTGTCGGACAAGCCTTTGCATGGCGAATTGAAGCTGCCCGGCATGGCGGATCAGTTCTATCGCGCGCAGGTCGATCAGCATCTGCAGATCGGCGTGAAGGCAATGGAGCTGTTGCGGATGAACGGGCTGCATCGTCTGCATAGCCGTAAGTTGCGGAGTTTCGCGGAAGTGGCGTTTCAGTGAGCGGTATGCGTTGGTATTCGCGGAATACGACTGTGAACAGTTCTGCCATATGGAGGACGGCGCTAGGGCGATCGCATGAAGCTCACACTTTGATCAGGCTGTGATGCGACATTGATCGTTGGCGCGGGCCTTGAGCCGGCGTATTTTCATTTCTGCGCTTATGTTTGCATCGCACTTGAGCAAATCCAAGGCGATACGGCACAGGATTGCGAAGTCCTGCGCCGTATTCTCGATTCTCACGCAGCACTGGTTTTCGCCAAAGATCGTGTCGAGTACCCAGTGCATGCTGTTTTCGGCGCGCTGAAAGAAATCCCATTGGAGAATCGAACAACTCCGGCATCGCTGTGATCCTGTTGCTTTTGTTTGCCGTGCGCACTTGTCCCAGTGCCACGCCCCACCGACTGCCGTAGGCCGACACCAGCTGGAGCGCACGCTGGTCGCCGCCCACCATCTTGCCGTCGAGGCTTATCGCCTGAATGGTCAACGCCGGGAATGGGCGCGAATTCCAGCTTCGCTTCGGCGCATGTCTGGATCGCTACCCAACTATCGGCGCTCGACAGAATCCCACGCAGCGCCATCAGCAGCATCTCCGTCAGATCATGAGTCGGCGTGAGGCTGCGCGGATCGCGCAAATCTCCAGACGCCTCTTCGATACTGAACGCGCCATCTTGCGTCATTTTTTCTCGGCCAAAGAAGTCTGAGTACACACGCCTTCAACAGAGCTTACAAGGTGCTTCTCACCATCTGTAACGTCTCATTCAATCGTCCTGGCTATCCACCGCGATAACCGTCATTTTCGGAATTGTCTGATGTCAATCACATCGTCGGTGGAGATACATTTTAAATTTAGTGAAAGCTACATTCAAAAACGGCGACATCCACCAAACTAAATAAAACACGATGACTACCAGACGATTATTTTTGCGAACAAGTGCATTGTCTCTTATTGGCATCACATATCAAATCGCAAAGGCGGTCCCACCATCCCCCCAAATTACAGCCACGTTGCTGCGCGGATATGCGCTAACAAACGGCGCGACCGCATTGAGGCGCGACGACGGGTCATGGGTATTCTGGGTGCGCATCATAAATTTTGACAACCCGAATGGCGATATTGCAGCGAGTCTCCAGGTGGTGACAGATAAAGGGTTCTCTCAGATTATTGATGTCCTGCCTGTCATTCTCACAAAGACAAAATCATTCATCGCCCAGCCGGTGTACGTGCCCAAAGTAGGTAATACACAGCTCTATTATCGCTATGTTGTCGGATCGAGTCCGTCTGTCGCGCCGTCCGTCAGTTCCTCAGTAAATTCAATTGCCCCGTGGAACACAGAGTCAAAGGCTGAATAAAATGGCAAAAGCAGAAATGGCGTTTCAGTTCATCGAAAACGGTTCGAACTCGATGACTACTTTTCAGACATTTATGTCCGCAGAAAATAGTCCGAATGACTCGCTGTCGGTTATGCAGAACGGCACCAACGTCGTTGCGACCATAACAAATATCACTCCGATGCTGAAGCCGATACGTATTCAGGCAAACCTAATGAATGCGACGTCTGCATTAATAAAGGTTGTGACGGATTGGAAAAACCCGGACAAAAAGGTCCAAACAGGCGATGTGCTGACCATTATCAGTGCCGCTGGAACAATCGCATTTACTGTGCTTGTTTTGGCTGAAATCGGACCTGGCGCCGCAGCAGTAATCAGCGGACTCGTCCTCGCCGCAGACTTGCAATCCTCCTTTCAGCCATATGTAAACTCTGCCAAAATATGGTTGGGCAATTATATGTCAAACTTGCTGCAAATCTCGCAACCTGTGTCGGTTGCTAGTGCATCGCTGTATTGGTCAAGTCTCCAAACTGGGAGTGGATACATCCTTGCGTCATATGACGAAATATTGACGCAAAAGGGGTTGTTCGTTTGTCTGAGCGATAAGGGTGTTTCAGGTAAAGGCTTGATGCCTATGGCGACCCCCGTTCCAGGTAGTTTCACGCCAGTCAACGAGGATCAATACAAAGAGAACTACTGCCGATATCTAAGTGTTGAGCAGGGTTGGAGCGATATTGTTAGTGGAATGGATTATTGCAAGAACGTAAAATTCTGACAGCTATGAAAGCAATGCCGCGTTGTATTCGGGTTTCACTTATTGGATTCTTTCTCGCCTTCCTGTGCGAGGCTGTGGTGGAAATCGGCTTACTTCAATCTGGCTCCCTGCCTTGGGAGGGGTGTCTGGCTGTGTTCGCAAGTCTCGTGGCGAATCCCCTGGCGCTTGTGTATGGAATAAAGAGACGGAGATGGGCTTACGATCTGCTTAAGTGGATCGGGGCCTTTGGTCTTGCGTGGGCTATATTTGGCCACCCATATTTGCAAGCATTGGGATTGTGGGCTATCGCGCTAATTACCCTTAGTGTGTGGCTCCGACTCGGCGCGCTGTTCATATTGCGGCGCAAGGCGGTGAAAGATTGGATCGAAACGACTGCCACCGGCGACGGTTTGCAGTGGCTTTAATGAATGCCGAATAAGCGGCCTTTCTCTTCTGCCATCACTTACCGCATTGCTCGGGAAGTGATGGCAGACATTTTCGCCACAGTCATCCCGTGACTTTGAGATTACCCAGACATTTAGGGTTTCAGCAACCTGTAGACCTTCACAGACCTCCGCCAGGAGAACAGCGACCAGGTGTTTATCGCTAAGACCGCGACAGTCCAAACTACGACGCGTGCACTAGTGTCGCCGCTGTGAGCTTCGTTTATCCATTTAAGGTAAAGCAGGGTTGACATCAGGATGCCAGCCACAACCCACCAGAATGAAATCTCGGGTGAATCAACTCCGCAAATATCGCCTGTGGAGTGGTTTAACCATCCCACAAGTGTTTGCCAGTTATCCGTATCGCGCAGTACCGCCGTCACGACCATGCCGTTTTCAAGTCGAGGCGCACCGCGCATTTGTACGGCGTACTGACGTTTTCCCGCAACTGTGACGTTAAAGGCTGTTCCGATTGTTCTCCTGCCATATTTATCTTTATCGGCGACTATCCCGCCGATGTTTTCAAGTGTGACAGTGATGGCATGGTAGGTCATATGCAGATGGTGCAGTAACTGAATCTATAAGCATAGCTGTGCTCCGTAATGCCAAGACACTGACCGTACGGTTTTTTGGCACTGCATTGCGTTTGGTCAATGCGTTTCTCGATCTGCTATGTTTACAGGAGTTCTGTGCGCCAGGCACGTCATCACGCCTAGTTGATGACGCGTCGAGTTGAGGGTTGCAGTCCGCGGTTCAGCGAGTTACCTATTCTGCCTCCTGGCGCGGTGGCCTGCTGCCTGTTTCTATGAGCGGCTAGATCACAGGTGATTGGCATCCTTCAGTCTCCGGTGGAATCCGAAAGAGCCTTGCTTACCAGCGTAACGCTGTCGGGTTCCCCTAACAGGCCGGTGAAATACCTCATGTAGCGGTCATCCGTTACGAAGGCGTAAACGTTGAACTTATGTCATCAATGAGAGCGAGATGGAACGGATGCGTGGGCCAGATGGTTTTACCGAGTCAATGTTCACGGTGCTGAAGCTGGACGATTTTGTGCCGAAGGACCATCCGTTGCGTCCGATTCGCACCTGGCTCAATGACGCGCTTAAACGCATGGACGATGTTTTCGCGCGGATGTACGAGGCTGACGCGAAAGGAGGTCGCCCGAGCATTGCACCGGAGAAACTGGTGCGAGCTCTTTTGCTGCAGTTGCTGTACTCGATTCGTAGCGAGCGCATGCTGGTGGAACAGATTTCGTACAACATGCTGTTCCGCTGGTTCGTCGGCCTGCCGATGGACGGGACCGTTTGGGATCACTCGACGTTCAGCAAGAACCGCGACCGGTTGCTCGAACACGATGTGGTGTTGTTGCTCTTCAACGAGGCAGTCGAGACCGCGCGCGAGCGTGGACATCTTTCTGGGGAGCACTTTAGCGTCGACGGTACATTGATTCAGGCATGGGCGGGGCATAAGAGCTTTGTGCCGAAGGCAGGTCCAGACGATGACGACACACCTCCTGACGAACCGCCCGCGCCGAACGACAACTGGCACGGACAGAAGCGCAGTAACGAGACGCACCAATCCACGACGGACGAGCAGGCACGCCTGTTTCGTAAGAGCAAAGGAACCGGTGCGATGCTTTGTTATATGGGCCACGTGCTGACCGACAACCGGCACGGCCTGGTGGTCAACGCACAGGTGACGCTGGCCACGGGCACCGCCGAGCGCGACGCGGCCGCGCAGATGCTTGCTGATGCCGCGAGTGTTGCGCCGCGCGCCATCACGGTCGGAGCGGACAAGAACTACGACACCGCCGGCTTCGTCGGTAGTTGTCGCGCGAATCGTGTCACGCCACATGTGGCGCAAAACGCTGGGCGGCCGGGAGGTTCAGCAATTGACGAGCGAACTACGCGTTGGGCGGGTTATGCGGTCAGCCAGCAAAAACGCAAACGCATTGAGCAGGTATTTGGATGGGGCAAAACAGTTGGACGAATTCGACAGACGATGTATCGAGGACTTGAACGTGTAGACCAGGTCTTCGTGCTGACGCAGGTCGGCTACAACCTGACGCGTATGCGCACACTTGCCGGTTGAGGGGCCGGCCGCAATGGATAACACCGATATGGTGACCCGCGAGCAACGTCGAATGCCCGCAAACGCGTTCCGCGTTTCAAAAGTGCGAACCTAGCATCCGTCGCAATGCATCTGCGCGCATCAACGACGGATATTTCAACGGCCTGCTAGAGGGTTTCAGAACTGCCCGAAGCCCGTCAGCCCGATCAAACTTCCAGCCGCCAGTAGCCACAACGGATGAATGCGTGTCTTCAACGCGAGCACAGCGGTAGAAGTGGCGATTGCCCACGCAATCGCAGTCGGGTTCGACGCTTCGGCGATCAGCGCCGCGCTCGCCGCAACGATGCCCGCCGTCACCGGCACCAAGCCCATTTGCGCGTAACGCCGCCACGGGCGGTCCTTGAACCGATCCCACGCATGCAACGCAAGAATCGTCACGAGCGAAGACGGTCCGAACTTCGCCACTGAAGTCACCAGCATTCCCGCCCAACCCGCCACATGCCAGCCGACCAGCGTGACGATCATCAGATTCGGCCCCGGCGCCGCTTGCGCGAGCGCGAATAGCGCACTGAATTCGCTGGCCGGCATCCAGTGATGCACGTCCACTACCTGACGCTGCATCTCCGGAAGAATCGTGTTGCCGCCACCGAACGCCAGTAGCGAAAGCTGACTGAAAATGATGGCAAGAGAAATGAGCGTGTCGTTCATCGTGCGGCCCTCGACGCGATATAGATACTGAGCGGCGTGAGCACCAGCATCGTAGGCAGAAGCGGCAGGCGCATGATGGCAATCGCGATGAAACCGAGCGCCGCGATGAGCGCGGCCATCGGTTTATCCCGCAACGGCAGCAGGATTTTCACGGCCATGGAGATCAGCAGACCGGACGCGGCGGCGGCGAGACCGGCAAACAGATGTCGAACTTGCGGGTTGTTTTGCGTGTGTTCGTAAAGCACGCCAAGGCCGATCACGATCAGCGAAGGCCCTGCGATCAACCCGAGCAAACCGGCCAGCGCACCCGGCACGCCGCGAAAGCGCATCCCGATCGCCACCGAAAGATTGATGACATTGCCGCCCGGCAGGAATTGGCACAAGCCCAGTAAGTCAGTGAATTCCGCGCCAGTCAGCCAGCGCCGCCGCTCGACCAGGGCGCGCCGCGCCAATGGCAGCGCACCGCCGAACGAGATCAGCCCGAGGCCAAGAAATCCGCCAAAAATTTCCCGCAATGTGGGTGCGGGAGCCAGCGCGGCCTCGGTTGAGGTGAGATCGTGATCCATATCGTTAAGCTTCCAGTTCAAGCTCAGGAGGTTAGCGCTGAACCGGCGGTGAGCAAAACGATTTTTGAGCGTGCCTTTGTGATCTAGAATCACAAGCATGGCTCGTAATCTTCCTCCTTTTCCTGCGCTGCGCGCCT
The DNA here is from genome assembly GCF_046026855.1 of Paraburkholderia sediminicola. GTDB lineage: Bacteria > Pseudomonadota > Gammaproteobacteria > Burkholderiales > Burkholderiaceae > Paraburkholderia > Paraburkholderia sediminicola_A. The sequence continues at coordinate 57,406 of NZ_JAQQET010000022.1, read as the reverse complement.
TCGAGGCCGCCGCGCGGCATGAAAGCTTCACCGCCGCAGCGAACGAATTGCATGTGACGCACGGTGCAATCAGCCGGCAAGTCGCGGCTTTTGAAACATGGCTCGGCGTGCAGGTGTTCCATCGCCGCGGCAAGCGCGTACGCCTGACCGACGACGGCCGCCGCTATCTGGGCACCGTCCAGGCTGCGTTCGACAGTATCGCGCTTGCCACGGATCAACTCCGCGACACGGGCGTCGTTCATGTGCTGCGGGTGAATGCGCTACCGACCTTCGCGATGAAATGGCTGCTCCCGCGGCTTCATCAGTTCCAGCGCAAGGCGCCGAATGTGGAACTGCGCTTATCGACATCAAACGCGCCGGTCGAAACATTGGACAGCTTCGACGTCGCGGTGCGGCGCGGGCCGGCGCATTGGCCGAACTGCGTGAGCGGCCACTTCCTTGGCGAGAGCGAGATTCCGGTGTGCAGTCCCGTGCTCCTGCAGCGCTCGCCAGTCAACGCGGCTGACGATCTCGCGAAGCATGTGCTGCTGCATTCGGACACGCGGCCCGACGCGTGGAGCAACTGGTTGTCGGCAGCAGGGGTAACGGCGAAATGCCGGAAGAAGCAGTCATTCGATCACTTCTATCTGGCCTTGCAGGCTGCGGTGGATGGCCTCGGCGTAGCGCTCGGTCCGTTGCCCTTGCTGGCGGATGAGCTGGCATCGGGACGGCTCGTCGTGCCGTTAGCCGGTCCGCGTATCGACGCACGCGGCTATTGGTGGGTGGCGAGGCGGGAGGTCGCGCAGGCGCCGCTCGTGGCGCAGTTCTGCGAATGGCTGCAAGCGCAGGGTGATCAGACCGATGTAGTGGAAGCGAGCGACCTGGGGGGCGCCCGCTAAAGCCTGCGTGCGTTACTCAACGCATATTGAACATCGCACGCTTACTTCGCGCACGGGGCGCGAAGCTTCAGCATCACAGATAGAACATCCGGTCTTCATCCGACTTGGCAGGATGCGGTTCGGCTTCTTCACGGTCTTCGTAGAACTTCAGAACCGCTTCGAGCACCTGATCCGGATCGTCGATCACCTGCATCAAGTCCATATCCGCCGGATTGATCAGGCCCATCGGCGTGAGCGAGTTCTTGAACCACGCAAGCAGGCCTTCCCAGAACTCGCCGCCCACCAGAATGATCGGCACGTGGCGCGACTTCTTGGTTTGAATCAGCGTGAGGACTTCGGCGAGTTCGTCCAGCGTGCCGAAGCCGCCCGGCATCACGATCACCGCATCCGAGTTCTTGACGAACGTGACCTTGCGCGTGAAGAAGTGGCGAAAGCGCAGCGAGATGTCCTGCCACTGATTGCCCGATTGCTCGTGCGGCAGCTCGATGTTCAGGCCGACCGAAGGGGCCTTGCCCGCATGGGCGCCCTTGTTGGCCGCTTCCATGATGCCGGGGCCGCCGCCGGAGATCACCGCGAAGCCGGCGTCCGACAGCTTGCGCGCGATTTGCGTGGCGAGTTTGTAGTAGGGCGAGTTCGGTTTCAGGCGCGCTGAACCATAGATGCTGACAGCCGGGCGAATCTCCGAGAGGTACTCGGTCGCCTCGATAAACTCTGCCATAATCGTGAACATCTGCCACGATGCGCGGGCCTTCTTAGCCGTTGCGCGCTCTTGATCTGCGAGTGATCGCAGACTCGGAATCACTTTTCTCTTAGTCATAATGCCTGAAGAACGAAGCCTTGAAGGTAAGACCCTGCTATTGGTAGACGGTTCGAGTTATCTGTACCGGGCCTACCATGCGATGCCGGATCTGCGCGGACCCGAGGGTGGCCCGACGGGTGCGCTCTACGGAATGATCAACATGCTGCGGCGCATGCGCAAGGAAGTCACAGCAGAGTATAGCGCGTGCGTGTTCGACGCCAAGGGCAAAACGTTCCGCGACGACTGGTATGCCGACTATAAGGCGAACCGTCCGTCCATGCCGGACGATCTCTCGCGCCAGATCGAGCCGATTCACGTCGCCGTGCGCGCGCTCGGCTGGCCGTTGCTGATGATCGAAGGCGTCGAAGCCGACGACGTGATCGGCACGCTCAGCACCGCAGCAGAAAAGCGCGGTATGAAGGTGATCGTGTCGACTGGGGACAAGGATCTGGCGCAGCTCGTGTCGGATCATGTCACCCTCATCAATACGATGACCAACGAAACGCTCGACCGCGCCGGCGTGATCGCCAAATTCGGCGTGCCGCCGGAGCGCATCATCGACTACCTGTCGTTGATCGGCGATACCGTCGACAACGTGCCGGGCGTCGAGAAATGCGGCCCGAAAACGGCGGTCAAATGGCTCGCGCAGTACGAGACGCTGGATGGCATCGTCGCACATGCGGACGAAATCAAAGGTGCGGTAGGAGACAATCTGCGCCGTGCGCTCGATTTTCTGCCCATGGCGAAGAAACTCGTCACCGTCGAGCGCAATTGCGATCTGACCGGCCATATCGTGTCGATCGAAGAAAGTCTGGAGAGCCGGCCGGAATCGCGCGAAGAACTGCGCGACGTGTTCACGCGTAACGGCTTCAAGACATGGCTGCGCGAAGTGGAAATCGCTGACGCGGTGGCAGGTCCCGAGACCGATGTGGCACCGGCGCTCACCGTGGATATCGAACGGCACTACGACACGGTGCAGACGTGGGAACAGTTCGATGCGTGGCTCGAGAAGATCAACGCCGCCGAGTTGACTGCGTTCGATTCGGAAACCACCTCGCTCGATCCGATGACTGCGCAAATCGTGGGCTTGTCGTTCTCGGTTGAACCGGGCTATGCCGCGTATGTCCCGGTCGCGCATCGAGGCCCGGACGCGCCCGTGCAACTGCCGCGCGATGAAGTGCTCGCGAAACTCAAGCCGTGGCTGGAAAGCGCCGATCACAAGAAGGTCGGCCAGCACATGAAGTACGACGAGCAGGTGCTGGCAAACTACGGCATCGAAATGCGCGGTGTCGAACACGACACACTGCTTGAATCGTACGTGCTCGAATCGCATCGCACGCACGACATGGACAGCCTCGCGCTGCGCCATCTCGGCATCAAGACGATCAAGTACGAAGAGGTGGCGGGCAAAGGTGCGTCGCAGATCGGCTTCGATGAAGTCGCGCTGGAAACGGCCGCCGAATACGCGGCAGAAGACGCCGACATCACCTTGCGTCTGCATCAGGCGTTGTATCCGCAAGTGGCCGCCGAGAAGACGCTCGACTATGTGTATCGCGACATCGAAGTGCCGACCTCGCGCGTCTTGCGCAAGATGGAGCGCACCGGGGTGCTGATCGACGCGGACAAGCTGCGCGCGCAAAGCAGCGAAATCGCCACGCGTCTGATTCAACTGGAAAGCGAAGCGTACGTGCTGGCCGGCGGCGAATTCAATCTGGGTTCGCCAAAGCAGATCGGTCAGATTTTCTTTGAGAAGCTTGAATTGCCCGTGGTCAAGAAGACGCCGAGCGGCGCGCCGTCCACCGACGAAGAAGTGCTGCAAAAGCTCGCCGAAGACTATCCGTTGCCGAAGATCCTGCTCGAACACCGCGGTTTGTCGAAGCTGAAATCGACCTACACCGACAAGCTGCCGCGCATGGTCAACGCCCAAACGGGCCGTGTGCATACGAATTATGCGCAGGCCGTGGCGGTTACGGGGCGGCTGGCGTCGAACGATCCGAACTTGCAGAACATTCCGGTTCGCACCGGCGAAGGGCGCCGTATTCGCGAAGCGTTTATCGCACCGCCGGGCCACAAGCTCGTCTCCGCTGACTACTCGCAGATCGAATTGCGCATCATGGCGCACATTTCCGGCGACGAATCCCTCTTGCGTGCGTTCTCGCAAGGCGAAGACATTCACCGCGCCACCGCGGCGGAAATTTTCAGCGTGACGCCGCTCGAAGTGTCGAACGATCAGCGGCGTGTGGCGAAGGTCATCAACTTCGGCCTGATCTACGGCATGAGCGCGTTCGGTCTTGCCGCGAACCTCGGCATTACACGCGATGCAGCCAAGCTGTACATCGACCGCTACTTCGCGCGTTATCCGGGCGTTGCGCGTTATATGGACGAAACGCGTGTGAGCGCGAAGGCCAAGGGCTACGTGGAAACGGCGTTCGGCCGCCGCTTGTGGCTGCCGGAGATCAACGGCGGTAATGGTCCGCGCCGCCAGGCAGCAGAACGCGCGGCCATCAACGCGCCGATGCAGGGCACGGCCGCCGACCTGATCAAGCTGTCGATGATCGCGGTGCAAAAGTGGATCGAAGACTCGAAGGTCGGTACGCGCATGATCATGCAGGTGCACGACGAACTGATTCTCGAAGTACCGGACGCGGAATTGTCCGATGTACGTAAGCGCTTGCCGGAACTCATGTGCGGTGTCGCCGCGCTGAAAGTGCCGCTGGTCGCGGAAGTGGGCGCCGGCCTGAACTGGGAAGAAGCGCATTGACGTGCGTGTGACGGGTGCTGGATAGGCGATAACGTCGTGCGCATGTCACATATGCGTATTGATGGCTTGTGACAACCCGTGCCGCTCGCGGACAATCGCCAGGACAGACGGCGCGCGCTTCATGTGTCATGCGCGCCGTCGCGACGCACAACCCATCGGCAAATACGGAGAGTTCAATGCATCGATTTATCGTCGTTGGCGGGGGCGCGGGGGGACTGGAGCTGGCGACACGCCTGGGCGACCGCTATGCACCCCGCAAGAACAAGGGCGGTGCGCGCGCGCAAGTGACGCTCGTCGACCGTAATCCAACCCATATCTGGAAGCCGCTGCTGCATGAAGTGGCGGCCGGCAGCATGGACCCATTCACCCAGGAACTCGAATATGCGGCGCAAGCGCGCTGGCACGGCTTTGAGTTTCAGCAGGGCGAGTTGACCGGTCTGGACCGTGCGAACAAGCGCCTCACACTCGGCACGGTGCTCGACGACGATGGCGCCGAATTGCTACCCGCACGCGGCCTGGAATATGACACGCTGATTATCGCGATCGGCAGCACCACGGCGTTCTTCGGCGTGAAGGGCGCGCCTGAGTTTTCTCTCGCGCTCGATACGGTCAGCCAGGCGGAGCGCTTCCGCAAACGCCTGATCGCCGCCTGCATGCGCGCGGAGCATCAGGTGCATGAACCTGTCGAATCGGGCTCGGGCACGTCGCCTTCTTCTGAGCCGCGCATCCAGGTGGCGATCGTCGGCGGCGGCGCGACCGGGGTCGAACTCTCGGCTGAATTGCGCAATACGGCCCAGGTGTTGTCGGCGTACGGCTTGCATAAGCTCGATCCGCGGCACGACGTCGGTATCGTTCTGATTGAGGCCGGGCCGCGTATTTTGCCGGCCTTGCAGGAGCGCGTGTCGACGGCTACCGCCGAATTGCTCACCAAACTCGGCGTGAAGCTGATGACCGGCGAGACCGTGGCCGAGGTCGCGCCCGGCATGATCCGCACGGCCAGCGGTAAAACCGTGCGTGCCGACCTGACGGTGTGGGCAGCGGGCATCAAGGCACCGGCTATCCTGAGCCAGCTGGACGGCCTGCCGGTCAACCGTCTGGGACAACTGATCGTGCGCCGCACCCTGCAAACCGAAATCGACGACAACGTCTTCGCGCTCGGCGATTGCGCGGCTTGCCCATGGCCGGGCAACGAGCGCAACGTGCCGCCGCGCGCGCAGGCGGCCCATCAGCAGGCGAGCTTCCTGATGAAGGCGCTTGCGGCACGGCTCGACAACAAGCCACTGCCTGAATTTACCTACCGCGACTTCGGCTCACTGGTGTCGCTCGGGCACTTCAGCGCAGTCGGCAATCTGATGGGCGGTGTGATCGGCGGCAATATGCTGATCGAAGGGCTGTTCGCGCGCTTCATGTACATGTCGCTGTACCGGCTGCATATCGCGGCGCTGCACGGCTACGCGCGGATGGTGCTCGACACCTTCGCGCACTGGTTGCGGCGCACCACGCTGCCACGGGTCAAGCTGCACTGAAGGCTGGCCGCGTTTGAGAAGGTTGCACGTGCAACAGGACGCGGGTGAAGCGTATCCTGTTGCCTCCAACCTTCACCCGAGGAGCGCCGCATGCTGAACCCCGACATCGACAGCCTGGTCCCGCACGTTCCCTTCAATCGGCGTACTTTCATCAAGGCCGCGCTCGGCACCGGTTTCGCCGCAGCCGTTCTGCCGGTGTCGGCGCAAACCATCCATACCGATAGCGATGGTCTCGAAGTCGGCGAGATTGGTGTGCGTTCGGGCGATACGCTCGTGCCGGCGTATCGCGCGCAACCGAAGGGTAAGACGCACCTGCCGGTGATCATCGTCGTACACGAGATTTTCGGTGTGCACGAGCATATCGCCGACGTGTGCCGTCGCTTTGCCAAGCAGGGATATCTCGCGATCGCGCCGAATCTGTACGAACGGCAAGGCGATCCGACTGTGTACACGAGCATGCAGCAACTCAATGAACAACTGGTCAGCAAGGTGCCGGACGACCAGGTCATGGGCGATCTCGACGCAACCGTCGCATGGGCTGGCGAACACGGCGGCGATCTGAACCGGCTGGGCGTGAACGGTTTCTGCTGGGGCGGGCGGATTGCGTGGTTGTATGCCGAGCACAATCCTCGGCTGAAGGCGGGCGTGGCCTGGTATGGGCGCGTAACGGGTCAGAAAACCGCGATGACCCCGGACAATCCGCTCGATGAAGTGGCACAGTTGCATGCGCCGGTGTTGGGCCTATACGGCCGCCAGGACCAAAGCATCCCGCAAGACACGCTCGAACAGATGAAGCAGGCTATCGCGCAGGGTCCGGAGGTGGGACGCGGCTCGCAATTCGTTGTATATGACGATGCAGGCCATGCGTTTTTCGCGGACTATCGGCCGAGCTATAAGAAGGCCGATGCTGAAGATGGCTGGCGCCGGGCGCTGGTGTGGTTCAAGCAGCACGGAGTCGCATGAGGGCGCTTGTTCGCGTGGCCGGGCGCGTTCGATACCGTCGCTAACGCACCGTAAGGGCGCTGATGCGCTCGGCTTAACGAGAGTGAAAAGGCCGTAACCGCTGAGCAGCGGCCACGGCCTTTTTTTGTTAATCGGTCCGCTTGATGGGTCGATTAAGGATTCGGGCCCGTTGCAACCGGCCGCTTCGGGTCAGAACTCCATTCGCTCCACGATCCCGCATACAGCGCCGCGCCATGCATGCCGGCGATCTCCATGGCGAGCGCGTTAACACACGCCGTCACGCCCGAGCCGCATTGCAGCACGACGTGTTCCGGCGGCGTGTCGGCCAGCAGCGCATGGAATTCCTCACGCAGCGTGTGTGCCGGTTTGAAGCGGCCGTCGGCGGTGAGGTTGTCCTTGAAGAACCGATTGAGCGCGCCAGGAATATGGCCGCCGACGCGATCCAGCGTTTCGTTCTCGCCGCGATAACGATCGTTCGCGCGCGCATCGACCACGACGCGTTCTTTCGTGCCGAGATTGCGCTCGACGGTTTGCGCATCGACGGTGACAGAAAGCGGTGCGCCCGCTTTGAAGTCGCCGGTGTTCTGCGCCGGGGCGTCTTGCGTCAGCGGGTGACCGGCGGCCTGCCAGGCCTGCAGTCCACCGTCGAGCAGCGCAACCGCGTCGTGGCCGAGCCAGCGCAGCAGCCACCAGGCGCGTGCGGCGTACATGCCGCCTTGCGTGTCATAAGCGACCACCTGCTGACCCTGCTTGAGCCCGCGGGATTCCAGCGTCTCCACCAGCCGCGCACGATCCGGTAACGGATGGCGGCCATTGTTGCCGTTCTTTGGCCCCGACAGATCGCGATCGAGGTTCAGATAGTGCGCGCCCGGCAAATGCCCGGCCAGATAGGCTTTCTCGCCTGCTCCGGTGTCGGCCAGATCAAAACGGCAATCGACGACGAACACGCTGCCCGGCGCGGAGGCCAGCCGTTCCGCAAGGTTTGTCGCGGAGATGAGTGTGGTGTAGTGAGTGTGGGGCATGACGTCTCCTGAGTCGACACGCTAACTCCGGTCCCATGCAAGATGGTCGCGAAGCGGGCGATTGCGGCGGTTGCCCGGCGGCTTGGCGCGTTAGCAAATGACCGAACCATACTGATAGTCTAAACAAAAAAAGACGGGCCGAAGCCCGTCTTTCCATGCTTTGATGCGGCTTGCGCAAGGATCGGCTCAAATGCCGGTCAATACGGGTCGCGCGCGGATCAGATTGCGCCGAGTTCGCGCCGCAAGAATTCGTGGAAGTGCTGCATGCCGTCTTCCATTGGGCTCTGATACGGGCCGACCTGCGATTCGCCACGCTCCATCAGCGCGCGGCGGCCTGCGTCCATGCGCTCGGCGATCTCGTCGTCTTCGCGGGCCGTTTCCATATAGGCGGCGCGCTCGGCTTCGACAAACTCGCGCTCGAACAGCGCAATTTCCTCAGGATAATAGAACTCCACCACATTGGTGGTTTTCTGCGGACCGCGCGGAATCAGCCATGACACGACCAGCACATGCGGATACCACTCGATCATGATGCCGGGGTAGTACACCATCCAGATCGCGCCAAATTCGGGCGGATTGCCGCCGCGGAAGCGCAGAACCTCGTCGTGCCACTTACGGTACGTCGGGCTGCCCGGCTGCTCCAGATCCTTGTGAACGCCGACCGTCTGCACGCTGTACCACTCGCCGAACTCCCACGTCAGATCGTCGCAATTGACGAAGCTGCCGAGGCCCGGATGGAACGGCGCGACGTGGTAATCCTCCAGATAGACCTCGATAAAGGTCTTCCAGTTGTAATTGCATTCGTGCACTTCGACGTGATCGAACATGAAGCCCGAAAAATCGAAGTGTTGCGTGGTGCCGAGCCGTGCCAGGTCCCGCGCGACGTCGCGCCCCTGCGCTTCGAACAGCAGGCCTTGCCAGTTCTGAAGCGACGTGGCGCCGAGATTCAGGCAGGGGTTATCCGCAAAATGAGGTGCACCGAGGAGCTGGCCGTTCAGGTCGTACGTCCAGCGATGCAGGGGGCAGACGATGTTCTCCGTCTGGCCGCGGCCGTTGAGCATGATGGCTTGCCGGTGGCGGCACACGTTCGACAGCAATTCGACTTGCGACTGCTGGTTACGGACGAGCACACGCCCTTCGCTCTCGCTGGGCAAAGCAAAATAATTTCCCGCTTCGGGCACCATGAGATCGTGGCCGATGTAGCGAGGACCTTTCTTGAAAAGGGTGTCGATTTCGCGCGTTAGAAGCGCTTCGTCAAAGTAAGCCGTGACTGGCAGCTGGCTGTGAACAGACCGCAACTGCAATGCATTGCTCAGATTGGACATTCCCACTCCCGATGAAGACGTGAAAGCAGTGAACAACCCAACCATCGAAGATTCGATTTAGGGAGCCCGCAATTATACCCGTTTCCCCTTTCTTGGGGCGCTTAAGTACCTGATTTGGGTCAAAAATGTCAAGGAAGTTCACGGTTTTCGCCGCAGACCAATCGATTTTTTTCTGCGAGACTGAGGGGCAGGTACGGAGGGCAAAGGCGGGGCGCGGGCTGGCGATGAGATCGGAAATGTCGCTTTTGCCGTAGAATGTCCGACTTGTTTTAATTTTGCGACTATTCATGGCGAAGACCGCGTCGAAAGATACTGCTGCCGCGCCTGCTGAAGGCGTCGATACCACACCGTTGCCCGAGAACTACGAGGCCGCTCAGGCTGAGCTGGAAGGGTTGGTTGCGCGTATGGAAAGCGGCAATCTCAGCCTCGAGGAGTCGCTCGGCGCCTACCGGCGCGGTGCGGCTCTCGTAACGTTTTGCCAGCAGCAGCTCGAGAAGGTCGAGCAGCAGGTACGCGTGCTCGATGGCGAGACGCTCAAGCCGCTGCCTATGAATAGCGCAGGCACAGCCGCTACTGAAAGCGGGGACGACCTATGACATTCGAACAATGGACACGCTCGGTGCTCGAGCGCGTCGAATCGGCACTAGAACATTACCTGCCTACGGAAGCTACCGAGCCGGCCAAACTGCATGAAGCCATGCGCTATGCGGTGCTGGGTGGCGGCAAGCGGGTGCGCCCGCTGCTGTGCCACGCGGCCGGCGAGTTGACCGGCGCGCGCGCCGAATGCCTCGATGCGGCAGCGGCAGCGCTGGAAATGATCCATGTGTACTCGCTCGTGCACGACGACATGCCCTGCATGGACGACGACGCACTGCGTCGCGGCAAACCCACGGTACACGTCAAATATGACGAAGCCACGGCGCTGCTGGTCGGCGACGCGCTGCAAGCGCAGGCGTTCGTCGCGCTGACGTCGGACGTGCTGGCGCCGGCGCAGCAGGCATCGCTCGTGCGTGAACTGGCCTTGGCGAGTGGCTCGATCGGTATGTGCGGCGGCCAGGCCATCGATCTGGCGAGCGTCGGCCACACGCTGACGCGCGCGCAACTCGAAACCATGCACCGGATGAAAACCGGCGCCTTGCTGCGTGCTGCTGTACGCATGGGCGCGCTGGCGGGCGAAACGCCGAATGCGGACGCGATGCGTTCGCTCGACGCGTATGCGGCCGCTGTCGGCCTCGCGTTTCAGGTTGTCGACGACATTCTCGACGTCACGACCGATTCCGCGACGCTTGGCAAGACGGCAGGTAAAGACGCGAAGGACGGCAAGCCGACCTACGTGTCGATTATTGGGCTAGATGCGTCGCGTGCGCTCGCAGCGCAACTGCGCAGCGACGCCCACGCTGCGATTGCGCCGTTCGGTGCGCGCGCGCAGCGTCTGGCCGAATTGGCCGACCTGGTGGTGAACCGGGTTAGCTGAACGCGAAAGCTCGCCGCCGCGCACCTTTGCTATGAGGTGCATGTATGAAGTGCGGGCGCGTAAGTTTTCCTACAATGGAACGACGATGTACGACTTGCTGAAAACCATCGACGACCCGGCGGCCCTGCGCCGCCTCGATCGCCGCCAATTGCAACCGCTTGCAGACGAGTTGCGTGCCTTCGTGCTCGACAGCGTATCGCAGACGGGCGGCCATCTTTCGTCCAATCTCGGCACGGTCGAGTTGACCATTGCTCTGCACTATGTGTTCGACACGCCACGTGACCGGATCGTGTGGGACGTCGGCCATCAAACCTACCCGCACAAGATCCTGACGGGCCGCCGCGACAAGATGCACACGCTGCGTCAACTGGGCGGCATCTCCGGCTTTCCGAAGCGCGACGAATCGGAATACGACACCTTCGGCACTGCGCACTCCAGCACCTCGATCTCGGCCGCGCTCGGCATGGCAGTCGCCAGCAAGCTGAAGGGCGAGAACCGCACGGGAATTGCCGTGATCGGCGACGGTGCGATGACGGCCGGCATGGCTTTCGAGGCGATGAATAACGCAGGCGTCGAAGACGACGTGCCGCTGCTGGTCATCCTCAACGACAACGACATGTCGATTTCGCCGCCGGTCGGCGCGCTGAATCGCCATCTGGCGCGCCTGATGTCGGGCCGTTTCTACGCTGCCGCGCGTGCGGGCGTCGAACGTGTGCTGCGCGTCGCGCCGCCTATGCTCGATCTGGCTCGCAAGCTCGAAGAGCACGCGAAGGGCATGATCGTGCCGGCTACGCTGTTCGAAGAGTTCGGCTTTAACTACATCGGCCCGATCGACGGTCACGACCTCGACTCGCTGATCCCGACGTTGCAGAACATCAAGGAACTGCGCGGTCCGCAATTCCTGCACGTCGTCACGAAGAAGGGCCAAGGCTACAAGCTGGCTGAAGCCGATCCAGTGCTGTACCACGGCCCGGGCAAGTTCAATCCGGCTGAGGGCATCAAGCCCGCCACCACGCCGTCGAAGAAAACCTATACGCAGGTGTTCGGCGAATGGCTGTGCGACGCGGCCGAGCTGGACGCGCGCGTGATCGGTATCACGCCGGCCATGCGTGAAGGTTCGGGCATGGTCGAGTTCGAGAAGCGTTTCCCGGATCGCTACTTCGACGTCGGTATCGCCGAGCAGCACGCGGTGACGTTCGCAGGCGGTCTGGCTGCGGACGGCATGAAGCCGGTGGTCGCGATCTACTCGACCTTCCTGCAACGTGCTTATGACCAGTTGATTCACGACGTCGCGCTGCAAAACCTGCCGGTGGTGTTCGCCATCGACCGCGCGGGTCTGGTCGGTGCGGACGGCGCAACGCACGCGGGTGCTTACGATCTGGCGTTCCTGCGCTGTATCCCGAACATGACGGTGATGGCTGCATCGGACGAAAACGAATGCCGTCAGATGCTGTACACCGCATTGCAGCAGCCGAACCCGACGGCGGTGCGCTATCCGCGCGGCGCCGGCACGGGCGTGGCAACCGTCAAGCAAATGACGGCGCTGCCGCTCGGCAAGGGCGAGGTCCGTCGCGAAACGTCGCAACCGGCCGGCAAGCGGATTGCGATTCTGGCCTTCGGTACGATGGTCGCACCGTCGCTGGCAGCTGCTGAGCAACTGGACGCCACGGTGGCGAACATGCGCTTCGTGAAGCCGCTGGACGCTGAGCTGGTCCGCCAGCTGGCCGAAACGCACGACGCCATCGTCACGGTCGAAGAAGGCTGCGTGATGGGCGGTGCTGGTTCGGCTTGCGTCGAAGCCCTGCTTGAGAGTGGGGTTATGCGGCCCGTACTACAATTGGGCCTCCCGGATCGCTTCATTGATCATGGGGATCCGGCCAAGCTGCTCGCCGCGTGCGGTCTGGACGCTACGGGCATTGCCAAGTCGATTCGCGAACGCTTTCTTTCCAGCGGCGCGGTTGCCGGTCAAACCTCGGTGAAGCGCGTCGCCTAGTTGTGTCGCTGAGCCGCCCTGCCGTACGCCATGTGGCGGCTATGGCAGCCATAGCTATCTCCAGCTTGAATCGATGAACCTTCGGGTCCATCATCCAACGCCGGCAAGGGCCGGCGTTTGCTGTTGTGCGCCCTGATCCGCTCGGCCGCTGAGAACCCCCAAACCTTTCGCTTCGCGATATTCCCTGAGGGGGCAGTCCCCCAATCCCTCAAGGGGGCTTCCTTCGGGGCGGGGACTTCCTGCGGAGCGGAAAACCTGGAGCGGCCCGGCGCTTTCTTGAAAGGACAAGAATATGAACCAGATGAACCCCGCCTTTGTGATGCCCGATGTGCAGAGCACGCCCGATACGCGTCAGATTCCGATTCAACGAGTCGGCGTCAAGGCAGTGCGTCATCCGTTGACGGTGCGCACGCAAGGCGGCGAAGTGCAACCGACGGTCGGCACGTGGAATCTCGACGTGCATCTGCCCGCCGATCAGAAGGGCACGCACATGTCGCGCTTTGTCGCGCTGCTTGAAGAGAACAAGGCGCCGCTCGAGGCTGCCACGTTCCGCACCATGCTTGCCGCGATGCTTGAAAAGCTCGAGGCCGAGGCGGGTCGCATCGAAGTGTCGTTCCCGTACTTCGTGAACAAGACCGCGCCGGTGTCGGGTGTGCAAAGTTTGCTCGACTACGAAGTGACGTTGACGGGCGAGACCCGCAATGGCGCGACGCGTCTGTTCCTTAAGGTGCTGGTGCCGGTCACGAGCCTGTGCCCCTGTTCGAAGAAGATTTCACAGTACGGCGCGCACAATCAGCGCTCGCACGTCACGATCAACGCCGAACTGGCGGGCGATGTGGCGGTGGAAGAGTTGGTGCGTATCGCTGAAGAAGAAGCGTCGTGCGAACTGTGGGGTTTGCTCAAGCGCCCGGACGAAAAGTTCGTCACCGAACGTGCCTACGAGAATCCGAAGTTCGTCGAAGACCTGGTGCGCGATGTCGCACAGCGTCTGAACGCGGACGAGCGTATCGTCGCTTATGTGCTCGAAGCTGAGAATTTCGAATCGATTCACAATCACAGCGCGTATGCCGTGATCGAGCGCGATAAGCGGACGGCGTGATTCGCGCATTTCCTTGCCTGAATAAAAAAGCCGCTCTTCCGAGCGGCTTTTTTACATCGTCACCTCGCTGAAATTCAGCGAGCGAGTGAAGTCAGGTCCCAGCGCGGTTTCACCGTGAACGCATAGTCTTTGCCGGATTGATCGGGCCAACGTTGCAATCGCAATGCGCCGGCCAAGGCAATCATCGCGCCGTTATCCGTACACAGTGACAAGTCCGGGTAGTGCACGAAGAAATTGCGTTTCTTCGCTGCGGTGGAAAGCGCCTCGCGCAGTTGCCGGTTCGCGCCCACACCGCCTGCCACCACCAGTCGATTCAGTTTCGTGCGTTTGAGCGCAGCCAGCGATTTTGCCGTGAGCACGTCTACGGCAGCGTCGACGAAACCGCGCGCCAGATCGGCTTTCGCCTGCTCGCAGATATTCGCGCCGCCGAGCTTCTTGGCGTGCGTGAGGACAGCGGTCTTAAGCCCGCTGAAGCTGAAATCAAGGTCGCCGGAATGCAACATGGGGCGCGGCAGGACCACTGCGCCGGGCGTGCCGAATTCAGCCATTCGCGACACTTCCGGACCGCCCGGATAACCGAGGCCCAGCAGCTTGGCGGTTTTGTCGAAGGCTTCGCCAGCGGCGTCGTCCAGCGTTTCGCCCAGAGTCTCGTAGACGCCCACGTCCGTCACGCGCATCAACTGCGTATGGCCGCCTGACACCAGTAGCGCGACGAACGGAAACGGTGGCGGCTCGTCCACCAGCAGCGGCGATAGCAAGTGCCCTTCGAGATGGTGGATGCCGATGGTCGGCTTGTCCCACGCCATGGCCAGCGAATTGGCGACGCTCGCGCCGACCAGCAGCGCGCCCGCAAGGCCCGGGCCCTGCGTATAGGCGATCGCGTCGATGTCGCTGCGCACCGTGCCGGCGCGCTCCATCACTTCTTCGAGCAGCGGCAGCGCGCGCCGAATATGGTCGCGCGACGCCAACTCCGGTACCACGCCGCCGTACTCCCGATGCATCGCAATTTGCGAATGCAGCGCGTGCGCGAGCAGGCCGCGCTCTGTGTCGTAGAGCGCGAGACCGGTTTCGTCGCAGGAGCTTTCGATGCCGAGAACGAGCATGATGGGTAGGTTCGAACGGGTGCGCGAGTGAAGCCACTCCGGCACCCAAAAGTGAAAAGGCAAGCCTGAAAGTATAGCAGCGCGGGCAAGGGGCCGCAGGCGCGCAGGTACAATGCGCCCCCATGGAATCCTTCGATATCGCAGTGATCGGCGCGGGCGCGGCCGGCATGATGTGCGCGGCCGTGGCCGGGCAAACCGGCCGCCGGGTGGTGCTGATCGATCACTCGCAGCGTCTCGCGGAGAAAATCCGCATTTCCGGCGGCGGCCGGTGCAACTTCACGAATCTATACGCTGGGCCGGCCAATTATCTGTCGGCCAACCCCCACTTTTGCCGCTCGGCGCTCGCGCGCTATACGCCGCGTGACTTCATGGCGTTGCTCAAGCGCCATCACGTGACGTGGCACGAGAAGCACAAGGGGCAGTTGTTCTGCGATCAGTCGAGCGACGCGGTCATCAATGTGCTGAAGAACGAATGCGATACGGGCCGGATTGCGTGGCGCACGCCGCTCGCGGTCGAGCAGGTTCGCAACGATGCCGAAGGACGGTTCACACTGGACACCCACTCGGGCCCGATCACGGCCCGCGCGCTCGTGGTGGCGACCGGCGGCCTGTCGATCCCCAAGATCGGCGCCACCGATTTCGCCTACCGCCTCGCCAAGCAATTCGGCCACAAGCTCATCGAGACCCGTCCCGCACTGGTTCCGCTGACTTTCGCCCCGGCCGACTGGGAGCCGTTCTCGGCGCTCTCCGGCGTGTCGCTCGAGGTGCAACTGGCGACCGGCAACAAAAAGACCGGCGCCGAGTTCAACGAAGACCTGCTGCTCACGCACCGCGGCCTGTCGGGCCCGGGCGTTCTGCAGATTTCAAGCTACTGGCAACCTGGCGAGCCGATTCACGTCAATCTGCTGCCCGGGCAGGACGCCACGACCGCCTTGCTGGAAGCCAAAACCGGCACAAAGCGCCAGATCGCCAATCTGCTCTCGGAATGGGTGCCACAACGGCTTGCCCACGTCTGGCTGGAAACCCACCAGATTCCTGCTGAAGCCCGAGTGGCCGATCTGCCGGACAAGACGCTGCGCCGCGTCGGCGAAGCCTTGTCGCGCTGGACGCTCACCCCGAACGGCACCGAAGGCTATCGCAAGGCCGAAGTCACACGCGGCGGTATCGACACACGCGACCTGTCGTCGGCGACGATGATGAGCGCCCGCACGCCGGGTTTGTACTTCATCGGCGAAGCGGTCGACGTGACTGGCTGGCTCGGCGGCTACAATTTCCAATGGGCGTGGGCCTCCGGCGTGGCGGCCGGCCAGGCGGCCGCGGAGTACGTTCTAGGGGCTTGACGGCGCATTAGCTTTGTGAGAAAGCTCTGCTATACTCCTGAACCTTTACAGAGTTCCGTTATTGAAAAATGACGGCCATTCTCGTAAAAAAACAACGAGCCGTCTGAAGTTGCCATGCGCTGCTTCAGGCGCACGATGGAGAAAAACGGGTTGCCGACGGAACTGCGCGCCCGTGAGTTTTACGGAAAGGTTTTACGAAAAGCCTACGGCTGAGCGCAAGCGCAAGAAGGCGGCTGCGGTTAAGCGTCATTTCAAGCGTCTGCGTAGCCAGATGCTGCCAAAGAAGTTCTACTGATTCTGGCGTTGCCGCGGTTCCCGTCGAACGGAGCGGCGACATCCAACCGGTGAGGGCACAGCAGGTGCCGTCACGGAAAATACGGCCCTTCGGGCCAGCCGGCAGGGTCGCATCCACTACGCACATTGCGCCAACCCGCTTGAGGAAGCAGTCCCAAGTGGGCGTTTGTGTTGGATTCGGCGCATTGATGCAGCGTATTGGTGCGGTTAGCCGGCCGGTTTTTAAATCTTCAACACGTTCAGGTGAGTGATGAGTCTCAAGGACCAGATCAACGACGATATGAAAGCTGCCATGCGGGCGCGTGAGACCGAGCGTCTCGGCACGATCCGCTTGCTGCTCGCCGCGGTCAAGCAACGCGAAGTCGACGAACGCATCACCCTTGACGACACGGCGATCACCGTCGTCATCGACAAGATGATCAAGCAGCGCAAAGACTCGATCAGCCAGTTCGAAGCCGCTGGCCGCACGGATCTAGCCGACAAGGAAAAGGCCGAACTGGCTATCCTGTCCGCCTATATGCCGGCGCAGATGTCCGAGGCGGAGATCGTTGCCGAAGTTCAGGCCGCGGTTGCGCAAACTGGGGCTGCCGGCCCGCAGGACATGGGCAAGGTGATGGGCGTGCTCAAGCCGAAACTGGCCGGCCGCGCCGACATGACCGCTGTCTCGGCGCAAGTCAAAGCCGCGCTCGCGAAGTAATTTCCGTATTTCCGGTCTGCGCGCGCCGTTGTTCGACGGCGCGCGCAGCCTTGAGCTTTTTAGGTAGCGTCATTCACTGTGATTCCACCGTCATTCCTGCAGGACCTGCTCAACCGCGTCGATATCGTCGACGTGGTCGGCCGGTATGTGCAGTTGAAAAAGGGCGGCGCGAACTTCATGGGGCTGTGCCCGTTTCACAACGAGAAAAGCCCTTCGTTTACGGTTAGTCCGACTAAGCAGTTCTATCACTGCTTCGGCTGTGGCGCGCATGGTACGGCTATCGGATTCCTGATGGAGCACGTCGGCTCCACGTTTCCAGAGGCGGTCAACGAACTCGCGCAATCGGTCGGTTTGACCGTGCCGAACGAGCCTTCGCCGGGATATGGCGGCGGTGGTTCCGGCGGGTATTCGCCGGCCGCGTCCAAGGCCGTCACCACGGCGCTATCCGATGTCATGCAGACCGCTTGCGATTTTTACCGAAAACAGCTGCGCGGCGCGCCGGTCGCGATCCAGTATCTGAAGAAACGTGGCCTGACCGGTGAGATCGCCGCCCGCTTCGGCCTTGGCTATGCACCGGACGGTTGGCAGAACCTCGAGCCCGCATTCCCCAACTATCGGGATGACGCGTTGGTCGAATCAGGTCTTGTGATCGTCAGCGAAAAGTCGGATGCGCAAGGTCAGAACCGCCGATACGACCGCTTTCGCGAGCGGATCATGTTCCCGATCCGCAATGTGAAAGGGCAGGTGATCGGCTTCGGTGGCCGTGTGCTGGACGGCGGTGAGCCGAAATATTTGAATTCGCCGGAAACGCCTCTATTTAACAAAGGCAGCGAGCTGTACGGGCTGTTCGAGGCACGTCTGGCGATTCGCGAACAGCATTACGTGCTGGTGGTCGAAGGCTACATGGACGTGGTTGCGCTGGCCCAATTGGGGTTCCAGAACGCAGTGGCCACGCTCGGCACGGCTTGCACGCCGATTCATGTGCAGAAACTGATGCGTCAGACCGATACGGTCATCTTCAGTTTCGACGGCGATTCCGCTGGGCGCCGCGCTGCGCGCCGTGCGCTGGATGCCTGCCTGCCGCACGCGGCGGACAACCGGACCATCCGGTTCCTGTTTTTGCCGTCCGAGCACGATCCGGACAGCTACGTGCGCGAATTCGGCACCGAGGCGTTCGCCGAACAGGTCGAGCGCGCCATGCCGCTGTCGCAGTTCATGTTGAACGAGGTGTTGGCCGGCAAGGAGCTGGATCAGCCGGAAGGCCGGGCCCGCGCGCTGTTCGACGCGAAACCCCTGCTGCAGCAATTGCCGGCCAATGCGCTGCGCGCGCAGATCATGCATATGTTTGCCGATCGGCTCGATGTGCCGTTCGACGAAGTGGCCGCGTTATGCGAAGTCGACGCCCGGATTGCCGCAGCCACCCGTTCGGCACCGGCCCGGAAAGACCGGCGCAGTGTGACCGGGATCGAAGAAAAAACGCTGCGCAATCTGGTGATGTATCCGCGGACGGTGGCGGTGCTCGACGAGGAAGCCGAACAGGCGCTTCTGAGCGTCACGCGGCACGGCGAACTGTTCGAGGAAGTGACGACACATGCGCGCGCGCTGGGCGATTCGGCGGAGTTTCAGTTGCTGTCCGACCTATTGCGAAACGGCGCAAATGCCCCAACTTTCGAGGAAATCTTTCGCAAAATTCTAGACTATGATGAAAACGTCCGGGATTTGCTGCTGAAGGATCCGGAGGATGCGACCGTCATCGAGGAGCGGCGCGAGCAGGAACGGATCGTCGGAGAGGAACTGCAAGCGGCGATTCTGAAGATGCGATACGACGCTTACTGCGATCGTCTCGAGCAGCTTTCGCGGCAATCCCGGCACACGCCGGAGGAGTTTGCGGAGCTGACGGGCCTGAATCAGAAGCGGGCTGAGATGAAGCGCCAGCTCGGGCTGTAAGCAGGATGGCAGAAACCTGAGTGCTATAATTAAAGGTTTCCAGCGGTTTGTTTTTTCAATGGTTTTCCTAGCAAAGGCGAAAAGGCGATTGCGATGGCAAAGACACCAGGCGGAAAAAAAGCAACAGGCACAGGTTCGAACGAGCCGACCAGAAAGGTCACCGAGGCCAAGTTAGCTTCCTCCCCCAGAAAAACGTCTGCCGCAAGCGTCGCACCTGCTGCCGGGAAGAAATCCTCGACCACTTCCGCTGCGCGAGCGGAGCTGGTCAGGGCGGCGAAAGCTGTACCACCACCGGCCACAAAACGGTCGGGTGTCAGAAGCGCAAGGGAAGCGCCTGCCGCGCAGGACGATGCGGTAGAGCGCGAGACTCCAGTATCCACGGTTCAACCGGCTGTTGTCCAACAGCCGCGAGTCGAGACTACAGCCGGTACGACGAACTCCATGACGAAAAAGCTGAACGAAACACCCGTCGATGACGACGCAACCCAAAGCGAAGAAACCCCTGCGGCCGTTCCCGGCAAGGTGGAAAAGGTCAAGGCTCGCGATCGTCGTGCAAAGGAAAAAGCGCTGCTGAAAGACGCGTTCGCGTCATCGCAGCCGGGCACCGTCGAGGAACTCGAAGAGCGCCGCGCCAAACTGCGCGCGCTGATCAAGCTCGGCAAGGAGCGCGGCTTCCTCACGTACGCGGAAATCAACGACCACCTCCCGGACAACTTCACCGAGACCGAGGCGATCGAAGGCATCATCAGCACGTTCAATGACATGGGCGTGGCGGTGTACGAGCAGGCGCCGGATGCTGAAACGCTGCTGTTGAACGACAATGCACCCGCCGCTTCGTCAGACGACGAAGTAGAAGAGGAAGCGGAAGTCGCGCTCTCTACCGTCGACTCCGAATTCGGCCGCACCACCGACCCCGTCCGCATGTACATGCGTGAAATGGGTACGGTCGAGCTGCTCACGCGCGAAGGCGAAATCGAAATCGCAAAGCGGATCGAAGACGGCCTCAAGCACATGGTGATGGCCATCTCGGCGTGCCCGACCACGATCGCCGACATTCTGGCAATGGCCGAGCGCGTCGCGAACGAGGAAATCCGTATCGACGAACTGGTCGACGGCCTGATCGACGCCAACGCGGAAGATGCGGACGGCTTCTCCGCGCAGGAAGCGGAAGCGATCGAGAGCGAAGACGAGGAAGCCGAGGAAGAGGACACGGAAGACGAGGAAGAAGACGACGGCACGGCGCAAGCCACGGCCAACGCAGCGCAGATGGAAGCGCTCAAGCGTGCGTCCCTCGAGAAGTTCGCCATGATCAGCGAATGGTTCGACAAGATGCGTCGCGCGTTCGAGAAGGAAGGCTACAAGTCCAAGTCGTATCTGAAGGCGCAGGAAACGATCCAGAACGAACTGATGACGATCCGCTTTACCGCGCGGACCGTCGAGCGTCTGTGCGACACGTTGCGTGCGCAGGTGGACGAAGTGCGTCAGGTCGAGCGTCAGATCCTGCATACGGTGGTCGACAAGTGCGGCATGCCGCGTGCGGAATTCATCGCGCGTTTCCCGGGCAGCGAAACGGATCTGGAGTGGGCCGACAAGATCGTCGCCGAAGGTCATGGGTATAGCGCAATCCTCACGCGTAATATTCCGGCCATTCAGGAACAGCAGCAGCGCCTGCTCGATTTGCAGGCGCGCGTTGTGCTGCCGCTGAAGGACCTGAAGGAAACCAACCGTCAGATGGCGGCCGGCGAACTGAAGGCGCGTCAGGCAAAGCGCGAAATGACCGAGGCGAACTTGCGCCTCGTGATCTCGATTGCGAAGAAGTACACGAACCGTGGTCTGCAGTTCCTCGACCTGATTCAGGAAGGCAACATCGGCCTGATGAAGGCGGTGGACAAGTTCGAATATCGTCGTGGCTACAAGTTTTCCACGTATGCAACGTGGTGGATTCGTCAGGCCATCACGCGTTCGATTGCCGACCAGGCGCGTACGATCCGGATTCCGGTTCACATGATCGAGACGATCAACAAGATGAACCGCATCTCGCGTCAGATCTTGCAGGAAACCGGTCTCGAGCCGGATCCGGCAACGCTGGCCGAGAAGATGGAAATGCCGGAAGACAAGATCCGCAAGATCATGAAGATCGCGAAGGAGCCGATCTCGATGGAAACGCCGATCGGTGACGACGACGATTCGCATCTGGGCGACTTCATCGAAGATACCAATACGGTTGCGCCGGCCGACGCCGCCTTGCACGCCAGCATGCGCGATGTCGTGAAGGACGTGCTCGACTCGTTGACGCCGCGCGAAGCGAAGGTGCTGCGCATGCGTTTCGGTATCGAGATGAGCACCGATCACACGCTCGAAGAAGTCGGTAAGCAGTTCGACGTGACGCGAGAACGGATCCGTCAGATCGAGGCGAAGGCGCTGCGCAAGCTGCGTCATCCGAGTCGTTCCGACAAGCTGAAGTCGTTCCTCGAAGGGAATTGACCGAAGCTGGCGGTTCGTGGGAAATGATGTAGCGGTTTGAGGGAGCCTCCCGGTTGTTTCGCTTGGGCGTGGCGGTTGCGAAGGCCCCTTTTTCGTGTAGTATGTCGGCCAATCAACGAATTGGCCCGGCCTTCATGACCGGGTCTTTTTCTTGGGCCGGACGCCGTGCTGGTTGCAGGCAGCGGACTCATAATCCGCCTCCGAAAGGACACCGTCGGTTCGACTCCGACCCGGCCCACCATAGTTGCGAAAAAGGGTTCCGAGTTTTCGTGTGCCGTTAAGCATAAAGTGGCCATTTGGACACGTTATGCTTTATTGAACGATCGGCCATGTTTTGCTTTATCGGCGACTAGTGGTAGGACGCAGTACAACCACCAACGCCGACCCGGCGACCCTTTGAATGTTAAGACCGCGCTCATGTGAGCGCGGTTTTTGCATTTCGGCCCGCATTTTTCTGGTATGACCCTTCCTCATCAAGTCGACTCCACTTCGTGTCGCCGGTACTAGCCAAGAAGTAACACATACCCTCCCTTCGAATCTCAGCCCGGCTGACAAAACAAGGGGCCGGCTGGAGAATCTCTATTATTAGGGTTCGAGTCCCAATTATGTACTACATATGGTGCTTTAATTAACTTGTGACACTAAATGTAGATTAGATGTTATCTTCTGAGGCATAACAACTCCCGTTGCGGGGGCCCCATGATTGCTGCAAATAGGCGTGCTGAGATCGAGAAGATTGTCCGTGGCATGCACCATGAGATTATCCAGGGTGCCAAGCTTCGGTATCGTTGCGGGCTTCCGCCGTATCCCCAATTGTTCTCCCCCGATGTCGCAATCGAGAAGTACGGGTACTCATACGAGGTTCGCGAATCCATGCCGGGCGCCCATGCCGGCCGCCAGTTTCAGACTGCAGGAATGATCGACACCGAGCAGGGGATTGTAATGGTTTCGAGTGAGCTGAAATTCGAAACCCAGCGCTTCACCGCTGCGCACGAACTTGGTCATCTCGTGCTGCACGAGTCCCGGCCGGAGATGAGGCGCCACCGCGATCGGCCGGTGACCGGGGAGAATATGGGGCCGCGTGATCTGATTGAGGAAGAAGCCGACTATTTTGCAGCCGTGTGGTTGGCACCGGCGCCAACGGTGAATTACTACTTTCGGGAGCGCTTCGCGAATATTCCGCTCGTGCTCAACGAGGACACTGCCTTTCACGTCGCCGGTTATGGGGGAGTCCCAGACCTGATGGCGTCGAAGCAAGGATCACTTGCGTTTCCTATCGCTGTTGCTCGCGCGACAGCCTTCAACGGTCGGCGTTTCGAATCCCTCGCTCATTTTTTCGGCCTATCACCGACAGCCATGGGAATCCGCTTGAAGGAACTGGAGTTGGTGACCTACTAGTCAACTATTCCGCTGAGGTCCATGCGGACAGCCGCGAGGCGTCATTCGATTTGCCTCGTAGCAGCGCCCCCGCACGCGTTTGCCTAGCGGCGAACTCCGCCACTACGGGATGCGTAGCTGTCGGCCTAGAGCGGGTCACGAAGCGTCCGGCCTTCGCGCGGAATATCAATTTGCAAACGATGAATTCTCAAGGTGCGGCAGCGCTGTTCTGAGAACACAAGTGTTCAATGGAGCGGCGCTTCGTTGACCGGGCATGCTGAGCCGCTAGATACACTAGGCGATGGGAGTACACTTTCACGCAAATTTGCGCGGGCTAAACCCGCCGCGGGGAGCTTCCAGGGATGGAGGCACAAGAGGGGACTTCATAGAACGACCAACTAACCGGAATATGATCGAACGAATTTTCCAAAGCATCCCGGAAGGCAGACTAAGCGAGGCAGACCAGCAGTCGTTCTTGGTTAGTCTGGGCTGGTCACGGGGAGCCACCTGGAACGATCTCCTGCGCTCACGGCGCGTTCTGATCATCTCCGAGGCAGGTGCCGGCAAGACCTTTGAGTGTCGTAGTCAAGCTCGTCTGTTATCGGACGCGGGCGAGCCGGCTTTTTTCGTCGAGCTTGCTGGCCTTGCGACGGGAGAGTTGCGGAGTCTTCTGGATGACGAGGAGGAAGCTCGCCTTGACGCTTGGCTTTCATCCCAATCCGACGTAGCGACCTTTTTTCTGGACTCGATTGACGAACTGCAATTAAGTTTGGGATCGTTCGAGCGCGCGTTGAAGCGTTTCAAGAAAGGCATTGGTAGCCAACTGGGCCGAGCCCGAATCGTCATCACAACGCGGCCGATAGCATTCGATGAAGAGCTTGTTCGCGGTTTGCTGCCCGTTCCTCCAGTGTCATCGACGGAGTCGAATGAAGAAGCGTTCGCGAAGATCGCGATGCGGACTGAAAAGAAACAACAGAATAGCAACAGAGACGAGGAGGTCGCTGATTGGCGCACGGTCGCGCTGATGCCACTATCGGATGCGCAAATCGTTGACTTTGCCCGCGGCCAAGGTGTCGAGAGCCCCGCGGCGTTGTTAAATGACTTGCAGAGGAGGAACGCACAGGAGTTCGCACGACGGCCCCAGGATTTGATCGAGCTATGCGCAGACTGGCGAGAGCATAAGCGCATCCGGACTCATCACGACCAAGTAGCAGCCAATGTGCGCATCAAGTTGCAGCCTCGGGACGATAGGTCGGAGGCTGCCGAGCTTTCCGTGGATAGGGCGCTTGAGGGCGCCAGCCGGCTCGCACTGGCGATGCTCGCACGCGCCGTCTAACTATCCGGCACAGTGCGGCGGCTGACGCGATCCATAGTGACGCCGCGCTTGAGCCAGCAATCATCCTCTCTGATTGGAAGCCTAATGAGCGAAAAGCCTTGCTTGAAAGGCCCTTGTTCGGTTTTGCCTCTTATGGACGTGTGCGTTTTCATCACCGGTCCGTAGCTGATTACCTTGCAGCGCAACGCCTTCGCGCTCTACGCGAACGAGGCATGCCATTTCGGGCGATGCAGCGGCTGCTTTTTGCCGAGACTAAAGGCAAGCTAATTGTCCGCCCCTCGAAACGGCCCGTGGCCGGCTAGCTAGCGATAACGGACAACGCAATATTCGAGATGTTGCGAGACAACGAACCTGCTGTTCTTCTCAATGAAGGCGATCCTGAATCGCTGACCCCTACGCAGCGAAATCAAGCACTTCGAGCATATGTTGAATGCTACGGCAAGGGCGGGTGGCGCGGGCTGAAGGTCCCCCATATCCAGATATCGCTTCGCATCACCGGATGCTTGCGCGTGAAGTTAGCCAGCTCTGGGATAAAGGGGTCGAAAATCCCGATGTTCGATGCACGCTACTCTCTCTGATCGAAACGGGGCGGATGGGCGAATGCGCCGACATTGCTCACGCATCCGTTTGTGATGCAAATGCGGATCCATCAAAACTTGAGTCGCTCCGCGACGGGCTAGTGAGACTTGTTTATGATGGGCTCAGATGGAGCAAGGAATGGCCGCACATCGTTAGCAATCGCCAGCATCTTAGTGGCACTCTCGCCGCAGTTTGCGTGCGCGGGCTTGCAATGAGCAGTAAAGAGGAGTGGCTTCGTGCGAGCGTTCTTGCTCTTCGACTTCACCATCGAGAACACGGTAATGACGACGCACACAAGGCGCTTCGAAAGCGGCTAACTCTTCTTGATGCTGAAGACAATGCTAACCTGTTCTGGACGACGGACGCTTTGATTCAATCCCTTCACGCTATCACTGATGCACGGGAACGCCTCGTAGAAGTCATATTTCATGACAGCCCCATCGAGCTGAATGTCGTTCGAGATTTGCCATGGATTAAGGAAGCTCTCTGTGACACAGCTCGTCCGAAGGCTGACAGGGCCGTACTCCTGCAGGCAGCGCTGCGCCTTTGCCCGCAGCCAGAGCAGTGGCAAGAGCATGCTTTGGAACTGAAGACGCGCGTTACGGGTCAACCGGAACTTCTCGCCGTAATTGATGAATGCATGAAACCGCCAAAGCGGAACAAAGAGCTTGAGCGATTGGAGAAGAAGGCGGCCGAGCAAAAAACGCAACGCGAGCGCCGAGCTGCCAAAGCCCGTGTAAGTTGGATCTTATTCTGGCGCGAGGTTTCCCAACGCCCGGAAAGCGCTTTCTCTTCTGAACGCAGCTGGCATACAGCTTGGAATCTTTGGCGTGCAATGAGCCAGAATGGCGCGGAATCGAAGAGCAGTTCGACAAAGAAACAGCGGACCGATTGCGTCGCATTTTGATGAATCGTGTGATGATAGCCTGACGTGGTTGGGCAGGCAGCAAGCTCCACGGCGGCGGGGGTTACCATCGGGGAGCAATGCTCCTCAGCCTCGTGGATAGAACTTGGTCTCGATGGCGTCGTCGTGCCACGTGACGAACCTCGCCACGGCGTTCAGGGGCGCCTCCAGCTTCGCTTGATCAACGTGTAGGCGAGCGCGCGAGTGACCGAGAGGGTCGCCAGGCTTACCCTTTCTCTGGCGGAAACGATGCTTGAAAATATTCCAACCCAGAAACGCTCGTCTTCGCTTACGGTTGAGTCTCAACGATAAACAAAAAAATGGAGACAATATGAAATTAAAATTTCACCCAGCACTGGGGTTCAACTGCAGTGATGGCATCGGAATTCTTTCCAAGAACTGGCGTGTCATTGGAGCGGCGGCGCTCACTAGCCTATCAATGTCCCTTTACACCGTGCCATCCTTTGCTGCGTCAGCCTCGGCTGTATCCCCGACAAAGGTGATATTAGGCAAGACCCTTGTATCCGGTGTAGATGACGGGACAGTTGTATCGTTCAAGGGTATTCCTTATGCTGCACCACCGGTCGGAGATCTGCGCTGGAAGCCTCCCGCCGCCTTTACCGCCGATCGGGATCAAATTGACGCGTCGTCTTTCGGGCCAGATTGTGCCCAAAATAGTCCCTATCCGGAAAGCCTAGGCAAGGGTAGCAGTGAGGATTGTCTCTACCTGAATATTTGGACGCCCAAAGCTGCACGGAAACCGCTACCGGTGATTGTTTTTATTCATGGTGGTGGATTTGAATACGGGTCCGGTGCCATCCCGATGTATGACGGGACTTCACTCGCTCGACGAGACGTACTTGTCGTCAATTTCAACTACCGGCTCGGCATTTTTGGATTCCTTGCGCATTCAGGACTGAGCAAGGAGTCTCCACGTCATGTATCCGGGAACTACGGTCTGCTTGATCAGATAGCAGCATTGACGTGGGTGAAAAAGAATATTCGCGCTTTTGGTGGCGATCCCTCGAGGGTTACGCTGATGGGTCAGTCGGCAGGCAGCAGGTCAGTGTCTCTTCTCATGACGTCGCCTTTGGCGAATGGGCTTTTTGAGCAAGTTATCTTGCAAAGTGGAGCGGGGCTTCGCCATGTCCCGGATCTACATGATGCGGAGCAGAAGGGCGACAGTCTTGGTTCGCTCAATACACTGCGTGCGAAGTCGACAGACGAATTGTTGGCCCTTTCGAGTGCTATGAAAGCGTCGGAGGGCGGGTTACTTGAGCCATCATGGGGTAAGCCTGTTGTCGATCGCTGGGCTATTCCCCGGGATCAAATCGAAAGCTTCAAGACTGGCGCCTATCGCGCCGTACCAATGATCCTAGGAACGAATGCGAACGAAGGTGGCGCGTTTGTGCGGCGGTCCGACCGGGAAGATCAAGAAACTTTCAACCAAACTTTAGCGAAGAACTTCGGGGCACTCGCACCTCAACTTGCCACGGTTTATCAAACGGAAGATTTCCATGCAGCGCATGAGAAACTTTGGACGGACATGGAGTTCAACTTGCCGGCGGAGCGCCTCGCTGCCCTATCTTCCAAAGTTCAGCCCGCAACATATCGGTATTCCTTCGCAAGGCGCCGAAATGAATCGAACACTCTTCCGGTACACGGCGACGAATTGCAATACGTTTTCGGTACGTTAAACACACCGCACAAAGGTAAGATACAACCATCGGATCTGGGCGATCGCGCGTTATCCGAAGAGATTCAGTCATCTTGGGTGTCATTCGCTAAAACTGGACATCCAGATACGAACCAAAGCGTAAGCTGGCCAAAATATTCCAAAGCCAAGATGTGCTTCGTATTCGATGTACCTGGCCGCGTGGCGGCGTGCCCCGACGTCGCCACGATCGAAAAGATTCTCTCACATCAAACTGCTTACTAAGGGTAGCTGCGAGTTACGCGACATCGTGTCGCACGCGCGCATGCGATCGTCTATGTGTTCCAGGATCAAATAACCCGACTCGGACACGTTCCGGTGATCGCAAAAGTGCACGCCTTTTTAGGGGTTCGGAAGGAACCTAGAATCGGACGTTAAAGGAGCGGACGTGCGCGCCTTAAATACTGCGTGCGGGTTTCGATCCGCTTCTGTTCCTTACGTTTTCTGCGTAATCGCTAACAATCTTCACCACGACAATCAGTCCAGTAAAGGACCCGGATTGCCGTGCATTCGGCGCATGCTTTATCCGCAGCACGGTAATAAGTAGGTCAAGGTCCCCTTGTCCAGAAAACAATAATCAGGAGACGAGTATGAACACTAATATTGATAGAACATGTAGCCGTAAACGGTACTTAGTAACCCTAATGGTTGTCACCGCCATGGCGATTGTAAGCATGTCGAGCGAGGCTGAGGCTCAAAGCAGTGTGACCTTATACGGTATCGTCGACGTCGGAATTGAACATATCAACAACACACCGAGTGGCGGAGCGTTGACTCGCGAGGCGTCAGGAAATCTATCTGGATCTCGGTTCGGCTTGAAAGGAGTAGAGGACCTTGGTGGAGGATTCGCCACCATTTTCAGGCTTGAGGCGGGTTTTAATCCGAATGACGGTACGTCGAGTCAGTCAACAAAAGGACTCGGATCGAACGGTTCGGTAACGTCGCGTTTATGGGGACGGCAAGCCATCGTGGGGATTACCGGAAAAGGCAACCAATTAACCTTTGGCCGCCAAGACTCCTTACTTTACGAGCAGGCTGTCGCTTTTGACCCGATGGCTGTTGCATCGCGCTACTCGTTGTTGTCTTTCGACTACGCAACAGCTGGGCGCGTTGACAGTTCGGCGAAGTATGTCGGCAGCTTCGGACCGATCAAGGCTGCGGCAATGTACAGCACGAGATACGACGCTGGGTACGGAGCCGAGACGCCGGGCGCTGAGCTTACCGGTCGTTTTTGGAGTGGCGCTCTGAATTACTCGACTGGACCGTTTGCCATCAGCGTGTCTTACGAGCAACGTAACAGTAATACCGTCGCGACGAACACGGCGGAAGAGCGTCGCGCAACTACCGGTGCGACATTTACTGTAGGGGACTTCAAGGGATACGCGGGATACAGATTTCTAAGCGTTTCTGATAGGTTCCTGCCAACGAATGCCATCGTTGCCTCTGGGGCTCCCGGGTCGAGCGCCGCTAACCTATATTGGGGCGGCGCACAGTACAGAGTAAACGCCGGGCTAGCCTTAACTGCGGTTGGCTATTATCAAGACATCCATGGAAGTGGCGCTGATCCATGGCTCGCGGTTTTCTCGGCTGACTATACTGTGTCGAAGCGAACGGACTTGTATGCGACGGCAGCCTTCGCGCGTAATAAGGGCAAATCAGCGCTTGGTGTAGGAGGCTATGGGACAGTCGCACCTGGCTACGACCAGACAGGTGTTGTCGTGGGTATGCGCCAACGGTTTTAGCTAGACGAAAACGGTTGGCGGCAAAGCAGACCGCCGCGAGGCGAGCGCCATGGGTACGCATACCTCAGCGCTAGGGATATACGTTTGTTCGCCGGTAGAAGCAACTTGGAGTATTTCGATAAGGAGTGTGAACGAAATCGAGCAGTTCACGCTCCCTTTCAAAGACTACGACGCAGGTAGCGACAGAACCGAGGGATGGCCGGGAATTTTCAATATCTTAACATCAGCTACCTGCGAATTCCGGCCTCCCCTTGAACTGGCTGATAGCTTAAAATCGAAAGCGATAGTTGTGCTTGACAATCACCGCTTGTCGCACGTTCTGATGCCGTCGGGCGAGGTACGCAACGATGAATCGTCGGATGAGCGGCCGCAGTCCAATACGACTTTCCCCGTCCTCGCAAAGGATCTAAGCCATCGACGGATCGGTCACTCCGGCCGCGCCTGTCTCAACGTATCCAGCGAACTGCCTCAGAAAGTGTGCGTCCGTGCCCGATGTGACGCTGATGTCGTACCAGCGCTTGCTGGAAGCGAGATTCCAAATCGTTTGTACCGTTTGCCCTGCCGCAACAGTGACGTTTTGAGGCGACATGCCGTAGCGATTGTCCGCAATAGTGAACGTAGAAGATACGTTTCCCGCGTTTGACAAGTTCAAGGAGAGGTTCCCCTGCGTGATTTCATAGCAGGCGGTTACTTCCTGCGTGGCGGAAACCGCACCTGCTGACGCCATGCGGCGAATAAAACCGTTAGGCCCCAGCACGGTCAGGTCATAGGCTTGCGGCACGGTTGCGCTCTTTTGCCATGCCCATGTGTCGGAAAGTATGGTGTTCGCCGCGACGGTATATTGCTTCACCGACGTTGGTGCCGTCGCTGAATACACCTGAAATACTGCAGCGGCTTGTCCTGTATCCGCACGGCGCAGGGCTGGCTGTATCTGGCGGTCGTACTGGACCTGTACTCACGCAAGGTGGTCGGCTGGTCGATGGCGCCCACCATGCCGGCCGGACTGGTCATGTCGGCACTGGCCATGGCGCTACAGCAGCGCCGGCCCGCGCCCGGACTGGTCCTGTATTCGGACCGGGGCAGCCAGTATGCGAGCGATGAATACCAGGCCTTGCTCCGGCATCATCACGTGGTTTGCAGCATGAGCCGCAAGGGAAATTGTTGGGACAATTCGGTGATGGAGCGGTTCTTCCTGAACCTGAAGATGGAGCGCGTGTGGCAGCGCCGGTACGCCAACCATGATGAGGCACGGCGCGACATCAACCAGTACATCGTCGGTTTCTACAACGCCGTACGTTTGCATTCGACTTTGGGCTATCTGTCGCCCACCGCCTACGAGGCAAAACCGACAGTGAAAGAACCTATCAGCCTGTCCGAAATAACTTGACCACTACAATTCTGATTGCGTCCACATGCCATGGCTATCAGCTGGCAAGGTTGCGACAAGTCCTCAACACTAAGATGCGGCAGAGGAAGCGTCGCGTTAAACTAGTCCGTGCTAGGACCGATATTGAGTTCTCGATTGAAGGTATCCTCGTCGATCGCTTTCTCCCATTTTGCGACGACTATCGTTGCAATACCATTTCCAATAACGTTCACGATAGCACCGCCCTCGGAGATGAAACGGTACACGCCTAAGACGAGAACCAGGCCGGCTACAGGGATGCCAGGGATCGTCCCAAGCGTGGCCGCGAGCACAATAAAAGCACCACCGCTAACGCTCGCTGCGCCCTTTGATGTGAGCAGCAAAACAAACATCAACGTCAATTGACTACCGATTGAAAGATAAGAATCTGTCGCTTGGGCGATAAAGATAGCAAGGACGGTCATGTTGATACAACTTCCGTCGAGATTAAATGAATACCCGGCGGGCACAACAAGTCCGACCACGGACTTATCACAACCCAAGCGTTCAAGCTTAGCCATCAGCCGGGGCAACGCCGATTCAGACGACGAGGTACCTAACACAATCAAAAGCTCGTCCCGGATGTAGCGAAGGAATTTTAGAAGACTGAAGCCTGCGAATTTGCAGACGATCGCGAGGATAATGAATACAAAAAATGCGGCGGTTACATAATAAGTCAGAAGCAGTTGCCCGTACGAGGCGAGCGATACGATTCCGTACTTTCCAATCGTGAATGCAATCGCACCAAACGCACCGATCGGTGAGACATACATCACTATTCTCACCATGTTGAAGAAAGTATTGGCACCTGCATCAATCACGGCGACAAGCGCTTTTCCGCGCTCACCTAGCATCTGCAAGCCAAACGCAAAAATGATGGAAATGAACAGGACTTGCAGAATGTCGCCTTCCGCAAAAGCACCAAATACCGTCGACGGAATAATGTGAGAGAGATAGCCGACGACGGTCTGCTCGTGAGCTGCTTTTGTATAGGCGGCGATCGCGGACGCATCGAGGGTGCGCGGGTCGATGTGCATCCCGCTACCTGGTTTGAAGAGGTTTACAGCTATTAGTCCTACAGCTAACGCAAGCGTCGTCATTACCTCAAAATACAAGAGAGATTTCAAGCCGACGCGCCCCACGGATTTAATGTCGCGCATGCTCGCGATGCCATGGACAACCGTGCAGAATATTAATGGCGCAACCATCAGCTTGATTAGCTTAAGGAAGTTGTCGCCTAACGGCTTCATTGACTCCGCGATAGAAGGCTGGAAGTGACCGAGTAGAATGCCGAGCACAACCGCGATTAAGACTTGTACATATAAGTGTTGAAACCACTTCTTGCGGCTAGCCAAGCGGACAGAGGGTCCTGCTGCCGAGGTGTTCATGTTCATGCTGTCTCCTACTTATATAAGTTATACGTATGGGGGCGTCACTTAACCTTGGCTTACTAAGGGCACTAGATTGACGGGCTTGCCAGCGTGGAAAGCGTTCAAATTCGCCGATATGCCTTCGTTGAGTCGAATTGACCCGCTCGTCGCGGCCCAACTTATGTGTGGCGTAACAATCAAATTGGGATGAGAGCTATTGAGCACCGGGTCATCGCTATCCGGGGGCTCGGCAGGCAAAACGTCCAGCGCGGCACCGGCAAGCTTGCCGCTCGCAAGCGCGTCGATCAAAGCATAGGAGTCGATAAGCGCTCCGCGTGCGCTATTTACCAGAAGAGCCCCCGGTTTGAGCGTCTCCAGCTCCTTCCTGCCGATGAGGTTTCGGGTTTGTTCGGTCAAAGGGCAGTGCAATGACAGAACGTCGGCCGCTCGCAAAACATCATAAAAAGGAACGAAACCATCTCGCGTGCTAACACGATCTCGACGTTCCGCATACAACACGTTCATTCCAAGCGCACCGGCAAGGCGACCGGTAGCTTGGCCGATCGCACCACGTCCGAAAATTCCAAGCGTTGCGCCTGCAATATCCCGTATCGGAGCACCATGTACGCAAAAAGACGGAGATCGCGCCCACGCCTCTCGAGCGAGCACCTGGTAAGCAGGCAAGCTACGTCGCAGCGCAAAAATTGATGCAATCACCCACTCAGAGACGCTTTGGGCTGAATAACCTGGAACATTCGACACAACAATCCCACGCTCTCGACAAGCTTCGATATCCACGCAGTCGTAACCGGTCGCCGCGACACAGATGAATCGTAAGCGAGGTAAATGCTCCAAATCTTCTCGCCGAATCGGTACTTTGTTCGTGATGGCAATCGCGGCATCGCTTAAGGCATCGACCACGTCGTCAGCTCGCGTTGTCGAGCGAGCCGCCCATGCAGAGGCCCATGACGGACGAAGCACCGGGACCGGAAGCGTGTTAGCGTCAAGGATAACGACGTTCATTGGGGTGTTGTCTCAAGAGGGTTGTCGTTTTTTGACGGTATTACGCTCTTTGCCGGGCCGTTTCGCCTCGTATCAATGAGGCGGGTAACGAAGAAAAGAATGACAACGGCGAGCACGCCAACTACCGCAATAAATTGAAGACCACCGTTGAAGCTACCAGTCGCATCCTTGATTCTTCCAACAACGTACGGATTCACAAAGCCGGACAAATTACCTAGCGAATTGATGAGTGCAATACCCGCTGCTGCCGCCGTTGGTCCTAGCAGCCGAGGGGCAACAGTCCAAAACACTGGCAACGCTGAAAAGACGCCAAAGCTTGCGACGCAAAGAAGCGTGAGCTTACCAATCGGCGTTGGAATTAGCGTCGACCCAGCAAGACCAATCGCAGCAAGCGTTAGAGGGAGTAAGAGATGATATCGCCGTTCACCGGTACGGTCTGAATGTCGCCCCCAAAAAATCATGCCTGCCGCGCCGGCTACAAAGGGCAGGGCGCTAACAAAACCGATTTGTTGAATGCTCAGGTCGAACACGCGGACAATCTGCGGTAAGAAAAAACTCAGCCCATAGTTGAATCCAGTCACACCGAAATACGCAAGCGCCGTGAATAATATGACCGGATTGCCGAGCATTTTCATCAAGCTTTGATCAACTACCGCCGGGAGCGCTGCCCGTTCTGTCGCAAGCGTCGCCTCGAGCCATTGACGCTCATCATCCTCGAGCCACTCCGCTTGTTTCGGCGAATCCCGCAAAACGTTCCAGACAATAACTGCAAGGATCAGCGACGGCACTGCTTCCAACAGGAACATGATCTGCCACCCGCTCAGCCCCATCCATCCATGCAGGCTCATCAAGTATCCCGAGATCGGCGATCCAATCACGCTAGCAAGGGGCATTGCAGCCATGAACCCACCGATGACGCGCGCTCTATAGGATGCCGGCACCCAAAGGGAAAGAAAAAACACAACACCGGGAAAGAAGCCTGCCTCCGCCGCGCCGAGCAGCAAGCGGATGGCGTAAAATGACCACTCTCCCTGTACGAAAGCTGTTGCGCCGGAGCATAGTCCCCACGTGAACATGATTCGCGCGATCCAACGGCGAGCCCCGAAGCGCTCGAGCAGCATGTTCGATGGCACTTCGAACACGAAGTAGCTGAGGAAAAATAA
Source organism: Paraburkholderia sediminicola (assembly GCF_046026855.1). Classification (GTDB taxonomy): domain Bacteria; phylum Pseudomonadota; class Gammaproteobacteria; order Burkholderiales; family Burkholderiaceae; genus Paraburkholderia; species Paraburkholderia sediminicola_A. The sequence goes on along the minus strand of NZ_JAQQET010000022.1, from coordinate 23,088 downwards.
GCCCGCGGCAAGACCGAAAGTTGACGCGCTGAGTCCAAGTTCTTTGTTCATCGTCAAGGCGGCAAAGCCGACGTTGACGCGATCAAGAAAGGCGACGACAAAGCAAATTGTCAGGAGGGGGGCGAAGCGGCGCAGTATCTTGCGCATCGTTCGACTTTCGATGCTATTCATGCTTGTCTCCTACTCGTGGTTTTCTCGAAAAGATCACTTAGCTCTGCGGCCGAGTTGATTGAAATAAAACTACCGACCCAGTTTTCTTTTCCGATGAGGCAATACCAAGCCTGATAGGGGAATATCGAACGATCGGATCTGATCATCTAGAAGGCAGCCTAGATACGCGGTTCGCATATCGTCACCGCCAAATGCGATGCTCGATACGTTACCTAGGCGCGATTTTCCAGGCGTTTGCATATCGGAGTGCTTAAGATTTCTCTCGCGAATACCAAGAGCTATGCGAGCTGCGTGGTCGTCGTCAGTATCGGACAGAATCGTCTGCACTTCGCCGTCGGGGCGCACCAACAACACACGATTGCTCGCGATGCACGTCAACCATAGTCCACCGTGGACGTCGAACGCGAGCCCGTCGGGTAGATCGGCGCCGTCAAGCTGGGTGACTGTTTCGCGCGACCCAAGCTCAGGCCTGGCTGACGTGCCTTTAAGCGGGAAACGGCTAACGCGCTGGGCATAGGTCTCATTGGCATACAGCCATCGTCCGTCAGGAGACACTGCGATTTCATTGGTATAGCCAAGACCATCCGCGATAATACGGGGGCCCGTCGCATCGATTACACCGATAAAGCCATCTTTCACGTCATTGTTCCATGCCTCGCTGCGCGGGATCTTCCGCGTGCTGACAGTGAACCAAAGAACGTTATGTTCGTCGATGAAGAGGAAGTTAGAGGGCGGAAGCGGGACGCCATTCACGGAATCCAGCACCGTACTTAGTGTTCCACGCTTGCCAAGGGCGAACAGACCGCCAGCCGCAGCCCCGAGGTCTGCAAATAAAACTTGACCGTCAGGCGCAAGTGCTATGCCATTGGGAACATAAGCTCGTTCTGGCGGGGGCTCTATTAGCCAGTTCGTAACCTGCCCGGTCGCGGACACCACCGAGTAACCGCCGCTCCCATGCGCTGCGATTAGCGTGCCATCGTCAAGCGAAAGCACGCACTCGGGTCGACTAAGGCCTCGAGCGACAGTTTTCAGATCTTCGAAGAAGACTCGAAATTCACGCGACAAAGGATATGCAGGCATGGGCGTTATCCGATCAGCTCTGAAATTTCAATAAGATTCAGATCGGGATCCCTTACATAGACTGACCGGATCTTTTGGGTCGCACCGGTTCGACCGACTGGGCCCTCCTCAATAGGCCAATCACACATTTTCAAATGTGTAATGACGTCATCAAGAGGCACTGACGCGATAAAGCAGAGGTCGAGCGCACCGGGCACCGGCAAATGGGCCTTCGGTTCAAATTCGTGACCGCGCTCGTGCAGATTGATTTTTTGATTGCCAAAGCGCAATGCGTAGCGCCCCTCGCCAAACGTCTGAAGGTCCATCTGCAAGACTTCTGTGTAGAATCGTTTCGTAGCCGCGATATCGATGCATGTCAGCACCAGATGGTCCAGGTGGTCGATGATACTCATGTCAAGATCCCTCGTTAGCGAAAGCACGCTGCTCTGGCACAGCATCCGCCGGCGGCATTGGATGAAGGTCAAGACGACGCCCCGCCTTGAGCAGCTGACTTGGCACGTCATGACCAATCAGCGCTGGCAAACGCGTTGACGCAGAAAGGGCACGTTGCAAATCAACGTGCGTGTCATATCCATTAAGTTCCAACATATGCACCAGCTCTTCCGTGCATACGTTACCTGTAGCTCCGGGCGCATAGGGGCAGCCGCCCAAGCCGCCTAATGAAGAGTCGAAGCGATCTACCCCGGCATCAAGAGCCGCCAGCGTGTTGGCGAGCGCCATACCGCGTGTGTTGTGAAAATGCAGCGTTAGTTCAAGAGCAGGAAACCTCTCGCGCGCGAGCCTGCATAATTCACCGACTTGCGCCGGATAAGCCATGCCCGTGGTGTCGCACAATGTAACTCCGTGTGCACCGAGATCGGCGAAGCGCTGCATCCAATCAAGCACATGCCCAGCCGGAATATCACCTTCCATCGGGCAACCCATCGATGTCGACAGCGACACGTTGATTGCAACAGGAGTCGATTTAACGACGTTGACCACATCGCGCAATTGCGCAAAGGACTGCTCGCGGCTCATGCGCAAATTCGTACGATTATGACTTTCACTAACCGACATGACGAGATTGACCTCGTCCACTCCGCACGAAAGTGCACGCTCAGCTCCGCGCACGTTTGGAACGAGCACCGTGTACACGATGCCCTCTTTACGAACGATGCGGTGCATTACTGCCTCAGCATCGCGTAATGCCGGAATCGCTTTGGGTGACGTGAACGAAGTCACTTCAATTTTCGCGTAGCCGCATTCGCTGAGTTCGTCGATTAGAGAGATTTTGGCGTCGGTATCCACGAATTGCTTTTCGTTTTGGAAACCGTCGCGAGTTGCTACTTCTTGAATGTATAGGCGCTTCTTTTCTGTCATGATTGACCTCAAATAATTCCGCGTTCACGCCAATCGGTACGCGTGGCAGCGTCAATTCCAATGCTTTCGAGAACCTCGTCGGTCTGCTGACCTAGGTTCGGCGCAGGGCGCTCAACTGTGCCCGGTGTTGCGCTCAGTTTTGGCACAATTCCTGGCAGTTGGACGGGAGTGCCGTCGGGCAGCTCGGACTCAAGGATCATGTCTCGTGCTCGATAATGCGGATCCACAGCAATATCAGCGACGTCGTAAATTTTGCCCGAAGGGATTTTGGCCTCATTGAGTGCTGAAAGCACCTCATCAAGGCTCCTGTTAGCTGTCCATTCACCGATTGCAGCGTCGAGTCGTTCGACATTTTTTACGCGACCATCGTTTTGCGCAAGATCGGGATCTGATGCCAGATCCTCACGCTCTATCAGTTGCATCAGTCTTCGAAAAATGCTGTCGCCGTTTCCTGCGATCAGTGCATATTTACCGTCTACACACCTGTAAGCGTTGGTTGGAGCAATGCCTGGAAGGCTGCTGCCTGCTGCTTGCCGAATAGCACCGAATGCGGAATATTCCGGCAGCAAGCTTTCCATCATGTTGAAGACCGACTCGTACAGGGCAACATCGATCATTTGCCCGTCGCCACCGTTCTGGTCCCTGTGTCTGAGCGCAAGCAAAATTCCAATCACGCCATGGAGCGCGGACAGGGAGTCACCAATGGAGACACCTACGCGCACGGGTGTTCGACCTGGTTCGCCGCTCAAATGCCGCAACCCGCCCATTGCTTCTGCGACAACGCCAAAGCCTGGCCGATCGCGATAGGGACCGGTTTGTCCGTATCCCGAAACGCGCAACATGATTAACCGAGGGTTGAGTTTATGTAGTTCCTCCCATCCTAGGCCCCAATTTTCGAGGGTGCCGGGGCGGAAGTTTTCAATGAGAACGTCTGTCTCGCGGACGAGCCGTCGAACGACATCCTGGCCTTCTGGCGACCGAAGATCCAGCGTGACAGAGTTTTTGTTACGGGACTGGGCCGCCCACCAAACGGAAGTTCCGTCGTGAAGAAGTCGCCATTTTCGTAAAGGGTCCCCTACGACAGGCGGCTCAATCTTGATTACATGGGCGCCGAATTCAGCAAGCATTTTGCTTGCAAATGGGCCGGCAATCAGCTGACCCATCTCCAGAACTCGCACACCATCCAAGGGCTTCGCCTTCACTTTGTCTCCATGCTGAACGTTTTGTTCGTTCATCTTGAAACAAAGCTTGTTTGATGAGAATCAATCGTTTTTCAACGACCCTTTCCGAAAGAGAAAGGGGGGGTTAGCCCTTACTGGATTTGGCCTCAGTCGTCATAAACTCAAACAGACGGCGGGCCTCGGGCGAGAGGAGTTCCCGAGATTTTGTTCCGATATATAGCGTCCGATGTGCCCAAGAATCGGAGAGACTGACCGATTTCAATCCCGCGGCTAGGATTTCGGCACGAACGGCACCCAACGGAAGAATGCCGATACCCAAACCTTGCTCGATCATGCGGCAGATCCCGTCAAAGCTGCTGACCTGTATGCGCACATTGAGAATTCGGTCGAACGCAAAAGCCGCATTAAGCAGCCGGGCGAGTAACGAACTCCCCTCATTGAGCCCGACGTAGTCGTAGTCAAGCGTATCGATAAATGCCACCTCGGTCGCACTCGCAAGTGGGTGATCAACCGGCACTAGAAGGACAAGACGATCCTGCCTGTAGACCTCCTTGTCAATTCCCGGGGCAGGGACGTTGTCCGCAAAAACCCCAATGTCGGCCTTCCCATCGTTGACCGACTTAACAATCTCGCCGCTGAGTTTCTCTTCGATAGATATTTTTATTGCTGAGTTCGACCTTAGAAAACTTCGCATGTCCTGCGGGAGGAACTGGATTATCGCTGAGGTATTTGCCCAAACGCGGATATGCCCGCGTACACCGCTGGCAAAGTCACTCATCTCGTGCGCCATCCGGTTCACGCGGTCTACGATTTGCCTTGCGTGGACAATAAAACCGCGACCCGCAGCAGTGAGCTCGATGCCTCTCGGCATGCGGACAAGTAGCTGGCAGTCAATGCGGCGCTCAAGGTCTGAAATACGCTTGCTGACTGCGGAGAGAGTGAGGGACGTCTGGTCTGCGGCCTTCGTCAGACTGCCTGTCTCCGCTACTACAAGAAACAGTCGGATTGAATGCAGGTCGTGGTCAAGTGAGGCAGCCATGTATTTTGGTAGACCCGTAGTGAGATTCGTTGGGCGGCATACAAATCGAAATAAAGCTCAGGCGTCATCTGTGCAGTGACCTCCCGATCGGGTTCAATTGTATGCAAGTATGTGGCAACCAAACCGACAATACCTTCCGGACGGTCGTAAGGTGCCTTCTCGGTATCTCATGCTCGTCGATTCAAATCTATCTATCCGATCAGTCGATTCTTAATCCGTTGGGTGCGTCGAGGGGTCTGGACGGTGGCTGACTAAGTGGCGCGTCGCGAGCCGGCTCGCTCAAAGCGGAAAATGCCATCAAGGCCGATTTTTCACGACACGTTATCCTCTACAACTGCTCGACGGCGTCTCGCCGGAGCGCCGTGAGCGCTTTTTATACCTGATGGCGGTAGCTTTCTGGTGGCCAAGGAAGTCCGGGACCTTTGCGTGTTCTCTCCGCACAGCGTGATAAAAGATCCCCCGTTCTCGCGCATGGATTTGGTGTCGTGCCGCAACCTGCTGATTTACTTTGGCGCCGAGGTGCAGAACCAGGTCATTCCGACGTTTCATTACGCCTTGCGCCCGGGGGGCTATCTATTTTTAGGTACGTCTGAAAACATCGGGCAATTCGACGATCTGTTCACGCCGATCGAAAAGAAGCATCGGATTTTTCAGCGTCGCTCCGACTCGAGCGCGCACTTGCGGCTGCCACTGATGGTGGCTGGAATTCGACCTGGACAAACTGCCGAATTGAGTCCTCGAAGATCGCCGGTTGCAGGTGCCGCCGTACGGCAAATGGTCGACGGGCAGGTGATTGAACGTTTTGCCCCGCCACATGTGCTCGTCAACCGGGATGGCGACGTCGTTTATTTTTCAGCGCGAACAGGCAAATTTCTAGAACCAGCCTCAGGTGTGCTCACACGACAGATCCTCACCATGGCTCGCAAGGGGCTACGTCTGGACCTGCGAACCGTGTTTAGGGAATCGACGGGGACAGGCGCACGAGAAACTCAGAACAATCGAGGACGAGCATTCTGGCGTGCTGTACGACCGATACCGATTCGACGCAGCCAGTGGGCGGATAGACCTGCCTCCGTTTGATCCACCGCCAAGCAGAGAAGGGCATTGGGCGATCTCCGACGGTGTTAGATTCATTCAAACCACGAAAAACTACGTGGTGATCTATCAATGCGGACGATTGGTGGTAACGAAAGGCCGCGAAAATGAGGCGACCTTTGTGAAGCCTGGCCTCTTCGACCTCCACGGTTGGTGGTGGGCTTTGGTATCGAGCAGCGGAAAGCTGAACTGGCTTCCCAAACGATAAGAGCCCATGTTGCGCGGCGGTAGCTTGGCGTCACGCGTTGACAAGCGTATCTGGATTATGTGCAGTGACGGACCTTCCTGGCGATATGGCGGGCAGTGCGTCGGCTCTCGCTCAATGCTTCGTCGGCCCCGCGACGAGCCATAAGGTCAGCGACCAGGAAGTAGGGAAACTCCGTGTAAAAAAGCGCACGGCTGTGCCGTTAAATGAATGCGGAAGGCTATTCGATGTATGCCGTCCGCTTTCAGCACGGGTCTTTGTCACGCGGCGGTTGGCGCCGCAGTTCACCTCCGGGCAACGCCCGTGCTGAAGGCTTCACTTATTCCGCAGCGCGAGTTCTGCGGAACAAGCGCTCTGCCGGCAAAGCAGCAGCCAGGATTCATGAATCGCCTGACGGTGGTTTTTTCTGGGGCCATTCATTCCGGTCGTGTTGCTCGCTATGGTGCGAAGCACGCCGACCGAGAGCACGACGGGGCGGCGGTCAAGGGGATCTCAAGAGAAGGGCCGGCATCGAGCCAAGCCACTGTACCGAACCTTGAATGCCGTGTTCTCTGGATAAAGCCATGCGGCAATTCGTCACTCTCTTTAATTCCAGCTAATCCAGAGATTCGCTATACATAGAGTATTTAGCGCCGCTAAATCGGCGACCGTATTTAATCAATTAAGTTCCAATTTTTCTTAAATAAATTTACGCCGCGTCGAATGGTGTCTATCGCAATTGCCTGATTTTCGGGCAATCAGACATCTCTCATTTTTAAACGTTCCGACCCGATTACGTCATTCATATTAAATGCTGTTGCATACGCACAACTTTAATATTGAGATGTTGCAAATAACTTCTGTCCAGAGCAGGCGTGGCGTAGTCCTGATTTTGCGATAAATGTCTGAAAAACAAAGACTTAATAGCTGTACCGATTTGATTGTTGCGGATTCTGAAAAACCCTGTTGTGTAAATTGCCGACGTCGCTACTAGGGTGTCCCCCTACACTCACGCTTCGTTCAAAGGGTGCCCGGCTGATCCGGAAACGGTTCGGCAAACAGGGCGGCAGCGAGTGATGGTTGCGCTGCTGAGGCAGGTTCCGCTCCCCGCGTAAATTTATCGAACTGGAGTCCCACGCATGAAAAAGAGTCTCATTGTTGTTGCGGTTGCCGCATCGTTCGCTTCCGTCGCTCACGCACAAAGCAGCGTGACCCTGTATGGTCTGCTGGACGCGGGCCTGACGTACACCAGCAATGTCGCCCCCGCCAATGGCGTCGGCCACGGCAACGCAAAGTGGGCAGCAGGTAGCGGCGGCATCAACCAAAGCATGTTCGGTCTGCGCGGTTCGGAAGATCTGGGCGGCGGTCTGAAGGCAATCTTCACGTTGGAAAGCGGCTTCAACATCAACAACGGCAAGTTCGCTAACAACAACGGCATGTTCAACCGTCAAGCGTTTGTCGGTCTGTCGAGCGCGCAATACGGTACGGTTACGCTGGGTCGTCAATACGACGCAGCACAAGACTACCTGGCACCGCTGACCGCAACGGGCAGCTGGGGCGGTACGTACTTCGCGCACCCGTTCAACAACGACAATCTGAGCACGAACGGCGGCTTGTCGGTTAACAACTCGATCAAGTACTCGAGCGCTAACTACGCTGGCTTCACGTTCGGCGGCACGTACGGCTTCTCGAACCAGGCTGGCGCATTCGCAAACAACCGCGAATACAGCGTTGGTGCTGCATACCAGTTCCAAGGTCTGCGTTTGGGTGCTGCTTACGCACAGCAGAACAACCCGGCTGCAAACGCCAGCGGTTCTTCGGACGGCGTCCTGGCGAACACGTCCGGCGTGATGACCGGCAACTTCCGTCAACGTGAGTTCGGCGCAGCTGCTTCGTACTCGTTCGGCCCGGCTACCGTCGGTGCTGCATTCACGCAGTCGCGTATCGACAACCTGGTTGGCGCAGCAGTTGGCCAACGTCAAGGTCGTTCGAACAACTACGAAGTCAACGGTAAGTACAACCTGACGCCGGCTATGTCGCTGGGCGTTGCTTACACGTTCACGGACGCAAAGGGATACGGCGTCAATGCTGACGGCAACGACATGAAGACCCGTTACCATCAGATCGGCCTGCAAGCTGACTACTCGCTGTCGCGTCGTACGGACGTCTACGCTCAAGCCGTGTACCAGCACGCAATGGGTGACGGTGGTGTCGCTTCGATTTACAGCGGCGACAATTCGCAACTGCCGTCGTCGTCGAAGAACCAGACGGCTGCTACGATCGGTCTGCGTCACCGCTTCTAAGCTTCAGCAGAAGCTGGTTGTTGTAGAAAAAGGTGCCGTTCGCGGCACCTTTTTTTATGGGCGCGTGGATAGTAGGCCACCACCTTCATTGCGCACTAATCCATTGGTGCAAAAATTCATGGGCGCAAAAACGTGTTGCGATTTCTGACAATTGCGCACACAGGTCTGACAATAATTGACTTTCGCGAAAGCGAGCTTGGGGTAGTCTGAAACGGTTGAGTTATAGACACTATTTTTCGCGGCGACGCTAGCACGTGTGCTGCAGGTGCGCGTTCCTACTGCATGAATACTCCCGCTTCAAACCCACTGGCTCGCTCGCCAGCCATTCAGGATCTCACCGACGAGCAATGGCATCGCATCGTGCCGCTCCTGCCCGAAATGAAAGACCATGGGCCTCGGCGCGGCCGTCCCAGCATCGACATCCGTTGCGTGGTGAATAGCGTGCTCTGGGTACTACACACGGGCAAACCGTGGCACGCGATGCCCGACCGGTATGCGCCTTATCAGACCGCGCATCGCTACTATCTGCGCTGGAAGAATTCAGGTGTGCTGGCCAACGTCGCTTTTGCGCTGTTCGACACTGATGCAATGCTGGCGCGGCCTGTCACTCGCAGGAGCGATCCGCGCACTGCGTAGCAGGCTCAGGACTGTTTCGACATGGCAAGAAAAGGACCGTCACTGGTAACCAGATGTGAACTGCGCTCCAAAGGCGTGGATCGATGTCCAACTTTTGGAGTGCAGTTCAATGTCGACCTTTTTTAACCTGTTGAGCTATCGGCAGTGCAGGCGCGCTGCTCAATCACGCATGTTGTTCGACCTTGAACACTGCAATCGCATTTCGCAGACGTTCAGTCTGCTCATCGAGTGAACCTGCCGCGGCCGCTGCCTGCTCGACTAGCGCGGCATTGCGCTGTGTCACGTCGTCCATCTGGCGGATCGCGAGATTGACTTCGCCGATGCCCGAGCTCTGCTCTTTCGAGGCCGCCGAGATCTCGTTCATGATCGCGGTCACGCGGCGCACGGCGTCGACTACCTCGCCGATCGTGCTGCCGGCCTTGCCCGCCAGCGCCGAGCCTTCGCCGACCTGCGCGACGGACTGATTGATCAGCACCTTGATCTCTTTGGCCGCCGTCGCGCTACGCTGCGCAAGATTGCGTACCTCGCCCGCGACGACCGCGAAGCCGCGGCCTTCTTCACCGGCGCGCGCCGCTTCCACCGCTGCGTTCAGCGCCAGGATATTGGTCTGAAACGCGATGCCTTCGATCACGCTGATGATCTCGCCGATCTTGTGTGAACTATCAGTGATGCCGGCCATTTTCTCGACGACGTCGTTGACGACCTGGCCGCCGCGCGCAGCGATATTCGATGCATCCGCCGCGAGGTCCGACGCGGTCGCCGCGTTGTCGGCGTTCTGCGTGACGGTCTTGGTGAGCTCGTCCATGCTGGCGGCGGTTTGCTCCAACGAAGCCGCCTGTTCTTCGGTGCGGCTCGACAGATCCAGGTTGCCCGCGGCAATCTCTTTCGAGGCGACTGTGATCGTCTCGGCGGAGGTCTTGATCCGCGCGACGGTCGCAGCGAGTTGGTTGCGCATCTCGCGCAGCGAGAACAGCAGGCTTGAGCTGTCGTCGCGATGCAGGTCAATGCGAGTGGCGAGATCGCCGCGAGCGATCTGCATTGCAATCGCCGCCGCCGTGGAGGGCTCTCCGCCGATCGAGCGCGATACGTTGCGTACCACGCGCGAGGCCACGAACGACACCAGCACGACCAATAGCACCAGCATGCCGGCCGAGCGTTCGAGGGTTGCGTAGAACTGCGCCTGGATGTCGTCCATATAGGCCCCGGCGATAAAGTCCCAGTTCCACGGGCCGAAGCGTTTCACATAGCCGATCTTTTCGCTCGGCGCCGTTTCACCGGGTTTGGGCCACCAGTAGCGCAGATAGCCTGCGCCGCCCGCCGAGCCGCCTGCCTGCGCGATGTCGTGATACAGCGCGTTGCCTTTGGCGTCGCGAAAGCCGCTCATGTCCTTGCCATTCAGCTTTGGGCTGATTGGATGAGCAACCATCACCGAATCGCTGCGCACGATCGTCACATAGCCCGATGCGCCGTAGCGTTGCGCGTTGACGCGGGCGATGGCCTGCTGCTTGGCCTCGTTGACCGAGAGCTTGCCCGTGTCGGCCTGTTTCGCATAGTCCGCGACGATCGATACGGCCATGTCGGTGACGTCGGCCAGATCCGCGCGCCGTGCGTCCATTTGAGCGTTTCTCGCATCGAACGCGTTCACAACGGTAACGATCAGGAGCGCCGCCCAGCAAAGCAGTATCGGCACCCACAATTTCTGTTTCAGTGTCAGACGGTTCATTATCGGTTTCGACAATACGTTGAACTCGGAATAGGGAGGATCTGCAATCTGCGTTGCATAGTCGGCATAACGGCCGCTGCCGCGGATTCTTTATTCGGGCGTCCGAAATCCCTGCCTGGAACGCGAACGTCTGGCCTGAGGCGGCCGATGAAAAGCGGGAAACGTGGAGGAAAATCGGGGAAAGTGGGGCCAAACCCGCAGAAAATAACAGGAAACCGCGGACAGGCTGCGATAGGCCGCCGGGTGCACGCGTTTGCGCTAGATCTGCTCCTGACCAAACGCGAGGGTGTTTCTGCGGGGACGGTGAACGGAGCGTCATCCATAAGCGGCTGGTGGGGCGTATGCGGGTGTGAAGTCGGTTGAGAAGAGTCTGGGCGCGTCACTCTGTCATTTGAATGACAGACAGTTCACCATGACAGTTGCTACGCTAGCTCATCAATCAGAAAACGCGACGGCGCGGGCAGCGCCCCAGGAGACAAGGCAATGAAGCACATGTTCGAAGAAGGCCTTCAGCGGCGCGAGGCCAATTATGTCCCGCTGACACCCATCGATTTCATCGTACGCGCAGCGCAAGTCTACGGTGAGCGGCTGGCGGTCGTCCATGGTGAGATTCGCCGCAACTGGCGCGAAACCTACGAGCGCGCGCGGCGTCTGGCCAGCGCGTTGCGGCAGGCCGGTATTGAGCGTGGCGACACGGTTGCCGCGCTGCTGCCGAATATTCCTCCTATGATAGAAGCGCATTTCGGCGTACCGATGGCCGGGGCCGTGCTCAATACGCTGAATACGCGGCTCGACGTGTCGTCGCTGCTCTTCATGTTGCGTCATGGCGAGGCGAAGGCGTTAATCGTCGATACGGAATACAGCGAATTGGCGCACCGCGCGGCGCTGGAATTCCCGGAGTTACGCGTGATCAGCGTGGCGGATGCGATGCCCGCCGACGCTGACAAGTTTATCCGCGCGACCGACTACGAAGCGTTCCTGCAAACCGGCGACCCCGAATTCGCCTGGACCCTGCCTGGCGACGAGTGGGACGCTATCGCGCTCAACTACACCTCGGGCACGACCGGCGACCCGAAGGGCGTGGTCTACCACCATCGCGGCGCTTATCTGAATGCGCTCAGCAATATCCTCGAATGGGATATGCCCAAGCATGCGGTCTACCTATGGACCTTGCCGCTGTTTCACTGCAACGGCTGGTGTTTCCCCTGGACCGTTGCCGCGCGTGCTGGCGTCAACGTCTGTTTGCGCAAATTCGACGCGAAGACGGTGTTCGAACTGATTTGCCGCGAAGGCATCACGCATTATTGTGGCGCGCCGATCGTGCAGAGCGCACTCGCGAATGCGCCCGCCGAGTGGCGTGAGGGTATCAGGCATCGTGTGTCGACGATGGTGGCCGGCGCAGCGCCCGCGCCGGCGGTAATTGCCAAGATGAAGGAGATCGGTTTCGATCTGACTCACGTATATGGACTGACCGAGACCTACGGGCCGGCTGCCGTCTGCGCAAAACAGGAGGAATGGGAAACGCTCGACGACAACGCACGCGCAGAAATGAACGCGCGGCAAGGTGTGCGTTACCACCTGCAGGCAGCGATAGCAGTGCTCGACCCGGACACGCTCGCGCCAGTACCTGAGGACGGCGAAACGCTCGGCGAGATCATGTTCCGCGGCAACATCTGCATGAAAGGGTATTTGAAGAACGAACGCGCTACGGAAGCGACCTTTCGCGGCGGCTGGTTCCATACCGGAGATCTCGGCGTGCGGATGCCCGATGGCTATATCCGCATCCGCGATCGCAGCAAGGACATCATCATATCGGGCGGCGAAAACATCTCGAGCATCGAGGTCGAAGACACGTTGTACCGTCACCCCGCAGTGTCGGTTGCCGCTGTGGTGGCGATGGCCGACCCGAAGTGGGGTGAGGTACCGTGCGCCTTCGTCGAGCTCAAGGAAGGCGCTCAGGTGAGCGCAGAAGAGATCATCGCGCACTGCCGGCTGTTTCTTGCGGGATACAAGTTGCCAAAAGCGGTGCGATTCGGCGAATTGCCGAAGACGTCGACGGGAAAAATTCAGAAGTTCGAACTGCGCGCGCGGATCAAGGCGGAAGAAACCGAATAGACCGCGCGCGAGGGTGATGGTCTAACGCGCCTCATGGCGCGCTATGGGGTGCTGAGCGATGCCGGCGCGGGGTTTCCGCGCGCATCAGGTTCGACTCGCGTTTAGCCGCGTGTGTCGACCCAGTGGCGTGCCCAGCGTGCCGAGTGCTGCAGTGCCTGTTCTTCGTTCGTGAAATAGTCGAGCGAATAGAACTGGTAGCGCCCTTCGGTACGCGCGCTGTCAGCGCGTTCGAGCAACAGGTTGGATGAAAAGCTACCGTCGGGCAAGCGATGCGCCGAGGGTTTGACGGCATAGCCGTTGTAATGATGAATATGTTTGTTTTGCATTTTATATTTTAATAATGTTCGAGTGCGCGCCTGCCGTGCGAGCCGTTGTGCGGGTCACGGACGAGCTGATTCAAGCCATTGGAGCCGAATCCAAACGCAGTCGGAAAGCTAAAAAGGGCGTTAAAGCCGGAGGGGAGAATGAGGTGCAACGAGGCGTTTGGCGCTTGGGCTAGCTGCTGAACAACACATGCAGCTAAAAGCGATCGCGCCAACTGTGGGAGACAAAGCTCCGCGAGGATGTCGCTGCAGCCCGATGTCCGTTGCCGGACACCGAGCCCTTCAAACTTACATCGGCTTGATGTTAGCCGCTTGCAGACCCTTCGGGCCTTGCTTCGTTTCGAAGCTCACCTTCTGATTTTCAGCCAGCGTCTTGAAGCCGTCGCCGCTGATTTCGGAGAAGTGCGCGAACAGGTCGTCGCCGCCCTTGTCCGGGGTGATGAAGCCAAAGCCTTTGCTGTCGTTGAACCACTTAACGGTACCGGTATCCATAAAGAATCCTTGAGGAAAAAATAGAAAAATTTGCTCTGTTGAGGAGCGCGTGAAGGGTCAAGGAGGGAGAGGACAACGAATACCGCTGAGGAGCGAGACATTGATGAACAGCAATCGAACTTCTTGAACTTCGGACGTCACAGTAACTGCCGGAGCATGTAAGCGTCAACACTTATCTTGTAACTGTTTTGTCAAGCCCGAATGGCTCAGCCTGGGGGGCTTGACGATGTGGCCCTCGTTGCTGGCTTGTCGCGTCGCGCGGCACGACAAGCCGTTCAAGCGGGATTTCAGCCTCAGATACCCACTTTATGTGCCGTCAGGATCAGGCGCAATCCAAGCGCGGCAACGGCGCTTGCGGCGACGCGATCGATCCAGCCCTTCCACTGCAGATAGATTTCGCGCGGCCGTTTGCTCGAAAAGCACAACGCGACCACGGTGTACCAGCCGGCTTCAATGGCGAAAATCGCAGGGGGCAATGCAAAGTAGCACCACAGCGGCGGATGTTGCGGAAGCAAGGCCGCGAAGATACTGCCGTAGTAGACCGCTGTCTTCGGATTGCTGAGTTGTGTGCTCAAACCGACCCAGAAAGATTTGCGCACATTGGCGGTGGCGGCTTGTGTTGCATCGAACGCCAGTGGTTTGGCCGCACCGCGCCAGATCTTCGACGCAAGGTAGATCAGATAAAGGCCACCTGCCACTTTCAAGCCGACGTACAGCCACTCTACCGTCGCCAGCAAGGTGTACAGACCGAGCAGGGCGATGCCGCTGAAGAACACGCCGCCTATTCCCATGCCGACGGCTGTCGCAAGGCCGTCGCTACGGGAGAGTCCGATCGCATTGCGGGCGACAATGACGAAGCTTGGTCCAGGGCTCATGGCACCGAGCAGCAGTGCGGCCAGGATTGTGACGATGGCTGTCGAGGCGGGCATTTTTGTATGTCTCCTAAGGCGGCGATGCGGGTCAGTGAAACATAGCATGAGAGGGCGAGATTTTGTTTTTCGATCAGCGCTAGTGGAACCAATAAGAACCAGTAGGAACCGAATGGGCCGGAGCCGAACGCAATCGGAATGACCAGGAAAGCTGATCGTCGCAGGCAAACAATCAGTTGCTACAAGCAGCGGAAATTGGATGCTAGAATCACTTTTCATACGCTGAAGCAGCCTTGGAACACCGAGGCCAATCACGGGCGCGATCCGAACCGTTTGCCGTCGAATTCCCCTCAATCCAGGATTTATTGGACATGAATTCCAGATGCGAGTTGTCATGCATCGGGAGAGGCATCGTGAGTTCGATTTGCACTCAAGCCATCTGATTCACGCATAGGCTTCGCGTTGTTTAGCGAAGCCTTTGTTTTTCGAACGCGAGCATTATCAGCCGCGAACCGGTACGTTATGAAAGAGCGAGAAGAACAACGGCTGTTCGACCTCGACGGGAATGCGCGTGAGCGCCTGATCGTGTGGATCCGCCGACGCATGGACGAATACGGGATTACGATGGAAGCGCTCGCGGAAGCGATCGAAGCCGACAAGGCCGCGACCCGGGCCGTGATGTATCGCGACGCCTACGGTAATACGTGGGACGGTTACGGCGATAAACCGGATTGGCTCGCGCGCGCAATCTACGCTGGACAGAACATCGACCATTTCCGTTGTTAAGTGTGACTTCAGTTTCTTCTGCTAATCGTTTTCCTGCGTGGCTCCGCTACATCGTGTTGTTCGGTTTGGTGTGGCTGAATATCGGCTGGTCGTTCGGTGCGGCCCATGAGCCTGCGCGCCATCTGTCCGCTCGCGCGAGCCGGCACGTTACGCCGTCCACCGGGCCCACGTCCAAAGCGAAAACGAAAACCCCCGGCAAAGCGAAAAAACAAACCGTCGGCAAGACACGGCGCCGCATCGCGCACAAGCGAAAGCAGGTGACGACTGCAGAGCGGCCAATGCATGTCAGCAAGCTCAGTACGAAGCATCGCCGGCAGGCTGCGCGCAATGCACGAGACCCGCGCGGCGAGAGGCGTCCCACTGCGTCGGCAGCGGCGCGTCGTGCGCAGCATACAGCGGCATCCCGCTCATCTTTGCATTCATCGCTTCGTTTATTGGCGCGCTGCGGTTATACGCCTAAATCGCGCGCGTTGCTCCGCGCCAGAGCCGTCTATGTCGTCGACGAGCGAACGCACACCGTGCTCACTGAAAAGCAGGCTGACCGAGTCATGCCGATTGCTTCGATATCCAAACTGATGACCGCAGTGGTGTCGCTCGATGCAAAGCATGCCCTGAATGCGCCACTTAACGTCACCGTTCAGGATCAGGATTTCGACAAGCTCACCGGCTCCCGGTTGAGTGTCGGGTCGAGATTGTCGCGTCATGACATGTTGCACATTGCGCTGATGTCATCTGAGAATCGCGCTGCGGCGGCACTCAGCCGCGATTACGCTGGCGGGCGGCCAGGTTTTGTTGCGGCGATGAATGCGAAAGCACGCGCGCTCGGCATGCGGCATACGTCGTTCGTGAATGGCACGGGGTTGTCGCCGCGGAACGTTTCGACGGCGCGGGATTTGTCGTTGCTGGTTGCGGCGGCCAGCCGATATCCGTTGATCAAGGCTTATTCGACTGACTCTGCGCAGGTTGTCGCGCCGGGCGGCGGGCGGGCGCGGCTGAGTTATCACAATTCGAATGCGTTGGTGAGAGGTGGCGATCGGTCGATCGTGCTTCAGAAGACGGGCTTTATTAACGAAGCCGGGCATTGCGTTGTCGTGCGCATGCGGGTGCATCGCAGGCCGGTCGATATCGTCGTATTGGGCGCGCCAGGCGCTCGGGATCATATCGCCGACGTCGTGAGGATTAGCCGCTGGCTGCAGTGTTCCCTGAAGTGAACTGCCTTGCCGCGCAGACGCAAAAACCAAAAAAAAGCCCGCGCGGGGCGGGCTTAACTACTCGGAGTTTCGCGATCCAGTCGCTTGACGGATCATCTCCAGTGTATGTGAAAGCTATGTGAAAGTATAGAAAATCCGCGTCACAGGTCGAAAAACACGGTTTCCTTGTCACCCTGCATATAGATATCGAACCGGTACACATTGGCCGTATTCGGCTCGCGACGCGCGATCAGCGTGCCACGCCGGTCCGCCGGAACCGCTGCCAGCACGGCGTCCCGTGCGTTAGCCTCGGCTTCGTCTTCGAAATAGACGCGTGTGAAGGTGTGCAGCAGCATGCCGCGCATTGTCACGATCACATTCAGATGCGGCGCTTCGTCCGGGCTTGTGCGGCCGGGTTTCACCGTTTCAACGACAAAGCGCTTCTGCGGATCCGTCCCAGTACCGACACGGGCGAAGCCACGGAAACCCGTCTTCAGGATTTCCTCGCGTGACTCCGGATAGCGGCCCTGCGCGTCCACTTGCGACACTTCCAGCATGGCATCGCCGATCACGTTGCCGTCGCCGTCGAACAACTGGCCGACGATCGTGATGTGTTCGCCGGCCGCTTCGCGGTCGGCTAGAACCGGCGTGAACAGGCTTTTGAATTCGAAGTCGTATTGCTGCGGGCACAGACCGTAGGCGAAGTACGGTCCAACCGTTTGCGAAGGCGTTTGCTTGAGGGTTGTCATGGCTTAGCGCTCCATCGGGGTTTCGTTGCGGCCGCGCAGCACGATGTCGAAGTCGTAGCCGAGCGCATAGGCCTCTTCTGTCGTATCGAGCGAGAAGCCTGCAATCAGGCGGTCGCGTGCGTGCTCGGGTGTGCCCTGGAAAATCGGGTCGAAGGCCAGCAGCGGGTCGCCGGGGAAGTACATCTGCGTGACGAGGCGCGAACCGAAATGGTCGCCGAACAGCGAAAAATGAATATGGTTCGGACGCCATGCGTTCGGGTGATTACCCCACGGGTAAGCGCCCGGTTTGATCGTCAGAAAGCGGTAACGACCTTCGTTGTCGGTGATACAGCGGCCCGCACCTAGGAAGTTCGGGTCGAGTGGCGCGTCGTGCTGATCGTTCTTGTGCACATAGCGGCCGGCTGCATTGGCTTGCCAGATCTCAACCAGCGTATTGCGCACCGGACGGCCACCTTCATCGAGCACACGGCCCGTCACGATGATGCGCTCGCCAAGCGGCTCGCCGTTGCGCACTGCATTGCGCGTCAGATCGTGATCGAGGGCGCCGAGGTCTTCGGTGCCGTAGACCGGCACGCGCTGATCGCGCAGCTTTTCTTTCAGCGGAATCAGCGGGCGTGTCGGGCCACGTTTGACCGAGGACCCGTAACCGGGATAGATGTAAGCGGGATGGGACGCGAAGTCGCGTGCGGTGAGAAAGGACTCGTCCATCAGTGTCTCCTTCGAGAATTGTGGGATATAGCTTTATGAAGCGACTTTATCTAACCTGAGAGGTTATGCAAAATGACGTTTTCGCTCATTTCGTATAACCTGTCGTTATGCAACGCAGCCTCGCGGACACCCGCGTCAAATTCCGCCATCTCCAGTGTTTTCTGGCTGTCGCCCAGTTCGGCGGCGTGCAGCGGGCCGCCGAAAGCCTGTCCATCACGCAGCCCGCGGTCTCCAAGACGGTCGCTGAACTGGAAGCGATTCTCGGTGTGAAGCTATTCGAGCGCGGCCGCCATGGCGCTGTGCCGACACGCGAGGGGCAACTCTTCATGCCGCACGCAAGCGCCTGCGTCAGTGCGTTGCGACAGGGCGTCGATTTGCTGGCGCACGCGGAAGGCGCGGCGGCGGCCACGCTGGAAATCGGTATTCTGCCGACCGTCGCGGCCGCGCTGGTGCCGCCGGTGCTGAAACTGTTCGCCCCGCTTTGGCCGCGCGTGATCGTGCGCCTTGCCACCGGTGCCAACCCCGAATTGCTCGAACGCCTGAAGGCCGGCACGATCGAGTTCGCGATCGGGCGCCTGGCGGACCCGGAACGGATGATCGGGCTAAGCTTCGAGCAGCTTTTCAGCGAGCCGTTGATTGCCGTGGTGCGTGCCGGGCATCCGCTGGCGCTGGGGGCGGGCCTGCCGGCCACGTCGCTGGAGAATTTTCCGGTGGTGCTGCCGCCATTCGGTACGCTGATCCGGCAATCGGCTGAGAGTCTGTTGAGCGCGTGGGGCGTGCCGCCGCTGTCAGGGTTTGTCGAAGTGCTGTCGGTGTCGACGGGGCGCGCGTTGACGCTCGAGAACGACGCGGTATGGTTCGTGCCGCTGAGTGCAGTCGAATATGAGTTGGCGCACGGCATGCTGGTGCGTCTGCCTTTGCCGTTCGCGGGCACCGGCGAGCCCGTGGGGTTGATCCGGCGTTCGGACACGCAGCCGTCGCCGGTGGGGCGGGCGTTTATCGATGCCGTACGCGAGGTCGCGCAGCAGCGCATGGCGGCGGCCACTGGCAAGCCGGCGGCCAAACGTGCATCGAAACGCAGTCGCGGCAATACGCCCAAAATCTGACGCATGCCGTGCAGCGGTGCAGGAATCGCAGGAGATGGGAGAGCCGCGAGATATGCAGGAGACGCATGCCGCGACCTGATTCGCCGCGCGTGAACCATCCAGTACAAAATGAAGGTTGCGAACGCCCTGCTACCCGGTGTACAAACACGGTGCAAAAGCTGTCGCGGGCCGCCTTGCTGCGGCACGTCACGCATGCGGTGTCACACTGCGGAAGATTGACGGCTTGCACCGAACAGCAGAAACATCACGAACATTCGCAACAGCGTACGAACGACTGTACAAGGAGATTGCCATGCCCAGCGACTTGCCCACTCCAGACGCCGCGCTGCGCGCCGTGTCGGCGCCTGAGCACAATCCGCTCGGCACCGCCGGCCTCGAATTCGTGGAGTTCGCCTCGCGCGAGCCGAAGGCGCTCGGTGAGACCTTCACGAAACTCGGCTTCAAGGCGATTGCGCGCCATATCAGCAAAGACGTCACGCTGTATCGCCAGGGCGAGATGCATTTCCTGATCAATGCCGAGCCGGATTCGTTCGCCGAGCGCTACGCGGAGGAATACGGCGCGGGTATCTGCGCAATCGGCATTCGCGTGGCCAACGCGCAGCGCGCCTTCGACCGCGCAATCGAACTCGGCGCGTGGGCGTTCGAAGGAGAGCGGCTTGGCGCGGGCGAACTGCTGATTCCGGCGATCCAGGGCATTGGCGACTCGCACATCTATTTCGTCGACCGTTGGCGCGGCCGTGGTGGCCAGCGCGGCGGCCTTGGCGACATCTCGATCTTCGACATCGACTTCCGTCCGATCGAGATCGATACCGCGCAAGCCGATCTGAATCACGTGGGCACTGGCCTCATCGCGGTCGATCATCTGACGCAAACGGTCGGCGAGGGCAGGATGCAGGAATGGCTCGACTTCTATCGCGATCTGCTCAACTTCCGTGAGATTCACGAGCTGCACGCGAACTGGCATGTGTCGGCGGAATCGCGCGTGATGGTGTCGCCGTGCGGCGCGATCCGCGTGCCCCTGTATGAAGAAGGCACGCGCCGCACGAATCTGATGCACGAGTATCTGCCGGATCATCCGGGCGAAGGTGTGCAGCACATTGCGCTGGCCACCGACGACATCTTTGCGTGCGTCGAGCAACTCCTCGCGAACGGCGTCGAATTCGTCGAGCCACCGCCGCGCTACTACGCGCAACTCGATACGCGCTTGCCGGGTCATGGGCTCGATGTCGAGCGGCTCAAGCGTACGCATGTTCTGGTGGATGGCGAGATCGGCGCCGACGGCGTGCCACTGCTGTTCTTTCAGACCTTTGTGCGACGTGGCGCCGGCGAGATCTTCTTTGAGATCGTGCAGCGACAGGGGCATCACGGCTTTGGCGAAGGTAATTTGAGCGCGTTGGCGCAGGCACGATAAGCGGCATATATGACCGGAAATCTGCCGTGGAATTCGTAACTATTACTTGTTATTCAGTTAACTGATTATCGTTTGCAAGTACGAGCCTATTCGTGTGAGCAATAAAGAATATCGATTATTTCAATTGAAATATGTCCCGATATCCGGGATCAAATCATGTTGCGATGAAAGATGAATTCCTTTCTGGTGGCGGTCAACAGCGCTTTCACCGCTACTTTCCAATCAGCTGGATTTTCCATTAATTTCGCAGAAAAACGACAAGAAAGGACAAAGTAATATCTGCTGTTTACTCTCCCGTTCGTAATATCTGGTAGGCAATCGTGTTGAAACAATTTGCGTTCCGACGACCAGGAGAGAGAAGTGCGATCAGAAGACGACTTCAGCGCAATGCGATGCCTATGGATAGTGCGGCACGCCGAACCTCCTTCTGATCACGTCAACACATGGCCCGCTAATGCGGTTGCCGTCAGTTTGCGCCGGCGCCGCGGATTGCCGCTCCCTGCGACGACGATGGCGGTTTCCGCCGTCATCGCCTGCTTGCCGCTTTCGGCGCTTGCGAACTGCACCAGCGCCGGCAATACCACCACCTGCGACACCACCGCGCCGTCCCCGTGGACGACGACCATCGGCACCGGTCCGGCGAACCCATCCGGCGCGACCGTCACGATTGGGCCGAATGCCCAGGTGGTGGTCGGCGACGCAACGGCGATTGCCGTGTCCGACAACGCCAATATCACCGTATCGAGCGGCGCGTTGGTCAAGAACACCGCAAAGACGAACAACGGCTTGTACAGCACAGGCGCTAACACGATCGACTTCCGCAACAACAGCACGCTGACGGTGCAGCAGGGCGCGACGGTCATTTCGTCGGGCACCCAGGGGCAAGCCGAAGCGGTCAATCCGGAAGGCAGCGGCAATACGATCGTCAACAACGGCACGATCCGTGGGGTCAATTCGGCGGCGATCTGGTTTCAGAACACGTCAGGTTTGAACACCGTCATCAATAACGCGACGGGCATCATTCAGGCGCCAAACAATGTGATTGGCGCAAGCGGGAATGGCTCGGTCGATTTCACAAACCGCGGCCAGGTGATCGGCAATCTGGTTTTCGCCGGTGGCAGCGATTCGTTGCATCTCTACACCGGCTCCGTCATCACCGGCAATTTCGACGGCGGTGGCGGCAACAATGTGATTACGCTTAACGGCACCGGAACGGCATCGTTGCCGGGCAGCATCAAGAATTTTCAGAGCCTCTATAAGCAGGACAGCGGCATCTGGACGCTCACCGGCTCGATCGTCGGCGTGACGGTCGCCGAGGTGCAACAAGGCACGCTTGTGTTGAACGGCAACAACTCGCAGTACACCGGCAAGGTAATCGTCGATCCGGCTGGTGTGCTTCAGGCCCCCGCACAGAGCTTGCCACCGACCGTCACCGATAACGGTCTTGTGCAATTCACGCAGACCGTCGACGGCATCTACGCGGGTCTCATCACGGGTACCGGCTCGGTGGAAAAGGACGGGGCCGGCACGTTGACGCTCGCGCCGACGGCAGCTGGCGGGAATACCTATTCGGGCGGTACGGTGCTCACGCAAGGTGTGCTGTCGGCATCGGCGGATAACGTGCTCGGCGCGACGACGGGCGGCGTAACGTTCAACGGCGGCACGCTTCAACTCGGCACGAGCTTCAATCTGGCAGGCACGCGACCGATCGCGATCGCAGCGGGCGGCGGCACGATCGACACTCAGGGCTTCCAGTCAACCATTACGCAGAACATCACCGGTACGGGCGCGTTGACCAAGGCCGGCGCGGGCACATTACTGCTTGACGGCGCGAACACCTACAGCGGTGGCACGACGGTCGGCGCGGGCACGCTTGCGGTGGGCGACGCATCGAGCCCGAACGCGGCGCTCGGCGGTGGTGGGACCGTCAGCGTCGCTGCCGGCGCGACGCTCGGTGGCTATGGCAGCGTCACCGGCGACGTCAATAACGCAGGCACGCTTAGCGTTGCTAATGCGATGGCTGCTTTTGCCAGCGGACCAAACGGCAACTTCACGGTGAACGGCAACGTGGTCAACGCGGGACTCGCGCAGATTGCGGGCAGTGGCGTGGGCAATACGCTGACTGTCGCGGGGAACTACACCGGGCAGAATGCGACGGCTGCGCTCAACACGCAATTGGGTGCGGACAATTCGCCGTCCGACAAGATTGTGATCAGCGGCGGCCGGGCTAGCGGAACGACAACGCTTGGGATTACCAATGTCGGCGGGACGGGTGGCCTTACTGTCGGCAACGGGATTCAGGTGGTGCAGGCGACCAACGGCGGCACGACCGCGGGCGGCGCTTTCGCGCAGGGTAATAACATCAGCGCCGGCGCTTATACCTACGCGCTGTATCAAGGCGGGGTGACGGCAGGCACGCAAAGTAATTGGTATTTGCGTTCGAGCTTGCCGCCTGCGCCGACGCCCGCACCGGTCCCGGCTCCGGCGCCTACACCGGCCCCGACGCCCGCACCAGCACCCACGCCGGCCCCAGCACCAGCACCCACGCCGGCCCCAGCACCGACACCG
>NZ_JAQQET010000021.1:0-161933 GCF_046026855.1 Paraburkholderia sediminicola | reverse complement strand
CCCGGCGGGGCGGGGCCCCGGGGGGGGGGCCGCCCCTTACCCCCCACGGCAACGGATTACGCCATGGGGTCAGATTCAGGCGGCGGCGCCGCTCTTCAGGGATTCAACGAGATCGATGTATTGCTGCTTCGCTGCATCCTGCGCGGTGCCTTTGAGCGCGGCCCACGCATCGTACTTGTATTTGCCGACGATATCGGTGAAGCCGGGTTTGTCGCCGTGGACATCGCCGTCGGTAGCCTGCTTGAAGAGGGCGTAGAGGCGTAAAAGCGTGAGATTGCCCGGCCGCTCGGGCAGTTGCTTTGCATCTTCCTGGGCCTGGACGAATTGCGCGTTGATGTCTGTCATTGTGGTTTTACCTGCTGGTGAGGTTGGTTCTGGCTGGGCCGATGATCATAACAACTGCATGCTGCCGCGGAGCCGAGGGGTTATTCCAAACATCCATCTGCACCCGGCGGGCAATCCCAAAACCGCATCGGCACGTGCCGTGCCGATTACAATACGGTCCATGACTCAAACTGTGCTCCTTGCCCTCGATACTTCGACCGAATTCTGCTCGGTAGCGCTCCTGTCCGCCGTTAGCGGCGCGACGGGCCAGACAGCGGACCAAGGTCGCGCCGACCCCCGGATATGGGTGCGTCACGAGCAAACTGGTGCAGTCTCCAGCACGCGCCTGCTACCCGCCATCCGCGAACTTTTCGACGAAGCCGGCCTGAAACTGGCGGACTGCCATGCCATCGCCTTCGGCTCCGGTCCAGGCTCATTCACAGGTCTTCGCACTGCGACGGGTGTCGCTCAAGGCCTCGCATTCGGCCTGAATCTGCCGGTCGTGCCGGTCAGCACGCTGCTGGCCTGCGCGGAAAGCGCACGGCTGCGCGATCCGTCGGCGACCCGCGTGCTCGCCGCGCTTGATGCCCGGATGGACGAAATCTATTGGGCCGACTACGCATGGGACGCAGCACTCGGCGAATGGCGTACGCTTCAGCCAGCTTCGCTCGACGCGCCGGAACGGCTCGTTTTGCCCGACGTCCCCTTCACTCTGGCGGGCAATGCTGCTGCCGCCTTTGGCGCACGGCTGCCCGCCGTTGCGGCTGCGCGGATCGTCGACGGCGAAGCACTGCCGCATGCCGTGCCGCTTGCGCATGCAGCGCTGCGCGCGTTTCGCGCTGGCCGCACTGTGCCCGCCGACCAGGCCGCGCCCGAATACATTCGCGACAAGGTCGCCCAAACCACGGCGGAGCGCGTCGCCGAAAAAGCCGCTAAGGCCGAGCAAGCCGCTGCCAGGCTCGCACATGATGCGGATCAAGGTGAGGGCCGGCAATGAGCGGCGTGTTGCTGGCGGACCGTTACATGTCGCCGATGACCGAAGCCGATCTGGACGAGGTCGCGGCGATCGAAAAAATCGCCTACGAATTTCCCTGGAGCCGCGGCAATTTCGGCGACTCGTTGCGCAACGGCTATTTCGGCATTTGCCTGCGTCACGTAACAGGCACACTGATCGGCTATTGCGTGCTGATGCCGGTCGTCGATGAAATGCATCTGCTCAATTTGTGCGTGACGCCTGCGGCGCAAGGCGCCGGTGCAGGGCTCGCGCTGCTGCGCGAAGCGGTGCGCATTACGCGCACCGAAAAACTCGAAGGCCTGCTGCTCGAAGTGCGGCCGTCGAATCATCGGGCCATTCGCCTTTACGAGCGCTTCGGTTTTGCCTCGATTGGCCGGCGCAAAAACTATTATCCGGCGCGGCATCGCAGCCGGGAGGACGCCATCGTGATGCGTTTCTCGTTTGCCACGGAGGGCACAGATGGCGCTGCATGAATCGGTACTGGAAGAGTTCGGACTCGCGCCGCTGTGGGTGCGTCGGGGGATGTCGGCGGCGCAGGAGCCCGTAGGTGAGGCCGGGGGCGAGCAGGGCGCTGACGCGTTAGCGAATCAGAAGGCGCATCGTGACGATCCGCGTGTGGCGGCGCGTGAAGCGTCATCGGCAGCGCTTGCGCAGGATGGTCGGGATGATGCGCAGATCGCGATGCAAACCGGCGAAGCTCGACAAGCCGATTCCGCACAAATCCAGGGTGAGCGCCTTGCGCCGCCCGCGCAGGAACAGCAGAGGCGCGTGCAAGCGCCGGTCGAAGCGCGGCAGCCATCGCAGCCGCCGCGTACACCTGAACCGCCGGCATTCGACGGTCCGCCCGACGACGACTTCGCATGGTTCGACGATCAGCCGGCCCATGCACCCGCTGAAGCGCGCCGCGAAGCGCCCGAACCCTCGTCGATCCAGACGCTCGACTGGGACGCTTTAAGCGAGCAGGTCGCCGCCTGCGAACGCTGTCGTCTGTGCGAGAAACGCACGAACACGGTATTCGGCGTCGGCGATCGTAACGCCGACTGGATGTTGATCGGCGAAGCGCCGGGTGAGAACGAAGACCGCCTGGGCGAGCCGTTCGTCGGACAGGCCGGCAAGCTGCTCGACAATATGCTGCGTTCGCTAATGCTCGCACGCGACAGCAATGTCTATATCGCCAACGTGATCAAGTGCCGGCCGCCGGGCAACCGCAATCCCGAGCCGGATGAAGTCGCGCGTTGCGAGCCGTATCTGCAACGACAGGTCGCGCTGGTCAAGCCGAAGCTGATCGTCGCGCTGGGCCGCTTCGCCGCGCAAAGTCTGCTCCGGACTGAGGCAAGCATTTCGTCGCTGCGCGGCCGCGTGCACGAATACGAGGGGGTACCGGTCATCGTCACCTATCACCCGGCGTATCTGCTTCGCAGCCTGCCCGACAAGGCGAAAGCCTGGGCAGATCTGTGCCTCGCGCGCGACACGTGGCTCGCGGCGGGCGGCGTGCCGTCCAACGCGGCGAAGTGACCGACGCGACCCGGCCGACATCGCGCCTCGCCACCGCGACGGGCACATCCGCAGCGGTCCTCGAGACTCTGCTCGTTACCTTGCGTGACCCGGCAGTGCGCGATCTCGCGTGGTTGCTCCTGAGCGCCGATTTGTTGCGAGCGCAACCACCGGTGGGCGCGCTTGCCGATCCGTTTGCTTCACAGCAGGAAACTGATGCAACTGTCGACTGGTTACGTGCGTTAGATACCGATCCGGCCGAATTGCAGCGCGACCTTACCTCGACGCGTATTACGCGTCTTGGCCGCTACGCCGAACGGCTGCTGGGATGGTTCCTGCAGCACGGACCGGCGGCGCGGCTGGTCGCGGCCGGCGTGCCGTTGCGGCGCGCCGGCGTCACGCTCGGTGAATGCGATTTTCTCGTGCAGACGCAGCAGGGCGCGCGCCTGCATTGGGAGTTGGCGGTGAAGTGCTATTTGCATGCGGGCGAAAGCCGCGCGCAGTCCACCACCCAGTCGGCCACGCAGCCGGCTGCGCGATTAGCCGATTATGTCGGCCCGAATCTGAAGGACCGCTTCGATCTGAAGCTCGCGCATGTGCTGAATCATCAACTGCCATTGAGCGCGCGCGAAGAGTTCGCATCGGTCGGCTATGAAGGGCCGTGGACGCCGCAGATGTTTATCAAAGGCTGGTTGTTCTATCGTGCGGGCGAGACGCCAGCCGATCCTGCCGAGCTCGATCCGTCGCACGGACGTGGCTGGTGGGTCACGCGCAACGACTGGCCGGAATTTGCGGCGGCGCGTGCACAGACGTGGCGTGTGTTGCCACGGCTGGAATGGCTTGCGCCACGGCGTCATGAAAAGGGTGAAGTGGAGGCCGCAGGGTTTGCCTTCGTCGATCAGCAGACGCTTGCCGAACAAACCTCACATCAGCATGGACCGACGATGGTCGCGGCGTTCGCGGCCGATAGCGCCGGCAATCTGAGAGAACTTTCGCGCGGCTTCATCGTGCCGGACGATTGGCCC
Source organism: Paraburkholderia sediminicola (assembly GCF_046026855.1). Taxonomy (GTDB): domain Bacteria; phylum Pseudomonadota; class Gammaproteobacteria; order Burkholderiales; family Burkholderiaceae; genus Paraburkholderia; species Paraburkholderia sediminicola_A. The sequence continues at coordinate 158,075 of NZ_JAQQET010000021.1, read as the reverse complement.
GCGTTGGCGCAGGCCTACGCGCGGCCGCATTCAGCCCCTCACCACCACCGATAAAAATGATGCACCGGCCCGACGCCGCTGCCGACGTCGAGTCGATCGCTCGCCTGCAACGCGCCGGTCAGATACAGCTTGGCGTCGGCGACCGCGCTCGCCAGATCTTCGCGCTGCGGAATCAATGCCGCAATCGCCGACGACAGTGTGCAGCCCGTCCCATGTGTATTTTTCACCGGCACGCGCGGGCCGCCCAGACGAAGCGTGCCGCTGTCCTGCACGAGCCAGTCGGGACTGTCCACCGCGCTCAAATGGCCACCTTTCATCAGCACCGCCCGCGCGCCAAGCGCCCGAAGCGCTTCGCCCTGTTCCACCATGCCGGCTTCATCGGTAGCAGCCGGCACGCCTAGCAAGGCTGCGGCTTCGGGCAGATTGGGCGTCAGCAGATCAGCCAGCGGCAGCAACTCGTCACGCACGGCAGCGACCGCATCCGGCAGCAGCAGCGCGTGATTGCTCTTCGAAATCATCACCGTGTCGAGCACGATGTGCTTCGGTTTATACCGCCGCAGTGCATCGGCGACCGCGCGTGCAATCTGCGCATTCGCCAGCATGCCGATCTTCACGGCATCGATACGGATGTCGTCGAACACCGCATCGAGTTGCGCTGTGATGAAGGCGGGCTCCGGCGCATGAATCGCCGTGACGCCGCGCGTGTTCTGCGCGGTCAGCGCAGTGATCACACTCGCGCCGTAGGCGCCAAGCGCCGAGAATGCCTTCAGATCGGCCTGAATGCCGGCGCCGCCGCCGGAATCGGAACCGGCGATCGTCAGCACATTGGGAATGGGTTGAGTCATGGCAAAACGAGGAAAGGGGGAGGGCGCGGGCAGTAAGCGCGGTGCCCGCTGCGGGTCAGTGCTTGACTTCGCCGATTAGCGCGACCGAGTCGAACGCGCGCTGATTCGCGTGGTGGCGCCGCATCACGAACCACATCATCACGCAGACGAAGGTGCCGAATAGCACGATCACCGCAGTGACCGGCACGTCGAGCCATACCAGCACGGCGTACAGGCACAGCATTACGAGCACCGAGAGATTTTCGTTGAAGTTCTGCACGGCGATCGAGTGGCCCGCCGACAGCAGCACGTGGCCACGATGCTGGAGCAGCGCATTCATCGGTACGACGAAAAAGCCCGACAGGCCGCCGACGATCATCAGGAAGATATACGCGACGATCAGATAGCCCGGCACATGCACACGGCCGAAATACAGACCCCAATGCGTGGGGAACAGACTGCGTGTGTAGAAGGCCATCAACATCACGGCGATGCCCATCATGATGCCGACCGGCAGCACCGTCAGCGACTTCTTCAACGGTACGCGCGAGGCCGCGAAAATCGCGCCGGCCGCCACGCCCACTGCAACGACCGCTTGCAGAATCGCGGCTTCCGAAAGCGACATGTTCAACTGAACCTCGGCCCACTTCAGCACGATGAATTGCAGCGTCGCGCCGGCACCCCAGAACAGCGTGGTGACGGCGAGCGAGATCTGGCCGAGCTTGTCACGCCACAGCACGAGAAAGCAGTCGGCGAAATCGGTGACCAGCTTGATTGGGCCGCGTTCCTGTTTCGGATAACGCGCGCCGGTGTCGGGAATGCGCAGATTGAACAGCGCCGCGATCACATAGATTGCCATGATCACCAGCATCGCCGCTTCGGCGGGCGTGTTGACCGTGGGGATGTGGTACCGGAGGATCGGCGCGGCAATGTGCGGGCTGATGAGCGCGCCGCCGAGTACCGTGCCGAGAATGATCGAGCCGACCGTGGTGCCTTCGATCCAGCCGTTTGCCGCGACGAGACGGTCAGGCGGCAGCAGTTCGGTAAGAATGCCGTATTTGGCGGGTGAGTAAGCCGCCGCGCCGAAACCCACAATGCCATAGGCGATCAGCGGATGTGCGCCGACCAGCATCGTGATGCAGCCGACCACCTTGATCGTATTGGTGACGAACATCACGCGTCCCTTCGGACGGGAGTCGGCGAAGGCCCCCACGAAGGCGGCCAGAACGACGTACGACAGCACAAAGAACAACTTGAGCAGCGGCGTCATCCAGTTCGGGGCGTGAAGATCTTTCAGCAGTGCGATAGCAGCGATCAGAAGCGCATTGTCGGCCAGCGACGAAAAAAACTGCGCGGCCATGATGGTGTAAAAACCTTTTTTCATCTGATGCGATGCTGTCCTCGCTGCGGTCTGTCCGCCCCGGCCGTGTGCAAAGCGTCCGGGCTTATGCCGTTCGAAATGGGTTGTGCGCACGGCTTTATATCACGAAAATAGCTGGATTCGGACTAGCAGAATCCTTGATCGCACCGCCCAGTGGGCCGCCGAGCGTTGAAAACGCCCTGTAAGCTCCTGATTCGCAAGCGTCTTTACGAAAATTACCCATGCCGCGCCCCCTCTCAGCCACGATTCATACCGCCGCACTCGCCAATAATCTCGCCGTCGCCCGGCGTTACGCACCAAAATCCAAGATCTGGGCCGTCGTCAAGGCAAATGCTTACGGGCACGGCCTCGCGCGTGCTTTTCCCGGTTTGCGCGCAACCGACGGCTTTGGTTTGCTGGACCTCGAAGAAGCCGTGAAGTTGCGTGAATTGGGCTGGGCCGGCCCGATTCTGTTGCTTGAGGGCTTCTTTCGTCCAACCGATATCGACGTGATCGACCGCTACAGCCTGACCACGGCGCTGCACTCGGACGAACAGCTGCGCATGCTCGAAATGGCGCGCCTGTCCAAGCCGGTCAATATCCAGCTGAAAATGAACACCGGCATGAACCGCCTCGGTTACACGGCGGAAAAATTCCGCTCCGCGTGGGAGCGTGCGCGAGCCTGCCAGGGCGTTGGCCAGATCACGTTGATGACCCATTTCTCGGATGCCGACGGCGAACGCGGCATCGCCCATCAGATGCAAACGTTCGAGCGCGGCGCGCAAGGCATTGCCGGCGCGCGCAGCCTCTCGAATTCGGCGGCCACGCTGTGGCATCCCGAAGCACACTTCGACTGGGTGCGCCCGGGCATCATCCTGTATGGCGCTTCACCCTCGGGCGTGACGGCCGCGATCGCAGGCACCGGCCTGCAGCCGGCCATGACGCTTGCCTCTGAACTGATCGCCGTGCAGACGCTCGCCGAGGGCTATACGGTCGGCTATGGTTCGACGTTCAAGGCGCGCGGGGCGATGCGCATCGGCGTGGTGGCCTGCGGTTACGCGGACGGTTATCCGCGGGTCGCGCCGGAAGGCACGCCGGTGATCGTTGACGGTGTGCGTACGCGGATCGTTGGACGGGTGTCGATGGACATGCTGACCGTCGATCTGACGCCGGTTCCGACGGCCAACGTCGGCTCGCGCGTCGAGTTGTGGGGGGCCGCGCTGCCGATCGACGACGTTGCGCAGGTGTGCGGCACGATCGGCTACGAGCTGATGTGCGCGGTGGCGCCGCGCGTGCCGGTGCGCGCGGAGTAAGGCGCGGCTCTGACAGACCGGAAGAGGGGCGCCGATGGCGGTCCCAACGACGGTCGCAGAGAGACCCCCCATGACGGTTGTAGTGGGCTTCTCGATGAGAGCTCCTGCAAGCGCATCAATCCAAAGAACAGCAACACAGGCAAGGGCGCGTGGCTAAACAGAAGACGTTGTACATCTGCAGTGAATGCGGCGGCCAATCGCCGAAGTGGGCCGGGCAGTGCCCGTCATGCAATGCGTGGAACACGCTGGTGGAATCGGTCGCGGAGGCACCGTCCACACATCGTTTCCAGGCGCTCGCGAAGAGCGCACCGGTGCGGCGTCTCGCCGATATCGACGCGTCCGACGTGCCGCGTTTTTCGACCGGCGTCAGCGAGTTCGACCGTGTGCTGGGCGGCGGTCTGGTGCCGGGCGGTGTAGTGCTGATCGGCGGCGATCCGGGCATCGGCAAATCGACGCTATTGCTGCAGTCGCTCGCGGAAATCGCCGCGGACAAACGCGCGCTTTATATCAGCGGCGAAGAATCGGCCGCGCAGATTGCGTTGCGTGCGCAACGACTTTCGTTGCTGGAGCCTGGCTCGAAGGCGAGCGAATTGCAACTGCTCGCGGAAATCCAGCTCGAGAAAATTCAGGCAACCATCGCCGAACAGCGGCCGGACGTTGCGGTGATCGACTCGATTCAAACCGTTTATTCCGACGCGCTGACCTCGGCGCCGGGTTCGGTCGCGCAGGTGCGCGAGTGCGCGGCGCAATTGACGCGCATCGCCAAACAGTCGGGCACCACGATCATCATGGTCGGCCATGTCACCAAGGAAGGTGCGCTCGCCGGGCCGCGCGTGCTCGAGCACATCGTCGATACGGTGCTCTACTTCGAGGGCGATACACATTCGTCGTTCCGTTTGGTGCGCGCGATCAAGAATCGCTTCGGCGCGGTCAACGAACTCGGTGTGTTCGCGATGACCGAGCGCGGTTTGCGCGGTGTCGCCAATCCGTCGGCGTTGTTTTTGTCGCAGCACGAGCAATCGGTTCCGGGGTCGTGCGTGCTGGTGACGCAGGAAGGCACGCGGCCGCTGCTGGTCGAAGTGCAGGCGCTGGTGGATTCCGCCAACGCGCCGAATCCACGACGCCTTGCGGTCGGGCTGGAGCAAAACCGCCTGGCGATGCTGCTGGCGGTGCTGCACCGGCACGCCGGCATCGCCTGTTTCGACCAGGATGTGTTCCTGAACGCGGTGGGCGGCGTGAAGATCACGGAGCCCGCTGCCGATCTCGCCGTGCTGCTCGCGATCCACTCGTCGATGCGCAACAAGCCGCTGCCCAAGGGGCTAGTCGTGTTCGGCGAAGTCGGACTCGCCGGCGAAATCCGGCCGTCGCCACGCGGTCAGGACCGTCTTAAGGAAGCGGCCAAGCTGGGCTTTTCAGTCGCGGTCATTCCGAAGGCCAACGCACCGAAGCAGCCGATTGAAGGCTTACAGGTTGTTGCGGTCGATCGGATCGAACAGGCTATCGACCGGGTGCGCACACTCGAATAGACGGGGCTTTGACGCCTGCGGGCGCTATCGGCCCCGGTAATGCGCGGTAAATATCTCCATATTGGCTGTAACCAAGTCGCCATTCCTTTTTCCTAAGCTGCGAGGGTATTGCATCCCTTCTGATGCCCGAAAAAGGATCGCGCCTTGAAACAGTCATATGAAACCGTTGCCGAGCGGCCAATGCAGGTGCGCGGTTGCCGCGTCTCCGAGCCTATTCGCCAGCCTTGGGGCGGCGCTTGCCGGATTGTCGAGTGGATTGATACGACGGGACAGATTTCGCGCCGGGTGGTGGCCGAAGATGTCACAGCGGACGAAGTGCGCGCAACAATCAACCGTCATGTTGAAGGCCGCAAACATTTTCTGTACGACGACGAAAAAACGCCGCGCCAGGTTTTGCCGCGGCAGGCAGCGGCACGGCGCTGACGATTTTGGGGCGTTGGGGGCATTAACCCCCACTGCCTGGATTCAAGTCTTGGCGTGGCCTTCGCTTAAGCTTTGCACGCTTCAATAGCGCTTAACTGGACTGGCGATCATCGTCTCCGCCATCGTTTCCATTTTGGTCTTCGTTCATCGCCGCGTACGCCTCGCGGTTGAATAGCGGGTGCTGCGCGGCTTCCGCCGGGGTCAGCACCGGCGAGACGCAGCAGTCCAGCGATTCCAGCAGCAATACCCATTCCGCTAGCGGACGCTTGCCGATCAGGTCGGCCAGTTCCTGTGTCAATGCGGCGGCGTCAGGGCCGCCGATGGCCTGGCCGAGACTCCAGTGACGCGTCGCCCATTCGGGCCGGTCCAGCGCCATGCACAGCGTTTCCCAGAACTTCAGTTCGAGCGCGCCGACCGCGAGCCAGCGGTTATCGAGCGTCTGATACAGGTTGTAGCAGGGCACGCCGCTGTTCAGCAGACCGGCGCCCGCGGCCGGCGCGGCACCCTCATTGGCGAGCGTCACCTGCGCGACGACGTTGTGTGCATACGTGACGTGCGTCATCGACACATCGACGAAGCGGCCTTCGCCGCCGCGCGACACATGCCATAACGCGGCCAGGATCTGCGTGACCGCGCTCAAGGCGCCGCCCAGCAGGTCGGCGATCTGGAAGTTCGGCAGGATCGGCGCGCCGTCGCGGCCTGCCAGTTGATCGAGCACGCCCGCGTAGCCGATGTAGTTCAGATCGTGACCGGCGTGGTCGACAAACGGACCGCTTGCACCATAGCCGCTGATCGCGCAGTAGACGAGCCTCGGATTGACCGCGCGCAGTGTTTCGTAGCTGATGCCGAGGCGCTCCATCACGCCGGGCCGGAAACTCTCGATCAGTACATCCGCTTCGGCCGCGAGCGCGCGCAATACGTTGCGTCCCGCTTCCGATTTGAGGTCGAGCCGTGTCTCGCGCTTGCCGCGATTCACCAGCCGGTAAAACGCGCCTGGCCGGCCGGCCACGCGGTCGCTTGACGACTGCATCATGGTGCGGGTGGGGTCTCCCGCGCCGGGTGCCTCAATCTTCAGCACATCGGCGCCGAGTTCGGCAAGGCGCAGGGCGGCTACCGGACCCGGCAGAAGGCGCGTCAGGTCCAGTACGCGCAGGCCTTGCAGCGGAGCAGGCGCGGGCACGGATGACGGCGCAACTGACGGTGCGGCTGAGGCCGTAGTCGAAGACTCAGACGGGCTCACGGGTGACAAGGGCTACCTCCGATCGATGCCGGCGCGGATCGCGAACAGCCTGCCGCTAGCCGATTTGTTCGAGTTCCTCGTGAGTCTCGAGCCATTCGGCTTCGAGCGCTTCGAGGCGCGCGTTCACATCTGCCTGACGGCGGATCGCCTCCGTCAGTTTGCTCTTCTGTTCGGGCTCGTAGCTGGCCGGATCGACGACGAGTGCATCGAGCGTCGCCTTTTCCGCGTTGAGCGCGTCCATTTCCTTTTCGATCTTCGTGATGCGGCTTTGCAGGGGCTTCTTCAGGTGGGCGAGCTTCTGGCGCGTTTCCGCTTCGAGGCGGCGTTGCTCCTTGCGATTGACGCCGCTGTCCGCACTATCCGCATCGTTCGACGCTGTGCCCGCTTTCAGCGCCGCGCGTTGTTCGGCGGCATGTTGCAGCAGCCAGTCGCGGTAGTCGTCGAGATCGCCGTCGAATTCCTGCAGGCGGTGCTTCGCGACCAGCATGAATACGTCGGTGGTGGCGCGCAGCAGATGCCGGTCGTGCGACACCAGAATCAGCGTGCCCTCGAATTGTGCAAGCGCCATGGTCAGCGCGTGACGCGTTTCGAGATCAAGGTGATTGGTCGGCTCGTCGAGCAGCAGCAGGTTCGGCTTTTGCCAGATGATCAGCGCGAGTGCCAAACGTGCTTTTTCGCCACCTGAGAAGGGCGCGATCTTCGCGGTCGCCATCTCGCCGGAAAAGTTGAAGCTGCCGAGAAAGTCGCGCAATTCCTGTTCGCGCGTATCGGGTGCAAGACGCGCCAGATGCTGCAGCGGCGTGTCGTCCGGGCGCAGCGTTTCGAGCTGATGCTGCGCGAAATAGCCGATGCGCAGTCCCTTGCCTTCGCGCACGTGGCCCCCGAGCGCTTCGAGCGTACCGGCGAGCGTTTTGATCAGGGTGGATTTGCCCTGACCGTTCGCGCCGAGCAGGCCAATGCGCTGACCGTTCTGGATTGACAGCATCACATGGTCGACGATTGGAATTTCGCCGTCTTCACCGCGATAGCCGCAGCGCACGTCCTCCATCACCATCATCGGATTCGGCGCGGAATCGGGCGTGCGGAATTCGAACGTGAACGGCGAGGACGCGTGCGCCGGCGCGATCAACTCCATTTTTTCGAGCGCTTTCACACGGCTCTGCGCCTGACGCGCCTTGGTGGCCTGTGCCTTGAAGCGATTGATGTAGCTCTGCAGATGCTCGACCGTGCGCTGTTGCTTCTCATACGAGCTTTGCTGCAAAGCAATCTGTTGCGCGCGCAGGATTTCGAATTGCGAGTAGTTGCCGCCGTAACGCTTGATCTGCTGATGTTCCAGATGCAGCGTGACGTTACAGACCGAATCGAGAAATTCGCGATCGTGCGAGATCACGATCAGTGTGCCTGGATAGCGGTGCAGCCAGTCTTCGAGCCAGATGATCGCGTCGAGATCCAGGTGATTGGTCGGTTCGTCGAGCAGCAGCAGGTCGGAGCGGCACATCAGCGCCTGCGCCAGATTCAGCCGCATGCGCCAGCCGCCCGAGAAGCTGCTGACCGGCTCGCGCGTCTGTGCGAGCGTGAAGCCAAGGCCGAGCAGCAAGGCCTCGGCACGGGCGGGCGCGGTGTAGCCGTCGGCGTCGGCGAATGCGGCGTGCGCTTCGCCTTCCGCCGCGCCGTCATGCGCGGCCGATGCTTCGGCGATGCATGCTTCGATCGCGCGCAACGCCGCGTCGCCGTCGAGCGTATAGGCGAGGGCGGTCTTGTCTGCCGCGGGCGTTTCTTGCGCGACGTGGGCGATCTGCCAGTTTGGCGAGATAGAGAAATCGCCGCCATCGGCGTGCAGTTCGCCGAGCAGCATGGCAAACAGCGTCGACTTGCCCGCGCCGTTCGCCCCCACCAGGCCGGCCTTCTCGCCGGGGTTGAGGGTGAACGTGGTGTTTTCAAAGAGCGGCTTGGTGCCGCGCGCGAGGCTGAACTGGTTAAAGCGGATCACGAAGAGGCCGGCTGAAGAAAAACGCTATTTTAGACTGCCGGGGCTGACACCGGGCGCTCAACCGGGATCGGCCATTCGGCCGACTGTAGTGGCGAAGCTTTTGGCATAGACTGACGGCTTTCACGGGGAGAGCACATGACATCGATTTATTCGTTTTCTGCACATACGCTCGGCGGCGAGGAAGTGAGCCTCGAGCGCTATCAGGGCAAGGTCCTGCTGATCGTCAATACGGCGAGCGAATGCGGGTTCACGCCGCAGTACGCCGGTCTGCAAAAGGTGTATGACACTTACGCGGCGCGCGGATTTGCGGTGCTCGGTTTTCCTTGCAACCAGTTCGGCAAGCAGGAACCGGGCGACGCTACGCAGATCGGCAGCTTCTGCGAAAAGAACTACGGCGTGACCTTCCCGATGTTCGACAAGATCGATGTGAACGGCGCCAATGCCCATCCGCTGTTTCGCTATCTGACGGGCGAGGCACCGGGCTTGCTGGGGCTCGAGGCGATCAAATGGAACTTCACCAAGTTCCTGATCGGCCGCGACGGTAATGTGGTGAAGCGCTACGCGCCGCTGACCAAGCCCGAGGCGATCACCGAGGACATCGAGAAACTGCTGTAACGCATAGCAACGCGGGACGCGAAGTCGGCGTCGGCAATGGCCGAGTCGCGGCGCGGCGCCGCCGCTACAGGATCGGCGAGAACAACCGCGCCACGTGCATCAGTACGCGCCGCAGCGCGCTCGCCTGGCGATACTCGTTGCGGTCTATTTCGAGCGACTCCGTGAAGTCCTTCAGCAGCATTGTTTCGACTTCTTTGGCGAAGCCGCGGTCCACCGTCAGCACCATGATCTCGAAGTTCAGGCGGAACGAGCGGTTGTCGAGATTGGCGCTGCCGATTGCCGCCGCCACGCTGTCGATCAGCACGACCTTCTGGTGCAGGAAGCCCGGCTGGTAACGGAAGATCCGGATACCCGCGCGCAGCGAGTCGTATGCATACAGTTTCGAGGCGGCGAACACCACGCGGTGATCGCGCCGGCACGGAATCAGAATGCGGACATCCACGCCGCGAAGCGCTGCCAGTCGCAACGCGGCGAACACGGCTTCGTCGGGTATGAGATAAGGCGTGGTGATCCAGATCCGCTCGCGCGCCGCGTTGATCGCTTCGACGAAGAAAAGCGAACAGGTCTCCTGCTTGTCGGCCGGGCCGCTCGGCACGACGAGGCAGTGCATGCCTTCGTCGCCGGGTTGAGGGGGCGGCATGTCGAATTCGGGCAACTGCTGGGTCGCCCAGTGCCAGTCCTCGGTGAACACGAACTGGATGCTGGCGACGGCCGGGCCGCGCACTTCGATATGCGTATCGCGCCACGGCGACAACGGCGGTTTGCTACCGAGATATTCGACGCCCACGTTGTGTCCGCCGACGAACGCGCGCTCTCCGTCCACCGAGACGATCTTGCGGTGGTTACGGAAGTTCAACTGCAAACGGTTGACGAAGCGGCGATTGGTGGCGAACGGATGCGTCTCTACGCCGGCTGCCCGCAGCGCCGCCACGTAGCGGTGGGGTAGATCGAAACTGCCGATGCTGTCGTACAGGAAGTAGACGCGCACGCCTTGCTGCGCTTTCGCGATCAGCGCGTCTTTGAGCATTTCGCCAAGCGCGTCGTCGCGCACGATGAAGAACTGCACGATCACGTAATTGCGTGCCCCCTCGATCGCTTCGAAGATCGCCTCGAAAGTCGCGGCTCCGTTCACCAGCGTGCGCACGGAATTGCCCGGCAGAAACGGCATGCCACCCAGGCGTGTAAGCGAATGCACGAGCCTTGCGCCAAGCTCCTGCGTAGGCAGCCCCGCGGATGAGGCCCGCGTGTCCCATTCCTGGGGATGGGCGCGCGTGCGCAGCAATTCATTTTCGACGCGCCGAGCGTCTGCGTAACCCTCGAATTTGCTGCGGCCAAGGAACAGATACGGCACCAGCGTCAGATACGGCATGGCGACCAGCGAGACAGCCCACGCAATCGCGCCTTGCGATGTGCGGGTGTTCAGAATCGCGTGGCAGGCCGCGATCACGCCGAGAATATGGGCGAGTGCGACCAGCGGGCCGATGTGAAGCAGGTCGAATTGCATAGGCGGGCGAAGGGTTGGCGAAACGCTGCTGCGGCTGCCTGGTGTCAGCGCGGACAGCTCCGCGCCCATCTTACCGAACGTGCGCGGGTTGGGGGGGCGTTACGGTCAGGCGTCTTTGAATCCTGCGCGGATGCGGGGAAGGGGCGGGTGTGGTTGACTTACGGATGTGTCCGCTGTGGCATGCGCGCGAAAAGCCAGGTCACGAGCGTCAGCTATGGCACGGGCACGACAATCTGGGTCAAGAGCGTTTGCTATGGCGTGAGCGAGAGAGGAGCTGGCTCAGGTGCGGCACGCGCGGCAAGTAATCAAGGCCTGCTGCGCGCGTCGCGGGATGAAGCTACAACACGTCAGACCGGCAGATCGGCGGCCTGAATCAGGAACACGTTATCGTCGCCGGCACTCGTCGACAGCCAGACCAGATCGAGGCCGCCGAATGCCGCTTCGACGTTCGCGCGCTCGTTGCCGATCTCGACCACCAGCACGCCGTCTTCGGTCAGCCAGTTGCGCGCGTCGGCGATGATCCGTCGCACGATATCCATGCCGTCCGGGCCGCCAGCCAAAGCCATGTCCGGCTCGTGCTTGTATTCGGCGGGGAGTGCCTGCATCGAAGTGGCGTTGACATATGGCGGATTGCTGATGATCAAGTCGTAGCGGCGCTCGGCGAGCGGCGCGTACAGATCGCCTTCGAAGAGGGCGACGCGGTCATCGAGCTTGTAGTCCGTGACGTTACGCGTGGCGACTTCCAGAGCGGGTGCCGAGAGATCGACGGCGTCGATATCCGCGTTAGGGAATGCATGAGCCGCGAGGATCGCAAGGCAGCCGGAGCCGGTGCACAGTTCCAGCACGGCGCCGACCTGTTCGGGATCTTCGACGTAGGGCTGCAAACCGTCCTGCAGCAACTCGCCGATGAACGAGCGCGGCACGATCACGCGTTCATCCACGTAGAAGCGGAAGCCGTGCATCCACGCTTCCTGCGTGATGTAGGCCGCCGGCACGCGCTGGCCGGCGCGGCGCTCGATCACGTTCAGCACGGCGTCGATTTCGGCCGCCGACAGACGCGCGTCGAGAAACGGATCCAGCAGATCGAGCGGCAGATGCAGCGTGTGCAGGATCAGATAGGCGGCTTCGTCGTAGGCGTTGGCCGAGCCGTGGCCGAACGACAACTCGGCCTGGTTAAAGCGCGACACCGCGAAACGCAGCAGGTCGCGGACGGTGGAAAACGGGAGCGTCATCGCAGATATTCCTTGGTCAGGCGATCAGTTGTTCGAGCACGCGGCGATACACGTTCTTCAGCGGCTCGATGTGTGCGACTTCGATATGTTCGTCGATCTTGTGGATGCTGGCGTTCAGCGGACCGAACTCGATCACCTGCTCGCAGATGCGGGCGATGAAGCGGCCATCCGAGGTGCCCCCGGTGGTCGACAGTTCAGTCGTGATGCCGGTTTCGTCCTTGATCGCTTTAGCCAGCGCGTTCGACAGATCGCCGCGCGGCGTGAGGAACGGCAGGCCGCTTACGGTCCATTGCAGGTCGTATTCGAGATTGTGCTTGTCGAGGATCGCCCGGACGCGAGCCTGCAGGCCTTCCACCGTACTGGCCGTCGAGAAGCGGAAATTGAACATTACGTCCGCATGGCCGGGGATCACGTTGGTGGCACCGGTGCCGCTATGGATGTTCGAAACCTGCCAGGTGGTGGGCGGAAAGTATTCGTTGCCGTCGTCCCAGCTTTCGGCGACCAGTTCGGCCAGTGCGGGCGCGAGCAGATGCACCGGATTTTTCGCCAGATGCGGATAGGCGATGTGGCCTTGCACGCCTTTGACGATAAGATTGCCCGACATGGACCCGCGCCGGCCATTCTTTACCATGTCGCCGAACTGTGCGCTCGACGTCGGTTCGCCGACGATGCAGTAGTCCATGCGCTCGCCGCGCGCCTGCAGCGCTTCGACGACCTTGACGGTGCCGTCGGTAGCGGGGCCCTCTTCGTCGCTCGTAATCAGGAAGGCGATCGAGCCGCGATGCGCGGGGTGCGCCGCGACGAATTCCTCGCTTGCCACCACGAAGCCGGCGATCGACGTCTTCATGTCCGCCGCGCCCCGGCCGTAGAGCTTGCCGTCGCGGTGGGTCGGCTCGAACGGCGCCGAGTGCCATTGTTCGAGCGGGCCGGTCGGCACGACGTCCGTGTGGCCGGCGAACGCGAGCAGCTTGCCGCGTGTGCCGTCGACGCCGCGTTTGACGGCCCACAGGTTGGTCACACCGTGCGATTCGATGGTCTCGTGCTCGAAGCCGAGCGCGGACAGGCGTTCGATCAGCAGGCGCTGGCAATGCTGGTCGTCGGGCGTCACGGAGGCGCGCGCGATCAGTTGTTCGGTAAGGGCAAGGGTGCCGGACATGGATTCAGTACAAGCCACTTTGAAATGAAAAAATGCCGGCTGGCGGTTGGACACCGCAGCCGGCAACAGCTTTTAAGCAACGCGGCGAGGCCGCGTTTTACGTCTTTTTGCGCCTTTGCGCGCGATCTTCGCGTTCGGGCCTGGCATCTGATGTCTGATACTACGCCTGGCGCTACGTTCGACGTTCGCGCCCGGTCCTGCTTTTCGGATCAGGCCATCAGGCAAACAGTGCTTCGTATTCGTCTGCCGCAAAACCGAGCGACTTGACCTTTCCGTTGACCACCAGCACCGGCCGCTTGATCACCGACGGCTTGTGGATCATCAACGCGATCGCGCCCGACTGCGTGTCCGCCGCCGCTTTCATGTCGTCGGACAGACCGCGCCAGGTCGTGCCGCGACGGTTCAGCAACGCGTCGAGCTTCACGTCCTTCAGCCAGTCCTGCACGAGCGGCGCCGTCACGCCGTGTTTCTTGAAGTCGTGGAACTCGAACTCGACGCCGTGCTCTTCCAGCCACACGCGGGCCTTCTTCACAGTGTCGCAGTTCGGGATGCCGTAGACGACGGTCTTGGTGCCGCGTGCCATTAGTCGCCTCGCAGGAGCTCGTTCAGGCCGACCTTCGCGCGCGTCCTGGCGTCGACTTTCTTGACGATCACGGCGCAGTACAGGCTGTGCGAACCGTCTTTCGACGGCAGGTTGCCCGCTACCACCACCGAGCCCGCCGGAATGCGGCCGTACGTGACTTCACCGGTTTCGCGGTCGTAAATCTTGGTGCTTTGACCGAGGTACACGCCCATCGAGATCACCGAGTTTTCTTCGACGATCACGCCTTCCACCACTTCCGAACGCGCGCCGATGAAGCAGTTGTCTTCGATGATGACCGGATTGGCTTGCAACGGCTCCAGCACGCCGCCGATGCCCACGCCACCCGACAGGTGAACGTTCTTGCCGATCTGCGCGCACGAGCCGACGGTCGCCCACGTGTCGACCATCGTGCCTTCGTCCACATAGGCGCCGATGTTGGTGTACGACGGCATCAGCACGACATTCTTCGCGATGAACGAGCCGCGGCGCGCAATGGCGGGCGGCACGACGCGGAAGCCACCGGCGGCGAAGTCTTCAGCGGTGTAGTTGGCGAACTTCGACGGCACCTTGTCGTAGAACTGCGAGTAGCCGCCAGCCGGCATCGGCTGGTTATCTTCCAGGCGGAACGACAGCAGCACGGCTTTCTTCAGCCATTGATTGACGACCCAGTCGCCGTCCTTCTTTTCAGCGACGCGCAAGGCGCCCTTGTCCAGTTGCTCGATGGCGTGGGCGACGGCTTCGCGCACGTCGGCCGGCGCGGCCTTCGGCGACAGTTCGGCGCGGTTTTCCCAGGCGGTATCAATGATCTGCTGAAGTTGTTGCGACATATGCGTGCTTTTCTGAAGAGTTGAAGTCTGAAGAAGGGAATGCGGTGCGCGGGGCTGCTGAATACAGAAACTCACGAAAAACTCAGCCCGCGAGCGCGCGGCAAAAATCGACGATCCGTTGTGCGCCCTGTGTGCATTCGTCGACATCGGCGACGAGCGCCATGCGCACGAAATTGCGGCCGGGGTTCACGCCGTGCGCAGTGCGCGCGAGAAACGAGCCCGGCAGAACCGTCACATTATAGTCGGCGTAGAGGCGCTGGGCGAACTCGGTGTCCGACAGGCCGGTGCGCGAGACGTCCGCCCACAGGTAGAACGCGGCGTCCGGCAGGCGTACGTCGAGCACCTCGGCGAGCATTGGCGTGACGGTGGAAAACTTCTGCACGTACTTCGCGCGGTTCTCGCGCACGTGGGTTTCGTCGTTCCAGGCCGCGATGCTGGCACTCTGGTACACGGTCGACAAGGCCGCGCCGTGGTATGTCCGGTATAGCAGGAAATCTTTCAGGATCGTCGCGTCGCCCGCTACGAAGCCCGAGCGCATGCCCGGCACGTTCGAACGCTTGGACAGGCTCGACAGCATCACGAGGCGCTCGAAGCCGCTGCCGATCTGGTGAGCCGCCTCCAGACCGCCGAGCGGCGGATTGGCTTCGTCGAAGTAGATTTCCGAGTAGCACTCGTCCGAGGCGATTACGAAGCCGTAGCGGTCCGACAGCGCGAACAGTTCGCGCCAGTCCTCGAGTGTGAGCACCGCGCCGGTGGGATTGCCCGGCGAGCATACGTACAGCAGTTGCGTGCGCGCCCAGATGTCGGCCGGCACCGCCGAATAGTCGCAGGCGAAGTTGCGCGCCGGGTCGCTATTGACGAAGTACGGCAGCGCGCCGGCCAGAATCGCCGCGCCTTCATAGATTTGGTAGAACGGGTTCGGACAGAGTACGATCGCAGGCTCGCCGTCAGCATTACGCTTGGGGTCGATTACCGTTTGTGCGAGTGCAAAAAGCGCCTCGCGCGAACCGGACACGGGCAGCACCTGAGTGGCCGGGTCGACCGGCGGCAGGTTGTAGCGCTGCGTCACCCATCTGGCGATCGACTCGCGCAGTGCCGGCGAACCGACGGTGGCCGGATAAGCCGACAAACCGCCGAGTGAGGCAATCACCGCGTCGCGAATCAGCGAGGGCGTGGGATGTTTCGGTTCGCCGATGCCGAAGCTGATGTGCGCGAGGCCGGCCGGCGGCGTGACGTCCTTGAAAAGCGCACGCAGCTTTTCGAACGGGTAGGGCTGAAGGGAGTCGAGTAGCGGGTTCACTGGGCGGATCGGGCCTGATCGAAGAGGGCGCAGACGGGTGCTGGGAAATGCTGGGTACCCGCGCTGACGGTAAAACGCCTGAAAGACGCGAAAACGGTGGCAGCGGCGGCGAACAAATGATTATAGCGTGGCACGCGGCCGTCAGGCCGTGGCGCAATCCGCCAGGCAGCGCAGGCAATGCGACGCAGCGGGAACGACGCGAACCGCAGACGGTTCGCGCAAAAAAGAAGCAGGAGCAGCAATGGTCGTAGCAGCAACGCAGACATCCGGACGATTCGGACGATTCGGACGACGAGGGCGCAAGAACGCCACCCTCGGCAAAGTCGGCAACCCCGCCCGCAGGAGCAGCAACCACCGCGGGAGTGCCGCACCATGAGCAACTGGCTTCGCAATGGCTGGCCCACCCTCGCGATCATGCTGGGCGCCTCGGTGTGGGGAATGATCTGGTACCCGCTGCGCATGCTGAATGCACTTGGCGTTTCCGGCACGGCAGCGAGTGCGCTCACGAGCGGCGCCGGTTGCCTGTTTGTCCTGCTGGTGCGCTATCGCGCGCTCAGGACCGTGCGCTGGCACTGGCTGCTGCCGGCCATGGCGCTGGCCGCGGGCGTGACCAATCTCGGCTTCGTCTGGGGCTCGATCCACGGCGAAGTGATGCGCGTCCTGCTGCTGTTCTATCTCACCCCCGCCTGGACCGCGCTCTTTGCACACTTCATCCTGCACGAACGGCTGACCTGGGCGGGCGGGGGCCTCGCCGCGCTGTCGCTAGCCGGCGCGATGACCATGCTCTGGTCGCCGCAACTGGGCATTCCGGTGCCCGGCAACCTCGCCGAATGGGCTGGGCTTGCGGGCGGCATGGGCTTCGCGATGAGCAACGTCCTGATCCTCAAGACGAGCCGCGTGCTGCCTGAGATGAAGCCCGAAATGCGCACCGCGACGATCTTCGGTGGCGCAGCGATTTTCAGCGCCTGTGCGTCGTTGTTCGAGGCGATGCCCGCACCGCCCACCGGCGCGCATCTCGGTACGGCCGCGCTGCTAGTACTCGGCCTCGGTTTTCTGCTGGCGTCGAACAATATGCTCGTGCAGTATGGGCTCGCGCGCGTGCCGGCCAATCGGGCCTCGATCATCATGCTGTTCGAGATCGTGGTGACGGCTTTGTCCGCGTGGCTCTTCGCCGGCGAGACGCCGGGCCCGCGCGAATGGGCCGGCGGCGCGTGCATCGTGCTGGCGTCGGCACTGTCCAGTTGGGTGCACCGGACCAAGGCCTTGCCGCCTGATCCGGCCAATCAGGATGTGGGGCTCGACGTCGATGATGACGCAGACCGTAAGGACGGTAAGAACCGCTCGCGCGCGATGGTATGATTGCCCCTCATTAGTCGACGCACGCTTCATTGCGTGCGATTGGCGCCCGTATCGCGGGGTTTCGCGGGCCGTTTCGCTGCATCGGCGAGCGGCTGGCGCGGCCTTCACGAGCCACTTTTTTTTCCCTTTTCAAACAGCGAAATCGCCGTGCGTCTGACCTCGATCAAACTCGCTGGCTTCAAGTCATTCGTCGATCCCACGCATTTCCAGGTCCCGGGCCAGCTCGTCGGCGTGGTCGGACCGAATGGGTGCGGCAAGTCCAACATCATCGACGCCGTGCGCTGGGTGCTCGGCGAATCGCGCGCTTCCGAGCTGCGCGGCGAGTCGATGCAGGACGTGATCTTCAATGGCTCGACTGCGCGCAAGCCAGGTAGCCGCGCCAGCGTCGAACTCGTGTTCGACAACGCCGACGGCCGTGCCGCCGGGCAGTGGGGGCAGTATGCCGAAATCGCCGTCAAGCGCGTGCTCACGCGCGACGGCACTTCGAGCTACTACATCAATAACCTGCCGGCGCGCCGCCGTGACATTCAGGACATCTTCCTCGGCACCGGCCTCGGGCCGCGTGCGTACGCGATTATCGGGCAGGGCATGATCGCGCGCCTGATCGAGGCGAAGCCGGAAGAACTGCGTGTGTTTCTCGAAGAAGCCGCGGGCGTATCGAAGTACAAGGAACGCCGCCGCGAGACGGAGAACCGCCTGCATGACACGCGCGAGAATCTGATCCGCGTCGAAGACATCGTCCGCGAACTCAGTTCGAATCTCGAGAAGCTCGAGGCGCAGGCGGTCGTCGCGACCAAATATAAGGATTTGCAGGCCGACGGCGAAGAGAAGCAGCGTCTGTTGTGGCTGTTGCGCAAGAACGAAGCCGGTGGCGAGCAGGAACGTCAGCAACGCGCAATCGAACAGGCGCAGATCGACCTCGAAGCGCAAACCGCGAAGCTGCGCGAAGTCGAAGCGCAGCTCGAAACGCTGCGCGTCGCGCATTATTCCGCCAGCGACGCGATGCAGGGCGCGCAAGGCGCGTTGTATGAGGCGAATGCCGAAGTCAGCCGCCTCGAAGCCGAGATCAAGTTCATTGTCGAATCGCGCAACCGTGTGCAGGCGCAGATTGCCGCATTGACCGCGCAGCGTGAGCAGTGGCAGTCGCAAGCCCAAAAGGCGCAAGACGATCTCGAAGACGCGGAAGAACAACTGGCCGTCGCCGAAGAAAAAGCCGCGCTGGCCGAAGACGAAGCGGCCGGCAAGCATGATGCGATGCCGGCGCTAGAAGCCCGCTGGCGCGATGCGCAGACCGAACTGAACGCTGAACGCGGCGGTATCGCGCAGACCGAACAGGCACTCAAACTCGAAGCGGCGCATCAGCGCAATGCAGATCAGCAATTGCAGCAGTTGCAGCAGCGTCACGAGCGGCTGAAGTCGGAAGCGGGCGGTCTCGATGCACCCGACGAAGCGCAGCTCGAAGACCTGCGCATGCAGCTCGCCGAGCACGAAGAAATCCTCCATGACGCGCAGACCCGTCTTGCCGACGCGCAGGAAACGCTACCGCGTCTCGACGGCGAACGGCGCGTGGCCCAGGAGCGCGTGCAGTCGGAGAACGCTCAGATTCATCAGCTCGACGCACGGCTTGCCGCGCTCAAGCAATTGCAGGAAAACGTCCAGACCGAAGGCAAGATCCAGCCGTGGCTCGAAAAGCATGAGCTGAGCGGCTTGCCGCGCCTGTGGAAGAAGCTGCACGTCGAAGCCGGCTGGGAAGCCGCGCTTGAAGCGGTGCTGCGTGAGCGGCTCGCCGCCCTGGAAGTGTCGAACCTCGATTGGGTCAAGGCGTTCGCCACCGATGCACCGCCCGCCAAGCTCGCGTTCTACGCGCCGCCGGCAGCCGGTCAGCCGGTCGCTACGTCGCCGGCTTTGCGTCCGTTGCTGTCGCTGGTTCGTATCGACGATGCAGGTATTCGCGCCGTGCTGAACGACTGGCTCGGCCTTGCCTTCATCGCTGACGATCTGCAGCAGGCGCTCGCCATGCGCTCGCAGTTGCCGGAAGGCGGCTCGTTCGTCGTGAAGGCCGGCCACGTCGTGACGCGTGTCGGCGTCCAGTTGTATGCCGCCGATTCCGAACAGGCCGGCATGCTGGCCCGTCAGCAGGAAATCGAAAATCTGGGCCGTCAGGTCCGCGCGCAAGCCTTGCTCGCCGATGAGGCGAAGGCCACCGCGATCCGCGCCGAAGCCGCGCACACGCAAGCCGCGCAAGCTTTGACCGATGTACGCCAACAGTCTGAGCGCGCGACCCAACGGGTGCACGCATTGCAGATGGACGTGCTCAAGCTTGCGCAGGCGCATGAGCGCTACACGCAGCGCAGCACGCAAATCCGCGAAGAGCTCGGAGAGATCACCGCGCAGATCGAAGAGCAGCGCGCATTGCGTGGCGAATCGGAAGCGAATTTCGAACGTCACGACTCCGAACTCGCCGAATTGCAGGCGCGTTTCGAAGATCACCAGATGGCCTTCGAAGCACTCGACGAACAGCTCACCGCCGCGCGCGCGCAATCGCGCGATCTCGACCGGGCCGCCACCGACGCGCGTTTCGCCGCGCGCAACATGGCGAACCGCATCGACGAATTGAAGCGCAGCATCCAGGTCTCGCACGAGCAGAGCGAACGCGTCGCAGCGTCGCTGGAAGACGCGCGCGCCGAACTGGAAACCATCAACGAGCAAACCGCGCACACCGGCTTGCAGGACGCGCTCGATATCCGCGCAGTCAAGGAAGAAGCGCTGCACGCCGCACGCCTCGAACTGGACGATCTGACCGCCAAACTGCGTGCCGCAGACGAAACCCGTTTGACCGCCGAGCGTGCGCTGCAACCGCTGCGCGACCGCATCAACGAATTGCAGTTGAAGGAACAGGCCGCGCGCCTGAGCGGCGAGCAGTTCATCGAACAACTGGCCGAGGCCGGTGTCGATGAAGCCCAACTGCAGGCCAAGCTCACGCCGGATATGAAGCCGTCGTATCTGCAAGGCGAGGTCACGCGGATCAACAACGCGATCACGGCGCTCGGCCCGGTCAACATGGCCGCGCTGGACGAGCTGAAGGCGGCGAGCGAGCGCAAGACTTTCCTCGATGCGCAATCGGCCGACCTGAACAACGCGATCGAAACGCTCGAAGACGCGATCCGCAAGATCGACGGCGAAACGCGTACGCTGCTTCAAGGCACCTTCGACGAAGTGAATCGTCATTTCGGCGAGCTGTTCCCGCGTCTCTTTGGCGGCGGTCAGGCGAGGCTGATCATGACCGGCGACGAGATTCTCGACGCCGGCGTGCAGGTAATGGCACAGCCACCGGGCAAGAAGAATTCGACGATTCACCTGCTATCGGGCGGCGAGAAGGCATTGACCGCCACCGCGCTGGTGTTCGCGATGTTCCAGCTGAATCCCGCGCCGTTCTGTCTGCTCGACGAAGTGGACGCGCCGCTCGACGACGCCAACACGGAACGCTTCGCGAACCTCGTGCGAGCAATGTCGGACAAGACGCAGTTCCTGTTCATTTCGCACAACAAGATCGCGATGGAAATGGCGCAGCAACTGATCGGCGTGACCATGCAGGAGCAGGGTGTGTCGCGGATCGTTGCCGTCGACATGGAATCGGCTGCCGGTTTCGCCCAGAATATCGTTTGAGTTTTCGTTTAGGTTGATCATCGCGGGCTCCCGCGTTCAGCGCAGCGGCCATCGGCCGCGCGACACATGGGGCGGGCGCATAGCCGCGCAGACAGAAGAATTGCTGATGGAGCATGCATGGACGAGTTGACACTCGGTTTGATCGGCGCGGGTGCCGTGGTGGTCGGGGGCGTGGTCGTGTACAACGCGTGGCAAGGCGCGAAGGTGCGCCGCAAGATGCCGCGCGCGATGCCGGCAGACGCCGCCGAAAGTTTCGCGCGCGACGATCAGGAGGAACAGAGCCCGTTTATCGAGCCGGCCCGGCCGACCACGCGGCGCGAACCGATAGTGGGTTCAGACACCGCGGCGGAAACCGCCGCGGCGCGCGTCGAGCCGACTTTTGGCGCAACCGCCGCGCCGCTCGATACGCCTGCCGATATTCAGGCCGAGACGACGACGCCGAACGGTTATCCCGAAGCTGAGGGCGTTGCTGAAGCCGAAGGCGGTATGGGGGGTGAAGCGGGTAAGGCTGCGCAAGCCGGCGAACCGGTCGAGCCGATCCTGCCCGCTGCCACGACGATTTCGTCGGCGCCGCCGGCGATCGTCGATCGCCGCATCGACTGCATCGTGCCGATTCGTCTGAACGGGCCGGTGGCCGGCGACAAGGTGATTCCGCTAGCGCAGCGTCTGCGCCGTGCCGGCAGCAAGCCGGTGCATATTGAAGGCAAGCTCGAAGGCGGACCCTGGGAGCTGTTGCAGAACGGCGCGCGCTATGAAGAGCTGCGCGCGGCCGCGCAATTGGCCAACCGGAGCGGCGCACTCAACGAACTGGAGTTCTCCGAGTTCGTGACCGGCGTGCAGCAGTTTGCCGATACGCTCGATGCGTCGCCGGAATTCCCCGACATGCTCGAAACGGTGGCGATGGCGCGCGAACTCGACGGTTTCGCCGCGCAATGCGACGCGCAATTGTCGATCAACGTGCTCTCCGACGGAGCGCCGTGGTCAGCCAACTATGTCCAGGCAATCGCGTCGCAGGACGGCCTGCTGCTCTCGCGCGACGGCACGCGCTTCGTCAAGCTCGACGCGAAGCAGAGCCCGGTGTTCATGCTGCAATTCGGCGACACCAATTTCCTGCGCGACGACCTGACCTACAAGGGCGGCCAGATGATCACACTGGTGCTCGACGTGCCGGTCGCGGACGAAGACATCCTGCCGTTCCGCCTGATGTGCGACTACGCGAAATCGTTGGCTGAGCGTATCGGCGGACGGGTGGTCGACGATGGGCGCCGTCCGCTGCCGGAAACCGCGCTGCTGGCGATCGAAAAGCAGTTGATGACGCTCTACGCAAAACTCGAACAGGCAGGTATTCCGGCGGGTTCACCGGCTACCCGGCGTTTGTTCAGCCAGTAACGGTTCTATTTTTTATGCAGTGCTCGACGGCCGCACGATGTGCGGCCGTTGCCGTTTTCAGTGGTCGTTTCACAGCAAGACCGAACGCACGAAACTGGCCATTCGGCCGATGTAAAGGGGCACGCTTCCTGCGATAATCCAATGTCTGAATTCTTTTGAAGAAGCGTCCGACAGCATGGCCCGAACTCCCGCCTCAAATCCTGCAACCAGCGCTCCCGCAGAGCGGGCCGCGTGGCTGCGCGCGGAACTCGAACGCGCCAATTACGCGTACTACGTGCTCGACCAGCCGGACCTGCCGGACGCGGAATACGACAAGCTCTTCAAGGAGCTGGAGCGAATCGAGACGGAGCATCCGGACCTGATTGTGCCGGATTCGCCCACCCAGCGCGTGGGCGGCGAGGCGTCAACCGGCTTCGAGCCGGTCGTGCACGATCAACCCATGCTTTCGCTGAACAATGGCTTCGAGGATGAAGACATCGTCGCGTTCGACAAGCGCGTCGGCGACGCGCTCGGCAAGAACGCGAGCGAGCCGCCCGTGCCGGTCGATTACGCGGCCGAGCTGAAATTCGACGGCCTCGCCATCTCGCTGCGCTACGTCGACGGTACGTTCGTCCAGGCGTCCACGCGAGGCGACGGCGCCACCGGCGAGAACGTTACCGAAAACGTCCGCACGATCCGTTCCATTCCACTCAAGCTCAAGGGCAAACGGGTGCCACATGTGCTCGATGTGCGCGGCGAAGTGCTCATGTTCAAGCGCGATTTTGAACGTTTGAACGAGCGCCAACGGGCTGCTGAGCAGAAGGAATTCGCCAATCCGCGCAACGCCGCGGCAGGCAGCCTGCGGCAACTCGATTCGAAAATCACCGCGCAGCGGCCGCTGTCGTTCTTCGCTTATGGAATCGGCGTGCTCGAAGGGTTCGAGATGCCGGTCACGCATAGCGAACTGCTCGACTGGTACAAGGAACTCGGCTTGCCGGTGAATGGCGAGCGGGCGGTGGTGCAAGGCGCCGAAGGCTTGCTGGGGTTCTTCCATGCGGTAGGCGGGAAGCGCGACACGCTGCCTTACGATATCGACGGCGTTGTCTACAAGGTCAACCGGCGCGATGAGCAGGACGCGCTCGGCTTTGTCTCGCGTGCGCCGCGTTTCGCATTGGCGCACAAATTCCCCGCGCAGGAAGCGCTGACCAAACTTGTCGCGATTGATGTGCAGGTCGGCCGCACCGGCGCGATCACGCCGGTTGCGCGACTGGAACCGGTGTTTGTCGGCGGCGCAACGGTGACGAACGCGACGTTGCACAATGAAGATGAAGTGCGCCGCAAAGATATCCGCATCGGCGACACGGTGATCGTGCGGCGCGCCGGCGACGTGATTCCCGAAGTGGTGAGCGCGCTGCTCGACCGTCGCCCGGACGACGCCCGCGAGTTCGTCATGCCCACGCACTGCCCGGTGTGTGGTTCGAGCATCGAACGGCTGCCGGACGAGGCGATTGCGCGCTGTACGGGCGGGCTGTTCTGCCCGGCGCAGCGCAAGCAGGCGTTGTGGCACTTTGCGCAGCGGCGCGCGCTGGATATCGACGGGCTCGGCGAAAAGATCATCGATCAACTCGTCGAGCAGAATCTGGTGCGTACGCCGGCCGATCTGTTCAACGTCGGCTTTGCAACACTTGCTGAACTCGACCGCTTCGCCGAAAAGTCCGCGCAGAATCTGCTCGACTCGCTCGAAAAAGCCAAGCACACCACGCTGGCGCGCTTTATTTACGCGCTCGGCATCCGGCATGTGGGCGAATCGACGGCGAAAGATCTGGCCAAACATTTCGGCTCGCTGAATCCAATCATGGATGCTTCGGTCGAAGAATTGCTGGAGGTGAACGATGTCGGGCCCGTGGTGGCCGAGTCGATTCATCAGTTTTTTGCCGAAGAGCACAACCGCACGGTGATCGAGCAACTGCGCGCGCCGGGCAAGGTCACATGGCAGGAAGGGCCGCCCGCGCCGAAGGCGCCGCAAGGCGTGCTGGCCGGCAAAACGGTCGTATTGACCGGCACCTTGCCGACGCTGGCGCGCGAAGAGGCGAAGGAAATGCTCGAGGCGGCAGGAGCAAAAGTGGCCGGTTCGGTGTCGAAGAAAACAGACTATGTGGTGGCCGGAGCCGAAGCCGGCAGCAAGTTGGCGAAGGCGGAGGAACTCGGCGTCCCCGTACTCGACGAAGATGGTATGCGTAAGCTCCTGGAGGGGCAGTTATGATCCGCGAAATTCTCAAGATGGGCGATCCGCGCCTTTTGCAAATTGCCGATCCGGTCGACCATTTCGACACCCCTGAACTGCATGAGCTTGTCAAAGACATGTTCGAGACCATGCACGACGCGAACGGCGCGGGGCTGGCCGCACCGCAGATTGGCGTCAATCTGCAGGTGGTGATCTTCGGTTTTGGGCACAACGAGCGCTATCCGGACGCGCCGCCGGTACCGGAGACCGTGCTGATCAATCCGACCATCACGCCGGTGTCGCAGGATATGGAGGAGGGCTGGGAAGGTTGCCTATCGGTGCCGGGCCTGCGAGGTGCGGTGAGCCGGTTCTCGATGATCAAGTATCACGGCTTCGATCAATTCGGCAAACCGATCGACCGCGTCGCCGAGGGCTTTCACGCGCGCGTCGTGCAGCATGAGTGCGATCACCTGATCGGCAAACTGTATCCGATGCGGATCAACGATTTTGCGAAGTTCGGCTTCACGGAAGTCCTGTTTCCGGATATGGACCCGGATAGCGACGACTGACGCCGCATCCCGGCGGGCGGCGACCGCATCGTCGTGTATGTCGCAGAAAACAAAAAACCCACGCATTGGCGTGGGTTTTTTGTTGGGCGAGCTTCACGGTGCGGGCACTGTGAGTCGTTCGTTGTTTGAGCGTCAAGCTCCCGGCGTCAAAACGACTCGTCCGCCGACAGATAACGCCATTGGCCCGGCGGCAGAGCGCCAAGCATCACCTGACCCATCCGCACGCGCTTCAGGCCGATCACTTCGAGACCGACCAGCTCGCACATCCGGCGGATCTGGCGTTTCTTGCCTTCGCGCAGGACGAAACGCAGTTGCTCGCCGTTTTGCCAGTTGACCTGGGCGGGTTTCAACGGCACGTCGTCGAGGGAGAGGCCATGGCACAACAGCGCGAGGCTTTCCGGCGGAAAGTGATTTTCGACGTCAGTGGTGTGCTCGCCGAACGACACGCGCACCAGATACTCCTTGTCGATCTCCGAATGGCCGCCGATCAGCTGCTTGGCAATGCGGCCGTCCTGCGTCAGCACCAGCAAGCCTGTCGAATCGATGTCCAGGCGCCCGGCCGGCGCGAGTTGGCGCAGATGCGAGACCGAGAAGCGGATGTCCGAACTGTCGCCTTCCCAGCGATTTTCCGGTGTGACCAGCGTGATCGCCGGCTGGTAGCCGTCTTCCGCCTGGCCCGACACAAGGCCCACGGGCTTGTGGATCAGGACTGTCACCTGGCTTGCTTGCGCAGCTTCGGCGGCGGGGTCGATCTCGATGCGCTGGTCCGGACGAACCTTGGTGCCGAGCGTGTCGATCCGTTCGCCGTCGACCAGCACCCAGCCTTTTTCGATCCATTCGTCGGCTTCGCGGCGTGAACACAGGCCGAGTTCCGACATCAGTTTCGACAGACGCAAGGTGCCCGGCGCATCTTCATAATCGCGGCGCGGCGTGCGCGGAGCGGTGTCGGTGTCGCGTTCGGCTTTGGCTGCGGATGCCGGGCCGCGCGGCTTGTCGGCATGGGCGGGGCGGCTGTCGTCGCCAAAGCGGCGGCCGGCGGCCGGCAGCGCCTTGTCGAAGGTCCGGGCAGGGCGTTCGCCTCGGTCGTTACGTTCGCCGGCACGCGCCGGACGATCGCCGAATTCACGCCTGGCTGGTGCTCGTTCGCCGCGGTCGTCGCGCGGTGCGCGCGCCGGACGGTCCGTGCGGTCGCCGTAGCCACTTTTGACGGGCTTCGCGAAAGTGCGCTCGCCACGGTCGGATGAGCCGCGGTCGCCTTCAAAACGGCGCGGTGCGCTGTCGCTGCGCGGCCCGCGCTCGCCGCTGCGCGGCCCGCGCTCGCCGCTGCGGCGCTCCTGCGGGGCGCCCCGTTCGCTGCCGAAGCGGGGTCGATCCGATGCATCACGCACCGGACGCTCGCCACGTGGGCCGCCTTCCGCCGGACGGCCTGCACCCGGGCGTGGGCCGCTGAACGAGCGGCGTTCACCGTCGTCACGTCGTGGGGTGCGGTTGCCTTCAAAACTACGGGGTGCGCGGTCGCTACGATCACTGCCGCCTTCAAACCTACGGGGCGCACGCTCACCATCGTCCCGACGCGGAGCGCGATCGCCGCCGGCCTCAAAGCGACGCGGGGCACCTTGCGTGCGCTCACCGTCAGCACGGCGCGGAGCGCGTTCGCTACGGTCGCCACCACCTTCGAACTTACGCGGCGCACGAGCGCCCTCGTCCCGACGCGGAGCGCGATCACCGCCGCCCTCAAAGCGACGCGGGGCACCTTGCGTGCGTTCACCGTCAGCGCGGCGCGGAGCGCGTTCGCTGCGGTCGCCGCCACCTTCGAACTTACGCGGCGCACGAGCGCCATCATCCCGACGCGGGGCGCGATCACCGCCGCCCTCAAAGCGACGCGGGGCACCTTGCGTGCGTTCACCGTCAGCGCGGCGCGGAGCGCGTTCGCTACGGTCGCCACCACCTTCGAACTTACGCGGCGCACGAGTGCCTTCGTCCCGACGCGGAGCGCGATCACCACTTCCCTCAAAGCGGCGAGGCGCGCCGTCGGGCCCTTCGCGTCGCGGCGGCCGATCTGACGGTGCCCGGCGCGCAGCGCCGGCATCCCGCTCGCGGGAAAACGATCCTTCAGCCCGTGGCGCACGCGCACCGGCGCCCGCCGGGCGCTTGCCGCCGCCTGACGCAGCGCCTTCACCCCGCCCCCCGTTGAAACCCGCCGTCGGTGAAGACGGCCTGGGGCCGGCCGGGCGCGTCGGCTTACGCGCCGAGGTGCTTCCGGTACGGACAGGGGCGCGTTCGGACGAAGCCGGCCGCGGGTGCTTGGCTGTTAATTTGACTCGCATGAAATCTCACACTGCAATCGCGCGCAGCAGTTCGGTCTCGACCTGAATTTGCAGGCGGTTGTCCGACAGACCCTGCCCATCCAGCAGGAACACGTCTTCGACGCGTTCGCCGAGCGTATTGATCCGCGCCGACGCGACGCCGACCCGGTGCTCGGCCAGCACGCGCGCGATTGAATAAAGAAGGCCTGGCCGGTCGTTCGCAGACACGGACAGGATGTAATATTGGCCGCGCTCGTCGGCCCGAAGATCGACGCGCGGCGTAACAGGGAAGGTTCGCGACAGCCGTGACAAACGGCCTTTCGACGGTCCCGGAAGCAGAGTGCCGTCACCCGTGAGGCGTGCGGTCAGTTCCTGTTCGACCAGATTGGCAATATCGCGATAATGCACGTCTTCTTCGGTATGCGCGACGAGGAAATTATCGAGCGCGTACCCGTGACGGGTCGTGCTGACCCGCGCATCGAGCACCGACAAGCCGTTGCGGTCGAAATAAGCACAAATGCCGGCGAACAGATCGGGTTGGTCTTTCACATACACCAGCACCTGAAGCGCTTCGCCGATCGGCGACGGACGTGCCCGCACAATCGGCGTCGTGGTCTCGACGTGCCGGTACAGCACGCGGGTTTGCCATGCGATATCCGCTGCGTCGTGGCGCAGGAAATATCCGATATCGAGCTTGTCCCACAGCGCCTTTTGCGCGCCTTCCGGCACGGTTTCGAGGCGCAGCAACGCAAGTGCCTCTTCCTGGCGCGATTTCAGTTCCGAATGCGCGTCAGGCCTTGCGCCACCGAGCACCGCCAAAGTGGCGCGGTACAGGTCCTCCAGCAGCTTGCCTTTCCACGTGTTCCAGACTTTTGGGCTGGTGCCGCGAATGTCGGCCACGGTCAGCAGGTAAAGCGCGGTCAAGCGGCGCTCATTGCCAACCAGTTCGGCAAACCGTTTGATGACTTCGGGGTCGCTCGTATCCTGCTTCTGCGCGACCTGGCTCATGGTCAGGTGCTGCTGGACCAGCCAGACGACCAGTTCGCCGTCCTCGCCCTCGATGCCATGGGTGCGGCAAAAGCGCCGCGCATCGGCCATGCCGAGCGTGGAATGGTCGCCGCCACGGCCCTTGGCGATATCGTGAAAGAGCGCGGCCACGTACAGCACCCACGGCCGGTCGAAATTCACAATCAACTGGCTGCAGAACGGATATTCATGCGCATGCTCTGCCACCGCGAAGCGGCGCAGGTTACGCAATACCATCAGGATGTGCTGATCGACCGTGTAGACGTGATACAGGTCGTGCTGCATCTGTCCGACAATGCGCCGGAAGTTCAGCAGATAGCGCCCGAGCACACTGGTCTGGTTCATCAGACGCAGCGCGTGCGTGATGCCGGCCGGCTGTTTCAGGATGTCCATGAACAGGCGCCGGTTTTCCGGATCTCGCCGCCAATGCTGATCCATTACGTCGCGGGCGTTGTAGATCGCGCGCAACGTGCGCGCCGACAAACCCTTCACGCCCGGCGTCTGTTCGTAGAGCAGGAAAGCCTCGAGGATTGCGTTCGGCTCGCGTTGGAATACGTCGTCACTGGCGATTTCCAGCATGCCCTGCTTTTCGACGAAGCGGTCCGACAGCACGCGCGTGATACCGCTCGTATTGGGGAAAAGCTGCGCTTCGATGTTCTGGATCAGGATGGTGGCGAGCTGCGTAACCGCTTTGGCGGACCAGTAATAGCGTCGCATCAGCTGTTCGCTGGCGCGCTTGGTGGCCGTTGGCTGGTAGCCGAAGCTTTCGGCCACCGGCGTTTGCAGGTCGAACACCAGAATGTCCTGGCGGCGGCCGGCGATCACATGCAGCCGGGCACGCAGCGTTTTCAGGAAGCCTTCGTTGCGGCGCAGTTCGCGCGCTTCACGCTCGGTGATCAGGCCGCGTGCTTCGAGTTCGCGCCAGCTGCTGCCGAACCCCGCCGCTTGTGTAATCCACAGAATCAGTTGCAGGTCGCGCAGACCGCCCGGGCTTTCCTTGATGTTCGGTTCGAGCGAATACGGGGTGTCCTGAAACTTGGCGTGCCGCTGACGCATTTCCAGCACTTTGGCCTGGAAGAACGCGCGCGGGTCGAGCGCTGCGCGGTAGCGCTTCGCAAAGTCGTCGAAGAGCGGGGCGCTGCCCGTAATGCGCCGCGCTTCGAGTAGCGAGGTACGCACGGTGACGTCGTTGGCGGCTTCTTCGAGACATTGCGACACGCTGCGCACGCTGCTGCCCAGTTCGAGCCCCAAATCCCACGCGAGGCTGATAAAGCGTTCGATACGCGCTTCGAGGTGCTCGATCGGCGTGTCGGGCAGCAGGACCAGAATGTCGATGTCGGAATGCGGTGCGAGTTCGCCCCGCCCGTAGCCGCCCACGGCCAGCAGGGCCAGTTCGGGCGGCAACTGACAGGTGTTCCAGGCGGCGCGCAGTGACTCGTCCGTGGCACGCGCGAGCGCGGCCATCAGCGAGTCGACGTTGGAGGCGGTCTTGAAGCGTTCCAGCAACTGGGCTTTGGCCACTTTATAGTCCGCCTTGAGCGACGTGGCATGGGAGTGGGCGACGGCTGGAACACTACTCATTGGCGGGCGGGCGGGCGAGGTCGGTCAGGCTGTAGCTGCGACAACCGGCGGACGCGCGGGCGTGCCAACTGAGACAGTCAGCACGTCGTAGCCGGTTTCGGTGACGAGCACGGTATGTTCCCACTGTGCCGACAGGCTGCGGTCTTTGGTCTTGACGGTCCACTGGTCCGGCATGGTGCGGATGTCGCGCCGCCCGGCATTGATCATCGGTTCGATCGTAAAGATCATGCCAGTCTGCAGTTCGAGCCCGGTGCCCGGGCGGCCGTAATGCAGAATCTGTGGGTCTTCGTGGAATACCGTGCCGATGCCGTGGCCGCAATATTCACGCACCACGCTGTAGCCCTGGCCTTCGGCGTGCTTCTGGATTGCGTAGCCGATGTCGCCGAGATGGGCGCCCGGGCGCACCTGATCGATGCCGAGCCACATGCATTCAAAGGTGGTCTGCACGAGGCGTTTAGCCATGATCGAGCCTTCGCCGACGATGAACATCCGGCTGGTGTCGCCGAAATAGCCTTCCTTGATCACCGTGACATCGATATTCAGCGCGTCGCCGTTCTTCAGCGTCTTGTCGCCCGGAATGCCGTGACAGATCACGTCGTTTACCGAAATGCAGGTGGCTTTCGGGTAGGGCGGATAGCCCGGCGGCTGATAATTCAGCGGCGCCGGAACCGTGCCTTGTTCCTTGAGCATGTATTCGTGACACAGCCGGTCGAGTTCGCCGGTCGTGATGCCGGCTGCAACGAACGGCGTGATGTAGTCGAGTACTTCGCTGGCGAGCTTGCAAGCGACGCGCATCTGCGCGATATCGTGTTCGTTTTTGAGCGTAATAGCCATGAGTCGGGCCTGAAATGCGATTTATTGCAAGATTATCGCACCATATTCCGGCTGCCGCAGGGTTTTGCCCGTGTTTTGCGATAAGGCGGCGAGCGCGTAGGTGCAACCCGGCTGCGGCAAGCAGGAGCTACCGCGCGGGTTGAGTCGGCCGATAGTCACGTGCTATAATCTTTGGCTAAGTCGATCCCTGTCTTATTTTGTTGCTTTATTGCTGTTCTAATGGGCGCAAACCGGCGGGAAAGACCCTCTGTAGCGATAGTTGCCTGCGCTACGGGGTAGCAGTACCAGGGCAGCAGACTCGCAAGCCGGCGCACCCAGGGTGTCCGTCGCGTTCAGCCAGAAAAGCAATGGCGGCGCGGCAGATGCGGCAGCCGGCTTAAGACCCAACCCTCGCGGAGATTTTCATGGCAGTTACCATGCGTCAAATGCTGGAAGCCGGTGTCCACTTCGGTCACCAAACGCGCTTCTGGAACCCGAAGATGGCCCCCTTCATTTTCGGTCATCGCAACAAGATTCACATTATCAACCTCGAAAAGACGCTGCCGATGTACAACGACGCGCTGAAGTACGCGCGTCAACTGGCAGCGAATCGCGGCACGATCCTGTTCGTCGGCACGAAGCGTCAATCGCGCGACACCATCGCTGAAGAAGCAAAGCGCGCTGGTATGCCGTACGTCAACGCACGCTGGCTCGGCGGCATGCTGACCAACTTCAAGACGCTGAAAGTATCGATCAAGCGCCTGAAAGACATGGAAGCAGCGCTGGAAGCCGGCGAAACCGAACGCATGAGCAAGAAAGAAGCGCTCCTGTTCGAACGCGAAATGGCCAAGCTGCAAAAGTCGATCGGCGGCGTGAAGGACATGGGCGGTATTCCGGACGCGATCTTCGTGGTCGACGTCGGCTACCACAAGATTGCCGTCACCGAAGCTAACAAGCTTGGCGTGCCGGTCATCGCCGTGGTCGACACGAACCACTCGCCGATTGGCATCGACTACGTGATCCCGGGTAACGACGACGCTTCGAAGGCTGTCGCTCTGTACACGGCGGGCGTGGCTGATGCGATCCTTGAAGGCCGTGCAAACGCGGTCAACGAAGTGGTGCAAGCTGCCCGTGGCGGCGACGGCGACGAGTTCGTCGAGGTCAACTCGGAAGCGTAAAGCTGCCCCGTGTCCGGCAAAAAAGGGGGCTTTCTACAGGCCCCCTTTTTTTAAGCCGCGACAAAGTAGTGGCGCTGTGAGCAGTGCCTAAGCGTAGTCCGTAAAAAATACGTGCGACGTTGAAACGAATTCTTGCCGCCGGTATCGAAGTCCGGGCGGCGTGTGACAGACGGAACTCAAGGAGCAAATGATGGCGGCAATTACCGCAAGCATGGTTGCAGAACTGCGCGCAAAGACTGACGCGCCGATGATGGAATGCAAGAAGGCGCTGACGGAAGCCGACGGCGACATGGCGCGCGCTGAAGAGCTGCTGCGCGTGAAGCTGGGCAACAAGGCTAGCAAGGCAGCGTCGCGTGTCACGGCTGAAGGCGTGGTCGCATCGTTTATCGGCGGCAACGCGGGTTCGCTGGTCGAACTGAACTGCGAAACCGACTTCGTTTCGAAGAACGACGACTTCCTGGCTTTCTCGAAGACCGTCGCTGAACTGGTCGCTACGCAAAACCCGGCTGACGTCGCGGCTCTGTCGGCACTGCCGCTGGACGGCTCGACGGTCGACGCAGTGCGTCTGGCACTGGTCGGCAAGATCGGTGAAAACCTGTCGATCCGCCGCTTCGTGCGTTTCGATACCGCGAACAAGCTGGCAGCGTATCTGCACGGTACGCGTATCGGCGTGCTGGTCGAATACACCGGCGCGGACGAGCAGGTCGGCAAGGACGTGGCCATGCACATCGCCGCAATGAAGCCGGTTTCGCTGTCCTCGGACGACGTCCCGGCGGATCTGATCGCCAAGGAACGCAGCATTGCTGAGCAAAAGGCTGCTGAATCGGGCAAGCCGGCTGAAATCGTCGCCAAGATGGTCGACGGCAGCGTGCAGAAGTACCTGAAGGAAGTGTCGCTGCTGAACCAGACGTTCGTTAAGAACGACAAGCAGACGATCGAACAGATGCTGAAGGCTGGCAACGCGAGCGTGCAGAAGTTCGCGCTGTTCGTGGTCGGCGAAGGCATTGAGAAGAAGCAGGACGACTTCGCAGCTGAAGTGGCCGCTCAAGTCGCTGCTGCAAAGCAACAATAAGCATCGCTTAAGCTTCAGTTAGTACCGTTGGACCCGCGGCGGAGCAAGACTTTGCCGCGGTCGGCGGCGCCGCAAGGCTGCGCGCGGGTGACCCTCGTGGCGCACGCCGCTGGCGAACCCCAGGGTTCGTCAATTTGGCGACGCTTGCCCGAATCAGCATTTCACCCCTACATTAGTCCCTTGTTGTTGCCCTGTTCTGCGCGATCTGGATACCCCTATGCCCACTGCCTATAAACGCGTCCTGCTCAAACTCTCCGGTGAAGCTCTGATGGGCGACGATGCCTTTGGCATCAATCGCGCAACCATCGAACGAATGGTAGCTGACGTGGCCGAAGTGGTCCGTCTCGGAACGCAGCTGGCCGTGGTGATCGGCGGCGGCAATATTTTCCGCGGCGTGGCGGGCGGCGCGGCCGGTATGGATCGCGCCACGGCTGACTACATGGGCATGCTGGCCACCATGATGAACGCGCTGGCGCTGCAGGACGCAATGCGCCACGCCGGTATCGAAGCGCGCGTGCAATCCGCGCTGCGCATGGACCAGGTGGTCGAGCCGTACATCCGGCCCCGCGCGATTCGCCAGCTCGAAGAAGGCAAAGTCGTGATTTTCGCGGCCGGTACCGGCAACCCGTTCTTTACGACGGATACGGCCGCTGCATTGCGCGGCTCGGAAATCGGCGCGGAAGTCGTGCTGAAAGCCACCAAGGTGGACGGCGTCTATTCCGCCGACCCCAAGAAAGACCCGAGCGCGACCCGTTACACCACGATCAGCTTCGACGAAGCAATTGGCCGCAATCTGCAGGTGATGGACGCCACGGCGTTCGCGCTGTGCCGCGACCAGAAGCTGCCGATCCGGGTGTTTTCGATCGTCAAACCGGGCGCGCTCAAACGCATCGTACAAGGCGAAGACGAGGGCACCCTCGTCCACGTGTAAACTCTCGTTCACATAACGTGGGCTTTAACGCGGGCCCAGGCCGCCGCATATCGCGCGCGCTGGCCGGCTCGCACCGTTTTGAAGGTTCGGAGGCTTAAAAATGTCTGTGGCTGATATCAGGAAGGGCGCTGAACAAAAGATGCAGCGTTCCATCGACGCGTTCAAGAACGATCTGTCGAAGATCCGCACGGGCCGTGCACACACGGGCCTGCTCGATCACATCCAGTGCGACTACTACGGTTCGCCGGTGCCGATTTCGCAGGTCGCGAACCTGACGCTGATCGACGCACGTACGATCGGCGTGCAGCCGTGGGAAAAGAAGATGGTCCAGGTCGTCGAAAAGGCGATCCGCGAATCGGACCTCGGTCTGAACCCGGCTACGCAAGGTGACGTGATCCGCGTGCCGATGCCCGCGCTGACCGAAGAACGCCGCCGCGAACTGACCAAGGTGGTCAAGAGCGAAGCGGAAACGGCCAAGGTCGCCATCCGTAACTTGCGCCGCGACGCAAACGAGCAACTGAAAAAGCTCGTTAAAGACAAGGAAATTTCAGAGGATGACGAACGCCGTGCAGGTGACGACGTTCAGAAACTGACGGATAAGTTCGTTACCGAAATCGACAAACTGGTAGTGACCAAAGAAGCCGAGATCATGACGGTCTGAGGCCGTTGGCTCCCAGGAAAATGCCGGTCCGCCCCAAGTTTTATTGCCCCTCGGGGGCCCGGCGCGAAGCGGCAGGTTTGGGGGCACTCAACAGTTTCAGGGTTTCCACTTCTTTTTTTGCAGTCACTGTCCCGACGGCCATGACCTATACCAGCTCAACCGTGCGCGTGCCTGATGTCGCCGCGGTGCCGCGACATATCGCGATCATCATGGACGGCAACGGCCGTTGGGCAACCCAACGCCGGCTGCCGCGCGTGGCCGGCCATACGCGCGGCGTCGACGCGGTGCGTGCGGCCGTCGAGGCGTGCGCCCGGCAGGGCGTCGAATATCTGACGCTCTTTGCCTTCAGCTCGGAAAACTGGCGCCGCCCGAACGACGAAGTGTCGTTCCTGATGCGCCTGTTCGTCACCGCGCTGGAGCGCGAGATCGGCAAGCTGCACGCGAACGGCATCCGTTTGCGGGTAGTGGGCGACCTGTCGAAATTCGACACCCGCATTCGCGACCTGATCAAGCGCGCAGAAACCAAAACCGCACGCAATACCCGTCTCACGCTGACCATCGCCGCCAACTACGGCGGCCGCTGGGACATCATGCAGGCCACCCGCAAGCTTGCCGAGCAATCGGCGCTGGCGGGCAAGGCTGTTGAGGTGAACGAGGACTCGTTCGCCGAACACCTGTCAATGGCCTATGCGCCGGAGCCGGACCTCTTTATCCGCACCGGCGGCGAGCGCCGCGTCAGCAACTTCCTGCTGTGGCAACTCGCCTACACCGAGTTCTACTTCACCGACACCTTCTGGCCGGATTTCGATGCGGACGCGCTCGGCCACGCTATCGCTTCCTATGCGGAGCGCGAGCGCCGCTTCGGCCGCACCAGTGCTCAACTCGAGCCGCAATCGCAAAACGTCGATTCGCTTCCATGCTAAAGACCCGTGTCATCACGGCGATCATCCTGCTGGCGGTCTTTCTGCCGGTCACGTTGTTCGCGCCGGTGGGCGCGTTCGGCGCGCTGATCGCCTTCGTCGTCGTGTTCGCTGCGTGGGAATGGGCGCGCCTGCTGAAGCTCGGCGGCGCGGGCCCGATCGTTTACGCGCTGGTGGCCGCCGTTGCGCTGGTCGCGAGCACACGTCTCGGTACCGGCGTCGAGGAGCCCCGGCCGCTCTTTCAGGCGGCCGCGATTTTCTGGGTGATCGCGGGGCCATATGTGCTGCTGCGCAAGCCGACCCTCGCGCAAGGCGCCTGGCGCGCTTTTCTATTCCTTGCTGGCATTGTGGTTTTCGTCGCGTGCTGGCATGCTCTCGTCGCCGCGCGCATGAAGGGCGTGCCGTTCGTGCTGTCGCTGCTGCTCCTGGTATGGCTGGCCGATATCGGCGCATACTTCTCAGGAAAGGCCTTCGGGAAGCACAAGCTGGCGCCTGCCATCAGCCCGGGTAAGACCTGGGAGGGCGCAATCGGCGGCTGGCTGGTGGTGATGATCGTCGCCGCGGCGGCGGTCTTTTTGCACGCGTTCGAGCCGACCCTGTATTCTGCGCTGCTGGCGCAATTGGGCGCCGTACGTACGCTGCTCGCACTGACCCTGCTGGTGGCATTCAGCGTGGTAGGCGACCTGTTCGAATCAATGATGAAACGCCAGGCCGGAGTGAAAGATTCAAGCGGCCTGTTGCCTGGGCACGGTGGCGTACTCGACCGCATCGACGCATTGTTGCCGGTGCTGCCGCTTGCCATGCTGCTGCTCGGCTAGAGAAAGAGATATGCAAAAACGTCTGACATTGCTCGGTTCAACGGGCTCGATTGGAGACAGTACGCTCGACGTCGTCGCGCGTCATCCAGAGCGCTTCTCGGTTTACGCGCTCACGGCGCATCGCAACGGCGACAAGCTCGTCGAGCAATGCTTGCGCTTTCAGCCTGAAGTGGCAGTGGTCGGCGATGCCGATACGGCCGCACGCGTCGCTGCGAAGCTGCGCGAAGCGGGTTGCAAGACCGAAGTCACGTACGGACCGCAAGCGCTCGTCGACGTGTCGGAGAGCGCCGGCTGCGATACGGTGGTGGCGGCGATCGTCGGCGCTGCCGGCCTCGCGCCCAGCCTGGCTGCCGCTCGTGCCGGCAAACGCATTCTGCTCGCCAACAAGGAAGCGCTGGTGATGTCCGGCGCGATCTTTATGGACGCGGTGCGCGACAACGGCGCGGTACTGCTGCCGGTCGACAGCGAACACAACGCAATTTTCCAATGCCTGCCGCGCGAAGCCGCGCTGCATGGCGGCGTCTCGAAGATCATCCTGACCGCGTCGGGCGGCCCGTTCCGCACCCGCGAACCGGCCTCGCTGGTCGACGTCACGCCTGACGAGGCCTGCAAGCATCCGAACTGGGTCATGGGCCGCAAGATTTCGGTCGACTCCGCCACGATGATGAACAAGGGCCTCGAAGTGATCGAGGCGCACTGGCTCTTCAATTTGCCGGGCGAGCGTATCGAGGTGCTGATTCACCCGCAAAGCGTGATTCATTCGATGGTGTCGTACGCCGACGGTTCGGTGCTCGCGCAACTGGGCAATCCCGACATGCGCACGCCGATCGCGCATGCGCTGGCATTTCCGGATCGCGTCGATTCGGGTGTGGCGCAGCTCGATCTGCTGCAGGTCGCGTCGCTTTCGTTCGAAAAGCCGGATTACACACGCTTCCCGTGTCTCGCGCTCGCGGTGAAGGCGCTGGCCGAGGGTGGGGTGGCTAGCGCAGCTCTGAATGCCGCGAACGAAGTCGCCGTTGAAGCGTTCCTGTCGCGTCAGATCGGTTTCATGGCGATCGCTCAGGTTGTCGACGCCGTACTCAACGCGTTGCCGAACCGCAGCGCGCACGCGCTCGAAGACGTGATTGAGGCCGACGCCGCTGCACGCCGCGCCGCTGCCGATTTCATCGTGCGTCTGCCGGACGGCGCCCGTCGCACGGAACGCGCCGTCCAGTGAGGCGCCTATGAATCTGCTGATCGAACTGCTTGCCTTCGCGGTCGCGATCGGCGTGCTCGTGGTCGTTCATGAGTACGGGCATTACAGCGTCGCGCGTTTGTGCGGCGTCAAGGTATTGCGCTTTTCGATTGGCTTCGGCAAGCCGCTGTTCCAATGGGTGAGCCCGAAAACGGGTACCGAATGGACGATTGCCGCGCTACCGCTCGGCGGCTACGTGAAGATGCTCGACGAGCGCGAGACCGGCGGGGCGCCGATTCCGGTTGAAGCCTTGCCGCATGCCTTCAACCGGCAGTCGGTGTGGCGCCGGTTTGCGATTGTCGCTGCGGGCCCGGTCGCGAACTTCCTGCTCGCCATCGTGCTGTTCGCGCTGGTATTTGCTACCGGCGTGACGGAACCTGCGGCCGTGGTTGCCGCGCCTGCTCCGAATACGCCAGCGGCGCTGGCCGGCTTCGACGGTGGCGAAACCATCGTCGCGGTGCGTGCCGAGAACGCCGGTGAATCCGAGCGCGTGCGCTCGTGGTCCGACCTGCGCTGGAAATTGCTGGGCGCGGCATTCGATCACAAGCGTGTTGTGCTGAGCGCGAAAGATGCCCACGGCACCTCGGATTTCCAGCTGGATCTGCGCGGCATCACCGAGAAAGACGTCGACGACGACTTTATGTCACATCTCGGTTTCGAGCCGGGTGGTGGCAAGCTGACGGTCGCGGGCGTGCAGCCGGATAGCGCAGCGCAAAAGGCAGGCCTTGCGGTGGGCGACCGGCTTCGCGCAGTCGACGGTATTCCTACCGACAATGCCACGGCCTTCATCGCTTATGTAAAATCGCACGCTGGCAAGCCTGTGACGCTGCAAGTGGAGCGTGGCGGGCCGGCGGCGGGCAAGCTGGAAGACGTTCGCATCGTCCCGCAGTCGCAGCATGATGACGCGACGGGGCAGCAGATCGGCCGTATCGGCGCGGAACTCGCCACCCAGGTGCCGTCGATCGACGTGCGTTACGGGCCGCTCGAAAGTCTGCAACTGGGCGCACGCCGTACGTGGGATCTGGCTGTTTATTCGGTGCGCATGTTCGGACGAATGATCGTCGGCGAGGCTTCGCTGAAGAATCTTTCCGGTCCTGTCACGATCGCGGATTACGCAGGAAAGAGCGCACGTCTAGGTCCTTCTGCATTCCTGTCGTTCCTGGCCCTTGTCAGTATTAGCCTCGGCGTACTGAACCTGTTACCAATTCCGGTATTGGACGGGGGTCATCTGTTATATTATTTGGTTGAAGCTGTAACCGGCAAAGTTGTCTCCGATCGCTGGCAACTCGTTTTTCAGAGGGCGGGTCTCGCCTGCATCGTCGCGTTGTCGGCGATTGCGCTGTTCAACGATCTGGCTCGTTTAATCCATTTTTAAAGTGTCTGGCGGCGTTCACGATGGCGACCGCCCGACCTGATGCAGCTATACACACTGGGGAAGCACGTTGTTTAAACCTCATCGCTTTGTTCCAAAGACGGTTATAGCCGCGGCGTTTGCCGCGCATGGGCTGGTTGCTCACGCAACAACGCCCTTCGTGGTGCAAGACATCCGGATCGAGGGATTGCAACGCGTCGAACCCGGTACCGTGTTCGCCTACCTGCCCA
This sequence comes from Paraburkholderia sediminicola, assembly GCF_046026855.1. Taxonomy (GTDB): domain Bacteria; phylum Pseudomonadota; class Gammaproteobacteria; order Burkholderiales; family Burkholderiaceae; genus Paraburkholderia; species Paraburkholderia sediminicola_A. The sequence goes on along the minus strand of NZ_JAQQET010000021.1, from coordinate 118,854 downwards.
TCAAGCAGGGCGACACGTTTAGCGACGACAAGGCTTCTGAAGCCATTCGCGCGCTGTACGCCACGGGCTTCTTCAACGACGTCAAGATCGCGACCCAGGGCAATGTCGTCATCGTGCAGGTGCTGGAACGTCCGGCCATCGGCACGATCGACTTTTCCGGCATTCACGAGTTCGACAAGGACAACCTGACCAAGGCGCTGCGCGCGGTCGGTTTGTCGCAAGGCCGTTACTACGACAAGGCACTCGTCGACAAGGCCGAGCAGGAACTGAAGCGCCAGTACCTGACGCGCGGCTACTACGCCGCCGAAGTCACCACCACGATCACGCCGATCGACCGCAACCGCGTGTCGGTGCTGTTCTCGGTGGCTGAAGGGCCGAGCGCGAAGATCCGCCAGATCAACTTCATCGGCAACAAGGCGTTCAGCACGGGTACGCTGCGCGACGAAATGCAGCTGTCCACGCCGAACTGGTTCTCGTGGTACACGAAGAACGACCTGTACGCGAAAGACAAGCTCACCGGCGACCTCGAAAACGTCCGCTCGTATTACCTGAATCGCGGCTACCTCGAGTTCAATATCGAGTCGACCCAGGTGTCGATCACGCCGGACAAGAAGGACATGTATCTGACGGTCACGCTGCACGAAGGCGAGCCGTACACGATCAGCAGCATCAAGCTGGCGGGTAACCTGCTCGACCGTGAGCCGGAGCTGGCCAAGCTCATCAAGATCAAACCGGGTGACCGCTTCTCGGCTGAAAAGCTGCAAGCCACGACCAAGGCGATTGTCGACAAGCTCGGCGAATACGGCTATGCGTTTGCCACCGTCAACGCGCAGCCGCAGATCGATCAGGAACACCACAAGGTCGACCTGACGCTGCAGGTGGACCCGAGCCGCCGCGTGTACGTGCGCCGCATCAACGTGGTCGGCAATACGCGTACTCGCGACGAAGTGGTGCGCCGCGAAATGCGCCAACTCGAAAGCTCGTGGTTCGATTCGAATCGCCTCGCGCTGTCGAAAGACCGGATCAACCGCCTCGGCTACTTTACCGATGTCGACGTGACCACGGTGCCGGTGGAAGGCACGCCGGACCAGGTCGATGTGGACGTCAAGGTGGCTGAAAAGCCGACCGGCGCGATCACGCTGGGCGCGGGCTTCTCGTCGACCGACAAGGTGGTGCTCTCCGCTGGCGTGTCGCAGGACAACGTGTTCGGTTCGGGTACGAGTCTCGCGGTGAACGTGAATACCGCCAAGACGTACCGTACGTTGACGGTCACGCAGGTCGACCCGTACTTCACGGTCGACGGTATCAAGCGGATTACCGACGTCTACTACCGTACATATCAGCCGCTGTATTACTCGACGGATTCGAGCTTCAAGATCGTCACGATCGGTGGTGACCTGAAGTTCGGTATTCCGTTCTCCGAAGTCGACACGGTGTACTTTGGTGCCGGCCTCGAGCAGAACCAGCTGGACATCGACGCGAATACGCCGCAAAGCTATATCGACTATGTGAACCAGTTTGGACGTGTGTCGAACAACGTGCCGATCACGGTGGGCTGGTCGCGCGACGCGCGTGACAGCGCACTGGTGCCGAGCCGCGGTTACTTTACGCAGGCGAACGCCGAATACGGCACGCCGCTCGGTGGTACGCAGTACTACAAGGCCGACATCAACGCGCAATACTATTATTCGTTTGCGCGTGGTTTCGTGCTGGGCTTCAACTTCCAGGGCGGTTACGGTAACGGCCTGAGTGGCAAGCCATACCCGATTTTCAAGAACTACTACGCCGGCGGTATCGGGTCGGTGCGGGGCTACGAGCCGAGCTCGCTGGGCCCGCGTGATGCGAAGACGAACGATCCGATCGGCGGCTCGAAGCTGCTGGTGGGTAACGTCGAATTGACGTTCCCGCTGCCGGGCACGGGCTACGACCGCACGTTGCGTGTCTTCACGTTCCTAGACGCCGGTAACGTCTGGGGTACGGAAGGCAACAGCATCGGCGCGAACGGTCTGCGTTATGGCTATGGTGTCGGTCTTGCCTGGATCTCTCCGATCGGCCCGCTCAAGCTCAGCTTGGGCTTCCCGCTCACGAAGCACACCGGCGACCAGTATCAGAAGTTCCAGTTCCAGATCGGGACGGCGTTCTGATCCGGCGAACGGCCCGGTTATGGGCGGCTCCCGGCGGCGGGCCCCGCCAAACTACAGTATCGAGAGGATGACTTTGCTAACCGGTATGTTTTCGAAACGTGTGGCGTGTGCGTTCGCGCTGGCAATGACGCTGGGTGTCGGAGTAGCGGGGGTAGCACACGCGCAGGAAGCCCGGATCGCTGCGGTGAATTCGGACCGTATCCTGCGTGAATCGGCTGCCGCGAAGGCTGCGCAGGTCAAGCTCGAGGCAGAGTTCGCCAAGCGCGACAAGGATCTGGCCGATATGGCGCAGAAGCTGAAGTCGATGTCCGACTCGCTCGACAAGAACGGCGCGTCGATGTCGGCCGCCGATCGCGCGCAGAAGCAACGCGATCTGTCGCAGATGGATACGGACTTCCAGCGCAAGCAACGCGAGTTTCGCGAAGACCTGAACCAGCGCCGCAACGAGGAGCTGGCGGCGGTGCTCGACCGGGCCAACAAGGTAATCAAGCAGATCGCCGAGCAGCAGCACTACGACCTGATCGTTCAGGAAGCGGTGTATGTGAGCCCGCGCATCGACATTACCGATCAGGTGCTCAAGGCATTGGCGGCGTCGGGCAACTGAACGCGGCCGTGGGCCGCCGGCGTCGTAAGCCGGTTCGCAGCGCGCGGCTGTAGAACTGACAAGCTGGACTGATTTTGCAGCAACCATGTTGCATGGGACCAGAGAGTAACCGCTAAAGCGCCAACTCTGGTCGACAGCGTTGCATGGGATCGGAGTAAGCGCTGAAGCGCTTACTCCGATCGACACAGGAGACAGGATAGGCATGGCATTTACGCTCGAGGACATCGTCCAGCGGTTTGGCGGTGAAGTAGTCGGAAATGGTTCACAGCGCGTCGGCAGTCTGGCGCCGCTCGACCAGGCAGGCCCGGACCAACTGGCGTTCCTCGCCAATCCGAAGTATCTGTCGCAGGTCGAGACGACCCGTGCGGGCGCGGTGTTGATCAATGCCGACGACCTCGCGAAGCTGGCCTCCCGCGACGCTCGTAACTTCATCGTCACGCCGAATCCGTACGCTTACTTCGCGCGTGTCGCGCAGACTTTCATCGACATGGCGGCGCCCAAGGCTTTGCCTGGCGTGCACCCGAGCGCGACGGTCGATCCGTCGGCTCAGGTCGCCGCGAGCGCGGTGATTGGTCCGCACGTCACGGTGGAAGCGGGCGCGGTGATCGGCGAAAACGTGCGCCTGGATGCCAATGTGGTGATCGGTCGCGGCACGCGGATCGGCGCGGGCTCGCATCTGTATCCGAATGTCGCCGTGTACTATGGCTGCAAGCTCGGCGAGCGCGTGATCGTGCACGCGGGCGCGGTGATCGGTTCGGACGGTTTTGGCTTCGCGCCGGATTTCGTGGGCGAAGGCGATGCGCGTACCGGCAGTTGGGTGAAGATTCCGCAGGTTGGCGGTGTGTCGATCGCGGCAGACGTCGAAATCGGCGCGAACACCACCATTGACCGCGGCGCCATGGCCGACACGATCATCGAAGAGTGCGTGAAGATCGACAATCTCGTGCAGATCGGCCACAACTGCAAGGTCGGCGCTTACACGGTGATCGCCGGCTGTGCGGGCATCGCGGGCAGCACCACGATCGGCCGTCATTGTATGATCGGCGGCGCGGTTGGGATTGCCGGTCACGTCACGCTGGCGGACTATGTAATCGTCACGGCGAAGTCGGGCGTGTCGAAGTCGCTGCTGAAGCCCGGCATGTACACCAGCGCTTTCCCGGCTGTGAACCATGCCGACTGGAACAGGAGCGCCGCTTTGCTGCGTAACATCGACAAACTCCGCGACCGTATCAAGGCGCTCGAAAATGCCGCTTCGGCAAGCAAGCCGGCCCACGCAGCAAGTAATTCCGCAGGCGACAAAGCCTGAATATCAGGCCGACTCGCAGAGCAACCGTAGGGCAACCTGCCGGCACCGCGTAAAATAGCGGGCAAGCATCAGGAGCAAAGTCGGTTGCCGTGACCGGGTGGCATGGCCTCCGGGTTACGGCAAGCGCCGGCAGCACGCGTTACCAACCCACCTGCACCAGCATCTGCAGTCATCATCGCGCAGTCAATGCGTGAGTAGAAACACCATGAGCACCGAAAAAATCAATCTCGACATTCATAAGATTCTCACGCTGCTGCCGCATCGTTACCCGATTCTGCTGGTTGACCGGGTGCTCGAACTCGAGCCGCATAAGAGCATCAAAGCGTTGAAGAACGTGTCGATCAATGAACCGTATTTCCAGGGTCACTTTCCGACCCGTCCGGTGATGCCCGGCGTGCTGATTCTCGAAGCACTCGCGCAAACGGCGGCCTTGCTGACGTTTTCGGAAGAGCCGAGCGATCCGTCGAACACGCTGTACCTGTTCGTGGGCATCGACAACGCGCGCTTCAAGCGCGTAGTGGAACCGGGCGATCAGTTGATCCTGAACTGCACGTTCGAGCGTCATATGCGCGGCATCTGGAAGTTCAAGGCGCGCGCCGAAGTGGATGGTGCCGTGGCGGCGGAAGCCGATCTGATGTGCGCGGTGCGGCACACGGACAAAGACGTTTAAGCCGGTTCCCGGGCAGTCAGCGGCTTATCCCAAGCCCTGCAAGCTTCCGGCTACGCCCATCCAGACAACGCAACAGAATCAGAAGCGAGGACGCATGAGCAGGATTCATCCCACTGCGATCGTCGAACCGGGCGCGCAACTCGACGAATCCGTCGAGATCGGACCGTATGCCGTCATCGGCGCACATGTGACGATCGGCGCACGGACCACGGTCGGTTCACACAGCGTGATCGAAGGTCACACTACGATCGGCGAAGACAACCGGATCGGTCACTACGCATCGGTCGGCGGCCGTCCGCAGGACATGAAGTACAAGGACGAGCCAACCCGGCTCGTGATCGGCAATCGCAACGCGATCCGTGAATTCACCACGATCCACACCGGCACGGTGCAGGACTCGGGCGTCACCACGCTGGGCGACGATAACTGGATCATGGCCTACGTGCACATCGGGCACGACTGTCACGTCGGCAACAACGTCATTCTGTCGAGCAATGCGCAGATGGCTGGCCATGTGATCGTTGGCGACCACGCGATCATCGGCGGCATGTCGGGCGTGCATCAGTTTGTGCGCATCGGTGCGCACTCAATGCTGGGCGGGGCTTCGGCGCTCGTGCAGGACGTCCCGCCGTTCGTGATGGCTGCCGGCAACAAGGCCGAACCGCACGGTATCAACGTCGAAGGTCTGCGCCGCCGCGGTTTCTCCGCGGACGCGATTTCGGCGCTGCGCTCGGCGTACCGCTTGCTGTACAAGAACGGCCTGTCGCTCGAAGACGCGAAGGTGCAGTTGCGCGAACTCGCGTCCGCGGGTGGCGATGGCGATGCGCCGGTACAAACGCTGCTCGCGTTCGTCGAAGCGTCGCAACGCGGCATCATCCGCTAAGCGATGGCATTGAACCCGACTCCGCTGCGTGTCGCGATGGTGACTGGCGAGCCGTCCGGCGACCTGCTGGCGTCGTCACTGCTCGACGGCCTCGCGAGCCGTCTGCCCGCCGGTACCCAGTATTATGGGATCGGCGGCCCGCGCATGATCGCCGCGGGCTTCGATGCCCACTGGCCGATGGAAAAACTGACGGTACGCGGCTATGTCGAGGCACTGCGGCATATTCCCGAAATCCTCAGCATCCGCAACGAACTGAAGCGCCAACTGCTGGCTGAACCGCCGTCGGTGTTCGTCGGCGTGGATGCGCCCGATTTCAACTTCGGCCTTGAGCATCCGTTGCGCGAAGCCGGTATTCCGACCGTTCACTTCGTCTGTCCGTCCATCTGGGCGTGGCGGGGCGGGCGCATCAAGAAGATCGCCAAGGCGGTCGACCACATGCTGTGCGTGTTCCCGTTCGAAACAGCGCTGCTGGAAAAGGCAGGCATCGCGGCGTCCTACGTGGGCCATCCGCTTGCCGACGAGATTCCGCTCGAACCCGATACGCTCGGCGCGCGCCGCACGCTCGGCCTTGCTGAAAGCGGTCCGATTATCGCGGTGCTACCGGGCAGCCGGCGCTCGGAGATCGATCTGATCGGTCCGACGTTCTTTGCCGCGATGGAGATGATGCAGCACCAGGAGCCCAGTTTGCGTTTCGTGATGCCCGCGGCCACGCCCGCGCTGCGCGAAATGCTGCGGCCGCTGGTTGATGCGCATCCCGGTCTCGCACTGACCATCACAGACGGCCAGTCGCAGATCGCGATGACGGCGGCCGATGCGATCCTCGTCAAGAGCGGCACAGTGACGCTGGAGGCCGCGTTGCTGAAGAAGCCGATGGTGATCTCGTACAAGGTGCCCTGGCTGACCGGCCAGATCATGCGCCGCCAGGGCTATCTGCCGTACGTCGGCCTGCCGAACATTCTGGCGGGACGTTTTGTGGTGCCGGAAATTCTGCAGCACTTCGCCACACCGCAAGCGCTTGCCGAAGCTACGCTGAAACAGTTGCGCGACGAGGCCAACCGGCGCACGCTGACGGAAATCTTCACGGAGATGCATCACGTGCTGAAGCAGAACACCGCGCAGCGTGCGGCGGAAGTCGTGGCGAGCGTCGTCGAAAATCGGAAGGCGCGGCCGTGAGCACGGCGCGCGGACCACGCCGCAAGGCTGCGAGCGCTGCAGGTGCTGCGGCGCAGCAGGTCGGCATGGACTTCGAGACGCCGGATGACATCGTCTGTGGGGTCGACGAAGCCGGGCGTGGGCCACTGGCTGGCCCGGTGGTCGCTGCCGCGGTGATTTTCGATCCGTCGAAGCCGATGATTCGCGGCCTCGACGATTCGAAAGTGCTCAGCGCCAAAAAGCGCGACGAGCTGTACGACAAGATCGTCGATCGGGCGCTCGCGTACTGCATCGCGTCCGCTACCGTCGAGGAAATCGACACGCTGAACATCCTGCACGCCACGATGCTGGCGATGAAGCGGGCGGTCGAAGGCCTCTCAGTCGTGCCGACACTCGTAAAAATCGACGGCAATCGCTGCCCGACGCTGAGCATTCGCAGCGAGGCGGTGATCGGTGGCGATGCGCTCGTCAAGAGCATTTCGGCGGCGTCGATTCTCGCCAAAGTCACGCGCGACCGGATGCTGCTCGAATTGCATCAAACCTATCCGGTCTACGGTTTTAACGCCCATGCCGGCTATGGCACGCCGCAGCATCTGGCGGCGCTCCGCGAACATGGACCCTGTGAGCATCATCGGCGTTCCTTTGCGCCAGTGCGTGAAGCGCATTTGCGCTTCGGCACGGGTTTGAAGCTGCCTGCGGGCGACGTGATCGTCGTGTCCGGCACCCTCACCGGCGCCATGCTCGACGACGACGCCTTCGGCGAACGCAACGGCGCCTGAGCGCCCTGTGTGGCCCGGCGCGTCGCCAACTCTTTCCTCATTCTCACTGTCTTCGCTGCCTGTGAAAGCCATCACCTCGCGGGACAATCCGCTCTACAAGCGCCTAAAAGCATTGGCCGGCTCGACGCATCAGCAGCGCCGCAGCGGCCACGCGCTGCTCGAAGGCTTCCATCTCGCGAGCGCCTATCTCGACGTCGCCGGGCAGCCGGAAATGTGCGTCGTCACCGAGGGCGCGCTGCGCCACGACGAAGCGCAGGCCATCGTGTCGCGCATCGACGAGCAGCACATCGTCACGCTGCCTGACGCATTGTTTGGCCAGTTGTCGAACGTCGTGCACGGTGTCGGGATTCTGCTGCTGGTCGAAAAACTCGACACACGGCTGCCGGCGAAGGTCGAAGAAACCTGCCTCGTACTCGATGGCGTGCAGGACGCCGGCAACGTCGGTTCGATTCTGCGCAGCGCGGCGGCCGCCGGTATTCAGCAGGTATTTTGCGCGCCGGGTACGGCATACGCATGGTCGTCGAAGGTATTGCGCTCGGGCATGGGTGCGCATTTTCTGCTGCAGATCCACGAGGATGTCGAAACGCAGGCGCTAATCGAGCGCCTGGCGGTGCCGATCGTCATTACGGATTCGCACGGTGCCGAGGCGATCTACGACTGCGATCTGAGCGGACCGCTCGCGTGGGTCTTCGGCAACGAAGGGGCGGGCGTGTCGCAGGCCTGGCGCGATGTGGTGTCGCTGCGGGTGACGATTCCCCAGCCAGGCGGCATGGAATCGCTCAATGTGGCGGCCGCGGCGGCTGTCTGCGTGTTCGAACAGTGCCGCCAGCAGCGCCGCGCGTGACTTTAGCGGCATGACATGAGTGGCGTGGCATCCGTCATCTGAACGCCACGCGCATCTCCAGAACAGGCTGCGCTCAGTAAGCCGGCCGGTCCAGTTTGATCTCCTGCAGGATGGTTGTCGCAATCTCTTCGATCGACTTATGCGTCGACGACAACCACTTGATTCCTTCACGGCGCATCATGGCTTCGGCTTCATTGATCTCGTAACGGCAATTTTCCGGCGCAGCGTACTTGCTGCCCGGCCGGCGCTCGTTACGGATCTCCGACAGACGTTGCGGATCGATCGACAAACCAAACATCTTCTGCCGATGCGCCAATAGCGGCGTGGGCAGCTTGCCGCGTTCGAAGTCTTCCGGAATCAGCGGATAGTTGGCCGCTTTCACGCCGTACTGCATCGCCAGATACAGGCTCGTTGGCGTCTTGCCGCTGCGCGACACGCCGACCAGAATCACGTCGGCGTCGGCGAGATTGCGGTTCGATTGACCGTCGTCGTGCGCGAGCGAAAAGTTGATCGCCTCGATCCGGTTTTTGTACTCCTCAGTATCCGCGTTCTGATGGCCGCGGCCCATCGCGTGGCTCGACTTGAGCTCCAGTTCCTGTTCGAGCGGCTCGACGAAGGTCTGGAACATGTCCAGCACGAGCGCATTCGAACCTTTGACGATCTGATTCGACGCACTGTCCACCAGCGTAGTGAAGACGATCGGACGACGGCCGTCCTGCAGGATCGCTTCGTTGATTTTTTCTAGCGTGGCGTAGGCTTTTTCCGTCGAGTCGACGAAGGGCACACGAACCAGGCGGAATTTCTGGTCGAACTGGGAGAGGATCGAATGCGCGAAGGTTTCGGCAGTGATCCCGGTACCGTCGGAGACGATGAATACGGTGGGCGGCATCAGTGGGCTGGGGAACGTGAGCGGAAAAAAGCGCTCGAATGAAACATCGCTGCATTGACGTCGCTGCACGGTGGCTAACCGGAGATTGCAGCAGCGTCATTTCAGCGCGCCGTGGGCACCGCAACTGCGCCCGGATGGCGGCGGGGCCTCGCAAAAGCCCGTCAGCCGGTCCGGGGCGCGATTCGAGGCGCAATTCTCGTCCGACTGTCACATTTTGAGAGTCGGCACGGTAGAATAGCGGCAACCTGTTGGATAAGCAATTGCGGGCGATTGGCGTCTAACTCACCGTGAACGGTCGGTCAACGCCGCGCTTTGCGCCGGTAACTAGCGGCAAATTGAAAGATTAGGGTGGATCGATCGGTAATTTCGTTCAACCGCTTTCTACGTCGTGCATCCGGCGCTTTTTGGCCCCCGCGACCATTTGCAGCGATTGCTTCTCCAACAGGTTGTGCAAGACGCGAGATCACGCTTCCAATGAGCGTCTCGCGTTCAAGCCCACTTGCACAGCCGTGAATTTCTTTCACACTTAGGGGCTTGTATGACTAACGCAGTTACCGTCGCAAAGGAAGAGGCATATGTAGTTCCGTTCGAGCAGTTGCGGATGACCGATGTGGAGATTGTCGGCGGCAAGAACGCGTCGCTTGGCGAGATGATCAGTCAACTCGCCGAAGCCGGCGTACGCGTACCGACTGGCTTCGCCACCACGGCGCTGGCTTTCCGTGACTTCCTGCATCACAACAATCTGACTGAACGCATCGCCAAACGCCTCGAAACGCTCGACGTCGACGATGTGAAGGCGCTCGCCGAAGCGGGCAAAGAGATCCGTCAATGGATCATCGACGCGCCGATGCAGCCGCGCCTCGAAGCGGCTATCCGCGCAGGCTTCGACACCCTGCAAAACAGCTCGCCTGAAGAGTTGTCGTTTGCCGTGCGTTCGTCGGCAACGGCAGAAGACTTGCCGGACGCATCGTTCGCGGGTCAGCAGGAAAGCTACCTCAACGTGGTCGGCGTCGACGACGTGCTCGATCGCATGAAGCACGTGTTCGCGTCGCTGTATAACGACCGTGCTATCTCCTATCGCGTCCACAAGGGCTTCACCCACGCTGAAGTCGCATTGTCGGCAGGCGTGCAGCGCATGGTGCGCTCGGACGTCGGTGCGGCCGGCGTGATGTTCACGCTGGACACGGAATCGGGCTTCAAGGACGCCGTCTTCATCACGTCGAGCTACGGGCTGGGCGAAACGGTCGTGCAGGGCGCCGTGAATCCGGACGAGTTCTACGTCTTCAAGACCACGCTCGCGCAAGGCAAGTACCCGATCATCCGCCGCTCGATCGGCTCGAAGCTGATCAAGATGGAATTCACCAAGGCTGGCGAAGAAGGCCGCGTGAAGACCGTCGACGTCACGCACGAGCAGCGCAACCGCTTCTCGATCACGGACGAAGACGTGATCGAACTCGCGAAATACGCCGTCATCATCGAAAAGCACTACGAGCGTCCGATGGACATCGAGTGGGGCAAAGACGGCCGCGACGGCAAGATTTTCATTCTGCAGGCACGTCCGGAAACGGTGAAGAGCCAGGCTGCGGGCAAGGCCGAGCAACGCTTCAAGCTGAAGGGCCAATCGAACGTGCTGGCTACCGGCCGTGCAATCGGCCAGAAGATCGGCGCGGGTCCGGTGCGCGTGATTCACGATCCGTCGGAAATGGACCGTGTGCAGCCGGGCGACGTGCTGGTCGCCGACATGACCGACCCGAACTGGGAGCCGGTCATGAAGCGCGCGGCGGCCATCGTCACGAACCGTGGCGGCCGTACCTGTCACGCGGCGATCATCGCGCGTGAGCTGGGCGTGCCGGCCGTGGTCGGCTGCGGCGATGCCACCGACGTGCTGAAGGAAGGCGCGCTGGTGACGGTATCGTGCGCGGAAGGCGACGAAGGCAAGATCTACGACGGTTTGCTCGAAACCGAAATCACCGAAGTCCAGCGCGGCGAACTGCCGCCGATTCCGGTGAAGATCATGATGAACGTCGGCAACCCGCAACTGGCCTTCGACTTCTCGCAACTGCCGAACGCAGGCGTGGGTCTGGCGCGGCTCGAGTTCATCATCAACAACAACATCGGTGTTCACCCGAAGGCGATTCTCGAGTACCCGAACATCGATCAGGACCTGAAGAAGGCCGTGGAAAGCGTGGCGCGCGGCCATGCATCGCCGCGCGCGTTCTACGTCGACAAGCTGACCGAGGGTATCGCCACGATCGCGGCGGCCTTCTATCCGAAGCCCGTGATCGTGCGTCTGTCGGACTTCAAGTCGAACGAGTACAAGAAGCTGATCGGCGGTTCGCGTTACGAGCCGGACGAAGAAAACCCGATGCTGGGCTTCCGTGGCGCATCGCGTTACATCGCTGACGACTTCGCCGAAGCGTTCCAGATGGAGTGCATCGCGCTGAAGAAGGTGCGTGAAGAGATGGGCCTCGACAACGTCGAGATCATGGTGCCGTTCGTGCGCACGTTGAAGCAGGCGGAGCGCGTGGTCGGGCTGCTGGAGAAGTTCGGCCTGAAGCGCGGTGAGAAGGGTTTGCGCCTGATCATGATGTGCGAAGTGCCGTCGAACGCGATTCTCGCTGAAGAATTCCTGCAATTCTTCGACGGTTTCTCGATTGGTTCGAACGACCTGACGCAGCTCACGCTCGGCCTCGACCGCGACTCCGGCATGGAACTGCTGGCAGTCGATTTCGACGAACGCGATCCGGCCGTCAAGTTCCTGTTGAAGCGCGCGATCGACACGTGTCTGCGACTGAACAAGTACGTCGGTATCTGCGGCCAGGGCCCGTCGGATCATCCGGACTTTGCGCAATGGCTGACCGATGAAGGCATCAAGTCGATCTCGCTGAACCCGGACTCGATCATCGAGACGTGGCAGCAACTGGCGAAATCGCTGACGAAGTAATCGAAGTCAATAAGCGAAGTAAAAATATGCGCGAGGCAGGTGCCCGATAAGCGGCTTGCATAAAGGACGGTGCGATACGTCAAAAGCACGTAAAAGCGTGCAGCACCGTTCGGTAAAATGCACCTGCTTCGTGCTATAAACACCCCGGTAGATCCGGGGTGTTTTGTTTTGTGGAGGTCGACGTGGCGCCAGGTGGATTGTTCTGGTGGATCGGGGCGGGTGTGCTTGTCGTGCTGGAGTTGATCAGCGGCACGTTCTATTTGCTGATGATCGCGTTGGGCTGCATTGTGGCTGCCATTGCGCAACTGGCGGGGGTTGCCGCCGACCTGCAGTTCGCGATCGCAGCGGTCGTGGCGCTGGCGGCCGTCCTGTTGCTCAGGCGCTCGCGCTTTGGCCGCAGAACGCGCAAGGAGGCGTCGAAGAACCCTGACGTCAATCTGGACATCGGTCAGACGCTGACCGTGCCGGCGTGGCACGAGCGCCGGGCGCGCGCCAACTATCGCGGCGCTGCATGGGACGTCGAATTGGCCACCGGCGAACCCGAAGACGCGCCGCTCTATGAAATCGCCGAGATGCGCGGCAGTTGCCTCGTCGTCGTGGCCAGCCGGTCGGAGAAAGCCAAGGCAACGGTGGCCTGAGCACGCGCCAGCGCGTGTACAGAATCATGCACCAACGCGTGCGCAGAACCACGCACAACCATTCGAACTACGGACCGGAGGGCAGTAATGGATTCAACCATCGTCGGGGCGGTGCTTCTGATCATCGTGATCGTGCTAGCGGCGCAGACGCTCAAGATCGTGCCGCAGCAACATGCGTGGGTGCTGGAGCGGCTCGGCCGCTATCACCGCACGTTGACGCCGGGCCTGAGCTTCGCGTTTCCGTTCGTCGACCGGATTGCGTACAAGCACATTCTTAAAGAAATCCCGCTCGAAGTGCCGAGCCAGGTGTGTATTACGCGCGACAACACGCAACTGCAGGTGGATGGCGTGCTGTATTTCCAGGTCACCGATCCCATGAAGGCGTCGTACGGTTCGAGCAACTTCGTGTTCGCGATTACGCAGTTGTCGCAGACCACGCTGCGCTCGGTGATCGGCAAACTCGAACTCGACAAGACTTTCGAGGAACGCGACTTCATCAACCACAGCATTGTGTCGTCGCTTGATGAAGCTGCGTCGAACTGGGGCGTCAAGGTGCTGCGCTATGAGATCAAGGACCTGACGCCGCCCAAGGAAATCCTTCATGCGATGCAGGCGCAGATTACCGCCGAGCGCGAGAAGCGCGCGCTGATCGCGGCATCCGAAGGGCGTAAGCAGGAGCAGATCAATATCGCCTCGGGTGGGCGAGAAGCATCGATCCAGAAGTCCGAAGGCGAACGGCAGGCGGCGATCAATCAGGCGCAGGGGCAGGCAGCGGCGATTCTGGCGGTGGCGGAAGCTAACTCACAGGCGATTCAGAAGATTGCTGCGGCCATCCAGTCGAACGGTGGGATGGAAGCGGTGAACCTGAAGGTGGCCGAGCAGTATGTGAACGCATTCGCTAACCTGGCGAAGCAGGGCACCACGCTGATCGTGCCGGGTAACCTGGCGGATATGAGTTCGATGATTGCGTCGGCGCTGACCATCGTGAACAAGGGGAAGGGCGCGACGGACGTGCGTTGATTGACGTTTTTCCTTGCCGACAAAAATGGCCCGCAAAATAAGCGGGCCATTTTTCGTTAGTTTTGGCGTGAATCGCGGCTTTTGCCAGGGAACTGCCCGGGCTAGCAAAGCGCGGCAAATCCGCGCATTACGCGGCGGGAGTCAGGCCAGGTCGCGGATCAAGCCTGAAGACCACCATTACGACGGCGAACGCATCAGGCGTGCCTTCTCGCGTTCCCAGTCGCGCTGTTTTTCAGTCTCACGCTTGTCGTGCTGCTTCTTGCCCTTGGCCAGGCCGATCTCGCATTTGACGCGGCCGCCTTTGTAGTGGAAGTTTAGCGGCACGAGCGTGTAGCCGCGCTGCTCGACTTTGCCGATCAGTTTGCTGATTTCCTCGCTGTGCAGCAGCAGCTTGCGCGTGCGCACCGGGTCCGGGTGGATGTGGGTCGAGGCTTCGGGCAGCGGGCTGATGTGCGTGCCGATCAGGAACAGTTCGTTATTCTTGATAACAACGTAACCTTCCTTGATCTGGCCGCGCCCGGCGCGCAGCGCCTTGACCTCCCATCCTTCGAGCACGAGCCCTGCTTCATAGCGTTCTTCGACCGAGTAGTCGTAGAAGGCTTTTCTGTTGTCGATGATGCTCATGAATGGAAAGTGCCCAACTCGTTTAAAATCACGATTTTAGCAAAGCGGGGCAAGGAAAGCCCGCGGCGCTTGTCCACCCTTGCCACGCGCTGTTCAATTTATGGCAGATGTCCAGAAAACCGTGTTGATCCGCCATTCGGCGGAACAGATGTTCGACCTCGTCACCGACGTCGCCGATTACCCCAACTTCCTGCCTTGGTGCGGGGGAGTCGAAATCCGTCGCCAGGACGAAACCGGCATGGAGGCGAAGATCGATATCAACTTCAAGGGCATCAAGCAGCATTTCGCCACGCATAACAGCATGGAGCGGCCCACGCGCATCGATATGGAGTTTGCGGACGGTCCATTTCGCAAATTCACCGGCTTCTGGCGCTTCACGCCGTTGCGCGCGGATGCCTGCAAGATTGAATTCGCGCTGCACTACGAATTTACCAACATCATTCTTGAGAAGATCATTGGGCCGGTGTTCAGCCACATTGCCAACACCTTCGTCGAATCGTTCGTGAAGCGCGCCGATCAGCGCTACGGTAAGGCATGAGCGCGCGCTTGTCGATTGAAGTCTGCTACGCGCTCGCTAATGAGCAGACGCTGATCGCCGTGGAATTGCCGGAAGGCGCCACGTTGCAGCAGGCGCTCGACGCGAGCGGCATCTTGCGGCGTTATCCGCAGATCGATCTGGGCACGCAGAAGGTTGGCGTATTCGGCAAGCTCAAGCCGCTCGATGCAGTGCTCGCCGACCATGATCGCGTCGAGATTTACCGTCCGTTGCTGGTGGATCCGAAGCTGTCGCGTCAACGGCGCGTCGAAAAAACCCGCAAGGCGGGCTCGATCGAAGGGCGCCGCTGGCAGAACAAGGATTCGCGCTAGGCGTGTCGTGGAGAGGGGTGGCGCGGCTGTTGGGCGCGACTTGGCCGTTGCCGTTGCGTGGCGCCGTGCGTTCCCGGAGTCACGGCCCCGGATCACTGCTCCGGGTCAAAACGCGAGGTCAAGACGCCGAAACTTGTGCTTTTCCGTCTATCGAGGCCCCGCCAGACGAATCGTCGTCTGCATGCTGGCGCACCGACCAGCATACCCCCGCGACCAGCAGCAGGATCGCCGCCGTTTCAAGCGGACGCGGCAACCGCTGGTCGTAGATGAACGCGTAGAGCAGCGCAAATAGCGTCTCGAACACGATCATCTGGCCGGACAGTGTGAGCGGCAGCCGTTTCGACGCGGCATTCCACAGCCCGTTGCCGAGCCACGACGCGCCCACTGCGAGGCCCAGATTCAGCATCCAGAAGGTGTGCCAACGCCCGTCGCCGAGCGGCGCCTGCAGGCCGCCAGAGGGCATGACGGCGACCACCAGCCACAATGCCGCGCCGAGCGCGCCTGTCACCACGCCCCAGAGCACCGACCACTCGTTGCCGCTGAAATGCGTCTGTCGCTGCAGATAACGGGCGTTTTCGACCGCGAACCAGGTCCAGCAGGCGAGCGCGCCGACTGCGCAGGCGAGGCCGAGGAGCTTCGTCGCGATGCTCACTGGCGTGCTGTCCGCTACCGTGAACACGTCGATGTTGATGCAGGCGATGCCGGCCACCACCAACGCGAGCGGCCACGCGAGGCGGGCGAGCGGCACGGCGCCATGATCGCGCCGGCCGAGCAGCGTCACCGTGACCGGCAGCACGCCGACGATCAGTGATGCCGGCGCGATGCCGATCATATGGACGGCCGCAGTCAGCAGCAGGTAGTACAGCAGGTTGCCGGCCAAGGCCAGTTTGACCAGTGCGCCGAGATCCTCGCGGGTCAGGCGTTTGACGAGCGAGCGGGCCATTGGCAGCGCGGCGGCCAGCGAGACGATGCCGTACATCGTGTAACGGCCGGCGCTCAGCAGCAGCGGCGAAAAATCGGGCAGCACGCGCGGCACCAGAAACACCATGCCCCATAGGGCCCCGGCCATTACTCCATATGCCACACCGCGCTGCATCGACTGCCCCTGCAAGAAAAACTGGAATGGTCGGCAGAATAGCCGTTTGGCTGGCGGGGTGTCTTGTTTGATTCTGCATTCCAGTGGTTTTGTCCGGCGTTTTCAGGCGCTTTTTTACTTCCGCGCGGCGATTCGGCTGCGCGGAAGCCTTCGAATTGCCCCGCGTGACCCGGATGGCGCCTCCATGGGCACGAACGCGCAAACGAAACCGGATCGAACCCGAGGCGAACGCAGAAGCGAAATCGGAGGGTTCGAAGTCACGAAAAAAATCGCCCGAAATTCGCTAAGCTGCTGTTAGTGCAGTGAAAACCGGGGAGGTATCGCGTATAATTCGCTTTTGCGCCTATAGGATTTGCCATGCGTCTGATCCAAACAGCACTCACGTTCGATGACGTGCTCCTCGTCCCGGCCTTTTCTGATGTTCTGCCGCGCGACACCAGCCTCAAGACCCGGCTGACCCGCAACATCTCCCTGAATATGCCGCTTGTGTCCGCCGCTATGGACACCGTCACCGAAGCCCGTCTCGCGATCGCGATGGCGCAAATGGGTGGCGTGGGCATCATCCACAAGAATTTCACGCCGGCGGAGCAGGCGCGTGAAGTGGCCAAGGTCAAGCGCTTCGAATCGGGCGTCGTGCGTGATCCGATCACGGTGCCGCCGCAAATGAAGGTGCGCGACGTCATTGCGCTGTCGCGCCAGCATGGCATTTCGGGCTTCCCCGTCGTCGAAGGCGCGCAGCTGATCGGGATCGTCACAAACCGCGACTTGCGTTTCGAAGAGCGTCTGGACGAGCCGGTGCGCAACATCATGACGCCGCGCGAGCGCCTCGTCACCGTCAAGGAAGGCACGCCGCTCGCCGAAGCCAAGGCGCTGATGCATAGCCACCGCCTCGAGCGCGTGCTGGTCATTAACGACGCATTCGAACTGCGCGGCCTGATGACCGTCAAGGACATCACCAAGCAAACCGAACACCCGGACGCGTGTAAAGACGAACACGGCAAGCTGCGGGCAGGCGCTGCGGTCGGCGTGGGCGAAGACAACGAAGAACGCGTTGAACTGCTGGTGCAGGCAGGTGTGGACGTGATCGTCGTCGACACGGCGCACGGCCATAGCAAGGGCGTGCTCGAGCGCGTCAAGTGGGTCAAGCAGAAATTCCCGCATGTGGAAGTGATCGGCGGCAACATCGCTACCGCTGCGGCAGCCAAGGCGCTTGTCGAATACGGCGCAGACGGCGTGAAGGTCGGTATCGGCCCGGGCTCGATCTGCACGACGCGGATCGTCGCCGGTGTGGGCGTGCCGCAGGTCACCGCGATTTCCAATGTCTCCGAAGCGCTGAAGGGCACAGGCGTGCCGGTCATCGCCGACGGTGGCGTGCGCTTCTCGGGCGACGTCAGCAAGGCGCTGGCCGCCGGTGCGAACTCCGTGATGATGGGCAGCATGTTCGCCGGCACCGAAGAAGCGCCGGGCGACGTGTTCCTGTTCCAGGGCCGCCAGTACAAGTCGTACCGTGGCATGGGCTCGGTCGGCGCGATGAAAGACGGTGCTGCGGACCGCTACTTCCAGGACAACTCCGCGAACATCGACAAGCTCGTGCCGGAAGGTATCGAAGGCCGCGTCGCCTACAAGGGCTCGGTCAACGCGATCCTGTTCCAGCTGATCGGCGGCGTGCGCGCCAGCATGGGTTACTGCGGTTGCCGCACGATCCCGGAGATGAACGACAAGGCCGAGTTCGTGCAGATCACGGGCGCGGGCTTGCGCGAGTCGCATGTGCATGACGTGCAGATCACCAAGGAAGCGCCCAACTACCACGTGGACTAAACGCCAATGAAGCCATTGCTGCGCGCTGTACTCATCCTCGATGCATTGTTGTTGCTTGCGTTCGGCCTGCTGTTTCTGCTGACGCCCTGGACTTCGTTGTACAACGCGCTGCTGTTGGTGCAAACCCAGCCGGCTCTGGTCGGCCAAGGGTTTGGCGTGGCGCTGATCGGGCTCGCGTGGCTCGCTTTGCACGCGTCGCTCGACGGTTCGCTTACGTCGACGGTTGCCAAGGTCGTCGGCCATGTGAACTGGCTGACCGGCGTGCTGATGCTGGTCTGGCTGCTGGGGCTGCATACGCCGGCACTGACCGGCTTCGGGCAGATCATCGCTGTGTTGACCGGTGTCGTGCTGCTGGTGATCGGCCTGGGCGGTGTGCGCCTGTCGGGCGCGGTGCGGCGGCGCGAAAAGGTGCGGCTGGTTGAGGCCGCCGCTGCCGAGCGTGCTGAAAAACAGGCCGCCAAAGATGCCGCGAAAGATGCGGCCAACCGGCGCGAACCCGCTTCCGTCACGGCGGGCTTTCCGGTCTATCGCGCCGAACCGGCAGTCGAGCCTGTCATGCCGGTCACACGGCCCGTGAGTCCTGTTGCGGCAGCACCGCTTCATCCCGAGGTCGACGAACCGGGCCTGACGGCGTCTGAACGCGCCGCACGGGCCGAGGCTGCAGCCGCGCGCGACGAAGCTCGCAACTCCGCTGCCGATGCGCCCGGTGCGCCCCGGCCGCCGTTTCATGGCTGACTCATGACTGACGCCTCGAGCGCCAGAACGCCTGCCGAAGCTACCGGATTCCGTTCGTGCGCGCCGCTGGTAAGTGCCAGCGGGTCCAACGCGCTTCATCGTTACGCTTCATGTTCGATCGTCCCCACGTGGACCGTTTTGAATTCAACGCCGCGCCTCGTGCGCGGCATCCCGTATCCGTTCACTTTTGACTCCGTCCGCTGCCATGCATGACAAGATCCTGATCCTCGACTTCGGTTCGCAAGTCACCCAACTGATTGCACGTCGCGTTCGCGAAGCCAACGTGTATTCGGAAATTCATCCGTACGACGTCGATGCGTCGTTCATTCGCGATTTCGCGCCGAAGGGCGTGATCCTCTCCGGCGGCCCGAGCTCGGTCACCGAAACGGATACGCCGCGCGTGCCGCAAGCGGTGTTCGAACTCGGCGTGCCTGTACTCGGCATTTGCTACGGCATGCAGGCGATGGCCGAGCAGCTCGGCGGCAAGGTCGATATCGGCCACCTGCGTGAGTTCGGCTATGCCGAGGTGCGCGCGCGCAACCATACGAGCCTGCTCGAAGGCATCAGCGACTTCACCACGCCGGAAGGTCACGGCATGCTGAAGGTGTGGATGAGCCACGGCGACAAGGTGTTGGAAATGCCGCCGGGCTTCCAGCTGATGGCATCGACGGAATCGTGCCCGATCGCGGCGATGGCCGACGAACAACGCCATTTCTACGGCCTGCAATGGCACCCGGAAGTCACGCACACCGTGCAAGGCCGCGCGATGCTCGAGCGTTTCGTGCTGCAGATTTGCCGCGCGAATCCCGACTGGGAAATGGGCCACTACATCGACGAAGCTGTCGCGAAGATTCGCGAGCAGGTGGGCAAAGAGCATGTGATTCTAGGCTTGTCGGGCGGCGTGGATTCGTCGGTGGCGGCGGCGCTGCTGCATCGCGCGATCGGCGACCAGCTGACTTGCGTGTTCGTCGATCACGGCCTGCTGCGCCTGAACGAAGCCGAGCAGGTGATGGCAACGTTCGCTGAAAACCTCGGCGTGAAGGTGATTCACGTTGACGCAAGCGAAGTGTTCCTGTCGAAGCTGGCCGGCGTGACCGACCCGGAAGCGAAGCGCAAGATCATCGGCGCGGAATTCGTCGAAGTGTTCCAGACCGAAGCCAACAAGCTGACCGACGCGAAGTGGCTGGCACAAGGCACGATCTATCCGGACGTGATCGAATCGGCCGGCAAGGGCAAGAAGGCGACGCAGACCATCAAGAGCCACCATAACGTGGGCGGCCTGCCCGAGACGCTGAATCTGAAGCTGCTCGAACCGCTGCGTGAGCTGTTCAAGGACGAAGTGCGCGAACTCGGCGTGAAGCTCGGTTTGCCGCCGGCAATGGTGTACCGCCATCCGTTCCCGGGCCCGGGTCTGGGCGTGCGGATTCTCGGCGAAGTGCGCCGGGATTTTGCCGATCTGCTGCGTCGTGCGGACGCGATTTTCATCGAGACGCTGCGCACCTTTATCGACAAGGAAACTGGCAAGTCGTGGTACGACCTGACGAGCCAGGCGTTCGCGGTGTTCCTGCCGGTGAAGAGCGTCGGTGTGATGGGCGACGGCCGGACTTACGAGTACGTCGTTGCGCTGCGCGCGGTGC
This sequence comes from Paraburkholderia sediminicola, assembly GCF_046026855.1. Lineage (GTDB taxonomy): Bacteria > Pseudomonadota > Gammaproteobacteria > Burkholderiales > Burkholderiaceae > Paraburkholderia > Paraburkholderia sediminicola_A. The sequence continues at coordinate 98,204 of NZ_JAQQET010000021.1, read as the reverse complement.
AGACGCTGGACTTCATGACCGCGCATTGGGCGCATCTGCCGCACGAGTTGCTGGGGCATGTGTCGAATCGCATCATTAATGAAGTGCGCGGGATTAACCGGGTGGTTTATGACATCTCGGGGAAACCGCCGGCGACGATTGAGTGGGAATAAAGGCATAATATTCTTTCCATTTTGGCCGATTAGAGTAGTAATATTGCTCTTATGGCCAAAAAAACCGCTCCCTTGCTACCTGGGACCGAGCTGCGCTTGCAGCAGCTCGGGGAGCGTTTACGCTTGGGACGCCTGCGTCGGCGCCTGACCGGCAAGCAGGTCGCGGAACGGGCGGGAATGACGCCAGTCACATTGCGGAGTTTGGAGAAGGGCAGTTCCGGGGTCACGATAGGCGCCTATTTGGCCGTCATGCAGGTATTGGGCGCGGACAAAGACCTGGATCTCCTGCTGAAGGACGACCCCCTCGGCCGAAACCTGCAGGATGCAGCACTGCCAAGGCGATCTCGCGCTACAAAGCAAATTGCACCCCCGGCGCCAAAGCGTCGGGCCTCTACGTTTGCTCCCTCCGAAAAGACAGAGCACTCCGTCGCGAGCAATTGGACGGCAGATGACACGTTCGTCAGTGCAGACAACCTGGCCTCTCTCATCAAGATTCCCAGGCCGGACAAGAAGGGGCCGGCGAGATGAACAACGGGCTGATTGCCGTCTATGGAGATTGGGACGGCCTTGCCGAGCCTCTGAGGTTAGGCAGGCTTTACACGCACCCCGCTGCCGCCCAGGAAGTCTTCGAATACGAATTCGACGATGAAGTGCTGAATCGGCCAGATATGGCCGGTCTCAAGCTCGACCCGCGGCTCGGTTGGTTCACGGGCCGACAGTATCCGCCACAGGGACAGGAGACGTTTGGTGCATTCAGTGACGCCAGCCCGGATCGATGGGGGCGCCTGTTGATGCGCCGGCAGTTGGAGCGGGCGCAGCGCGCCGGCCGGGCCGATCCCAAGGCGCGGCTTTATGAACCGGACTACCTGATGGGCGTTCATGACGCATATCGCGTCGGTGCGCTGCGCTTTCGGCGTGACGACGAAGGCCCGTTCCTGGACGATCAGCACGACATTGCAGCGCCTCCGTTTGTACAATTGCGCGCGCTAGAGGCCGCAAGCCTGGCCCTCGAACGCGATGAAGACAATACGGCGAGCGAAGCCGACGAATGGCTGCGCATGCTGATCGCACCCGGCGGTTCATTAGGGGGCGCACGTCCCAAGGCCAGCGTGGTCGATCCAACAGGACACCTTTGGATCGCCAAGTTTCCCAGTGTGCGGGACGACCATGACGTCGGAGCCTGGGAAATGGTGGTGTACACCTTGGCCAGGGCCTGCGGGCTTGACGTGTCCGATGCGCTGGTCCGGCGGTTCGGCAGTGCTCACCACACCTTCCTGGTTAAACGGTTCGATCGTACGTTGCAGGGTCGGCGGCGGCACTTTGCCTCCGCGATGAACCTGACCGGCCATCAGGATGGTGATGACGCTTCGACAGGTGCCAGCTACCTGGAAATCGCGCAGGTGTTGATGACCGACGGCGCGAGCACCGATGCCGATCTGCGAGAGCTGTGGTCGCGCATTGTCTTTAATCTGCTCGTGTCCAATACCGATGACCATCTGCGCAACCACGGTTTCTTGCTCGAACAGGGACAGGGGTGGGCGCTTTCTCCCGCATTCGATATGAACCCGGTATCCCGCGCCCACGGGCTGAAGCTCAATATCAGCGAGTCGGACAACGCGATGGATCTGGAGTTGGCACAGTCCGTTGCGCCTTACTTCAGAGTTTCCGTTGAGCAGGTCGAAGAGATTATCTCGAACCAGATTCATGTTGTTTCGCAGTGGCGGACGATCGCCGATTCTCTTTCAATCTCTCACAGAGAACAGCAGCAGATGGAAGCTGCCTTTCGTCTTGCCGTGCATGCATAAGTAACGACCAGATCAATACTATTCAATACGCTTTCCGGGTTTTTAATGCCTCTGACTTTGCCGCAACTGAAGCGCCAGCTGTTCAAAGTCGCCGATATCCTGCGCGGCAAGACGGACGCTTCCGAGTTTAAGGAATATATCTTTGGGATGCTGTTTCTCAAGCGAGTTCCGATGTGTTCGGGCAACGTCGTGAGGAAGTTATCGCAGGGTGTTACCCACGAAGTGGGCGGCTAGCAGGCAGAGATCGGGCGCATAGCGAGCGCGTTCGAGCGCGAGGATCTTCACGCAGCTTTGCGGCTGTGACCGGGTAATGAGCGGTCCATACTTCTTTCTTTTGCCATCGCGCCTTGCGCGCCGCCGCCTCTACAAGCTGCGTATTCCGAACCCTTACCGCTTCAGATCTCTCACCAACTCGTCGCTCAACCCTTCTTCCGCAAACGCCAGGCCATGCTCCTGCATCGCGGGCGCGGGCGCGGGCGCGGGCGCGAGCGCTGCATCCCAAAGCGCCTCGACGACCGGGCCCTCCAGCCGATGTTCCGAGCGTGCATGTTCCTCAACCGCGGTCTCATAGTCGGCAGAACTGAATCGCCACGGTCGGGCATCATATGCCCGCATTACGTGGTTCGCGATCTGCACTCTCAAGTCGTAAGCCGGCCGAAAAATCGATAAGGTGGCCGACCAGCAGGGCCTATATGCGGCGGTAACGCATTTACATCCGGCAGAGGAAACAGGTGTCTCCTGGAACCTTTCCCCTGCCGCTTTCACGCCGCAGTTCTAACCCATTGGTCTCCGCGACTGCCAGCCTCATGCGCTGAACCGGCTGGCACGAAACGGGTGAGGGTCCACCAACAGAGATTCTCCAGTAATCATCTCGGCAACCAGGCGTCCGGTGACGGCGCCCAGCGTAAATCCGTGATGGGCGTGGCCGAATGCGAACCAGAGATCTTTGTGACGTCTTGCGGGTCCGATAATCGGCATCATGTCGGGCGTGCAAGGGCGTGCTCCCATCCATGGTTCGCTGTCGATACGCGCCCCAAGCGGAAACAGCGTGCGTGCAACCGGTTCAACGGCGTTCAGTTGCGTGGGCGTTCGGGGCGCATCGCGGCGTGCCAGTTCGGCGCCTGTGGTCAGCCTGATTCCGCGGCTCATTGGGGCGATCAGGTAACCATGCTCGACGTCGAGCACCGGATGGTTCAGGCGCGCTCCCGGTTGCGCTTCATAGTGCATGTGATAGCCACGCTTGACGGCCAGCGGCAAGCGATAACCCAGCCGCGAGGTCACCTGTTCCGACCACGGCCCCATCGCCACGACGACAGATGTGGCTTCAATCAGCCCCTCATGGGTGTTCACCGCCCACTTGTCCTTGAGTGTCGTGCCATCGCCAATGAAAAAGCGGCCGCCTAGTTGCTCAAAATACCTTGCATAGGCGGTTACCAGTGCATTGGGATCGCTTACCGAATCCGATGCGACATATCGGACCCCACCTAGCAACGAGGTGTCCAGATCCGGTTCAATCTGGCGTAAGCGCGTGGCGTCGAGTGAATCGAACTCGACGCCGAATTCACGATGCCACTGCTCGACAAGCCTCGTTTCCTCGTCCTGTTTGGCTGCCGTTCTGAAAACTTTCATCCAGCCGATCGGACGCAGTAAAGAACTCGCGCCGGCTTCTTGCGCAAGCGCCCGGTGCTCGGTCACGCAGTGTTCGATCAGCGTGGCATAGGAGCGGGCGATCGCCGCATGGCGGCGTGGGTGCGAATTGCGCCAGTACTGCCACAGGAAAGGCGCGAGCTTGAGCATCGCGTCCGGGTGGTACCGGACATCGGTCGACTGGTTGCGTGCGTAACGCAAGAGGGTCTGCAATCCGCGCGGAAATGCATACGGATAGACACCTTCGCGTTGAATCAGTCCAGCGTTGCCGAATGAGGTCTCGTTGCCTGGCTGCCTGAGGTCCACCAGTGCAACCGACCGGCCGCGTTTTTGCAGGTGCGCGGCCACCGACACACCCACTATGCCGGCGCCGAGCACGATGGTATCGAACTTCATCGGTCGTTCCCTATGATTCGTTTCATGTCAGCGCCCATGCGATTCGGCATGTTGGCGATCTGCTCGGTGATCGACGCGCCGACGGCCGCGATTAGCGGTGGCGAGCGTCTAATGCCATTAGCTTTCCGCATTGCCCGGTATAGCTCAGAAGGTTTCGGCGCAGGAGTCGACCGGATTGTTGCGCGTCAAAGGCGGCTGGCTATAGACCCCAAACATCCAGATGGCGACACAGGCAATCAGCAGGGGAACCAGAGGACCCACCAGGCCCAACAGGGCAATGCGGTGATGGAGTTCGACAGTGGCAGGCGCACCTGCGTGGTAGCCGATGAGCGACAGGAGGCCGCCCGAGACTACGCCACCGAGTGACAGGCCGAGTTTTTGCGCGGACATGAACATGCCCAGGTAAAGCCCAAGAGAGGGTCCTCCCGTGGACGATTTCACGGTGTCGAGCACTGCGGCCGTCAAGGCCACCCCCGCTACCGAACAGATGATGCCGTAGATCGCTCCGGCCACCATGACCACCGGTATCAGCCCAGTGGCAAGGCCGGCCCAGTAGCCGATAAATGCGGCAACGGTGACGAGAAAGCCTATCCGTAGCGTTCCATTGTCGCCAAGGCGGCGCAGTACCGGAACGGCAAGCGGCAGACCGAGGAGGCCGCCAATCAGCACCGGTCCCGCGAGCAGGAACAGGTCCTCGGGGCGGCGTCCAAGCAGATACTGATTTTCATAGGCAATCAGGGAATTCAGACAGCCTCCCGCTGTACCGAGCGCGATGATCACGATAATGAGTGCAAGAAACGCCCGGTTATGCAGGACAGCAACGATGCCGTCACGCAGCGACATTTCCGCGGAGGATTCTGACAATGCGGCGGGGTGAACTGGGGCGTTGCGAACTGCGCTGTAAAACCAGGCGTACATAAACGCCATCGCAAGCACTATCACCAGGGTCATGGTCAGGTAGCCCCGCTCGCCACCGCCACCGAAACGGATCAGGACCGGTACGCAAACCACGAGAGCAATCGTAGTGAGGGCGGCGCCGAGGTTCCCTACCGTGAGGAATTTGTTGCGCTGGAGGGAATCCGCCGCCAGGTCACCGGCCAGGGCGAGAAAAGTAACGCCGAAAACTGTATAGCAGGTCGCTTGCAGAATCTGGACCAGCACATAAAACGCGGCAAGCAGCGGCTTGTAAGTGATCGCGGGGTGAAAGAAGGTTAGGGGCAGAAGCACCATCAGCGCGAGCCCACTCAAGATACAGACGCGTAGACGGCCGCCCGCGCGCAACGCCAACTGGTCCGAATAACGTCCGATCGGCATGTCGACGAGGACGTCCCACAGCTTGGGGGCCGCCAGAATCATCCCGGCAAGCCATGGCTCGAGATGCACGTATTCCGTGAGGAAATACAGAAGCAGCATGGGAACTGGAGTAGCGGCGAGCGCGTTGGCGGATCCGCCCGCGCCGTATCCGCCCAGGCGTATCAGACTGATACCGCGGCTGGAATTCGAAGTAGATGACATGCCAATTCCTGTTAGGCATCCTGGGATGCAAGTGTCCCGGCCGGCCGATGTCGGCACGGTGGGTTTTCTGCATAGTGCCAAATAAGAAAAATATTTACAATATGGAAAATACGCCTGGACTTTTCTCCGTGACTGCCACATCGGCGACCAATCCAGTCAACGACTGACTGCGAGACCTTTGTTCATCAAGGTGTTGTGCCCGTCAGGCGGGGCTTGTGGCGGAATGCGATGGTTTTGCGAGTGTCGCGAACAATGCCGGCGGCACCTCGGTTGAGACGGAATTTATCTTTTTTAGAAAAAATTGACTTATTGGAAAATTGGTCAATATACTGCGTGCCATTGCACCGGTGGGGTGCGATGACCTGTGGAGGAGACCGATGGCGGACGCAGATCCAGATTCACGAGTGCGTGCCCTCGACGACATCTTTGCGCGATTCAATCGCAGTGATGCGCCGGGCCTGGTAGTTGGCATTGCACAACATGGCAAGCTGCTCTACCGGCGGGGCTTCGGGCTCGCGAGCGTGGAGTTGGCCGTGGCGAATATGCCGGGCACGCGTATGCGCATCGGCTCGACCAGCAAGCACTTCGTCTGTCTCGCAGCACTGTTGCTCGCCGAAGACGGCAAGCTTGATGTCGATGCGAGCATTCGCGCCTATATCCCTGAGTTGCCGGTCCTCGCTGGCGAACCGACGCTGCGCCAGCTCATGACACATACCGGTGGATACCGGTGCTACCTGGATCTGAGCGTGCTGGGTAACGTCGGCGCGATGATGGAAAAGGGCGACGCGTTCAGATATCAACTGCTGCAACAGGACGCGAACTTTGCGCCTGGCGAGCGCATGGCGTATTGCAACGGCGGCTACCATCTACTGTCGATCGCTATCGCGCGCGCCAGTGGCATGGCGTTTGAAACCTTCCTGAAGCGGCGTATCTTCGAACCGCTCGGCATGGTGGATACCGACTCCGTGCCGAGCGACCTCACCGTGGTGCCGGGCAGGGCCACACCGCACGTATCGCAGCCGGACGGCAGTTATCGTCGCGGTGTTCTGCCGCTGGAAGATCTACTGGGCGAAGGCTCGATCGTCTCGACCGCGGCCGACATGCTCATATGGCTCGCGCACTTGCGCGGCACGAAGCGGATCGGCAGCGAGGCCACCTGGGCGCAGATGCTGTCGCCTGCCCGTTACTCGAGCGGTGTGGTGGGCACGTACTGCCTCGGGCTGGAGCGGGAGAAATACCGGGGTGTCGAGGTGATCCACCATGCCGGGGCGGTGGCCGGCGGAGCTTCGCAGATGATTACCGTGCCGACGCACGCACTCGACATCATCGTGATCACCAACGGCGCTCCGGTCAGTCCAACAGAGCTTGCGTGGCAGGTGATCGACCGGCTGCTTGGCGACGACGCACTGGAGGCCGCACCGCCACGCGTCAAAACGGTGGAGCTCGCCGGACTCCTCGGGCGTTACTGGTCGCAGGACACGCGAACGCTCGTCGAAATACTCGACGATAACGGCGAGCTTGGCTTCAATCTGCTCAACTCGATAGCGTTGCCGGTGGTCGCCGACCAAAGCCGGTATGGCGTGACGTTTCCCGGCATGGGGCCGCTCTCGTTTCGCCATGTGCCGACGTCGCTGCTGAGCGATGCGCCGGTCATGGAGTTGTCCAATTGCGGGCACGTCGATCGGCTTGTGCGCCTGCCGGATGTTCCGCCGCCTGTCGCGGAATTTGCTAGCGGGTTTATTGGGAATTACGTGTCGAACGATCTTGCCGCGAGCGGAACAATCAGCTTCGACGGCAGCGAGGTCAGCTTGGCCGTCAGGGGTGTGCGCAGCGGCTGGAGTAGCGAACTGCAGGTGATATCGCGAGACGTTGCTGCAACCTCCGTTAAGCCCGGGGAATTGAGCGTGCCCGCGGTGCTGGTCGTCGAGCGGGAAGACGCGGGGCGGGTGTGCAGCTTCCGGTTGAGTACCACCCGCTCGATGAATCTGCATTTCGCACGGACTGACGATAACGCGACCCAGGGGCGCAAATAATGAAAATTTTCACCACAACGCTGATCACCGAAACGAATACCTTCGCGCCGAGTCCGACCGGACTTGGCGGCTACGAGGCATTCGGGATTTATCACGGCGATGCGAGCAAGGTGGCGCCGGACGGGCTCGGGGTGGGAATAGCCGAATTGCGCAGGCTTGCGGCCGCGCAGGGTCACGAAATAGTCGAGAGCCTGTCGACGATGGCGCAACCGGCAGGGCGTACCGTGCAGTGCGTGTACGAGAGTTTTCGCGAGGAAATTCTCGCGGATCTACGCGCGGCGCTTCCCGTCGACGCCGTGCTGCTGATATTGCATGGCGCAATGATCGCGGAACACTATGACGATTGCGAAGGAGATCTGCTCGAGGCCGTTCGCACACTGGTCGGCGACGAGGTGCCGATCGGCGTGGAGCTCGATTTGCATTGTCACTTTACCGAGCAGATGCAGCGCAACGCAAACGTCATCATCTGCTACAAGGAATATCCCCATACGGACATTATCGAGCGGCTGCGAGAGGTGTTTGCGTTGACCGTGGCGACTGCGGAAGGGCGCGTGCGTCCCGTGACCGCGGTCCACGATTGCCGCATGGTAAGTAAATGGCATACCACCTGCGAACCGATGATCGGCTTCGTTAAGCGCATGCAGTCACTGGAAGGGAGGGACGGCGTATTGTCCGTGTCGTTCGGCCATGGTTTTCCATGGGGAGATGTGGCGGAGACGGGCGCCAGGATCTGGGTGATCACCGACAACGATGAAGCCACGGCTCAGCGCATCGCGGCGCAGCTAGGCCAGGAGTTGTGGGACATGCGTGAAGCGGCACGCCCGGCACACCTGTCGATCGACGACGCGCTGGACCGCGCGCTCACTGGCGACGGCGGTCCGGTGGTGCTTGCCGATCTCGCTGACAATCCGGGTGGCGGCGCGCCATGCGACAGCACGTTTATTCTGCGGCGGCTCGTCGAGCGCGGTATCACAGACGTAGCGCTTGGCTGCATGTACGACATCGGCGCGGTGCAGGTCTGCAGGGAAGCGGGTGTCGGTACGCGGCTTACGCTTCGGATCGGCGGCAAGTTGGGGGTGAGTTCCGGCGAGCCGCTGGATTTGACGGTCACGGTGCGCGCGCTAGCGGGTGAACATCATCAAAGCATGGGCGCTATGGCGCGCCCGCTGGGTTCGGCGGCGTGGGTGTCGACGGATGACAACATTGACATCGTGTTGATGACGGTGCGCGAACAAACCATTGCGCCAACTGCCTTTACCGGACTCGGAATCGATCTCGCGAGCAAGCGCATTGTCGTGGTCAAATCTTCGCAACATTTCCATGCGGAATTTGCGCCGATTGCACGAGAAGTGCTCTACGTGTCGGCACCGGGGGCATTAACGCCTGATTTCGCCAATATCCCGTACCGCGTTCGCAGTCTCAACTACTGGCCGCGCGTTGAGAACCCTTTTGAGGGGTGAGGGGAAAACACGCGAGAGCGAAACTTCATGCAGGCCGGGCGGCCGCCCGGCTGAATCGCGTCGTCTAGCCGGCGTTGAGCGTTGCTGAGTCAGATGCAACCAGGGCCCTTTGCTAGCGCAAAGAACCTCGGGTCATTCCTGCTTCTGAAGCTGCTCGATGACGCGCTGCTCCGCGCTTGTGCACACCGACAGAAGGCGGCACGGACCCTCAGATGCTGCAAGAAACGCGTGTCCCATGCTGCTATCGAAATAGACTGACTCGCCTTGCTTAAGCCGCACAGGAGCATAGAACTCTGTGTGGAACTCGACTTCGCCTTCCAGCATGTAGATAAATTCCTCGCCGGAATGCCTGATCAGGCTGCCGAATTCGTCGGTGAATTCCTCGATGGTGCGGGCTCGCACGTCGACAATCAGCGGTACCAGTTGCTTGTTCAGCAACTCCACGGCAAGGAACGTCTCCACATAGGGGCCAGTCCGCACGGCCACGCCCTCACCTTGTCGCTGAATGATGCGTCTGCCCGGCACCGACGGGGCAGCCTCACTGCCCGGGCTTTCGCCGAGAAGTCCAAGCAACTCCGACATATTGACGCCCAAACCGGCGCTCACAAGCGAGAGCTTCTCGTAGGACAGGGACGCCCGTCCCATCTCGAGCTTCGAGATAGTTGAGATGGCGAGCCCGGTGCGTTGGCTGACTTCCTGCAATGTCAGCCCAAGTTTGTTACGCAGCGCGCGAATAGTCTGGCCGGGCTTGCTCAGACTGGATGGATCGTGGGTAGCAAGATTTTTCCGCATAGGTGTTTTCCGCATAAGCGACCAGTATGCCAAAAATTTTCATTACACGTACATTACGTCCTAAATTATTCATTGTGGAAAAAAATGTTCTATTTGGAAAATTGTTGGTGTAATGTGTGAGTCACGCAGCGATAACGGTCTGGCTGCGATGTGGACAGATATGAGAAATGACACCCGGGGAGCGCCAGCAAGGCGCGGGTGCTTGGAGGAGGGACAAATGAAATACGCTGGTCAGCGCCACTATTCCGCCAGCCGCGTTGGCGGTATCGGATTTGTGGCACTCCTACACGTCGCGCTCATCTACATTCTGGTGAATGGTCTCGCCTCGAAGGTGATTGAGGTGATCCGCAAGCCCATCGAAACAAGAATCGTCGAAGAGGTGAGACCGCCTGCGCCCAAGCCGGCGATCATCTTGCCGCCCCCGCCGAAATTCGCGCCCCCGCCGCCGTTCATTCCGCCCCCTGAAGTGGTGGTTCCCGCACAAGCGCAGCAGCCGGTGCTGGCGCAGCGATCGGCCACGCCTCAGCCGCAATCCTCGCCCATGCCCGCGCCGGTTGTTGCGGCAGCGCCTGCGCATGCGGTGCACACGGAAGTGGGGGTGGTTTGCCCGAATTCGCAGCAGGTGAGGCAGTCGATGCGGTATCCGCGTGAAGCCCAGCGCAACAGCATTACGGGGGACGTACTGGTGGAGTTCGTGGTGGACGCACGCGGAAACATGCAGGACGTGCAGGTTGTGAAGTCGGCTGATCCCCTTCTCGATCGGGCCGCAGTGAACGCAGTCAAGCAGTTCAACTGTGTCGCGCAAGGAGAGGACGTTCGTGTACAGGTACCGTTCTCGTTCAATCTGAATTGAAGGCAACGTCAAGCAATGCTGGCGGGCGCTACCTGCCAGGTCTATGAAGAACGATCTTGGAGTGATGACATGAAGAACCCGAGTTTGGCCGCCATTGCGGCAAGCGCAATTTTCGCCCTGACCTCTGTGGCACTGCTGAGCGCAACGGGGACCGCCTATGCGCAGTCCGCCAGCAGCACGGCCGCCACGCCGAGCGCACAGACGAGCGCACAGACGAGCGCCGCGCCCGCTGTGCAAGCGCCGGCAGAGCAGACCGACCAGCCCATTCCGCCGCCGCCGGTGGCAATGACCGAAGGGGTGTCGAATCCGTATGGGCTCGATGCGCTGTGGAAGGGCGGCGACATTGTTTCGCGGGCCACGCTCGTCATTCTGGTGATCATGTCGATGGGCAGCTGGTACATCATGGTGACCAAATTTTTCGAGCAATTCCGCGCCAACCGTCGTGCGCGTTCGGCTGACGAGAAGGTATGGGATGCGCCGTCCCTCGAAGCCGGAGTGCAGCAACTGGACGAAGCCAGCCCATTTCGCTTCATAGCGGGCAGCGGGATCGAAGCGAGTCGCCATCACGAAGGGGCGCTGCTCGAAAAAGTCGATCTCAACACCTGGATCAGCGTGTCGATCGAACGGGCAACCACGGTTGTTTCCAATCGCTTGCAGGATGGTCTCGCGTTTCTCGCGACAGTCGGCTCGACAGCGCCTTTTGTGGGTCTGTTCGGTACGGTCTGGGGTATCTACCACGCGTTGACGGCAATCGGTATTGCCGGACAGGCGTCGATCGACAAGGTGGCGGGTCCGGTGGGTGAAGCGCTCATCATGACGGCAATCGGTCTCGCGGTTGCCGTGCCGGCGGTGCTCGGCTACAACTTCCTCGTACGCCGCAACAAGGCCGTCATGGAGCGGGTGCGCGGCTTCGGCGCACAACTGCATACCGTACTCCTGAGCGGTGCGGGCACGGTCACGAAGGGTTCTTCGTATTCCGTTCCTGACGACGCGTCCTCGCGCCGATCCATGAAGGCAGCAACGTCGTAAGCGGAGCAGATCATGGCCATGAGTGCGGGACAAGGCAGCGACGAGCACGATGAGGTGATGTCGTCGATCAACACCACGCCGCTGGTGGACGTGATGCTGGTGTTGCTCATCATCTTCCTGCTCACCATTCCGGTCGCCACGCATAGCGTGAACGTCCGGTTGCCGACGCAGACGGTCCAGCCGTTGCAGACCACGCCGAAGAACATCGTGCTTGCGATTAATCGCGACGGCGACGTGTTCTGGTCGGAGCAGCACATTGATATGCCGACGCTGGTGGCGCGCCTGAAGCAGGTCGCGATACAGCAGCCGCAGCCCGAGGTCCAGATCCGGGGTGACGAGAATGCGCGTTACGAATACGTCGGCAAAGTCGTAGTGGCGTGTGAGCGAGCGGGTATCGCGAAGGTAGATTTCATTACGAATCCGGTTGCGCACGGCGGGTGAGGAGGCAGAAATGGGAATGAACATTCCGGCGGGTGGTAATCAGGAACCCGAAGTACTGGTCGAGATCAACACGACGCCATTAATCGACGTCATGCTGGTGCTGCTCATCATGCTGATCATCACCATCCCGATCCAGTCTCATGCGGTGAAGATGAATATGCCAGTGGGTACGCCACCTCCCGTCGTGAAGGCTCCGCCGCCGGTGGTGGAGGTTGACGTGGATTTCGACGGCACCATCAGCTGGAATGGTGCGCCCCTTGCGGACCTAGGGGATCTCGATCAGCACCTTAAGACGGTGGCGGCGCAAGCGGAGCAGCCGGAGCTGCATCTCAGACCCAACCGGCTGGTGCCATACCGTCGCGTGGCTGCTGTGATGGCGGCGGCGCAACGGCAGGGCGTCACCAAAATCGCGCTCGTCGGCAATGAGCAATTCATGCAGTAGGAACGTCTGGGATAGGTGGAAAATGAGTCGTGGACTTAGTTCTGGACGCATGTCGTCCGCTTTGCTGCGTGGGCTGTTTCTAGCGATCGGGGTGAGCGCTGTGCTCGTCAGCAAGTCGGCGTTTCCGGCCGAGACCCTCCGGCCGGAAGTAGCCAGACCATTGCAGACTGCGCGTGCGTTGTACCAGGCGCAACGCTACAAGGATGCGCTGGCGAGCGTCGCGCAGGCAGAGGCCGTGCCCGGCAAGTCGCAATACGAAAGCGACGTTATTGCACAGATGGGCGGCGCGGCAGCCGTTGCCGCCGGCGACCTCGCAGTGGCCGCGCGTGATTACGGATTTCTGATCCAGAGCGGCCGCCAGCCGGTTGCGGAGCAGCAGAAGATGATGGCGGCTCTGGCGAGTCTCGCCTATCAGCAGGGAAATTATGCGCAGGCCGTGCAATGGGGGCAGCGTTATCAGAGCGCGGGGGTGGGCGATCAGCATATGAAAACGCTGCTCGCGCAGTCTTACTACATGGCGGGCAACCCCGGTGCAGCAGAAAAAATCCTCCGGCCGGCGGTGGATGCGGAGATGCGCGCCGGGCGTGCGCCTGACGCTGACGCGCTGAAACTGCTGGCGAGTTGTTATCAGAAGCAGGACGACAACGCCGGCTACACAGCGGTGCTGGAACAACTCGTTAAATATTATCCGACACCGGCTTATTGGGGCGAGCTACTCGGCCGCCTGCAGGCAGATCCAAAATTCGCGGGACGATTCGAACTCGATGTCTATCGTCTCAAGCGAGCCACAAACAATCTGAGTAGTGCAAGTGACTACATCCAGATGGCGCAGCTCGCGATTCTGGCCGGGCACGGGGCGGAGGCATTGAGTGTGGTGAACCAGGGGTTCAATGCCGGTGTGCTGGGCAAAGGCGCGGATGCGGGACGCGGCGAGCGGCTCAGGAACCTCGCCACCAAAGCGGCGGCTCAGCCGCAGCCGGCCGCTACGGCAGGCAACGGCGCTGCGTTGGTCGAAACTGGCTTCAACGAGGCGCTCTCGGGGAAAAATCAGGAAGGCATAGCTTTGATCGAGACGGGCCTTGCGAAAGGCGGCCTTGCGGATCCGAATGAAGCGCGCTTGCATCTTGGCATTGCTTACTACCTGGCCGGTCAAAAGGGGAAAGCGCTGAATGCATTTGACGCCGTCGCCGGCAATGGCGAAGCGGCCACGCTGGCTCGACTGTGGAAGCTCGCATCGCGTAGTGCATGATCGATATTACGAAAAAGGCCCCCAATGCATAATGCACCCTCAACCCTGAGATTTGTCGTCGCCGGGATCTGCCACGAGACCAACACCTATGCGACGGAGTTCACGGGTCACACCCAGCTATCCGGCTTCAGGTGTGTCAGTGGCGATGAAGTTGAAGCGGAGTACGCGGGAACCAATCGTTCGGTAGGCGGCTATATCGAAGCGGCCGCCGCGTCGGGGATCGAATTGGTTTATTCGACAGTGGCTTTCGCGTGGCCGTCCGGAACCATTGACGCGAGTGTCTACGAGCACCTGAAGCGATCTGTGCTCGCCGGAATCAGCAATGCACTCCCGGTTGATGGGGTCTTGATGGCGCCGCACGGAGCGGGTGTCGTGGAGGGGATCGACGATCTCGAAGGCGACCTGCTCGCGGCGGTACGCGAGTTGGTCGGCGATGAGGTGCCCATCGCATCTGTCTACGATCTGCACGGGCAGATGACCGAGCAGATGCGTGTCTTTGGCGATCTGACGCTGCCGTGCCGACTCTATCCGCATACGGACCTCCTTCAGCGCGGCGTCGAGGCTGTCGAGCTGCTGGCCCAGACAGCCCGCGGGGTGATCAGGCCGGTCACTGCAATTCACCAGTTGCCCATGCTGGGTATCGTCATGAGCACGGATTCCGGGTTGCCCGCGGCAGACGTCAACGATTTGTGCGCGCGTATCGGTGAACGGCCGGGGGTGATCGATTGCTCCTGGTTCCATGGTTTTCCGTACGCCGATATTCCCGCGCCGTGCCTCACGGTGGTGTGTACGACCGATGGCGACCTTGACCTCGCGCAGCGCTGCGCCAGCGAAGTTGCCGACTGGATCTGGGCGAACCGGGAGGCGTTCAGGCCCAAGGTCCTTGCGCCGGAGGAGGGCGTCAGGCAGGCCCTTGCGGTCGAGTCAGGTCTGGTTGTGATCAACGAGAGTTCGGACAACCCGGGCGGCGGCGCGCCTGGCGATGCGACGCATTTGTTGCGGGCGCTTTTGCACGCGCAGCTTCCGCCCGAAACCGCATGCTTCGTGGCGATTCACGACCCGGAAGTCGCGCAACAAGCTGAGCGTGCCGGCGTCGGCGCGACGATAGAAGTCAAACTCGGCGGGAAGCTCGGCAAGATGCAAGGCGCCCCCATCGTTGCGCTAGCGTATGTCAAAGCCATTACCGACGGCCGCTTCACGAGTCTTCCAGGGTCCATGCTGGAGGGCCTTCAATTCGATGTCGGGACATCGTGCAGGCTCATCATCGAGGGCGTCGACGTTATTGTTATCTCGCGTCCGACGCAAACCTTCGATCACGCGATGTTGCTGCTTCATGGCATCGACGTGAAGTGCCGCAAGATCGTTGCGCTCAAAAGCTCCAACCATTTCCGGGCAGGGTTCCAGGCCCTGGCCTCGGCAATCATTACTGTCGATAGCCCGGGACTGAGTTCAGCCGATGTCGCATCGTTTCCTCGTTCGCGCCTCGCGCAGCACCTTTGGCCACTCCATGAAGACGTCGTGCGAGTCAGGTCCGGGCAGGTTGCCGAGCCAACTCGGAACGCTTGAGTTTTATTTACCCGGACCGCTCACGCTATGTCGGCTGCGTCGCCAGGCGTCGGCAGCCTGGCATTTCGCGAGCGAGTCCGTCAACGGTCGACCACTCGATCCGACTGGATCTACATTGAACTATGAGCAGCATTCACAATATCCAGGTTCTACCGGCAACTAGTCCGGGGAATCCGATAGCAAGCATCGATACACCCGCGCTACTGCTGGACGCCGACGCGTTCGAGCGCAATCTGGACGTCATGCAGGCGCGAGCCGATGCGGCCGGCGTAGCGTTGCGTCCGCATGCCAAAGCGCACAAATGCCCGGCGATCGCGCTCGCGCAGATCCAGCGCGGTGCAGTTGGCATCTGTTGCCAGAAGGTCAGCGAAGCGCTGCCTTTTCTTCATGCCGGCGTCACGGATATTCACATCAGCAACGAAATCATCGGTTCGGCGAAGCTGGACTTGCTGGCGCGGATGGCGCTGCATGGGCGCTTCAGCGTTTGTGTCGACCACCCGGATCAGGTGATGGCGTTAGCGGCGGCAACCGCCGTGCACGGCAGCCGTATCGATGTCTTCGTCGAAATTGACGTCGGCCAGAACCGCTGCGGTGTTGCCGATGCCAGGCAGGTGTTGCAATTGCTGGAGGTGATGTCCGCCTACGCTCAATTGACGTTCAAAGGCTTGCAGGCGTATCACGGCGGTATCCAGCACATCCGCGATTATGCCGAGCGGCGTGATGCCTCGGCGGGCGCCGCGGCTCGCACGGCCGAGGTCGTCGACGCACTCCGCCGTGACGGTGTGGTCTGCGCGGTTGTCACGGGCGGCGGCAGTGGCAGCGTCGAGTTCGATCTCGCCAGTGGGGTCTACACCGAAGTGCAGCCCGGTTCCTATGCCTTCATGGATGGGGACTACGGTCGCAACGTTTATACCGACGCACTGCGTTTCGAACACAGCCTGTTTCTCGCCGCGTCGGTGATCAGCGTTGGCAATAGTGAGGCCGGACAGATCGTGGTGGTCGACGCGGGACTCAAGTCTCTCGCCGTCGATTCCGGTTTGCCGACGGTTTGGGGCGATGATGGCGCAAGCAGCACCTTGCACTACACGGTCGTGAACGACGAACATGGAAGTGTGCAGATGCTCAATCGCGACGTCGTCAAACCTGCGCTGGGCAGCCAGTTGCTGCTGGTGCCGGGTCATTGCGACCCGACGCTCAATCTGCATGACGAGATCATTGTGTTTCGCCGGGGAAGCGTTGAGGTCATATGGCCAGTGAGTGCTCGCGGCCATAGCCGCTAGACTGGCGCCTTCGCCGAGATTCTCATATTGTCGGTTTTGTGCGGTTTGCAAATTATTTTATGTTGGAAATTTCTCCAACGTACTACTAACTGTTGCGCCTCCTTGGCGCTATGTCTTGTGGAGAGGCGTCATGGTGGTTCAAGAGTTGAATGTGAATGTCAGTGCCCTTGACGAGATTTTTGCCCCCTTCAATCGCAGCGATGTGCCGGGCCTGGTGGTGGGCATTGCGCAGCACGGCAAGCTGTTGTACCGGCGCGGCTTCGGGCTCGCCAGTCTGGAGCACGCAGTGGCCAATACGCCGGGCACGCGCATGCGGATCGGCTCGATCAGCAAGCACTTCGCCGCTCTGCTGACTCTGCTGCTGGTCGAGGAGGGCAAACTCAGTCTCGACACACCGATCCGAAGCTACATTCCTGAACTCGCCGGCCCGGGCGGCGATCCCACGGTCCGGCAACTCCTGATGCATCGTGGCGGCTCCCGCTGCTATCTCGACATCGGATTCCTGTGCCGCGGATTGGCGATTGCACCGCTGGGTACCGCGCTGGCCACTCAGGTTCGCCAGACGGGTCGCAACTTTGCGCCAGGCGACATGATGATTTACAACAACGGCGGCTATCACCTGGTTTCGATTGCGATCGAAAGGGTGGGTGGTGCGTCGTTCGAAACCCAGCTAAAGGCGCGCCTGTTCCATCCTTTGGGGATGCTCGATACCGAGTCGATCCCAAGCGATTACAGCATCACGCCGGGCATTGCGACGATGCACACGCCGGCGCCGGGCGGTGGCTGGCGGCGTGGCCTGTTTCCCTCGGAGGAGAACCGCGGCGAGGGCGCCATCGTCTCGACGGTCGACGATATGCTGCGCTGGACCGAACATCTTCGGACACGAGACCGGTTCGGCTCGCCCGCGACCTGGACTGCGCTGACCGGGCTTGCCCCCTTTCCTGACGGAACCGCCGGAAGTTATGCACTGGGTTTGATGGTCCAGTCCTATCGGGGGGTGCGAATCGTGCATCACTCCGGCGGTGTGGTCGGCGGGTCGAGCCAGATGCTCACGGCACCCGACCACGGGCTCGACATCGTGATCATCGCCAATGGCGCATCGGCGTGTTATCCGGTGAAGCTGGCCGAGAAGGCACTCGATCTCATCCTCGCCGACCGTCTGGGTGAGCGCACGCCTACGATCGCGGTGGCTGACTACAAGGACCTGCTCGGCGACTGGTGGTCAACGGACACCGGCATGATCTACGGGCTGGTCGACGAGGAGGGGGTGCTGAAGCTGTCGCTGTGCGGCAGTCCGAAGGGGTTGCCGTTGGAGAAAGGACTTAACGGCCGGGCGGTTGCGCGGGGCGTCGGTGCGGGCATGGGCGATGTCGAAATCGGGCTGGACGAAGCCGCGCGCGGCGATGGGATGACGGTCAGATTCGGCGGGCAATCCGCAATTTATCGAAGGGTCGCGAGAGACATCGCGAGCGCTGAAGCCTTCGCCGAAGCGGTCGTTGGCCGGTACTACAGCGCCGATGCCGACTGCACAGCTGTGATCGCCCGGGACGGTGAACGCATCGTGCTTTGCTGCGGCGATGCTTACGGGCAAACCGAGAGCGATCTGGTTTGTCTGGGCGAGACGCTTGCATGCACTGCGCCCTCCCTGGCGGGATGGTCCTGTGCGTTGAGTTTTTCGAAGCAAGGCGGGCGAATGAGCGGATTCCAGATCAATTCAGGGCGAACGCGGAATCTCTCGTTCGAACGGAAACAGGCAGGCTGAGTCCCAGTCCGGGTTGGGCATTCGAGTGCATTGAATGTCCATTTTGGAAAAAATGACTATCGCGCCGCTATGGCGGCAAATCTGTGGAGAAGCGCTATGGTGGGTCCGGAGTTGAAGGTGGATGTCAGCAGTGCCCTTGACGGTCTTTTTGCCCCTTTCAATCGCAGTGATGCGCCAGGCCTGGTGGTGGGCATTGCGCAGCACGGCAAGCTGCTGTATCGGCGCGGCCTTGGGCTCGCCAGCCTGGAGCACGCGGTGGCCAACACGCCGGGCACGCGCATGCGGATCGCCTCGATCAGCAAGCACTTCACCGCTCTCTTGACCCTGCTGCTGGTCGAGGAAGGCAAACTCGATCTCGACGCGCCGATCCGAAGCGTCATTCCCGAACTCACCGGCCCGGGCGGCGACCCCACGCTCAGGCAACTCCTTCTGCACCGCGGCGGCTCGCGCTGCTTTGTGGACATCGGCATCCTAAGCCGTGGACTGGCGGTGCCGCCGGTAGGGACGGGTCTCGCCACGCAGGTTCGCCAGACGGGTCGTAACTTCGCGCCCGGCGACACGATGCTTTACAACAACGGTGGCTATCACCTGGTTTCGATTGCGATCGAGCGGGTGGGCGGTGCGTCGTTCGAAGCCCAGCTAAAGCAGCGGCTGTTCCATCCTTTGGGGATGCTCGATACCGAGGCGATCCCGAGCGATTACAGCATCACGCCGGGCATTGCGACGATGCATACGCCGGCGCCGGGCGGTGGCTGGCGGCGCGGCCTGTTTCCTTCGGAGGAGAATCGCGGCGAAGGCGCCATCGTCTCGACGGTCGACGACATGCTGCGCTGGACCGAACATCTTCGGACACGAGACCGGTTCGGCGCGGCCGCAACCTGGACTGCGCTGACCAGGCTCGTACCTTTTCCAGACGGAGCCGTCGGAAGTTATGCGATGGGCCTGGTGGTCGAGTCCTATCGGGGGGTGCGTGTCGTGCATCACTCCGGCGGCGTAATCGGCGCGTCGAGCCAGATGCTCACGGCGCCCGACCATGGGCTCGACATCGTGATCATGGCCAATGGCGCACCGGCGTGCAGCCCGGTGAAGCTGGCCGAGCAGGCACTTGATCTCATCCTCGCCGACCATCTGGGAGACCGCGCGCCAACGATCGCGGCGGCCGACTACAAGGACCTGCTCGGCGACTGGTGGTCAACGGACACCGGCATGATCTACGGGCTGGTCGATGAGGAGGGCGTGCTGAAGCTGTCGATGTGCGGGGCACCGCAAGGGGTGCCGTTGAGAAAAGCACCTGACGGACGGGTCATCTTGCCAGCCGTAGGCATGGGTGAGGTCGATCTCGGGCTGGACGATGCGGCCAGGAGCCGGGAATTGACGATCCGGTTCGGCGGACAATCCGCGGTCTATCGAAAGGTTGCGAGGGACACCGCCGACGCGGAAGCTTTCGTCGAAGCGGTCACGGGCCGGTACTACAGCGCCGACGCTGACTGCACAGCCGTTATCGCCCGGGACGGTGAACGCATCGTGCTTCGCTGCGGCGATGCGTATGGGCAAGCCGAGAGCGAGCTGATTTGTCTGGGCGAGACGCTTGCATGTCTCGCGCCCTCCGTGATGGGGTGGTGCGCCGCGTTCAGTTTTTCGAAGCAAGGCGGGCGAATGACAGGATTCCAGATCAACTTGCCGCGCACCAGGAATCTCTCGTTCGAGCGGAAACAGGGAGGCTGAGCTCGCGCCGGTATCGGCGAACGCCAGGAATACACACGAAATCATGAATGCCAGTGACGGGATCAGAGTCCGTCACTTTGTTTCGCAGCACGATGGAGTCTGCGTTGTGCAGACCCTAACCAATCATTGAGGTAGATGAAGCGTATGACGCAAGCTCAGCCTGTTTCGATCCCCAATACCCGGAAAATCGATTTTGTTTCCGGGGTTAATGGCCATCAATACTCGATCAGCGTGGCGTTGCCGTTGCTACCGGCGCCTGAACGCGGCTACCGGGTGCTCTATGTGCTCGACGCGCACGCCTATTTCGCGAGCGCCATGGAAGCTGTTCGCGCCAACGTGCATGATGTGGTTGTCGTGGGTATCGGCTATCCCAGCGATCCTGCTTTTATCAAAAAGGCCATTGAGCCGCTTGGGGCGTTGCCGGGATTGAATGAACTGACGTCGATGTCCTACGCCTTCGGGTTGAAGCGAATGTACGACCTCAGCTTGCCGGTCAGTGTCGAAGTCCTTGCTACGCAGCAGATACCGGGCTTCAACCTGACACCGGACCGGGTTGGCGGTCTCGACGACTTTCTTGCGACGATCGAAACGGAGGTCAAGCCACGCGTTGCGGAGCTGGTCTCCATCGACCGCTCGAACCAGGCGATCTTCGGGCATTCGCTGGGCGGTCTGGCTGTTCTCCACGCGTTATTCGTCGAACCGAGCGCTTTTCGAACCTTTATCGCGGCGAGTCCGTCGATCTGGTGGAGCGAGAAAGCGGTGCTGGCGAATGAGGAAAAATTTTCTGCTGCGGTGAGCGCCGGCACGGTCAGTCCACGGGTGCTCGTGACCATGGGTAGCGAGGAGGAGACGCCGACCCCGGTCC
The DNA here is from genome assembly GCF_046026855.1 of Paraburkholderia sediminicola. Taxonomy (GTDB): domain Bacteria; phylum Pseudomonadota; class Gammaproteobacteria; order Burkholderiales; family Burkholderiaceae; genus Paraburkholderia; species Paraburkholderia sediminicola_A. The sequence continues at coordinate 77,192 of NZ_JAQQET010000021.1, read as the reverse complement.
CGGCCGCGCTCGCTATGGCTCAGGCCGAGCTCGACGCTCGCGTTCGCAGCAACCGGATGGTCGAGAACGCGCGTGAGCTCACCGCAAGATTGCAAGCCTTGCGCGGATCGAACGGTTATCAGGTTGAGGATTACGCGGTCTTCCCCAAACAGGGACACGGGCTTGCACCGTGGCCGGCGCTCGGTCGCGCGATCGACTTCGCTTTTAATTGAGCGGAACAGGCAGTCGCCCAGCGGGGCGTCGGAGGACGGGAACTTGCGGCTGAACTGCATCCGTGTCATATCGAACGCGTCACTGGGCATCGTCTGAAGACTTGAAGAAGGAGGCCGACGCGAACGTGGCCCGACTTCTTAGCCGTGAATGGCGCCCGGCGCCTTCGCGCGAGCCTGGAAGCGCCGATGCTCCTCAGGTGGCACCAATGATCCGCCCGTCGTCCAGATCACGTGCGTCGCGGCGCTCAGGTCGAGATTGCGGGCACGCAAGTAGTCACGACCGGCGGCCGACTCGCTCAGCCACGCCGGACCGCCGAGGCCCGCCACGGCCGACGGTTCAAGCTCGATCTCCATGGTCCGTTTGACCACGTGCAACTGCGTGTAGAGCTCGTCGTCGCTGACGGTGAATACGCCGGCGAGCTGCGCGGCCATGAGCGGGCTGACAAGATACGACGCCTGCCCGACCGCGAGTCCATCGGCATCCGTGCGATTGTCGAGGCCGATGTCATACACGGACACGGGTTCATCGCAACCGGCCGCCAGTTGAACCAGCATGCACGGTGAAGCCACGGGCTCCGCGAAGAAGCAATGCACATGCGGGCCGAACAAGGCCGTCAGACCGTAGGTGATGCCGCCCGGCGCACCGCCGACGCCACACGGGATGTACACGAAGAGCGGATGCTCTGCGTCGACGATGCGGCCCGCCTCGGCAAGCTGCCTGGCCAGATGGCGGCCCGCGGCTGCGTAGCCGAGAAACAGCATCAACGAACCTTCGTCGTCGACGAAATGACAGCGAGGCATTTCCAGCGCCTGCGCGCGTCCGCCCGCAACGGCCTGGGCATAGTCGCCCTCGTGCTCGACGACCCGAACGCCACGCTGCCTCAGACGCTCCTTCTTCCACAGTTTCGCGTCGGTGGACATGTGCACGACGGCCTCGAACCCCAGCGCCGCCGCCATCACGCCGATACTCAAACCGAGATTGCCGGTGCTGCCGACCGTGACCGTGTGCTGCGCAAACAGCGCGCGTGCTGGCGGTGAGGCGAGGAGCCGACGATCACTGGTCGCATCCGCGAGGCCGTGTTCGATGGCGATCGACTCGGCCAGTGCCAGCACCTCGTGAAAACCGCCGCGAGCCTTGATGGAACCTGCCACGGGCAGCGCATCGTCGCGCTTGATGAACCACGCGCCCTGAGGCTTGCCCGGATCTGTCAGTGCGGCTTGCAGAGGGTCGGCGCGCACCAGCGGAGACTCCACCTTCCCCGCGGTCGCGCGGAGTTCGGGAAACAGCTGCGCCATCAACGGCTCGCAGCGCGCTAGCCGGTTCCCGGCTTCTGTGATCTGGTCCGCCGTGGGCGCGTTCGCCGGCAAAGGGCGACCGACGTTCGGGTTGAGCCACAGCAGCGGTTTCCGCGATCTTAGTTCGGATAACAAATCGTTGGATTCAAGCATGGACTATCTCAGTGACGCCGGCTCGAATGGGTAACTCGTGTGACTGGCGGCGGAGCGCACCACCGTTCGGTATGGTGGCGCGACCCGACGATGCGGGCCGCGCCACCGCGGAGACGCCGGCAATCTCCGCGCCCATGATCCGTTTTAGAACGGCACGTCAACCTGCATGCCGACTGTAAGAGGCTGGATAAAGATAACCGAGGCGGGGCCTCCGAGCGGAACGAAGGAGCTCCCCGCTGCTTGCATGCCGCGTCTGTTGAACAGGTTATGAACAAAGAACGAGACGTTTGCCTTGCGCAGATCGATACCGGCACGCAGGTCAGTCGTGAAATAGCCCGGCATGTTGAAGTTCGGCGCGGTCTTGCTTCCGGGGAAGTTCGAGTTGCGTGGCCCGATATAGGCCTCGGTCGCGCCCACGTAGGCGCGATACGAGGCGACGTTGAAGAGATAGTCGAGATTGAGCGTGGCCGAGAAATCCGGCGTATTTGGCAGGCGGTCGCCCGAGACTGCCCCAATGCCCGGCACATCCTGGGTGAGCCGGGAGTCGAGATAGGTGAGGCCCGCGCCCAGATGCCACTGCGGAGTCGGATTCAGCGTGCCGAAGAATTCCAGTCCCCTCGAACGGGCTTTACCGCCATTGGCTACCACACCGAGCGTGTTGATGATCGTATTGAGCTGGATGTTCTTCCATTCGATATCGAATGCCGAAACGGAGAGCGACGCGCGCTTATCCAGGAAATCGGCCTTGTAGCCCACTTCATAACTGGTCAGCGTGTCGGGGTTGAACGTTCCCGGCGACATTTGCCCAGTGACGGGATCGTGATAGCTCGGCTGCGGACCACCCGGGCGGTAGCCGCTTGCAATCCGCCCGTACAGGCTGCTGTTCTGCGTGACCAGATAGCCGAGCGTGAAGAGATACGTCTTGCTCGTGTCAGCTGACTGACCGGGCTGATTCCCCGAACCGGCAAGCGGGCCCGACGCGATGGCGCTGAATGTCTGATCGTTATGGGCAATCCGCAAACCGGCGGTTGCGGACAATCGGCTGGTGAAGTGATAGGTCAGATCGCCGTAGGCTGCATATTCCTTGTAGGTCGACGGAAATTGATTCGTGAGCAGATTGAGCGATGTCGTGGGCCCAGTGGCGGTGAGAGACTGATTCTGGCTGGTGCGTTCGCTTGTGTAAAAAAGCCCTGCGATCCACTCGAGCTTGCGATTGGCCGGGGACGTGAGGCGCAATTCCTGAGTGAACTTATCCGTTGAGATAGCCAGATTCGCGGCAGCCGTACGAAACAGTGGCGCACCGAACTGGGCGTTCAGGATGCCAGGATAGACAGACGAATCGTCGCTGGTCTGGCTGGAGCGTATGGTCTGATAGGCCGAAATAGCGTTCAGGCGTGCCCACCCGAAATCGTACTCAATGTTCGCGGAATAAAGCTCGATGATCTGGTCGAACGGTTCATCGACCAGCCGGTTCTGGGTAAGGTCGCCGTAGACCGGTTGCCGCGTGTAGAAGTTGTAGTCGACGGACGCCGTGCCATCGCGCTTGATCTGCTGCGTGGTCGCGGTCAGGCGCACTGTCAGTGCGTTGGTTGGCGTGACGGTCAGGGATGCCCGGCCGCCGCGGGTGCTGGCGCCGTCCACGCCTTTTTCCGGATCGCTGCCGACACGGTTCACGTAACCGCCGTCCTGCTGGTTGAATGCGCTGACTCGCAGGGCGGCGACATCCTGCTTGATGGGCACATTCACCACCGCGCTCTCGGTATGGTTGAGGCCGCCGTGGTCGGTGCCCGAGAACATGATGCCTGCATGACCGGTGATGCCGCCTTCGGTGTCCGGCTCGTTTGTCACATATTTCAGCAGCCCGCCCATTGCGCCCGCACCGTACAGCGTGCCTTGCGGACCTCGCAGCAACTCGATGTGGTTGAGGTCGAGCAGCCCCATGTCCAGTGAAAGTTGTGAGCCGGACCCATAGATCGTGCTGGAGCCAAACGGCACTTCGTCGACGTAGACACCGACTGTAGGCGAGATGTCCGTGCCGGTCGTGATCCCGCGCATGGTGATCTGGGCATTGCCCGCGCCCACCGAGGATAGGGATACGCCCGGCTCCTTCGTCAGGTAATCGCGCATTGACGCGTCGCCCTTGCGCTGAAGTTCTTGCGCACTCAGCGCATTCACTTGCATCGGCACTTCACGCGCCGGCTCCCGGCGCCGGTTCGCCGTAATTTCGACCGTGTTCAGGGTCGTGACGTCGCCAGTCGCAGCGGCCTTGGCGGGCGCTTTAGGTGTGGCCGGCGCCGTTGCTTTCGTGGCGCTCGCTGCGACGGGTGCGGAAGCCGGCGTGGGATTGGCGGGAACCGTTTGCGCATGTGCACACAGTACCGTCAGTCCGACAGCGGGCCCGACGAGCATCGACGCATAGCGCCCGCCCATGGGCCGCACGACAGCGCGACCGTTGTTACGTTTTTTCTGCGGGGGCCTGTTCTGCTTGGTTTTTGTACCCACGATGGGTCTCCTCCTTGAATTCCATGGTCTCGATTCAACTGGCTGGAGTGACCCGGCCGGATTTATGCAGCTCCTTGTACTGGGCCACGTGCACAAGGTAGCAAAAATTATCCTAAAAAGAAAAAGATTTTCAAAAATGGGTATTTGAGCCGTCCTGGACAACCTGGGAAAACGCATCATCCCGGCCGCGATCGGTGAGTTTGGCCGCACGCCACGGGCTCTTGATGTGGTTTGAGGTAGGGGAATTTTCCTAAATGGAAATATTTTTATCGTTCTGTACAATGGGCAGCACTGGCAGGGCACCCCCCGGCCTGATGACAATCATCGAAAGAGACAAAATGAAATTCTTCATGGCCGGGCTCGACACCGAAACCAATACTTTTTCGCCTATCCCCACCGGGCGGCAAAGCTTCGAGCAGTTATTGCTCGCCTATGGCGACGCCACGCAGCGTCAACTGAACTGCTGCTCTGCCCAGCTTGCAACCTGGAAGGAGATGGCCTATGCGCGCGGCTGGACGGCGGTCGAAAGTCTCTGCGCGGTGGCGGAACCGGGCGGCATTACCAGCCGCGCCGTGTATGAAGAGTTTCGGGAAAGGATCGTTGCCGATCTGAAGGCGGCCGGCACAGTCGACTTCGTTATCCTCGCGCTGCACGGTGCAATGGTGGCCGATGGCTATGACGACGTTGAAGGAGATCTGCTCAGCCATATCCGGCATGTTGTCGGGCCCGACCTGCCGATCGGAGTGGAACTGGATCTGCACGCTCACCTCACCCCGCTTATGCTCGACAAGGCGACGGCAATCGTGACGTACAAGGAGTATCCGCACGTCGATATCGAAATTTGTGCGGCTCAACTCTTCGAACTCATTGCCGACACGGTAGCCGGTAAAGTCAGGCCCCAAATGGCGATGTTCGATTGCCGGATGCTAGGCATCTTCAGGACGCAGGATCAGCCTCTGCGCGAGTTCGTCGAAAGAATGACAGCGATGGAAGGCGCCGATGGCATTCTCTCCGTGTCTTTCGTGCATGGCTTCCCATGGGGAGATGTCGCGGGCGTCGGCGCCAAGATGCTTGTGATCGCCGACGGTGACCAACGGAAGGCCGCTACCGTGGCCGCGGCACTGGGCGAGGAAGTCTGGAGCAAACGCGCAGCCCTGACGCCGGTTTTCAAATCGATAGACGAAGCGTTGGATCTCGCATGCGCCGCCGCCGAGGGGCCGATTGTTCTTGCCGATGTGTCCGATAACGCAGGCGGCGGTGCACCAGGCGATTCGACTTTTATTCTGCAGAGAATCCTGGAGCGGGGCATCGACAATGTCATTAGCGCCCTGTACTGGGATCCGGTTGCCGTCCGTTTCTGCCAGGAGGCCGGCGAAGGCGCGAGACTGAAACTTCGCATTGGGGGAAAAGTCGGTGCCGCTTCGGGCCAGCCGCTGGATCTGGACGTTACCGTGCGCCGGATCGCGTCCGGCATCACGCAGAGATTCGGCCTCGTCCCCATCAGTATCGGCGACGCAGCATGGGTCAGCACCGGTAACGTCAATCTGATTCTGAACACGCATCGAACGCAGGTCTTCCACCCTGAATTCATCGTCGCATTGGGACTCGATCCGAGTCAGTTCAAAATCATTGTCGTGAAGTCCCTCAATCACTTCCACGCGGCCTTTGCCCCGCTCGCCAAAGACATTATTCACGTCGATGCGCCAGGCGCGCTCGAAAGAGACTTTGCCACCCGGCTTTATGCAAAGGCGGGCAGATCATTGTGGCCTGCTACAGACGATCCATTTGCGGACACGCAGATGGGTCACTGATGGACCCGGGGGTGATGCGGCATAGCTGGTTCGAGTCTTTCTCGCGTCCGGCTTACGGGCGGGCGGAACGAGCGAGAACGACCCGGCAATATCCTCCAGCGAGCAAAGGAATTACTTCATCGCTCAACTTTCACACAAAAATTAGAGGCCTGGAAATGGCGGTACAGAATTATTTTTCAGCCACATACGTCGAAGCGCGAGAAAAATTTATCAAGGCGGCTCAAGCCTTGGGCATGACCGTTGGGCGCGTATTTCACCCGCACAAGATCGGGCCCGATGGAGCGGCGCTTTCGATCGACTCAGCCCTGTTCTCGCCCGAGAACGCCAGGTCACTGCTCGTCTTAACGTCTGGAACGCACGGCGTGGAGGGATTTTGTGGATCGGGATGTCAGGTCGGCTTGCTGAACGACACCGATTTTCTGGACGAACTACGGGATAAGGCGGTCGCGCTGCTCCTGATTCACGCTGTCAATCCTTATGGGTTTGCGCATCTGCGCAGAGTGAACGAAGACAATGTCGACCTGAATCGCAACTGCACTGATTTCAACGCTGCTGTCGGTGCCAACCCGGATTACAGGGAACTCGACGCATTGCTCCTGCCCGAGACGTGGCCGCCAACGGATGCCGATAACGACGCGCTTGCCAGCTACATCCGGCAGCATGGCGAGCACAAGTTGCGCGAGACCGCGACGAAGGGGCAATACGAGGTGCCTGACGGCATGTTCTACGGCGGAAGTTCGCGATGCTGGAGCACATGCGAGGTCAATGCGATTCTTGGCGCGCACCTGCCCAACTACGATCGGTTGGCGTGGGTGGACATCCATACCGGTCTCGGCGCCCATGGTCACGGCGAGAAAATCTTCATGAGAGACGACATGCCTGAACTGCGGCGAGCGCGTAACTGGTGGGGCGCCGATGTCAAACAGATCGTCGACCCGCGGTCAGTTTCGGCCGTTATCGATGGGCCGTTGGTGAATACCGTCTACGACGGATTCCCGACAGTCGAAAAGACCACGCTGGGCCTCGAATTTGGAACCTATGAGACGTCGCGGGTCTTGCATGCGTTACGCGCGGACCATTGGCTGCATCGGCATCCGGACGGTTCTGCTGAACAGTCGGAGCAGATCGGACGGGACCTGAAAGACGTCTTCTATTGCGATAACGACGCATGGAAAGGCATGGTGTTCGCACAGGCGCGCGTCGTTGCACTGCAGGCGATTTTTGGTCTTTCTGGGAAGGGCGATCGAGCATAAGCCCTGGCTGACTGGCTTCTGGGTGTGGTGGCGTGAACGGCGCAAGGCCTGGGTGCGCCGCGAATGCTTCGGCGATTCCTTTTTTCAGTCCGGCGTCGCTGCTTCATCTGCAACACGCCTTCTGCTCGCGCAGCCTTGGTGTGTTATATGCACCGCTTGAGTCCGTAAGGTACCGCGGCTGCGGGTACGGCAAAGTGGGCGGGCCGGAATTCGGCCGAAGCGGACGTTCGCTGTGGGGCAATTGTCGTCCGCAACGCGTGTGGCCGCTTTTGCGTTAACCTGGCGTCGATAGGTGACCACGGCTGCAAGCACACCGTGTTCAGGCCAGTATGTCAGTCGCTTTGTGGTGCTCGTCTACGCCGTCAATCAGGATCACCGACCCGCTTGCATGCTGCAGGCGTAACGGCAGGATTCGTTGATACGCGTCCGATCCGTACCAGGCACGCGCGGCGGCGAGATCGGGAAACGCAACCATAATCAGATCGCCGTGCCACTCGCCTTCGCACACGTCGGGCCGAGCGCCGTGCACGACGAAACGGCCACCAAACGGCTCAAGTGTGTCGTCGATGCGCTCGAGGTATTCGACGACATCGGCGCACAGATCGACATTGTTCAGGTGGGCAACAGCGTATGCAGTCATGGTAGCGCTCCGTAGCATAGGTGTGTTCGGATCGACAGCTTCGATGCTACCTATGTTCGCCGCGGGCGCAACGCACGTCGATTACCTGTGAGGTAAAAGAACCTGCAGCACTGCACTCGAAGCACCTTCGTCACTAGCCGACGTTCAACTTCGCAAGGATCGAAGTGCGGTGGAAATGCGTGTCCACGGCGCAATAAACGCGAAGTATCCGCGCAGGCCGTGGCGAAGCTCAATGACGGCGTTGAGCCCTGAGCGGACCTTAATCAGCCGGTGGGTGGCTTGCCAGTGAAAACCGCCAATTGCGCCTCGAAAGCACGCTTGTAGGCGGGCCGCGCTTCGCCGCGGGCGACATAGGCGGCGAGGTTCGGATATTCGTCCAGCAGACCCGATGCTTTCAACCTGAGTAGCACCGCCACCATCATCAGGTCGCCCGCGCTGAACGCACCGTCGAGCCAGTCGGCGTTGCCAAGGCGATAGGAAAGCTCGCCCAGCCGGTCACGAATGCGATCCTCGACGATAGGCAGGCGCTGCTCGTACCAGCTCTTGTCGCCCTCCAGGAACCTGGTGGTTTGGAGATCGAGGATCGGCGGCTCAACCGTGTTGAGTGCGGCAAACATCCATGTGATCGCGCGTGCCCGGGCATTCGCATCCTCAGGTAGCAGGACTGCATGGTGCTCTGCGATGTGGAACACGATCGCCCCCGACTCGAACAGGGCAAGAGCGCCTTCTTCATAGGTCGGAATCTGCCCAAAAGGATGAAGCGCTCGATGCGCGGGCTCCTTCATTGCACCGAACGAAACAAGACGAACCTCGTAAGGTTGGCCCACTTCTTCAAGCGCCCAGCGAACACGCATGTCACGCGCCAGTCCTTTGCCGCGATCGGGCGACCGTTCAAAGACGGTGATAACGGGAGTCAGTGGAAGGGCCATGGTGATTTCTCCTTTGCTGGATGTCTCGTTGAGTGCAGGATACGCAATCCCGTCGCTCACCTACTAGACGTTGGAGATAGGGCTAAATCGACATTCCTGAACTACTTTTTTTCAAAGATTGGGCAAATCTGTGTCCCGAACGAAATCATCCAGGCAAAAGATCGACCGTTCATCATCCCACTAGTGAAACACCGGCGTCTGGCCATGTTCACCTAAGCTACGGGAAAAATGTTGAGGTAGCATCATCGAACTCAACAGGGGAGAAAGCGGTGTCTCGGGGAATCAAATCGCGCCTGAACGCAATCGCCCCCGCTCTTGCCAGTCTGCTTTTCAGCGATCTTCTGACGGTCCTGGCAGGCATGGTTGGCTATATCACGCTCCCTTGGTGGATCGTTCATCAGGGCGGCGCGCATGACCTTGCGATCTACAGCGTAAGCATTGCCATCACCACGATTTTTGCAATGCCGCTGCTTTCGCCACTTGGTGATCGATACGCAAAGAGACCGCAGATTGCATGGGGTGTCTGCGCCTTGATGACCGTCGCTTTTACCCTCGCTACGCTCGCCTCGCTGTCCGACTACCGACTTACGCTCATCATCTGCCTAGGCGTGGTCACCGTTATAGCGAAAGCTTTCATCGATCCGGCCAGCGCCACCATTTCGGCTGAACTTGTTCCGGCGAATCGTTTGGCCGAAGCGCTTCGTCTTCGTAAATCGACGCAAGCGGCTGGCCGTGCCTTAGGTCCAGCATTAGCTGGCGCGACACTGGCCCTGGGCGGTATCGCTGCAACATTCTGGATGAACGGCATTCTGCTTGGCGTCGCTGCCTACGTGACGTGGCAGCTTCCATCCCAGTCTCAGCATCGCGAACGCCATCGCGGTTTAGCCCGCTGGTGGGAGGACCTGCGCGCCGGACTGCATGCTAAATGGATCGTCCCGTTGGAACGCGGCTGGACACTTGTCAACTTCCTCGTCTGGATATTCCAGGGCCCTGCCGTCGGCATGCTGATCCCGCTCAAAGTTCAATCACTCGGACTGTCGGGCCTCTGGCTAGGTGGTTGCGAAGCGGCCCTATCAATCGGTTTGCTACTCGGCAGCTTTCGTGGTTCTGACGCACTAGTCAGCCGGTTCGGCCGGTTCAATGTCCGCGTAGGGGCCGCTATGTGTGAAGGGTTAGCACTTGCTGCTTCGGGCTGGGCTTATTCACCCATCGTTCTCGTATTGGCGCTTGCATGTGTGGGTTTCGCCAATGCATCGATGGGACTGGTTGGTGCGACTCATCGTTCATTGGCTATCCCGCAGAATTTCCGCGTGCGCATTCTCGCTGCCAGCATGATGACCACGCAGATTGCGGGCATGCTTGGACCGATGATCGCAGGCGTGGCGCTCACGCATTGGGCGGTGGGCAAAGTCTATACATGCTTCGGTCTCGCCACCTGTCTGCTCGCTTTCGGTTTCGTCCTGATACCGCGATCGCGCGAATTCTTTGCACTCAATCACGATCAGGTGAAAGACTGGTTTCGTCACGAATATCCCGATGCATTCAAGGCACCCACAGCGCCCGAATCGGGACAAATTACGTAGATCGCAACGCGACAGGAAATTTTGGGACGCCGCGCGTATCAGCCAATCACAATACTCATAGATTGAACGCGCTCTGGCCGAACGGCAGTCCAGGAGGGGCTTGTACGCGCATATCAATGCGCGGGCTACGCGCACGGCAACCGGCTATACCGATAACGCAGTCTCATTTCTGACGGATCGGGGCTAACAGCCGTCCAAACGTAGGCCGGCGCAGCAGCAGTTCATTCGCTTAAGAGAACCAGGGATGTGTGTTGGGGACTGGCAGGGACTGGGCTGCGTAGGAACGTATCGCACCCACTGAAACGACCGCTTTCTCCGCACGCGGTCTCGTATTTCATAAAAATACGGGTTCCTAAATGTCGCAAATGCCGATCCATATACACGCCCCCAGCAATATCAATTCGCCCGCATCTTCATCCCACCATTTGAAACACGGTACCAGGGGAAAAACCTAATGTCTGACCAATCCTTACGCGTGCATATTTGAACTAAATATTCATTAGTGGATTCAGCATAAATTTCCAGCAGGAGACACGATGAAAATTTCCATCAGTCAAAAGCGTCGCAAGCTGCTGAAGTCAGGCAGTGCTACTGTCATCCTCCCGGTTGCAGTACGTGCCGGCGCTGCAACTCTTTACTCGCCCGGCACCACCGGTAATCCCTTTTCAGTTCCCTCTAATGCTTGCGATTCAGCCAACGCTTCGACGCGGGCGGATGCCGCGCGCGTTTCCGCCGATCAGGCACTGCTGTTTCGATACGACTCGTCTGCCGTCGAGTCCAGCATCCGGTTTCAAGGCCTGCCGGTCGGGAACGGGCGACTTGGCGCGATGGCCGGCGGCGCGGGCAAACGGAAGGCACTCTATCTGAACGAAATCACGTTGTGGTCGGGCAGCAAGAACGGTGTCGATCTGGCCTGCACGACGGCAGGGATGGGCATCTACCCGGAAGTCCCAGTTTCATTTCTCAGCAAAGGAAAATCATGAAGATCCTGGGTCGCACACAGGTGTATCTGTTCTTCGCGAGCATCATGATGGCTTTCGTTTTGTCCGGCTGCGGAGGCGACCAGCAAGGTTCCTCCAACGCCGCGAGCGTCGCGCAGGTCGCGGCCAACTCCGCAAACGTTTCCGCACAAGACGCGTCATCGCAAACTCAGGCCCGAGGGTCGATTGCGCTACCGCCTATGGGTTGGGCCTCGTGGAATGCGTACGGCTGCAACATCACCGAGGATCTGGTGAAAACGGCCGCGGACGTTATCTCCGACGGCCTGAAGAAAGATGGTCCGTTAATGAAAGCGGGCTACAGCTATATCAACGTCGACGACTGCTGGTTCGCACCATCTCGCGATGCGCAAGGCAACCTCGTCGCCGACCCCGTGAAGTTTCCCAGCGGCATCAAAGCGCTGGCCGACTACGTTCACGCCAGAGGTCTGAAGTTCGGCATGTATGAAGTGCCCGCAGCCGAAACCTGTGCTCAGCGTAACAATCTGTACCCTGGACACACCAACCCGATGGGCAGTCTTGGGCATGAAGTTCAGGATGCCAATACATTCGCGGCATGGGGCGTCGACTACGTGAAGTACGACTGGTGCTCGCCGGATGGCACCGTCGACGATCAGGTGGCCGGGTTCCAGAAGATGCGCGATGCGCTGAATAGTGCGGGTGCCGGCGTGAATCGGCAGATCGTCTACAGCATCAATCCGAACAGTTTTCACACCGACAAGACAGGCAGATCGTATGACTGGGGGCAAGTCGCGGACCTGTGGAGAACGACCGAGGACATCACCTATGACACCGGCACGCCGGGTCATCAAAGCACGCCTGATTTTTCCAGAATCGTGAACCAGAATTTCTACGGCAATCTGTTTCCGGAAGCCCAACATACGGGTGTCTATAACGATGCGGACATGATGCTTGCCGGGTTCGGTCTGACCGCCGCGCAGGATCAGACGCACATGAGCCTGTGGGCCATTTCCGGTGCGCCGCTTATCCTGGGTCTCGATCTCACCACGCCGGTCAGTCCGGCAACGATGGCGACGCTGACCAATCCGGAGGTGCTCGCCGTCGATCAGGACCCGCGTGGCCTTCAGGCGATCCGGGTAGCGGTGCCGCAGAGCGGTCTGGGCGTGTGGGCCAAGCTGCTCGCCGGTCAAGGTCGCCGTGCGGTAGTGCTGCTCAACACGACCGGGTCTGCCGCGTCGATCACGGTGAACTGGAAGGATCTCGGGCTGGACCCCGCGGCTTCGGCCAGCGTGCGGGATATCTGGGCGCACAAGGATCTTGGTTCGCACTCGTCCGGGTACACGGTGTCCGCTGTTCCGGCTGGCGGCTCCGTCATGCTGACCATCGCCGGCGTGGACGATGCATCGAAAATCCACCCGGCCAGACCGGTCGGACATGGAGACGGCGTAGCACGCTATACGGTGAATGCAAACACGGGCGGGTACATTGACGTGACGTACCGGAACGAAGGAACGTCTTCGCTGAAGGTGCCGTTGACTCTCAACGGCAGCGTACTCACGACGATCCAGTTGCCCGTTACAACCGGACAGGCCCGGGGCACCGTCACGCTGTACATGCCGTTCGTGCCGGGAAGCAACACGCTGAATTTCGCTCTTCCGGACAAGGGGCACCGCGCACCGTCGATCGACAAGGTGACGCTGATCGCCGCTCCGCAACCCGCATTGCCGCCCGTCGCCTATGAAGCGGAAAGTTCCACCAACATCATTCAGGATGCGGCAGTCCAGGCATGCAACATATGCAGTGGCCACTCAAAGGTCGGCAATTTTGTGAACTCGGATTCGAGCCTCCAGTTCAACGGAATCGTGGCGCCTGCCGATGGCGAGTATGCGGTCCCCGTGGTGTATATCAGCGCAGACGACGGTGGCGGTTCGCCTCGTGCAATGAGCGTGAGCGTCAACAATGGCCCACCGGTTCCCGTGCAGTTTCCTGGTGAAGGCACCTGGGATTTTCCGATCCTGTCGAGTGTTCAGGTTACGGTCCCGCTGAAAGCCGGTGTGGCCAACACCGTCAAGTTCTCTGTGATTTCCGGCAACTACGGTCCCGACATCGATGGCGTGGGCCAGCCAGTCAGCCAGCCGGTCAAACAGTGAACCGGCGATCCTTGGAGACAGGCATGAAGAACTTCCTGATGCGGATTGCGCTGCCGCTCGTCTTGGCTGCGAGTGCGGTGCAGGTGTGCGTTGCCGCCGACACGACGGCCCAACCGAATGCCGTAGCGGCGGAGTCGTGGAACAAAGGAGCGCGCTTCCGGCACGACGAAGTGGCGGTCCTGTTCGTGATGGGGCAGAGCAACAGTGCTGGTCTTAACGGCCTGCCCGCGGATCTGACGTTGTCGGGAGCTTCGGGTGCCGGCGCGGGCACCGGCGGGATGCCGGCACCCAATGTATGGGGCATCCGCAACGACGGCTGGGGCAACATCGCTGGTAACGCCGACGGGTCGGGTGCGCCATTTACCCAACCGATATCCGCGATCGATCACGTGTCGTGGGTAAACTGGTCGGACAGCACGTCGTCCGACATGAATCTCGGCTACTACGGCGGCAGTGGAAATGCCGCCGATTTCGCCGCGTATGCGTGGCAGTCGGCGATCAATGCAGGCGAGCCGCTGCCCGATCTGTACATCGTTCATATCGGCTGGGGCAGCCAGGGCGTGGACGTCGCAGACGATGCGTTCAGCGGCTGCTGCGGCTGGACGGTGCATGGCGTTAATCTCTGGCAACCCATGCTCGATGCAAGCAAGACGCCGACGTATGCGCTTGCGCCGTTCGCGCGCCGCATGATGTATCTGGGACTGAAGCAGATTCTGGCGACCGGCAAGAAGCCACGTATCCTCGGCCTGGAATGGAACCAGTGGGAGGCAGAAGCCGCACCGCTGAATTCGGCCGGCAACGCAACGACGATTCATCGCGCGCCGCAGAATTACGCTTACCTCTTCAGCAGTTTCTTTGCGGCGGTGGGTTCGACCTTCCCGGTGCTGATCGTGAAGCCGTTGTCGACTGCTTACGACAACGTCACCAACGCGGTCGCGCCTTATAATCCCGCCGCGCTTGCGTCGATGCAGAAAGTGTTCGGCGGCTTAGTCGACGCGAATCCTCGTATCTTCAGTTTCACCGATGCGTCCCAGTCGCCGGATTGGAATGGACAGCCGCCCGGCTTCGGTATTTTCCAGGGCGGCACGTTAGGCGGTGGAGACGGCAGCGTGCACTACAACCTGGACACGCAGAAATGGTTCGGCGAGCAGGCGCTTGCATCATGCCTCGGAAACGCCCGATTCTGTGGCCCGCGCATTACGGATCTTCCGAGGCGCCTGCCGAATTAACGAACGGATCACTCTGCATCACTCGGCGCTGCGGCGCCGAGCCAGGACGACAGACTGACTAGCGGTTGGGGATAGTAAGCGCGTTTCCGAATTCGAAAAGGCTGGCCCTGACCGCCGTCGAGTTGCGAATGTCCGGAAAGCGCAGTGCAGCCGTCGGACAAAGCCGATCTTCGAATGACGGCAATGGCCGGTTTTTAGACGCCCGATAAGTTCACTGGTTTCAGATGCCGACCGAATACGCAATTGAGAGCAGGACCATCATTGACCGCGGGTCCGCGCGTACAGATATTGTCCCCCAGGTGAAGGCAAACGTATCCACACCTTGCGAGGTGGCAACGGGCGTCGTCTGAGCTTCAGACAGAATCAGTTTGGATAACGTCTTTTTTTCACGAATGAGGTCCTCATCTGTCGCCGACCAGTCCTGTTTGCGAATGCTTCCATCTTTCCAAAGGCAGTCGATCGCTACGAACTTCCCTTCGTGAAAGCGGGCCGATACCGCAAACGAGTGTCGCCAGATCATCATCGTGTCGGTGCTGAAGGTTTCCCAACCGTTGCGGGTGTCCAGTGTCGTCCAACCTGCTGTGATCAAATCCGACACGGTCGTGCGGCCGGGCGCGAGCACAATCCCTGTGCTAACACTCAGTTCTCCGGTCGAAAAATCGAAGACACTCGACATCATTGACTGTCTCTCGCGCACGTCGTCATGTTGCTATCTGATAGGAAATTCTCACATACGTCCGAGTATAAGACCCGAGCATAAGAGGAGTACGGGCGGGACCGTCGCTATATAGAAACATGCCGCGTCGAGCGTGAGGTTGCCTGCGCCGCGACCTGCGCGGCGCGGAAGATCTGGGCGACAGACCGCGGCAGTCTTCGTGCTTGAGAGTGGTTTTGACGTCAATAACGGAAAGTCCGGAAGGCGGACTGATGCTCGGCCGCCCGGCTGTGGCCAGCCCACCCCGAAGGCCCGTACTCAGGGTCAACCCGAATTGTCACCAGACCTCCTCACGCCTATCTTTCTACATCATACGTATGACATAGAGAGCAAATCGTGGCGACTTTGCACAGGCAGGTCCTGAATCAGATGGGCGAGCAGATCTGTTCAGGCAAATTCATGCCAGGCGACATTCTTCCCGCCGAGCCGGTTCTGGCCGAGCAGATGCAGGTGAGCCGCATCACCATCCGCGAGACGATGAAGTCTCTCTCCGCGAAGGGCATGCTGCAGGTGCGCCGCCGCTACGGCACGGTGGTGCTGCCGCGCGCGCAATGGCAGTTGTTCGACCCGGACGTGATCATGTGGCGTGCGCGTGCGGGCGCCGTCGAGCCTGGCCTCATCGAAGATCTGATGGAGTTGCGCATGATCATCGAGCCGAACGCAGCCAGGCTTGCCGCGAAACGCGCAACTGACGAAGACCGCAGTGCGGTCCGGCGGGCTTTCAAGGCAATGGAGCGCGCGGTCGCCGGCCACGGCGAGTACGTTCCCGCCGATCTCGCTTTTCACGGCGCCATCCTTGTCGCCTGCCACAACCAGTTCGTTCAGCAGATGCAGAACGCGTTGTCGGCGATCCTGCGCACCAGTTTCGAACTCAGCTCCGAAATCGCCGGAGGACCGGCCCGTTCGCTGCCGATGCACGAGGCACTGTGCGTCGCGATCGAGAAGGGCGATCCCGAGGCGGCGGAAGCGGCGGTGCTCACGCTCATCAGGCGCGCCGAGCAGGACTTTGAGGATCGCGCGGTGCTGAACCGAACCGCTAACGACCAACCGGTGTAGCGACCCCCGTAACCCATTTCATCGCGACCGTCATCACGATCGCGAGGGGCGCACTCGCGCCTCGTTTCTGAACATCGAGAGGAAAAACCCATGACACAGTTATTCGATCTGAGCGGCCGCACGGCACTCGTTACCGGCTCGGCGCGCGGCATCGGTTTCGCGCTTGCGGAGGGACTGGCTGCAGCCGGTGCGAACGTCATCCTGAACGGTACGCGCGCCGACACGGTCGCCGAAGCGGCCGCGCGTCTGAGCGATAAGGGTTTCAATGCGCAAGGCCGCGCCTTCGACGTCACCGACGAAGGCGCCGTAGCCGAAGCATTCACGCAGTGGGACAAGGACGGCGTGCAGGTCGATATCGTGATCAACAACGCCGGCATCCAGTTTCGCAAACCGCTCGTCGAACTCGAACTGAGCGACTGGCAGCGCGTGATCGACACCAATCTGACAAGCGCTTTCATCGTCGCGAAGCAGGCTGCACGACGCATGATCGCGCGTGGCACGGGCGGCAAGATCATCAACATCGGCTCGCTCACGAGCGAAGCCGGGCGCGCGACAGTCGGCGCGTATACGGCGGCGAAGGGCGGCATCAAGATGCTGACCCGCGCCATGAGCGCCGAGTGGGCGGCCTCGAACATTCAGGCGAACGCGATCGGGCCGGGCTACATCCTGACCGACATGAACAAGCCGCTGATCGAGAATGCTGCTTTCGACGCATGGGTGAAGAGCAGCAATCCGTCGCAACGCTGGGGCAAGCCGGAAGAACTCGTCGGTACGGCGGTGTATCTGGCTTCGCCGGCGTCGAGCTATGTGAACGGCCAGATCATCTACGTCGACGGCGGTTGGCTGGCCGTTCTTTAAATGCAGATCCACGCGAGTAGAGCAGAACAAACAGCCGCTCGCATCAGATAGTTCGCGCGCCACACCGGTCCGGAGACATCATGGAAAGCGTCAAACCCGTAGCAACTCAACGATGGTGGTATCTGATGCCCATCATCTTCATCACGTATAGCCTGGCCTATCTCGACCGCGCGAACTACGGCTTCGCCGCCGCAGCCGGAATCGATAGGGACCTCGGCATCTCGCACGGTACGTCGTCGCTGATCGGCTCGCTGTTCTTTCTGGGTTACTGCCTGTTTCAGGTGCCCGGTGCGATCTACGCGCAACGCAATAGCGTCAAGAAGTTGATCTTCTTCAGCCTGATTCTGTGGGGACTGTGCGCGGGGGCGACCGGCATGGTCAGCAACATTCCTATGCTGATGGTGCTGCGCTTCGTGCTCGGCGTGGTGGAGGCCGCGGTGATGCCGTCGATGCTGATGTACATCAGCCGATGGTTCACGCGCAGCGAACGCTCGCGGGCCAACACCTTCCTGATTCTCGGCAATCCGGTGACGGTGCTGTGGATGTCGGTGGTGTCCGGCTATCTGGTTCGCAGCTTCGGCTGGCGCGAGATGTTCATCCTCGAAGGCATGCCGGCAATCGCATGGGCGGTGGTCTGGTGGTTCACGGTGAAGGACCGTCCGGCCGACGCACCCTGGATGAGCGACGCAGAAAAGACCGAACTCGAAGCACGCCTGACGGCCGAGCAAGCCCATATCGCGCCGGTGCGTAATTACAAGGCGGCGTTCCGTTCGTCGATCGTGATCAAGTTCTGCGCGATTCACGCACTGTGGAGCATTGGCGTGTACGGCTTCATCATGTGGCTGCCGTCGATCCTCAAAGCCGCCTCGACGATCGATATCGTCTCGGTCGGCTGGCTCGCGGCTGTGCCGTATCTCGCCGCGATCATTCTGATGCTGCTCGCGTCGTGGCTGTCGGACAAGACGCGCAACCGCAAGCTGTTCGTGTGGCCGCTGTTGCTCGTCGGGACGATTGCGTTCGTCGCTTCCTATCTGGTCGGCGGCTCGCACTTCTGGATCTCGTTCGCTTTGCTGGTCATTGCAGGCGCCACGATGTATGCGCCGTATGGCCCGTTCTTCGCACTGGTGCCGGAGCTGATTCCGGGCAACGTGCTGGGCGGTGCGATCGGCCTTATCAACGCATGCGGCGCGCTGGGCGCATTCCTCGGATCGTGGGTGGTGGGCTATCTGAACGGCGCGACCGGCAGCCCGGCGGCTTCGTACATCTTCATGGCGGTCGGTTTGCTGCTCTCGGTCATCCTGATGATCACCGTGCCCGCGAATGCTGACGAGCACGCGAAACGTGACGCTTCATTGTCGTTGCATCGTACGTAACGCAATGAATCGCACGTACCAGTCCTGCGTTCCCGGCGCTTCAATCCGGGCAGGGCTGCGAGCTGCCTGCCGGTACGGCAGGCTACCCAATCAAAGGGACTGCTGATGAAATTCCAGGGCACACCCACCTTGAGCACCGGGCCGGCGCGATCTACCGTCGCGACCAAAGCCACGAAAAAACGTTTCGTCGTCGGTTTCCTGCTGTTCCTCGGCATCGCCGTCAACTACATGGACCGCAGCAATCTTTCGCTGGCGGCTCCGCTGCTCGGACGCGACCTGAATCTGAGTCCTGTGCAGCTCGGGCTGATTTTCTCGGCGTTCGGCTGGTCGTACGCGATTCTGCAGATTCCAGGCGGCATGCTCGTCGATCGCGTGAAACCGCGCATCCTGTATGCAATCCTGCTGTGCGGATGGTCGGTGGCAACCTGCCTGCAGGCGGCCGTGAACGGCTTCTCGGCGCTGTTCGGTTTGCGCGTGCTGCTCGGCACGTTCGAAGCGCCTTCGTATCCGATCAATAACCGCGTCGTCACCACGTGGTTTCCCGAGCGCGAGCGCGCTACTGCGATTGCGTTTTACACCTCTGGGCAGTTTGTCGGCATCGCGTTTTTCATGCCGCTGCTCGTCTATATTCAGGCGACGTTCGGCTGGCGCGGCATGCTGTTCTTCACGGGCGCCGCAGGTGTCGTGTACAGCATGGTGTGGTTTATTTTTTATCGCGACCCGAAGGACAGCAAGGCCGACGAGGCCGAACTCGATTACATCCGGGACGGTGGCGGTCTGGTCGATGCAGGCGAGCAGGGCGGGGCCCGAAAAGGCGGCTGGGCCGATTTCAGACATGTGCTGAAGAATCGCAATATCTGGGGCGTGTTCATCGGCCAGTTTTGCCTGTCATCGATCCTGTGGTTCTTCCTCACCTGGTTCCCGACCTACCTCGTCAAGTATCGCGGGATGACGACCATCAAGATGGGATTCATGGCGTCGGTGCCGTTCCTCGCGGCCTATGTCGGTATTCTGTGTTCAGGTTTCCTATCGGATTTTCTGCTTAGACGCGGGTTCTCGGTCGGCTTTGCGCGCAAGGTGCCGGTCATTTCCGGGCTGGTGCTCGCAACATCGATCGTTGGAGCCAACTATGTTCAGAACCAGACTGCCATCATTCTGTTCATGTCACTGGCCTTTTTCGGTAACGGCATGGCGTCGATCACGTGGGCGTTTGTCTCGGCGCTCGCGCCGAAGAGCCTGATTGGCCTTACCGGCGGAATGTTCAATTTCATGGGCAATCTCTCGGCCGTCGCGGTGCCGATCGTGATCGGCATGCTGGTCAAGGACGGACATTTCGAGTCGGCGCTGGTATTCATCGGGTCCCTGGCGCTCATCGGTGCGCTGTCTTATGCATTTATCGTCGGCAAGGTCGAACGTATCGTGTTGCCCGAATGATTCGCGTGACGTGGCGTGATCTTCGGGATCAACGAAACTATTGAAACAGGAGTCGTTTATGGAAGCGCGCGCCTGCGTTTTGCACGCAGAAAAGGATTTGCGGATCGAGGCCGTCGAGGTGGCGGACATCGGGGAGAACCAGGTGCTGGTTCGCATCGGCGCCGGCGGAATTTGCGGGTCCGACCTGCACTATTACCTGCATGGCGGCTTCGGCGTCGTACGCGTGAAGCAACCGATCGTGCTCGGTCATGAAGTCGCGGGAACGGTCGAGGCGATTGGTGCCAAGGTCACTCGCGTCAAGCCAGGCGATCGCATTGCGCTGAATCCGAGCCGCCCGTGCGGACATTGCAAGTTCTGTCTCGCCGGAGAACAGCAGCATTGTGCGGACATGTGGTTCTACGGCAGCGCGATGCGAGTCCCGCACAGTCAAGGCGCGTTTCGCGAGCTGATTGCCGCCGAGGAATATCAATGCGAGCCGGTCGGGACCGCGGTTTCGCTCGGCGAGGCGGCCTGTGCGGAACCTTTGGCCGTCGCGCTGCATGCGGTCAGCCAGGCCGGCTCCGTGACCGGCAGGCGCGTGCTGGTGACAGGTTCTGGCCCGATCGGCGCGCTGGTCGTGGCGGCCGCCCGCCATGCCGGCGCGCTCGAAGTGGTCGCCACCGACATCCACGACGCGCCGTTGAAGAAAGCCACGGAAATGGGCGCGACCCGCACGCTCAACGTCTCGATTGAGCCGGGTCTGAAAGCGGATGAATTCACCGCGGAGAAGGGCTATTTCGATATCGCGATCGAATGTACCGGTGCGGCGGCAGTGCTGAAGGACGTGATCCCGGCATTGCGTCCGCGCGGCACCATCGTGCAGGTCGGCGTTACCGGCGACGTGCCGATTCCGATCAATGCGCTGGTCGGCAAGGAAATCCGTTTGCAGGGCGCGTTTCGCTTTCACGGTGAATATGCGCTGGCCGCGCGGCTCATCAAGGAAGGCCGCATCGACGTGAAGCCGATCATCACCGCCACGCTGCCGATCGAGCGCGCGATCGAAGCATTCGATCTCGCGGCCGATCGCAGCGCACAGATGAAGGTGCAGATCACATTCTGACGAAGAACCTGGCAACGCGCGTCCGATTCATTGATTCGATTTTGGCAGATAGAACATGGCAACTCTGATTACCGATGTAAAGGTCATCCTGACCGCGCCGGAAGGCATCAACCTGATCGTCGTGAAGATCGAGACCAGCCAGCCCGGCCTGGTGGGCCTCGGATGCGCGACGTTCGCCTACCGGCATGTGGTGGTGAAGTGCCTCATCGAGGAATATCTGCGGCCGTTGCTGGTCGGCCGCGATGCCGAGGCGATCGAAGAACTGTGGCAACTGATGCATCAGAACGCGTACTGGCGCAACGGCGCGATCGAGAACAACGCGATCTCCGGTGTCGATATGGCGCTGTGGGACATCAAGGGCAAGATGGCGAACATGCCGCTCTATCAACTGTTCGGCGGCAAGTGCCGCGAAGGCGTGCCGATTTATCGCCATGCGGATGGCCGCGATCTGAGCGAGTTGTGCGAGAACATCCAGAAGTATCGCGAGCAGGGCATTACGCATATTCGTTGCCAAAGCGGCGGCTATGGCGGAGGCGACTTCGGCAAGGCGCCCGCGAGCGCGCCTGAAGGCGCCGCGGACGGCGTGTATCTCGACAGCAGGAAATACATGCGGGAGACGCTCAAGCTGTTCGATGGCATTCGCAGCAAAGTCGGTTTTGACGTCGAGTTGTGCCATGACGTGCACGAACGCCTGAAGCCGGTGGAAGCGATCCGCTTCGCGTGCGAGCTTGAACAGTACGAACTGTTCTTTCTCGAAGATGCGATCGCGCTCGAGGAAGGCGAATGGATGCGCCAATTACGTGCCAAAACGACCACGCCGTTGGCGCAGGGCGAGCTTTTCAATAACCCGTACGAATGGCGGTTTCTGATTACCGAGCGTCTGATCGATTTCATCCGCGTGCATCTCAGCCAGATCGGTGGCATTACGGCAGGACGCAAGCTGCAGATATTTGCCGAGCAATTCGGGGTGAGGACCGCATGGCACGGTCCGGGCGACATGTCGCCGTTGGCGCATGCGGCGAACATCCATATCGATCTCGCCGCACGCAATTTCGGCGTGCAGGAATGGTCGGGGACCGAGCCGCCTAACTTCGTGATCCAGGAACTCAAAGGGCCGCGAGAGGCGTTGCTGGATGTTTTCCCAGGCTTGCCCGCGTTCAGGAATGGGCACGTTTATGCCAATGAAAAACCGGGGCTGGGCGTCGATATCGACGAAACCGAGGCCGCGAAATATCCGTGCGAAAACACCGTGACGACGTGGACACAAACGCGCCTGAAGGACGGCGCGCTGCAGACTCCCTGAACGGGTCAGTGTCGCCGGCTTGCGGTCAGTGTGGTTGAAATCGATCGTGCCGGCGGCGCAGTTCTTCGTAGCCAACCCTCCCCGCAACACCCCGCCAACCGCCAGAACTACGATTCCCCGCGCGGCATCCCCGAACCAAGCCCCATAAAATCGTCAAACCAGCCTGCCCAATCCCATGTGAAATGGGACGTCCGGCCGACACGCCATTAAGTCAACCCGCGAATCCACTTGATCCCGCCGTGCATGCGCTGCCTCTTTTGCGAGCCGACATCGACGACTGTACAGATCAGGTGATGGCCGACCCGGAAGCGATCCGCCGGCCCGCAGCCAGCCCCGCGCCGTCGGTGGCTGCGACCGCGCTCGATACTTCGCCGTATCTGCTGCGGCTGTCCGCCGCCGCGGCGAGCGGACTGACGCACGCCTATGCGGCCCTCGCGCCCTTGCCGTTGACGCTCGGCGGTGTCGACTATCAGGTGAGATGGCGCGTCGATGCCGAGCCGGTGCTCGACGCGAACGCGTATCGCTTTGTCGTCGGCCCGGCGTACGGCACGCTATGGATCGACCCGTCGGCCGAGGCGGCATGGCTGGGCGATGCCGCGGACCCGTCGGTGCCGGCGGTGTTGCGTGCGGCGTTGCTCGCGGACCTGTGCGCACCGCTCGTCGCCACGCTGCAAACGCTGACCCGTCAGCGTGTCGAGCTATTGCCGCCGGCCGCCGGGTCGGACGCGAGTGTCGGGTCGCATCCCGAGGGGACCAACGGCGCCGGGTCGTCGAGGTTGCGCAGTGCGCCTGCCACGTTGCGCTTTGAATTGCGCCGCAGCGATAACGAGTGGCGTTGCCACGGCGCGCTGCTGTTCGATGCGCCCGATGCGCTCGGCGTGTTCTTCGCGGCGCCACCGCAAGCGGCCGGGAGCTTCGCCGCGTCGCGCGCCGTCGCGGCGCAGAAAAACGCAGCGGCATTCGCGGTGTTACCTGTGCCGCTCGCTTTCGAACTCGGCCGCACGAGCCTGACGGCCCAGGAACTGGCCGACGTGCTGGCCGGCGACATCATCGCGATCGAACACTGGCGCGCGGAGGGCCAGAGCCTGCTGTGCGTCGCGCGTGTCCCCGCTGAACCGGCGTGGGAAATCACCGGCCGCCCATCGGGCAACCGGCTAGTCGTTGAACGAATCAGGGAGATGCCGTTGGAACCTTCGCAATCGTCCGAAGCCCCGCGCACGCAGCCGGCCAGTCCAGAGGAGAGCGGCGCCGCGACGTCGGCCGCGCGTCACTTCGACGGGCTCGCCGTCGAAGTGACCTTCCAGTTACCGTCCTGCACGATGCCGCTCGGCGAGCTCAGTGTGCTGCAACCCGGTGGCGTGATCGAACTGCAGCAGGGCATCAACCAGAGCGTGATCAACATCGTCGCTAACGGGATGCTGGTCGGCACCGGCCATCTGATTGCGGTCGGCCAGAAGCTCGGCGTGCGCGTCACCACGCTGACGCCGCCGGCCGCCCAGGCGCCACGCGAGCGGCAGGATGGGTAATCTGCCGAATCCGGTTTCGCTGATCGCCGTCATTGTCGCGCTCGGCGTGGCGCCATTCGCGGCGCTGATGGTAACGAGCTACACGAAGCTGGTGGTCGTGCTCGGCCTGCTGCGCTCGGCGCTGGGCATTCAGCAGGTGCCGCCGAACATGGTGCTCAACGGTATCGCGCTGATCCTGTCATTGTTCATCATGGCGCCCGTCGGTATGAATATTCGCGACGCGTTGCAGGCGCGCAACTTCAACGCCTCGGCGCAGCTATCGACCGCGGACCTGGGCGCGCTCGCCGATGCCGCGCTGCCGCCGATCAAGGATTTTCTCGTCGCGCACACGCGGCTGCGCGACCGCGAATTTTTCGTGAAAACGGCAACGAGCGTCTGGCCGAAAAATCGCGCGGACGGTCTGCAGAACGACGACCTGCTCGTCCTTGTGCCGAGCTTCACGCTCGCCGAGTTGACCAAGGCATTCCAGATCGGCTTCGTGATTTACATCGTCTTTATCGTGGTCGATCTGTTGGTGGCGAACATTCTGCTCGCGCTCGGCATGCAGATGATTTCGCCGACGACGATCTCGGTGCCGTTCAAGCTCCTGCTGTTCGTTGCGCTCGACGGCTGGTCGCTGCTCGTGCACGGCCTCGTGCTGTCGTACAGGGTGGCGGGATGACACGCCTGGCGCGCCTGGCGTTCGTCGCGCCGTTCGCGGGTGCGTGGCGGCGATATGGCGCGCAGCTCGTGGGCGTGCTGCTGGCTGCGCTGTTGCCCGTTTCAATAGCAAGCGGCGTAGTCACAGACGCGGCCGGTGCGACGCCGACAAACCGGCGCGTCGGCTTCACGCAGCTCGCCCGTGACTGCGCG
The DNA here is from genome assembly GCF_046026855.1 of Paraburkholderia sediminicola. Lineage (GTDB taxonomy): Bacteria > Pseudomonadota > Gammaproteobacteria > Burkholderiales > Burkholderiaceae > Paraburkholderia > Paraburkholderia sediminicola_A. The sequence goes on along the minus strand of NZ_JAQQET010000021.1, from coordinate 52,259 downwards.
CCGAACGTCGACCCCTACACCTTGTCCGCGCTCGTGCGTACCGAATCCGGCTTCAATCCGTTCGCGATCGGCGTGGTGGGCGCGCATCTCGAACGGCAGCCGGCGTCGCTGGCCGAAGCGCTTGCCACGGTGCGCGAGCTCGAGACGCTCGGCTACAGCTATAGCGTCGGTCTCTCGCAGGTGAACAACCGCAATTTCGCGAAGTACGGCGAAACGCCGGCGACGCTTTTCGAACCGTGCCGCAATCTGCGCGCCGGGGCGGAAATCCTGAGCGAATGCTTCAGCCGTTCGAGCCGTGCGTCCCTCGATCAGCAGGCCGCGTTGCGCGCCGCATTGTCGTGCTATTACAGCGGCAATTTCACCACTGGGTTTTCCACCGGCTATGTGCGTCAGGTCCTGGTGAATGCGCGCCGCGATGCGTTACGTGGGGGGATCGAGCCGATCCCGGTGGTGCGTGACGCGAAAGAACCGGCACGCGCGAACGCGTTCTATCGACCCGGCCAGAGCGTACCGCAATCCGTGGCGGTGTCGGTTCAAGCTTCTCTTGCACAGCCGCAGTTCAAGCCGGTCAGCGACATGAAACGCAGCGCGCCATCGTGTCACGCGCACCCGCTCGTCACCGTATGCCGGGGCTTGAGTGCCGCGCAGATACGCGCGCTGTGCGTGCGCTGCCTGGATTCGCACTAGCGCGGTCCACGAACGGCAAGCCGTCTCAACGATCAGTACGAACGCCTGGGAGCACCCTCACGGCGCGCGGCCCGTCGGCTGAACCCCATCGTTTCGTAGCCCGCGTCACGCAAGTCCGCCAGGCCGTGCGCCGGCCTACGAGATCCCGCCGTGTCCAGGGTGCGCTGGCTTCGTACACTCGCATCAGTGCCCTGTGCGGCGCTGGGCGGCGCACGCCCAACGCCTGCGCACAGGCTGGATGGCAGGGAGATTTGCATGCTGGAAATCGACGGCGTCGGCATGGGCGTCAACTGGATGCGTTTTCTCGACGAGACGCTCAGCAAACCCACGCCCCAACCCCCGCAGACACAAGGTCAGACTGGCTCGCAAACGCCGGTCATGCCGCCGCAGATCACGGTGCAGGTCGACGCGAACTCCGACCCGTCGAAGCCGACCAACGAGGACATCAGCGCCGCGAACACGCTGATCCAGACGCTCGCCGGCCAGTATCAGCCGCCGCCGCCCGACATCACCGTCGACGACCCGACTACGAAGGCCGCGCAAGCGGCGATCCAGGACTCGCAAACCCAATACGACAACGCGGTCACGAATCAGCAGACCAGGCTGAATACGCTGACGAACCTGCAATCGGACCCGACGACGAGCGCGGCGGACCTCAAGAGCGCGCAGACCGACTACACCAACGCCCAGACGGCCACCGCGAAAGCGGGGCGCGAACTCGAGGTGACGACCGACGCCGGCTACATGATCGCGTATGCGCAGCAGGCCGACTCCGACAAGGGGGCGATCGCGCCCGCGCAGACGGCTGCGGACAATGCGACTACGGCGCTGCAGAAGCTGATGCCGGGCTTCGATCCGAAGAATCCACCGCCTGCCAGCGCGTGCAAAACGCCGCAGCAACTGGGGGCCTACGACGCCTGGCAAAAAGCCGACGCTTCACTCGCCAAAGCCAATAGCCACTACAGTGCCGACGTTGCCAATTCGAATCTGGCCTATGCGCAACTGCAGTCGCATGCGTCGGACCCGGACTATGGCGACGCGATGAAAACGAGCATCGCGAACCTGAACAACAAGCTCGCGCCGCTCGGCCTCGAGGTCAGCGCACCGCCGGCCATCGACGCCAGCACGGCGCAGACCAACCTGAATAGCGCCGCCGCCGATGCCAACTACGCGAACGCCTGCCTGAGCGCCGCGAGCGACGCCTCGCAGGTCGCGGACGTGCAGCAGACCTTCGACGCGGTGTCCGGCAAGTTCGGCCCGACGGTCATGGCCACGACGGTGGCCCAGCAGCAGAATCTGCTGACCCGCGCGCAAACGGCTGCGCAGACGAGCGGCGGCTATCTGCAGATGCTGTCCGCGAACCGTCAGGTGGATCAGGACCAGACGGACTACAACAACGCGCTGAGCGCGTCGAATCAGTGGCACAAGGCCAATCCGAACGCGCAGCTCATCGACCCGCAAGTCGATGTCACCCTGGGCAACGCCTACACGAAGCTTTCTGCTGACAAGACCCAGGCGGGTCTCGCGCACGACAGCTTCGTGGCCGCCTACGGCAACTCGCTCGCATCGCAATACGACGATGCCGCGAATGGCCTGCAGAACCAGTACGACCATCGTACGATGTGTGCGGTCAACGATCCGACGCCGCTCGAAATCAAGGGCCTGAAAACAGTGGCGTCGGCGCTACATGCGGCAGACGGGCGGCTGTCCGATTCGGTCAACGACCAGGCGACGAAACTCGCACTGAATGCGGCACAAAGCGATCAGACCGGCGCGAAAAGCACTTTGCAGACGGTCCAGCAGCAATACGACGCCTGGAATAGCCAGCACGGCGGCGCGGCCGACGGGCCGTTCGTCAATGTCGCCCAGCATGGCGGACCAGGTCACTTGCTGCTCACATCGGTGGGCCCGTATCAGATCAATCCGTACACCCAACAGTTGTCTGATGCGCGCGCCGCACTGGACGCGGCGAACAACAAGGTCAACCAGTTGCAACTGATGTCCGACGGCGCGCACGACCAGGTGCTGTTCGACCAGTTCAATGCGGGTCTCAGCGACAATCTGCTGAACCCGGTGACCGATTCGGACAAGGCCGATTACGCCAAGGCGCTCGACCAGTTTTACGAATCGCATCGCAGCGAATTGTCGCAATCGATGCTTGGTAACGCGAGTGCGAGCACCAACAAGGGTCAGGCTTATAACTTCGGCGCGACCAGCGCGACTGACCAGAAAAATCTGATCGGCAAGGCGCTCGGCCTGCAAACCGCGCAGCAGCCAGGCGCGGACGGCGTGCAGTACGACGGCGACGCGTTGAAGACGATCAATACCGTCTACAACGAAATTCACAAGGTGGGCGGCAACGACGCTCAGGTAAGCATCCTGCCTATCGTCTACGCGTCGAAAGACAGCGGTATGACGACGACCGCGCTGTTCAAGGTCACGAACAAGGACGGCGGCGACGCACACTATGTCGACGACGGCGGTGCGAAGTATTCGAGTATCGACGATTACATCAACAACAACCAGTTGTCGTCCGACGGCACGGTGGATATTGCGACCGGCTACAACAACGGCGTGCTGCAGGTGAAGTCGAGTGCCGCGCATCACGACAGCTTCTGGGAAAGCACGCTGCACACGCTCGGCGCGAGCAATCTGAATCTCGGCACACTGATCGGCGGGGTCGTGCTCGACGTGGCTGGTGGCGTGCTCGATGCGACGGGCGTCGGACTGCCGTTCGGCGTCTCGCTGAACGTGATCGGCACGAGCATGATCTATGGCGCGTCGGCGGCGGCCGTGGCGAACTCCGGCTACGACCTCGCGAACCGGGTCGATCATGATCGCACCATCAGCCCGTTCGACGCCGGCGCGCGCGCCGACTATATCAACCTGATTCCGGTCGGCGCGGCGGGCGCCGCGAAAGCGGTCACGAAGTTCACCGGCACCGAACTATTCGCCAAGGCTGCGACCACACTCGGCGCGGACTCCGGCAAGGCGGCCAGCATCGTCAACAAGACAGCGGAGTTCGGCGCCAAGGCAAGTGCATTCGGCGGCGCCGTCGAGGCCGGCGGACAGCTCAGCTACGACGTCGTGACGGGCCACGGCAATATCGCGCAGGATGTCTCGTCGCTCGTGATGAACGTGGCGCTGGTCAAAGGGCATGACGTACTGAAGGCAACCTCGACCGGCATCGTGCGCAGCCGTTTGGACTTTGCGGCGCGCACCGAAGACGGCCAGACCAATCTGACGCTCGGCGATCAGTCCGTGCGTGTGCAGCGCCTCGCCAATACGAGCACCGACGCGCTGACGCTCAATCGCAATCTTGCCACGCTCGACGGTAAAACCGTGAAGGTCGGCAGCGACGGTACGCTGCAAGTCGGCAACAAGGTGCTGACTTACGATGGCATGGCGGTACGTGTGCTCAATCGCGGCAATGCGGACGGCTATACGGGCCGCGGCAAGGAAACGGGCGCATCGGCGGTGCTCGGCGATGATGGCAGCATTTCGGTCGTCGATCCGACGAAGAGCGGTCCGCTGCGGCAGGTGAAGCTGACTTCGTACGACACGGGCGAGCACGTCACCGTTGGCGAATCCGGTGGCCTAGAGCTGTCGGACAATCTGTCTCTCAGCCGTCCCAGCGAGCTGAAAACACCGGAGGAAGTGGCCGCCACAGTGGCGCAACTGGCCGGTCGCAATGCCGGTACGCCGTCCAGCAGCGAGCCGGTCGAACCCACCGCACCGCGCACGACCACGCCGCTCGCCAGTGACACCACCGATCCGCTGACGCGCCAGGCTACGCAGAATGCAGAGACGAGCTTGACGGAGAGCACCGTCGGCGCCGCGCAGTCGATGAGCGAGGGACTGCGCAGCTCGACGGAAGTCCGCGAGCGTAGTCAGCAGGCCAACGAGGAAGCGCATCTGACGGACAGCGCGAATCGCCGCAGCAGCGAAACCAACGCAATCGTATGGCGGCGTGCGAATGATCCGCTCACCGGAAACGGTGTGGACGAAGCGCGTCCGACGACCTTCCAGCAGCGCGTCGCGTGGACCGCGCTCAACGCCACCGAGGCGTCGCCGTTTGCACCCGAAACCGACACGGGGGCGCCGGGCGGCCAGCCGCTGACACGCGCACCGCTGATCGAGCCGCGCGACTATGACGGCAGCACGCTGTACGTCGTGCGCAACGATGCGAGCAAGGGCAGCAACACCTTGCTCGGCCCGGACGGGCAACCGCTCTCGGAAAGCGAAGCGGCACCGGCGGCGCGTTTGTCCCCGACGCCCGCCGCGAGGCCCATTGTGTTGATCGAAGGCAGCGAGGAAGCGAAGATTGCACCGGAGCTCGCGAACGCGTGGAATGAGCCGGTTTTCGTCGCACCACGCAACACGCTCGCAGCCGACGGCACGATTCGCGGCGCCAGTGGTTTTATCCGTTTCGATCCCGCGCCGCGTGCACCAGCCGATGCACAGGGGCTCACGCTGCGCGAGAGCGGTCTGTACGTCGCGGGTTCGGAGGCGCACACCGATGCGCAGGCGCCGCGCGCGACCGATGCGCCGCAAACCTATCGCAACGGTCTGTATGTACCGAAAGACCCGAGCCGCACGAGTGACGAAGACGCCAACACCCAGGCTGCCGGCAAGGCCCGCGATAGCCAGAAACCGACCGAGACAGAGAAGGCCGACACCGACGGCATCGAATTCGCACATCCGGAAATGGAAGAAACCGTACCGGCCGCTGACAGCAACAAGGCCGGCCTGCTTGCGCGTCTGCAGATGCGCTTCGGCGGCGCGCCGCTGCCCAATGAAGTGAGCGCGCTCGCCCAGCAGTCGGGCACGCTGTCGCAGCAACTGCGTATGCTGAACGACGAAGGCTGGCGTGTGAAGGTCGGCCGGGAAGGTCGCGGCAGCCGGATCGACGCGAAGAAAAAACGCGTGACACTCGATGGCGGCTTGCGTGAGCCGGGCAGCATGACCTATGCGCTCGCGCACGAAGCAAAACATGCGGTCGAGGCAATCGATGGCAATAGCGGCCTCGATTACAGCGGCCGCAGCCGCTTTACGCGCAAAGCGCTCGAAGCCGAAGCGCGCGCGCAGATCAACGCATTTGAAGCGCGCTACGAAATCGACATGGCGGGCGGCGGCGATATCGCCGCGCACGTGCGCCTGCCCGACGCGATCCAGCGCGAGGCGGATGCATGGGCGCCGACCGACGACTACGCGGGCACGGTCGAGCGTCTGACGCAAGCGTTCGCCGAAGCGCCCGTCTCGGGCACGTCCGGCAAGACGTATGCGCAGTTCTACAACGAAGCGTATGACCGCGCGCGTCCAGACCCGGCAGGCTTCCCGACGCGCGCCGCGCGGCATATGCCCGCGCCGCAGTCTCACGAGCCCGGCGCAGGCCCCAACGTGCCTGAGCCATTGCCGACGACGCGCGAAGGCTTGGAAGCATACGGCCGTGCGCTTGACGCGGGTCTTGACCGGGCGCTCGCGCGCTCGCCGTTCGAGAGCGCCACGCGCCTGAGTTTTGCCGAGGAATTGCTGAACACCGAACCGCACCGGCTTGTGCTCGACGACCGCTTCTTCTCCAGCCGCCTCGAGGGCGGCGGCGACCCCATCGCGTTGCCGTTCTCGCGCCCGAGTGACGTGACGCGCGCGCGTGCCCAGCAGCTCGCCGATATCACCGGCGTGCACGTGTTCGCGCCGCGCATCGATGCGCCGACCGAGTGGGAAATGTTGACGCCCGGGCCGATCCGCTCGGGCCTCGACGGGCCTGTCGAGTTCGATGCGCAAAGCGGCACGTTTCATGTGACCGGTACGGATGGCACGCGTAATCAGATCGACCCCGAAGCGCATCTCGGGCAGTTGCGCGGCATCGGCGCGTACAAGACCGCGCTGCAGCTCGGCGACAAGACGGTGGTCGTGTATCGCGAGCTCGACCCGATCGAGCGGCTCGAAGACGATATCGACGAGCCCGAAGTGGTCGACGATCCGCACGACATGATCGCGAAGACACAGCAGCTCCAGGCGCTGGGCGCGCCGTATGTGGCACGGATCGACGGCGTCGCGCGTATCCACGGGCACGATGCGCTGGTGATGGATTCATATCGTGCCGCCGACCGGCCGCTGACACGGGAGACCGAGATGCATGGGGAGCGTGCGCCGAGCACACCCGTGTACGACACGAGCCTCTTTAATGCGAAGTCGATCGAAAGCCTTAGCGCGACGCGCGACTGGATGGTCGAGCGCAATGTCGCGATCGGCGATTTGCAGTTTCTGATCAGCCGCGACGGGACGTTTTATCTGGCGGACTTCGAATCGGTCACTGAGGGCGCGCAGCCTCGTGCGACCAGCCTGCAGATGATCGACGATTACATCGAGCTGGCGAAAGCGCGACTCGCACGCGTCGGCACGCCGGATGACGCCGGGAGGCCGGCCGCACCTGTTACGCCCGCGGCCACGGCGCAGGCCCGCACCAGCGATCCCGGCAACGTCAGCGACACCAGCGATATCGCCAACGCGGGCGACACAGCCGACACAAGCGGCCACACCGCCTCATTCCCCGAGCGCATCGAGTGGACACGTGCCCGTGCCTATCATGCGTCGCCGTTCGGTGCAGACGTGCCGGACCTGAGCACGCTGCAACGGGAGCCATCGGGCCGCGCTTCGAAGAACGAAGATCGCGATCTGATCGTCGTGCATGCGGAAACCGCGCCGGACGGTACGTTGTTGCTCGACGGCGTACCTGTCGACGCGCGCGGCTTCACACTCGATCTCGGCCGCACGTTTGCCGGCGACGACGTGCGCGTGATTCTCGCCGCTCGCCACGCGAGTCCGCAGCATGCGGCGGAACTCGCGAATCTGTGGCAACAGCCGATCTACGTGCCGCCGGCCGAAGCGATCGCCGCCGACGGTACGCTGCTCGACGCCAGCGCGCTAACCCGCTATGACCCGGCGCCGTTCGGCGCGCCGAACCTGGGCGAGCTCGCCGCCGACGGGCGCGGTGTCTACCGTGACGGGGATCCGGCGCAGCGGCTCGATGCAGAACAGCATGCCGGCGCTGTGCTCGGTTACGGTGCCGAGAAGATGGTGTTCGAACTTGGCCATGATGCGGCGCTCGGCGTCCTCGAACGCGGCCCGCGCTACGATGCCGACTTCCATCGTCAGGCGGCCGAGGCCGAGTTGAACGCGCTCGCGGTGCTGCGCCGTTTCGGTTTGCGCACCCTGTCGATGAGCGGTCCGTTTTCGGCATTCAATCGCGTCGCGGTGCTGTACCGGCCGCTCGGCATCATGCATACCCATGCAATCGAAGACGGCGAACTGCCGGCGCGTATCTCGCGCCAGGGGCTCGCCCATCTGCAGCAGATTCGCGACGTGGTCGCGCGGCACGAGATCGATATCGACTTCCAGGCGATGATCACGCGCGACGGCGACGTGCTGGTCAGCGACCCGGGCGAGGTTGGCTTTAACGACCGGCTGCGCAATCTGAGTACGCTCGACGACATCGACGCTGTGCAGCAGAGTGTGCAGGCGGGCGTCGATAGCGGCGAAATCGAACTCGCGCACCCCGACGCCGAAGAGATCGCGCAGCCCGGTGCGTTCTCGCAAAAGCCCTCGCTTATTACGCGGATTCGCATGCGCTTTGGCGGCGCACCGCTGCCGCGCGCGGCGCTCGATCTGATCGGCCATTCAGAACTGCTCACGCAACAGATGCGGCTCTGGAAACAGGACGGCTGGAAAGTCGTGCGCGGACGCGCGGGCGAGGGCAGCAAGGTCGACGCGCATAACCGGCGTATCGTCACCGACGGCAAATTCCAGCAGGCCGGCGCGATGGTTTATGTGCTCGCGCACGAAGCGGGCCATGCGGTCGAGGCCATTGAAGGCAAGCTCGCACTCGACTACAGCAGTACACCAGCCTTCGCGCAGAGCGCGCTGCGCGCGGAAGCACGCGCACAGTTGAACGCTTTCGCTGTGCGCGACGAGATCAAGGCCGCAACCGATGGGCGCGTCGATATCGGTACACAGATCAAGCTACCCGATGCGATCGAACGCGAATACGGCCGTGCCCGTGCAGACGATCCCGCGTCCGTGGAACGGCTTGCGAATGTGTTCGGCAACGTGCGCACGTCGTTGCCTGGGCATCCGAGCTATCGGGCCTTCTATGAGCAGCAGGCCTCCGAAGTGGCCAACGGCGCCGCGCCGCACGCGATGCCTGCACCTAATCCGAATGCCGGCACGCCGAACACGCCGGCTACGGCTACCGCTGCCCAGCCGCCCGCACTGACACCCGACGAAGCGCGCGCGGCGGCATGGCTCGACGAACACGACCTGCGGACGCTGCGCCGGATCGACGGCGCGCACGTGCCGCAACTCGAGGACCTGGCCCGACAAGCGGGGCGCGGCGCGCACATTCTGGTCGCGAAGCAAGGAGCGAGGCCAGTTGCGGACGCGGAGCATCCGCAACCGCAGTTCGTGGCCGGGCTTGCAACTGACGAGCATGGCAAGCTCACGAAGCCGCAGCCATTGGAGCGCAAAAACGTGCCACGCGCACTGACGAAAGCGCTGAACCAGTCCGCTCCCAATGCTGCTGCCGAACGCGCGAAGTACGATTTTTACGTATCGCCGGTCGCCGCGGACGAACTTGCGCGCTTTGGCGGCGCGGCAAAGATCGAGGCGTCGAACGACAAGCAGTCCTGGCAGGTGGCCGCATCCGGCAAGCCGATCGATTCGCAACTGACACAGGACGTTGCCGCGTTGGCCGACGCGCCCCGCTTCAAGCGTCCCAAGCTCGCCGCACAGGCAGTCGATGCGCAACAGAAGGTTTACGCAGTCGAGAATAAAACCGGCAAGGTGCTCGGCTATGCCGAGCGCAATGCGCTTCACCAATGGATCTATCACGAGACGACGCCGGTTGCCGACACTGTGATCCCCGAACACGAACTGGGCGCGGCGTTCCGGCGCCGGGCGGGCCGCATTCCGGTGGGCCGCGCGGGCCGGCGCGGTGTGAGCTTTATCGTCAGCGATCGCGAGCCGGCGGCGGTCGCGCGGGTCGGCGGCTTCGAGCCGGCCGAGAAGAAGAATTCGGCCGAGCCGGAAAAGAAGCCGCGCCGTAAGGCGGGCGACGTCGGGCAGTTGAGGCTCGCGCAAGGCAGAGAAGGGGCGCGCAACGGCGCGTCGCGGGTCTCCACGGCGGCGCGTAAGGCCGTGACCCTGCTGCGTCGGCAGCAGGCGCTCGCGCAGCCCACGCAACCGGCTGGCGAGAGCAATCCGCTGGTCGAGTTGAATCTGCTGCCGTCGCCGGAAAAGCCGATGAGCGTGATCGACTTCAGCGGCCATAACGCACTGCATCTGCTGCGCGCCATCGACCAGAAAAGCATCGGAGCGGAGCACTATATCTACGTGTATGACACGGAAGGCCCGATTGCCGAAACGCTCGGGACACCGCGTGGAATCATCGCCACACGCGACAGCGAACTGCGCTGGTTCGACAACCGGGAACAAGCCAGCAATGTCAACGAGCCGGGTGTCAGTCTCGACGAAATGCCGGTGGGCCGGGGTCAGTATGGCGCCAACGTGCACTTTCTGTTGACGCGTCTGAAGCCCGATGAGTTTCTGGCGCATACGGCGCCGACGCGGCTTGCCACATTGAACGAACGGGCGCGGGTGCTGAAGAAACAATGGAAGCAGGCGGACATACTCGGCAAGAATTCGCCGGAGTTCGAGGCGCTGGCCACCCGCATCAAGGCGACCTATGACGGCGTCAAGGGTGAAATCAATACGCTCACCCAGAAATTGCAGGCGGGGAACAAAAGCGGTAACGGCGGTAAAAAGCGTACGGCGCGTGCCGCCGCAGCGGCGTCGCTGCAGATCGAGCCGTATCAGCCGGGTCTGTCGACCACCACGGTGGTGGAATCGAATCTGCGCTATGGCGCGGCGAAACTGGAACGCTGGTTCCCCGAACTCGGCCGCATCAAGGCGTTCAACGCGCGCAGCCGCGGGCCGGCCGACCAGCAGCTCCAACTGAACGCCGCTGGGCGGCAGACGGTGATGGCCGACCCGACGATGTGGAAGTCGCTCGGCAACAGGCATTACGTCGCGCGTGACGTCCCGACCACGCCGTCGCGTTTTGCGCCGATACCGATCAAGACCCTGGCGCGCCGCTTTGGCGTCGCCAACGTGGCGGACCTGCGCATGATCCAGATGTTCGTGCGTTCGGACCCGGCCATTCAGGACCGCATCGCGCCGATGTCGCGCGCTTTTGCGTTGCGCGACGATCCCGCCTTGATGACCGCGCAGATCAGGCGGTATGGCGGCGTGATGCCGATGGTTTCGCTCGTGGTCGATCCGCATTCGCTCGCGGCCGCGCTCGGACAGTCGCACGACCCGGCCTTCCTGCGAGAAGTGCGAGCGCTCGGCGATCAGGCGAGCGCGAGCTTCGACGGCGAAAACGGCGTGATCGAGCCGGCCGCGGGGTCCGGCGGCGAGGCGCTCGCGCTCGACGATCTGCATCATCTGCATCGCTGGCTCGACGAGGCGGCGGAAGCGGGCTTTGCGATCCGTCTTGAGACCGCGCCGTCGCGCGCGCTCGTGTCGGGCAAAGACCAGCGCTTCCAGGCGGGCACCAACGACACGTACCACGACTTCGTGCGGACCTTCAGCGCGCTCGACAAGTGGGCGAAAGACAATCCGAAGAGCCGCGCGCCGACGGTGATGGTCACGTTCCACGGCTGGGACTCGGTGCCCGAATCCGTGCCGGGCGCGGGTCATGTGGAGTTGCTGAAGGCCGTGCTCGATCGGCCGAGCCTGGAATGGGTTCACATGGGTTTGTCGTACGGCACGCACGGTGCCGACTTTATCGCGAACCAGGACCTCACTACGGCGCTTGCGCAGTTGATCGTCGACTACCACGGCGAGCCCGGTAAGCTCGCGCGGCTGCATGGCGCCGATGCGCTCACGCGCGTGTTCGAACGCGTCAGTCCGCAGGCGCTTGCGGACCAGCATCAGTTGCTGTTCACCGAAGTCGAACGGCTCGGCCGTGCTCAGGGCATGACGCCGGAGCAACTGGACACGCTGCATCGGCAGCTTTACGAGGGCAACACAACCGCGTTGTTGAACCGCGCTCGCCTCGCGACGATCGACTCTGCCGAGAAGGGCTGGACGGCCAGTGGCAACCCCCCGCGCGGCCGCACCGAAAAACTCGCGCGCGCGTTCTCGATTCGCTGGAAGAATGAGATCGGCGCGCATGTGAGCGCACCGCAGGTGAAGACGTTGTCCGCGAAAAAGGCGGGCACGGCGGACCCGGCCGGGCATTGGCGCGCGGTGGTTGCCGATCCGGCATTACGCAACGATGGCTCCAAGCCGATCAGCGCAAGCCGCAAAGCCGCGGCGCAACTCAGCCCGCAGCCGATTGCACCGGAACAGCGCGCCGAGGCCGAACTGCATGCGCTGCGCGTGCACGCACGCGCGCGCGGCTGGCGCAACCGGCTCCGCTCGGGCGGTCTGATCGCGGTGGGTACGCCGTCCGCACTGGTGCTCGGCGGCAATTCGCTCAACCTGTTGCATACGTTCGGCAGCGAGGGGCTGCACCATACGGCGACCTCGCTGTTCGTCGGCACGCGGGCGGGCCGGGTGTTTCAGGCATTGCATCAGGGCGCGGTCGCCAGTCTGAAAAACGGTGACCCGCGCGTGTTCGACGCGGTGGTCGGCCGGCTCGAACGCGGTTTGCGCTCGCAGTTGGGCGCGAACAGTCTCGACGAAGCGCGCGTCAATCAGTTGTCGCTGATCGCGCAGGAAGGCCGGCTGAAAGCCGCGCAACTGCGGGCGATGAACAACGACGGCCAGCTTTCATTCGACGACACGGTCACGCACACGAAAGCCGTCGCGGCGGATATGCTCGCGCAGATGCAGGGCGTGGTGGGCGGCACGTCGCTGAAGCGTCTGCATCACGGCAGCCCGCGTCATGCGGTCGGCCTGATCGGGCGTGGCGCCGCAATCGTCGGCTACTCGGCGACGATTGCGACCAACATCGCGACCATTACTGCGCATCACGGCGTGCTCGCCCCGGTGTTGACGACGCTCGGGGCATCGCTCGGCATGACTTACACGAGTCTCGTTTATCTCAGCAACGCGCATGAGGTGAACGCCGACAAACGCAGCCGCGTGACCCGTTTTGTCGATGCGGCCAGCGACTACGTGACCTCGGCGGCCGGTTTTGCGAGCGCCATCGTGCAGATCGGCGAAGGGCATCCGGTACTGGGCGGCCTCGCGATCACCTCCGCGACGATTCTCGGCGCGGGGCGGCTGCACACCCAGTTCCCTAACGCGACGCCGGGCATGGAGCGTTTCCCGACTGTGCTGGCACTCGCGCCGGTGGGTATTTTTGCGGGCACGCTGATTCAGAGCTTCCTGTCCGGCGGGTCGAGTCAGAACACGAAGAATCCAGGCAATACGCAGCATCTGCAGCAGCCGGGGGCGTCCGCCAGCCCGGCGCCAGGTTTGCTGCCGTCGGGCGTGCCCACGGCGCCGTCGGTCAGTCCGACTCCGGGGGCTGGTGTGACTTCGACGTCGCCATCGCCGTCGTCATCGAAGTCGGCGCCCGCGCCTGGTTCGACGTCGTCCACGCAACCGGCGCCGACCGGCACCCCGTCCGCGACTCCGCCGTCGAATCAGCCGAAGCAGTACTTCGTTGTCGAGGGTGATTCGTTGTGGGTGATTGCCGATCGCAACCGGCGTTCGCTGCTGGACGCCGCGCATGTTCCGGCGGCTGACCAGCAGAAGATGTCGCGCAACCGGCAGGACGCAATGGCATTCGATGAGGTTCTGCAGCTCAATCCGTCGGTGGCGAAACATCCGGCGTCGATCGATCCGGGGCAGTTGATTATTGTCGGCTAGGAGCCAGAAGCCAGAAGCCAGAAGCCAGAAGCCAGAAGCCAGAAGCCAGAAGCCAGCGGTGAACGGTGAGCAGCGAGCAGCGGGCAGGGCGATCATCGCCCGTTTGTCGGGCCGGCTCCTGGCCCATTGCTAGCCGGTGCCTTTCGCCCACTTCAGCAGCCGCGCCACTTCTTCGAAATGGTGCGCTTCGATCGTGCCGTTCTCACGCGTCGTTTCGTACAACGCTTCAGCGAGCCCGACGTTTGCGAGTGTCGGCCTCAGTTCAGTCTGCGCCAGCTTGACGATTCGCTCGGCAACTTCGCCCTCGCCGCGCGCGAGTACCCAAGGCAGCGTGCCGAGTCCTCCATAATAGAGCGCCACCGCCACGCGCGACGAATACACCACCACCGAGGCGTAGCCGATCTTGTCATTCAGCGACGCGAGCTGCATTTCCATCGCGATCATGCGGCGCCGCGACTGGATATGCGGGTCGCCTTCGTCTTCCTTGCGTTCGCGCCGCACGTCCTCGATCGACATCTTCATCTTCTGACTGAACTCGAAACGCTGATGCACGATATCGATCAACGCCATCACGATAAAGATGAGCGCGGCCCAGCCGAACAGCATGACCAGCAGATGCGCGAGCAGCGCGAGAATCGACAGCGGCCGCGTGAAGCCGGACTGCACCGAGGGATCGAGCGACGCGTAGATCAGTGAGCCGAGCACGGCGATCAGCAGCGTGGTCTTCAGCAGCATCTTCGCGAGATTGACGAGGTTGCGCAGCGACCATAGGTTCTTCAACCCTTCAGCCGGATTGATGCGTCCGAGCGACGGCACGAGCCGGCTCCATGCCATCACGCCGCCGACCTGCACGAAACCCGCGAGCACGCCGGCGGCAAAGCCGACGCCGACAAAGACGAGCGACGCCTGCAGCCACGCATGCGCGGCGCCGTCGAGCAGCACCGCGATACGCGCGCCGGGATCGGCAGCGCCGCTCGCCTCGAACACGAGCCGGAACAGCGCTTGCACGTACGCGAAAATTTGCGCACCGCCCGCCGTCACCGCAATACAGACGCCGACAAACACCGCGGTCGAAATCGTCTCCGCGCTTTTTGGTACGTCGCCCTTTTCGCGCGCTTCGCGCAGCCGTTTGGCGGTGGGTTGCTGACTCTTTTCGGCCATGGTGTGTGCGTCTTTTGTGTCTGTCCTGACGGAAGTGGCTTCACGGCGCGCTTTGCAGCAAACTCCGCAGCAGCGCGATCATGCCGCTGTCGGGGCTCAACTGCGCGTGCAGCGACGCATACACGAGCGGCATGAACATCACCATCATCAGCATCGCGAGCGCGCTCTTCACGGGCTGCGAGAACGTGAAGATATTCAGTTGCGGCACCGCGCGGCCGATCAGCCCGATGCCCGCTTCGACCAGCACGAGCACGATCACGACGGGTGCGGCGAGCTTGACCATCCACACGAATACCGCATCGGTCTGGCGCAGGATGAAGGTGGAGAGCACCGCGGACAGGTTCGGCGTCAGCGCGCCGATCGGCCACCATGTGTAGGACTGCGCGAACAGTTGCACGATCATCTGCAGGCCGCCCGCCGTGACGAATAGCGTAATCGCGACGTAGTTCAGGAAGCCCGAGGTCGGGCCGCCGTCGTGGCCGCCCATCGGATCGAAGAAGGCCGCATTGCCGCTGCCGGTCTGGAAGTCGATCAGATAGCCTACGCCCTGGATCGCGAACAGCACCGCGCTCATCGCGCCGGCCAGCAGGATGCCGATCAGCGCCTCTTTCGCGGCGAGCAGGCACCAGATCAGGAATGGTAGATCGACGATCTGCGCGGGGTCGATAACCGGCGCGACGAACGCGGCGATCACAACCGCGAGACCGTTGCGCACGAGGCCCGTCACGATCTGCTCGTTGAAGACCGGCACGATCAGCATGATTGGCAGGAGGCGCGGCATCACGAAGAGGATCGGCCTCGCGTTCGCGGCGATGTCGGTGAAATTCTGCGCCTGATCTAGCATCGGGTGTTGGGGTGGGGGAAGGGCGGAGCGTCGGATTGTGGCGGGACTTCTTCTTCGGCGACAGGCCTGGCAGCCTGTGCAGCCGTTGCATGATCCGCGGCGCTCGCGAAAGGCGCCGCAGATGAAAAACCGCGGATTGCGTGACTGTCCGCGACCTCTTCGGCGGCGCGTTCGATGCGCGCGGCGAGCGTGCGTTGCGCTTTTTCACCGGCTTTCTCGAGCTTGTCTTCAGCGGCTTTTGCGCGCCTTGCAGCACGTTGCAGTTGCGCGAGTTCGGCTTCGTGGCCGTCGTGGGTCGTGTTGGCCTGTTCGACCGATTGCGTGGCGGTGCCGATCTGCAGATTCGCGGTGCGCGTGTCGGCGGCCGCTTCCTGCAGGGCGCGGGCCGAGCCGGCAGGAATGTGCCCGGCCGCACCGTCCACGAGGCGCTGCTGGATCGCCGCCTTGAGCGCCATCTGCTGGTTCAGGCGCTGTTGCGCGTCGTCGAGTGCACGCCGGCTTTGCGCGGCGATGCCTTGCTGACGCGCGGCCGCGACGCGCGCCAGTTGCGAGCGCATCTCGCGTACCCGCCGCAGACGGGCGAGGGTGGCGAGCACGGCAGCATCGTCGGCTTCAGACATGATCGTTGGCGAGGCGCGTGAGACGCGCGAGCAGCGCATCGAACGGGGCGTTCTCGGTGGCGGGCTGCGCGCAGAAGGCGCTCAACGCATCGCGGGCGCGCAGCGCGAGGTCGCCGAGCCGGTCGCTGCCCTCACGGTATTCGCCGATCTGCACCAGCAGTTCGATCTCCTGATACTTCGCGAGCAGTTCGCGCAGCCGCCCCGCGGCACGCTGATGCGCCGCGGTGGTCACGAGCGGCATCACGCGCGACAGGCTCGCGAGCACGTCGATCGCAGGATAACGGTTGGCGAGCGCGATCTTGCGTGACAGCACGATATGGCCGTCGAGAATCGAGCGCACTTCTTCGGCGATCGGGTCCGACTCTTCATCGCCTTCCACCAGCACGGTGTAAAGCGCGGTGATGGAGCCCGTGGCGCCTTGTCCCGCGCGTTCGAGCAAACGCGGCAACACCGCGAAGGTCGACGGCGGAAAGCTGCGCCGCGTGGGCGGCTCGCCGCTCGCGAGGCCGACCTCGCGCTGCGCGCGCGCAAAGCGCGTCAGCGAATCCACAAGCAGCAGTACGCGCTTGCCCGCATCACGAAAATGCTCGGCGATCGCGGTGGCGACGAGCGCAGACTTGACGCGTTCCATCGCCGGCCGGTCCGAGGTCGAGACGACGAGGATCGAACGCGCGCGCACCTCGGGCGACAACGCATGTTCGATGAACTCGCGCACCTCGCGGCCGCGTTCGCCGACGAGCGCAATCACGTTGACGTCGGCCTTCGCGCCGCGCGCGATCATGCCAAGCAGCGTACTCTTGCCGACGCCCGAGGGCGCGAAGATACCCACGCGCTGTCCTTCGCCGAGTGTCATCAGGCCGTCGATCACCCGCACGCCGGTTGCGAACGGCGTGTCGATCATCCGGCGCGCCAGCGGATTGGGCGGCGACTGCTGGGTCGATACCCATGCCGCACCGGTCACCGGGCCGCGGTCGTCGAGCGGCTGGCCGAGGCCGTCGAGCACGCGGCCGAACAGCGCCGCGCCGACCGGAAACATATGTTCGCGCCCGGACGGCACGACGGTGGTTTCCGGCGACAGACCGGCGACCTCGCCCAGCGGCGTGAGCAGCGTGGTCTGCCGTGAAAAGCCGACCACCTCGGCGAGCAGCGTCGGTTGATTGGGCGTGCGCAATTCGCAGATTTCGCCGAGCCGCGCGCGGATGCCGGTGGCGTTCAGAATCTGCCCGACCGCATGATTCACGCGTCCTTGCACCGACACCGGCGAGAAAAACGCGAGTCCTGCATCCAGATCGCCGACCAGTCTGCCACTGTCGAGCGATAGCGCGTCGTCGTCGTCCTCGGGGTGCGCGGCGCCGCCGCTATAGGTGTTCATCGCGCGGCGCCTTTGAGCGGTTCGCGGCGGATCGCCTGGCGCAGCGCGTCGATTTGCAGATCGAGGCTCGCGTCGATACGCCCGGACGGTGTTTCGACCATGCAGGCCCGGGTTGCGAGCTGCGCGTCTTCGACGACGCGGATCTTCTGCGACAGTGCCTGTCCGGCGAATGCCCCGGCAAGCGCCTCCTTCATCTCGTCGCTGCGGCCCGGCGCGACATGCACGATCAGAAAGGCTTCGTCGCGCACGAGCGGCATGATGCGGGTGAGCGCGGCTTCGTAAAGCTGCTGCGGTTTCATTTCGCCGACGATCGCGCGCACGGCCTTGACAACGATTTCCGCCATCGAATCTTTCATCGACTCCATGGTTTTCGCCGCGGACAACGCCTGGCTATAGGTCTGCGCCGCGTATTCCTTTTGCGCGCGGCGCAGACCTTCTTCATAGCCGGCCGCCTGGCGTGCTTCGAACTCGCGCTGCGCGGCGGCGACAATCCGCTCGGCTTCCTCGCGCGCGGTTGCGATTACCGCCGATGCATCGAGCAGTGCCGCGTATTCGCGTTCCTTGAGCACCTTGCGTTCAGACAGCAATTGCAGGTTGTCGCTGGTAATCAGAAAAGCCAATCCCATGTCGCTAACCTCTCGGGAATCAGAAACAGAAACAGCAGCTCGCCGAACTGGTCGCGCTGTGCGTGATTGAGCAGATAGGGCGTTTCGTCGTCGATCGCGCGATTGAATTTCAGGCGCACGCGGCGCTCGACCGGCACGCCGGCCGCCGCGATGAAGTCGGCGACCAGACGTCCGCCGCGCGCGCGAATCAATGCCGGCAGGACGGCGGGATCGGCGGCCCACGGCTCGAGCGTGTCGCCCAGCGTGGCGAATTCGGGCGCGCGTTCGAGTGTCAGCGCCAACGCATCCGCGCCGACTTTCGCGACGATTTCGGCGCGCACCCGGCGCACCTGCAACGCGTCGCGCAGCCAGTGCCGGTGCAGCAGCAAACCTGCGTACGTCGCGAGCTGTTCGAGCGCGGCGCCCGGCAATAGTGCAAGCCGTGCGAGCGGGGTCGCGGCGTCGAAGTCGGTGAGCCGCGCGACGGCCTGCGCGTCGAGCAGATGACGCGCGATCAGGCGCCGGCCCGCATCGCCGAAGCGCGACAGTTGCCGGTAGGCGGCGGGCCACTCCGGCGGCACGCGTGTGACGTGCAGGTACAGGTCAGGGCGCAGGTTGAACTCGCACACCATCCGGTAGAACGGCACGCGCCGCGGCGGCGCGGGCGTGTCGAGTGCGTGCAGCCACGGTGTGCTCATGCAGCGCTCCATGGCGTTGCCGGCCACAAGAGCGACAAGGGCGGGGCGCGACGCGCGGCACGCATACGGCGTCGGCGGGGGCTAGGCACTGTCCCGCGCGCCGCTCGCGCGCATGCTGCGCGTACCCGCTTCGCCGCCGCGGCCGCTGCCGAGCAGCCCGGCAAGACGGCCGCCGAACATACCGCGCCGCGCGGCCGACAGCGCGATCACCGCGAGCGTCAACAGGATCAGCGCACCGACCAGCCAGCCGAGCGGCGAGCGCAGGCGCACGATGTCGTTCACGGCGCTGCTAATGCCGTTGACGGGCGGGGCCTGTTCCGCCGCGGGCTGCAAAAACAGCGATACGTTGTCGTACTGCAATCCTTCGATGCTGTGCGCGACGAGGTCCTTCACCATCGGCGCCATCGCGCGCAGATCGACACCCGGTTTGTAGCGGATATACACCGCGGCCGAAGACGGTTTGATCTTGTCGGCGAGCGGATCGTTTTCCGGAATCACCACCTGCACGCGGGCGATGACGACACCCTGGATGTCCTGCAGCGTGCGTGACAGATCCTGCGACACGCCGTACAGATAGCGCATGCGCTCTTCGGCGGGCGTGGAGACCAGCCCCTGCTTCTGGAACAGTTCACCGATGCTCGCGAAATGCGGCTTCGGCAGGCCGTTGGTGCGCAGCACGGACAAGGCGGCATGGAGGTCGTTCTCGGACACTTCGACCTGCCACGACTGCTGGTCGGATCCGTCGCGCGCGTCGTTGTCTTTCGACGCCGAAATGCCGGCGTCGCCCAGGACGTCGATCATCTGGTTGGCTTCGGCTTCGGACAGACTCGAGTACAACTCTTTCTGGCAGCCCGCCAGCAGCACGAGCGCGCCGGCGAGCACCACGCGCGCCACGCAACGACGGAATGGCGCGCGCGAAGTGTGCTCACGCGCGCAATGTGCGAGCCGTCCGAAACCCTTAGTGAAACGGTGCGCCATCATTCCTGGTTCTTCAGAATCGAGTGGGTCAAGCCGTTGGTTGCCTGGGCGACCGCGAGGCTCAACTGATATTCGGAGATCGTGGTCGTCGCGCTCCACTGGAAGTCCATCGCCTGGGCCATCGCCATCATCGGATCGTTGGCGTTCTGCGTCATCGACGTGAGCATCTGAACCTGATGGTTTTGCAGCTTCGAATAGCGCGTGTCGAGATCGGTTGTGAAATCGCGCAAACGCTCGACGAGCGACGAGGGCGCCGTCTGCGGCGTCATCTGCACTGCCGTGGTGGGCGACTGGAGGGCCACGGTCTGCGCCGCCTGAGTGGGGGCGTTGGGCGTGCCCGGCGCGGCGGGCTGGCCGGCTGCCGCCGACGCATTGGCTGCATGCGTATCGGACGGCTGCATCAGGCCGTCGAACTGGCGGATCTGCGCCCCATCCTGGGGCTTGTTCTGCGCGCCAGTCTGAGCCGTCTGCGCAGCGCTTGCGAGCGCTGCTGTGGCGGGCGGTGCGACACCTGAAACATTCATGATCTGCTCTCCTTATGGATAGCATGGGACAGCGCGGGCAACCGGCCGCTCTGCACGTGCGCGACCCCGCCGCCGATGACTGTCACCGGCGGGTGCGGTCCCGCGACGCGCGGGCGGCCAGCGCCCGGGCTCAGGAGCGGCCTGCCGAACCGATATGCTCCGCTGCCTGCGACGCGGCCGTCCCGGCTGCCGACGTCACCGCGCCGGTGGTCTGGAAGGTGCTCGTCGAGCTTTGTACCTGGAACTGGATTTCGGTCAGCTTCGTCTGTGCCTCGATCAACTGGTTGGCCTGGTCCTGCACGGCGCCGGTATCGGTGACGGGGCCGCTGGGTTGAGTTGTGCTCATGTGTAGCTCCTTGGTGCGTGAACAACGACTTCGGCAGCACGGCCTTATGCCGTACGCCGCTTTCGCCTGCCGCCGCGCTGCGGGTGAACGCGCCGGCCTGCGTCGGGTGGCGTGAGGCGCCGCTCGTGGCGCGCCGCACGCGAATAGTTGATACCTGTGCTGCTGCTCCTACGGCGCTTTAGCCGCACGCGTCGGTGCGGCTGAAGCGGGTGTGCCTGAGGCATTCGGCGCCAGCGAGGCGGGTGCCGCCGTGCTGGCTTGAAGCGCGCCCGAGCCGGCCGCCGGCAACGCCACGCCGGCCGCCGCGCCGCCCGTCACGAGCGCGGTCGAGGCGCCGTCCGGTGTCGCGGTTGGGGCGCCGGCGCGACTGCCGCCGAGCGGCATCGTGATCCGGCGGCCTTCGCTGTCGAACACCACTTCATCCGGCCCGATCGATACGACGGTCGGCCCCTGTTTCATCTTCGCGCCCTCGAAATAGCGGCTGCCGTCGGCGGTCTCGATGTAGCGCTGGTCGCCGTCGCCGGCGAACACGGTGACGATCTCGGGGATGCCACCGGCGCCGCCCAGCATGCCGGTGTGCGTCGGCGCCGCCGGGTCGTCGTAATGCACGTGATCGACGACTTCGAGCGCGGGGCGCGCGTCCTTCATGTAGTTCTGGATGCGCTGTGCGACCTGCGTGCGCGGCGCGTCGCCGCTGAGTTCGATCTTGCCGCGGCCGAGATACGACACGGTCAGGGGCGTATCGCTGAAATAGGTTTGCGCGGTGGCGAGCAGGTCGCTCACCACATACAGATTGCCGAGCGCCGCGTTATCGACACCGGCGACGATCTGCGCGACCTTGTCGCGCTCGGCGCCGTCTTTCACGTAGCCAGTGACGAGCGCGCCGTCGTCACGCGGCGCCACGCTCAGTTCCGGATAGACGCGCAACGCCTGCTGCAGCCGGTGCACGCGCGCAAGCGCCGATTCCTGCTGCCAGGGCAGACTGCCCGACCACGCGACCAGGCCGTAGCCGAGCGCGCCCAGCGCCACGCCGAGCCACAGTGCGGCCAGCACCAGCACGAAGCGGCGGCTGCCGACGCGGCGCATCGCGCCGGCCAGCCAGCCGGGCCACACCGTGTCGTGTTCAGCAGACGGTTTCTCGCTTTCGGCGGGCAGCGCGGCGGCAGCCTGCGCATTGCGGGCAATGCCGAGGCGAATCGAGCCGACTGTCACGACGTCGCCGGGCGTCAGCGAACGGCGGCCCGCGGCGAGCGCTTCGTCGTTGAAGAGCACCGGCGCGCTACTTTCCGTGCCGACGTTTTGCACGGTCACGGCTAGCGCACCGACCTGCAGGCACACCTGCTTCGCGCCGATCTCGCGATCGGGCAGGATGACTTCGCAGTCGGCCGAGGTGCCGATCCAGTTCGCGCCGCGCGCGAGCGACATCGTGCGGCCGTACATCGGTCCGCTCAGAAAGCACAGGTTCCACGGCGACGCCGCGGCATCCTGCGCAGGCGCGGGTGGCGCGTTCAACGCGGTGCGGTGCGGATCAAGGGTGGTTGAAGACATGATCCTGCGATCCTGTTGGCGGGCTGGTCGGCGCACCGGCTTGCGATCCTGGCTGGGCGCTGCTTTGCGTCGCTGCCGGCTGCGACGCCGGGTCTTTCGGCGGCGGGGGCAGGGGCGGGCCGAAACGCGAGCCGGGCAGCGGCTTGGGCGTGAGCGGCACGGCGATATCGTTGTCGGGCGGCCGGTACATCGACATACCGTTCGCATCCGGCGTGCTGCCCGCGCCGGGGTTGATGGGCGCGCCGTCCGGCGCATACATCGACGCGTTGCTGACCACGCGCGGCGTGAGCAGATAGAAACGCTCCATGTGGTCGCCGGTCTTGTCGGTGTACTTGAACAGGTTGCCGATCCACGGAATGTTCGACAGCCACGGCACGCCGCTCTTGTTGATCTGGACCTGGTCGTTGTTGAAGCCGGCGATCAGGAGACTCTTGCCTTCATCGATCATCGTCTTGGTGACGATGTTGCGTTGCTGGATGACCGGGATGTTCGATACCGACTGGCCGGGTACGACATTGCCGTCCTGGATGTCGATCGACATCATCACGCTTTCCGGGTTTGCGCCCGGCGTTGCGCTCACGTTCGCGGGCTGCGCCGCGTTGTCGTCGACGATCATCGGCGTCACCTTGATGCTCGTGCCGGTCGTCACGCTGTATAGCGACGAATCCTGGTAGCCCTGCACCTGCACGTAGAACTGCGTGAGGTTTTCGAGGATGGCCTCGGTGTTGTCGAGTGCGAGCACCTTCGGCTTCGAATGCAGCTCCGCGTTGCCGTTCTGCGCGAGTGCGTTGACGCGGGTCAGCAGATAGTCGCGCAACGAGCCGCCGATCGAAGCGGTGAGCGCGATACCGGTTGGCAGGAAAGTGCCCGTCTGGCCCTGTTCGCTCGTGCCGACGCCGAACGTGAGCGGCGGGTTGCCGCTGCCGTTGTATTGCGTGTTGCCGTTCAGCGGGCTTGAGCCGTTACCGATCTGCACGTCGCCATGCGACGTATGCAGGCGCCAGTCGATGCCCAGGCTGTCGAGCGAGTTCTCGTCGATATCGATGATCGTCACATTGATCTCGACGATCCGCGGCCGCACGTCGAGGTCGTTGATGAGCGACTGGTAGCGATACATGTTCCCCGGCAGGTCGCGCACGAGCACCGCGTTGATCGCCGGATCGGCTTCGATCTGCGGCAGCGTGTCGCCGCCGCCCGCGTTGTTCGCGAACGGACTCACGCCATCCGTCGACAGACCCGAGGCGCCGTAGCCGCTGTTGGCGGACGGGCCGCCCGCGATATCGGGAAACTCGATACGCGGCACCGCGATCGTCACGCCGGAGCCGAGCTTCATTTGCCGTGCGGCCGCGCCGAGCGTCGCATTCACCGGCATGGTGTTGCTGTGGTTGCCGCCTTTGCCGTACAGGCGCTTCAACATCGTCGCGACGCCGGGGATCACGACTTCCTTGCCCGAGCGGTTCACGGTGAAGTCGGAGGCCCAGCCGTAGTGCAGCCGGAATGCGCGCACGTCCGCAAGCTGGCCGTTCGACGACGGATTGCCGACCGAGCCGACCGCCTGCCGCACCAGTTCGATATAGCGGCGCGGACCGGACACATAGATGCTGTTCGCGCGGTCGTTGATGACAAGCGCGAAGCGCTTGTCGGTGATCTGCATCGTCTCGAGCGCGCGGCCGATTTCGCCGGCCGAATTCGGCGGGATCGGAATCACCTGGCTTTGCGACTGATCCGCCGGATCGATGTACAGGAACGAGCCGTCGTAGTACCACGTGAGGCCGTAGGTCGAGCAGATCGTGTCGAGCGTTTGCTGCGGCGTGCCGGAAAAGCGGCCGCTGATGACGCCGTCCACCTTCGGATCGACGACCGCCGTCACGCCTTGCGACGACGCGAGCTCGCGGATGAAGTCGGCGATCTTGCGGCCATTCGCGACGATGGTAAAGGGCCGGTTGCGCCAGCGCAGTTCGGCCGCGCGCGCGGGCTGCGACAGCGCCGCGAACAGCGACATGGAGAGGAGGGCCGTAGCGAACAGCAGCGTCGCGGCGGCTTGCGCACGCCGCCTGTCGAAGGAGAACGGAACTGCACGTCGGCGCATCAGAAAACACCTGTTGTGGAAACAAACAATCGCGTCAGCGCTTGCTGCGCAAAGCGCAGCACCTCGCCCCCCAGCCATCCCGACAACACCACCAGCGCAACCATCACGGCGACCAGCCTGACGGCGATGCCGAGATTTGCGTCCTGCACCTGCGTGACGGCTTGCAGCACCGCGACCGCGAGACCCGTGACGGTGGCGACCAGCACGATCGGCAGCGACAGCAGCAGCACCAGCATCAGCGCCTGCTGCGTCAAGTCGAGAATCGTGGAGCTCGTCATGGCGTGGCCCCCGTTGCCGTCCGCACGTCGGCGCCCGCGCCTGGCGTGCCGTCGTCGGCTGGATTTTTCACCCAGCCCACCGTATGCAACTGCACGTCCTCTTCGATCTCCTGATACGACAGCACCGGCAGATCGGGCAGTACGGGCTGCAGAATCGACTTCGCGTAGCGGCGCGCGCCGAGCGCAATCATCACCGCGAGCCGTGCATTGCCGTGCGCGCCCGGCGCCGCGCTCGACGCATTGACGATCGCGCGGACCTGCTCGCAGATGTCCTGCTTGACGCCGCTCGGCAGCGCCAGAAAATTGCCCTGCCGGGTACGCATCACCGCTTTCTCGATGCGTTCCTGCAGGTTCTGTTCGAACAGCACGACGCGCAGCTGGCGCGCCGCGCCCGCGTGCCGGTCGGTGATCATCCGGCGTAGGTCGATGCGGACCAGCTCGACTAGCGCGATCACGTCGTCGGGCTCATTGGGCGCCCACGTGATCAGGCTTTCGAAGATCACGCGCAGATTGCGGATCGGTACCTGTTCGGCGAGCAGGCGGCGCAGTACTTCGGTGACGCGCTGCAGCGGCACGAGCCGGGTCAGTTCGCCGACCAGTTCCGGATGGTCGCGCCGCGCCAGATGCACGAGCGCCTGGGTTTCCTGGATGCCGAGCAATTCGTCGGCATGCTGCCGCACGATCTGTTCGACATGCGCGCCGAGCGCCGCTTCGCTCGAGAGCGGTTTGCCTTCGGCTTGCGCCGTGTCGCCCTTGATCCACAACGCCGTTGTAAACGGGCCAAATGCTTCGGCGGGCTGCCGCTCGGCCTGTTCCGGCAGCGGCGACACGCCATCCCACAGGAACCAGCCGGGTTTGAGCGCACCGTGCGCGGCGAGCACGTCTTGCAGATAGATCCGGTAGGTGCCGTCCGGCGCCGTTTCGTCGTCGGCGAGCGAGATGCGTGGAAACACCGTGCCGATGTCCGCGTCAACCCGCGCCTTCGCGCTCGACAGCGAGGTCTGCAACTGCGCCAGGTTCAGCGCGCCGCGCAGGTCCGCCGCGAGCGTCACCGCGATCAGCGACGTGACGCCCGCCGAATGGGTCACACGCGCGGATTGCCCTTCGCCTTGCGCGTCGCCGACGCGGCCCGTGATACTGATCAGGTTGAAGGTCGGCGCCGTGGTGCGCCGCTTCATCTGAACGATCGCGAAGGTGCCGAGCGCCGCCGAGATCAGCGCGAACGACCACTTCGGAAAGCCCGGCACGATCAGGAAACCGGCGAGTACGAGCGCGGCGATCAGCAGCGCACGCGGGTGCGCGCCGAGTTGTTCGCCAAGCTGCTCGCCCAACTGACGCTGACGGGCGTCGCGCGTCGCGACGCGGGTCGTCACGATGCCGGCGGCGATCGATACCAGCAACGAGGGAATCTGCGACGCCATGCCGTCGCCCACCGTCAGGATCGCGTAACGCTGCAGCGCCTCGCCGATGCTCATGTCGTGCATCAGCGTGCCGACCGCGATACCCGCGACGATATTGATGAACGCGATCACGAGCCCGGCGATTGCGTCACCCTTGACGAACTTCATCGCCCCGTCCATCGCGCCGTGCAATTGCGATTCCTGCTCGAGCTTTTCGCGCCGCTCGCGCGCCTCTTCGGCGCTGATGATGCCGGCGCGCAGATCGGCGTCGATGCTCATCTGCTTGCCTGGCATCGCATCGAGCGAAAAACGCGCGCCGACTTCCGCGACGCGCTCCGAACCTTTCGCGATGACGATGAACTGCACGACCGCGATCACCAGAAAGACCACGCCACCCACGACGACGTTGTTGCCGACGACGAGCCGGCCGAACGCGTCGATCACATGCCCCGCGTTCGCGTGCAGCAGGATGAGCTTGCACGACGCGATGTTCAGCGCGAGGCGAAACAGCGTCGTGAACAGAAGCAGTGCCGGGAACGACGAAAAGCTCACCGCCGAAGGCACATAGGTCGACACTGTCAGCAACACGACGCTGATCGCGAGGTTCAGCGAAATCATTCCGTCGAGCGCGGCTTGCGGCAGCGGCAGGATGAAGAGCGCGATCACGGCGACAATGAACGCCGCGAGGAACAGATCGGCGCGTGGCGACGCGGCGCGGCGCATGCCGGACGCATTTGCGCCAGCCGGAAATAGCCGCAGCCAGTC
Source organism: Paraburkholderia sediminicola (assembly GCF_046026855.1). Classification (GTDB taxonomy): domain Bacteria; phylum Pseudomonadota; class Gammaproteobacteria; order Burkholderiales; family Burkholderiaceae; genus Paraburkholderia; species Paraburkholderia sediminicola_A. The sequence continues at coordinate 25,462 of NZ_JAQQET010000021.1, read as the reverse complement.
GCGCGGAAGCGCCTTCAGATCTGCCATCGTCGAGTATCGACTCCCTGGTTTATAGCCCGGCCGTGTATCCGGTTCGGGACCACGCAACGCATTGCGTCGGCGTTGCGTGGATGCGAGTGCATCGCTCGGCACAGAGCGGGACGGCTTGCGTGGAGCACGCGCAAGCCGACGCCCTCAGGTATCCGGTTGCGATCGAGTTTAGCGGGGACAGTCAGGAGAGAATCGGGGGCACCTCGTAGCGTTCGGGACACTTTGGCGGTTCGTGGCGCGCCCGACTACGAAACGCCCAAACGGCGCAGCAGCGCCGTCGCAAAGAGGCCTACACTACGACGCGCCGCGCGGCCAGATAGGCGAGTTGCGCGCGGTTCTGCACGTTGAAGATGCGTTCGAGCATCTGGATGTGATAACTGACCTTGTGCAGCGAGGTCCGCAGTGCGTCGGCGATCTCCTGATCGGACAGGCCTTGCACGAGCCGCCGGAGGACCGCTTCCTGTTCGGGTTCTAGCGCGATGACGCGCGTGGCACGTACACGGTCCTCGAGAAACGGCTGCGCGAAGCGATGCACGGCGAGGCTGACAGCGAGCGCCGTGCCGATCACGCGATCGTTGATCCAGTCGGAGTCGTGCAGTTCGGAGGTGAGCCCGACACCGACGCTCAGACCGAGTTGCGGGGCCGACAGGCTGAAGATCACGCCGCTATTCATTGCATGCGCGCGCAGTGCCGCGACGAGTGCGAGCTTGCGCCGGTCGCCGCTGCGTTGCGCGTCTTCGTCGATGCGGGCGAGCCGCCACGCCACGGGGAAACCGCTTTGCTGCACTTCGGCGAAGCGTGGATCGACCTCATACCACATGCCCTCGAAGTACGGCTGCGCGAACGAGACCGGCGCGAGGTCGCGCAGCAGATGCGCGTGTAGCACCCGGCGGCCGATCATTTCGAAGGCGCCGTAGCTCAAGGTGCTGAAGCCTGCGTCTCGCAACTGCGTGCGATATTCGCTGAAGTCGATCAGGGATGGGTCGAATTTTCCGGCTGAGGTAATGAGGTCGGTAAAAACGAAATGATCAGGCGTGCGATTTTTCGTAGTGTCCTGGGCGACACCTGCATTGTGATGCGGCTGCAGGTAGGCAAGCACATCGGCTTGCGAGAACCATTCGACCACGGGAGAGCCGTCTGACGGTGTCATTGGGGTGGGATTCCTCTTTTTCTAGTGGACTACGAATCAAACCCCGGCACATCCCTGGTCTTTTTTTATTGCTTCTTCCACACGCGCTTTGCTTGCGCTATCGTTCGGCATTGATATTACGATATGTTTCACGAACGATCAGCGGCAATTTAAAAACCCTGCGCGCCGCAACGTTTTTCTTCCATTCATCTCGTCGCTATTTTTCGCGCCGTAGTTCGTACCGAGCGAAATCTGCGTCGCTGCGCCGCCGTGGTGAGGAACCGATGTCCGACATTGCGCTAAGCGAAGATCACCCTGTTGACATCCTGCCGGCGGCGAGCGCTGCGGGTGCCGGGAGCGTTGCGCGCGGCGCGATGCAGCGCGCGAATTCGATTCCGGTGGTCTGGTACAACGACTCGAAACCGGCGGCAGTCGAACAGAAAGATGCGCCGCGCCTCGGCGTGGCCGACATGCTGGCCAGTGCGCAGAGCGAAGCGGAGCGCACGCGCATCGTCGCGAGCCTGCTACATCTGACGGGCTTCTCGACGTTTGCTTATTTCGCGCTCGAATATTCCCGCGAAGGCGTGCAGCGGCTCTTTTTGCACGAGGCGTTCACGCCCTCGGCTTATCGCGGCGAGTATGTGGATCGCCATCACGTGGATGTCGATCCGCGCACCTTCGGCGCACGCCGCTGCAATATGGCGATCGTGTGGGATCTGCGCAACTTGCGCGGGCATAGCGGTCAAGATGTGCCGGCTCCACCCGAGGCACTCGACGACTTTCTGCACACCATGCGCGACGACGGCATGTGCAGCGGGATCATGTATTCGATGGCGATGCCGGGCACGCGGCTGCACGCCTTCATGAGCTTTACGGCGCCGCGCCGCAGTCGCGAATGGATCACACGGGCCACCGTGGAGCAGGCGTTGTCGATCGGTTTGTCGGTGCATAAGTTCGGCTCGCCGAAGTTGATCTCAGCAGCGCGCGAACACGCAGCGCACGGGCTCACCGTATTCGAGCAGAAACTGCTGACCGGAATCGCCGAAGGCGCATCCGATAAGGAAATCGGCAGAAGACTCGACACGAGCGCGCATAACGTTGATTACCACCTGCGCAAACTTCGTAAGCGCTTTGGCGTGGCGAACCGGATCGAGCTGACTTACCTGACCTCGAAGATGGAGTTGATTTGAGGGTTTGCCGGGGCGGGGTGTTGCGTGGGCACTTATGCTTGTGAGAGCGCGGGCGCGTTGCTAACGTCGATTCCATTCCTGGTTGAGCCCGCGGTCGAAATCGCACGGTGATGCGGGATAGGAGCGACCCGCGACGCCTATCACTGTCCTGCCCTGTTGCCTCAGCGCGAACGACGGATGACAAGTCGCGATCGCGCAACCGCCTTCCACTTCGAACGGCGCGTCCAAATCGTCCCCAGACGGACTTTCTCACTCAGTAGCGCCGCGTTGAGTGGCCGTGGTGCCGCGCGTTACGACCGTCGCGACTGTACCGTCTGCAAATTCCACGTTGCCGACACTACTGTATGAATGTACAGTATTGGGCGTATGCGTATGCGTATGCGTATGCGTGCGCCCAGTGAGTGCAACGTTTTTGGGCGTGAACGGACGTGGTGAGCGTCGTGCCGTCGATCTGCGAAAATTTTCAGATGCGCGGGCAAGCCGACATCGATGAGAGGGGATTCTTCTAAATGTTTGCGTCACCGATTCAGGCGCGCCATGCCTGAGCAACTCTGGCTGCCCGGACTCGAGGCGCCACCTGTGCCGACAGACGGCCTGTTCTTCGCCGTCTTTCCAGATGCGCATACTGCGGCGAGCATCTCGAAGCTGGCGCAACAGCTCTGCGGGGAGACGCGCTCGAAGAGCAAGCCTCTCGCGGCCAACCGTTTGCACGTCACGTTGCTGCACCTCGGGAATTTCGCGGGCGGTTTGCCGTCGGCGCGGGTAGATGCGGCCATGAGCGCGGCCGCGTCGATCAGGATGGCGCCTTTTAGCGTCGAGTTCGACAATGCCCTCAGTTTTGCGCTGAGGCCACGGCCGGGGCCGCTGGTGTTGAGTGGAGGCGAGGGTGTCGTTGGGCTCCACACGCTTCATGAGGCACTTGCAGTGGCATTGCAAGACGCTGGATTTGGGAATCGTGCGGTCTCGTCAAATACCTCATACACCCCGCACGTGACTCTCGCTTATGGCATGCCCTGGATCGCGAAGCGTCCTGTCGAGGCCGTCAGTTGGAATGTGCGCGAGTTTGCGCTGGTCCACAGCCTGCTCGGACGGACCCGACATGTCGTTCTGGCGCGCTGGCGGTTGGCGGCCGGATGACCGTAGTACTGGCTTCGCGGCGGTTGTCGTGAAGCCCATGCGTTGAGGTGCGCTGGACTAGAATCGCATGCCGGTCGCGCAACCGCCGGCGAATGCGCCACCGCTCCCGCCCGCACCACCGCAGAACACGCCGCAGCCTGATAACGCGGCCGACATCGCAAACGCCGCCAATGCCACGCGTAGATATCGCTTGAAAGCGGGATTTTGAGGTCGTGCAGCCGATACGATGGGGCACGGATCGAAGCGTCTGGCGCAAGCGGGAAATGCAGTGTCGAAGCGGTGGTTAGTGGTTCCGGATTGCATGGCTTAAATGGAATTCAAGGAGCAGGGCAGTTGTGAGCGGCCGTTTTTGCGCTGCATGGTGAAAGATGATTGTAAGTTTTTTGCGGCACGAAGCGTCGGCGCCGGCAACCCTCCACCCTAATCCACGCCAGGTGTCCCTCAAATACGCAAAATCTGAAAACCAGGGGGATTCGTCGGTCAGACAGCCAGAACCGGCGCGCGCTCCCTGATAGAATGCTTGGGCCGCAACGTAGTGGACTGCAGATGAAATTGCTTGATGCGTTAGTCGAACAGCGTATTGCCGCCGCAGCCGCGCGCGGTGAGTTCGATGATTTGCCGGGCGCGGGTGCGCCGCTGCCTCTGGAGGACGATGCACTTGTCCCTGAGGAAGTGCGCGTCGCCAACCGGATTCTGAAGAATGCGGGCTTCGTGCCGCCGGCTGTCGAGCAGCTGCGCGCCTTGCGCGACCTGCAAGCGGATCTGAATGCCGTGAGCGATCAGGCCACCCGCTGCCGTCTTCAGGCGCGCATGCTGGCGCTCTATATGGCGCTTGAATCGCTGCGCGGCGGCCCGCTGGTCCTGCCGCGCGAATACTGCCGCCGCATTGCCGAGCGGCTGTCGGAACGTGCCGGCAACCTCAATATGGCCGATGCGGGTTCGCAGTGAGCGAGCCGCTTGCCCGTCCCGCCGCGCCGGGTCCGGAGCCGGGCGACTCTGGTGAATTGACCGAGGCGGTCACACTTTCGGCTGCTCAGGCCGGAACCGTTGGTCCCGATACTCCAGCACCCGTGGTGAGTGATCTGACTCCCACGGCTGCCGCCACTACGCTGATCGATACACCCACACCAGACGAATCGCCCGTACCGCCGCCTGTCTCGGAGCGCGATCGTCGCTTCATGGCGCTCGCCCAGGCTGCCGCAGAAGAAGCCCGCGCCGCAGGCGAAGTGCCGGTTGGCGCGGTTCTCGTGCGGGGCGACGAAGTCATCGCTAAAGGGTTCAACCATCCGATCGGTGCGCACGACCCGTCGGCGCATGCGGAAATGATCGCATTGCGCGCAGCCGCGCAAGCCGTCGAAAACTACCGTCTGCCGGGTTGCGAGCTTTACGTGACGCTGGAACCTTGCCTGATGTGCGCCGGTGCGATCATGCACGCACGCATCGCCCGCGTCGTGTTCGGGGCGCGCGATCCGAAAACCGGCGCGTGCGGCAGTGTCGTCGACGCATTCGCGAATCCACAGTTGAATCACCACACCACAGTGACGGGCGGTGTGCTCGAAACCGAATGCGGCGACGCGCTCAAATCGTTCTTTGCCGAGCGGCGGCGCGCAAGCCGTGCGGCACGCGTGGCGGCACGGGGCGAAGCACACGTCGTAGCAGGCAGCGAAGCAAGCGGCGAAGCACACCCCGTAGCAAGCAGCGAAGCACACCCCGAAGCGCATGTCGAAGTGCATGGTGAAGCACGCACCGGCGACTCCGAAGCGCACAGCGCAGCACGCCGCGAACCGGGATCGGCCGAGCCGCTCTAAAACAACAACGTCCAACAGGTCTTGCCAATGACCGTCCATCGCACCATTGAGTTGATCGCGCCGTCCGGATATCCGCATGATGCCGAGGTGCTGCATCGCGCATTGCATCGCTTGCATGCGCAGGGGCATCGCGTTGAGGGTGTGGAGGCGACAAGGCGCCGCTACCAGCGCTTCGCCGGCACGGACGGCGAGCGTGCCGCCGATCTGAACCGGCTGGCCGACCCCTCGCGTGAGTTGCCCGACATCGTGCTAGCCGTGCGTGGTGGCTATGGCGCGGCGCGTATCCTGCACGGACTCGACTACGAAGGGCTGCAACGGCGGCTGGCCGATCAGCCGGTTGCGCTGGTGGGCCATAGCGATTTCACCGCGATACAGCTTGCTTTGCTGGCGCGCGCCGGTGTGAAAACTTTCGGCGGCCCGATGTTGATGAGCGATTTTGGCGCGGAAGATCTGAGCGAATTCACCATGCAGCACTTCTGGTCCGCGCTGACCAGGCCGACCATGACGGTGACGAGCAATGCGCCGCAAGCGCAGACTGCCGACGTCACGGGTATGTTGTGGGGCGGCAATCTGGCAGTGCTGACTTCGCTGATCGGCACACCGTACATGCCGCCAGTGCAGGGCGGCATTCTGTTCCTCGAAGATGTCAACGAGCAGCCGTTCCGGCTTGAGCGGATGCTTTATCAGTTGCACCTGTCGGGCATTCTCGCGCAGCAGCAGGCGCTTGTGCTGGGCGATTTCTCCGGCGGTAAATCGTACGAGTACGACAACGGCTACGACCTGCACACGATGATCGAGCAGGTGAGGTCGGTGATTGGAATTCCGGTCATCACCGGTCTGCAATTCGGCCACATTCCCAACATGCTGACGCTGCCGGTTGGCGCGGACGCGCACCTCGTCGCCCACGCGCATGGATTCAAACTGACGTTATCGGGCTATCCGACCCTCGCCTGAAACGGCGGGGGGCAATGAAGCGGGCGTTTGTCCGCTTTCTTTTCGAATCAATAACGCAACTAACGGTCAATTTATTAAGGCGCTTCCTAGTAGATCAGTCCCATGAAGGTCTCCCACTTTGTTGACAAAAATCGTCTCCAATAGACGGCCACCCTATAGATTAATTAAACTGGTAGTAAAGCTGAGCATAGCCTGCACGGCGTGTCCGCGGACTCGCAGCTCAGGCCAACGACGTAGATTGTCGAAATTCAAAGCAAAAATTGTTGACAATCTTTATGTCCATCCTATGATGACCAACATACAGAGACGAACATCATGTCCGACACAGACTCCGCAGCCGCGAATGGTTCGAAACCCGAAGCGATCGCCGAGCGCATCCGCGCCGCGATCCTCGAGCATCGGCTCGCTCCTGGCGCGAAACTGACAGAAGCACAGTTGTGCGAAGTATTCGGTGTGAAGCGTGGCCCGATCCGGCAGGCGCTCGCGCAACTGGCGACCGATCATCTCGTCGATCTCGAGCCGAATCGTGGAGCGTTCGTCGCTAGTCCGTCGCTGCAGGAAGTGCATGAAGTGTTCGAAATGCGTCGGATTATTGAACTGGCTGTGGTTGAAAAGATTTGCGGCGGTCATGGCATGCGCCGCTTGAAGAGCATCGGCAGCATGATCGGCCGCGAACGCAAAGCGTTCGAAACACGTGATTTTCCGGCATGGATTCGCCTGTCGGGTGAGTTCCATACCGAGTTGGCCGGGCTCACCGGCAACACGGTGCTGTGCGATTGCCTGAACGGACTGGTGGCGCGCTCCACGCTGATTTCGGCACTATACGAGTCGCTCGGACGCAGCCCTTGCTCGTTCGAAGACCACGAAGCGATTCTCGCCGCGCTCGACGCCGGCGATGCAAAAGAGGCGGCGGCACTTATGTCGCGCCATTTGCAAAGCGTCGAGTTGAAGATGCTGGACCGCCCCGCACGTGGCGCGGCCGATCTGCATGAAGTGTTCGGTGCACTCAACGGCGCACCGAAGGAAGCACCTGGACCCAAGTCCGCGCCAGGCTGAGGCAGGCGGCCGGTGCGCGCTCGTTGCTGGTGCGCGCCGCACTGAACCGAATCAGGCGTTGCAAGGCGGCTCGACGTGAGCGCTGCCGGCTTGCGCACGCGTGGCCGTCATGGGATGACAGCCTTGGAGTAGTAACGCATCGCCGGGAATCCGCGGCTACAGGCGGTGCGATAACCACAAGTACATCAAGTACAGAGACATCCGCGGCACGGTCAATTGGTCGGTTCGAACCTCCTGTTTCCAGATCGAGGAGAGGCAACTGGCTTGGCCGATGCAACGTCCTTCGATTTGCTATCGATGGTCCCTATCCCAAGGAGGAAACATGGCTCAGTTTAGTGTAGCGCCCGGCAATCCCGCCATTCCCACTTACGGAGACGGTGGCGCGCCCAGCGATCCGTCGATGCCCGCAGGCTACAGCGAGAGGCTGTACAACGAAGACCTCGCGCCGCTGCGCCATCAAACCTGGGGCGCCTATAACATCTTCGCGTTCTGGATGTCGGACGTGCACAGCGTCGGCGGTTATGTGTTCGCGGGCAGTCTGTTCGCACTTGGGCTGACAAGCTGGCAGGTCCTGATCGCGCTGCTGGTCGGCATTGCCATTGTCAACGTACTCTGCAATCTGATTGCCAAACCGAGTCAGGCGAACGGCGTGCCTTATCCGGTGGCCTGCCGCGCGACGTTCGGTGTGCTCGGCGCGAATATCCCTGCCGTGATTCGCGGTTTGATCGCGGTAGCATGGTACGGAATCCAGACTTATCTGGCTTCGAGCGCGCTGGTGATCGTGGTGCTGAAGTTCGTTCCGCAACTGTTGCCGTACGCGGATGTGCATCACCATGGGTTCATGGGTCTCTCCACCTTGGGCTGGGCCGGTTTCATGTTGCTGTGGGTCTTGCAGGCACTCGTGTTCTGGCACGGCATGGAGACCATCAAGAAGTTCATCGACTTCGCCGGTCCGGCGGTCTACGTGGTGATGTTCATTCTCGCGGGCTACATGGTGTATCGCGCAGGATGGCGAAACATCGGCATCAACCTGGGCGGTGTCAAATACCACGGCATGCAAGTGGTGCCGGTGATGATCACGGCAATCTCACTGGTGGTCTCGTACTTCTCCGGACCGATGCTGAATTTCGGCGATTTTTCCCGCTACGGCAAGAGCTTTCGCAGTGTGCAGCGCGGTAACTTCTGGGGCCTGCCGGTCAACTTCCTCGCCTTCTCGCTGGTGACGGTGATCACGACCGCGGCGACGCTGCCGGTATTTGGCGAATTGATCACGGACCCGGTAGAAACGGTGGGCCATATCGACTATCCGACCGCGGTGATTCTCGGCGCATTGACCTTCACGATCGCAACCATCGGTATCAATATCGTCGCTAATTTCGTTTCGCCGGCTTTCGACTTCTCGAACGTCGCGCCGCGTCTGATTAGCTGGCGTGCGGGCGGCATGCTCGCGGCCGTGGCGTCGATTTTCATCACACCGTGGAACCTGTTCAATAACCCGGCTGTGATTCACTACACGCTCGATGTGCTCGGCAGCTTCATCGGACCTTTGTATGGTGTCCTGATCGTTGATTATTTTATCGTGAAGCGTCAGAAGGTCGTGCTTGATGATCTCTACTCGGTTTCGCCGGCTGGTTCATATTGGTACACCAACGGTGTCAACTACCGAGCCGTGGCTGCATTGTTGCCGGCTGCGCTCATCGCGGTGATCTGCGTGATGGTGCCGACGCTCGACGGGCTAGCCAATTTTTCGTGGTTCATCGGGGCTGGATTGGGTGCAGTGTTCTACCGTGTGCTGGCTCGCTGAGCCCGTGCTGCAACAGGAGTCGATATGCGCATCAAACTGATCAATCCGAATACGACGCAACGCATGACGGACGCCATGGGCCGCTGCGCACGCGAAGTCGCCGCGCCCGGCACTGAAGTGATTGCGGTGAATCCCACGATGGGGCCGCCGTCGATTGAAGGCTATTACGACGAAGCGCTCGCGACGCCCGGCTTGCTGGCCGAGATCATCGCCGGTGAGCGCGAGGGCTGCGACGGTTACGTGATCGCCTGCTTTGGCGACCCCGGTTTGTACGCGGCACGGGAGTTGGCGCGCGGTCCGGTGATCGGCATTGCCGAAGCGGCGATGCATGCGGCAAGCGTGCTGGCGCCGGGATTTTCGGTGGTGACCACGCTGGCGCGCACGTGCGGCATGGCGTGGCATCTCGCGGAGCGCTACGGCATGAAGCGGTTCTGCCGCAACGTGCGCGCCACCGACGTCGCCGTGCTCGATCTGGACAAGCCCGGCTCGGCGGCGCGCCGCATCATCCTCGATGAATGCCGGCGCGCGCTGGAGGAGGACGGATCGGATGCGATCGTGCTCGGTTGCGCCGGCATGGCCGAGTTGTGCGCGGAGATTGAAGATGCCTTGGGCGCGCCGGTGATCGAGGGCGTGACGGCGGCAGTCAAATGGACCGAGGCGCTGGTCGCGCTACGGCTGTCGACGGCCAAGCGGGGTGACTATGCCCGGCCGCTGGCCAAGCGCTACGACGGCGCGCTGGAAGCCTTCAGTCCGGCTGATGCGGACCCAAATCCCCGGCCGCCTCGCGATTCGGCCGCAAGCGCCGTGGAAAGTGCAAATTCGACCGGTTTACTGCGGGTAAACACCACAGAACGCCCAGTGGGACCGGATTCGCACATACATCCCGTCTGACACGCACTATCTGCCCGGGTGTATGGGCGCACCCGGGTGTTTTCGCTACACTGGTCCCACTCGGCGTTGGTACCCGAACACGATTTGCTACTGTTTCTGGTGCCGCTGTTCAGGCCTGTTTTCGCCCGCGCCGGCATGCCGTAATAACGCAAACGCACGCAAACGCATGCAACGCCACGCAAACCCCACGTGCATGTCACGTGAGTTCTACGCGAATTTTACGTACCGTCATCACGCTTTCGTCAAACCATGCCACTCGACTCGAACTATCCACGCGATCTGATCGGCTACGGCCGCCACCCGGTGCAGGCGAACTGGCCGGGTCGAGCGCGCGTCGCGGTGCAATTCGTCCTGAACTACGAAGAAGGCGGTGAGAATTGCGTGCTGCACGGCGATCCGGGCTCGGAGCAGTTTCTGTCGGAAATCGTTGGCGCGGCGTCTTATCCGGCTCGTCACATGAGCATGGAATCGATCTACGAATACGGCTCGCGCGCAGGCGTATGGCGTATCCTGCGCGAATTCGAAAAGCGCAGCCTGCCGCTCACGGTGTTCGGCGTCGGCATGGCGATCGAACGGCATCCTGATCTGGGGCGCGCCTTCGTCGAGCTCGGTCATGAGATCGCTTGCCACGGCTATCGCTGGATTCACTACCAGGACGTGTCGCCGGAAAAAGAGGCGGAACACATGCGCCTCGGCATGGAAGCGATCGAGCGCATTACGGGTGAGCGGCCGCTCGGCTGGTACACCGGCCGCGACAGTCCCAATACGCATCGTCTGGTCGCCGAACACGGCGGCTTCCTGTACGACTCGGATTACTACGGCGACGATCTGCCATTCTGGATGGATGTCGAAGTGACGGGCGGTGCAAAGAGCCCCTCACTGATCGTGCCGTACACGCTAGACACTAACGATATGCGCTTTGCGAGCCCGCAAGGCTTCAACACCGCGGACCATTTCTTCACGTACCTGCGCGACGCATTCGACGTGCTGTACGAAGAAGGCGACGAAGCACCGAAGATGCTGTCTATCGGCATGCACTGCCGCCTGCTCGGCCGCCCCGGGCGTTTCCGCGCATTGCAACGTTTTCTCGACCATATCGAACAGCACGATCGCGTGTGGGTGACGCGGCGCGTCGATATCGCGCGGCACTGGCGCGAACATCACCCTTACCAACAAAACAACCGCGGGGCAGCGGCATGAAGGCGATGCAATACACTCTGGACCAACTCAACAGCACCTCGACCGACGCGTTCGTCGCGGCGCTGTCGGGCATTTTCGAGCACTCGCCGTGGGTTGCGGAAATCGCCGCCCAGCAACGGCCGTTTGCCAGCATCGACGAATTGCATCGCAAGATGTCGTACATCGTCGAGACTGCCGGTGAAGAGAAGCAACTGGCGTTGATCAACGCCCACCCGGAGCTCGCCGGCAAGGCTGCGGTGCGCGGCGAGTTGACGGCCGAATCCACGCGTGAGCAGAGCGGCGCTGGCCTTGCCCAGTGCACGCAGGAAGAATTCGACAGGCTGGTGGCGTTGAACAGCGCCTATCGCGAGAAGTTCGGCTTTCCGTTCATCCTCGCGGTGCGCGGTTACGACCGCCACGGCATCATCGCGAACTTCGAGGCGCGCGTGAACAACGGCCGCGCGGATGAATTGCGCGCCAGCCTCGATCAGATCTACCGCATCGCACGTTTCCGGCTCGACGACCTGGTCGACGCGTAAGGCTTTAACTACGCGTCGCGGACCTCGAACCGAAACGTTTTTTCAGCACTAGCAAACATTAAGGAAGACAAAGATGGCACTCCCGATTCTCGACCCCAACGCACCGGAATTCACGCGCCGCTATGTGAATCTGGCGGACCCGCGTCTGGGCGCACAGGCGCTCGAGGCCAGCGACGATTTCTTCGCACCGAAGGATCGCATGCTGAATCCGGAGCCGGCCGTCTTCATTCCGGGCAAGTACGACGACAACGGTAAGTGGATGGACGGCTGGGAAACGCGCCGCAAGCGCGCGAACGGCTACGACTGGTGCGTCGTGAAGCTCGCGCGTCCGGGCGTGATCAAGGGTCTCGATCTCGACACCAGCCACTTCACGGGTAATTTCCCGCCGGCGGCTTCGGTTGAGGGTGCGCGAGTCGTGGACGGCGTACCGAACCAGTCGACGCAATGGACCGAAATCGTTCCGTCGACCACGCTGCAAGGCAATAGCCATCACTATCACGAAGTCAGCGACGCGAACGCTTACACGCACCTGCGCGTGAACATCTACCCGGACGGCGGTATTGCGCGTCTGCGTGTGTATGGCCAGCCGCAAGTCGACTGGGCAGGAGCAAGCCGTACCGAGCAGTTCGATCTGGCCGCGATGGAAAACGGCGCGTATCTGGTCGCGGCGAACAACCAGCACTTCGGTGCAGCGTCGACGATTCTGATGCCGGGCCGCGGCGTAAACATGGGTGACGGCTGGGAAACGCGTCGCCGCCGTGAACCGGGAAATGACTGGGCGATCGTCGCGCTGGCACAACCGGGTGTGATCAAGAAGATCGAAGTCGATACGGCTCACTTCAAGGGCAACTATCCGGATCGCTGCTCGATCCAGGCCGCGTATGTAACGGGCGGCACGGACAGCTCGCTGATCACGCAGGCCATGTTCTGGCCGGTGCTGCTGGGTGAGCAGAAGCTGAAGATGGACAACCAGCACTATTTCGAAAGCGAAATCGCTGCATTGGGTCCGGTGACGCACGTGCGCTTCAACATCATTCCGGACGGTGGCGTGTCGCGTCTGCGTCTGTGGGGCACGCTCGCATAATGAAAACGCTGGCTATCGAACCGCTGACAAAGGAAGCGTTCGCCGCATTCGGCGACGTGATCGAACTCGAAGGCGCGAAGCAGATTCCGATCAACCTCGGCACCACGATCCGTTATCACGATCTCGCGAAGGTGGACGTGACCGACGAGAACGGCCGTACGCTGGTGAACCTGTTTCGCGGTCAGCCGCGCACGCTGCCGTTCGAAGTGAAGATGCTTGAACGGCATCCGCTGGGTAGCCAGGCCTTTGTGCCGCTGAACGACAAGCCGTATCTGGTGGTCGTGGCGCCGGCGGGCGAACTGGACCCGACTCAGATCCGTGCGTTTGTGACGAGCGGCTGGCAAGGTGTGAACTATGCGAAGGGTGTCTGGCACCATCCGCTGATTGCATTGGGCGACGTGAGCGACTTTATCGTCGTCGATCGTGGCGGCGATGGGTTGAACCTGAACGAGCAGGATCTGGCCGAGTCGCTTTGGCTCACTGAAGATGCGTTGAGTGCGGTGACCGTTTGAGGTCGTTGCTTTAACGTAGTACGTTGAGCCGGTTGGTTGTAAAAAAGCCCACAGTACATGCTGTGGGCTTTTTTCTTTTAAGGAAGGCGACGGCAGGGGCAACTGATCTTTCAGCTACGCTTGCCTAAGAGCGGTGAGTGCCCGATCACTTCGCGCGCACGTTCCGCCGGCTCCGGCGCGGAGAACCCCGCGGCTTCGATTGCCGGTTTGAGTCCTTTGAACTGCAGGCTTTTCTTCAGCGATCGCAGCGATGCCATGCCGTCGTCCCAGGCGTGGAGCATGTGTTTCGCGACGTGGTGCCACCGCGGCTCGTTGCGCGCCGCTTCAATCAACTCGTGACCGACAGCGACGGCCGAGTCGCATAACGCTTCGACCATCTGCGTGTATTGCCGCGGCGCGATTCCCATGCGCGTGTTGAAAAATCGCTCGAGCGTTTTGCCGGCCGCCCAGGTCTTACGGCCGTCGATCGGCAGGCCCGGCGGATTGGCCGCGAAACGCGGATAGGCCTGCGTCGTGACGATGTCGTAGACAGGCGTGAATGCGACGTCATCCACCGACGTGTAGAGCAGCGCGACATTCTTCGTATGGCAGTCCGCGTTGCGTACGACGTAGTTTGTCAGCAAGTGCCAGGCGAGATGCTCGAGTTGCTGGCGCATGCTGTCACGGTCGAGCAGGTAGGCTCGCGCGGCATTGAGCATTTTTTCGCTGGTCGAATTGTATTTTTCGTGTGGCGGCAAACCTAACAGGCCGCACATGTCTTCGACACCATAGGCTGGCAGCCCATGCGCATCGACGTCGAAGCGTTCGACAATCAGCGCCCGGCCATCGTCCGACATCTGCGTGCGCGCGACCGGCGCTACGCCAAGCCGTTCGAGCACGCGCATCGAGTAGAACTCGTTGAAACCGAGGAACGGCGTGCTGTCGTCGGAGCCTTTGACGATGTGGCGGCTGGTTCGGATTGTCGGTTTGCCGAGCGGCGTCGGTGTGGATGCGCTGGAAGCTTCAGTTTGAGGTGCGATGAACTTCGGCACGGCACCCGAGATGGCCGCGCGCGCATATTCACGAACCAGCGCAGCGAAATGTTCGGCGGTGTTGTCACCGTGCAGGATGTCCTGCACGTCTAACGGTTGCAGTTCGGTGCCCGGCGCGACGCCTTCGGGTGTCACGGTGACGCGGCCAATCCCCATGGCGCCGACTACGGCAAGCAGCGACAGATCGGTGCCGTCGAGCAAGGGGCCGAATTGCTCGCGGATCAGATTGAGCAGGTAGCCCTCCGGCAGATTTTGCCGGAAAAACGGATGCAGGTCGCGCGGCCAGCGCCAGGCTTCTTCGCGTACCGGCATGGTCAGACTGATGAAATCGGCCGCCGTTGCGTCACGATCGTATTTGAGGACGTAGTCGTCGCGCTCGCGAAACAGCGTAGCGACGTGCTTGCCCTGTACCTGAACGTCGAGCCTCATGAGTCCGTGTCCGGCATGCGTTGTTCAGCCAGGATGTCTTCGAGCGTGCGCCCGTGACCGTGCGCGACAAACTTGAGGTCGTAGCCGGCCGCTTCGAGCAGACGCACAAGCACGGACACACTCATATCGTTTTTGGCGAGCGTTTCCATACGCGCGACGGTGGTGCGAGCCACGCCCGCGCGGTGGGCCAATTCCTCTTGCGACAGGCGGCTTTCGCGCCGAACGGCCTTCAGCATGTCCGATACGTCAGCGAGATTGGTCATTTGTAGCCCCAGGGCATCAAATTTTCAATTGTAAGTACATATTGTAGCCCATGAGGCACAGATCGTTTTATTGTTTTGTACCTTATGGGCTACAATTTCTCAAAATTACTTTAATTTGTATCTCTTGGGCTACAATTTTAATTATCATTTTTAATAAGCAACCCTGACTGACAAACAAAAAAGCGGGCTTCCCGCTCATGCGAAAAGCCCGCTTCATGCTGCTTTGCCAAGCCGGGCAACGCACCCGGCGAGCTCATTACTTCACTGCACCGCCTTCGAACCACGCGGCGATCTTCATCCGCTCGTCGTCGGTCATGTGTGTGACGTTGCCCAGCGGCATCGCCTTCAATGTCACCGCCTGCTGATAGATCCGCTGTGCGTTCTGCGAGATCTCGTCAGGCGTATCCAGCAACACGCCGGCCGGCGCACTGCCCATCATCGTCGGATGAGCGGAGTGGCATGCCACGCAGCGCTGTCGCAGCACCGGCGCAATATCGGCCACCTTGATGCTCGGCGCATTCGCAGCTTGTGCTTGCGGCACGACCGGCTTCGGCATTGTCGAGAAGAGGGCGGCGAACATCAGCACGATACCCACCAGCGGCAAGTACCATAGCACCTGGCCACGGTGACGCATCACGAAGAACTGGCGAATCAGCGCGCCGGCCAGCATGATCATCAGCAGCACGACCCAGTTGTACTGATTCGTGTATGTCATCGCGTAGTGGTTCGACAGCATTGCGAACACCACCGGCAGCGTGAAATACGTGTTATGCACCGAGCGTTGCTTACCGCGCTTGCCGTAGATCGGGTTCGGCGTTTCGCCCTTGAGCATCGAGGCAACCATCTTGCGCTGGCCCGGGATGATCACGAAGAACACGTTCGCCGACATGATCGTTGCCAGCATCGCGCCCATGATCAGGTAAGCCGCGCGGCCCGCGAAGATATGGCACGCGAGGTACGCCGCGATCACCACATAAACGCCGACGCAGATGCCGAGTACCTTGTCTTTGTTGCCGAGCAGACGGCACAGCGAGTCGTAGACGATCCAGCCTGCAGCGAGGAAGCCGAGCGCCGAAGCAACCGCGACCACCGGACCCATGTCGAGCACGTTCTTGTCGATCAGGTACGTGGACGGCGCGAGCAGATACAGCACCGTGAAAAGGCTCGCGCCCGACAGCCACGTGGTGTACGACGGCCACTTGGACCAGTGCAGATCGTCCGGCATTTCCGGCGGCGCGACGGTGTACTTCTGCATGTTGTAGAAGCCGCCGCCGTGCACGTGCCACAACTCGCCGAACACGCCACGCTTGCGCTGGTTCGGGTCCGTAGGCGGTTTCAGGCTGTTGTCGAGCGCGACGAAATAGAACGATTCGCCGATCCAGGCGATGGCGACGATGACGTGAAACCAGCGCAATGCCAGGTTCAGCCAGTCAGTGATAAAGCCTTCCATGAAACTCCTCCACTTCTGATTCGTTGTACGCGCAACGACACCTGTGCCTTGATTGCGCCTTCGGGACCCGGTTGATGGGTTGTCGGCATGCACGGTGTCGCTGCGCAGACTGCGGGGTGAGAGACGCGGTGCGCTCAGTTCGCACAGCGCCGTTTTTTATTGGAACTTCGGGTCGAGTCGCTCGCGTTCGATTGCGCTTCGCAGGTGTCTCCAAGGATCCGCACAGTGCAATCGGGCGCGCTCGCAAATCCAGCGCGACTTCAACCTCGTCTTCCTCCAACGCCTATCGATACGCTCGGTGCAGCTTAACTGCCCCGATAGGTGCTGTACGACCACGGCGACACCAGCAGCGGCACGTGATAGTGCGCAGCGGCATCGGCCACGCCGAAGCGCAACACGACGCGGTCGACAAAACGCGGCTCCGGCACCTTCGTGCCGATCGATGCAAAGTAGTCGCCGGCGCCGAACACGAGTTCGTATTCGCCCGGGACCAATGCGTCGCCTTCGAGCAGCGGCTGGTCGCAGCGGCCGTCGTCATTGGTGGTGGTGGTTTTGAGCGCGTGGCGAGTGTCGCCGGAGAGCGCAAAGAGTTCGACCTTGATGCCCGCGCCGGGACGGCCGTTCGCGGTGTCGAGCACGTGGGTAGTGAGCTTTCCCATTCGCAATTTTCCTTATGTGAATGCGAGGTTTCGGCGGCGGCCCGATCCAGAATACGTTGCGGCGGATCGAGGCTCCACGTCAGTGGCTACATACCCGTCGGCGAATTGAAGCGAGCGCCGTGGCAGCCATTGTAAAAAGGATGTTCACCTAAGCGCGCGCGAGATAGGAAAGATAATACCTGGCGCATGACAGACAGCCTGCTGAAAGCCACATCGAGTCGATTTGTTCGACTATTGCCGTGCGATTCGATCGTACCGGCGCCAAAAAAGGCCCACTATATCGGCAGCGTGAGGTTGGGTATCGCACTGGCGCGAGTTGTCAGCATTATTTTGGCCGTCGAAGGTTACACCTGTGCGCTGCAGCAAACACGAGTGAAGCGCGGCACACCCCGAAGACGGCGGAAATGCGCTGGGTAACCGGGCCAACGGCGTTCGACGGGACGCGGCGGCACGGTTGGCGTGCTGTCACATCGCGTTCGAACGGCTTTGCACGGAAGCAATGAAGCGGAGAAACGAATGACGATGGAGCAGGCGGCTACGAAGCCGAAAAAAACGATGCTGGTGAAGCACGCTGACGTGCTGGTCACGATGGACGGCGCCCGGCGCGAACTGCGCGACGGCGGTCTGTATATCGAGGACAACCGCATCGTCGCGGTCGGACCGACCGCGGAATTGCCGCAAACGGCCGACGAAGTGCTGGACATGCGCGGCCATCTGGTGATTCCAGGGTTGGTGAACACCCACCACCACATGTATCAGAGCCTGACGCGTGCGATTCCCGCTGCGCAGAACGCCGAACTGTTCGGCTGGCTGACCAACCTCTACAAGGTGTGGGCGAACCTCACGCCGGAGATGATCGAAGTCTCTACCTTGACGGCGATGGCCGAGCTGTTGCTGTCCGGTTGCACGACCTCGAGCGACCATTTGTATATCTACCCGAACGGCAGCCGCCTCGACGACAGCATCGTCGCGGCGCAGCGGATCGGCATGCGGTTTCACGCAGCGCGCGGCAGCATGAGCGTGGGGCAGAAAGATGGCGGTTTGCCGCCGGATTCGGTGGTCGAGCGTGAGCCGGACATCCTGAAGGACACGCAGCGCCTGATCGAGACGTACCACGACGAAGGGCGTTACGCGATGTTGCGCGTGGTGGTGGCGCCGTGCTCGCCGTTCTCGGTGAGCCGCGACCTGATGCGTGAATCGGCGGTGATGGCGCGGCATTACGGCGTGTCGATGCACACGCACCTGGCGGAGAACGTCAACGACATCGCATACAGCCGCGAGAAGTTCGGCATGACGCCGGCCGAGTATGCGGAAGACCTCGGCTGGGTCGGTCACGATGTATGGCACGCGCACTGCGTGCAACTGGACGACGCGGGCATTGCACTGTTCGCCCGCACCGGCACCGGCGTCGCGCATTGTCCGTGTTCGAACATGCGGCTCGCCTCGGGGATTGCGCCGGTCAAGCGGATGCGGCTTGCCGGTGTGCCGGTGGGCCTGGGCGTGGACGGTTCGGCGTCGAACGACGGTGCGCAAATGGTCGCGGAAGTGCGCCAGGCGCTGTTGTTGCAGCGGGTCGGCTTCGGGCCGGACGCGATGACCGCGCGTGAAGCGTTGGAGATTGCGACGCTAGGCGGCGCGAAGGTGCTCAATCGCGACGACATCGGTGCATTGGCGCCGGGCATGGCGGCGGACTTCGTGTCCTTCGATCTGCGTCAGCCGCTGTTTGCGGGCGCATTGCACGATCCGGTCGCGGCACTGGTGTTCTGCGCGCCGTCGCAGGTGAGCCATAGCGTGATCGGCGGCAAGGTGGTGGTGAAGAATGGTCAGTTGACGACGCTGGAGCTCGGACCGGTCATTGAGCAGCACAACCGGTTGGCGAAGACGCTTTACGAAGCGGCAGCGTAACGTTGCAGTAACGACGGAATAAGGGCGAAACAGAAGAAGGCGGTCTGTCGGCATCCACAAAAACGGGATGCCGACAGACCGCAGCACAAAGATCAAGGCTTGTCGATCAACGTCTTGGTGGCTTCGGCAACCAGACTGCGCAGCCAGCGGACTTCGTCGGAGTAATGCACGCGTTCGTGCCACAACTGGTAGTACTGCATCGGCGGGAAGTCGAGCGGTGCGGGCACCACGGTCAGCGGCAGGAACTTGGCGTAGTAGTCGGCAAACAGGCGCGTGGTCGTGAAGATCAAATCGGACTTGATCAGGACGTAGGGCGCCAGATTGAAGTATGGCAACGTAACGACCACATGACGTTTTAAGCGCTCGCGCGCGAGATGCACGTCGATCGCGCCGCGCTGGCCCACCGAGTAAGGAGTAGGCGCAAGATGCGGGGCATTCAGGTATTGGTCGAGCGTCAACCCGCCGCGTTTGGCGAACGGATGCGCGTTGCTCATCAGGCAGACGATCTGATCGACGAACAGATTCGACAGGTGCAACTGCTCCGGCGGCTCGGGCCAGTTGCCGACCACGGTGTCGAGCTTGCCGTCCTCGAGCGCGAGTTCGTAGTCGAAAGCCGGCCCGAGCGAGTGAAATTCGAGCGTCGCGTTCGGCGCGGCTTGACGAAAGCGTTCGACCACCGTCGGCACGAACAGCACGTTCAGGTAGTCCGGGCAACCGATCCGATAGCAGCGGATCGAGGTTGCCGGGTCGAAGTTGTGCTGCTGGAACTTGATGCGTTCGATCTCGCGCAGCGCGTTTTGCACCGGTTCGAGCAGGCGCAGGCCGTACTCGGTCGGCACCATGCCGGATTTGCCGCGCACCAGCAGCGGGTCGCCGGTGATGTCGCGCAAACGGCGCAGGGCCGCGCTGATGGCGGGTTGCGATTGATTCAGTTTGACGGCCGCGCGCGTGACGCTGCGTTCCATCAACAGGGTGTGCAAGACGCGTAATAGATACGTATCGATCGCCTCGCGTTGCTGACTCATGACTTCTCCGAAATATATGTTCTGGCTGATCGAACGGGCGTGGGTATATATGGCTTTTAATATGAACACAAAGCCACGTCAAGAGTGGGATACCCGCAGAGCACGCTGCGACGGGGGTTTGCGGGGAATTTTGACGGCTCGACTGGGCCGGTCGATTTAGGTATTGTCATCCGGTTGTGGTGACGGATCGCTCGCTGACAGGGCGGGCGGACGCGCTGTAACCGGCAGTCTCTGACGTACTACGGAATCACATGAGCGACTCTTCTTATAGCGACGGCGCCGCCGCGCAGCCGGCAAACAGGCCGGAACAGGCGGCGCCCCGGTTGATGCTTCATGGCATCACCAAACAATATCCGGCCGTACGCGCCAACGACGACGTCACGTTGATCGTCGCGCCGGGTGAAATCCATGCCGTGCTCGGCGAAAACGGCGCCGGCAAAAGCACGTTGATGAAAATCATCTACGGCGCGGTGCGTCCCGACGCCGGTGAGATCCAATGGGAAGGCCAGCCGGTCGAGATCGCGAGCCCCGCTGCGGCGCGCAAGCTCGGCATCGGCATGGTGTTCCAGCATTTCTCGCTGTTCGAGACGCTCACGGTCGGTGAAAACATCGCGCTCGCGCTCGACGAACCGTTCGATCTGAAGACGCTGGCGAGGCGTATCCGCGAAGTCTCCGCCGACTATGGCCTTGATATCGACCCGCAACGTCACGTGCACAGCCTGACGGTGGGCGAGCGGCAGCGCGTCGAAATCGTGCGCTGCCTGCTGCAGAACCCGCGTTTGCTGATCATGGACGAACCGACTTCGGTGCTCACGCCGCAAGCGGTCCGCAAGCTCTTCGCGACGCTGCGGCGTCTCGCTGCAGAAGGGTGCAGCATTCTCTACATCAGCCACAAACTCGACGAAATCCAGGAGTTGTGCGACACCGCCACGGTGATGCGCGGCGGCCGCGTGACCGGTCACGTGACGCCGAAAGAAGAGACGCATGCGTCGCTCGCGCAGTTGATGGTCGGCCATTCGCTGCCGGATTACACGCGACGTGAACATAAGCCGGGTGACGTGCTGCTCGACGTGAAGCAGTTGTCGGTGGAGAGCGACGACCCGTTCGGCACCTCGCTCGATAACGTGTCGTTCGGCGTGCATGCCGGCGAGATCTTCGGCATCGCGGGCGTGTCGGGCAACGGGCAGGCCGAATTGCTGTCGGCACTCTCGGGTGAAAAGCGCGGCACGCGTGCCGATGCTGTCACGATCTGCGGAAAGGCGGCAGGTCGTCTCGGCGCTGGCGGCCGGCGCGCGCTTGGTTTCGGTTTTGTGCCGGAAGAGCGCCTGGGCCGCGGCGCGGTGCCTGCAATGACGTTGTCGGAAAACGCGCTGCTCACGGCGCATCGTCAGCAGATGGTGAATTCCGGCTGGATCAAGGCGGGCGTGATGCGCGCCTTCGCCAAGCGGTGTATCGAAGCCTTCGACGTCCGTTGCGGTGGCGCTGAAGCGTTGGCGCAAAGTCTCTCCGGCGGCAATCTGCAGAAATACATCATGGGCCGCGAGATTCTGCAGGCGCCCAAGGTGCTGGTGGTCGCACAGCCGACCTGGGGCGTCGACGTCGGCGCGGCGGCTTTTATTCGTCAGCAGTTGCTCGACCTGTCCGCACGCGGCGTGGCGATTCTGGTGATCTCCGAAGAACTGGAAGAGTTGTTCGACATCTGCGATCGCATCGCGGTGCTCGCAGGCGGCAGACTCTCGCCGGTGCGTGCCACGGGGGCGACCAACGCCGAGGAAATCGGCCGCTGGATGGCGGGCCTGTTCGGCGACCGCGAGGGCGCGGCGCCGTCGGCGGAGCAGCCGGCGCATGCCTGACCCAATAAATGCGCGATCGGATAGCTGATCGACGCTAAAGCACCATAAGCACCAGAACCAGACACAAGCACACACATAAGCACACGCTCCCATGATTCTTCCGTATCGACTCGAAGCACGCACGACGCCCTCGCGCACGATGCAGCTTGCCGTGCCGCTGATCGCCGCGTTGCTCACGCTCGCGATCGGCTTCCTGATCTTCAGCCTGGTTGGCCGTGATCCACTCGAAGCCATGCATGCGTTTTTCATTGAACCGCTCGCCAGCGTGAACGGCTGGTCCGAACTGCTGCTGAAGGCTTCGCCGCTTTGTCTGATCGGTCTTGGTCTCGCGATCGGCTATCGCGCCAACGTCTGGAATATCGGCGCTGAAGGGCAGATGCTGCTCGGCGGCATCGCCGCCAGCGGTGTCGCAATCTACTTCGATCAGGCCACCGGCTGGTGGATTCTGCCGACCATGATGGTCGCCGGCGTGCTCGGTGGCATGGCGTGGGCCGCGATTCCCGCGCTGCTGAAAAGCCGCTTCAACACCAACGAGATTCTCGTCAGCCTGATGCTCACGTATGTGGCCACGCAGTTGCTGATCTATCTGGTGAGCGGCCCGTGGCGCGATCCGCAGGGCATGAACTTTCCGCTCTCGGAGATGTTCAGCGGCGACGCGCTGTATCCGACATTTTCCGGCGACTGGCACTGGAAATGGCTGCGCGGCACGCGGCTGAACGCATCGGTGTTCGTCACGCTGATCGCGATTCCGTGTGTGTGGCTCTTCATGCGCAAGAGCTTCGCGGGCTACCGGATGAACGTCGGCGGTCTGGCGCCGCTCGCCGCGCGCTACGCCGGTTTCTCCGACAAGAAAACCATCTGGACGTCGCTGCTGATCAGCGGCGGCCTGGCGGGCCTTGCCGGCATGGGTGAGATCGCTGGTCCGATCGGTCAGTTGCAGGCGACATGGTCGCCGGGCTACGGCTTCACGGCGATCATCGTCGTGTTCGTGGGGCGGCTGCATCCGGTCGGCATCGTGCTCGCGAGCCTCCTGATGGCGCTGCTGTACCTCGGCGGCGAAGCGGTGCAGACCTCGATGCAATTGCCACAGGCGCTCTCTGGCGTGTTCCAGGGGCTGCTGCTGTTCTGCCTGCTGGGTGCCGACCTGTTCGTGAACTATCGCGTGCGCCGGCGCTCAGTCGCCGCGCAAGCCCACTGATTTTCTCGCCGGATCTCCATGGATATTCAACAAGCCAGCGCGCTCACCTCGAGCGCCGTCTCCGCCGCGATCCCGCTGATGTTCGCGGGCGCGGGCGAACTCGTCACCGAGAAGTCGGGGGTGCTCAACCTCGGCGTCGAAGGCATGATGCTGATGGGCGCCGTGACCGGCTACGCGGTCACCGCCATTACCGGTAACCCGTGGCTCGGCGTGGTCGCCGCGATCGGCGCGGGTCTCGCGATGTCGATGCTGTTTGCGTTCCTCACGCTGACCATGCTCGCCAACCAGGTTGCCACCGGCCTCTCGCTGACGATCTTCGGCATCGGCCTGTCGGCCTATGTCGGCAAGCCGTACACGTCGGCGGCCGTGCGCGCCACGATCGACACGTGGACCATTCCGGGGCTCTCGAAGATCCCGGTGCTCGGCCCCGCATTCTTCAGCCTCACACCGCTCGATTACCTCGCGTTCCTGATGTTCGCGGTGATCTGGTGGTTCCTGTACCGCACGCGTGCCGGCCTCGTGCTGCGCTCTGTCGGCGAATCGCCGCAAGTGGCGCACTCGGTCGGCTTTCCGGTGGTCGGCGTGCGTTACGGCGCGGTGGCCTTCGGCGGCGGCATGGCGGGTCTCGCAGGCGGTTATTACTCGATCGTCAACCTGCACTTGTGGCAGGAGCAACTCACCTCGGGCCGCGGCTGGATCGCGCTCGCGCTGGTGGTGTTCGCGACATGGCGCCCGGGGCGCCTCCTGATTGGCGCGCTGCTGTTCGGCGCCGTGACCGGCCTGCAGTTTTACGCGCAGGCCATCGGCGTGCCGGTGCCGACGCAGTTTCTCGCGATGCTGCCGTATGTCGCGACCATCGTCGTGCTCGTACTGATTTCGCGCAACCCGAACACGATTCGTCTGAATGCACCCGCATCGCTCGGCAAGCCGTTTTTCTCGGCGGGCTGACAGGGTTGCCGTTTCATATGACCGACCACACGTTTCAAATCAATCGACAAACACGACAGGAGAGAACATGAAGAGAAGAAATTTGCTGACCGCTTTCGCTTGGGGCGCGGCCTCACTGGCGCTCGCCGCGCCGCTCGCACAAACCGCGCAAGCTGCCGACGCACCGGGCGTTGCGTTTGTCTATCTCGGCAATCCTGGCGACGCCGGCTGGACCTTCGCGCACGATCAGGGCTCGAAGGAAGCGGAAGCGAAGTTTGGCAACAAGATCAAGATCACCCGCATCGAGAACGTGCCGGAATCGGCCGACTCGGAACGCGTGTTCCGTGATCTGGCGAACAAGGGCAACAAGATCATTATCGGATCGAGTTTTGGCTATCAGGACTTCGAACTGAAGGTCGCGAAGGACTTCCCGGACACGGTGTTCCTGCACGCAACCGGCTACAAGAAGGCACCGAACTTCGGTACCTATGACGTGCGCATGTATCAGGGCGCGTATCTGGCCGGCGTCGCCGCGGGCTATGTGACGAAGACCAACACGCTCGGCTTTGTTGCGTCGGTGCCGATTCCTGAAGTGATCCGTAACATCAACGCGTACACGCTCGGTGCGCGTTCGGTGAATCCGAAGATTCACACCAAGGTCATCTGGATCAACAGCTGGTTCGATCCGGGCAAGGAAAAGCAGGCCGCTGAAACGCTGATCGGCCAGGGCGCCGACGTGCTGCTGCAAAACACCGATTCGAGCGCGACGCTCGCAACCGCATCGGAAAAGCATGTGCATGCGTTCGGCTGGGACTCGGACATGAAGAAGTTCGGTCCTGAGGCGCATCTCGGGTCGGTGGTCGCGCACTGGGGCGTGTATTACAACGCGGCTATCCAGCAGGTACTGGACGGCAAGTGGAAAAACGATCCGGTGTGGTGGGGTATTCCGCAGAAGGCCGTCAATCTTGAAGACCTGAATACGTCGGCGATTTCGACTGATGCGCAGAAGCAGGTCGCAGCGAAGCGCGATGAGCTGGCAGGCGGCAAGTGGGACGTGTTCACCGGTCCGATCAAGGACCAGTCCGGCGCAGTGAAGGTGCCGGCAGGCAAGACGCTGACCGATCCGGAACTGCAACGCCTGAACTGGTATGTGGAAGGCGTGGACGGTTCGCTGCCGAAGTAATCTGGCTTTCGCGGTTGTCGTGAGCGAATCGTGCAGCGATTGGCGGGATCAGGATCGATCGGGGCACGAATGACCGGGTCACGAATGACCGGGTCGCGAACGACCGGGTCACGAATGACCGGGTCACGAACGACCGCGTAATGGCGGGGTCGCGATCGACCCGGCGGCGGTCCCGGCAACCGTTGCACTAAAAAGCTGCGTCCAGTACGGACGCAGCTTTTTTTGC
>NZ_JAQQET010000020.1:0-165709 GCF_046026855.1 Paraburkholderia sediminicola | reverse complement strand
TGCAGCATCAGAAACCCCACCCCGCAAAGGTGGGGTTTCTGCGTTTACGGCAGCGCTGGAGTCACTATATAAGTGAGAGCTATGAGTTTGGAACGGTCAGTCAAGCCTTGACAGCAAGCGGTTGTTCCCTCATAATCATCAGTTCTCTGCGGAGGGGTGCCCGAGTGGCTAAAGGGGGCAGACTGTAAATCTGTTGGCTTACGCCTACGTTGGTTCGAATCCAACCTCCTCCACCAGAATGCAAGTTGTAGCAGTAGTTGGGAATCCATGGATCCTTGCGGGTGTAGCTCAATGGTAGAGCAGAAGCCTTCCAAGCTTACGACGAGGGTTCGATTCCCTTCACCCGCTCCAGCAACAAAGAAGTAGCGCCCATGTGGCTCAGTGGTAGAGCACTCCCTTGGTAAGGGAGAGGTCGGCAGTTCGATCCTGCCCATGGGCACCAGAAGTACTCGGTGATTGTTTGCGCGCGGCGCAACGTACGGATAAATCCTCTTAGGAGTCGAAAATGGCCAAGGGTAAGTTTGAGCGGACCAAGCCGCACGTGAACGTCGGCACGATCGGTCACGTTGACCACGGCAAGACCACGCTGACGGCAGCGATCACGACGGTTCTGACCAAGAAGTTTGGCGGCGAAGCAAAGGCATACGACCAGATCGACGCGGCGCCGGAAGAAAAGGCACGTGGTATCACGATCAACACGGCGCACGTCGAGTACGAAACGGCTAACCGCCACTACGCGCACGTCGATTGCCCGGGCCACGCTGACTATGTGAAGAACATGATCACGGGCGCAGCGCAGATGGACGGCGCGATCCTGGTGTGCTCGGCCGCAGACGGCCCGATGCCGCAAACGCGTGAGCACATTCTGCTGGCGCGTCAGGTTGGCGTTCCGTACATCATCGTGTTCCTGAACAAGTGCGACATGGTGGACGACGCAGAGCTGCTGGAGCTCGTCGAGATGGAAGTTCGTGAACTTCTGTCGAAGTACGACTTCCCGGGCGACGACACGCCGATCATCAAGGGTTCGGCCAAGCTGGCGCTGGAAGGCGACACGGGCGAGCTGGGCGAAGTGGCGATCATGAATCTGGCCGACGCGCTGGACACGTACATCCCGACGCCGGAGCGCGCAGTTGACGGTGCGTTCCTGATGCCGGTGGAAGACGTGTTCTCGATCTCGGGTCGCGGCACGGTGGTGACGGGTCGCGTTGAGCGCGGCGTCGTGAAGGTCGGCGAAGAAATCGAAATCGTGGGTATCAAGCCGACGGTGAAGACGACCTGCACGGGCGTGGAAATGTTCCGCAAGCTGCTCGACCAGGGTCAGGCAGGCGACAACGTGGGTATCCTGCTGCGCGGCACGAAGCGTGAAGACGTGGAGCGTGGTCAGGTTCTGGCGAAGCCGGGCTCGATCAACCCGCACACGCACTTCACGGCTGAAGTGTACGTGCTGAGCAAGGACGAAGGCGGCCGCCACACGCCGTTCTTCAACAACTATCGTCCGCAGTTCTACTTCCGTACGACGGACGTGACGGGCTCGATCGAGTTGCCGAAGGACAAGGAAATGGTCATGCCGGGCGACAACGTGTCGATCACGGTGAAGCTGATCAACCCGATCGCGATGGAAGAAGGTCTGCGCTTCGCAATTCGCGAAGGCGGCCGTACGGTCGGTGCTGGTGTCGTTGCCAAGATTCTCGAGTAACGCCAGATAGTTCTCGTTAATCGGTAGTTTCGGGGTTGGCGGCGTCGTCAACCCCAAAATGGTTTAGGGGTATAGCTCAACTGGCAGAGCGTCGGTCTCCAAAACCGAAGGTTGGGGGTTCGATTCCCTCTGCCCCTGCCAACTCACGCGTCATATGTGACGCTTCGTTAAGGTGTTATGGCGAATCCTTCCGTCGAAACTGTAAATACATCCGGCGACAAGCTGATGCTCGTCGCGGGCGTATTGTTGGTCTTGGCCGGGTTCGTGGGATTCTTCTGGCTCAGCGGCCAGGAATGGTACGTCCGCGGAGCCGCCTTGGCTGTTGGCGCTATCGCGGGTGTTGCAGTCGGTCTTCTCTCCGCGCCTGGCAAGGGTTTCATCGCTTTCGCCAAAGACTCGTACAAAGAAGTTCGTAAGGTTGTCTGGCCGACTCGTAAAGAGGCCACCCAGACAACACTCGTAGTGTTCGGCTTCGTGTTCGTGATGGCGATCTTTCTTTGGATTAGCGATAAATCCATCGAATGGGCGATTTTCTCGGTGATTCTGGGTTGGAAATGATATGAGTGATACTCCGGCATCCCCGAGCGGCAAACGTTGGTACGTGGTGCACGCCTACTCCGGCATGGAGAAGAGCGTGCAACGTGCGCTTCAGGAGCGCATTGAACGTGCTGGCATGCAAGACCAATTTGGTCAGATCCTTGTTCCGACTGAAGAAGTGGTCGAGGTGAAAGGCGGTCACAAATCGGTGACCGAGCGTCGTTTCTTCCCGGGCTATGTCCTTGTGGAAATGGAAATGACGGACGAAACGTGGCACCTCGTGAAGAACACGGCAAAGGTGACGGGTTTCGTCGGTGGGGCGCGTAATCGTCCGAGTCCGATTTCCCCGCGGGAAGTCGAGAAGATCATGTCGCAAATGCAGGAAGGCGTGGAAAAGCCGCGTCCGAAGACCCTGTTCGAAGTAGGCGAGATGGTTCGGGTGAAGGACGGTCCGTTCACGGATTTCAACGGCAGCGTCGAAGAAGTGAACTACGAAAAGTCGCGCGTCCGTGTTTCCGTTACAATCTTTGGCCGCGCAACGCCGGTCGAGCTGGAATTCGGCCAGGTCGAAAAGTTGTAATCCAGAATTCTACGGGGCACACCAATCGGTGCGTCCCGTATTTCGCGCTTACGGTCCGCGTAATGGCCGTTGAGGAGCGTAAGTAGTCTGTTTTCCGGCGAACGCGCGCTACTACTCACTGAATGTCCGCTTGTACCACGGCGGCGTTCCTAAGAGGTTTTCAACATGGCAAAGAAAATCATCGGCTTTATCAAGCTGCAGATTCCTGCAGGTAAAGCCAACCCGTCGCCGCCGGTCGGTCCGGCACTGGGCCAGCGCGGCCTGAACATCATGGAGTTCTGCAAGGCGTTTAACGCGCAGACTCAAGCTATGGAACCGGGTCTGCCGATTCCGGTTGTGATCACCGCGTTCGCGGACAAGAGCTTCACGTTCGTTCTGAAGACGCCGCCGGCTACGGTTCTGATCAAGAAGGCAGCGAAGATCGACAAGGGTTCGGCCAAGCCGCATACCGATAAGGTCGGCAAGATCACTCGCGCTCAAGCTGAAGATATCGCCAAGGCCAAGATGCCTGATCTGACGGCGGCTGATCTGGACGCAGCGGTTCGTACAATCGCTGGTAGCGCCCGCTCGATGGGCATCACCGTGGAGGGCGTGTAAATGGCTAAGCTTTCAAAGCGTCTGCAAGCATTTGCAGCCAAGGTTGATCGTCAAAAGCTGTACGCGGTCGACGAAGCTCTGTCGCTCGTGAAGGAATGCGCAAGCGCTAAGTTCGACGAGTCGATCGACGTTGCAGTGCAACTCGGCATCGACGCGAAGAAGTCGGACCAAGTGGTTCGCGGTTCGGTCGTACTGCCGGCTGGTACTGGTAAGTCGGTTCGTGTGGCCGTGTTCGCACAAGGTGAAAAGGCTGAGCAAGCTCGTGCAGCTGGCGCAGAAATCGTCGGGATGGAAGACTTGGCTGAACAAGTCAAGGCTGGCAAGCTGGACTTCGATATCGTGATCGCTTCGCCGGACACGATGCGCGTTGTCGGTACGCTCGGTCAGATTCTCGGCCCGCGCGGCCTGATGCCTAACCCGAAGGTTGGCACGGTTACGCCGGACGTCGCGACTGCCGTCAAGAACGCCAAGGCTGGCCAGGTGCAATTCCGTGTCGACAAGGGCGGTATCATCCACGCCACGATCGGCCGTGCTTCGTTCGAGCCGACGGCTCTGCGTAGCAACCTGAACGCTCTGGTCGACGCGCTGCAAAAGGCGAAGCCGGCAACGAGCAAGGGTGTGTACCTGCGCAAAGTTGCGCTGTCGAGCACGATGGGTGTTGGCGTTCGCGTCGACCAGGCATCGATCGCAGCACAGTAATAAATTCATCGCCTCGATGTGAGTCGAGGCGGTTTTATGGGCTTTGGGCGGTCGCAAGATGGCAGTTTGCATCGTGCGGCCGGTTGTCAAAGACCGTTGGCGGGAACGCAGCAGGCAGGCGGTCCCTTAATGTAAAGCCAACGCAGATGGCGAACCCGAAAAGGTTTTGTAGTGATGAAGCCGCTGGATGTCCGCAGAAATGTGGGGATCGGGCGGTCGAAATACTCCTGACTGGTCGGACGCCGTTATTGAACGCGGTACACAAGGCGCACGCTGCGTGTATCGAATCTGGAGGTTAACCGTGCCACTCAATAAAGAAAGCAAGCAGGCCGTCGTCGCTGAGGTTGCCGCGCAAGTCGCGAAAGCCCAGACCGTGGTTCTGGCTGAGTATCGTGGGATCACGGTTGGCGATCTGACCAAGCTGCGCGCGAAAGCGCGTGAGCAACAGGTTTACCTTCGTGTGTTGAAGAACACGCTGGCGCGTCGCGCTGTTGAAGGTACCCCGTTTGCTTCTTTGGCAGAGCAGATGACCGGTCCCCTGATCTACGGCATCTCGGAAGATGCCATTGCTGCTGCTAAGGTCGTCAACGACTTCGGCAAAAGCAATGACAAGTTGATCATCAAGGCTGGTTCCTACGAAGGCAAGGTGATGGACAAGGCTGGCGTGCAAGCGCTGGCAAACATCCCGAGCCGCGAAGAACTGCTCTCCAAGCTGTTGTACGTTATGCAAGCACCTGTTTCCGGCTTTGCGCGCGCTCTGGCCGCGCTGGCAGAAAAGAAACAAGGCGAAGAAGCTGCTGCGTAACGCACTTCAGTCGAGCGTGATTGATCGCTGGCTGTATCCGAATTCAATTTAGGAGTATTTCAAATGGCAATCGCAAAAGATGACATCCTCGAGGCAGTAAGCTCGATGTCGGTTCTGGAACTGAACGAGCTGGTTAAGGCGTTCGAAGAAAAGTTTGGCGTGTCGGCAGCTGCTGTTGCAGTGGCAGGCCCGGCAGGCGCAGCTGCAGCTGTCGCTGAAGAGCAAACCGAATTCACGGTCAACCTGACGGAAGTCGGCGCGAACAAGGTTTCGGTCATTAAGGCTGTTCGTGAACTGACGGGTCTCGGCCTGAAGGAAGCGAAGGACCTGGTTGACGGTGCACCGAAGCCTGTTAAGGAATCGGTACCGAAGGCTGCTGCTGAAGAAGCCAAGAAGAAGTTGGAAGAAGCCGGCGCGAAGGCTGAAATCAAGTAAGTTTCGGCGCGTTGTGCGAAGGCTGGCGGTTTTCCACCGCCGGCCTTTTTGTGCTTTGTGGGGACCACGTTTTTGCCAGCCGATTTCGGCAAGAACAGGGGCCCCAGAGGCCAAAGAGAATCGTCTATCGGCAGTATTGACCGGTGCTTCTCTTTGTCTTCTGAAGCGACTGCAGAAGGCAAGTTTGGTCGGGTAGCGGGCAACACAGGCATCCGCTGCCGTCAGCCAGCGGTTGGTAGCGGCCAACCACCAAGCTTCTAGGCTCGTTCAGGCCATCGGACGGCCATCGGGTCTCAGTCGGTGAACACTCGGGTTGTCTCATCAAGGTATCCTGCCTCGACAACAATGCCCGCCGTGATTCGGAGATCGTATGCAATATTCCTTCACCGAGAAGAAGCGCATTCGCAAGAGTTTTGCGAAGCGCCCCATCGTTCACCAAGTACCTTTCCTGCTGGCTACCCAGCTTGAATCATTCAGCACGTTTCTGCAAGCAGACACGTCGTCCACGCAGCGCAAGCCGGAAGGCCTGCAGGCTGCGTTTACATCCGTTTTCCCGATTGTTTCGCACAACGGGTTCGCACGTCTGGAGTTCGTCAGCTACATGCTGTCGCCGCCGGCATTCAACATCAAGGAATGTCAGCAGCGCGGTTTGACTTACTGCTCGGCACTGCGCGCGAAAGTGCGTCTGGTGCTGCTCGACAAGGAGTCGCCGAGCAAGCCGGTCGTCAAGGAAGTGAAGGAACAAGAAGTGTATATGGGCGAAATTCCGCTCATGACGCCGACGGGTTCGTTCGTGATCAACGGCACGGAACGTGTGATCGTTTCGCAGCTGCACCGTTCGCCGGGCGTGTTCTTCGAACACGACAAGGGCAAGACGCACAGCTCGGGCAAGCTCCTGTTCTCGGCACGTATCATTCCTTACCGCGGTTCGTGGCTCGACTTCGAATTCGATCCGAAGGACGTGCTGTACTTCCGCGTCGACCGCCGCCGCAAGATGCCGGTCACGATCCTGCTGAAGGCGATCGGCCTGACGCCGGAACAGATCCTCGCAAACTTCTTCGTGTTCGACAATTTCACGCTGATGCCGGAAGGCGCGCAGATGGAATTCGTGCCGGAGCGTCTGCGTGGTGAAGTCGCACGTTTCGACATTACGGATCGTGACGGCAACGTGATCGTCCAGAAGGACAAGCGGATCAACGCCAAGCATATTCGCGATCTCGACAACGCGAAGACGAAGTTCATCTCGGTTCCGGAAGACTATCTGCTCGGCCGCGTGCTGGCGAAGAACGTCGTCGACGGCGACACGGGTGAAGTCATCGCTAACGCGAACGACGAAATCACCGAAACCGTCCTCGAAAAGCTCCGCGAATCGAAGATCAAAGACATCCAGACGCTGTACACGAACGATCTGGATCAAGGTCCGTACATCTCGTCGACGCTGCGTATCGACGAAACCGCGGACAAGATGGCCGCTCGCATCGCGATCTACCGCATGATGCGTCCGGGCGAACCGCCGACCGAAGAAGCAGTCGAGGCGCTATTCAACCGTCTGTTCTACAGCGAAGACGCATACGACCTCTCCAAGGTGGGTCGTATGAAGTTCAACCGCCGTGTCGGTCGCGACGAAATCGTCGGTCCGATGACGCTGCAAGACGACGACATCCTCGCAACGATCAAGATCCTGGTCGAACTGCGCAACGGCAAGGGAGAAGTGGACGATATCGACCACTTGGGCAATCGTCGTGTGCGTTGCGTCGGCGAACTGGCGGAAAACCAGTTCCGCGCAGGTCTCGTGCGTGTCGAACGTGCTGTGAAGGAACGCCTCGGCCAGGCCGAAAGCGAAAACCTGATGCCGCACGACCTGATCAACTCGAAGCCGATTTCGTCGGCGATTCGCGAGTTCTTTGGTTCGTCGCAGCTGTCGCAGTTTATGGACCAGACCAACCCGCTGTCGGAAATCACCCACAAGCGCCGTGTTTCGGCTCTTGGCCCGGGCGGTTTGACGCGTGAGCGCGCTGGCTTTGAAGTCCGCGACGTGCACCCGACTCACTACGGTCGTGTGTGCCCGATTGAAACGCCGGAAGGTCCGAACATCGGCCTGATCAACTCGCTCGCACTGTACGCGCACCTGAACGAATACGGCTTCCTCGAAACGCCGTATCGCAAGGTTGTGGACAGCAAGGTGACCGATCAGATCGACTATCTGTCGGCGATCGAAGAAGGCCGTTACGTGATCGCTCAGGCGAACGCGGCGGTGGCTGCTGACGGCTCGCTGACCGACGAACTGGTGTCGTCGCGTGAAGCAGGTGAAACGCTGATGGTTACGCCGGACCGCATCCAGTACATGGACGTGGCGCCGTCGCAGATCGTGTCGGTGGCGGCATCGCTGATTCCGTTCCTCGAGCACGATGACGCGAACCGCGCATTGATGGGTTCGAACATGCAGCGTCAGGCTGTGCCGTGTCTGCGTCCTGAAAAGGCCGTGGTTGGTACGGGCATCGAACGCACGGTGGCAGTCGACTCGGGTACGACGGTTCAGGCATTCCGCGGTGGTGTGGTCGATTACGTCGACGCAGGCCGTATGGTGATCCGCGTGAACGACGATGAAGCCGTTGCTGGCGACGTCGGCGTGGACATCTACAACCTGATCAAGTACACGCGTTCGAACCAGAACACGAACATCAACCAGCGCCCGATCGTGAAGGTCGGCGACATCGTGTCGCGCGGCGACGTGCTGGCTGACGGTGCATCGACCGACCTCGGCGAACTGGCTCTCGGCCAGAACATGCTGGTCGCGTTCATGCCGTGGAACGGCTACAACTTCGAAGATTCGATTTTGATCTCGGAGAAGGTGGTTGCTGACGACCGTTACACGTCGATCCACATTGAAGAACTGAACGTCGTAGCTCGCGATACGAAGCTCGGACCGGAAGAAATCACGCGCGACATCTCGAACCTGGCTGAAGTGCAACTCGGTCGTCTCGATGAGTCGGGCATCGTCTACATCGGCGCTGAAGTCGAAGCAGGCGACGTGCTGGTCGGTAAGGTCACGCCGAAGGGCGAAACCCAGCTGACGCCGGAAGAAAAGCTGCTGCGCGCGATCTTCGGTGAAAAGGCTTCGGACGTGAAGGACACGTCGCTGCGCGTGCCGTCAGGCATGAGCGGTACGGTGATTGACGTTCAAGTGTTCACGCGTGAAGGCATTCAGCGCGATAAGCGTGCGCAACAGATCATCGACGATGAGCTGAAGCGTTATCGCCTCGACCTGAACGACCAGCTGCGTATCGTGGAAGGCGATGCATTCCAGCGTCTCGCACGTATGCTGACCGGCAAGGTCGCGAACGGCGGTCCGAAGAAGCTCGCGAAGGGTACGAAGATCGACCAGGCTTACCTGGAAGATCTCGACCACTACCACTGGTTCGATATCCGCCTCGCGGACGAAGAAGCAGCGGCACAGCTCGAAGCGATCAAGGACTCGATCGAACAGAAGCGTCACCAGTTCGATCTGGCGTTCGAAGAAAAGCGCAAGAAGCTCACCCAGGGCGACGAACTGCCGCCGGGCGTGCTGAAGATGGTCAAGGTGTATCTGGCTGTGAAGCGTCGTCTGCAGCCTGGCGACAAGATGGCCGGCCGTCACGGTAACAAGGGTGTGGTGTCGAAGATCGTTCCGATCGAAGACATGCCGTACATGGCCGATGGCCGTCCGGCTGACGTCGTGCTGAATCCGCTCGGCGTGCCGTCGCGGATGAACGTGGGTCAGGTTCTCGAAGTACATCTGGGTTGGGCCGCGAAGGGTCTCGGCTGGCGTATCGCCGAAATGCTGCAGCGTCAGGCGAAGATCGTTGAACTGCGCGAATTCCTGACCAAGATCTACAACGAGTCGGGCCGTGCTGAAGAGCTGGACAGCTTCACAGACGACGAAATCGTCGAACTGGCGAAGAATCTACGCGAAGGCGTGCCGTTTGCAACGCCGGTGTTCGACGGTGCGACGGAAGAAGAAATGTCGCGCGCGCTGGATCTGGCATTCCCGGACGACATCGCGAAGAACCTCGGCATGACGCCGTCGAAGAACCAGGTGCGTCTATATGACGGCCGCACGGGTGAGATGTTCGAACGCACGGTGACTGTCGGCTACATGCACTACCTGAAGCTGCACCACTTGGTCGACGACAAGATGCACGCACGTTCCACGGGCCCGTACTCGCTCGTGACGCAGCAGCCGTTGGGCGGTAAGGCGCAGTTTGGTGGCCAGCGTTTCGGTGAAATGGAAGTGTGGGCGCTCGAAGCGTACGGCGCATCGTACGTGTTGCAAGAAATGCTGACGGTGAAGTCGGATGACGTGGCGGGCCGGACCAAGGTGTATGAGAACCTGGTCAAGGGTGATCACGTGATCGACGCTGGCATGCCGGAATCCTTCAACGTGCTCGTGAAGGAAATCCGCTCGCTCGGTATCGATATCGACCTCGACCGCAACTAATCGGACTACGGAGAGAAAGCAATGAAAGCTCTGCTCGATCTATTCAAGCAAGTCCAACAGCCTGAAGTTTTTGACGCGATCAAGATCGGTCTGGCCTCGCCAGACAAGATCCGTTCGTGGTCGTTCGGTGAAGTTAAGAAGCCGGAAACCATCAACTACCGGACGTTCAAGCCGGAACGCGATGGTCTGTTCTGCGCGAAGATCTTCGGGCCGATCAAAGACTACGAATGCCTTTGCGGCAAGTACAAGCGCCTGAAGCATCGTGGCGTGATCTGTGAAAAGTGCGGCGTCGAAGTGACGCTCGCGAAGGTGCGTCGCGAACGGATGGGCCACATTGAGTTGGCCTCGCCGGTCGCTCACATCTGGTTCCTGAAGTCGCTGCCGTCGCGTCTGGGCATGGTGCTCGACATGACGCTGCGCGACATCGAACGCGTGCTGTACTTCGAAGCATACGTGGTGATCGACCCGGGCATGACGCCGCTGAAAGCGCGGCAGATCATGACCGAAGAGGATTACTACAACAAGGTCGAAGAGTACGGTGACGAATTCCGTGCCGAGATGGGCGCGGAAGGTGTTCGCGAACTGCTGCGCGCGATCAATATCGACGAACAGGTCGAGATGCTGCGCACTGAACTCAAGAACACGGGTTCGGAAGCGAAGATCAAGAAGTACGCGAAGCGCCTGAAGGTGCTCGAGGCTTTCCAACGTTCGGGCATCAAGCCGGACTGGATGGTGCTCGAAGTGCTGCCGGTGCTGCCGCCGGAACTGCGTCCGCTGGTGCCGCTGGATGGCGGCCGTTTCGCGACGTCGGACCTGAACGATCTGTATCGCCGTGTGATCAACCGTAACAACCGGTTGAAGCGTCTGCTCGAATTGAAGGCGCCTGAAATCATCGTCCGCAACGAAAAGCGGATGCTGCAGGAAGCTGTCGATTCGCTGCTCGACAACGGTCGTCGCGGTAAGGCAATGACCGGCGCGAACAAGCGTCCGCTGAAGTCGCTCGCTGACATGATCAAGGGTAAGGGCGGTCGTTTCCGTCAGAACTTGCTCGGTAAGCGCGTTGACTACTCCGGTCGTTCGGTGATCGTGGTCGGCCCGACGCTCAAGCTGCATCAGTGCGGTCTGCCGAAGCTGATGGCGCTCGAACTGTTCAAGCCGTTCATCTTCAACAAGCTGGAAGTGATGGGTGTTGCTACCACCATCAAGGCTGCGAAGAAGGAAGTCGAGAATCAGACAGCCGTGGTGTGGGACATCCTCGAAGAGGTGATCCGCGAGCATCCGGTCATGCTGAACCGTGCGCCGACGCTGCACCGCCTTGGCATTCAGGCTTTCGAGCCGGTGCTGATCGAAGGTAAGGCTATCCAGCTGCACCCGCTCGTTTGCGCGGCGTTCAACGCCGACTTCGACGGTGACCAGATGGCTGTGCACGTGCCGCTGTCGCTTGAAGCGCAGATGGAAGCGCGTACGCTGATGCTGGCGTCGAACAACATCCTGTTCCCGGCCAACGGCGATCCGTCGATCGTGCCGTCGCAGGATATCGTGCTCGGCCTGTACTACGCGTCGCGTGAAGCTGTGAATGCCAAGGGCGAAGGTCTGACGTTCACCGGCGTGTCGGAAGCACTGCGCGCTTACGAGAACAAGGAAGTCGAGCTGGCCTCGCGCGTCAACGTGCGGATCACGGAAATGGTCCATAACGAAGACACGTCGGAAGGCGCGCCGAAGTTCGTGCCGAAGATTACGCTGTATCCGACGACCGTTGGCCGTTCGATCCTGTCGGAAATTCTGCCGCCGGGTCTGCCGTTCTCGGTGCTGAACAAGCCGCTGAAGAAGAAGGAAATCTCGCGTCTGATCAACACCGCATTCCGCAAGTGCGGTCTGCGTGAGACGGTGATTTTTGCCGACCAGCTGATGCAGATGGGTTTCCGTCTGGCAACGCGCGCCGGTATTTCGATTTGCGTCGACGACATGCTCGTGCCGCCGCAAAAAGAACAGATCGTCGGCGATGCTGCGAAGAAGGTGAAGGAATACGACCGTCAGTACATGTCGGGTCTCGTCACGTCGCAAGAGCGCTACAACAACGTGGTCGACATCTGGTCGGCAACGTCGGAAGCGGTCGGCAAGGCGATGATGGAACAGCTGTCGACGGAACCGGTGGTCGATCGCGACGGCAACGAAACGCGTCAGGAATCGTTCAACTCCATCTACATGATGGCGGACTCGGGTGCTCGTGGTTCCGCAGTTCAGATTCGTCAGCTGGCCGGTATGCGTGGCCTGATGGCGAAGCCGGACGGCTCGATCATCGAGACGCCGATTACGGCGAACTTCCGTGAAGGCCTGAACGTGTTGCAGTACTTCATCTCGACCCACGGTGCACGTAAGGGTCTGGCTGATACGGCACTGAAGACGGCCAACTCGGGTTACCTGACGCGTCGCCTGGTCGACGTGACGCAGGATCTGGTGGTGGTCGAGGACGACTGCGGTACGTCCAACGGCGTCGCCATGAAGGCGTTGGTCGAAGGCGGTGAAGTCGTCGAAGCACTGCGTGACCGTATCCTCGGTCGCGTGACGGTGGCTGACGTCGTCAATCCTGAATCGCAGGAAACGCTGTACGAAACGGGCACGTTGCTCGACGAAGACGCGGTCGAAGAAATCGAACGCCTCGGCATCGACGAAGTGCGCGTGCGTACGCCGCTGACTTGCGAAACGCGTTACGGTCTGTGCGCAGCCTGCTATGGCCGCGACCTGGGTCGTGGCTCGTCGGTCAACGTTGGCGAAGCAGTCGGTGTGATCGCTGCTCAGTCGATCGGTGAACCGGGCACGCAGCTCACGATGCGTACGTTCCACATCGGTGGTGCGGCGTCGCGTGCGGCAGTGGCTTCGTCGGTTGAAGCCAAGTCGAACGGTACGGTGCGTTTCACGGCGACCATGCGTTACGTTACCAACGCGAAGGGCGAGCAGATCGTCATTTCGCGTTCGGGCGAAGCCATGATCACCGACGACCACGGCCGCGAGCGTGAACGCCACAAGGTGCCGTACGGCGCGACGCTGTTGCAACTGGACGGCGCGCAGATCAAGGCCGGCACGCAACTGGCGACGTGGGATCCGATGACGCGTCCGATCATCACCGAGTACGGTGGTATGGTGAAGTTCGAAAACGTCGAAGAAGGCGTGACGGTTGCCAAGCAGATCGACGATGTGACGGGTCTCTCGACGCTGGTCGTGATCGACGTGAAGCGCCGCGGTTCGCAAGCGTCGAAGACGGTGCGTCCGCAGGTCAAGCTGCTCGACGCGAACGGCGAAGAAGTCAAGATCCCGAACACCGAGCACTCGGTGCAGATCGGCTTCCAGGTCGGCGCTCTGATCACCGTGAAGGACGGTCAGCAAGTGCAGGTCGGTGAAGTGCTGGCACGTATCCCGGTTGAATCGCAAAAGACTCGCGACATTACCGGTGGTCTGCCGCGTGTGGCCGAACTGTTCGAAGCGCGCTCGCCGAAGGACGCCGGTATTCTGGCGGAAGTCACGGGCACGACGTCGTTCGGTAAGGACACGAAGGGCAAGCAGCGTCTCGTTATCACGGACCTCGAAGGCAATCAGCACGAGTTCCTGATCGCGAAGGAAAAGCAGGTTCTGGTGCACGATGGTCAGGTCGTCAACAAGGGCGAAATGATTGTCGACGGGCCGGCTGATCCGCACGACATTCTGCGTTTGCAGGGCGTCGAAGCGCTGGCGCGCTACATCGTGGACGAAGTGCAGGACGTGTATCGTCTGCAGGGCGTGAAGATCAATGACAAGCACATTGAAGTGATCGTCCGTCAGATGCTGCGCCGTGTGCAGATCGTCGATAACGGTGACACGCGCTTCATCATGGGCGAACAGGTCGAGCGCTCGGATATGCTCGACGAGAACGACCGGATGGCTGCGGAAGACAAGATCCCGGCAACCTACGACAACGTGCTGCTCGGTATCACGAAGGCATCGCTGTCGACCGATTCGTTCATCTCCGCGGCGTCGTTCCAGGAAACGACTCGCGTGCTGACCGAAGCGGCGATCATGGGCAAGCGCGACGATTTGCGCGGGCTGAAGGAAAACGTGATCGTTGGTCGTCTGATTCCGGCTGGTACGGGTCTCGCGTTCCACAAGGCACGCAAGAGCAAGGAACTGTCCGACCGTGAGCGTTTCGATCAGATCGCAGCGGAAGAGTCGTTCGAATTCGGTACGCCGGAAACCCCGGCCGCCGAACAGCAGCACTCAGGCGAGTAAGTCCCGGCGGCGCAAGCCGCTCGGGCTCACCAGCCAGCGAAGCCGCTCAGTTTCGACTGAGCGGCTTTTTTTATGCGCCTCATTTTTGTGCGGTTTTGTGGATTCGTAGGCCAAACGGCTAACGTTTGTGCAAAGCGCGGGCGCAGCACGAATGGGTTGGTAAAATTCGTGTCACCGGCATTACGCTGCTTCTCTCAAATTCATGTCCCGTCCGCTCGAAATCCTCAACGAAGTCTTCGGTTACCCCGCGTTCAGAGGACAGCAGGGCGAAATTGTCGAGCACGTCGCCGGCGGCGGCGATTGCCTCGTGCTGATGCCGACGGGCGGCGGCAAGTCGTTGTGCTATCAGATTCCGTCACTGGTGCGGCGCGAAGCTGGATGCGGAGCGGGGATCGTGGTGTCTCCGCTGATCGCATTGATGCAGGACCAGGTCGCCGCGCTCACGGAAGTCGGTGTGCGCGCCGCGTACCTGAACTCGACGCTGTCGAGCGCGGAAGCGATGGCTACCGAGCGCGCGTTGCGCGAAGGCGAAATCGATCTGTTGTATGTGGCGCCGGAACGGTTGATGACGCCTCGTTTCCAGGAACTGCTCGAGCGCACGCGCATCGGCCTGTTCGCAATCGACGAAGCGCATTGCGTATCGCAATGGGGTCACGATTTCCGTCCTGAATATATTCAGCTGTCGGTACTGCACGAGCGCTTTCCGAACGTGCCGCGCATCGCGCTTACCGCGACCGCCGACGCGATCACACGCGACGAAATCATCCACCGCCTCGCGCTTGATGACGCGCGCATCTTCGTTTCGAGTTTCGATCGGCCCAATATCCGTTACCGCATCGTCGAAAAAGATAATGCGCGCGCTCAACTGCTCGACTTCATTCGCGCCGAACATTCGAGGCCGGACGGTACGACCGACGCCGGCGTGGTGTATTGCCTGTCGCGGCGCAAGGTCGAAGAAACGGCCGAGTGGTTGAAAGAGAAAGGCATGCGCGCGTTGCCTTACCACGCCGGCATGGAGTTCGAAATCCGCCAGAAGCATCAGGAGATGTTTCAGCGCGAGGAAGGCATTGTGATGTGCGCGACGATCGCCTTTGGTATGGGTATCGACAAGCCGGACGTGCGCTTTGTGGCTCACCTTGATTTGCCGAAGAGCGTTGAAGGCTACTATCAGGAAACCGGTCGCGCCGGCCGCGATGGCATGCCCGCCAATGCCTGGATGGCATACGGTCTTGGCGACGTCGTGCAGCAGCGCAAGATGATTGACGAGTCCGACGCCGACGATGCGCATAAGCGTGTTCAGACAGGCAAGCTCGACGCTTTACTTGGCCTGTGCGAAGCGGCGACCTGCCGCCGGGTGCGGTTGCTCGCGTATTTCGGAGAATCGAGCAAGCCTTGCGGCAACTGTGACAACTGCATCGAACCGCCTGACACATGGGACGCGACGCGCGAAGCGCAGATGGCGCTGTCCTGCGTATTCCGCGCGCAGCGGGCGAGCGGCTTTCATTTCGGCGCCGGGCACTTGATCGATATTCTCCGCGGTAACCGCAGCGAGAAGGTCCTGCAACGTGGCCACGAAAAGCTGACCACGTTCGGAATCGGCGCCGGGCTCGGCGAGCCCGAGTGGCGCGCTATCTTCCGTCAGCTCGTCGCATTCGGCTACCTCACCGTCGACCACGAAGGTTTCGGCTCGCTGGTACTGACTGAGGCTGCTAAAGCCGTGCTGAAGAGTGAGCAGAATGTCACGATGCGCCGCTATGTGAAGCCCACGCGTACACGTCAGTCGTCCAGTCGCACAAGCGAGCGGGCCGACCCGACGATCGGTATGGGCCCGCGCGAGCGTGCCCGCTGGGAGCGCCTGCGCACCTGGCGCACGGAGACGGCGAAGAGCGATGGCGTGCCGGCCTATGTCATCTTCCACGACGCCACGCTGGCGGAAATTGCCCGCAACGGTCCCGATTCCATCGAGGATTTGCGTGGTATTCCTGGCATGGGTGCGCGCAAACTCGACCGTTTCGGCGACGAATTGCTGGAAGTTGTCGCCGCCGACTGAGACCCGGCGAGCGCTGTTTGAGGTCGGCAGGCGTGCGAAACATTGCAACCTGTTGACTCGCTTAGCATTTTCGGAATATTATGCTAGGTTCCGGTTCTTGGAATGCCTGTGCGCGAAGTGAATTCGTGCGCTGACACCTTGGTCCGGGAGTTCGATGCGC
Source organism: Paraburkholderia sediminicola (assembly GCF_046026855.1). GTDB lineage: Bacteria > Pseudomonadota > Gammaproteobacteria > Burkholderiales > Burkholderiaceae > Paraburkholderia > Paraburkholderia sediminicola_A. The sequence continues at coordinate 149,413 of NZ_JAQQET010000020.1, read as the reverse complement.
AATCGTTTCTGCTTTGCCCGGAAACAGATGCGTCGATTTTGTTCAATTTCAGGAATAAACAATGCCAACCATCAATCAACTGGTTCGCAAAGGCCGCGCGTCGGAAACGACGAAGAGCAAGAGCCCGGCTTTGCAGGACTGCCCCCAGCGGCGTGGCGTGTGCACCCGTGTGTACACCACGACGCCTAAGAAGCCGAACTCGGCACTCCGTAAGGTTGCCAAGGTGCGCCTGACGAACGGCTTCGAAGTCATTTCGTACATCGGTGGTGAAGGCCACAACCTGCAGGAACACTCGGTCGTGCTGATTCGCGGCGGCCGTGTTAAGGACTTGCCGGGTGTGCGTTACCACATGGTTCGCGGCTCGCTGGATACCCAGGGCGTCAAGGATCGTAAGCAAGCTCGCTCGAAGTACGGCGCGAAGCGTGCCAAGGCTGGCAAGTAATTAGCCGGTCAATGTAGTTTCAGGTCGCCTGTAAGGGCGGTAATAGCGGTGGTGCCGGAATCGCCGGTGCTGTCGAGTAAGTGGTCACCCGACCAGGCTGGTAAGTCGTTAGGGATGAATCGGGTTAGTTGGTGGCCGCGGGGCTGATAGACAGCTCCAACTGAAAAGTAAAGGAAGAAACATGCCGCGTCGTCGCGAAGTCCCCAAGCGGGAAGTGTTGCCGGATCCGAAGTTCGGTAACGTAGATGTAGCTAAGTTCATGAACGTGCTGATGCTCTCCGGCAAGAAGTCGGTTGCTGAGCGCATTGTGTACGGCGCTTTCGAACAGATCCAGACCAAGGGTGGCAAGGACCCGCTGGAAGTGTTCACGGTAGCGCTCAACAACGTCAAGCCGGTGGTCGAAGTTAAGAGCCGCCGCGTTGGTGGTGCGAACTATCAGGTTCCGGTCGAAGTGCGTCCGTCGCGTCGTATGGCATTGGCGATGCGTTGGTTGCGTGAAGCCGCGAAGAAGCGCAGCGAGAAGTCGATGGCCCTGCGTCTGGCAGGTGAACTCTCCGAAGCGGCCGAAGGCCGTGGCGGCGCGATGAAGAAGCGCGACGAAGTTCACCGGATGGCAGAAGCCAACAAGGCGTTCTCGCACTTCCGTTTCTAAGCTTCCCGAACCCGGGTTTAGCAGAAAAACGGAAAGAAATTCCGGGCGGGTGCGCTTACAAAGCGCCTCGCCCGTTTGTGTTACAGCGCGATGGGTATTTTCTCGCATCGCGTCATCCCAATTGAGGATTAAAGTGGCTCGCAAGACACCTATCGAGCGCTACCGTAACATCGGTATTAGCGCTCACATCGACGCCGGCAAAACGACGACGACCGAGCGCATCCTGTTCTACACCGGCGTGAACCACAAGATTGGTGAAGTTCACGACGGCGCTGCCACCATGGACTGGATGGAGCAGGAGCAGGAACGCGGCATTACGATCACGTCCGCTGCTACCACGGCATTCTGGAAAGGCATGGCCGGCGACCGTGCTGAGCACCGCATCAACATCATCGACACCCCGGGCCACGTTGACTTCACGATTGAAGTTGAGCGCTCGATGCGCGTGCTCGACGGTGCATGCATGGTGTACTGCGCAGTGGGCGGCGTGCAGCCGCAGTCGGAAACCGTGTGGCGTCAAGCTAACAAGTACAAGGTTCCCCGTCTCGCGTTCATCAACAAGATGGACCGTACCGGCGCGAACTTCTTCAAGGTTTACGACCAGCTCAAGCTGCGTCTGAAGGCGAACCCGGTTCCGGTCGTTGTACCTATCGGCGCAGAAGAAACGTTTACGGGCGTGGTCGATCTGCTGAAGATGAAGGCGATCATTTGGGACGAAGCGTCCCAAGGCACGAAGTTCTCGTACGAAGAAATCCCGGCTGAGCTCCTCGACACGTGCAATGAATGGCGCGAGAAGATGGTCGAAGCGGCGGCAGAGTCGAACGAAGACCTGATGAACAAGTACCTCGAGTCGGGCGAACTGACGGAAGCGGAAATCATCAAGGGTCTGCGCGACCGTACGATCGCGTGCGAAATCCAGCCGATGCTGTGTGGTACCGCGTTCAAGAACAAGGGTGTGCAACGGATGCTGGACGCCGTGCTCGACTTCCTGCCGTCGCCGATCGACATTCCGCCGGTTACGGGTGAACTCGAAAACGGTGAAAAGGCCGAGCGTCGCGCAGCTGACGACGAGAAGTTCTCGTCCCTCGCGTTCAAGATCATGACCGATCCGTTTGTCGGCCAGTTGATCTTCTTCCGTGTGTACTCCGGTACGACGAAGTCGGGTGACACGCTGCTGAACGCGACCAAGGACAAGAAGGAACGTCTCGGTCGTATTCTGTTGATGCACGCAAACCAGCGTGAAGAAATCAAGGAAGTGCACGCAGGCGACATCGCTGCTGCAGTTGGCTTGAAAGACGCGACCACGGGCGACACGCTGTGCGATCCGCTGCACCCGATCGTGCTTGAACGCATGATTTTCCCGGAGCCGGTGATTTCGCAGGCTGTTGAGCCGAAGACGAAACCCGACCAGGAAAAGATGGGTCTGGCGCTGAATCGTCTGGCTCAGGAAGATCCGTCGTTCCGCGTTCAAACGGACGAAGAATCGGGTCAAACCATTATTTCGGGTATGGGCGAGCTCCACCTCGAAATTCTGGTCGACCGGATGAAGCGTGAATTCGGCGTCGAAGCAACGGTCGGCAAGCCGCAGGTTGCTTACCGCGAAACGATCCGCGGCAAGGCGGAAGACGTCGACGGCAAGTTCGTCAAGCAGTCGGGTGGTCGCGGCCAGTACGGTCACGCGGTCATCACGCTCGAGCCGAATGAGCAAGGCAAGGGCTACGAGTTCCTGGACGAGATCAAGGGCGGTGTGATTCCGCGTGAATACATCCCGGCAGTCGACAAGGGTATCCAGGAAACGCTGAAGGCTGGCGTGCTGGCAGGCTTCCCGGTCGTTGACGTGAAGGTTCACTTGACGTTCGGTTCGTACCACGATGTTGACTCGAACGAAAATGCGTTCCGCATGGCCGGTTCGATGGCGTTCAAGGAAGCAATGCGCAAGGCTCAGCCGGTCATCCTCGAACCGATGATGGCCGTCGAAGTCGAAACGCCGGAAGACTACATGGGCAACGTGATGGGCGATCTGTCGGGCCGTCGCGGTATTGTTCAGGGCATGGAAGACATGATCGGCGGCGGCAAGATCGTTCGCGCTGAAGTTCCGCTGTCGGAAATGTTCGGCTACTCGACTTCGCTGCGTTCGCTGAGCCAAGGCCGTGCAACGTACACGATGGAGTTCAAGCACTACTCCGAAGCACCGCGCAACGTGTCTGAAGCGATCATCAACGCGAAGTCGAAGTAATCGCGCGGCAAGTCATTCAACGATTAACTTTTTGAAAGAAGAGAAACATGGCTAAAGGTAAATTCGAACGGACCAAGCCGCACGTGAACGTCGGCACGATCGGTCACGTTGACCACGGCAAGACCACGCTGACGGCAGCGATCACGACGGTTCTGACCAAGAAGTTTGGCGGCGAAGCAAAGGCATACGACCAGATCGACGCGGCGCCGGAAGAAAAGGCACGTGGTATCACGATCAACACGGCGCACGTCGAGTACGAAACGGCTAACCGCCACTACGCGCACGTCGATTGCCCGGGCCACGCTGACTATGTGAAGAACATGATCACGGGCGCAGCGCAGATGGACGGCGCGATCCTGGTGTGCTCGGCCGCAGACGGCCCGATGCCGCAAACGCGTGAGCACATTCTGCTGGCGCGTCAGGTTGGCGTTCCGTACATCATCGTGTTCCTGAACAAGTGCGACATGGTGGACGACGCAGAGCTGCTGGAGCTCGTCGAGATGGAAGTTCGTGAACTTCTGTCGAAGTACGACTTCCCGGGCGACGACACGCCGATCATCAAGGGTTCGGCCAAGCTGGCGCTGGAAGGCGACACGGGCGAGCTGGGCGAAGTGGCGATCATGAATCTGGCCGACGCGCTGGACACGTACATCCCGACGCCGGAGCGCGCAGTTGACGGTGCGTTCCTGATGCCGGTGGAAGACGTGTTCTCGATCTCGGGTCGCGGCACGGTGGTGACGGGTCGCGTTGAGCGCGGCGTCGTGAAGGTCGGCGAAGAAATCGAAATCGTGGGTATCAAGCCGACGGTGAAGACGACCTGCACGGGCGTGGAAATGTTCCGCAAGCTGCTCGACCAGGGTCAGGCAGGCGACAACGTGGGTATCCTGCTGCGCGGCACGAAGCGTGAAGACGTGGAGCGTGGTCAGGTTCTGGCGAAGCCGGGCTCGATCAACCCGCACACGCACTTCACGGCTGAAGTGTACGTGCTGAGCAAGGACGAAGGCGGCCGCCACACGCCGTTCTTCAACAACTATCGTCCGCAGTTCTACTTCCGTACGACGGACGTGACGGGCTCGATCGAGTTGCCGAAGGACAAGGAAATGGTCATGCCGGGCGACAACGTGTCGATCACGGTGAAGCTGATCAACCCGATCGCGATGGAAGAAGGTCTGCGCTTCGCAATTCGCGAAGGCGGCCGTACGGTCGGTGCTGGTGTCGTTGCCAAGATTCTCGAGTAAAATCGAGGGTTGAAGTTGCAATAAGTGGTGCCCGGAGCCGGGCGCCGCCCCATGGCGGGTGTCCGGCTCTACGTTCTTTTACTATCTGGCGGCGCAATACCGCCTCGCTCTTTCCAAGGAATTGTCATGCCGAATCAAAAAATCCGCATTCGCCTGAAGGCTTTCGATTATCGCTTGATCGATCAATCGGCAGCAGAAATCGTCGACACGGCAAAGCGGACAGGCGCAATCGTTCGTGGTCCGGTGCCCCTGCCGACCCGCATTCAACGTTTCGACATCCTGCGTTCGCCGCACGTCAACAAGACGTCGCGTGATCAGCTCGAAATCCGTACGCATCAACGTCTGATGGACATCGTCGATCCGACGGACAAGACCGTTGACGCACTGATGAAGCTGGACCTGCCGGCTGGCGTGGACGTGGAAATCAAGCTGCAATAAGGCTTCCAGAGGTTGTCCGGCGTGCTGGACAACGCTAAGTCATTGATTGCTTGCGGAAAACGAAAAGCCTCGCTATAATGCAAGGCTTTTCGCGCATTTGCGCAAAAAAGTCGGTGTGCTGCAGCATGAATTCATGCCCGAAACGGCGCCGGCATTTTGTAAATTAGCCCCGACCAATCGCAGTCGGGAATGGAGAAAACGATGAGCCTTGGACTCGTAGGTCGCAAGGTTGGCATGACCCGTATCTTCACGGCAGAAGGGGATTCGATTCCCGTTACCGTGCTGGACGTGTCCGACAACCGCGTGACGCAGATCAAGACTGTTGAAACCGACGGCTACACCGCCGTGCAGGTTGCATTCGGTACGCGCCGTGCATCGCGTGTGACGAAGCCGTTGGCCGGTCATCTCGCCAAAGCCGGTGTTCAAGCCGGTGAAATCCTCAAAGAATTCCAGATCGATGCTGCCAAGGCTGCCGAGTTGTCGAACGGCACCGTGGTCGGTCCCGACCTGTTCGAAGTAGGCCAGAAGGTCGACGTGCAAGGCGTGTCGATCGGTAAGGGCTACGCCGGTACCATCAAGCGTTACAACTTCGCATCCGGCCGTGCATCGCACGGTAACTCGCGCTCGCACAACGTGCCGGGTTCGATCGGTATGGCGCAGGATCCGGGTCGTGTTTTCCCGGGTAAGCGCATGACCGGTCACATGGGTGACGATACGGTAACCGTGCAAAACCTCGAAATCGCTCGTATCGACGCTGACCGCAAGCTGTTGCTGGTCAAGGGCGCCGTTCCGGGTGCGAAGGGTGGCAAGGTATTCGTTACGCCGGCCGTGAAGACGCGTGCCGTGAAAGGAGCGAAATAATGGAACTTAAGCTCCTGAATGCCAATGGTCAGGAAGGTGCAGGCGTTAGCGCGTCGGACGTAGTGTTCGGTCGCGATTACAACGAAGCCCTGATTCACCAGGTAGTGGTGGCGTATCAAGCGAATGCCCGTAGCGGTAACCGCGCGCAGAAGGACCGTGAGCAAGTCAAGCACACGACCAAGAAGCCGTGGCGCCAGAAGGGTACGGGCCGTGCCCGTGCCGGTATGTCGTCGAGCCCGTTGTGGCGCGGCGGTGGCCGGATCTTCCCGAATTCGCCGGAAGAAAACTTTTCGCACAAGGTCAACAAGAAGATGCATCGCGCAGGTCTCTGCTCGATCTTCTCGCAGCTGGCCCGCGAAGGCCGCATCTCGGTGGTCGACGAGCTGACGCTCGAGGCGCCGAAGACGAAGCTGCTGGCCGAAAAATTCAAGGCGATGGGTCTCGACTCCGTGCTGGTGATTACCGACACGGTTGACGAAAACCTGTACCTCGCGTCACGCAACCTGGCCCATGTGGCAGTTGTCGAGCCGCGTTACGCCGACCCGCTGTCGCTGATCTACTTCAAGAAGATCCTGATCACGAAGGCTGCGGTCGCCCAGATCGAGGAGTTGCTGTCATGAGCGAGATTCGCAAAAACGATCATCGTTTGATGCAGGTCCTGCTCGCGCCGGTGATCTCCGAAAAGGCGACGCTGGTGGCCGACAAGAACGAGCAAGTTGTGTTCGAAGTCGCGCCCGATGCCACGAAGCAGGAAGTGAAAGCCGCAGTCGAGCTGCTGTTCAAGGTGGAAGTCAATTCCGTCAACGTGCTGGTCTCGAAAGGCAAAGCCAAGCGCTTTGGCCGTTTCATGGGCAAGCGCAAGGACGTGAAGAAGGCGTACGTCTGCCTGAAGCCCGGCCAGGAAATCAACTTTGAAGCGGAGGCCAAGTAATCATGGCAATCGTTAAAGTTAAGCCGACTTCGCCGGGTCGCCGCGCGATGGTCAAAGTGGTCAACAAGGATCTGCATAAGGGCAAGCCGTTCGCACCGCTGCTCGATTCGCAATCCTCGACCGCCGGCCGTAACAACAACGGCCACATCACCACGCGCCATAAGGGTGGTGGTCACAAGCATCACTATCGTGTCGTCGATTTCCGTCGCACGAAGGATGGCATTCCGGCTAAGGTCGAACGTCTCGAGTACGATCCGAACCGTAGCGCGAACATCGCGCTGGTTCTGTACGCAGACGGCGAGCGCAAGTACATCATCGCTCCGAAGGGTGTGTCGGTTGGTCAGCAACTGATGTCGGGTTCGGAAGCTCCGATCCGCGCAGGTAACACGCTGCCGATTCGCAACATTCCGGTCGGTACGACGATTCACTGCATCGAAATGCTGCCGGGCAAGGGCGCGCAAATGGCGCGTTCGGCTGGCACATCGGCGATGTTGCTGGCTCGTGAAGGCATCTACGCACAGGTCCGCCTGCGCTCAGGTGAAATCCGCCGCGTTCACGTTGAATGCCGCGCGACGATTGGTGAAGTTGGCAACGAAGAGCATAGCCTCCGTCAAATCGGTAAGGCTGGCGCGAATCGCTGGCGCGGTATCCGCCCGACGGTGCGTGGCGTTGCAATGAACCCGGTCGATCACCCGCACGGTGGTGGTGAAGGCAAGACGGCTGCAGGTCGCGATCCGGTGAGCCCGTGGGGCACGCCTGCTAAGGGTTATCGCACCCGCAGCAATAAGCGCACGACGAGCATGATCGTCCAGCGCCGTCACAAGCGTTAAGGAGTAGGCAATGGCACGTTCTGTAAAAAAAGGTCCGTTCTGCGACGCCCATTTGCTGAAGAAAGTTGAGTCGGCAGCTGCTGCGCGTGACAAGAAGCCGATCAAAACCTGGTCGCGTCGTTCGACAATTTTGCCGGATTTCATCGGTCTGACGATTGCTGTGCATAACGGCCGTCAACACGTCCCGGTGTACATCTCGGAAAACATGGTCGGCCACAAGCTTGGCGAGTTTGCATTGACCCGGACGTTCAAGGGTCATGCAGCCGACAAGAAGGCTAAGAAATAAGGGGCTCATGATGGAAGTGAAAGCAATTCATCGCGGTGCCCGCATCTCGGCGCAGAAAACGCGCCTTGTGGCTGACCAGATCCGCGGTTTGCCGGTCGACAAGGCGTTGAACGTTCTGACGTTCTCGCCGAAGAAGGCTGCGGGAATCGTGAAAAAGGTCGTGCTGTCGGCGATCGCGAATGCGGAGCACAACGAAGGCGCCGATATCGACGAGCTCAAGGTAACGAGCATCATGGTCGACAAGGCTGCATCGCTCAAGCGTTTTACCGCGCGCGCTAAAGGCCGTGGTAACCGCATCGAGAAGCAATCCTGTCACATCACTGTGACGGTCGGGAATTAAGGGGTCATACGATGGGACAGAAAATTCATCCGACTGGCTTCCGTTTGGCCGTCAGCCGCAATTGGGCGTCGCGTTGGTACGCGAACAACAACAATTTCGCGGCGATGTTGCAGGAAGACATCGGTGTTCGTGAATACCTGAAGAAGAAGCTGAAAAACGCTTCGGTTGGCCGCGTCGTCATCGAGCGTCCGGCGAAAAACGCGCGCATCACGATTTATAGTTCGCGTCCGGGTGTCGTCATCGGTAAGAAGGGCGAGGATATCGAGCTGCTGAAGTCGGAACTGCAACGCCGCATGGGCGTTCCGGTCCACGTCAACATCGAAGAAATCCGCAAGCCGGAAACCGATGCGCAACTGATCGCTGACTCGATCACGCAACAACTCGAGCGCCGGATTATGTTCCGCCGCGCGATGAAGCGTGCGATGCAAAACGCAATGCGTCTGGGTGCTCAAGGCATCAAGATCATGAGCGCTGGCCGCCTGAACGGTATCGAAATCGCTCGTACGGAATGGTATCGCGAAGGTCGCGTGCCCCTTCATACGCTGCGTGCTGATATCGACTACGCAACTTCGGAAGCGAAGACGACGTACGGCATCATCGGCGTGAAGGTGTGGGTCTACAAGGGCGACACGCTTGGCCGCAACGACGCACCGGTGGTTGAAGAAGTCACCGAAGAAAAGCGTCCGCGCCGCAACGCACGTCCGGGTGGCGATCGCCGTCCGCGTCGCGATGGTGAAGGTGGTGGCCCGGCAGGTGCACGCCGTGGCGCTCCTCGTCGTGCTGGCGGTGCCGGCGACGGCGGGAAGACTGGAGAATAACGATGCTGCAACCGAAACGCAGAAAGTATCGCAAAGAGCAGAAGGGTCGTAACACCGGTATCGCTACCCGCGGCAACGCGGTGTCGTTCGGTGAGTTCGGCCTGAAGGCTATCGGTCGTGGTCGCTTGACCGCGCGCCAGATTGAAGCGGCACGTCGTGCAATGACGCGTCACATCAAACGTGGTGGCCGCATCTGGATCCGCATCTTCCCGGACAAGCCGATCTCGCACAAGCCGGCTGAAGTACGTATGGGTAACGGTAAAGGTAACCCTGAGTACTACGTCGCGGAGATTCAACCGGGCAAGATGCTGTACGAAATGGACGGCGTAACCGAAGAGCTGGCACGCGAAGCGTTCCGTCTGGCTGCAGCTAAGCTGCCGCTTAAGACGACGTTTATCGTGCGTCAGCTCGGCGCCTAAGGAGCAAATGATGAAGGCTTCCGAACTTCACCAGAAAGATCAGGCCGCGCTCAACAAGGAGCTGTCGGACCTGTTGAAGGCGCAATTCGGCCTGCGCATGCAACTCGCGACCCAGCAGCTCACGAACACGAGCCAGCTGAAGAAGGTTCGTCGCGACATCGCACGTGTGCGGACCGTCCTGACTGAGAAGGCGAACCAGAAATGAACGATAGCGTAAAAACCTCGCTCAAGCGGACGCTGGTCGGCAAGGTCGTCAGCAACAAGATGGACAAGACGGTCACCGTGCTGGTTGAGCACCGCGTGAAGCACCCGATCTACGGCAAGTACGTTGTGCGTTCGAAGAAGTACCACGCGCACGACGATGCGAACACGTACAACGAGGGCGACCTCGTTGAAATCCAGGAAACGCGTCCGATTTCGAAGACGAAAGCTTGGGTTGTGGCTCGCCTGCTCGAGGCTGCTCGCGTCATCTGACGCCGCAAAGTTGTAGAAGTAGTTGAAGTCGCAGTAAGTTTCGCTTGCAAGACCGAGATTATTTGTTATAATCTCGGTCTTCCCTCTTTTATGGGAGCCCCGTCGCGGGCGAAGTTGGTGGGGGAAGCGGTTCAGGCGCCAGTCTGTTCCGAAGGATTCACCGGATTGCGATGGCGGGTTTCGTTTGCCGTCGCTGCTGTTCATACCCAAGCAGCCGATTGGCTGACGGGACCAAGACTGACCGGGTACGCCATGGTGGTGTGACCGGATTAAGTTGGGATAGATAAACCATGATCCAGACCGAAACTCGGCTTGAAGTGGCCGACAACACGGGTGCGCGTGAAGTCATGTGCATCAAGGTGCTCGGCGGCTCGAAGCGTCGTTATGCCAGCATTGGCGACATCATTAAGGTGACCGTCAAAGAAGCAACGCCGCGCGGGCGCGTAAAGAAAGGCGAAATTTATAACGCCGTGGTGGTTCGCACCGCCAAGGGCGTGCGCCGTCAGGACGGCTCGCTGATCAAGTTCGATGGCAATGCGGCAGTGCTGTTGAATGCCAAGCTCGAACCTATTGGCACCCGTATTTTCGGGCCTGTTACGCGCGAGTTGCGCAGCGAACGATTCATGAAGATCGTTTCGTTGGCACCTGAAGTGCTGTAAGGAGTCGCGATGAACAAGATTCGCAAAGGTGACGAAGTTATCGTCATCACCGGCAAAGATAAGGGCAAGCGCGGCATCGTGCTGTCCGTTGGCGAAGACAAAGTCATTGTCGAGGGTATCAACCTCGTCAAGAAGCACGTCAAGCCGAACCCGATGAAGGGTACGACGGGCGGTGTGGAAGCCAAGACGATGCCGCTGCAAATTTCGAACGTCGCATTGGTCGACGCGAATGGCAAGGCGTCGCGTGTAGGCATCAAGGTCGAAGGGGACAAGAAGGTTCGTTTCCTTAAGACGACCGGTGCTGTGCTGAGCGCCTGACGCAGCGGAGTAAAAAAATGGCTCGTTTGCAAGAGTTTTACAAAGAAAAGGTTGTACCCGGCCTCACTGAGAAGTTCGGTTACAAGTCCGTGATGGAAGTGCCGCGCATCACCAAGATCACCCTGAACATGGGCCTTGGCGAAGCGGTTGCTGACAAGAAGATCATCGAAAACGCCGTTGGCGACCTGACGAAGATCGCAGGCCAGAAGCCGGTGATCACGAAGGCACGCAAGGCAATCGCTGGCTTCAAGATCCGTCAGGGCTATCCGATCGGTGCAATGGTCACGTTGCGTGGTCAGGCAATGTACGAATTTCTGGACCGTTTCGTGACGGTTGCGCTCCCCCGTGTGCGTGACTTCCGTGGCGTGTCGGGTCGTGCGTTCGATGGTCGCGGCAACTACAACATCGGTGTGAAAGAGCAGATCATTTTCCCCGAAATCGACTACGACAAGATCGACGCACTGCGTGGGCTGAACATCAGCATCACGACAACTGCGAAGACCGACGACGAAGCAAAGGCTCTGCTCGCCAGCTTCAAGTTCCCGTTCAGAAACTGAGGTTACCGTGGCTAAACTGGCACTGATCGAACGTGAAAAGAAGCGTGCTCGCCTGGCTGCTAAGTACGCTCCCAAGCGTGCTGAGCTGAAAGCGATCATCGGCGATATGAGCAAGTCGGACGAAGAGCATTACGTAGCACGTCTGGAACTGCAGCAACTGCCGCGCAACTCTAACCCGACCCGTAAGCGCAATCGTTGTGCAATTACCGGTCGCCCACGTGGCACGTTCCGTAAATTCGGGCTGGCGCGTAACAAGATTCGCGAAATCGCGTTCCGCGGCGAGATCCCTGGCCTGACCAAGGCGAGCTGGTAATAGGAGAAACGTAAATGAGCATGAGTGATCCTATCGCCGATATGCTGACTCGCATCCGCAATGCGCAGATGGTTGAGAAAGTTTCGGTGACAATGCCCTCGTCGAAAGTCAAGGTTGCGATTGCGCAGGTCCTTAAGGACGAAGGCTATATCGATGATTTCGCAGTGAAGTCCGAAGGTGCGAAGTCTGAATTGAACATCGTGTTGAAGTACTACGCTGGCCGTCCGGTGATCGAGCGCATTGAACGCGTTTCGAAGCCTGGTCTGCGTGTGTACCGCGGCCGTAACGACATCCCCGTGGTCATGAATGGCCTCGGCGTGGCAATCGTGTCGACGCCGAAGGGCGTGATGACGGACCGCAAGGCGCGTGCAACGGGCGTTGGCGGCGAAGTCATCTGCTACGTCGCTTAAGGCCGAAAGGAGAGAAACATGTCTCGAGTAGGTAAAAGCCCGATCGCGCTGCAAGGCGCAGAAGTGGCCCTGAGCGACGAACGCATTACCGTCAAGGGCCCGCTGGGTACGATTTCGCAGGCTGCAAACAGCCTCGTGAAGGTGGTGAACGACAACGGCACGCTGAAATTCGAGCCGGTGGGCGAAAGCCGCGAAGCGAATGCGATGTCGGGCACGATGCGCGCACTTGTTGCGAACATGGTGAACGGCGTGACGAAGGGTTTCGAGCGCAAGCTGACGCTGGTTGGCGTCGGTTACCGCGCACAGGCGCAAGGCGACAAGCTGAACCTGTCGCTGGGTTTCTCGCACCCCGTGGTGCACCAGATGCCGGAAGGCGTCAAGGCTGAAACCCCGACGCAAACCGAAATCGTGATCAAGGGGATCAATAAGCAACAAGTTGGCCAAGTCGCTGCAGAAGTGCGCGGCTATCGCCCGCCGGAGCCCTACAAGGGCAAGGGTGTGCGTTACGCCAACGAGGTTGTGATCCTCAAAGAAACGAAGAAGAAGTAAGGGTGCGCAATCATGGATAAGACTCAATCTCGCCTGCGCCGCGCTCGTCAGACGCGTATCAAGATCACTGAGCTGCAGGTCGCGCGTCTCGCCGTGCATCGCACGAACACGCACATCTATGCGCAAGTGTTCTCGCCGTGTGGCACCAAGGTGCTCGCTAGCGCGTCGACGCTCGAAGCCGAAGTGCGTGCGCAATTGGCTGATCAGACGGGCAAGGGCGGCAACGTCGCTGCTGCGACCCTGATCGGTAAGCGCATTGCAGAAAAGGCTAAGGCTGCCGGCATCGAATCCGTCGCCTTTGACCGTTCAGGTTTCCGTTACCACGGCCGCGTGAAAGCGCTGGCTGATGCGGCACGCGAAGCCGGACTCAAGTTCTAAGGGAAGAATTCGTCATGGCAAAGATGCAAGCGAAAGTTCAGGCTGACGAACGCGACGACGGCCTTCGTGAAAAAATGATTTCGGTCAACCGCGTGACCAAGGTCGTGAAGGGTGGCCGGATTCTCGGTTTCGCCGCACTGACCGTGGTTGGCGACGGTGATGGCCGCATCGGCATGGGCAAGGGCAAAGCGAAGGAAGTTCCGGTTGCTGTTCAAAAGGCAATGGAACAAGCTCGCCGCAACATGTTCAAGGTGCCGCTGAAGAACGGTACGTTGCAACACGAAGTGCACGGTAAGCACGGCGCATCCGCAGTCCTCCTCGCTCCGGCGAAGGACGGTACGGGCGTGATCGCTGGCGGCCCGATGCGCGCAGTGTTCGACGTGATGGGCGTGCAAAACGTGGTTGCTAAGAGCCACGGTTCGACGAACCCGTACAACCTCGTTCGTGCAACCCTCGACGGTCTGCGCAAGCAGTCGACGCCGGGTGATATCGCGGCGAAGCGCGGCAAGTCCGTCGAAGATATTCTGGGCTAAGGTGGACACCATGTCTGATAAAACTGTCAAGGTCCAGCTCGTCAAGAGCCTGATCGGCACTCGTGAAACGCACCGTGCAACGGTGCGTGGCTTGGGCCTGCGCCGACTCAACTCGGTTAGCGAGTTGCAGGACACGCCGGCTGTGCGCGGCATGATCAACAAGGTTTCGTACCTCGTTAAGGTCATCAGCTAAGCGGCTGACCAGGACTCAAGGAGTTGATAATGGAATTGAATAACCTGAAGCCGGCTGAAGGCTCGAAGCACGCTAAGCGTCGCGTCGGCCGTGGTATCGGCTCCGGTCTGGGCAAGACTGCTGGCCGTGGTCACAAAGGTCAGAAGTCGCGTTCGGGCGGCTTTCACAAGGTTGGCTTCGAAGGCGGTCAAATGCCGCTGCAACGTCGCCTGCCGAAGCGTGGCTTCACCTCGCTGACGAAGGAATTCGTTGGTGAAGTGCGTCTCTCTGATCTGGAAAAGCTGCCGGTCGACGAAATCGATCTGTTGGCTCTGAAGCAAGCCGGCCTGCTCGGCGAGCTGATCAAGAGTGCCAAGATCATCGCGACGGGCGAGCTGAAGCGCAAGGTCGTTGTGAAGGGTCTGGGTGCGACGAAGGGTGCGCGTGCTGCTATTGAAGCAGCAGGCGGCTCTTTTGCCGAGTAACGAGCAAGTTATTTGCCGTCACTAGCATTTGCATCGGAGAAGGTACTTGGCTAACAGTCCGAGTCTCGCAAAACCCGGTCGCAGCGCGGCGAAATTTGGCGATCTGCGTCGGCGTGCAGTGTTCCTGCTGCTGGCGTTGGTCGTCTACCGTATCGGCGCGCACATTCCGGTGCCGGGTATTGACCCGGACCAACTGGCAAAGTTGTTCCAAAGCCAGTCGGGCGGCATCCTTGGCATGTTCAACATGTTCTCGGGTGGCGCGCTTTCGCGGTTCACGATTTTTGCGCTTGGGATCATGCCGTACATTTCGGCGTCGATCATCATGCAGTTGCTGGCGATTGTCTCGCCGCAACTGGAAGCGCTGAAAAAGGAAGGGCAGGCGGGTCAACGGAAGATTACGCAGTACACGCGTATCTTTACGGTCCTGCTGGCGACGTTCCAGGCGTTCGGCATTGCCGTCGCACTGGAAAATCAGCCGGGCCTGGTGATCGATCCGGGAATGGTATTTCGGTTGACGACGGTCGTGACGCTGGTGACCGGCACGATGTTCCTGATGTGGCTGGGTGAGCAGATCACGGAACGCGGGCTTGGCAACGGTATCTCGATCATCATTTTCGGCGGTATTGCGGCGGGTTTCCCGAACGCAATCGGTGGTCTTTTCGAATTGGTGCGAACCGGCTCGATGAGCATCATCTCGGCGATTATCGTGGTCGCGCTGATTGCCGGTGTGACGTATCTGGTGGTGTTCATTGAACGCGGCCAGCGCAAGATTCTTGTGAATTACGCCAAGCGGCAAGTCGGTAACAAGATTTACGGCGGTCAGTCTTCGCATTTGCCGCTGAAGTTGAATATGTCGGGCGTGATTCCGCCGATCTTTGCATCGTCGATCATTCTCTTCCCGGCAACCATCCTGAACTGGTTTAGTTCGGGGTCGCGTGCCAGCTGGTTCGCAGACACGTTGCATAACGTGGCCGAAGCTCTTAAGCCCGGTCAACCCGTGTACGTGTTGCTGTACGCGTTGGCGATCGTCTTCTTCTGCTTCTTCTACACCGCACTGGTGTTCAACAGCAGGGAAACGGCCGACAACCTGAAAAAGAGTGGCGCTTTCGTCCCAGGCATCCGCCCGGGCGATCAAACCGCGCGGTACATCGACCGCATCCTGACGCGTCTGACGCTGGCTGGTGCGATCTACATCGTGTTTGTTTGTCTGCTGCCTGAATTTTTGGTACTGCGCTGGAACGTGCCGTTTTATTTTGGTGGAACGTCGCTGCTGATCATTGTCGTCGTCACAATGGATTTCATGGCGCAGGTGCAGTCGTACGTTATGTCGCAACAGTATGAATCGCTGCTGAAGAAAGCTAATTTCAAAGGCGGCGGCGTCCCGATGCGTTGAAAGGACTTATGGCCAAAGACGATGTTATCCAGATGCAGGGTGAAGTCATCGAAAACCTGCCTAACGCTACCTTTAGGGTGAAGCTGGAAAACGGCCATGTCGTATTGGGACACATATCCGGCAAGATGCGGATGCACTACATCCGAATCTTGCCGGGCGACAAGGTAACGGTTGAATTGACGCCTTACGATCTGTCGCGTGCGCGGATCGTGTTCCGGGCGAAGTGATTTGAAAAAAGGGTAATATCATGAAAGTGATGGCATCGGTTAAGCGCATTTGCCGCAATTGCAAGATCATCAAGCGCAAAGGCGTTGTGCGCGTGATTTGCAGCTCTGATCCGCGCCACAAACAGCGTCAAGGCTGAACGCCGCGCTTTTTGCTGCGCTTTTTGTTTGAGGAAAAACAATGGCTCGTATCGCAGGGGTTAACATCCCGAATCACCAGCATACCGAAATCGGCCTGACGGCTATTTACGGTGTAGGCCGCACGCGCTCGCGCGACATTTGCGTCGCTGCTGGTGTGGCATTTTCGAAGAAGGTCAAGGACCTGAACGACGCAGACCTCGAAAAGCTGCGTGAAGAAGTCGGCAAGTTCATCGTTGAAGGCGATCTGCGCCGTGAAACGACGATGAACATTAAGCGCCTGATGGATCTCGGCTGCTACCGTGGCGTGCGTCATCGCAAGGGCTTGCCCCTGCGTGGCCAACGCACGCGTACGAATGCCCGTACGCGCAAGGGTCCGCGTCGTGCAGCGCAATCGCTGAAGAAGTAAGCGGAACTGACAGTTACAGGAAAACGTAATGGCTAAGGCTTCGAACAACTCCGCGGCGCAACGCGTTCGCAAGAAGGTCAAGAAGAACGTCGCCGAGGGCGTGGTTCACGTTCACGCGTCGTTCAACAACACCATCATCACGATCACCGATCGTCAAGGCAATGCACTTGCTTGGGCAACGTCGGGTGGTCAGGGCTTCAAGGGTTCGCGTAAATCGACCCCGTTTGCAGCCCAGGTGGCGGCCGAATCGGCTGGCCGCGTGGCGATGGAATACGGCGTGAAGAACCTCGAAGTGCGGATCAAGGGCCCCGGTCCTGGCCGTGAATCGGCGGTGCGCGCGTTGCATGGTCTTGGTATCAAGATCACCGCGATCTCCGACGTGACGCCGGTCCCGCACAACGGCTGCCGTCCGCCGAAGCGTCGTCGTATCTAAGACGCTGTTTTCGCTAGCGCCTGTTGCCGCCGGGGGTTGTAAGCCGGCGACCACAGGCTGCTTGCGCTATTGAATTGACTAAGCCCACCGTTCGACCCAAAGGGCTCGGACTAGCGCGAGTGCATGCATTCGTGTGATTAATCATAGAAGGAATCAACGTGGCACGTTATATCGGCCCTAAGGCCAAGCTGTCCCGCCGTGAAGGCACTGACCTCTTCTTGAAGAGCGCCCGTCGTTCGCTCGCTGACAAGTGCAAACTTGACAGCAAGCCTGGCCAACACGGCCGCACGTCGGGTGCACGTACGTCCGACTACGGCACGCAGCTGCGCGAAAAGCAAAAAGTGAAGCGCATCTATGGCGTCCTCGAGCGTCAATTCCGCCGTTACTTCGCTGAAGCCGACCGCCTGAAGGGCAACACAGGTGAAAACCTGCTGCAATTGCTCGAATCGCGTCTCGACAACGTCGTGTATCGCATGGGCTTCGGCTCGACGCGCGCTGAAGCGCGTCAACTCGTGAGCCACAAGGCGATCACGGTGAACGGCGTTGTGTCGAACATTCCGTCGATGCAAGTGAAGGCGGGCGACGTCGTCGCAGTGCGCGAACAAAAGAAGAAACAGGCGCGTATTCTCGAAGCGCTGTCGCTGGCTGAGCAAGGCGGTCTGCCGAGCTGGGTTGCTGTCGATTCGAAGAAGTTCGAAGGCACGTTCAAGAGCAAGCCGGAACGTAGCGACATCGCTGGCGATATCAACGAAAGCCTGATCGTCGAATTGTATTCGCGGTAATCGGATTAATGGCCGGGGCACCTCGATTGCGTTGCGCAAGGGGGCGTCTCGGCTGTTTATTTTCAGGTTGTTACCGGTCAGCCTTATCGGTGTAACGAGCCGAGGGTATTGAAAAGGAAAACCTATGCAAACCAGTTTGTTGAAGCCCAAGATCATCGCAGTTGAATCGCTTGGTGAGAGCCACGCGAAAGTGGTCATGGAACCGTTTGAACGCGGTTACGGCCACACCTTGGGTAACGCGCTCCGGCGCGTGCTGCTGTCGTCGATGATCGGCTACGCGCCGACCGAAGTGACGATCGCAGGCGTCGTACATGAGTATTCGACGCTCGACGGTGTGCAAGAGGATGTGGTCAACCTGTTGTTGAACCTGAAGGGCGTGGTGTTCAAGCTGCATAACCGTGACGAAGTGACAGTTACGCTGCGCAAGGAAGGCGAAGGCGTTGTCACCGCTGGCGACATCGAACTCGCGCACGATTGCGAAGTGATCAACCCGGATCACGTCATTGCGCACCTGTCGAAGGGCGGTAAGCTCGACGTGCAGATCAAGGTCGAAAAGGGCCGTGGTTATGTGCCGGGCAATGTGCGTCGTTACGGCGAAGAGTCGGCCAAGATCATCGGCCGTATCGTGCTGGACGCGTCGTTCTCGCCGGTTCGCCGCGTGAGCTACGCCGTTGAAAGCGCGCGCGTCGAACAACGTACCGACCTCGACAAACTCGTGATGAACATCGAGACCAACGGTGTGATCTCACCGGAAGAAGCGATCCGTCAATCGGCGCGTATTCTGGTTGATCAACTGTCGGTGTTCGCTGCACTGGAAGGCACCGAAGCAACGGCGGAAGCTCCGTCGCGTGCGCCGCAGATCGATCCGATCCTGCTGCGTCCGGTTGATGATCTCGAACTGACGGTTCGTTCCGCGAACTGCCTGAAGGCCGAGAACATTTACTACATCGGCGACCTGATCCAGCGCACGGAAAACGAGTTGCTCAAGACCCCGAATCTGGGTCGCAAGTCGTTGAACGAAATCAAGGAAGTACTGGCGTCGCGTGGTTTGACGCTCGGCATGAAACTCGAAAACTGGCCGCCGGCAGGATTGGACAAGTAAGTCGAGAAGTAATCTCGGGATAAGACCCGCCGCTGCACTGGCAAAGACGCGGATTTTCCTTTAAAATCCGCGTCTTGTCTTTTTTCACTACCGGCCCGTGCACTCGCTACCGTTGGGAAACCGATGGAAGATCGAGCGCGATAGAAGAGCTGGACCAAAACTTTGAATCAAAGGAATTAACATGCGTCACCGTCATGGTTTGCGGAAACTGAACCGCACGAGCAGCCACCGTCTGGCAATGCTCCGTAACATGTCCAACTCGTTGATCGAGCACGAAGTCATCAAGACGACGTTGCCGAAGGCGAAAGAACTCCGTAAAGTCGTCGAGCCGCTGATCACGCTCGGCAAGAAGCCGTCGCTGGCAAATCGTCGTCTGGCGTTCAACCGCCTGCGCGATCGTGACTCGGTCACGAAGCTGTTCGAAGTTCTCGGCCCGCGTTACGCTACCCGTCCGGGCGGCTACCTGCGCGTCCTGAAGTTCGGCTTCCGCGTCGGCGACAACGCACCGATGGCACTGGTCGAATTGCTGGACCGTCCGGAAGTCGAAGAAGTTGAAGTGCAAGAAGCTGAGTAAGCTTTTTAGCATCGAAGAAAAAGCCAGGCACCAAGCCTGGCTTTTTTGTTTGTAGCG
This sequence comes from Paraburkholderia sediminicola, assembly GCF_046026855.1. Classification (GTDB taxonomy): domain Bacteria; phylum Pseudomonadota; class Gammaproteobacteria; order Burkholderiales; family Burkholderiaceae; genus Paraburkholderia; species Paraburkholderia sediminicola_A. The sequence continues at coordinate 129,962 of NZ_JAQQET010000020.1, read as the reverse complement.
GCGGATTCATCGCTGCAACTCAAATGCAGCGGCTAAATGCCGCATCCTCGCCGCGGGTGCCTCAGCGGCATCGCAAGGCTAGGTGATACGATATCGGCACTTGAATCGTGCCTGTCCGGAGCCTTTGTGAGCGTGAATGTGACCTTGATTCTGACGACGGTACCTGATGCGGCCGTTGCTCAGAAGCTCGCCGCGGACGCGTTGGCAGCGCGCCTATGCGCCTGCGTCACGCAATTGGGCGCTGTGCAGTCCAGCTATCACTGGCAGGGCGCGATCGAAGTGGCGCAGGAGATTCAGTTACTGTTCAAGACAAGCGGCGCACGCGCGCTGGAACTCGAGCAGTACATTCAGGCGCACCATCCCTACGACACGCCGGAAATCCTCTCGTGGCAAGCTACGGCATCCGCCGCGTACGGCCAGTGGGTCACTGCTGAAACCCAACGTCCTCTCCATGTTTAACGGCTCCAACCGACGCGCACGCAATGTACTGCGCACAGTCCTTTTCCTGCTTGGCTGCCTGATCTTTGTGCAGTTCGGCACGCTTGCTCGCGGTGCGGACGACTTCCTCGATCCCGCCGTCGCGTTCAAATTCAGCGCGACCGAAAAACCGGGCGAAGTCGACGTCACATACAAGATCGCGGACGGTTACTACATGTACCGCGAGCGCTTCGCGTTCGCGACCCGTAACGGTACGGCGACGATCGGCGAAGCACAATTGCCGGCAGGCCACGTCAAGTTCGATCAGACCTTCAACAAGAACGTCGAAACCTATCGCAATGAGCTGACGATCCGTATTCCCGTCAAGCAGGCGTCTGGGCCGTTCGATCTCGCTGTCACGTCTCAAGGTTGCGCCGATGCCGGCATCTGCTACCCGCCGATGGAGCGCGTGTACCGCGTGAGCGGTGAGGCGTTGCAGCCGGCCGGCAGCGCAGCGGCGGCCGCCGCTGCCACCACGCAGCAATCCGCGGCGGCCGGTGCGTCGTGGTATGAACGCGCCACCAGCGCTGACTATGCGCAGTCGCTACTGCAAGGCGGCGGCTTCTTCGCAATCATCGGGCTCTATTTCGTGGCCGGTGCCGTGCTCAGTCTGCTGCCGTGCTCGTATCCGATGATTCCCATCCTGTCTGCAATCATCATCGGCGAAGGCGCGCGGGTGACGCGTGCCCGCGGCTTTGCATTGTCGCTGGCGTACGTGATCGGTATGGCGCTCGTGTACACGGCGCTTGGCATTGCGGCGGCGCTTGTTGGCCAGAGTCTCGGCGCGTGGCTGCAGAACCCGTGGGTGCTCGGGACGTTCGGCGTACTGTTGACTGTTTTTGCGCTGACCCTGATCGCGGGCTTCGATATCGCGTTGCCGCAGCGCTGGCAGGACGGCGTGTCGCGTGCATCGAGCGGGCGTTCCGGCGGCAAGTTTGCTGCGGTGGCCGTCATGGGCGCGCTCTCCGCGTTAGTGGTGGGCGCCTGCATGACCGCGCCGCTCTTTGCCGTGCTGGCGTTCATCGCACATACGGGCGACGCCTTTCTCGGCGGCGCGGCGCTGTTCTCGATGGGACTCGGTCTCGGCGTGCCGCTCCTGATCATCGGTCTTGGCGCCGGTACCTTGCTGCCGCGCGCCGGTGCATGGATGGATGGCGTCAAGGTGTTTTTTGGCGTGGTGCTGCTTGCGGCGGCCCTGTGGATCGTCTGGCCGGTGCTCGGCGCGACACCGACAATGCTGTTGAGCGCGTTGTGGTTGCTGATCGCCGCAGCTGGACTCGGTCTTTTCTCGGCGCCGGCTGTGAACGCTTCAGTGTGGCGTCGGCTCGGCCGTGGTATCGGTGCGGCGCTGGCAATCTGGGCTGCGGTGCTGCTGGTGGGCCTGGCTGCGGGCTCCTCCGATCCGCTGCGTCCGCTGGCTGTCCTGGCCGCGCGCGCTGGTGGTGAGGCTAGCGTGGCAAACGCCTCCAATACGCCGAATGCAGCGCCACAGAGCGACCTGACGTTCGCCTCGGTTCGTTCCTCGACCGAGCTCGACGAGGCCGTCAAAACGGCCGCACAACCCGCTATGCTTGATTTTTATGCAGACTGGTGCGTGAGCTGCAAAGAAATGGAGAAATTCACATTCAGCGATCCGCGTGTCAAGGCGAAGTTGAAGCAGATGAACCTACTGCGCGCCGACGTCACTGCGAATAACGCCGACGATCAAATGCTCCTCAAGCGTTTCAGCCTGTTCGGGCCGCCTGGCATCATCTTCTTCGATCAAGGCGGCAAGGAGGTGTTGCGCGTCGTCGGATACGAGTCCGCTGACAAGTTCTTGCGCAGCCTCGATCGCGCGAGTACGCCCGGCGCGTAACCGGTGGTCCGGTTCTGCCGCAGGGGCGTGCATAAAAAAACGGAGGCGGGACTGAAAAGTCCGCCTCCGTTTTTTCTCGAGCATTCAGACTGACGCCGCTCGCCAAGGCAAGGCGTCGGTCAAATCACTTCTGCGAGCGCAGAATTCGCGCGGCATCCAGCGCGAAGTAGGTCAGCACGCCATCCGCGCCTGCCCGCTTGAATGCCAGCAGCGATTCCATCATCGCCTTGTCGTGATCGAGCCAGCCGTTCTGTGCGGCGGCCTTTAGCATCGCGTATTCGCCGCTCACCTGATAGACGTAAGTCGGAAACTTGAACTCGTCTTTCACGCGACGCACGATGTCCAGATACGGCATACCCGGCTTGACCATCACCATATCTGCGCCTTCCTCGATGTCCGCTTGCACTTCGCGCAGCGCTTCGTCCGAATTGGCTGGATCCATCTGGTAGGTCATCTTGTTGCTCTTGCCGAGGTTCGTTGCGGAACCAACAGCGTCGCGGAACGGGCCGTAAAACGCCGACGCGAACTTGGCCGCGTAAGCCATGATGCGCGTGTGGACATGATCCTCGCTCTCGAGCATTTCGCGGATCGCGCCGATGCGGCCGTCCATCATGTCCGAGGGCGCGACGATATCGACGCCCGCTTCAGCCTGCGCGCGCGCCTGTTCGACGAGGATATCGACGGTCTCGTCGTTGATCACATAGCCGTTTTCGTCGAGTACGCCATCCTGGCCGTGGCTCGTGTACGGATCGAGCGCGACGTCCGTAAGCACGCCAAGGTCGGGAAAGTTCTTTTTCAGTTCGCGAACCGCGCGCGGGATCAGGCCGGCTGCGTTGGTCGCTTCGCGGCCATCAGGCGTCTTCAAGGACGGTTCGATTGCGGGAAAAAGCGACAGCACCGGCACGCCCAACTCGATGCATTGCTCGGCCACGCCCATCAGCAGATCCACCGACACGCGCTCGACGCCCGGCATCGACGGTACGGCTTGCCGCACGTTGGTGCCTTCGACGATGAACACGGGATAGATCAGATCGTTGGTGGTGAGGATGTTTTCTCGCATCAGACGGCGCGAGAAGTCGTCACGGCGCATGCGGCGGGGACGGTAGTGCGGGTAGAAGCTCATAAACGAATCGAAGAAACGTGGATGTGTGGAGTGGACAAGTAACGCCTGCCTCCGCTCCCGGAAACTTTTCGAGACAATGGTATATCATACCGATCGAGCAAGGCGCCCTGCGCTGACCTCCCCGCTTCTCCTCCCTGAGCGGGTGCCTGTCGTTTGTTTCGATTAGGCTGTTTGACCCGCCGTTAAAGCGGCGGGTTTTTTTATGGGCGGACGAAAAGGCGCTTTTGCCTTGGCTTGTACAAGCCGCGCGGTTACTGCGGAGCGTCTGTTTCGCCCTTCGTGTCGGGGATCAGCCAGCTTTCGATCAGCTCATGTGCTTCGTCGATACCGACGCGTTTGAGCGCCGAGAACAGCTGTGCGGTCAACTCGCCCTGATAGCCAGCGGTGCGATATTCAGCCAAACCCTTCTGCGTTGCACGCAAGGCGTTGATGCTTTCCTGGCGCGTCAATTTGTCGCACTTGGTTAGCAGCGTATGAATCGGCTTGCCGGTTGGCGCGAACCACTCGATCATCCGCCGGTCCAGATCCGTCAGCGGGCGGCGCGAGTCCATCATCAGGATCATGCCGCGCAGTTGCGAGCGCGACTGCAGGTAGGTTGAGAGCAGCGCTTCCCAATGGGCCTTGGCTGCGCCCGGCACTTCCGCATAGCCGTAGCCCGGCAGGTCGACTAGGTGCGCAGTCGGCTCGTCCGCCTTTCCCACCGAGAAATAATTGATGTGCTGCGTGCGGCCAGGCGTCTTACTGGCGAATGCGAGGCGCTTCTGATTGCACAGAATATTGATAGCCGTCGACTTGCCCGCATTTGAGCGTCCGGCAAAGCAGATCTCAGGTTGCGCAGTGGCCGGCAGATCACGCAGATGATTGACTGTCGTGAAAAAGCGGGATTGGTGGAGCAGGAAGGACATGATCAGGCCAGGATTCGAGACGCCGGGGAACCCGGAGTGGGGACGGGTCAAGCCCGACTGGCGTCTTAGCGATTAGCGAGTTATTGTACAATACGATGGTTTACTGAAAACCTGAGGGGGCCAGCCCGCGTGCCTTGGCGGCTCTTTGCGGTCACTCAGTCGCTGTCGTATCTTGCAAAACCTCTAAAATCCCACAAGACGAGACAGGGTGTGCGAATGAATCGACTGTGCAAGGCTCTGATGGTGTTTCAAGTAGCGGCAGGTCTTTCAGGTTTGGCAATTCAGGCACGAGCAGCAGATCCGGCAAAGCCGGACGTCAATCGGGGGCAGGCAATCGCAGTGCAGGTTTGCGCGTCATGTCACGGTGCAGACGGCAATAGTGCCGGCGGTGCCTATCCGAAGCTGGCGGGCCAGCATCCAGAGTACATCGTCAAACAGCTCATGGATTTCAAGACGCAGCCTGGCGCCAAACAGCCCGCGCGCAACAATGCGATCATGGCGGGCATGGCCGCGGCGCTGTCCGATCAGGACGTGGTCAACGTGGCTGCCTATTTTTCGACGCAGACCCCGAAGCCAGGCTACGCGCATAACAAAGATACCGTGCCGCTCGGTCAGAAGATTTATCGCGGCGGCATTGCGGACAAGGGTGTGCCGGCGTGCGCAAGCTGCCACGGGCCGACCGGCCAGGGGATTCCGTCGCAGTATCCGCGTCTGTCGGGGCAGTGGGCCGAATACACGGTGGCGCAGTTGACCGCGTTCACACAAGGTCCCGGCGCACGTAATAACAATGAGGCGATGCATGCAATTGCAACGCGTCTATCGGACAGTGAGATCAAGGCTGTAGCTGATTACATCGCGGGCTTGCACTAAGATAGAGCCCCCTGAGGGGGCGAGAAAACCTGGGGCGGCCCGGCGTTTTCTCACGAGTGAGTCCGCACACAAGTGCAACTGGCCCCGCGAGGCCGGTGCAAAACAAGAAAAGGGTGGGGGCGTCGTGCCTACGACAGCCCTTCACCCTTTTTTGCTGTTCAGTCGGAGTATGAATGAGCGTCACCACGTCGGGTTTGCAGTCGAAGTCAGGCAATCGCACCACGCGCAGCGTCATCGAAGTATTGAGTTCGATGCGTTTCGCCATCGCGCTGCTCGTGATTTTGTCGATCGCCAGCATCATCGGCACCGTTCTCACGCAGGACGACCCCTATCCCAACTACGTCAATCAGTTCGGCCCGTTCTGGGCGGACATCTTCCGCTCGCTGAGTCTGTACACGGTGTACAGTTCGTGGTGGTTCATGCTGATTCTCGGCTTCCTGATGGTGTCGGTGTCGCTGTGCGTGATCCGCAATGCGCCAAAAATGGTCGCGGACGCCAAGAGCTGGAAGGACAAGGTTCGCGAAGGCAGCTTGCGTGCGTTCCATCACAAGGGCGAGTTCGCGGTGCACGGCACGCGCGCGGAGACCTCGGCGGTGCTTGCGCGGCTCTCGGCCAAGTTCGGCTACAAGTTCGTCACACGTGAGTCAGACGGTGCCACGCTGATCGCCGCCAAGCGCGGCGCGTTGACCAAATTCGGCTACATCTCCGCGCACATTGCGATCGTGGTGATCTGTCTGGGTGGTCTGCTCGATAGCAATCTGCCGATCAAGCTGCAAATGTGGCTGTTCGATAAGTCGCCGATCCGCGCCAACACGGTCATCAACGACATTCCGCCTGAACATCGCATGTCGCAATCGAACCCGACTTTCCGCGGTTATGCGTGGGTGCCGGAGGGGCAGCATGTATCGACGGCGATCCTTAACCAGCCGGACGGCTCGCTGATCCAGGACCTGCCGTTCTCGATCGAGCTCAACAAGTTCATCGTCGACTATTATTCGACCGGCATGCCGAAACTGTTCGCGAGCGACATCGTCGTGGTCGACCATAAGACCGGCGCACGCGTGCCGGCGCGGGTCGAAGTGAACAAGCCATTCACCTACGACGGCGTGTCGATTTATCAGTCGAGCTTCCAGGATGGCGGCTCGCAGATGCAGATGACCGCGTACCCGATGTCCGGCGCGAGTGCGAAGACCGCGCCGTTCGGCGGCACGATCGGCGGCAATGCGCCGTTGAGCACGGCCTCGCCGTTGGCGGATGGCCAGACCGTCGAATTCACCGATTTCCGCGCGATCAACGTCGAAAACGTCTCAAACGGCAGCGGCCAGACCGATGCCCGTGGTGTCGCTGCACATCGAACACTGAAAGAAGCGTTTGACGAGCGCCTCGGCTCGGGCGCGAAGACCTCGAAACCGCTCGATCTGCATAACGTCGGCCCGTCGGTTCAGTACAAGGTGCGTGACAAGGACGGCCAGGCGCGCGAGTACAACAACTACATGCTGCCGGTTGACGTAGCCGGCGAAAAGATGTTCCTCGCCGGCATGCGCCTGAATCCGGACGACCCGTTCCGCTACTTGCGTATTCCCGCCGACACCGGCGGTACCGTCAAGGAGTGGATGAACCTGCGCGCCACGCTTGAAAATCCAGCCATGCGCGCAACGGCCGCCCACCGTTTCGCGCTGCGCTCGGTGCCGGGTTCGAATACCGAACTGCAACAGCATCTGGAAGAAAGCGCCTTGCGTGTCCTGACCCTGTTTGCCGGTGCGGACAACAGTATCAAAATGCCGAATGGCCAGACGGTCGGCGGCTTCCAGGCAATTGCCGGTTTCATCGACCATTCGGTGCCTAAGGGCGAGCAGGAAAAGGCCGCTGGCCTGCTCCTGCGTATGCTGGAAGGTGCGACGTGGGACCTGTGGCAACTGTCGCGTGAGCAGCTGGGCGAACCGGATGCGCAGGCCAACGCGGACGCCAGCCGCTTCATCCAAAGCTCGATCAACGCGATATCCGACAGCTTTTTGTATGGATCGCCGGTCTACTTGCAGCTTGACTCCTTCAAGCAGGTGCAAGCTTCGGTATTTCAGTTGACGCGCGCGCCGGGCAAAAAAGTCGTGTATCTTGGCAGCCTGCTTCTCGTGTTAGGCATCTTTTCGATGTTCTACGTCCGCGAACGGCGCCTCTGGTTCTGGCTCAAAGATACCGATCACGGCACGAATGTCGTGATGGCGATGTCGAGTGCGCGCAAAACGCTCGATTTCGAAAAGGAGTTCGTCCAAACGCGCGACGCTGTAGGCGCCGCGCTGGGCGCCAAACTCACAGAAGCATCCGACGCCGCCGGCGCCTCCGACAAACCCGGCAATGCCGGCGCGCCGTCCGCAAGCTCACAAGATTCGACCCGGTAAGATCATGGACTTGACTCAGGTTTCCTCATCCTCCTCTTCGTCAGCCTCGCGGCCCCCCAGGGCGTTTGCGAGCGAGACACTCAACGTCGCGCAGTATGACGAGCGGCCGTTTCTGAAACGGCTCGGTGTCGTCGACTGGCTGTTCGCCATCGTGTTGGTTGCGGGCGCGGGGTTCGCGCTGTCGCGCTATCACCCGTTCATGAATTACTACGACAAACTGGTGCTGTGCTGCGCCGTGCCGGTGTTCATCGTACTGGGCTGGCGCTGGAAGCCGGTGCGTCCGCTGATGGTGACCATCGCCGCGCTGTCGCTGCTGGCGATCCAGATCTATCACGGCGATCTGACGCGCGCGGATACCGCGTTCTTCCTCAAGTATTTCCTGTCGAGCCAGTCTGCGATTCTGTGGATGAGCGCGCTCTTCGTGTTCGCCACCGTCTTTTACTGGATCGGCCTGCTGTCGCGTTCGCCGACCGGCGCCGCGATCGGTTCGAAAATGACGTGGGCCGCGGTGGTGATGGGCTTCGTCGGTTTGATGGTGCGCTGGTACGAGTCGTACCTGATCGGCGCAGACGTCGGTCATATTCCAATCTCGAACCTGTACGAAGTGTTCGTGCTGTTCAGCCTGATCACCGCGTTGTTCTATCTGTACTACGAGCAGCACTACAACACGCGTGCGCTCGGCGCATTCGTGCTGCTGGTGATCGGCGCGGCGGTCGGTTTCCTGATGTGGTATTCGGTTGCTCGTGACGCACAGCAGATCCAGCCGCTGGTTCCCGCACTGCAAAGCTGGTGGATGAAGATCCACGTGCCGGCTAACTTCATTGGCTACGGGAGCTTCGCGCTGTCGGCCATGGTCGGCGTTGCGTATCTGGCGAAGGAGCGCGGTGTGCTGGCAGACCGCCTGCCGCCGCTCGATGTGCTCGACGACCTGATGTACAAGTCGATCGCCGTCGGTTTCGCGTTCTTCACGATCGCGACGATCCTCGGCGCGCTGTGGGCCGCTGAAGCATGGGGCGGTTACTGGAGCTGGGACCCGAAGGAAACGTGGGCGCTGATCGTCTGGCTGAACTACGCGGCATGGCTCCATATGCGTTTGATGAAGGGTCTGCGCGGCGCGGTCGCCGCCTGGTGGGCGCTGACCGGCCTGCTGGTAACGACCTTTGCATTCCTCGGCGTCAATATGTTCCTGTCGGGGCTGCATAGCTACGGCAAGCTGTAAGATCTGCCGTTCCGAGCCGACTAAGAACCGCCGTGTGCTTCGCACCGGCGGTTTTTTTACGTCTGGCGGAATATTCGCTGCATCCAGGGTGTTCGTTAGAGCAGTACCTAGGGATGGCTGGGCAAGTGGCTAAACGAGCCGATCATCAATATGGCCCCGTAAGATGGACAACCCGATGGGCCGGCAAGGAGCAGCACGATGTGGATCAAGCGAAGCGGCAGAATTCAACTCATCGGCGATGACATCGCACGAAGCGAAATCACGCCACAGCGCGTCTTCGAGAACCGGCGGCGCGTGTTGCAGGCTGCGGGCGCTTTAGCGCTCGGTGGTCTGATCGGCGTGAATGGCGAAGCTCTGGCAGCGTATTCATCGCCGGATCCGAAGGCGCAGAAGCTTGTGGCGAAGACCAACGCGAAGTTCGTCGCGCTCGACAAGATCACGCCGTACAAGGACATCACCACGTACAACAATTACTACGAATTCGGCACTGACAAAGCGGATCCTGCGCACAACGCCGGTACGTTGCGGCCGCATCCGTGGAAGGTGAGTGTCGAGGGTGAAATCAAGAATCCGAAGGTGTATGACATCGACGAATTGCTGAAGCTCGCGCCGCTCGAGGAACGCGTGTACCGGTTGCGTTGTGTCGAAGGCTGGTCGATGGTGATTCCGTGGATCGGCGTGCCGCTCTCGGAGTTGATCAAACGCGTGCAACCGACCGGCAATGCGAAGTACGTGCAATTCATCACGCTCGCCGATCCGTCGCAAATGCCCGGCCTCTCGACACCGGTACTCGACTGGCCGTACACCGAAGGTTTGCGGATGGACGAAGCGATGAATCCGCTGACGCTGCTGACGATGGGCCTCTACGGTCAGGTGTTGCCGAATCAGAACGGCGCGCCGATCCGCGTGGTGGTGCCGTGGAAATACGGCTTCAAGAGCGCGAAGTCGCTGGTGAAGATCCGCTTCCTCGACAAGCAGCCGCCGACCAGCTGGAATACTTACGCGTCAAACGAATACGGTTTCTATTCGAATGTGAATCCGAACGTCGATCACCCGCGCTGGAGCCAGGCCACCGAGCGGCGCATTGGTGAAGACGGCTTCTTCACGCCCAAGCGTAAAACGTTGATGTTCAATGGCTACGGTGATCAGGTCGCATCGCTGTATCAGGGCATGGACCTGAAGAAGAATTTTTGAGCGGCGCGATCATGGCTTCCGATACGCAACCTGTAACTCAAACGGAACGCAAAGCGCCGCGAACAGCGCAGCCGTCGACCATGGCGAAACGCCCCACCGGCGGCGCGCGCTGGATCGTGCCGGCCAAGATCGCGGTTTTTATCGCGGCGTGGTATCCGCTCGTGCGCATCGTGCTGTTTGGCGTGACCGATCGGCTCGGCGCGAATCCGATCGAGTTTATTACGCGCTCGACGGGTCTGTGGACGCTTGTCTTTCTTTGCATCACGTTGGCTGTGACGCCGTTGCGTCGACTGACAGGCATCACCGCATTGGCCCGTTTTCGCCGGATGCTCGGCCTCTACGCATTTTTCTACGCGACGCTGCATTTCACCACTTACCTGTGGTTCGACAAGTGGTTCGATGTCGCCGCGATTCTCAAGGACATCGGCAAGCGGCCGTTCATCACTGTGGGCTTCGCTGCATTTGTGTTGCTGATCGCGTTAGCCGTTACGTCGCCGCGCGCGATGGTGCGCAAACTTGGACGCCGCTGGCAGACGCTGCATCGTGCGATCTATGCGATCGGCGCGCTCGCGATCCTGCACTTCTGGTGGATGAAGGCGGGCAAGCACGATCTGGTCTTGCCGAAGATCTACGGCGCGATCATGGTCGCGTTGTTAGGGTGGCGTTTGCTCGTATGGCTGCGCGAGCGGAGGTTAAAAACACGCTGACCGCCAGGTACGGCGCACAAATAGAAAAAGGCGATGCCGGTGGCATCGCCTTTTTTATGCTGCTTAGGCTCCGGACGTTTACGCCGGCAAGATCGTTTCGCCCGCAAACAGCTGTTTGATCTCTTCGCGAGCGCGAACTACATGTACCTGTGTACCATCAACCATCACCTCGGCCGCGCGCGGACGGGTGTTGTAGTTTGAGCTCATCACGAAGCCATACGCGCCAGCCGAGCGAATCGCCAGCAGATCACCCGGTTCGACCGCCAGCAGACGCTCACGACCTAGCCAGTCGCCACTTTCGCAAACCGGCCCGACCACGTCGTACACGTGGGCGGGCACGTCGCGCTTAACGACCGCCTCGATTGCGTGATACGCCTCGTACATCGCGGGACGTGCGAGATCGGTCATCGCGGCATCCACGATGGCGAAGTTCTTTTCCGCGCCTGGCTTCAGAAACTCGACGCGCGTGAGCAGCACACCGGCATTGCCGACCAGCGAACGGCCCGGTTCGAAGTACACCTCGCGATGCCCGTGACCGCGCGCTTCGATGCGATCCAGCACAGTGCGCACGAAGTCGCCGATTTCCGGCGGGGTTTCGTCGTCGTACGTAATGCCGAGACCGCCGCCTACGTCGATATGGCGAATCTTCACGCCGTCCTGCTCGATCTGTTCGACCAGTTCGAGAACCTTGTCGACCGCGTCGAGATACGGCGAGACTTCAGTAATCTGCGAGCCGATATGACAGTCAATGCCGACCACGTCGAGATGCGTCATTGCCGTGGCGGCTCGATACGTAGCGCGTGCATCTTCGAACGCGACGCCGAACTTGTTCGACTTCAGGCCGGTGGAAATATACGGATGCGTTTTCGCGTCGACATCCGGATTCACGCGCAGTGAGACAGGTGCTTTTTTGCCCATTTCCGCCGCAACCGCATTCAGGCGGTCGAGCTCAGGAATCGATTCGACGTTGAAGCATTTGACGCCCGCTGCGAGTGCCTGACGCATTTCGTCCGCATGCTTGCCGACGCCGGAAAACACGGTGTTTTCCGCTTTGCCGCCCGCGGCCAGCACGCGCGCCAGTTCGCCTCCCGACACGATGTCGAAGCCGGCGCCGAGGCGCGCGAATACGTTCAGCACCGCGAGATTGCTATTGGCCTTGACAGCGACGTGCACGGTCGCGCGGCGGCCGGCGCAGGCGCCTGCGTAGGCATTCCACGCTTCGGTGAGCGCGGCGCGCGAATAGACGTACAGCGGCGTGCCGAACTGCTCGGCGAGTGAGACGGCGGACACGCCTTCGGCGTGCAACACGCCGTCGACGTAGTCAAATGCGGATCGAGTCATGCGAAAGTCTTATTGAACGGGAGTGGCGGCGGAGGCGGGTTGCGCAGGTGTAGCAGCGGATGCGGCAGACGGGGGCGGCGCGGCGAGTTCGCTTTCCGGCGACAACGAGAGTGGCGCGCCCGACGTATCCGGTACCTCACCCATAGGGCCGGCGGTTTCCGCGCCCGGTTTCACTTCAGCCGATGAAGCTGACGGTGGCGGTTGCGTGCGAGTGACCGGCTTGGCCGGTAGCGGCGGAACGGTGGGCAAATAGAGCGAACCACGTTGCCCGCAGCCGGCAAGTGCACAACCTGCGAGAATGGCTAAACCCGCTACAATCGCGCGGCCGGGCGCCGCAGCGCGCATCCGAGATACGACTCGCATGACTGTCCCTGAATAAATAATCGATGGAGTTTAGCATGTCCGATAGTGATTACCTGACCCGCGCGGAAGCCGCGCTAGCCGCCATCGAACGCGCGCTCGACGACACGGAAGCCGACATCGAACTCGAGCGCAGCGGCAATGTCCTGACCCTCGAATTCGAGAACCGCACTAAGATCATCGTCAACCTGCAACCACCGATGAGCGAGATCTGGATCGCCGCGAAAGCGGGTGGCTTTCACTTCCGTTTCATCGATGGCGAGTGGCGCGATACGCGCAGCGGCACGGAATTTTTCGCCGCGCTGTCGGAGTACGCGACGCAGCAAGCTGGTGAGCCGGTTCACTTCGAGGCGTAAATTAACGGACTTTGGCGTCTCTTTCGAGACGCCTCGCCTAGTGCCCGCGGAACAGATTCATGATGTCCTGTTTCTCCTGTTCGCCGACTTGCTGCGGCGCTGCCGCGGACGCGCCGCTCGCGTCGGCATCCAGCGCCGCCTGACTGATACCGACTGTCGCGACGAAACCGTGTCCTGGCGTGAAGTCGTCGAAATACAATTCTGAGCCGAGTTCGGTCACGCCGTCCGGCATCGGCATCTTGTAGTCCGGTACGCCTTTGAGCGCGCGCGCCATGTATTCGACCCACACCGGCAACGCGAGGCCGCCACCGGTTTCCTTGTCGCCGAGACTGCGCGGGTTGTCGTAGCCGATCCATGCGATGGCGGTGAGCGTGTGCTGATAGCCGGCGAACCATGCATCCCGCGAATCGTTGGTTGTGCCGGTCTTGCCACCGAGATCGGTACGCTTCAGCACGTTGGTCTTCGCACCCGTGCCACGTTGCGCGACGCTTTGCAGCAGGCTGTTCATCACATACGCATTGCGCGGCTCGATCGCGTGCGGCGCACTCTGCGCGGCCACCAGCGGTTGCGCGTGCGCCACGACGATTCCGCGCTGATCGGTAACTTCGGCGATCAGATACGGATTGATGCGATAACCGCCGTTGGCAAATACCGAGAATGCACCCGCCATCTGCAAGGGCGTGACGAGACCCGCGCCGAGCGCCATCGGCAGATAAGCCGGATGACGATCCGCATCGAAGCCGAAACGCGTGATGTATTGCTGCGCGTACTTGGTGCCGATCTGGTTCAGGATGCGAATCGACACGAGGTTCTTCGACTTCTGCAGTGCGGTACGCATGGTCATTGGACCGTCGAAACCACCGCCGTAGTTCTTCGGTTCCCACGCTTGACCACCCGTCTCCGCCGCGCTGAAAAAGAGCGGCGCGTCGTTGATCACCGTGGCCGGTCCGAGTCCCTTTTCGAGCGACGCCGAATAGATGAACGGTTTGAAGCTCGAACCCGGCTGTCGCCATGCCTGGGTCACGTGGTTGAACTTGTTCTTGTTGAAGTCGAAGCCACCGACCAGCGCGCGAATCGCGCCATCTTGCGGCACGACCGAAACGAATGCGCCTTCCACTTGCGGCAACTGGGTAATCGACCAGTTGCCGTCGTCATCCTTCACGAGGCGAATGATCGCACCGGGCCGCACGCGTTGATTCGGCTGCGCACGTGTGCCGAGCGCGAACTGCGCGAAGCGCAGGCCGTCGCCCTGAATGGTCGCGACGTTGCCGTCGATGAAGGTGGCTTGCACCTGCTTCGGGCTCGCCGCCGTCACCACCGCGGCGATGAGTTCGCCGTTGTCGGGGTGCTCGAGCAGCGCGTCGTCGATGTCCTGTTCGCGGTCGTCCGCATCGGAAGGCAAATCGATGAACGCTTCCGGGCCGCGATAGCCGTGGCGCCGTTCGTAGTCCATCAGACCCTTGCGCAGAGCCCGGTAAGCGACATCCTGATCGGCCGAGTCGATAGTGGTCACGACATTCAGGCCGCGCGTGTACGCCTCTTCGCGATACTGCGCGTACATCATCTGCCGCACCATTTCCGCGACGTATTCCGCGTGCACGCTGAACTCCTTGCCCGCGCCCTTGACGACCAGTGGCTGCTTGCTTGCTTCCTCGTATTGTTCCTGAGTGATGTAGTGCAATTCGTACATGCGCTGCAGGATGTATTCCTGACGGATCTTCGCGCGTTTTGGATTGACCACCGGGTTATACGCGGACGGTGCCTTTGGCAGGCCCGCCAGCATGGCCGATTCCGCCAGAGTCAAATCCTTCAGATCTTTCCCGAAGTACACCCGCGCCGCGCTTGCGAAGCCATATGCGCGCTGACCGAGATAGATCTGATTCATGTACACCTCGAGAATCTGATCTTTCGTCAGCTTCGACTCGATCTTGTACGCGAGCAGCATCTCGTAAATCTTACGCGTGTAGGTCTTCTCACTCGAAAGGAAGAAATTGCGCGCCACCTGCATGGTGATCGTGCTGGCGCCTTGCGTGGCGTGACCATTGGTCAGTGCGACGAAGCCGGCGCGCGCAATGCCTGTCAGGTCGACACCGCCGTGATCGTAGAAGCGCGCGTCTTCGATCGCCAGCACGGCTTTCTTCAGGCTGTCAGGCACGTCCTGGATATGGACGATGTCACGCCGCTCTTCACCGAATTCGCCGATCAACACGTGGTCGGCCGTATAAATGCGCAATGGCACCTTCGGCCGGTAGTCGGTCAGCGCATCGAGCGACGGCAGGTTCGGCGTTGCTACCACCAGCGCATAACCGAGCACCAGCAGCACGCACAGGATGCCCGCGACGATAAGACCCACAAAGCCGATGATGAGCTTGAGCCACAAGGGGCGCTTGCGCTTCTGCGGCGCAGGCGGCGGGGACGTAGGAGACGTGGATTGCATATGGGCACCAAAAAACAGTCCCGTGATTATAGCCGCCTCGCTTTTCAGCTTTCGGCATGCTTACTGGCAGTTCTTGACAAGTCGGCGCGCCGCGCAGGAATGACTTCACTGTAGACGCTTTGATGGCGTGCGGGGCGCACGTCGCGCAACGTTAGCCATTCGGCTGAGTGTCGCGCGACGGCGTGGCTACGCACAATTCTTCCTCGTTACTCGCGTTCGAATGGTTCGCCGCGTGAGTCTGAGGGAGGGCGTGATGACGTTCAAAAATTCGTGGCTTCAAGGTGTGCAACTCGGGGCGCAGCGTTTTGCTGCGGGAATCGATGTGAGTTCGCAGGCAGTGCGTCTGGTCGTGGTGAGTCAGCATTCGCGCACACGTGCGCTACATATCGAATACGCGTGCACTGTGCCGCTTGGCGCCGGTGCGATGGCAGGCACGGAGATCGCCGACCGGCATGCGGTGGCGCGCGCGTTGCGCGACGCATTCGCCGATCTGCCGCACGCGTGTGCGACGCAGGCGTTGCGATGCGCGATGGCGCTGCCCGCCTCGGCCACGTTGACAACCACCGTGCCATTTACACAACTCGCCGCGCTGAGCGGTTGCGGGGACGACGGTGGTCATGAACTCGCCGAACTCGAGCCAGCGGTGATGAGCGAAGTCGAGCGCATAGCAGGTCTCGAGCGACATGCATTGGCTGTCGACTGGTTCGTCGACGAAACGCGTTCGCCGATTCGTTCGGTGACGATCGCCGCAACAGCACGCCAGCATCTCGAAGCGCGTATCGAATGCGCAGCGACCGCCGGTATCTCGCTCACCGTGGTTGATGGCGAGCCGCATGCGGCTTTGCGCGCAATGCGTTACGCGGCGAGCCACGAACTCGATCCGCACGAGCCCTATGTCGCGCTGTGGATCGGCGCGGACGGCGTGTACGGCTGGCGCCTCGTCGACGATTGCCTAGCCGGTGAAATGCGCTACCCGGCGCCCGAGCACACCGATCTCGCCGACGCGTTGCGCGATCTCGTCCACGGCCCCGTACTCGATTGCGCGTTGTTGAGCGGCGAGGTCGATTTGCTCGACGGCGTGGGTTTCTCGATTGCGGATATAGCTGACGTATTGGGCTGCACTGTGCTGCCGTTCGAATGTGCGGCGCTTGGCGGGCTCGCGCGTCAATTGCACGATCCGTTGCTGCACGAGCCTGCCGCCGCAGTCGCATTCGGACTTGCGCTGCGCGGGGTGCTCGAATGATGCGCGGCCTGCGTTCCTGTCTGGATGCGGCGGCCCCGAACACGCGAGCGTCTACGCGTGGCACGGGCCTCGCACTGCCGTGGCTCGGCGGCTTCAATCTGCTGCCGTACAGGCAACGCAATGCGCGGCTCGCGCGCGGGCGGCGCTTGTTTGAATGGGTTGCCGCCGCGCTCACCGGTTTTGCGGCTGTGCTCGCGATAGTTGGGTGGCAGGCATTCGAAAAGGCACAGATCGATTCGCGGCGTGCATCGATCGAACAATCGCTCACGCAACTGGCCATGCCGCTCGCGGAGCACGCCAGATTACTGCGGACGCAAGACGAACAACGCAAAGGCGCGGCGCGTGCGATGACCTTGTCCGGACCGCTTACGCATTTGCGCGATCTGCTGGATGCGTTGAGTTTTGAACCCGGTGATGGCGTGGTGTTGCAGCAATTGCGCCAGCGCGAGCATGAGACAGAGTTGCTCGCGACCTCGCGCGGACATATCGCGTCGGCCGAGTGGCTCAAACGCCTGAGCGCGATCCACGGCGTGACGGGCGCGGAGGTGAGCGATCTGCGTCGCTCGACACCGCGCAGCAATGCCGTTGCGGCGGCCGGCGTTACCGGCCCTATCGAATTTGGAGCACACCTGCGCTGGGACCCGCCGCCGCAGAAAGCGGCCCATACGCCTGGCTTTGCGGCGCAGCGTCCCATGAAGTCTGAACAATCAGGAGGTGCGAAATGAGTACGACTTTTGTCGAGTTCGGCGGCGCGACAAACACGCGGCCTTCTTTTTCCCAGTGGATAAAGCGTGCGCGCTTACCCTTCGCGGCCTGGAGTCGTCGGCGCCGTTGGGTGGTCGCCGTGCTGATCGCTGCGGTGGTATTCGGACTGGGCGCGCACGGCTGGGTTGTGGCCGATCTCGGTGGGGTCGAGGCAAGCCGTACGGCATTGGAGGCGGCCACGCAGCATCTCGCGGATGCGCGCCGTGCGCTGGCGCAATTGCCCACGCTGCGCCGGCAAGTTGCCGCTACGCCGGGCGCGCGGTTGTCAGCGTCATGGACCTCTGCGGACGATGTGCGCATCGTGTCCGAACTCGCGGCTCAGAATAACGTCTCCTTGCTTTCCGTAGAGCCGGGCGCCGCGAGCGGTTCGGGCGCCGAAGGCCTGCGTCCTATACGGCTCACTGCGTACACCGATTTCGTACACCTGATGGCATTCCTGCGCGGCCTGTCGGATCTGCCGGTGCTAATCGTTCCCGTCGACGTGATGGTGAACCGCGATGCCGCTTCGTTAGCGGTGAGGGCAACGCTGCATGTATTCAGCGCGCTGAGGCCGGTGCCTTCAACTGCTACTGCGGATGCGTTTGCCGACGATAGTCTCGACTCGGACGACGAAGAAGACATCGTGTTCTTCGACCCATTCTCGCTTCCGCAGATACTCGCGTCCGGCGAGCAGCAGCCCGACGCTTCGCAACTGCGGCTGGTCGGTTTGCTGCACGATCGCACACGCGGGCTGGCTTTGCTCGATACGCCAGATGGCGCGACCACTGTCGTGTCGGGGCAGCAACTCGGTATCGAGCGCGTTACGCGGCTCGACGCACTCAGCATCACGCTGGCCAACGGCGGCGCGACTCGCACGCTGGCACTGACGGAGGCGCCCTGATGAGGCTGATGAAGCCGTTCGGTCTTGCTGCGTCGCGCGTCGGCGTTCGTGTGTGTTTTGGTCTTGGTGTGTGCCGTGGTCTGTTTGGATGCGTGCGTGGAGGCCCGCTTCACAGTCCGGTCCGCGGTACGCGTCACAGGAGGCTTCATAGCCTGATACGCGGCCTCGTCGCTGGCATGGTGATAAGCGCCGGTATCGTGCGTGCTTCGACCGCACCGCTGCCGCCGCTGCCCGCATATATGCCGCTCGACGACGCCATTGCGCCGCTTGATGCTCGACACGATGTGCCGCCGCTGCCGCGTGGCATCGCTGCCGAATTACCCAACCCATTCCACGACGATTCCGCCGACGAGCCCGGCATGTCGAGAGCGGCGGCAACCGCCGGCATCGGACGCTCCGACGACCTGGCTGGCGACGCAGACGGTTCAGTGCCGCTACGGAGGCAATCGGCAGCCTCCGCGCGCGATGACGTCACCGGAACTTCTGCGCTCGAAGGGCCGCCGGTGCCGCTGCCTCCGCTTGCGCGCCTGAGCGACGCGCCGAAAACGCCTGCAGACGCCAAACTCGCCGCCGCCGACAAACCGATCTCGCTTAATTTCCAGCGCGCCGAACTCGGCGCAGTGCTCAACGCGTTCGCCCAGTTCACTGGACTGAACATCGTCGCAAGCGAGAGAGTACGCGGCGCCGTGTCACTGCGACTCGACAAGGTGCCGTGGCGTACCGCATTCGATACCCTGCTCGACGTCAACGGGCTGGCGATGGAGCGTCACGGCAACGTGATCTGG
This sequence comes from Paraburkholderia sediminicola, assembly GCF_046026855.1. Taxonomy (GTDB): domain Bacteria; phylum Pseudomonadota; class Gammaproteobacteria; order Burkholderiales; family Burkholderiaceae; genus Paraburkholderia; species Paraburkholderia sediminicola_A. Next base: position 111,049 of record NZ_JAQQET010000020.1, on the reverse strand, counting down.
GTCGCGCCGATTGCGGATCTGGCTACGCGTGAGCGGCAGCGTTTCGAAGCGCACGCCCGGGCGGCCGATCTTGAGCCGCTCGCGAGCCGCACGTTCGAGCTGCACTACGCGCGCGCCGAGGATGTGCGGCGCCTGCTGACCGGCGCCGGAAACCAGCGCGTGCTATCCAAACGCGGCGCTGCGACTGCCGACCCGCGCACCAACCTGCTGTTTGTCACAGATCTCGAAGGACGCCTCGCGCAAATTACGGCGTTGCTTGCCTCCGTCGACCGGCCGACCCGTCAGGTATTGATCGAAGCGCGTATCGTCGAGGGCGAGCATGGGTTTTCGCGCAATCTCGGCATGCGGCTTTCCATGGCGGCCGCCAACGCTGACGGCACTGCCCGTGGCTTGACGGGTGGCAAGGACGGCGCGGTGTACGATCTGTCGGCGCGGCCGATTTCCGGTTTCGACGCCGCCACTGCCGGCCTGACCTTGTTCGCAGCCGGGGCGACGCGGCTCCTGAACATCGAACTGAGCGCGCTGGAGGCCGAAGGGCGCGGTGAAATCGTCTCAAGCCCCCGGGTTGTGACGGCGGACCGGATGAAAGCGGTCGTCGAGCAGGGCACCGAGCTGCCCTATCAGGCGAAAGTCGGGCAGGGCGTGTCAGGCGTGCAGTTTCGCCGCGCCACGCTCAAACTGGAGGTCGAGCCGCAAATCATGCCGGACGGCCGCGTGGTGCTGGACCTCGACGTCGCCAAAGACAGCGTCGGCGAGCAGACCGACGCCGGGCCCGCAATCAACACTAAACACGTGCAAACGCGCGTCGAAGTCGAGGATGGTGGTACGGTGTCGATCGGCGGAATTTACGCGACCGACGACCGGGACGATGTGACGCGGGTGCCGGTCCTGGGCAAAATACCGGTTTTAGGCGCGCTTTTTCGCCATCGGGCCCATCGGGACCAGCGCAGTGAACTGGCAGTTTTCATCACGCCGCGCGTCGTTCAGACAAATTAGGGGCACGCTGCCGCCGCTGCCCAGCGGCGGCCTGCAGGCTCGACAAGGCAGCCGCTTTGCCAGTAAGCTGCGGCACGAACCATACCGGATTAGCCAGAGGACACCGTTGCAAGCGCGGGACGCACACGCCAATGTATTTTTTGTAGGGCTCATGGGGGCAGGCAAAACCACCGTGGGCCGGGCCATTGCGCGCCGTCTCGATCGCCCGTTCTTCGATTCCGATCACGAAATCGAGGTGCGCACGGGCGCGCGCATCCCGGTGATCTTCGAGCTGGAAGGCGAAGCGGGCTTTCGCGATCGCGAGGCGCACGTGATTTCCGACCTGACCGGACGCGACAATATCGTGCTGGCCACGGGCGGCGGCGCGGTGTTGCGGCCGGAAAACCGCGAAGCGCTGCAAAATCGGGGCGTGGTGATCTATTTACGCGCCAATCCCCATGATCTGTGGCTGCGCACCCGGCGCGACAAGAACCGCCCGCTTTTGCAGACTGAAGACCCCAAAGCGCGCCTCGAGGCGCTCTACGAAGTACGCGATCCGCTATACCGGGAATGCGCGCACTTTGTGATCGAAACTGGCCGGCCTTCGGTCAACGGACTCGTCAATATGGTTCTGATGCAGCTCGAGATGGCCGGCGTCGCCAAACATCCTGCTTCATAATGGACCATATGATTACCGTCAATGTCGAACTGGGCGAGCGCGCCTACCCCATCCATATCGGTGCCGATCTGATCGGCCAGACCGCGTTGTTCGCGCCGCATATCGCAGGCAGCTCGGTCATGATCGTCACGAACACCACGGTCGATCCGCTCTACGGCGACCAGCTGCGCGCGGCACTCGCGCCGCTCGGCAAACAGGTCTCCACGGTTGTTCTGCCGGACGGTGAAGCGTACAAGAATCTCGAAACGCTGAATCTGATTTTCGACGCGCTGCTGGGCTCGCGCGCCGATCGCAAGACCACGCTGATCGCCTTGGGCGGCGGCGTGATTGGCGACATGACGGGGTTTGCCGCGGCCTGCTACATGCGCGGCGTGCCGTTCATCCAGGTGCCGACCACCTTGCTGTCGCAGGTCGATTCGTCGGTGGGCGGCAAGACGGGCATCAACCATCCGCTCGGCAAGAACATGATCGGCGCGTTCTACCAGCCGCAGGCCGTGATCGCCGACATCGGCGCGTTGCGCTCGCTGCCGGCGCGTGAACTGGCCGCGGGCGTCGCTGAAGTAATCAAGACCGGCGCGATTGCCGATGCCGGTTTCTTCGGCTGGATCGAAGCAAATATCGAGGCGCTCAATCGCTGCGAGCCGGACGTGTTGGCCGAGGCGGTCAAGCGCTCGTGCGAGATCAAAGCGTCGGTCGTGGCGCAAGACGAGCGCGAAGGCGGGCTGCGCGCGATCCTCAATTTTGGCCATACCTTCGGCCATGCGATCGAAGCCGGACTCGGCTACGGTGAGTGGTTGCACGGCGAGGCGGTTGGCTGCGGGATGGTGATGGCGGCGGACCTGTCCGTGCGCATGGGCTACCTCGACGAAGCGGCCCGCAAGCGCCTCGTCGACGTGATCGTTGCCGCGCATCTGCCCACCCGGGCGCCCGCGCTTGGCGATTCGCGTTATGTCGAACTGATGCGGGTCGACAAGAAGGCGGAAGCCGGCGCGATCAAATTCATTCTGCTGAAGCGTTTCGGTGAGACGCTGATCACCCAGGCGCCCGACGCCGAGGTGCACGCCACGCTGGCCGCTGCCGTTTAGAAACGGCAAGGCACTGCAGCAAAGCTCTGTGCACCAGCGTCATGAGGCGCCGCCCATGTTTCGGAGAATCCGGTGACTGACAGGCGCAGCGACGATGTAAAGCATGACCCGGCAGGCACGCCCGTGAGCGGCGTGCCGTCGCAGGACGCACTCGAAGCGCATCTCGCGCCGTATGCAGCACATTCCTCCCAATCGCGCGGCCGTCGCTATCCCGAAGCCACGCCCAGCGCGCGCACGGAATTCCAGCGCGATCGTGATCGCATTGTCCACTCGACGGCGTTCCGCCGACTTGAATACAAAACGCAGGTATTCGTGAATCACGAGGGCGATCTGTTTCGCACGCGACTCACCCATAGCCTGGAAGTCGCGCAGATTGCCCGGTCCGTCGCTCGCAATCTGCGGGTCAACGAAGATCTCGTCGAAGCCATTTCGCTTGCGCACGATCTCGGCCATACGCCTTTCGGCCATGCGGGCCAGGATGCGCTGAACGAATGTATGCGCGAACATGGCGGCTTCGAGCACAACCTGCAAAGCCTCGCGGTGGTCGACGATCTGGAAGAGCACTACGGCGCGTTCAATGGCCTGAACCTCTGCTTCGAAACGCGGGAAGGCATTCTTAAGCACTGCTCGCGCGAGAATGCGCGGCGCCTCGGCGCGCTCGGCGAGCGTTTTCTGGATGGGCGGCAGCCTTCCCTTGAGGCGCAGATCGCCAATGTCGCCGATGAGATCGCGTACAACAATCACGATGTCGACGACGGTTTGCGCTCGGGCTTGCTCACCGTGGCGCAGCTTGCTGAAGTGGAGCTATGGCAGACGCACTACGCGGCGGCACGTGGCGATTTCCCGGAGATCGAAGGGCGCCGGCTGATTCACGAGACCGTGCGCCGCATTATCAATACGCTGATCGTCGACCTGATCGATACGACCGCGCTCAATCTTGCCCGGCACGCGCCAGACTCGGTGAACGCGGTGCGTGCCGCGCCACCGCTGGTCGCGCATAGCGAAGCGATCGCCGCGCAGGCAGCGGCGCTCAAGCGTTTTCTATTCAAGAACCTGTACCGCCACTATCGCGTCATGCGTATGGCTAACAAGGCGCGCCGCGTGGTGGCCGGCCTGTTCGACGCGTTCACGGAAGATTCGCGGCTATTGCCACCCAGCTATCAGTCCACGGACGCATCGTTGCAACCGCGCCTGATTGCCCACTACATCGCGGGTATGACGGATCGATATGCGGTGAAGGAGTATCAGCGGCTGTTCGTGATCGACGACAACTGACCCAATTGGCGCCAGCGGGTGTTGTTGCTCGATAAGCGCGGCGCAAACCGGCGCCCGCGTGGGGGCAAGGCTGGGTGAGCATCGACAGCCGCGGGCGAACGTTGATGCAGGACCGCGCGCTAGCAGACGCCGGCACTGAAATCCAATGCCGGCGCAATTCCATTTCCGCAATCAAAGCGGCCGGCGCGGCGCCCCGTCTCGCCGTTCAGTGCAGCCGGCTCAGCACAATCCGCCTAGCGCAGCCGCGACGCGAACAGCGCGCCCGCGATCAGCGCAACGCCGCCGACGATCGCTATCGTTTGCCAAGGGTTTTCGTGCACATAGTCGTCGGCATCGGAAATTGCCACCTCTGCGCGTTCCCGCATGGCTTCGCGGGTGTCGTTCAAACGGGCGCGCGCGGTATCGAGCTGCTTGCGCAATTTGCCGCGCAGCGCCACGGCGTCTGCCTGGGTCCCGTCTGCCAGGGTGGACTCCAGCTCCGACATCAGGTGGCGCAGTTCACCAGCGATATCTTCGGCCGCATGGCGGCTATGGCGAGCGATACGCCGCGCACGGCGGCTGGTGGTCGTCCAGGATTCGCCGAGGGCGTCTCGTGTGTTCGGAAGTGCTGTCATGGTCGCTCCGTCGATGAGGGTGAAAAGATCCCACGCTGTCACACAGACACGTTGCCACGCGGGAAACACCTTGAGGACGCAACTTCGGTGCCAAACCGGCAGCCCCTATGCACCGTGGCGCCGATGCACATTCCTCAGCAGATATTGCACGGGCCGACCCGATAGCGGGTCAAATTTACAAACACCCCCGCCTGCCCGCTGCGTGACTGACTTCCGCACGTCGCGAACCGTCTCTCGAAGCGAGCCCAAAATAAAAAACGCCGCCATTTGATATATGACAGCGTTGTCCAAGCCACGAAAATTCGACTACCCTAACTTAACGGCCCCAATTTCGTGAAGCGTTAGAAACGGTAACCGATGTTGACGTAGGTAACGATCGGGTTCAGCTTGATCTTGGTTTGCGATTGCACATTCAGCGTTCCGACCGGCGTGCTTGCAGCGGTGTTCAGCTTGGCGGTTGTGCTGAGCGGCAGGTACGAAATCGAGACGCCCGCGAACCAATGCTGGTTGAACGCATAGGTGAAACCCGCATTAAACACCGGCTCCCACGAACTATCCGTAGTGACACTGGTCGGACCATGCAGGACGTTTGCTTCGAATGCGCTGTTGGTGATCCTTTCGTCGGAGAACCAGATGCGGCTCACACCAACGCCGAGATACGGGCGGAACGTGGCGGTCGGAGCGTTGAAGTAGTACTTGAACAGCAGAGTCGGGCTCCACTGTTTTGCCTGACCGAGCTTGCCGAATTGTTCGAGGCTACCCGTGCCGTTCAGGTCGAACGAAGGCGGATAGCCGATCACGAATTCGGTGGCGATGTGATCGGTGATGAAGTAGCCGGCGGTCAGGCCGATAGTATCGGCCGAACTCAGTGATGCGCCGGTGTTGGGTTCGGTGATGTTGGTCGGGCTGCCGCCTATGCTTGTCACTCTCAACGGGTCGCTGCTCGATTGAGGCGCAAGATGGAACCAGCCTGTCGTGACGTAAAAGCTGCCGGCCGATTGCGCGTGCGCTGCTGTGCTCATGCAGGCTAGCGCCGCGATCCCCGTTACGGCCTGTTTTAATTTCATATGTGCTCCTCCAGAAAAGGCCCGCTCATTATGACTACAACGTTTGAAACAAACCATACGCGGCGGTTAGAGCTTTCTCCCTAGGCTCCGCGCGGTTTCTGGCTTAGCCGTGCTGCGCCGAACCCCGGGCGCGCACGGTTCTTCGGACCTTCGGGTATGTACCAACGCGACTATTGGATACTCCAGCATGGCACGGCTTGCACGTCTCTATGTCCCTGACCAGCCGCAGCACGTCATCCTCCGTGGACTCGATCAGCAGCCCGCATTTGTCGACGACCAGGACTACGAGCTTTTCATCGACTGTTTGAAAGCGGCTTCACGCGACCATCACTTGTCCATCCACGCGTATGCGTTGATGCCGGGCTCGGTCCAACTGCTCGTCACGCCCACTGAGGAGTCGAGCCTGCCGAAGGCCATGCAGGCAGTGGGGCGCCGCTACGTTGCGCACTTCAACCGGCGTTATGCGCGCCGCGGCACACTGTGGGAGGGTCGCTACCGTGCCACGGTAATCGAAGGCGAGCGGTATTTCCTGCTGGCGAGCCGCGTTGTCGAGATGTCGCCGGTGCGCGCCGGGCTGGTGAGCGCGCCGGAGGACTACCGCTGGTCGAGTTATCGCCATCACATCGGCCTGACGCTCGACAGCCTGATTACCGACCATCCGTTGTACTGGTCGCTCGGCAATACGCCATTCGAACGGCAGCGCGCTTACCGTGAACTGTGCGAGCAGCCGCTCGACGAACGCGAAGCCAGTCAGCTTCAGCAGGCCACCCTGAAAGGCTGGGTTCTGGGCAGCGATACCTACCGCGAATGGGCGGCGCGTGCCGCCAACCGGCGCGTTTCTCCGTTGCCGCGTGGGCGGCCGCGCAAGGTACGCGAAACGCCGCAGACGCAATAAAGCGTTTCACATCAAAGGGCCGCACCCGGAACGGCATCTTCGTATGCCGTTTTCTTTTGCACCTTTATGATATGACACCAATAAAAAACTCCCGCAATGCACCAACTTGATAATTAGGGATCGATCATCACGTTTTATTTGCTATTCCATTGATTCGTCGCGTATATTCCGAATTCCGGCGGATTTTGATACGCGTAGCATCAAGCGTGCTGAGTCGCCGACGCGGTTGCGGTGCGAGCTGCGGCAATAGAAAAACGGTTTAACGGCCTGTCCGGCCCCTCACAGACGGTGTCCCCATGAACGACCACCAGCAACCGACTCACCCGGTTCCCGCCGCGCAGGGTCTGTACGACCCGCAAAACGAACATGACGCCTGCGGCGTCGGTTTCGTTGCCCATATCAAGGGCAAGAAAAGCCACGAGATCATCGAGCAAGGCCTGAAGATTCTCGAAAACCTCGACCACCGGGGCGCCGTCGGCGCCGATCCGCTGATGGGCGACGGCGCGGGCATCCTGATCCAGATCCCGGACGGTTTCTATCGTGAGGAAATGGCCAGGCAGGGCGTGGTGCTGCCCCCGAACGGCGAGTACGGCGTCGGCATGGTCTTCCTGCCGAAAGAACACGCATCGCGTCTCGCATGCGAACAGGAACTGGAACGCACGGTAAAGGCCGAAGGCCAGGTCGTGCTGGGCTGGCGCGACGTGCCGGTCGACCACACCATGCCGATTTCGCCCACCGTCAAGGCGAGCGAGCCGCTGATCCGCCAGATCTTTATCGGCCGTGGCAAGGACATCATGGTGACCGACGCGCTCGAGCGGAAGCTGTATGTGATCCGCAAGACCGCGAGCCACCGTATCCAGGCGCTCAAGCTCCAGCACGGCAAGGAATACTTCGTGCCGTCCATGTCGGCGCGCACGGTCGTCTATAAGGGTCTGCTGCTGGCAGGCCAGGTCGGCGTGTATTACCGCGACCTGCAGGACGAGCGCACGGTGTCGGCGCTGGCGTTGGTGCACCAACGCTTCTCGACCAACACGTTCCCGGCGTGGGAACTGGCTCACCCGTACCGCATGATTGCCCACAACGGTGAAATCAACACGGTGAAGGGCAACGTCAACTGGCTGAACGCCCGTACCGGCGCGATCGCCTCGCACGTACTCGGCGACGACCTGCCGAAGCTGTGGCCGCTGATCTACCCGGGCCAATCCGACACTGCCTCGTTCGACAACTGTCTCGAACTGCTGGTGATGGCTGGCTACCCGCTCGTCCATGCAATGATGATGATGATCCCGGAAGCCTGGGAACAGCACACCCTGATGGACGACAACCGCCGCGCGTTCTACGAGTACCACGCCGCGATGATGGAGCCGTGGGACGGCCCCGCTGCCATCGCCTTCACCGACGGCCGTCAGATCGGCGCCACGCTCGACCGTAACGGCCTGCGTCCGGCACGCTACATCATTACCGACGACGACCTCGTCATCATGGCGTCGGAAGCGGGCACGTTGGTGATTCCCGAGTCGAAGATCGTCAAGAAGTGGCGTCTGCAGCCGGGCAAGATGTTCCTGATCGACATGGAGCACGGCCGCATCATCGACGACAAGGAACTGAAGGACAACCTTGCCAACGCCAAGCCATACAAGAGCTGGATCGACGCGGTCCGGATCAAGCTCGACGAAATCGAGCCTAAGGCCGAAGACGTCGCGACGGAACGCCGCGAACCCGCTGCCTTGCTGGATCGTCAGCAGGCGTTCGGCTACACGCAGGAAGACCTCAAGTTCCTGATGGCGCCGATGGCGCAAGCCGGCGAAGAAGCCGTCGGTTCGATGGGCAACGACTCGCCGCTGGCGGTCATGTCCAACAAGAACAAGACGCTCTATCACTACTTCAAGCAGCTGTTCGCGCAAGTCACGAACCCACCGATCGACCCTATCCGTGAAAACATGGTGATGTCGCTGGTGTCGTTCGTCGGTCCGAAGCCGAACCTGCTGGACACGAACAACATCAACCCGCCGATGCGTCTCGAAGTGTCGCAGCCGGTGCTCGACTTCAAGGACATCGCAAAGATCCGCGAGATCGATCAGTACACGGGCGGCAAGTTCAGCTCGTACGAACTGAACATCTGCTATCCGGTGGCGTGGGGCAAGGAAGGTATCGAGGCGCGTCTGGCTTCGCTGTGCGCGGAAGCCGTGGATGCGGTCAAGTCCGGCTACAACATGCTGATCGTGTCGGACCGCAAGACCGACCGCGACAATGTCGCGATCCCGGCATTGCTGGCTACCGCCGCGATCCACACGCACCTCGTTCAGCATGGTCTGCGCACGAGCGCGGGCCTGGTTGTGGAAACTGGCTCGGCGCGTGAAACGCACCACTTCGCGTTGCTCGCGGGCTACGGCGCGGAAGCCGTGCACCCGTACCTCGCAATGGAAACGCTCAGCCAGCTCGCTGCGGGCCTGAAGGGTGACCTGTCGCCGGAAAAGGCGGTCTACAACTTCACCAAGGCAGTCGGCAAGGGCCTGCAGAAGGTCATGTCGAAGATGGGCATTTCGACCTACATGTCGTACACCGGCGCGCAAATTTTCGAAGCAGTCGGTCTGGCTGAAGATCTGGTGTCGAAGTACTTCAAGGGCACCTCGTCGAAGGTCGGCGGTATCGGCCTGTTCGACGTTGCGGAAGAAGCGATCCGTCTGCATCGCGACGCATTCGGCGACAACCCGGTGCTCGCGAACATGCTCGACGCGGGCGGCGAGTACGCCTATCGCGTGCGCGGCGAAGAACACATGTGGACGCCGGATGCGATCGCCAAGCTGCAGCACTCGGCGCGCAGCAACTCGTATCAGACGTACAAGGAATACGCGCATCTGATCAACGATCAGACCAAGCGCCACATGACGTTCCGTGGCCTGTTCGAATTCAAGTTCGATCCGACCAGGGCGATCGCGCTCGACGAGGTCGAATCGGCGAAAGATATCGTCAAGCGTTTCGCGACCGGCGCCATGTCGCTGGGCTCGATCTCGACCGAAGCCCACGCCACGCTGGCTGTCGCGATGAACCGCATTGGCGGCAAGTCGAACACCGGCGAAGGCGGCGAGGACGTGAACCGTTATCGCAACGAACTGCGCGGCATTCCAATCAAGAACGGCGACACGATGAAGTCGCTGATCGGTGACGAGGTCGTTGTCGACATTCCGCTGAAGGACGGCGATTCGCTGCGCTCGAAGATCAAGCAGGTGGCATCGGGCCGTTTCGGCGTGACGGCGGAATATCTCGCGTCGGCCGATCAGATCCAGATCAAGATGGCGCAAGGCGCAAAGCCGGGCGAAGGCGGTCAGTTGCCGGGCCACAAGGTGTCGGAATACATCGGCAAGCTGCGTTACTCGGTGCCGGGCGTCGGCCTGATTTCGCCGCCGCCGCACCATGACATCTACTCGATTGAAGATCTGGCGCAACTTATTCACGATCTGAAGAACGCCAACTCGGCGGCGAGCATTTCGGTGAAGCTGGTGTCGGAATCGGGCGTCGGTACGGTTGCTGCCGGTGTCGCCAAGGCGAAGGCCGATCACGTCGTGATCGCCGGCCATGACGGCGGCACGGGTGCATCGCCGCTGTCGTCGGTGAAGCATGCCGGCACGCCGTGGGAACTGGGTCTCGCTGAAACGCAGCAAACGCTGGTGCTGAACCAGCTGCGCGGGCGCATCCGGGTGCAGGCCGACGGTCAGATGAAAACCGGCCGCGACGTCGTGATCGGCGCGCTGCTGGGTGCGGACGAGTTCGGCTTCGCGACGGCGCCGCTTGTCGTCGAAGGCTGCATCATGATGCGCAAGTGCCACCTGAACACCTGCCCGGTCGGCGTCGCGACGCAAGATCCGGTGCTGCGTGCGAAGTTCCAGGGCCAGCCGGAACACGTCGTCAACTTCTTCTTCTTCGTTGCGGAAGAAGCGCGCGAAATCATGGCGCAACTGGGCATCCGCAAGTTCGAAGATCTGATCGGCCACGCCGAACTGCTCGACATGAAGAAGGGCGTCGAACATTGGAAGGCGAAGGGTCTCGACTTCTCGCGTGTGTTCTATCAGCCGCAGGTTTCGGCTGAAGTCGCACGCAAGCACGTCGACGTGCAGGACCACGGTCTCGAGAAGGCGCTGGATCACGTGCTGATCGAGAAGTCGAAGGCCGCGATCGAGAAGGGCGAGCACGTCTCGTTCATCCAGCCGGTGCGCAACGTGAACCGCACGGTCGGTGCGATGCTGTCCGGCACGATCGCGAAGAAGTACGGCCACGACGGCCTGCCTGACGACACGATTCACATCCAGTTGAAGGGCACCGCGGGCCAGAGCTTCGGCGCGTTCCTCGCGAGAGGCGTCACGCTGGATCTGGTCGGCGACGGTAACGACTACGTCGGCAAGGGTCTCTCGGGTGGGCGCATCATCATTCGTCCGACCAACGATTTCCGTGGCAAGTCGGAAGAAAACATTATCTGTGGCAACACGGTGATGTATGGCGCGATCGAAGGCGAAGCGTTCTTCCGCGGCGTCGCCGGCGAGCGTTTCTGCGTGCGTAACTCCGGTGCGACGGCGGTTGTCGAAGGTACCGGCGACCACGGTTGCGAATACATGACGGGCGGCACGGTTGTCGTGCTCGGCGAAACGGGTCGTAACTTCGCGGCGGGCATGTCGGGCGGTATCGCTTACGTGTACGACCCGGACAGCACGTTTGCCGGCAAGTGCAACAAGTCGATGGTCGCGCTCGATCCGGTCCTGCAACAGGCCGAACAGGAACGCACGGTCGACAAGGGCTTGTGGCACAGCGGCGCAACCGACGAAGCGCTGCTCAAGGGTCTCATCGAACGTCACTTCCAGTTCACGGGTTCGCCGCGTGCAAAGGCGCTGCTCGAAAACTGGGATGCGTCGCGCCGTCAATTCGTGAAGGTGTTCCCGACCGAATACAAGCGCGCGCTGGGCGAGATGGCAGCGAAGAAGGCGAACAAGGAAGTGCTCGCAGCCTGACTTGTCGCAAGCAACTTTGCTGATCATCAGCGCAGAAGACGTCACATTTAGCCGTACCCGCCGCCTCTCGATTATTCGACGTGCGGCGGGTGTAGATCACCTCACCTGATACAGATAGAGAAGAGAACCACATGGGCAAGGCAACCGGTTTTCTCGAGTTCGAGCGCCGCCACGAGGCGTACGAAGCTCCGCTCACGCGTGTGAAGCATTACAAGGAATTCGTTGCGGCACTGACCGACGACGAAGCGAAGATCCAGGGCGCGCGTTGCATGGACTGCGGTATTCCGTTCTGCAACAACGGCTGCCCGGTGAACAACATCATCCCGGACTTCAACGACCTGGTGTTCCACCAGGACTGGAAGACTGCGATTGAAGTGCTGCACTCGACGAACAACTTCCCCGAGTTCACGGGCCGCATCTGCCCGGCGCCGTGCGAAGCGGCGTGCACGCTCGGCATCAACGACGACGCGGTCGGCATCAAATCGATCGAACACGCGATCATCGACAAAGCGTGGACCGAAGGTTGGGTTGCGCCGCTGCCGCCGAAGCACAAGACCGGCAAGAAGGTCGCGGTGGTCGGTTCTGGCCCCGCCGGTTTGGCCGTCGCGCAGCAACTCGGGCGTGCGGGGCACGATGTAACCGTGTTCGAAAAGAATGACCGTATCGGCGGCTTGCTGCGTTACGGCATTCCTGACTTCAAGCTGGAAAAGTGGCTGATCGATCGCCGCATGCGCCAGATGGAAGCCGAAGGCGTCACGTTCCGCGCTAACGTGTTCATCGGCCGTGCGGATTCGCTGCCGGCACACATCGGCAATACAGCGAAGGAAACGATCACGCCGGCCGAGCTGAAAGAACAGTTCGACGCGGTGGTGATCGCCGGTGGTTCGGAAACGCCGCGTGATCTGCCGGTGCCGGGCCGTGAGCTGGAAGGCATCCACTACGCGATGGAATTCCTGCCGCAGCAGAACAAGGTCAACGCCGGCGACAAGGTCGCGAACCAGCTGCTCGCCAAGGGCAAGCACGTGGTCGTGATCGGTGGCGGCGATACGGGTTCGGACTGCGTCGGTACGTCGAACCGTCATGGCGCGAAGAGCGTCACGCAATTCGAACTGCTGCCGCAACCGCCGGAAGAAGAGAACAAGCCGCTCGTGTGGCCGTACTGGCCGATCAAGCTGCGCACGTCGTCGTCGCATGACGAAGGTTGCTCGCGTGATTGGGCGGTTGCGACCAAGCGCCTCGAAGGCAAGAACGGCAAGGTCGAGAAGCTGATCGCCGCACGCGTCGAATGGAAGGACGGAAAGATGCAGGAAGTGCCGAACTCGGAATTCGAAATGAAGGCCGATCTGGTGCTGCTCGCGATGGGCTTCACGCAACCGGTGTCGCCGGTGCTCGAAGCGTTCGGCGTCGATAAGGACAACCGCGGCAACGTGCGTGCTGCGACCGAAGGCGACAAGGCGTATTACACGTCGGTGGACAAGGTCTTCACCGCGGGCGATATGCGTCGTGGTCAGTCGCTGGTGGTGTGGGCGATTCGCGAAGGCCGTCAGTGCGCACGTTCGGTCGACGCGTTCCTGATGGGTCATTCGGAACTGCCGCGCTAACGTCTCAGGTTGGTTTGCGCCTGTTGGCGCAGAAACCAGCTAATACTTGCAGGACGAGGTGGAGACGACAAAGCGGTACATAAGCAGTACACCAAAGCGGTAGAAAACAAAGCCGGGCACCTGGAAGGGTGACCCGGCTTTTTAACGTCTGCCCGCGGTCATTTCCGATAGCGCGCCAGCGTCAGTCCGTCGAGATCGATCTCCGGCTTGTGCTGCGTAATCAAATCCGCGACCACGCGGCCCGAACCCATCGACATTGCCCAACCCGTTGAACCGTGCCCGACGTTCAGCCAGAGATTGTCCACGCCGGACGGACCGAGTAACGGCGCGCCATCGGGCGTCATAGGACGGCGGCCCACCCAGAAGTGCGCGGAAGTCGGATTGGCGGCGTGCGGAAACCAGTCGCTGAGCACTTTCATCAGTGTCTGCAAGGCCTGCTCGCGTAAGGTTGTCTGGCGATTGCCGAGTTCCGCGGTGCCGGCCACGCGCAGATTGGTGCCGAAGCGCGTGATCGCCGTTTTCAGCGACTCATCCATCAGGGCCGCATGCGGGGCTTTTTCTTCGTCGGTGACGGGCAATGTCGCCGAATAGCCTTTGACCGGGTAGAGCGGCACTTTCACGCCGAGTGGCGCGAGCAACGCCGCACTGTCGACGCCCAGCGCCACTACCACCGCATCCGCTTGCAACGTCTCACGGCCGCGTTCACTCTCGATACGCACACCGCGCACTGCACCGCCTTGCACATCGAGCGCCGCGACGCGTGTGTCGAAGCGGAACTGCACACCGTTGCGCTCGCAGATCGCACGAAGTTCGCGGGTAAAGCGGGCGCAATCGCCGGCTTCGTCGTCGGGGAGGTAGAGACCCGCGAGTGGTGTCTGACGCGCCCAGCGCAAACCCGGCTCGATCTCGACGCACTGTGCCGCGCTGACTTCCCGATGCACGATGCCCGCGTCGCGCAGGATAGCCAACGCCGGTTGCGCAAGTTCGACGTCGTACTCGCTGCGGAACAACTGCAGATAACCCTGGCTGCGGCCGTAGTCGAACGGATGACGGCCACGGAATTCGTGCAGACAGTCGCGGCTGTAATAGGCGATGCGTTGCATGCGCTGCTTGTTGACGCGAAAGCGTTCGAGGTCGCATTCACGCAGCCAGCGCGCGATCCAGCGCCATTGGGCCGGATCGAAGGTGGGGCGGAAGATCAGCGGCGAGGCTGGCTTGAACAGATATTTGAGGATTTTCGCCGGCATGCCGGGCGCGGCCCACGGCGTCACGTACCCCGGCGCAATCACGCCGGCATTGCCGAAACTGGTGGAGAGCGCGACGTCCGGCTCGCGCTCGATCACGGTAACGTCGCAGCCTTGCTGGCGCAGGTAAAAAGCGGTGGTGACGCCGATCACGCCGCCGCCCAGAACAATCGTTTTCATGTGGTAGTACAGCGATTTCAGGCGGTGGGGCTGGTCGCGCCGAGCACTTTGCCCTTGGTTTCCGGCAGACACACTGCGGCGACGATCACCAGCAGATAGCCCGAGCCGGCGACGATACCCATCGCCTTAACAAGCGTCATGGTTTGCGACAGTGTACCGACCAGGATCGGAAAGAACGAGCCAAGACCGCGGCCCAGGTTGTAGCAGAAGCCTTGCCCCGATCCGCGGATCGAGTTCGGATACAACTCCGACAAATAGGCGCCAACGCCGGCGAAAATCCCTTGCACGACGATGCCGAGCGGGAACCCGAGCGCGAGCATCATGCCGTCGGTGATCGGCAGCATCGTGTAGACCATGCCGAGCACGAATGAGCCGATCGCGAACAGCACAAACGACGCGCGCCGGCCGATCTTGTCGCACAGAATCGCCCCGACGATGTAGCCGGTGAACGAGCCGACGATCAGCACGATCAGATATCCGCTGGTGTTGAAGACCGACAGATGGCGCACGGTTTTCAGATAGGTCGGCAGCCAGGTGGTGATCGCGTAATAGCCGCCGAGCATGCCGGTGCATAGCACGCTGCCTAACAGCGTCGTTTTGAGGTACGGGAAGGAGAATATCTGCAGGAAGTGCGAGGTATCGAAGCCGCTTTCGCGGGCGCGGCGCGTTTCGAGAAAGATTTCAGGATCGCTGACATTGCGGCGGATGTAGATGATCCACAGCGCGGGCAGCAGGCCGATCCAGAAGCAGGCGCGCCATGCGTACTGCTCCGGCAACAACGCGAAGAACGCCCAATAGATGATGGCCGCCGCGGCCCAGCCGAAAGACCAGCTGCTTTGCACGGTGCCGACCGCTTTCGCACGATGCTGAGGTGAACGGATGGTTTCGGCCATCATGATCGTCACGACCGACCATTCACCGCCGAAGCCGATGCCTTGCAGCGTGCGCGTGGTGAGCAGTTGCCAGAACGAGTGGGTGAAGCCTGACAGGCAGGTGAAGATCGCGAAAGTGGCGATGGTCCACTGGAGCACCCGCACTCGTCCGTAACGGTCGGCAAGGATGCCGGCGAGCCAGCCGCCGATCGCCGACGAAATTAGCGAGCTTGTCGCGATCATGCCGGCTTCGCTTTTGGTCATACCCCACGTCGCGATCAGCGTCGGAATGAGGAACGAATAGATCATGAAGTCGAAGGCGTCGACTGCGTAGCCGCCGAAGCCAGCGTAGAGGGTGCGGCGTTCGCGCTGGGTCAGTTCTGTGAACCATTGAAGAGAGGGCATGTTTTTTTGTGGTCTCCGGGCGGTTTTTGCCGACCGGTGCCTTCCGGCGGTTTGATAGTGGATTTTTGTATTCTAAGGGGACGAGGTGTTGTGCGGCCAGTTGTGGTCAAAAATGGCGACAAGTAAGGAATTTCGCTCCGGTTTCTTACCAACTACTACGATGTAACCCAAAGATTATTAACCACGGTTAAACTGCGCCCGCAGCACTTGAGCTGCGAAAATCCTCCTCACGCCGGCGCTCGCCACCCTTAATGCTCGTAACCGCAAAAACCTGCTCGCCATCCCGTCGCTCCGCGAGTACGCCTTTGCGAGCACACCAATCGCGCCGTGCGTTCCTGAAATCTTCGGCAAGCGTGCTGCTGCTTTCGGGCGTGAGTAGTTCGTTGCTGTCGGCTTGCGGGGGCGGAAATCTGGACGCTGGTGTGCCGGAAACGCCACGTCTGGCGTCGGTGAATAACTTCCGCGATGTGGCGGGTGCGGCTGCCGGCTACCCCACAGTCGACGGCAAACAGATGCGCCGCGGCACCTTCTATCGCGCGAACGCGCTGACCCTTAGCGCCGCCGATGCAACCGCCCTCGAGAAACTCGGTATCGCTTCGGTCTACGATCTACGCACGCCAGGCGAAATCGCGCGTACCGCGGATATCCTGCCTGCCGGCTCCACATCGCAAGCACTCGACGTCCTGGGTATCAGCGACTTCGTCGCGCCAACGTTCGATACGACAGGCGCCGCCGTGGGGTTCATGGAAGCCCAGGCGCGTGCCTATGTCACCGGCGCCGCCCAGCGCGTCGGCTATGGCGAGCTCCTTACGCGGCTCGCCAATGGCGCAGGCGCGCAGCTGTTTCATTCCAACGCGGGTAAGGATCGCACCGGTTGGGTCGCGGCACTCCTGCTCAGCATTGCCAACGTGCCGCTCGACGTCATCATGCAGGACTATCTGCTCAGCAACGTCTATCTGGCTCAATCGATTGCGGCGCAGACCGAGACGCTGCGGGCACAGGACGGTGATGCGGTCGCAACGATCGAGTCGCCGTTGCTCAACGTCCAGGAAAATTATCTGCAAGCGGGGTTCGATCAGGTGCAGACGAGCTACGGCACGATGGCGAGCTATCTGACGCAGGGCCTTGGCATGTCGCAAGCGACGATCGACGCTCTGCGCGACCGCCTGGTCGCCTGACTGGCTTTCGTCTGTGGCTCGCTGCGCCCGGCGTTGCACAGAACGCGTCGGCAGGTACAGACGAAAAAAAGTCCGCCCCAAATAACTGGGCGGACGGAGAAGGGCGGCATCGAGGTTGCCGGGGGCGACTATAAGGCCATAGCCATCGCGAAACCCCCCTCCAGTAAGGGCGCGTAAGTGCCCGCGCTCAATGCAGCCTCCCCTTCGCATCATCCTCACGTGTAGGCCGGGCCAACCGGCAATTCGATCCGTACTTCCAGCCCGCCTTGCGCGTGATTGCGCACATGGCAGCGTCCGCCGCGATCGTGCGCGAGCCGCGCGACAATCGCGAGCCCCAGGCCGCAATGACCTTCGCCGCCACGTGCGGCGTCAAGTCGTACGAACGGTTTCATCGCTGCGGCGATGCGGTCGTCGGGAATGCCGGGGCCGTGGTCGCGTACGCTGATTACCCAATGCCGGTCAGTGCGCGCCGTGGCGATATCCACCGGCGGCGAGCCGTGCTCGAGCGCGTTATCGACGAGGTTCGTGACCAGCCGGTCGAGCAAGGTGCGCGGCAGCGTGAATGACGAACCGGCGTGCAGAGCGAGCGTGAACAGCGGCGTCTCGGTGCTGTCGCTGGCGGAAAACTGTTCCTGCAGGAATTCGTCGACGCCGACCGGCGGCCCGGCGTCGGCGGACTGGCCGGCAAACTCCAGAAACTGCTGGACGATGTTGGTCAGCGAGTCGACGTCGCGGATCAGTCCGGCCCGCTCGCTTTCCGCGACCAGCACGCTTGCACGCAATTTGAGCCGCGTGAGCGGCGCTTTCAGATCGTGCGCGACGCCGGCCAGCATCACTGCCTGGTCGTCGCCGGCCTCATTGATGCGTCGCATCATGTCGTTGAAGGAGCCGATCAGATCGCGCAGTTCACGAGGGCCTTGCACGGTCACGGGCTCCGGCCGGCCGCCGGAACCGAACGCGCGGGCGGCGTCGGCCACGCGCGACAGCGGCCGCTGCATCTGCCAGACCGCGAACAGCGACAGGATCAGCGCAGCTAGCAGCATCGAGATGGATTCGACCAGGAAGCGCGGGCGCGGCGGAACGTCGACCGGCACGACAACCCAGTTCGATCTGCCGGGAAACAGGACCCATAACTGCGGGGGACGCAGGTCGTCGACAGCGATTTGCGTGCCGGGCGGCAGGTTCTCGCGCAAATGCCGGCTCAGTTCGACCAGCGGATGCATGGTCGGCGTGTGCAGATGAACGCTCGACGGCATGTTCCAGGTGGGCACGAGGTGCACACGCATGGCGGGCGCGAGCGCGGCGCCCTTCATCGGTTCGCCGTTGATTGCCTGCAGCACCAGCAGAATGCCACGCGCGAAGCCGTCGATTTCGTGGCGCGGCGGCTGCATCACCACCAGCACGAACCACCCGGCCTGAATCGCGAACAACACCGCCGTAGACAGCAACGCCATTCTGCCGAACAGCGTGTTCAGCGGGTTTCTCATGCGCTTGAGGCAGCCTCGTCGGCGAACGGCGTGCCGTCGGCGTCGGGCACGAACACATAGCCTTTGCCGCGCACCGTCTGCACGTAGCAGGGATTGGAGGGGTCGTCTTCGATCACGCGGCGCAGGCGCCAGATCGGCACGTCGAGGCTACGGTCGCGGAAGGCGAGATTGTCGCGGTGCACGAGGTCGTGAATCAGCACGCGCGACAGCACCTTGTACGGATTGTTGACGAAGATCTTTAGCAGCGCGAATTCACTGTCGCGCAGCGGCAGCTTCGAATCGTCGCGCGACAACGCGCGCGTGGCGAAGTCGAGTTCGAACGGGCCGAAGCGATACGGCTTGCGGGATTCCGGCGCGCTCGTCGTGGATGGCCCGCGGCGACGCAGCACCGTGTGGATGCGCGCGAGAAGTTCGCGCGGATCGAACGGTTTGGTCAGGTAGTCGTCCGCACCGAGCGAAAGCCCGACAATGCGGTCGGCCACCGTACCGCGCGCCGTCACGAAGATCACCGGGATGTCGTCGCCGGCGGCCCGCAACGCAGTGAGCGCGCGCAAGCCGTCGGTGTTCGGCATCATGATGTCGAGCACGACGACCGACGGCCGTTCACGTTCGAGCCGGCGTTGCAAATGGGTGCCGTCATGCAGCACCGACGCATCGAAGCCGTTCGTCTGCAGAAACTTGCAAAGCAGATCGCGTACGACCGGATCGTCGTCGACGATAAGGACCTGTGGATTCATGGCGAAATTCTAGACTGCCTCACGCGACGCGCGATCTGGTGTTTTCTTACCAATACTTACGTAAAGCCATGCTGGGCCGGCCGATTCGGGCGTCGGGCCCGCTACCAAAGGCTCACGCCATATTTCACGGCCGCCATATTTGGCAACGCTTACCGACGTTCAGCACGGCGCGGCAGTCATTTTGCATCGCCTAAATTCCGCCGATGAAAGAATCTGCGCGAAATTGCTACTGACGGAAACGGGTCGCAACGGGTCGTAAGAACCGCCGGAAAGCGCGCGTTCCTTCGTGCATCGCCACCGCGTGTGCGGCGAGATGATTCGTCGTGCAGTACGTTGCGTCGCATGCCGAAAACAGCCTAACGCCTTGGGCCCACGGCAGGCGGCGTGAAATCGAAACCTAGCGCCACGCGAGGCTCATCATGACCGTTCACAGCAATCTCACTTCAACCCGCTTTTCTTCGCTCGCACCGACGCGGGCTGCGGAGAAACCTGCTCCCTCAAGTACGCCGTCGGCCACACCGCAGGAACGGGAGTCCGTCACCGAGGCGCTGCCCTCGCTGCCGTCCGGGCTGGTCGGGCATAACGTCAACACGACTGCCTGACGCACCGAGGCCCGTGTGTCGACCTCGAGCATTCCTGAGCGTTTTATCCGAGTCGCTGCGTGGTTGACGCTCGGCACGGCGCTGCTGCCACTCGGCGGCTGCGCCGTCGCCGCGCTGCCGTGCCGGCTGACCTCGGCCACGCTGAAAATCATCCCGGTCGTCGGCCATGCCGCGGCCACACCGTTCGACATGTGTTCATCCGCCATCGACTGAATCATGACACTCAAACGGATTGCCTGTGTGCTGGCGCTGCCAGGCGTCATGTTCTCGATGACCGCCCAGGCGCAGCCGGTCGCGCGTGAAGCGAGTGCGGCCAGCACCGTGTCGAAGGGCGCTAGCGCTGAAGCACGCCGGCGTCCGCAGGACAGGCCGTTCGCCTTTCGCGGCATAGCGCTTGGCATCACGCTCGACGAATTCCGCGCCGGCTCGAGCGTGCGGGCTACACCGCTCGGCAGTGTGCCCGTCTGCGAGACGGATGTGCAGGCGGGCGCGCTCGGCATGCGACTGAAATCGCAAGAGAGTCTGACGGTCGCGTGCCGCTGGGCGCATCACGCGGACGACGGCTGGGCGGTGTCGCAAGCGGTCGTCGACGGTGTACCGGCACAGGAGCACGTACTGCGCTTTGCACGTGTCGACGGGCAGAGCGCGCTGCGTCTGTACGAGATTTCTTTTGTGATCGACGAGATCACCGCCGAAGACTTGCGCGACGCGCTCGCCGACCGTTATGGCGCACCGCGTCTGGTGACACAAAGCGTGTCGTCGGGCGCGATGCCGGTCTACGTGTGGGAAAACGCGGTGAGTTCGATCACGTTGTGCTTTCTGCCAGGGACTCGCAACGGCACGCTCACCTATCTGCTGAAGGGCTCGGATGCATGGGTGAAATCGGTCGTTCGGCAATGGCAGGCGAGTGGTGCCGAGGCGGGGTGATGTGCATCATCCATCGCTCCGTTTGCGGGCTGATCTGTGATCTCGATTGCATCGTTGAGCGAAGCGTCGGCACTGCAACCGCAAAGTCCGTTTTCAATCCGGCCGATCGGGCCAAGGAGCATGTATGACTGCGCTACGTCTCACTGTCGCGCTAGGCGCGGCGGCCTGTCTCGCGGCTTGCTCGAGCAGCCAGCAGCCGTCAATCGTTGAAACGCCGATGTCGCCGCCGCTCACGTCGGCGCCGCTGAACGTCAACACGCAGGGTGCGATCTATCAGGCCGGCTCGCCGTTGCTGCTCTACGAGACGCCGCGTGCGCAGCATATCGGCGACGTGCTGACAATCCGCTTGTCGGAGTCGTACAGCGGCAACAATAGCGCGACCGCCGCCGCGAGCCGTTCGAGCAGTATCACCGCGACCGCCGCCGATCAGTCGACCAACGCCGCCGCGCGGCTCGCGAGGCTGTTCAATATCGGCTCCGCCAGTACCGACTATAAAGGGCAGGGCAGTCTTACCGATACGAGCGGCATGACAGGCACCTTGGCCGTGACCGTGATCGGGACCATGTCGACGGGCAATCTGGTGGTGTCGGGCGAGAAGATGATCGCGATGAGCGGCAACCGCGACCGTCTGCGCCTGTCGGGCATCGTCAATCCGAAGGATATCGAAGCAGGCAATTACGTGGCGTCGAGCAAGGTCGCGAATGCGCGCATCGAGCAGGCCGGCGTGGGGATGGTGTCCGACTCCACCACGATGGGCTGGCTGCAGAGAATGTTTCTGAGCGTGCTGACTTTTTAAAGTCGGTGCAGGGCGTGCGCAAGTGCACGCGAGATGCGTGACACAGCGCACACATTCTCTCGTGTTCTATGCAAGCGGCGGTGCGCTGCGTTCCGCCGCGCCGATTTCACCGTCTGGCACGAACACATAGCCGCGTCCCCAGACGGTTTGCACATAGCGAGGCTCGGACGGATCCACTTCGATCAGCCGTCGCAAACGCCAGATCGATACGTCAAGACTGCGATTGCGATGCGCCTCGCTATTGCCGTGCAGTTTCTCCAGCAACTGCGCGCGCGTGAGTACGGTCATCGCATGTGTGACGAACACCTTCAGCATTGCGAATTCGCTCGAACGCAGCGGGATGCGCTCGTTATCGCGGCGCAATTCGCGTGCCGGAAAATTCACCTCGAAGCGGCCGAAACGATAGGGCGCGCGTTGCTCCGGCGCGCTCGGCGCAATCGAGCCGCGGCGGCGCAGGACCGTGCGAATCCGTGCGACCAGTTCGCTCGGTTCGAATGGCTTGCCGAGATAGTCGTCGGCGCCGAGTTCGAGGCCGATCACGCGGTCGATCGGATCGGCGCGCGCGGTCAGCAGGATCACGGGAATATCGTCGCCGGCGACGCGCAATGCGCGCAGCGCGCTGATGCCGTCGAGCTCCGGCATCATGATGTCGAGCACGATCAGCGCGGGACGCTCGTTTTGCAATGTGCGTTGCAGCGCCATACCGTGTTCGAGCGTGGACACCTTGAAACCACGCCCTACCAGATATTCGCTGACGAGCTCGCGTACGACAGGGTCGTCGTCGACGACCAGAATGGATTGGTTCATCCAGGTCATCTTAGTGATCCGCGCGAGCGGCGCAAAGCGCATAACACTTTCGAATCCTTTCTCGTGTAAGAGAAAGCAAGCAGGTTGGCGCGCTTAATTTGCCAGTGATGTCTGGATGGTCTGCATTGGCTGCCGGGCCAGGTCGGTTTGATCGACCACCATCTTGTCGATCAAACCATTGAGCTTGGTCGATGCGGTGGAGAAGCGGTCGGCGTTGAGACCGCCGGTCTGGTAACGCGCGGTGACGAGAATACGCCCGTGCTGGATCAATGTCAGATCGATGATCGACAGATACTGGATGGTTTCGTCGCTAAACGAGCGGCGGCCGTAGTCGATTGCGGCGTTGTAGACGAGGCGCGCCTCGCATCCGGCCGGTGAGGTGCCCGGATTGTAGACATCCGAACGAATGCCGTGCCGGTCGAGCGCAAGTTGCAGTGCCGGCACGAAATCGCCGACCGACACCGTCTGATTCACTTCGATGCAGACGTTATGCACGTCCGCCGGACGGCCGTTGACGAAGGTCGGCGATGAATAGTTCGCCGCGATCGCGTAGCCCGCCTGAATCACGGAGCCGGTGGCATCGGCCGCCGAGATCAGTGTCCACGCGCAGCCGTTCAGACCGAATGCGAGGGTAGCCGTCGCGGCGAGCCACGTGCAAGGCCGCCGCAACGTGACCCACGCGGCCAAAGGGGCCCGCGTGAAAGCGTAAGCGTGCAAGCTCGGCATAGAGGTCATGATGCGGTGCCTGGTGGCGATGGACAGGTGCGGCGAATAACAGCGGGTCGCAGCGGATAGCGGCAAAAACCGGCCACGCTCAGCGCGTGACGCGCAGGCGCAGTTCGTTTTGCCCTTGCACGCTTGCCGTCACGTTCACGCGCCGATCGTCGGTGGTCACGATGAAATGCTGACGCGTCGGCGTGTTGACGTCGTGTACGACGTTCGGGAAGCAGGCGGCGATATCGGCACCGATTTCTTCGAGCGGATCGTTGACGACACCGTCAGCCTGCCAGTGCGCGCGCCAGTGGCAGTCGTAGGCGTGCGTGTTCGCGCGGCAGTCGTCCGCGGGTGACATGCCCGGCAGTTGCGCGGCGGGTTGCGTGTGCAGCTGTTTGAAGTCGGGCGCGTCGACGATGTGTTTGAGCGCGGGGCAAACGTCCGCCGGCTCGTTGGGCTGGGTGGCTTGCGCAGCGTATGCGGCGCTCGTGAGCAGCAGGGCTGCGCCGAGAGCAAGCGCGGCGCGCTGGGTCAAAAGATAGGAGCGGCGATCGAATGACATGTGCGGAGAGTCCAGTATCAGTGAGTGGCGAAGCGGGCCGGACGTGGTACGGCTCGCACGACTATCGTCGCTGCTACAGGGGCTTTTCAAAGCGGGGAACAGCTTGCCCGCTTCGCAAATGCTTTCGAACTCTTCTCGGGTGTTTCCGGATGTTGCGGTGTGTTGCCTGGCCGCGCGGAAGATTGGGAGCGTGTGCGGCGCGCGCAGGGTTGCGCTGACGAGTGGCGTGTTGCCTAACCGAGCGTGAGTCCACCGTCGATATGGATCACCTGGCCGGTGATGTGACGCGCTTCATCGGAAAGCAGAAACGCGATCAGCGCCGCGATATCCGCGGGTTCGGCGACATGACCGAGCGGCGTCGCTTCGGCGGCGCGGGTCCACGCCGATGCGTTATCGGCACTTGGGCCGCGATCTTTACGGGTATAGCCGGGCGCCACGCAATTGACCGTCGCGCCATGCGGCGCAAGTTCGGCGGCTGCGGTTTTCGCCAACGATTCGAGCGCTGCTTTCGCCGCCGCCGTGGCGGCGAACGGTGTATCCGCCCGATAGCGATGCGCGACGAACGAACTGAGCGCGACCACGCGACCCCGCTTCGAGGTTTCCAGGGCGGGCGTCGCACGTTTGACGAGCGCGGCGAACGCGGCCGGCATGGCGGCGAAGGCGGCGCTGAACGCATCCGCGTCGAGTGCGCTGAGCGTTTGCCGTTGCGCGTGGCCGGCGTTCGCGACCAGTTGATCGAGTGCGCCGAAGCTCGCGAGCGTTTGATGAACCACGTGTTCGGCGGCGCCGCGTTCGGCCAGATCGCCGAACACCGTCGCGCAGCGCGCGCCGTTTGCGCTGCAATCGGCGGCGACTTGCGCAAGACGCTGGCGGGATTCGTCGTCGGCACCGCGTGCGTGCAGCATCAACGCGGTGCGTGGCGCAGCGATGCGCCGGGCCAGTGCCGCGCCGATGCCGGAGCCCGCGCCGGTGATCAGGACGACGCGATCGAGTTCGGCGCCGCTCATGTCAGTCGTGCTGCTCGCGTCACCGGTGCTGCTCGTATCGCTCACGTTGTACATGCTGTTCACGCGGCAATCGGTTCGCCGGAGCGCTCGACGTCGAGCGTGTCGCCGTGGAACGCCGCCAGCGATTCGCGATGCGCGACGCTGACGATCGCCGCCTTCGGCAGCCGCTCGGTGAACAGGTGATAGAGACGTGCTTCGTTTTCCGAATCGAGCGCGCTGGTCGCTTCGTCGAGGAACAGATAGTCCGGCTTGTGCAGCAGCACGCGGGCGCCGGCGAGACGCTGTTGTTCGCCCGGCGAGAGAATGCGCGTCCAGTGTCCCGATTCCTGCAGGCGGTCGGCGTAGTCCGACAGGTGGCAGGTGACAAGCGCTTCGCGGCATTCGTCATCGGAATAGGTGTCCGCGGAGGACGGATAGGCGAGCGCGGCTTTCAGCGTGCCGATCGGCATGTAGCTGACTTGCGGAATGAACATCATGCGCGCGTTGACCGGGGCGTCGATCGAGCCGTCGCCGAATGGCCACAAGCCGGCGAGTGCGCGCATCAGCGTGCTCTTGCCCGAGCCGGACGGGCCACGCACCAGCCAGCGCGAGCCCGGCTTGATCGCGATATCGCGGATGCGCGACAGCGGGTTGCCGTTCGGCAGTGAGAGCTGGAGGCCAGCGGTGGTGAGCTTGTCTTCGTCGACAAAGTGAAGATTGATGCCGCCATGCGCGGTCGCGGGCGATGTGGCTTCTTTCATGCGCGACTCATGGACGACCCGCTTGAATTCCCGCAGACGGTTAACAGTAGCGCGCCAATCGACCAGGCTGCCGTAACTGTTGATGAACCAGGAGAACGAATCGCTGACGGTACCGAACGCCTGCTGAATTTGCATCAACACGCCGAACGTGAAAGCGCCAGCGAAGTAGCGGGGCGCCGCGACGACGAGCGGAAAAATGATTGCGATCTGACCGTAGAAACTCAGCACGAAGCTGAGTCGCTTGGTGTATTTCATCACGCGCCACCAGTTGTCGCGAATGCGTGCGAAGACACCTTGGGCGTTGGCCTTTTCCGTCTCCATGCCATCGTAAAAAGCGATCTGTTCAGCGTTTTCGCGCACGCGGATCAGGCCGAAACGGAAGTCAGCCTCAACGCGTTGTTGCTGGTAAGTGATCGATACGAGGGGGTGGCCGAGCTTGTGAATGACATACGAGCCGCCGAGCGCGTACAGCGCCGCGACCCATACCATGTAGCCCGGAATCACGAGCGGCATGCCGCCGAGCGTGATGCTCAGTGCGCCGGCCAGACCCCAGAGGATGGTGATGAACGAAACGAGTGTGACGACCGTCGACAGCAGATCGAGCGACAGCGACAGGGTGTTGGTGGCGAACGACTGCAGGTCGTCGCTGATCCGCTGGTCGGGATTATCGGCGAGCCCATCGCGCTCGATCCGGTAGAACGCGCCCTTGCCCAGCCATTCTTCGAGGTATTCGTTGGTGAGCCACTGGCGCCAGCGGAAGCCGAGCATCTGGCGCAGATACCGGCCATATACGAAGAGAATGATCATCGGGAAGACGATCAGGCAGAAGACCACCATCAGATGCGGAAAGTCTTTGACGTTCTTGCTTTGCAGCGCGTTATAGAACTGCCCGCTCCACGTGTTGAACTTGACGTTCAGCCAGACGCTGGTGAGGTTGATGGCGATGATCGCAACGAGCAGGCTCCACGCCAATTTCCATTCTTTCGAAACCCAATAAGGTTTGATCAGGCTCCAGGCGGAGACTTTTTCGTCCGGCGGCAGCGCGGGGCTGGAAGCGGTATTCGGTGTCATGAGCATCCTGGTGAAGTGCTGGCCCATGCCGGGCTGGCCTCAGTCGGGCCGGCTCAACGGTGGGTTTGCGGTGCGTGCTCCCGGGCGTCGTGCTCGACGAACGCACGTCCGGGTGAGCGTCCGATTCTGGCGCGAAGCCCTTAAGTGAAAATTAATTTCCGCTCGGGGGCCTCGCCTCGATACCGCATGTTGCGCGTGCAACCAGGCGTGTCGCCCGCGCGCAGCTCCTGCGGTATCCGGTCCCGGCATTGTGCCAGAGCGCTGCATGCGGCCGTATTGATGAATCGAAAGATAGTGACGGATCAATTGCACACGACGGCGCAGGTCGCTGGTTTGCGGGCGCCGCGCCTTTTATGGTCTAATGACCTTCGACGAAACAGGGGTGCTTTGCCCACAGGCTGCGTGATTCGCACGCAGCGGCGGCGAGGCTGAGAGAGACCCTTTGCACCCGATCCGGGTAATACCGGCGCGGGAAGTTTCCGGAAGCAGCCAGTCTTCCATTCCCCGCCGGGCGGCGTCCGTCATTGGACACGTGTATTGCCCGGCCGGCCTCACCCGCCGGTTTCGTCCTGGGTACGTGCGTTTTTTGCCGTACGGAAAGGACTCGATGACCGCCTATTCTTCAGACATGTGTTTTGACTCTTGCCACGCTCTCGTCGGTTATGTCGGCGTGCCGTGCAGCTTTGGCTTTGCCTGCCATTGCTGTGCCGCGGAGCGCGCGCGATGACTCGTCTTGCGCAACCCGATTTCGCGGTGCTTGGCGGCGGCCTTTGCGGGCGTTTGGTCGCGTGGCGTCTCGCCGGCCAGGGGCATCGCGTCGCCCTCTATGAACGTGGCGACGCCGCCGGTTCGCAAGCGGCAGCCTGGGTCGCCGCAGCAATGCTGGCGCCGCTTGCCGAAGCCGCCAGTGCTGAACTGCTGATTACGCGCCTCGGTGCGAGTTCGCTCGAAACCTGGCCGCAAGTCCTCGCTGAATTGCCGGAACCGGTGTTCTTTCAGCGCAACGGCACGCTGGTCGTGTGGCATCACGCCGATCGCACCGAAGCGCCGTTGTTCGAACGCCGTGTACGCTCGAACGCGCCTGCTGAATTGCTCGACGGCGGCTTCGTGACGCTGGCGGGTGCCCAGGTCGGCGCTGCTGAACCCGCGTTGGCGGGTCGCTTCAACCAGGGCTGGCTGCTGCCGCGCGAAGGCCAACTGGATAACCGTCAGGTACTGTCTGCGCTGGCCGCGGGCCTTGCCGAGCGCGGTGTCGAAACGCACTGGAACACGCCGGTTGACGATCACGCTTTGCCGCCTGCGCGTGTCACGATCGACTGCCGGGGTTTGGGCGCGAAGCCCGTGCTGCCCACACTGCGCGGTATTCGCGGCGAAGTCGCTCGCGTGCATGCGCCGGGTATCAAGCTGACGCGGCCGGTGCGCCTGCTGCATCCGCGTTACCCGCTGTATATCGCGCCGAAGCCGGACGATCTCTACGTGATCGGCGCGACCGAGGTGGAAGGCGAGGACATGTCGCCGGTCAGCGTGCGCTCGGCGCTCGAGCTGTTGAGCGCGGCGTTTTCCGTGCATCCCGGCTTCGGCGAGGCACGCATCCTCGAACTGAATTCGCAGTGCCGTCCGACTTTGCCGGACCACCGTCCGGCCTTGCTGTGGGATGGCGCGCAGACACTGCGCGTGAACGGCCTGTACCGGCACGGCTACATGATCGTGCCCGAAGTCGCCGACGAAGCCGTGCGCTTCGCCGCAGCGCTGCTCGACGGCCGCATCGGCGATGCCGATGCCTTCGCCGACTGGCAAAGCGCCGCGCGCTGGAGCGAGCTGTTTCAACTGGATTCCACGCGGGAACCGGCGTGAGCGTTGCGCGTCTGCTGGTGAAATAACCGCAGGCAAACAAGCGAGCCGCACCGTTACCGCCATCGATTGAACTGTATTCGAACACTATGGACATTCATATCAATCAGAAGCCGTTGTCGCTGCCCGAAGGCGCGACTGTCGCCGATGCGCTCGCCGCGTTCGGCGCGCGTCCGCCGTTCGCGGTCGCGCTGAACGGTGATTTCGTCGCACGCACCCAACATGCGGCGCGCGCGCTGCGGCCGGGCGACAAGCTCGATGTCGTGCAACCCGTGGCCGGCGGCTAAATCCCGCGCCACGCATTGCCGGAGACCAGGACTATGCAAATGACTTCCCCCCAAACCGCCGACGCACTCACGCTCTACGGCCAAACTTTCGCGAGCCGCGTGCTGCTCGGCACCTCGCGCTATCCGTCGCTGCAGTCGCTGTCGGATTCGATCGACGCGGCCCGGCCCGGCATGGTGACCGTTGCGCTGCGCCGGCAGATGAACGAAGGCGGCGCCGGAGCCGGTTTCTTCGACCTGCTCAAGCGCCATGGTGTGCCGCTGCTGCCCAACACCGCCGGCTGTCTGACCATCGGCGAGGCGGTGACGACCGCGCATATGGCGCGCGAAATCTTCGAAACCGAGTGGATCAAGCTCGAACTGATCGGCGACGATTACACGTTGCAGCCCGACCCGATTGGGCTGATCGAGGCGGCTGCACAACTGATCAAGGACGGCTTCAAGGTGCTGCCGTATTGCACCGAAGATCTGGTGATCGGTCGCCGTCTGCTCGATGTGGGCTGTGAGGCGCTGATGCCGTGGGGCGCGCCGATCGGCACGGGTAAGGGCGTGATCAATCCGTATGGCCTGCGTGTGTTGCGCGAACGGCTGCCCGATGTACCGCTGATCGTCGACGCCGGCCTCGGTGTGCCATCGCACGCGGCGCAAGTGATGGAGTGGGGTTTCGACGGCGTGCTGCTGAACACCGCTGTGTCACAGGCGACGCACCCCGACGCGATGGCGCGCGCCTTCGCGCTGGGCGTCGAAGCGGGCCGCCAGGCTTTTCTGGCGGGGCCGATGGCCGAGCGCGAAAGTGCGCACGCGAGCACGCCGGTGGTCGGCATGCCGTTCTGGCATCAAGATGGGAGCGCCGCATGACGCAAACTTTGCCTTTGACTGGTCGCGACCTCTTCTGGCCGCCCGCCGATGAACTCACCGAAGCCGCCGAGCGGATCCGCGCCCGCCTGGGCGAGTGGCCGCCGACGCATGCGCCATGGCGCATCTGCCTGACCGCGCCGGACGCGCCGAACGGCGGGGACCTGATCGTCGTCGCCGACGCGCAGCAGCATGGCGAGCAGGTGGCGCGCTGGCAGGTGCAGGGCGCCGGCGTGATCGTCGCCGCGGAGTACACGGCGACGCTGCATTTGGGCGGCGAGAAATACGCTCTGGAAGGCCATCTGGCGGAAGACTGGATTCCCGCGCTGGCTGCGTTTCTGGACTGCGGCTTCGATCCGCATGACGCCCTGGTGCTGGCTCTGGCGTGGCGCGACGGCGACGAAACCAAAGCGGCCGACGCCTTTCCGGCCGATATCGCGCACTTCCCACGCCTCGCCGGTCTGCCGGCCGCGCCGGCGCAAGCGTTCGCGCGTTGCCCCGACCGGCTGGGACTGTATCCGGTGCTGCCGACCGCGGAGTGGGTCGAGCGCGTGGTGGGCTTTGGCGTGAAAACGGTCCAGTTGCGCCGCAAGTCCACCGAACCCGCCGACGAACTGAAGCGCGAAATCGCTCGCTGTGTCGCCGCGGGCCGTCAGCATGACGCCGAGGTTTTCATCAACGATCACTGGCAAGCCGCGCTGGAAGCAGGTGCCTACGGTGTCCACCTGGGGCAGGAAGACGTGCATACAGCCGATCTGTCGGCGCTCGCCACCGCCGGCATCCGGCTCGGTCTGTCGACGCACGGGTTCTACGAAATCCTGAAGGCACTGCATTTCCGGCCGAGCTACATTGCATTGGGCGCGGTGTTCCCAACCACCACCAAGGTGATGCCGACGGCGCCGCAGGGCCTCAAGCGTCTGGCGCGATATGTACGCCTGCTCGACGGCGTCGTGCCACTGGTGGCGATTGGCGGGATCGATCTGCAGGTGCTGCCCGACGTGCTGGCGACCGGTGTGGGCTGCGCGGCCGTCGTGCGCGCCGTGACCGAGGCCGCCGACCCGGCCGGCGCAGTTTCTGCGCTGCAACATGCGTTTACGCAATAATCGTCAAGTTCCGTAAAGGGACAGGGCACCTCACGGCAGCATTTCCATGATGGCCCTATAATTCGGCCTTCCGTGTAAAAGGACTGTCAGTTTCGTGTCTTCCTCCCCCGAGACCTTACTCGAGCTGCGCGACGTCGACTTCGGTTATGGCGACCGGCTCGTCCTGTCGAACCTGAATCTGCGCTTCAAGCGCGGCCAGGTCGTCGCGGTTATGGGCGGCTCGGGTTGCGGCAAGACCACGGTGCTGCGTCTGATTGGCGGTCTGGTGCGTGCCCAGCGCGGCCAGATCCTGTTCCAGGGCCAGGACATCGGCGCGCAAACCCGCGACGGCCTGTACGCGCTGCGCCGCAAGATGGGCATGCTGTTCCAGTTCGGTGCGTTGTTCACCGATATGTCGGTGTTCGAAAACGTCGCTTTTGCCCTGCGTGAGCACACCGACCTCCCCGAAGAACTGATTCGCGACCTCGTGTTGATGAAGCTCAATGCGGTCGGCTTGCGCGGCGCGCGTGACCTGGCGCCGTCGGAGATTTCGGGCGGCATGGCGCGGCGTGTAGCGCTGGCCCGCGCGATTGCGCTCGACCCCGAGCTGATGATGTACGACGAGCCGTTCGCCGGCCTCGATCCGATCTCGCTTGGCATCACCGCGAACCTGATTCGCGCGCTGAATCAGGCACTTGGCGCAACGTCGATCCTGGTCACGCACGACGTGCCGGAATCGTTCGCGATTGCCGATTACGTCTATTTTCTCGCCAACGGCGGGGTGCATGCCGAAGGTACGCCGGCTGAGTTGCGCGCGTCGACCGATGCTACGGTGCGCCAGTTCATCGACGGCGCGCCGGACGGTCCGTTCAAGTTCCACTATCCCAGCCAGACGCCGCTCGCGGCGGACTTCGGCATCGGCGGAGGTCAGTCATGATCAGTGCGCTTGGTCGCTCGGTGATCGGTGGGCTGGGCACGGCCGGCTACGCCACGCGGTTTTTCTTCCGGCTGCTGCTCGAATTTTTCCCGCTGCTGCGCCGGCCGCGCCTTGTCACGAAGCAGATCCACTTCGTGGGTAATTATTCGCTGGTGATCATTGCTGTTTCGGGGCTGTTCGTCGGCTTCGTGCTCGGCCTGCAGGGTTATTACACGCTGAATCGCTACGGTTCCGAGCAGGCATTGGGGCTGCTCGTCGCGCTTTCTCTCGTGCGCGAACTTGGGCCGGTGGTGACCGCGCTGTTGTTCGCGGGCCGCGCCGGCACGTCGCTGACGGCCGAAATCGGTTTGATGAAGGCGGGTGAGCAACTCACCGCGATGGAAATGATGGCGGTGGACCCGGTCAAGGTCGTGGTCGCGCCGCGCCTGTGGGCGGGCATCATTTCCATGCCAATTCTGGCCGCGATTTTCAGTGCGGTCGGCGTGTTCGGTGGTTATGTAGTGGGTGTGCTGCTGATCGGCGTCGACTCCGGCGCGTTCTGGTCGCAGATGCAAGGCGGCGTCGATGTCTGGCGCGATGTCGGCGCCGGGGTCATCAAGAGCGTGGTGTTCGGCCTCGCGGTGACCTTCGTGGCGCTGTTTCAGGGCTATGAAGCCAAGCCGACGCCGGAAGGCGTGTCGCGCGCCACGACCAAGACGGTCGTGTACGCGTCGCTTGCGGTGCTCGGCCTCGACTTTCTGCTAACAGCACTGATGTTCAGCTAAAACTGCGTTGCACGTTTCCGCTCAGCGGGCGCACCTCGGATTGCGCGTGACGGGAATGGAAGCAGCGTGGCGGATTCACTTTGGGATGACGATGAAAAAGACTGCTCTCGACTTCTGGGTCGGCCTGTTCGTGGTGTTGGGTTTCGTGGCGTTGCTGTTTCTCGCGCTGAAGGCCGGCAACATGAGCTCGTTGTCGTTTCAGGCAACGTACCCGGTCAAGCTCAAGTTCGACAATATCGGCGGACTGAAGGCGCGCGCACCGGTGAAGAGCGCGGGCGTGACGGTCGGCCGGGTTGCCTCGATCGGCTTTGACAGCAATGCGTATCAAGCTGTCGTCACGATCGATATCGACAAGCAATACCCGTTTCCGAAAGACACTTCGGCGAAGATCCTGACTTCGGGTCTGCTCGGCGAGCAATACATCGGGCTCGAACCTGGTGGCGACAGCGAGATGCTTAAAGCGGGTGACACAATTTCGATGACACAATCGGCGATCGTGCTCGAAAACCTGATCGGACAATTCCTGTATAGCAAGGCCGCGGACTCGGGCGCATCCAAGCCGGGCGCGGGTTCGGCCGCACCTGCGGCCGCCTCCGCCACGGCGCCCGCGCCGGCGGCGCCGACTCTGCCCGCCTCTGGCGCGGCCGGTCAATAAGGAGAATAAAAATGCAGACCATACGCATAAGGGGTGTGCGCACCGTCCAGATAGCGACGTTCGCGCTCGCGGTCGCTACGCTCGTCGGCTGCACGACCGTGCAGACGCCGACCAAGGGCGATCCGCTCGAGGGCTTGAACCGCACGATCTTCACCGTCAACGACAAGCTCGACCAGTACGCGCTGAAGCCAGTCGCGCAGGGCTATGTCTGGGCGACGCCGCAACCGGTGCGCGACAGCGTCACTAACTTCTTCTCGAACATCGGCGACGTCTACATCGCGGCGAACAACCTGCTGCAGTTGAAGATCACGGATGGCGTCGAAGACATCATGCGGATCGTGATCAATACAGTGTTCGGTGTCGGCGGTCTGTTCGACGTGGCGACGCTCGCCAAATTGCCCAAGCACGACAACGACCTCGGTCTCACGCTCGGTCACTACGGCGTGCCGGCGGGTCCGTACCTCGTGCTGCCGCTGTTTGGGCCGAGCACGTTGCGCGACGCGGTCGGCTCGATTGGCAACTACTATGTGAATCCGCTCAGCTACATTCATCCGGACGGTCTGAGCTGGGCGCTGTATGGTCTGAACGTGGTCAACACGCGCGCGAACCTGCTGAGCGCGAGCGGCTTGCTGGAAGGCGCCGCGCTCGACAAGTACTCGTTCGTGCGTAACGCGTATCTGCAACGCCGCCAGTATTTGCTGTCGGACGGTAAGCAATCGCAGGCGCTGCCGAACTACGGCGACGAAGCACCATTGCCGAAGTACGACGACGTCGATGGCGGCGCGGCTGCTGCGCCGGCAGGCGCTACGACCGGCGCGGCAGGCACGCAAGGTGCTGCTGCGAAGGCGGCGGCTGCCTCGGGTACGGCAGCGGCGACACCGCCGCAAGCTGCTTCGGCAACTGGAGCAACCACGGGCGCGACCGGCACAGCGGCTGCACCTGAAGCCGCCTCCGGCAGCTCTGAAACGCCGCCGCTCGACCTGAACGGCGGTCCGGAAACGACACAGATCCCGGCCGGTCAACTGGTGCCGCCAACGCGTTTCAACTTCCCGTCATTCAAATTGCGTTGATCGTGTGGCCGTAACAGATCGATACGACTCTCGCAGTTTGCGCATGGATTGCTGCTGAACTCGCGTGCTAATGTCGGCTCAAACGGGTGCACTATTTCTAAGGCAAGCAAGGTTCGATATGAAAAAACTATTCCTGATTCCGTTGTTCGCTGCGTTGTTTTCTTTCACGAGTGCCGGTGCATCGGCACAAACGGTCGATTCCAATTCGCCGGACGGCCTGATCAAGACGGTCACGCAGCAGGTGATCGACGCGGTGCGCGCCGACAAATCGATCCAGCAAGGCGATATTTCGCACATCACCCAGCTCGTCAACGAAAAAATCCTGCCGTACACGGATTTCCGCCGCACCACGCAACTGGCGATGGGCCGCAACTGGCGCACTGCGACGCCTGAGCAGCAGAACCAGGTGGTCGATCAGTTCAAGATGCTGCTGATCCGCACGTATTCGGGTGCGCTCGCGCAAGTACGCGACCAGCAGATCCAGTACAAGCCGTTCCGCATGAATCCGGACGACACCGATACCGTGGTGCGCTCGGTGGTGATGAACAACGGCTCGCCGATCGAACTCGACTACCGTCTGTACAAGACCCCGCAAGGCTGGCGCGTATATGACATCAACGTGCTCGGCGCATGGCTGATCCAGGCGTATCAGCAACAGTTCAACGAGCAGATCCAGCAGAAGGGTGTTGACGGACTGATTCAGTTCCTCACGCAGCGTAACCAGCAACTCGCCTCGGGCAAGCAGTCGTGAGCGAAGTGCTGAACGCCGTCGTAAGCCGCTTCGAAAGCGGCACGACACTGACCCACGAGAGCGCGAAAGCCGCGCTCGAGGCGGGCTTGCAGCGCATCGCTGCGGGCGCGAAGGGTGTAGATTGCGCGCCGCTCGCGCAATTCGATTCGTCCGCGCTTGCCATCCTGCTCGCGTGGGAGCGTGCCGCGCAGGCACGCGGCATCGCGTTCGAGATCGTCAACCTGCCGGCTGGTCTCGCCAGCCTCGCACAAGCCTACGGCGTCGACACCCTCCTCCCGGTGCGACATTGACGCTCCAATAGCGTCACTTCCAATCCCCCCGGCTGAGTCGGGGCTGCCGATTTTTGCCCTATAATCAAACGTTTTTTGGGGCATTTAACCGGCCCCAATTTCGTCCCTTCCAGTACTTTTGCGCCCCCTCAGGGCTCCTTTAGGCGCCGCGCCGCACGCGGCCCACAGTCATGTCAGCCATAGAAATTCGTAACGTCAAGAAGCGCTACAAAGATTTGCAAGCGCTCAAGGGCGTGAGCCTCACGGTGGAAGAAGGCGAGTTCTTCGGACTGCTCGGTCCGAACGGCGCGGGCAAGACGACGCTCATCAGCATACTCGCCGGTCTCGCGCGCGCCGATGAAGGCAGCATCGCGGTGCGCGGGCACGACGTAGTCAGCGATTTCCGCGACGCACGCCGGGCGCTCGGCGTAGTGCCACAGGAGCTCGTGTTCGATCCGTTCTTCACCGTGCGCGAAACCTTGCGCATCCAGTCCGGCTACTACGGGCTGCGCAATAACGACGCGTGGATCGACGAGATCATGGCCAATCTCGATCTCACCGACAAAGCCGACGCCAACATGCGCGCGCTGTCGGGCGGCATGAAGCGCCGCGTGCTCGTGGCGCAGGCGCTGGTGCACCGGCCGCCGGTGATCGTGCTGGATGAGCCGACTGCGGGCGTCGACGTCGAGTTGCGTCAAACCTTGTGGAAATTCATCTCGCGCCTGAATCGCGAGGGGCACACGATCGTGCTGACCACGCACTATCTGGAAGAAGCCGAATCGCTGTGCGACCGAATCGCGATGTTGCGGCGCGGCGAGGTCGTCGCGCTTGAGCGCACCAGCACGCTGCTGCAGCGTTTTGCCGGCATGCAACTGTTCCTGCGCTTCACGCAAGGCGCGCTGCCGGCCGAGCTGCGGCCGCTCGAAGTAGAAAGCGGCCCGGGCAATGGCAACGGCCGCCAGCATCTCCTGCGGCTCGCGAGCTACGACGACGTTGAGCGGATTCTCGCGCAGTGCCGCGCAGCGGGTTGTACATTCGAAGAAATCGAGGTCCGCAAAGCTGATCTCGAAGATGTGTTCGTTCAGGTGATGAACGGTCCGGAAGTGATCGAGGGGCTTGCATGAGCGGCTATGGTGGTTTCAGCACGCTGTTTTACAAAGAAATCCTGCGTTTCTGGAAGGTGTCGTTCCAGACCGTGCTGGCGCCGGTCATCACCGCGCTGCTGTATCTGACGATTTTCGGCCACGCGTTGCGCGGTCACGTTCAGGTCTATCCGGGCGTGGAGTACACGAGTTTCCTGATTCCTGGCCTCGTGATGATGAGCGTGTTGCAGAACTCGTTTGCGAATAGCTCGTCCTCGCTGATCCAGTCGAAGATCACCGGCAACCTGGTGTTCGTGCTGCTGCCGCCGTTGTCGCACTACGAGATGTTCGGTGCGTATGTGCTCGCCGCCGTGGCGCGCGGGTTGGCGGTCGGTTTCGGCGTGTTCATCGTGACGATCTGGTTCGTGCCGGTCAGTTTTAGCGCGCCGCTCTACATTATCGCGTTCGCGATTTTCGGCGCGGCGATCCTCGGCACGCTCGGTTTGATCGCCGGCATCTGGGCCGAAAAGTTCGATCAGCTTGCCGCATTTCAAAACTTTCTGATTATGCCGCTCACGTTCCTCTCGGGCGTGTTCTACTCGACGCATACGTTGCCACCGGTGTGGCGCGAAGTGTCGCGGCTCAATCCCTTTTTCTACATGATCGACGGCTTTCGCTACGGTTTCTTCGGGATGTCGGATATCAATCCGCTCGTGAGCCTCGCGATCGTTGCCGGTTTCTTTGTGGTGCTGGCCGTGGTGGCGATGCGCATGCTCGCCTCCGGCTACAAACTGCGCCACTGATCAGGAGCTTCTCTCATGTTGCCGACTCCCGAACAGGTCAAGCAATACATCGCGGCTGGGCTCGCTTGCCAGCATCTCGAAGTCGAGGGCGACGGTCAGCATTTCTTTGCGACGATCGTTTCGCCGAGCTTCGAAGGCAAGCGTCTGATCCAGCGCCATCAACTCGTGTACGCGGCGCTTGGCGACCGCATGCGCGAAGAAATCCACGCGCTCAGCATGAAAACGCTGACGCCCGCCGAATGGCAGAACGCGTAATCTGGAAATTTAGTGCGAATTACTCAAGAAAGGCGCGACGCCGGTAGCGGCGCGTCGAACACAGTCAAAGCAGACCCGTCTGAAGCCCGGGTCAATCAGGAACTGACAGGCATGGATAAACTCGTCATTGAAGGTGGCTACCCGTTGTCGGGTGAGGTCGTCGTCTCAGGTGCGAAGAACGCGGCGTTGCCGATCCTGTGCGCGAGTCTGCTCAGCGCGGAACCGGTCGATCTGGAAAACGTGCCCGACTTGCAGGACGTGCGCACGATGCTCAAGCTGCTTGGCCAGATGGGCGTGCGCATCGAGAGCGGTGAGGGGCGCGTGTCTCTGGATGCCTCGAAGGTCGACAACCTCGTCGCACCGTACGAGATGGTGAAGACCATGCGTGCGTCGATCCTGGTGCTGGGTCCGCTGGTCGCGCGCTTTGGTCATGCCAGGGTGTCGCTGCCGGGCGGCTGCGCAATCGGTGCACGCCCCGTAGATCAGCACATCAAGGGTCTGCAGGCCATGGGCGCCGAGATCACGATCGAGCATGGCTTCATCGAAGCGCGTGCTACGCGTCTGAAGGGCGCACGCATCGTGACCGACATGATTACCGTGACGGGCACCGAAAACCTGCTGATGGCGGCGGTGCTGGCCGAAGGTGAAACGGTTATCGAGAACGCGGCGCGTGAGCCGGAAGTCGGCGACCTCGCGCATCTGCTGGTCTCGATGGGCGCAAAGATCGAAGGTATCGGCACGGATCGCCTGGTGATCCAGGGCGTCGACAAGCTGCATGGCGCGAAGCACACGGTGATCCCGGACCGCATTGAAGCCGGCACGTTCCTGTGCGCAGTCGCGGCTGCGGGCGGTGACGTCACGCTGCGTCGCGTGCGCCCGCTGATCCTTGAGGCCGTCACCGAAAAGCTGCGTGAAGCCGGCGTCACGGTCGAAGAGGGCGACGACTGGATGCGCGTGCGTATGGACAAACGTCCGAGCGCCGTCAGCTTCCGCACGTCTGAATATCCGGCGTTCCCGACCGACATGCAGGCGCAGTTCATGGCGCTCAATACGATCGCGGACGGCACCTCGCAAGCCGTCGAGACGATCTTCGA
Organism: Paraburkholderia sediminicola; assembly: GCF_046026855.1. Classification (GTDB taxonomy): domain Bacteria; phylum Pseudomonadota; class Gammaproteobacteria; order Burkholderiales; family Burkholderiaceae; genus Paraburkholderia; species Paraburkholderia sediminicola_A. The sequence continues at coordinate 72,777 of NZ_JAQQET010000020.1, read as the reverse complement.
GAACCGCTTCATGCACGTGCAGGAATTGAACCGCCTCGGCGCGAATATCACGATCGACGGCAACACCGCGCTCGTGACCGGCGTCGACAAGCTCTCCGGTGCGAAGGTGATGGCGACCGATCTGCGTGCCTCGGCAAGCCTGGTGATCGCCGCGTTGCGCGCCGAAGGCGAAACGCTGATCGACCGTATCTATCACCTGGATCGTGGTTACGACCGGATGGAGACCAAGCTCAACGCCATTGGCGCCAGGGTGCGCCGCATCGCCGGGAGCCAGGCATGAGTTCGATGCCGCAAACGTCGTCTTCGCCGGCCGTGAGTGCACCCCTTACGCTGGCATTGTCGAAAGGGCGTATCTTCGAAGAGACGTTGCCGCTACTCGCCGCGGCCGGCATTGAAGTTGCCGAAGATCCGGAAACTTCGCGCAAGCTGATCCTGCCCACTACGGACGCGAACGTGCGTGTGATCATCGTGCGCGCCACGGACGTGCCGACCTACGTCGAATACGGCGCCGCCGACTTCGGCGTGGCCGGCAAGGACGTGCTGCTCGAGCACGGCGGCAGCGGGCTGTATCAGCCGGTCGACCTGGATATCGCGCGTTGCCGGATGTCGGTCGCAGTGGCAGCCGGTTTCGACTACGCGAATGCGGTGCGCCAAGGCGCACGCCTGCGCGTGGCGACCAAGTACGTTGAAACCGCACGTGAGCACTTTGCCGCCAAGGGCGTGCACGTCGACCTGATCAAGCTATACGGTTCGATGGAACTGGCGCCGCTGGTTGGCCTCGCCGATGCGATCGTCGACCTGGTGAGTTCGGGCAATACCCTGCGTGCCAACAATCTTGTCGAGGTGGAGGAGATCATGCAGATTTCGTCGCGCCTCGTTGTGAACCAGGCGGCGCTGAAGCTTAAGCGCGCCGCGCTGCGGCCGATTCTCGATGCATTCGAACGCGCGTCGAAGGCCGGCACTGCGGCAGTCTGAATAGTTTGACCGCGCGCGTGGTCAAACTTTTAACGCGCGCCTTACCGAAACGGATACCCGTATGTCTATCAAGATTCGCAAACTCGATTCCAGCGCACCCGACTTTCAAAAGTCGCTGCACGCGGTGCTCGCGTTCGAGGCGAGCGAAGACGAAGCAATCGAGCGCTCGGTCGCGCAGATTCTGAACGACGTGAAGACACGCGGTGACGCTGCGGTGCTCGAGTACACGGGCCGCTTTGACCGTGTCGAGGCGAAGAGCGTCGGGGCGCTCGAGTTGCCGATGTCCGAACTCGAAGCGGCGCTCGAAGGCCTGGAGCCGAAGCGCCGTGCGGCGCTCGAAGCGGCGGCGGCGCGCGTGCGCGGTTACCACGAGAAGCAGAAGATCGAATGCGGCAGCCATAGCTGGCAATACACGGAGGCCGACGGCACCGTGCTCGGCCAGAAGGTCACACCGCTCGATCGCGCGGGTATCTATGTGCCGGGCGGCAAGGCGGCGTATCCGTCGTCGGTACTGATGAACGCGATTCCGGCACGCGTGGCCGGTGTACGCGAAATCGTCATGGTCGTGCCTACGCCGGATGGCGTGAAGAATCCGCTGGTGTTGGCGGCTGCATTGCTGGGCGGCGTGGATCGCGTGTTCACGATCGGCGGCGCGCAGGCAGTGGGCGCATTGGCCTATGGCACGGAAACGGTGCCCGCGGTCGACAAGATCTGCGGCCCGGGCAACGCTTATGTCGCGTCGGCCAAGCGCCGCGTGTTCGGCACCGTTGGGATCGACATGATCGCCGGGCCGTCGGAAATTCTCGTGCTGTGCGACGGCACGACCGACCCGCGCTGGATCGCGATGGACCTGTTCTCGCAAGCCGAGCACGACGAGCTCGCGCAATCCATCCTGCTGTGCCCGGACGATGCATTCATCGCCCGCGTGCGCGACGCGATCAACGAGTTGCTTCCGACCATGCCGCGTCAGGACGTGATCCGCGCATCGCTCGAAGGACGCGGTGCGCTGATCAAGGTGCGCGATATGGCTGAAGCCTGCTCGATCGCCAACGACATCGCGCCGGAACACCTCGAAATCTCCGCGCTGGAACCGCATCAATGGGGTCAGCTGATCCGCCATGCCGGTGCGATCTTCCTCGGCCGCTACACCAGCGAAAGCCTCGGCGACTACTGCGCGGGCCCGAACCACGTGTTGCCTACGTCTCGTACCGCACGGTTCTCGTCACCTTTGGGCGTCTATGATTTCTTCAAGCGTTCAAGCGTGATCGAAGTCAGTGCGGAAGGCGCGCAGACGCTCGGCGAGATCGCCGCTGAACTCGCCTACGGCGAAGGCCTGCAGGCGCATGCCCGCAGCGCCGAATACCGGATGCGTCAGAACGGCTGAAGGTGAGGCACAAGCGCCTGAATGCGGCGAATCCGATGATGGAGCAAGCGGGCGCGAACTGACGCCCGCGAACCTCACCGACGGATTTCGCGCGTTTCCCCGTTAAATAACGACAATACAGACCAACCTGGAACGGCCGGCGTGCCGCCGGTGCCAGGCCGGATTCTCCCTTGCGGCCCGGTCCGCTGACTTATGACGACACCTCAAGACATCATCCGCCGCGACGTGCTCGCGATGACGAGCTATCCGGTTCCGGACGCTACGGGTTATATCAAGCTTGACGCGATGGAAAATCCGTTTCCGTTGCCGCCGGTGCTCGCCGCGCATCTGGGGGAGCACCTGGCCGGCGTCGCGCTAAACCGTTACCCCGCGCCGCGCCCGGAAGCGCTGATCGAAAAGATCAAGCGCGTGATGGCCGTGCCCACGGGTTGTGACGTGCTGCTCGGCAACGGCTCGGATGAAATCATCAGCATGGTGTCCGTGGCGTGCGCGAAGCCGGGCGCCAAGGTGCTCGCGCCGGTCCCGGGTTTCGTGATGTATCAGATGTCGGCGAAGCTCGCGAATCTGGAATTCATCGGCGTGCCGCTGAAGCCCGATTTCACGCTCGACACCGAAGCGATGCTGGCGGCGATTGCCGAGCATGAACCGGCGATCGTCTATCTGGCCTATCCGAACAACCCGACCGGCACGTTGTACGACGACGCGGACATGGAGCGCATCATCGCCGCGGCGAACCAAAGCCTCGTGGTGATCGACGAGGCGTATCAGCCGTTTGCCCAGCAAAGCTGGCTGCCGCGCGCCGATGCGTTCGACAACGTCGTTGTGATGCGTACCGTGTCCAAGCTCGGTCTGGCCGGCATCCGCCTCGGTTACCTGGTCGGTAAGCCCGCCTGGCTCACCGAATTCGATAAGGTGCGGCCGCCCTACAACACCAATGTGCTGACGCAAGCCGCCGCCGATTTCCTGCTCGACCACGTCGACGTGCTCGACGCTCAGGCCCAGCAACTGCGCGAAGAGCGCACGAAACTTGCGCACGCGGTGGCCCAATTGTCGGGTGCCGAAGTGTTCCCGAGCGCCGGTAACTTCCTGCTGGTGCGTGTGCCGGATGCATCCGTTATGTTCGAAACGCTGCTGGCAGCACGGGTTTTGATCAAAAACGTGAGTAAAATGCACCCATTGCTGGTCAATTGCGTGCGTTTGACGGTCGGTTCGCCCGAAGAAAACGCCCAGTTGATCGCCGGACTGAAACTCGTGTTGCACTGAACGGCGTGCCGAATGGCCGTGAGCGCTTTTCCGCCCAGCGGACAAGCGCGCGCGGCCCGCCGTGTTCCCATCCCACACTACTATCGCTTTCTAGCTAGATTCGAGGAATTACCATGCGCCTTGCGGAAGTCGTTCGCAACACAAGCGAAACGCAGATCCGTGTGAAGATCAATCTGGACGGCACCGGTCAGCAGAAGCTGGCCACCGGTGTGCCGTTCCTTGATCACATGCTCGACCAGATCGCACGGCACGGATTGTTCGATCTCGACATCGAAGCGCATGGCGACCTCGAAATCGACGACCACCATACGGTTGAAGACGTCGGCATCACGCTCGGCCAAGCCGTTGCGAAGGCAATCGGCGACCGCAAGGGCATCCGCCGCTACGGCCATTCTTACGTACCGCTCGACGAAGCGCTGTCGCGCGTCGTGATCGATTTTTCCGGCCGTCCGGGCCTCGAATTCCATGTGCCGTTCACGCGCGCGCGTATCGGTACGTTCGACGTCGATCTCTCCATCGAATTTTTCCGCGGCTTCGTGAATCACGCCGGCGTCACGCTGCATATCGACAACCTGCGCGGCCTGAACGCCCATCATCAGATGGAAACGGTGTTCAAGGCGTTCGGGCGTGCGTTGCGCATGGCCGTCGAACTGGACGAACGCGCGGCGGGGCAGATTCCGTCGACCAAGGGCAGCCTTTAAGCGCTCATTTACCCGCTTATTGACCGGCTCATTGACCGGCTCATTGACCGGAATTAGAACCAGGACCGGCCGCTTGCGCGTGCCCGGTGTGCGATGGACATTCTGAAGTCGTTTATTTCGCTGCTGGCGCTGATCAACCCGGTCGGCGCCATCCCGTTCTTCATGAGCCTCACTGCGCTTCAGAGCGACGTAGAGCGGCGCAGAACCATCCGTATCGCGGCGATTTCGGTGTTCTGCGTGATCGCGGTGACCACGCTGCTCGGACAGCAGATCATCAGTTTCTTTGGCATTTCGGTCGGGTCGCTCGAAGTGGGTGGTGGGATCATCATGCTGCTGATGGCGATCAACATGCTGAACGCGCAGATTGGCAACAGCCGTTCGACGCCGGAAGAGCGCCATGAAGCCGAGCAGAAGGACAATATCGCGGTCGTGCCGCTGGCGATCCCGCTGTTGACCGGCCCGGGCGCGATCAGCACCACGATCATCTACGCCGCCGGCTCGACGCATTGGTACGACCGGCTGAGCCTTGTCGCAATCGGCGCGGTGCTGGCGGCCATCTGTTTTTTTTCGCTGCGGCTCGCTGAACCGATTGCTCGCTGGGTAGGTCGCACAGGTATCAATATCGGTACGCGGCTCATGGGTTTGATGTTATCGGCGCTGGCGGTGGAATTCATCGTCGACGGATTGAAGGCATTGCTGCCTAACTTGAAATGAAAACTTCGATAGCGATTGTGGATTACGGAATGGGCAACCTCCGCTCGGTTGCTCAGGCATTGCGCCACGCCGCGCCAGAGGCGGACGTGGCGATCGTCGACCAGCCCGAGGCAATCCGCTCGGCCGACCGCGTGGTGCTGCCCGGCCAGGGTGCGATGCCCGACTGCATGCGCAGCCTGGCCGAATCCGGCTTGCAGGAAGCGCTCATTGAAGCCGCGCGCACCAAGCCGCTGATGGGCGTGTGCGTCGGCGAGCAGATGCTGTTCGACTGGAGCGCCGAGGGCAGCACGCCCGGTTTGGGCCTATTGCCCGGCAAGGTGTTGCGCTTCGACCTGGAAGGTCAGGTGCAGGACGACGGCTCGCGCTTCAAGGTCCCGCAAATGGGCTGGAACCGCGTGCGTCAGGCCCAGCCGCATCCTCTGTGGGAGGGCGTCGCGGATAACGCGTTCTTCTACTTCGTGCACAGCTATTACGTCGTACCGGACAACGCCGCCCATACATCGGGCGAAACGGTGTACGGTGTGCCCTTTACCTCGGCGGTGGCGCGGGATAACATCTTCGCGACCCAATTCCACCCGGAAAAGAGCGCCGAAGCGGGGCTGCGCGTATATCGCAACTTCGTGCACTGGAACCCGTGAGCGCCTTTCTTCATCCTGTTGCCGTGCGCCGTTCCGCCACAAGTGGAGCGTCGACCGTGCGCCATGACCGCAGCAAGACGATTTCACTCCAATACGGCGCTCCGCAAGGGCGTCGAAAGAGTTGTACTAAACTAGCGAAACGGCGTTGTGGTGGGCTGGTTTGTCAGCCGCTGCCGCCGACCTTCAACCACCTCCCAGACAACACCCGATTGCTATGCTGCTGATTCCCGCCATCGACCTGAAAGATGGTCACTGTGTACGCCTCAAACAGGGCGATATGGACCAGGTGACGATATTTTCCGAGGAACCGGCGGCGATGGCCCGACATTGGGTCGACCGCGGCGCCCGGCGTCTGCACCTCGTCGACCTGAACGGCGCGTTCGCCGGCAAGCCGAAAAACGAAGACGCGATCCGCGCGATCATCGAGGAAGTGGGCGGCGCGATTCCCGTCCAGCTGGGCGGTGGTATCCGCGACCTGAACACGATCGAGCGTTATCTGGACGACGGTTTGTCGTACGTCATCATCGGCACGGCTGCGGTGAAGAATCCGGGCTTTTTGCAGGATGCGTGCACGGCTTTCGGCGGCCATATCATCGTCGGCCTGGATGCGAAAGACGGCAAGGTTGCCACCGACGGCTGGAGCAAGCTGACCGGCCACGAAGTGGCTGATCTGGCGCGCAAGTTCGAGGATTACGGCTGCGAGTCGATCATCTACACCGACATCGGCCGCGACGGCATGCTGCAAGGCATTAACATCGAAGCGACGGTGCGGCTCGCGCGCGCGGTGAAGATTCCGGTGATCGCGAGCGGCGGGCTGTCGAACCTCGCGGACATCGAGTCGCTGTGCGAAGTCGAGGGCGAGGGCATCGAAGGTGTGATCTGCGGCCGGGCGATCTACTCGGGCGATCTGGACTTCACGGCTGCGCAGACCCTCGCGGACCGGCTGCGCGAATCGGACGACGCTTAAGGCTCAAGCTCGAGGCGTCGCGGTCGACTCAGAATCGACCCAGCAGCGGACTCAGAGCGGACGCAACGGCGCGTCCTGAAAGCGCGTCAAGCCGCTTGCGGCCTGACGCGGCTCGCCGCGCCGGCACTGTGCCGCTCGTTGAAGATTTACGCGAGCGGCCTCATCAGCGGTATTGGCAGAATTGCAAGATCATGGCTCTAGCTAAACGCATCATCCCCTGTCTCGACGTCACGGCTGGACGCGTGGTCAAGGGCGTCAACTTCGTCGAACTGCGCGATGCGGGCGACCCGGTCGAAATCGCGCGCCGCTACGACGACCAGGGCGCCGACGAACTGACCTTCCTCGACATCACCGCCACTTCCGACCAGCGCGATCTGATCCTGCCGATCATCGAAGCGGTCGCCTCACAGGTGTTCATTCCGCTGACGGTCGGCGGCGGCGTGCGCGCTGTTGAAGACGTGCGGCGGCTGTTGAACGCGGGCGCGGACAAGATCAGCATGAACTCGTCGGCGGTCGCGAATCCGCAACTCGTGCGCGATGCGACGGACAAATACGGCTCGCAATGCATCGTCGTCGCCATCGACGCGAAGCGCGTGTCTGCAGACGGCGAACCGCCGCGCTGGGAAGTCTTCACGCATGGCGGGCGCAAGGCCACCGGCCTTGAAGCCGTCGAATGGGCGCGCAAGATGGCCGAACTGGGCGCGGGCGAAATCCTGCTGACCAGCATGGACCGCGACGGTACCAAGAGCGGCTTCGATCTTGCGCTCACGCGCGCGGTGTCCGATGCGGTGTCCATTCCGGTGATCGCCTCGGGCGGCGTCGGCTCGCTGCAGCATCTGGCCGACGGGATCAAGAGCGGCCACGCGGACGCCGTGCTGGCCGCCAGTATCTTCCACTACGGCGAACACACCGTGGGCGAGGCCAAGCGCTTCATGGCCGATCAAGGCATTTCGGTGAGGTTGTGACGTGGTGAATCCTTCTGCAGCAGAGTGGCTCGACAAGGTCAGATGGGACGCGAACGGCCTCGTGCCGGTGATCGCGCAGGAAGCGTCGACCAACGACGTGCTGATGTTCGCGTGGATGAACCGCGAAGCATTGGCGAAAACCGTCGAAACCGGCCGCGCGGTGTATTTCTCGCGCTCACGCCAGCGCTTGTGGTTCAAGGGCGAGGAGTCCGGCCACGTGCAGCATGTGCATGAAGTACGGCTCGATTGCGACGAAGACGTCGTGTTGTTGAAGGTCGAACAGGTGTCGGGCATCGCGTGCCACACCGGCCGTCACTCGTGTTTTTTCCAGAAATTCGAAGGCACGGTTGAAGATGGTGGCTGGGTCGCCGTCGATCCCGTGCTGAAAGACCCCGAACACATCTACAAATGACGCAATCCACTCAATCCACGGAACCCTCTTCGTCCGCCAACGACACGCTGCTGCGTCTCGCGGCCATCATCGACAGTCGCAAGGGCGGCGATCCGGACGTCTCGTACGTGTCGCGCCTGTTCCACAAGGGCGATGATGCGGTTCTCAAGAAGATCGGCGAAGAAGCCACCGAAGTCGTACTGGCCGCCAAAGACGTGCGTCAGGGCGGCGCGCCGAACGCGCTGGTCGGCGAAGTGGCGGACCTGTGGTTTCACTGCCTCGTGATGCTGTCGCATTTTGACTTGAGCCCGGCGGACGTGCTTGCCGAACTCGAGCGCCGTGAAGGCCTGTCGGGCATCGAGGAAAAGGCGCTGCGCAAGAGCCGCGAGCGCGAGCAGAACGGCGACTGATTGTCCGGATTTGTCCGCCCTGTCTTGAAGTGGCGAACGTCGGTACCCACATTGCACTGAACGCATAGGATCGCATCCTCGGGAGGACGCAAGCATGGAACAGTCGCAAGGAAATTATCCGCCGCCGGTTTATCGCAACGCGATCGAGCCAGAGCGCGAACGGAGTCTGCGCACGCTCACGCATGTGCTGTACGGCCTGTATGCGGTCCACTGGCTGACCGGCGGCCTGACGATTCTGATCGCGATCATCATCAACTACGTGAAGCGGCCCGATGTGGTGGGTACGCCTTACGAAGCGCACTTCGAGTGGCAGATCCGCTCGTTCTGGATGGCCTTGCTGGGTTATGCGATCGGTGGCGTGCTGCTGTTCGTGGTGATCGGTATTCCGGTTCTGTGGGCCGTCAGCATCTGGATGCTGTACCGTATTATCAAAGGCTGGCTGTATCTGTACGATAACAAGCCGCTCGCGAATCCGCGCGGCTGGTTCTGAGTCGAGTCCGGCTGTGGTCGGGTTGGGCATGAGCCACGTCGTGTCGCGCTTCGCGCTCTAGCCATACTGTGTCAGGAATACGATGAGTCACGACCCGAACTGCCTTTTCTGCAAGATCGCCGCCGGCGAGATTCCGTCGACCAAAGTCCACGAAGACGAGGAGTTTGTTGCCTTCCGCGACATCCGTCCGGCAGCGGAAACGCATGTGCTGGTGATTCCCCGCAAACACATCGCCACGCTGTCGAATTGCACCGAAAGCGATACACCGCTGCTTGGTAGAATGCTTGTGTTGGTGGCGCGTCTGGCCGACCAATTGGGCGTGGCGTACACCGGTGGTGAAACCGGTTTTCGCACGGTAATCAATACCGGTCCGGGCGGCGGGCAAGAGGTGTATCACCTGCACGCGCACATCCTCGCAGGGCCGCGTCCGTGGCAGCGAATGGGCTGACAGATAACTGCGGGCCGTGAGGCGCGCGGCGAGTTTTGGCGGTCGACAATAGCGCGGCCGTTGTTTTTGCCGCACTGTAATGACGCCGACGCGATCGTCAGGTCACAATGACACGCCGTGTTGCCGGTTGCATCGGAACAGCTCGCGGCAACGTATAGATGGAGCGTACGCGCTTCGATTCACGCCGCAAGGCGCACGAGTTTTGCCGCATCAAGATGCGGTGTCGGGGTTAAGGAGAGTAGTCATGGGTTCGTTGAGCATTTGGCATTGGCTGATCGTGTTGCTGATCGTGGCGCTCGTGTTCGGCACGAAGAAGCTGCGCAATATCGGCACCGATCTGGGTGGCGCGGTGAAGGGTTTCAAGGAAGGCATGAAGGAAGCCGAAACGCCCGCAGGTGAAGCGCAACAGCGCGAACTGCCGCGTAACGGCACCGTGGATGTGGATGCGAAGGAAAAGACGCCGCGTTCCGGCGATTACCGCTAAGCCGCGGCCCAACCGCGTTACTGACGGACACTCCACTTCATGCTGGACCTCGGTCTAACCAAGATGGCGCTGATCGGCGTCGTCGCGCTGGTCGTACTCGGGCCTGAGCGCCTGCCTCGCGTCGCCCGCACGGCCGGCGCGTTGTTCGGCCGCGCGCAGCGGTATATCAACGACGTAAAGGCTGAAGTCACCCGCGAAATCGAACTCGACGAATTGCGTCGCATGAAAACCGAGTTCGAAGCGGCGGCCAGCAACGTCGAAACCAGCGTTCAGGACAATCTGCGCAAGCACGAGTCCGAACTGAACGACGCGTGGAATAGCGGCACGTCGGTGTCGCCGAGCATTGCCAGCGGGGCGCTCGAAGATGCCGGCAATTCGCCGTGGCGAACCAGCACGCCACCGGCAGGCCCCAAACGCAAGAACTGGCGCGTCAAGCAGGCGGCCATGCCCACCTGGTACAAGCGCGCCACCACGCGCCGCACGCGCGTGCAGTCGGGCGCTGCGCGGGTGGCGCGGCATACGCCGGCCACCATGCGTCGTCAGACGCGGTTCTTCTGATGATCAGAACGACAATCTCTAACCGAGGGCCGGTGTGAGCGACCCCCAGCAGACCCAGGACGAAGGCACTGAAGAGACCTTCATTTCCCACCTCGTTGAATTGCGCGACCGTATCATTCGCGCCGGCCTTGCCGTCATCGTGGTGTTTGTCGGGCTCGTGTATTGGGCGCCGGATATCTTCCGGCTGCTGGCGCGGCCCCTGATGCAGAATCTGCCGAAGGACGGCAAGATGATCGTCACGGATGTGACCGGCTCGTTCTTCGTGCCGATGAAGGTGACCATGATGGTCGCCTTCGTGATTGCGCTGCCGATCGTGCTGTACCAGATCTGGGCGTTCGTCGCGCCGGGTCTGTATCAGCATGAGAAGAAACTGGTCGGGCCGCTGGTGGGCAGCAGCTACACGCTGTTCCTGTGCGGCATGGCGTTCGCGTACTTCGTGGTGTTTCCGACCATCTTTCGCGTGATGGCGCACTACAACGCGCCGCTCGGCGCGGAGATGAACACCGATATCGACAACTACCTGAGCTTCGTGCTGACCATGTTCCTCGCGTTCGGGGTGACGTTCGAAGTGCCGATTGTCGTGGTGCTGCTGGTCCGCATGAACGTGCTGACCATCAAGAAGCTCAAGGAAATCCGTCCGTATGTGATCGTGGCTGCGTTCGTGATTTCAGCGGTGGTGACGCCGCCGGACGTGTTCTCGCAGCTGATTCTGGCGGTTCCGCTAATCGTGCTGTACGAGGTGGGCATCATTGCTGCGCGGTTGATTGTCGGCAAGCAGCGGGCGGTTGTTGAGGATGCGAGTCCGCCGAATTGATGTAATGTGCCTCGGGCGCTGGTCGCGCTAGGCGGAAGGCCGGGCGCAGCAAAAAGGGCAGTCCATTGCGGACTGCCCTTTGTTTTTGCGGTGGCGGTGCTGTCTTGGTTTGCCGTGCCCGCTGAAGCGCCACTCCGTTTTCAACCGCCGTCGTCGTCCTGCTGATCGCCGCCGCCGTTGTCGTCTTCCGCCGGTTGCTTTGGCGGCGGCGGGCGTTTGCCGATGGTCACGTCCAGATCCATCTCGTGGCTCTTGCGCACCAGGTGAACCTTCGCCGCCGTGCCCGGCTTGATCTGCGCGATGACGTTCAACAGACGCGTGGTGTCAGTGATCTCCTGGCCGTCCACGCTCACCAGGATGTCGCCCGGCTTGATGCCGGCCCGGTCGGCCGGCCCGTTTTTCAGCACGCCTGCGACGATCGCGCCCGACTTCTGCTGGAGCCCAAACGATTCGGCGATTTCCGGCGTGACGTCCTGCGGCTCCACGCCGATCCAGCCGCGCGTGACCGAGCCCGTCGTGATGATGCTCTCCAGCACGCTGCGCGCGGTCGAGACAGGAATCGCGAAGCCGATGCCGAGCGAGCCGCCCGAGCGCGAATAGATGGCGGTATTGATGCCGAGCAGGTTGCCGTTCACGTCGACCAGAGCGCCGCCCGAGTTACCCGGGTTGATGGGCGCGTCGGTCTGAATGAAGTTTTCGAACGTGTTGATGCCGAGGTGATTGCGCCCGAGCGCGCTAACAATACCCATGGTCACCGTCTGGCCGACGCCGAATGGATTGCCGATCGCCAGCACCACGTCGCCCACGCGCGTCTGATCCATACGGCCGAGCGTGATGGTGGGCAGGTTGGTCATGTTGACCTTCAGCACGGCCAGATCGGTCTCAGGATCGACGCCGATCACCTTGGCATTGGTGGTGCGGCCGTCGGCGAGCGCGATTTCGATCTGATCGGCGCCGTCCACGACGTGCTGGTTCGTTAGAATGTAACCTTCCGAACTCACGATCACACCTGAGCCGAGATTCGAGGCCGGTTGTTCCTGCTGCTTGCCTTTGTTCTTGTCGCCGAAGAAATAGCGGAACAACGGGTCTTTCGCGCGCGGGTCGGGTGGCAGTGAGCCATCTTTGCTGGAAAACACATTGACGACCGCCGGCATGGCTTTTTGCGCGGCGTCTGCATAGGACGCCTGCGCAGGGCCGGTGCCGATGCCTGGCGCCACTTCCCGAAGCGCGACGATCGGTTCGGCGAGTTGCTTGCCGAATTGCCCTTGACGCTGGAGCCACTGCGGTTTGAGGGTCGCAATGATGAACATCAGCGCCAACAGCACGGTCACCGCTTGGGCAAAGAACAGCCAAAAGCGTCTAAGCATCTGAAGACTAGAGGTTTATATGGATCGGATCGAACTTGAATTGTACTTGAACAATGTTCTTGAAACCGCGCGCTTCAAGGACTATTGCCCCAATGGATTGCAGGTGGAAGGGCGCCGCCGGATCAATAAGCTCGCGACCGGCGTGACGGCTTCAGTGGCCTTTCTCGAGGCCGCGCTCGACTGGGGCGCGGATGCGGTGCTGGTCCATCACGGCTACTTCTGGCGCAACGAGGCGCCGCAGATCACCGGGCGCAAACACGCGCGGCTGAAGCTGCTGATCGCCAACGACCTGAACCTGTTCGCCTATCACCTGCCGCTCGACGACCATCCCGAGTTCGGCAACAACGCGCAGATCGGCGCGAAGATGGGCTGGATCAGCGACGCGCGCTTCGGTGAGAACGATCTCGGCTGGCTCGCCACGTTTCCGATGCCGATCACGCTTGCGCACTTCACCGCGCAAGTCGAGCAGACGCTCGGCCGCACGCCGCTTGTGTTCGGCGACCCGGATCGCGAACTGCGCCGCGTAGGCTGGTGCACGGGCGCCGCGCAAGGCATGTTCGAGGCCGCGATCAATGCCGGCGCTGACGTCTACCTGACCGGCGAAGTGTCGGAATCGGTGATGCACACGTCGGCGGAAAGCGGCGTCGCATTCCTCGCAGCCGGCCATCACGCCACCGAGCGTTTCGGCGTGCAGGCGGTGGGCAAGCATCTGTCCGAGCAGTTCGATATCGAGCACCTGTTTATCGATATCCCCAATCCCGTTTGAATTGAAATTCGGCATTAGATAAGAAAAAGGCACGAATAACGCAGAGGACGCTTAAAAGGAGGTGCAAAAAAGTTTGCGATCCGTACGGAGAAACCCTGACTTATCAAGGGCTTCGCACGGTTTTTGGCAATGGGGCCTTGTAAATGCCGACTCCATTCGCGCAAACTAGCGGCGGTAGAAGCGACGTGAAGGAAAAATCCAACTCAGAAGTGGGGCGTGTAATGCGAGACAAGGAAGATGAACGCGTCGACGGCGGCCGCCGTACCTGGCTGATAGCGACGACCGTAGCAGGTGGCATAGGAGGCGTTGCCACTGTCGTACCCTTTGTTAGTTCGTTTGCACCATCTGAAAAGGCCAAGGCGGCAGGCGCCCCGGTCGAAGTCGATATCAGTGATCTCAAGCCTGGTGACATGAAGACCGTTGCCTGGCGTGGTAAGCCGGTGTGGATCATCAACCGCACCGACAGGATGCTCGCCGATGTCCAGAAAGCCGATAACGAAGTAGCGGATCCTCACACCAAGAATCCTTTTTCGATGCCGTTGCCGGAGTATTGCAACAACGAATTCCGTTCACGCACCGACCACAAGAATCTTTTCGTCGCCGTCGCCGTATGCACCCATCTGGGCTGCACGCCGACGCCGCGCTTCCAGGAGGGGCCGCAGCCCAATCTTCCTGACGACTGGCCAGGCGGCTTCCTCTGCCCTTGCCATGGCTCGACCTATGACATGGCCGGCCGCGTCTTCAAGAACAAACCTGCGCCGCAGAACCTCGACATCCCGCCTTACATGTTTACGTCGGCCACCGGCCTCGTGATCGGCAAGGACGAGAAAGGAGAAGCGTAATGGCGATCGAACATGAAGTAGAGACGACCGGGCTGGTCGGCTGGATCGACCGGCGCTTTCCTCTGACGTCCACCTGGAAGAAGCACGTTTCCGAGTACTACGCGCCGAAGAACTTCAACTTCTGGTACTTCTTCGGGTCGCTCGCACTGCTGGTGCTGGTCAATCAGATCGTCACCGGCATCTTCCTCACGATGAACTACAAGCCCGACGCGACGCTCGCGTTCTCGTCGGTCGAGTACATCATGCGTGAGGTGCCGTGGGGCTGGCTGATCCGCTATATGCACTCCACGGGCGCGTCGATGTTCTTCGTCGTCGTGTATCTGCATATGTTCCGCGGGCTGATGTACGGCTCGTACCGTAAGCCGCGCGAACTGGTGTGGGTGTTCGGCTGCGCGATCTTTCTGTGCCTGATGGCCGAGGCGTTCTTCGGCTACCTGCTGCCGTGGGGCCAGATGTCGTTCTGGGGCGCGCAGGTGATCGTGAACCTGTTCTCGGCGATTCCGTTCATCGGGCCGGATCTGTCGCTGTGGATTCGCGGCGACTATGTCGTCTCGGACGTCACGCTGAACCGCTTTTTCGCGTTTCACGTAATCGCGATTCCGCTGGTGCTGATCGGGCTGGTGGTCGCTCACCTGGTGGCGTTGCATGAAGTGGGTTCGAACAACCCCGACGGCATCGAGATCAAGGCGAAGAAGGGCCCGGATGGCATTCCGCTCGACGGTATTCCTTTCCATCCGTACTACTCCGTGCACGATTTCATGGGCGTGTCGGTGTTCTTGATGATCTTCGCGGCGATCATTTTCTTCGCGCCGGAGATGGGCGGGTATTTCCTTGAAGCGAATAACTTCATTCCCGCCAATCCGCTGCAAACGCCGCAGGAAATTGCGCCGGTGTGGTACTTCACCGCCTTCTATGCGATGCTGCGTGCCACCACCGATCCGTTCAAGATCGTGTTGATGATCATCATCGCGCTGCTCGGTCTGTTCGCGCTGGTGCGCGCACGCGGCAAGTGGAAGCTCGGTTTGCCGGTGCTCGCGGTGCTGGTGGTTCTGGCCATGGCGTTCACCGAATCGAAGTTCTGGGGCGTGGTGGTGATGGGCGGCGCGGTGATCTCGCTGTTTTTCCTGCCGTGGCTCGACCGCTCGCCGGTGAAGTCGATCCGGTACCGGCCGTTTTTTCACAAGGTGTTCTACGGGATCTTCGTGCTCGCTTTCCTGACGTTGGGTTTCCTCGGCACCAAACCGCCGTCGCCTGCCTCGACGTTGATTGCACAGGTGTGCGCGCTGATCTACTTCGCGTTTTTCCTCGGTATGCCCGTCTGGACGAAGCTTGGCACGTTCAAGCAGCCGCCCGAGCGGGTGCGGTTCAAGCCCCACTAATCGCGAGCCAGGAGAACACGAAGATGAAAAAACTGCTTTCGACGTGCGCGCTGATCGGCGCGACACTGCTCGCGGTGCTGGCAGGACCGGCGCACGCGGACGAGAATTTCCCTCTCGACCGCGCGCCCGATAACGCGGAGAATTTTGCTTCGTTGCAGCACGGCGCTCAATTGTTTGTAAACTATTGCCTGAATTGTCACAGTGCGAACCTGATGCGCTATAGCCGGCTGACCGACCTCGGCATTACGCCGAACGAAATTCAGTCGAACCTGTTGTTCACCACGGATAAAGTCGGCAACACCATGACCGTGGCGATGCGCCCGGACGACGCGAAAGCGTGGTTCGGTGCGAGTCCGCCAGATTTGTCTGTGGAAGCGCGGGCGCGCAGCAAGGACTGGCTGTACACGTATCTGCGCAGTTTCTATCGCGACAATACGCGGCCGACCGGCTGGAACAATCTGGTGTATGAGAACGTGAGCATGCCTCACGTGCTGTGGCAGCTTCAGGGGCAACGTACCGCGAAGTTCGGTGACGAAGTCGACGAGAAAACAGGTGAAACGGTACACAAGTTTGTCGGCTTTCAACAGGTCACGCCGGGGACAATGTCGCCGGTAGATTATGATTCTGCTGTGGCCGACCTCGTGTCGTACCTGTCATGGATGTCCGAACCGACGCAGAAAACCCGCAAACAGCTTGGCGTGTGGGTACTGCTGTTCCTCGGGATCCTGAGCTTTTTCGCCTGGCGATTGAACGCCGCGTACTGGAAAGATATCAAATAATCACGCTGTCACCGGCGTGGGGCCGGCGCCAGGAAGAACCTGTGATACGGTTTTTCTGCGCGCTGGCCTTTCAGCTTTTTGAGGAAACGTAAACATGATGGTTCTGTATTCCGGCACAACTTGCCCGTTCTCCCAGCGCTGCCGGCTGGTGTTGTTCGAAAAGGGCATGGACTTCGAAATCCGCGACGTCGATCTGTTTAACAAGCCGGAAGACATCGCTGTGATGAATCCGTATGGTCAAGTGCCGATTCTTGTCGAACGGGACCTGATTCTGTACGAATCGAACATCATCAACGAGTATATCGACGAGCGCTTCCCGCACCCGCAACTGATGCCGGCCGATCCGGTTCAGCGTGCGCGCGCCCGCCTGTTCCTGCTCAATTTCGAAAAGGAACTGTTCGTTCACGTCGGCACGCTCGAAAACGAAAAGGGTAAGGCCGCTGAGAAGAATCACGAGAAGGCACGTCTTGCGATCCGCGATCGTCTCACGCAGCTCGCACCGATCTTCCTGAAGAACAAGTACATGCTTGGCGAAGAGTTCTCGATGCTGGACGTCGCGATCGCGCCGTTGCTGTGGCGTCTGGATCACTACGGCATTGAGCTGTCGAAGAACGCTGCGCCGCTGATGAAGTACGCCGAACGCATTTTCAGCCGCCCGGCTTATATCGAAGCGCTGACGCCTTCGGAAAAGGTGATGCGTCGTTGAGTTTGGCTTTGGGGTGAGGGCGCCGCGTCTCGATTGTTTTCCGTGCGCGCCCAAACCCGGTAAGAGGACTGTTGATGCAAGAGATTTCCACCAAGCCCTATCTGCTGCGCGCGCTGTACGAGTGGTGCACGGATAACGGCTACACGCCGCATATTGCGGTCCGGGTCGACAATCAGACGCGCGTGCCGCGTCAGTTCGTGCGCGATAACGAGATCGTGTTGAACATCAGCTTCGAGGCGACCAGCCAGTTGCAGATGGGCAATGAATGGATCGAGTTCAGCGCGCGCTTCTCCGGCAAGTCGCACAAGATCGAAGTGCCGATCGCCAATATTCTCGCGATCTATGCGCGCGAAAACGGGCAGGGTATGGCGTTCCCGGTCGAGTCGGCAGGCGGCGAAGCGCAGGATTCAGGCGCCGACGCGGAACTGGCGGACGAGACAGAGGCGCTAGCTGCACCACGCGCCACGGCGCCGCGCGCGGTCGAAGCGTCGCCGGCAACCGATGCCGCTGCCGCCAAAGCGGATAGCGCGACGGATGGCCCGCAGCCTGACGATGATGGATCAAAAGGTGGCGGAAGGGCTCGCCTCAAGATCGTGAAATGAAGTAGAATCACGGCCTCATGCCGGCTTAGCTCATCAGGTAGAGCGCTTGACTTGTAATCATGAGGTGGCGGGTTCGAGTCCTGCAGCCGGCACCAGTTGTAAGAAAACGGGTTTCTGAAGAATTTCAGAAACCCGTTTTTTTATTCCTGGCGAGAAATCAGGCTGGTGGCGGTACTGATGGTGCCCGGCGCAATGCGGCGCGAGAGTGAGAGTAAAAGCGAGCGCTCGGCGTCCAAAAAAATATTGGCGTCAAGGGTCGCGATATTGCTCGATGGGACAACACGGGGGCCGTGCAAATAGACGACCGTGGGAGCTTCGCCGCGAATAACCAGAATGCTGTCTGAGCCCCGCTGGGCTTGCGTTCGGCGGCCGCTGCCTGACGGTCTGGAAACGCGTAGGCCTGTCGAAGCAGGGTGCTGAGCGAGACGGGAAATGGCTCATTTTTGCCAGATCTCATTCACCTTGTCGATTGTGGACTTTTTAGTCCACCGCTTGCCGGCAGGCCGTAGTAAAAGGCGCTCGCATCGGCCTTATCCCGGCGGCGGCCAACAGATACCGTCCCGCGAATCCAGCCGGGAGAGGTACTATTCGGGCGTCAGTCGGCATCACTATCCGTTCAGTTCGGCGGGCAACGCCCCCGAGACGCGAGATTTCACCGCGTCACTCCCGCACAACACATCCCACCTTCACCATGACCAGCCCCGCAACTATCACCTGGCCCGAAGCCGACGGCCCCCGCACCGCGCGTTGGCGCTCCGAAGCCGCGGTGCCGCCGCCCAAACGCGTCGTCGTCGCGGATGACCGCACAACGGCTGACTCAGCCTACCGCCTCGCCTGCGAAGGTACGGCGCTGCTGTGGAACGGCGACTTCCAGAACGCTCGCCAACTATTGCAGGCGGTCACGCGCCGCCTGGAACGCAAACCGCGCAAGCAGGGCGAAACGCCGATCGACGTGTTCAACCTGCATCGTCAGGCGCAGTCGCAACGTGCCCGCACGCTCGGCATGATCCTGATCCCGCTCGACGCCGCTTACGGCATCCCGCTGCGCCGCGCGCCTGAAGTGCAGCAGGCGTGCATGGAGACTTATGGGCCGTCTGCCGACGAACCGTCTGTCGTGTCGCTGCGCGAATTGCTCGGTCTGATCGGTGCGCACGAGTGGCGTAAGAAGGGCGTGGAAATTCCCGCGCTGGGCGAGCGCATTCATCCGCACTACGGCGTGTTCTCGCCGGTGCGTGGCGAATATGTGGATCTGGTCGCGCGCACGCCGTTGCCGTCTCTGAACAAGGCGTTCGATATCGGCACTGGCACGGGCGTGCTGGCTGCGCTGCTCGCCAAACGCGGCGTGAAGAAAATCGTCGCGACCGATCAGGATCCGCGAGCACTTGACTGTGCGCGCGAGAACCTCACGCGTCTCGGCTACGTTCAGCAGGTCGAGGTCGTGCAAGCCGATCTGTTTCCGGAAGGCCGTGCGCCACTGGTGGTCTGCAATCCGCCGTGGGTGCCGGCGCGACCCGCATCACCGATCGAATATGCGGTCTACGATGCGGAAAGCCGTATGTTGCTCGGTTTCCTGAACGGCCTCGCGGAGCATTTGTCGCCGGGTGGGGAAGGCTGGCTGATCATGTCGGATTTCGCCGAGCATCTTGGATTGCGCACACGCGAGTGGTTGCTTGCGGCCATTGAAAAGGCCGGGCTGACCGTGGTGGGTCGCGAGGACATTCGTCCGCGGCACCCGAAGTCGACCGACGAGACCGATGCGCTGCACACGGCGCGCGTGGCTGAAATGACGTCGCTCTGGCGTTTGAAGGCGCGCTAAATGATGGCGCGCAAGGAAGCGCGCTGCGTGTAAGCCATTGAAACACGGCGCGTCAGACCGGCACGCCGCGCGCCTTGAGATACGCTAATGCGCCGCGGCCTGCTACTAGCCCGCTGGCGAAGCAGGCGGTGAGCAGATAGCCACCCGTCGGCGCTTCCCAGTCGAGCATTTCGCCCGCGCAGAACGCGCCGGGCAGACGCTGGATCATCAAATGTTGATCCAGCGCTTCGAAGGGGATGCCGCCAGCGGTGCTGATCGCTTCCTCGATAGGCCGGGCGCGCGTGAGCCGTACCGGCAGTGCCTTGATCGCATGCGCAAGACCGTTCGCGTCGGCGAAGGCTTCCTTCGACAGGATCTCGTGCAGCAAGGCCAGTTTTACGCCACTAACCCCGATTCTGCCGTGCAGGTGAGTCGACATGGAACGCGAGCCACGCGGTCGCGTGACCTCGGTCACGACACGCTCCAACGTCAAGCCTGGCGCCAGATCCAGCGCTATCGTGACGTCTCCGTCGGCCAGAATCCGCTCCCGGATGGCTGCCGACAATGCATAAATCAGACTCCCCTCAAGGCCGGTTTCGGTCAGAAGTATTTCACCTTGTCGATTGTGGACTTTATTGTCTACGTCGGTGAGCGTGATCGCTATCGATTTCACGGGCTGGCCGGCGAAACGCTCACGCAGATAGGGGCTCCAGTCTGCGTCGAAGCCGCAGTTCGCGGGCCGCAGCGGCGCCACCGGCACCTCGCGTGCGCTCAGCAGCGGCACCCAGGCGGCGTCGGATCCGAGCCGCGGCCAGCTTGCACCGCCTAGTGCGAACACCACGGCATCGCAGCTCACGCTTTGCTCGCCGTGGGGTGTTTCGAAGCGCAACTTTTGCGTCGCGGTGTCGCCGTTATCGTTGTCCCAACCGGTCCACTTGTGGCGCATGTGAAAGCGCACGCCAGCTTCTCTCAACCGGTGCAACCACGCACGCAACATCGGCGCCGCTTTCATATCGGTCGGAAAAACCCGGCCCGAACTGCCGACGAAGGTTTCTACGCCAAGCCCATGCAGCCAGGCCCGCAAGGCGTCGGGACCGAATAGGTCGAGTAGCGGCGCAATCTGTTCGCGGCGCGCGCCGTAGCGACCAAGAAACGGCTCGAGCGGTTCCGAATGCGTGATGTTCATGCCGCCTTTGCCCGCCATCAGGAATTTGCGGCCAACGGACGGCATCGCGTCGTAGACGTCGACTTGTACGCCGTGCTGGGCGAGCGCCTCGGCGGCCATCAAGCCGGCGGGGCCGCCGCCGATCACGGCGACGCGGGCGAAATCGAAGGAGGATGACATGCGATCCTGCGGATGAGCGGATGAGCGGGTGAGCGGAGGGTCGGCGCGTTGGCCTGATCTGACAATCGGGCGGCGTGAAGGGCGCTATTTTCACACCGCCGGCAACGCAGGGCAAACGGCGCGCGGCGAACGGCCAACGAGCTAACGGGCCAGCGCGAGCTAGTGGCCGAAAAGAGCTGGGTTCGGGCGTGTCGCAAACCTCTGCGCTCACGTTCGCTCCTTTGCTATTCACACGTGCGAACTATACTTTTCAAACACCATCCACCGGACGCAGTCTGCTTCTTCCCCCGCGTCACACTACCCCACCACTCTCATTTCGCCCACACGGCCAATGCAGCCGCGCCCGTGGCTGGCGACGTGGTCTGCGCGCCCGCTGTTTGTCTGGATGTTTCGACGTTTGATCAAGGAGATTGCCATGACTCGCAAATACATCGACTGCCGCGAGTTCCCGAGCGAAATGAATTGCACGGTTGCCCTGTCCGCCGACAGCGAGAGCGAATTGCTCGACGCGGCCGTGCAGCATGCCGTCACGGTGCACAAACATACGGACTCGCCGGAACTGCGCTCGCAGCTCAAGACGCTCTTTCATGAAGGCACGCCACCGGTCGAGGCGCCACGCGCGTGATTCGTTGTTTCTTTTCCTTGAGGATGAGGGCCGGCTAACCAGCGCGAGCGGCGGCGCGCCGCTCGCGCTGGTCGCGGCGTTGTCTGGGCGTCCTAGCCGGGATAAGCCTCATCAACCTTCAGGCCGGCCAGCTTGAAAATGACGCGCAGCGTTTGCGGTTTGATGTCGCGGCGCGAAGCGAGCGTCGTCATGACGAAGTCGAGCACTTTCGCGTACTTGAGCATCGTCAGGCAGGTTTCCATGTCAACGCTGCCGTCGCGCATGACTTCGGCCAGCCGCAGCATTTCGGTGGATATGTCGCGCGCCATTTCCAGTTCGAGCTGTTGCTTTTCCGACCACGCGGGCGCGGCGGTGAGCTTCGCCAGCATTTCCTGAAATTTCTGTTCGACGTTTCCGTTGGGTACCGTATCCATTGCTGCCTCTTCTATTATCCAGGGCGCGCGTCCGTTTGAGATCGCGGCGCGCTGCTGGTTACGTAACGTTCGGTCCGTGTTCCGGGACCGCCCTCCCCACATGCATTCGGTTCGCGTGACTGGAGCCACGGCCGGCAGCCTGTTGTTATGCGCGACACGGCTTACGCCATCGTGTGAGCCGGCCCGCAAGATGCTTCAAGCCACGTCGAGAACGTCCCGCATACCGCCTTTTGAGCAGGAAGTGTTCCAGGTTTGCGGTGTTTCTCGCATGGTCAACGCGGCTTCTTAGGTGAGTGGCCTGCGCTTTGGGTAAACTGGCAGCAACTTTTCCCTTTTTCCGTCATCTGTCGCACGTTCGCGTTGCAATCGATGGCGGTCCCCACGATGTCCAGCAAAACCCACGAAATCCGTCCGAACCAGTCCGTCGAACTGTTGAAGGAGCTTCATATCCTGACGCGCGACGGCAAGATGAACCAGGACAGCCGCCGCAAACTGAAGCAGGTCTACCACCTGTTCCAGTTCATCGAGCCGCTGCTGAAAGACCTCAAGGACCAGCAGGGCGCGGTGACGCTCGTCGACCATGGCGCGGGCAAGTCATACCTAGGTTTTATCCTGTATGACCTTTTCTTCAAGGAGTTTCAGGACGCCGCTGGTGGTGCTTCGCACATTTATGGCATCGAGACGCGCGAGGATCTCGTGACGAAATCCGAGGAACTGGCCGACCGGCTGGGCTTCAAGGGGATGTCGTTCCTGAATCTGTCGGTGGCGGAGTCGATTACTTCGGAGCGTTTGCCGGCGCAGATCGATATCGTGACGGCGTTGCATGCCTGCAATACCGCGACTGACGACGCGCTTCGGTTTGCTCTGGAAAAGCATGCGAAGTACATCGTGGTCGTGCCGTGTTGCCAGGCTGAGGTGGCCGGGGTTTTACGGCAGAACAAGGGTAAATCGCTGGGAAATGCTTTGACCGAGATATGGCGGCATCCGCTGCATACCCGGGAATTTGGAAGCCAGATTACCAACGTGCTGCGCTGCCTGCAGCTGGAAGCACATGGCTATCAGGTGAGTGTGACTGAGCTGGTCGGGTGGGAGCATTCCATGAAGAATGAACTGATTATTGCGCAGTTCAAGGATCTACCGAGACGGCGGCCGACCGAGAGGCTCAATGAAGTGATGGAGACACTCGGGATCGAGGAACTGAAAGACAGGTTTTTTGTTTCTGCCTGATCGGTCCTGCAGCGGTGGCTTTTTCCTGGCCACCGCTCGAACTACATTTTCATCAATTCATTCCAGCCTTTAAGACCGATCCGCCGAAGGGTCTCCTGATTCCGCTCGTAAATATCTTCAGCATCGGGAAAAGCCTGAACCGCGCGTTCAATACTATTCTCGCGAAGCAGATGCAAAATAGGATAGGGTGCACGATTCGTATAATTCTCGATATCATCGGGGTCATTGCCTTCAAACTGATAATGCGGGTGAAAGCTGGCAATCTGAATAATGCCTTCCAGCCGAAGTTGCTTGATCATTCTTTCGGCAAAGAAAAGACTATCGTTATAGTCGAGAAAATCACCGAGTACCTGCGGTAAAATCAGAAGCGTGGTATCCACCGCTTCAGGATTTGCCGCGATCAGCGCCTGAATCTCGGTTTCTAGATCGGTTAAAACCCCTTCCATATCCACAGCGTCGCTAACTGCGTAGCGAATCTGCCCCTTCACATGCACGGCCTTGGCGAAAGGACACAAATTGAGCCCAATCACGGCCTCTGTCAGCCAATGGCGAGTGGCGGCGATAACAGCATCATGAGATTCGGCAGGCGACGGCATGGCGAGCAGCGAAAGGGGAAAGTGTCATTCTAACGGCGCGGAACGGCACCGATCCGCGCCGGCCGCAACAGGACGGCAAAAACCTTAACGAGCGGGCGACCCGCCGCACGCCGCGGCCATCAACTGCGCCGCCATCTTCGGTGCGACAAGAATCGGCCCGCAGCCCGGGCCGTAGGTCTGGCTGGCCGCGTACACGCCTTCGATCATCAAACCCAGACCATTGGCCAGCTCCACCGGATCATCAGCGCCTGCCGCGGTCGTCAGTTCCAGAAGCCGCGCCATCAGCCGTTCCTTGTTGCGAACCACGAATTGCCGCGCCGGGTGCGCCGCGTCGGGAAACTCCACCGACACATTCACGAAAGGACAGCCCCGGTAGTCGTCGATCGATGCACGCACGGCCAGGTCGTCGAAATATTGCTGAAGCTGCTTTGCCGGCTCGCCCGGGTGCTTTGCAAAACTCTTCTCAACGTAGCCGAAGAATTGCTCGTCCTTTTGCTCCAGATACGCCATCACCAATTCGTCCTTCGACGAGAACTGGCGGTACAGGCTCATCTTGTTCACGCCCGCGCGTTCCACGACCGCGTCGACGCCGACCGCCCGCACACCCTCGCGATAAAACAGTTCGGCCGCGGCGCGCAACAGGTGCTGCTGCGCCTGCGGACCGGCTGTTTGCGCGCCGCGCGCGCGCCGTGCACTGGCCAGCTTGGGGGTTTCACTATCGGACATGGGCTACCACCTGAATTGAATTGACGCCTTGACATGTTACCGACCAGTCACTAATATCGCAACACTCATTGTGACTGAGCTGTCACAAGTCCTTTACCGAAGTCGTAACAATGCGAGCGGCGCGGCCTGCGGGCAGGCGTCGATTGGAGAACCGATGAACTGGGCAGCGAGACTGATTGGCGGACGTTTTCACTACGGCTGGTTGACCGTGGCGGTGGTATTTCTGGTGTTGCTGGCGGCGGCCGGCACGCGCGCCACGCCGAGCGTGATGATGCTGCCGCTGGAGCATCAATTCGGCTGGAGCCGCGCGACGATTTCGCTCGCGATCTCCGTGAACATCGCGCTGTACGGCCTGATGGGGCCGTTCGCGGCCGCGGCAATGCAACGCTTTGGCGTGCGTCCCACTTTGCTGATCGCGCTCGGCACGATGGCGGCGGGCGTGGCGCTGTCGTCGCTGATGACGCATCCGTGGCAGATGATTCTGATCTGGGGCGTAATGGTCGGCGGCTCGACGGGGGTGGCGGCGCTGTCGTTGTCCGCGACGGTCGTGACACGGTGGTTCACCACGCATCGCGGCCTCGTGATGGGAATTCTCACCGCCAGTTCGGCGACCGGCCAACTGGTATTCCTGCCGATGCTTGCGGCCATCGCCGAGCATTACGGCTGGCGCCAGGTGGTGTGGGTCGTCGCGGGCGCGGCGGCGATTGTTTTGCCGTTGGTCGCGTTTCTGTTGCCGGAGCGGCCCGCGGATATGAAGTTGCGCCCGTTCGGCGAACCGGCCGACGCACCGATCTCCGCCTCAGTGACGAAGCAGAATCCGCTGGCCATCGCCTTTGGCACACTCGCGATGGCGAGCAAGACGCGTGATTTCTGGCTGCTGTTCTTCAGTTTCTTTATCTGCGGTGCCAGTACCAACGGTTACGTCGGCACGCACCTGATCGCGATGTGCGGCGACTACGGCATGACCGAAGTGCAGGGCGCATCCTTGCTCGCGGCAATGGGCATCTTCGATCTGTTCGGCACGACGTTGTCCGGTTGGCTGTCGGACCGTTTCAATAGTCGCGTGCTGCTGTTCTGGTACTACGGCCTGCGCGGTTTGTCGCTCATGTATCTGCCGCACGCGTTCGGCATCGATTTCTTCGGCCTGCCGTTGTTCGCGGTGTTCTACGGTCTCGACTGGATCGCCACCGTGCCGCCCACCGTACGTCTCGCAACCGATGTCTACGGCAAGGAAGCGGCGCCGGTCGTGTTCGGCTGGATCGTTGCCGGCCACCAACTCGGCGCGGCCTTTGCGGCACTCGGCGCGGGCATGCTACGCGCGAGCCTCGGCACGTACACGGTGGCGTCGATGATTTCCGGCGGGCTGTGCCTGGTTGCCGCCGTGATCGTGCTGCGGATCAACCGGCCGGCCAAGGTACCGGAGCCGCAAGCGGTATAAAGCCGCGCCTCAGAGCACGGCGAACAACGCGAACCAGCGCAAACGGCCTCATACGGTCCGTTTGCCATTGCAGCCGACGTGAAAACTAACTGCGCACTTGTTGGAGCGCGAGCGGCCCAGCCCGGTTATGCTATGAGACCCCGGGCAGCCGCCCGTCGATCATGAATTTCGACCGAGAGAAGCGCATGACCAACAAACCCGCCCCTACCGCAGTTGCCATTCACGAGCTGATTGCAGGTCGCTGGAGCCCGCGCGCGTATTCGAGCGAGCCGGTGAGCCGCGAGCATCTGCATTCGGTGCTCGAAGCGGCACGCTGGGCGCCGTCTTCGTATAACGCGCAACCGTGGCGTTTCCTCGTATTCGACCGCAGCGTCGATGAAGTCTCGTTCAAGCAGGCTTTTGCCACGCTGGTGCCGTTCAACCAGGGCTGGAATGCACCGGCGCCGGTGTTGATCGCGGTGACCACGCACACGCTCACCAACAAGGGCGAAGTGAACCGTTGCGCGCCGTACGACGCGGGTGCCGCGGCGATGGCGCTGGTGTTGCAGGCGCACGCACTGGGTCTCGCCGCGCATCAGATGAGTGGCTTCGATCCGGCCGCGTTCCGCACGGCGTTCAAGCTGCCGAACGACGTCGACGTGATCGCCATGATTTCGCTTGGCCACTACGGCGACGTCGATAAGCTCGATCCGGTGCTGCGCGAGCGCGAGAAGTCGGTGCGCCAACGTCTGCCGCTTGCCGACATCGCTTATGGCGGCGGCTGGAAGAAGGCGTTCTGAGCGTCTTGCAGCCTTGGTGGTGACAAAAACGCGCGGCGCTGACCGCGCGTTTTTTTATTCCGCATCGCATTTGCTGCGACTTCGGAGGGGCGTTGGTCCAGTCCGCGCCTTCCTCGACACGTTAATGGGCGTGATTCATTCCGCGCCGTCCGTGACGCTCGAAAGTGGCGCGGCGACATTCTCGAGCGACTTCCGCTCCGCATCCACGCCCCATATCGCAGCGATCACCGCGGCTGCGAGCATCAGCCCCGAGCCGACCAGATAGCCCGAAAACACTTCGCTGCGCTGATGCGTATCGATCAGCCGGCCGAAGAACGCCGGGCCAATGATGCCGCCTAGCGCTGTACCGAATGCGTAGAACACCGCGATCGCCAGCGCGCGGATCTCCAGTGGAAACGATTCGCTGACCGTCAGATATGCCGAACTCGCTGCCGCCGAGGCGAAGAAGAAGACCACCATCCACGCAATCGTCTGCGTCACGACGGTGAGCATATGCTGCTCGAACAGGTAGCCGCTCAGCGTCAGCAGGATGCCGGACAGCGCGTAAGTCGTAGCGATCATTTTGCGTCGCCCGATGACGTCGAAGAGCCGGCCGAGCACCAGCGGTCCAAGAAAGTTACCGAGTGCGAACGGCAACAGATACCAGCCAATGTGGTCACCTGGCACGTGATAGAAATCGGTCAACACCAGCGCGTAGGTGAAAAAGATCGCGTTGTAGAAAAACGCCTGAGCGGTCATCAGCGACAGGCCAACCAGCGCGCGCCGTCGGTGCACATTGAACAGCGTGTGAAACACCTCGCGCAACGGCGTATGTCCGCGTGCGCGCAGTTTTAGCCGCGCGAGGTCGTGGTCGGAGAGTTCATGGCCTTCCTTGCGAAGGCGTGTTTCGATGCCTTCCACGATCGAGCGCGCATCGCGTTCGCCGCCGTGTGTAAGCAGCCAGCGAGGACTTTCGGGTACCCAGATGCGCATCGGCAGAATCGCCAGCGCCAGCACCGCGCCGATGAAGAAACAGGCGCGCCAGCCCCAGTCGCCCGGTAGTAAATTCGGATCGAGCAGGATCAGTGAGCCCGCCGCGCCGAGTCCCGCACCGATCCAGAAAGTGCCGTTGATGCCGAGATCGGTCCAGCCGCGCACCCGCGCCGGCGTGAATTCCTGGATCGTCGAATTAATCGCCGTATATTCGCCGCCGATGCCTGCGCCGGTCAGAAAGCGAAACAGCAGAAAGCTGGCGAGATTCCACGACAACGCGGTCGCCGCGGTGGCGGCCAGATATAGCGCGAGTGTGATGAAGAACAGCTTGCGGCGGCCGAGCCGGTCGGTCAGCCAGCCGAAGCCGAGCGCGCCGAGCACGGCGCCGGCAATGTAGGCGCTGCCGGCAAGCCCCACGTCGGCGTTGGTAAAGTGCAACGATTGGCTAGACTTCAGCGCACTGGCCACAGCGCCCGCGAGCGTGACCTCAAGACCGTCCAGCAGCCACGTTATGCCCAGCGCGACAACGATCAGCGAGTGGAAGCGCCCCCAGGGCAAACGGTCGAGCCGCGAGGGCAGGTCGGTTTCAATGACAGCGGCGTTTTTCTCGTGAACAGCGGCGGTAGGCGGCGCGCTCATTGCTGTAAGTCTCCTGATTGTCGAAAATTGGCGGCGTATCCTGTCGAATCCAGCAATTTTTGTTCCGTCGAGCGGGCTTGGGACATTATTGCGGGCGTCCCGGAAAGCGTCAGTTGATGCTGATTGGGCTTTCGTGTTACAAAGCCGCTCCCCTTTCTGTCCGCGCCAGCCGTGAGCGGCGATTCCTGCCATGAACTATTGCGCGATTGATTTCGGTACTTCCAATTCGGCCGTAGCCGTCCCTGACGGCGCTGCGCTTAGGCTTGCGCCGGTCGAGGGCGCCTATACGACGCTGCCGACCGCCGTCTTTTTCAACACCGACGAGAACACCCACGAGTTCGGGCGCTCGGCGCTTGCGGCGTACATCGACGGTTTTGACGGCCGTCTGATGCGCTCGATGAAAAGTATTCTCGGCTCGCCGCTCGCCGAGAATTCGACCGATCTCGGCGACGGCTCGGCGATCAAGTACACGGACATCATCGCGATTTTCGTCGACCACCTGAAGCGCTCCGCCGAGAAGAGCGTCGGTGGACCGATCAGCCGTGCCGTGTTGGGCCGCCCGGTGTTCTTCGTCGACGACGATCCGCGCGCGGACCAGATGGCGCAGCAGCAACTCGAAGCCGCGGCGCATTCAGTCGGTTTGCGGGAGATTCACTTTCAGTATGAGCCGATCGCGGCCGCGTTCGACTACGAATCGCATCTGACAGAAGAGGGACTCGTGCTGGTGGCCGATATCGGCGGCGGCACGTCGGACTTTTCGCTGGTGCGAGTGGGGCCGGAGCGGGTGACGCGCGTCGAGCGGAAGGACGACGTGCTGGCTCACCACGGTGTGCACGTTGCAGGCACCGATTTCGACCGCCGCGTCGAACTGGTGACGATCCTGCGCGAACTCGGCTACCAGACGCTTGACCCCGAAGGCCGTGAGATTCCTAGCCGCATCTATTTCGACCTGGCGACCTGGCACCTGATCAACACCGTCTACGCACCGAAGCGCGTCAGCGAACTCGCGCTCATGCGGCATCTGTTCATCCAGGCCAAACATCACGATCGCCTGATGCGCGTCGTGGAGCGCCGCTTGGGGCATGCGCTGGCGGCTCATGCGGAAGAGGCGAAGATTGGCGTGGCGGCGGGTGGCGAAACCGTGATCGACCTCGACGAGGTGGAAGACGACTTACGCCTCGCATTCGACGAAGCGCAACTCATCAAGGCCGGTCAGGATGAGACGCAGCGCATCGTGCAGGCGGCGCGCGATACGGTGCAGGCGGCTGGCGTCGCCCCGCGTGACGTCAACGCGATTTATTTCACGGGTGGCTCGACCGGATTAGCGTTTCTATCGAGTGCCTTGGCGGCCGCATTTCCGGATGCCAAAGCGGTATTCGGCGACCGTCTTGCCAGCGTTGCGACAGGTCTCGGTATTCACGCGCGACGTCTATTCGGATAACCAGACCAACCAATCGCATACTGCCGGGATAATCACTGTATGCAATGGCGATGGATATAAAAAACCCCGCCGAGGCGGGGTTTTTTTGCGTCCAGAAGGAAGCGTGCCTGCTTACGCCGGCTTGATGTCAGCAGCTTGCTTGCCCTTCGGGCCCGTCTTCACTTCAAACGTAACCTTTTGGTTTTCTTGCAGCGTCTTGAAGCCTTCCGTACGGATTTCCGAGAAATGCGCGAACAGATCTTCGCCACCGCCGTCCGGCGTGATGAAGCCAAAGCCCTTTGCGTCATTGAACCACTTGACGGTACCGGTTTCCATATTACTTGTTCCTAAAGATGGTAAATAAGGCCGAAGCCCAATGGGTGCGCATGAAAATCAAGGAAGGGGGTAATGGGACCAACCGGAGTACCGTTGATGGGCGAACTACGAAAGACCAATTCACTCGCCGCTTGAAATCCTGCCCGAACGTTATACGGCCATTTCAGGCCAAGGTCAACACTCCGGGCCGAACTTTACGATATTTTGATAGATTGGCGCAAAAGTTGCTTACAAAGCTTGCTATTCGCCCGAGAATTTTGCTAGGGAGAACCCTTGGTTTCGCTGCAACGTACGGGTGCAACCGTTAAACTACGCGCCGCGCGTCGGTTGCACCTGATTGGAATGGGCCGTCGCGTATGCATGCGCGTCACCCGTCTCCAGCGCCACAAGCGTTGTCACGCGGTGCCGACATGGTCTGCTGCAACTCGCATGGGACCGGAGTAAGTGCTAAAGCACGCACTCCGGCCGACACAGGAGAAGATGTGAAAAGTTCTATACAACGGAACATCGGGCCAGTCGCGCTCTTGCTGACCGGCTTGGGTTCGATCATCGGATCGGGCTGGCTGTTCGGCGCGTGGAAGGCTGCAAAAATTGCCGGGCCGGCTGCCATTTGTGCATGGGTCATTGGGGCGGTCGTGATTCTCGCGATTGCATTGACGTACGCAGAACTCGGCGCGATGTTCCCCGAGTCCGGCGGCATGGTGCGTTACGCGCGCTATTCGCACGGTGCACTGGTTGGTTTCATCAGTGCATGGGCCAACTGGATCGCCATTGTCTCGGTGATTCCAATCGAGGCTGAAGCCTCCATTCAATATATGAGTACATGGCCGTATCCATGGGCGCATGCGCTATTCGTGGACGGGTCATTAACGACCCCCGGGCTATTGCTGTCCGCGGTGCTCGTGATCATTTACTTCCTGCTCAACTACTGGGGCGTGAAACTGTTCGCGCGCGCCAATTCGGCAATCACGATCTTCAAGTTCCTGATTCCGGGGGCGACGATCCTCGGTTTGATGCTGACGGGCTTCCACAAGGAAAACTTCGGCGAAGCGAGCACCTTTGCGCCGTATGGCTGGTCGGCTGTGCTGACGGCAGTGTCGACGAGCGGTATCGTGTTTGCCTTCAACGGTTTCCAGAGCCCGATCAACCTCGCGGGTGAGGCGCGCAATCCGGCCAGGAGCGTACCGTTTGCGGTGATCGGCTCGATCCTGCTGGCGCTGGTGATCTACGTGCTGCTGCAGGTCGCGTATATCGGCGCGGTGAGCCCGGGCGACGTGATGAAGGGCTGGAGCCACTTCAACTTCGCTTCGCCGTTCGCCGAACTGGCGATCGCGCTGAACCTGAACTGGCTGGCTATCCTGCTGTACGTCGACGCGTTCGTCAGCCCGAGCGGCACGGGCACGACCTACATGGCCACCACTACCCGCATGATCTACGCGATGGAGCGCAACAACACGATGCCGAAGATGTTCGGCAACGTGCACCCGTTCTACGGCGTGCCGCGTCAGGCGATGTGGTTCAACCTGCTGGTGTCGTTCATTTTCCTGTTCTTCTTCCGCGGCTGGAGCTCGTTGGCGGCGGTGATCTCGGTTGCGACCGTGATCTCGTACCTGACCGGCCCGATCAGCCTGATGGCGCTGCGCCGCGCGGCGACGGATCTGGAGCGCCCGCTGCACATTCCGGGCATGAAGATCATTGCGCCGTTCGCGTTCGTGTGCGCGTCACTGATCCTGTACTGGGCAAAGTGGCCGCTGACCGGCGAAATCATTCTGCTCATGGTCGTCGCGCTGCCGGTGTACTTCTACTTCCAGGCCAAGTCGGGTTTCGGCGGCTGGGGGCGTGATCTGAAGGCCGCATGGTGGCTCGTGGCCTACCTGCCGGTGATGGCGATCCTGTCGCTGATCGGCAGCAAGGAATTCGGTGGCCGTGGCGTCCTGCCGTATGGCTGGGACATGCTGGTGGTGATCGCGTTCTCGCTGGTGTTCTACTACTGGGGCGTGCATAGCGGCTATCGCTCGGACTACCTCGAGGAGCGTCAGACGCACGACGAAGTTCTCGAAGGCATGGGCGCACATTAAGAGTTGCTGCGCTAAGTCTTCCGCCGGATCAGCTTGATCCGGCACAGTACGAAAAAGCCCGCCTGGTTGCTCAGGCGGGCTTTTTTGTTTGCGACGGCGCTCAGATCCTGTTTGGGTGTTTCCGATGGCGCTGGGTTGCCGTCGAATCAGGCCGTGCCGAACACGTAATTCGTCATGGCGAGCGACCGTTGGTAGGTCCCAAGCGACTGGATTGCCAGCGAATAATCGTCGTCCGCCGCCCCAAGGGCCGCGAATACGGGCAGCAGGTGCTCGTCGGTGGGATGCATCAGCACCGCGTGCGGCGCCTGACGGCGGTAGTCGAGCAACGCCTCGATGTCATACGCAGCGAGCTTTGCCTCGAACCAGCCGGTGAATTCGGCCACGCGCGGGTCGGCGTCCTCCGGGCGCGCGGAAAAGTCGGCTGCGCGCAGGTTGTGCGTGATCTGGCCCGAGCCGATCACCATCACGCCGTCGTCTTTCAGTGAGCGCAGCGCGCGACCCACGCGGAAGTGATGGGCGGCGTCCTGGCGCGGCTGAATCGACAACTGCGCGACCGGCACGTCGGCGGCCGGGAACATCAGCAGCATCGGCACCCACGCGCCGTGATCGAGCCCATGCGGCTGGGCGTTGGTAAGGATGCCGTGTTCACCGAGCAGTACGGCGGCACGGCGCGCCACAGCGGGCGCACCCGGAGCCGGATACTGTATTTCATACAACTGACGCGGAAAGCCGTAGAAATCGTGGATGGTTTCCGGTGCGATGGAAGTGCTCACCTCAGGCTGTGCCGTGCCCCAATGGGCCGACAGCATCAGCACGGCTTCAGGACGCGGCAATTGCGCCGACAGTGCGCCGAATTCGGCGGACGGCATGGATGGGTCGATTGGCAGCGTAGGTGCGCCGTGGGAAAGGAAAAGCGACGGTAAGCGATTCATGGCAGCAACGCCGCCGCAGGGATGCGGCGCGGAAGTGGGGTTGCTATCAATATAGGTCCGTACCGACGTTTGATAAACGGGTGAAAACGGAATTGATTGTGTCGCCGGTGTTATTAATCGATATCCCGCCGTGCGTGTTATTCCTGCTGGCCGCGCAATCCTTGCCACGCCGGCGACAAAGCAGGTCCAAGCGCGAAGAGATCCAGCACACGCGCCACCGTGTGATCGACCATTTCGTCGATCGAGGTGGGGTGGTTGTAGAAGGCAGGTAAGGGCGGGAAGATCACGCCGCCCATTTCGGTCACGGCCGTCATATTGCGCAGATGCGCGAGATTGAACGGCGTTTCGCGCACGAGCAGCACGAGCCGACGGCGCTCTTTGAGCGTGACATCGGCGGCGCGGGTGATCAGGTTGTCGGAAAAGCCATGTGCGACGCTGGCGAGCGTCTTCATCGAGCAGGGAGCGATCACCATGCCATCGGTCGCAAATGAGCCGGACGCGATGCTCGCGCCGACATCGCGTACCGAATGAACGACATCCGCGAGCGGATGCACGTCTTCTTTGCTCAACTGGAGTTCATGCTGGATATTGAGCCAGCCTGCGCTCGAAATCAGCAGATGGCTTTCGACGCCGCCCAGCCTGCGCAACGTCTCGAGCAACCGGATGCCGTAGATGGCGCCGGTCGCGCCGGTAATCGCAACGATCAGCCGGCGTGGCGCCGCAGCGCGTGTTTCCATGGCTCGCGGCGCCTTATCGGAGGACAACAAACGTTCGGACAGCGGCCGCTTAAGCCGCGGCAAACAGCTGCTGCAGTTCGCCCGATTCGTACATTTCCATCATGATGTCCGAGCCGCCGACGAATTCGCCCTTCACATAGAGCTGCGGAATGGTCGGCCAGTTCGAGAACTGCTTGATGCCCTGGCGGACTTCGTCGTCTTCCAGCACGTTGACGGTTTTGATTTCGCCGACGCCACATGCCTTCAGAATCTGGATGGCGCGGCCGGAAAAGCCGCACATCGGGAACTGAGCGGTGCCCTTCATGAAGAGCACGACATTGTTTTCGTCGACGATTTGCTTGATGCGTTGTTGCGTATCCATGACTGACCTTGCGGTTCCGTTATGTGTAGGGAATAGGCTGAAATGATAGCGGATTTCGGTACGACCGGCCGAGGGCCGCTTTGTCACCCTTGGAGATTGAGGCCATTCATCGAGGTCAACCGTGCAACAGGCCGCCGCTGATTCGCTCGATGCCGGCCAGATCCTGCTCCGAGCGGACTTGCTCAAAACCTTGCGCCGTCAGCAGGCCGCGTACGGCTTCCGCCTGATCGTACCCGTGTTCGATCCACAATACGCCGTTGGCGGCCAAACGCGCGGGCGCCCCGGCGATGATCGCGCGGATCGCGCTGAGTCCGTCGGACTCGTCGGTGAGTGCGCCGCGCGGTTCGAAGCGCAGATCGCCTTCCGACAAATGCGGATCGTTGCTCGCGATGTACGGTGGATTGCTGACGATCACGTTAAAGTGCAATGCTGCGTCGAGCGAGCTGTACCAGTTGCTTTGCTGCAATACCACGGCCCCGCCGGGGCGTTTGGTATCCAGCAGACGTGCGGCGTTGCGTGTGGCTACCGCCAGCGCTTCGGCGGAACGGTCCAGCGCCCAGACCTGCGCGTCGGGCCGCATCGAGGCAATCGCCACGGCAATCGCGCCGGTGCCCGTGCCGAGATCGAGCACGCACGGCCGCGCGATGTTTTCCATTGCCGCTAACGCCGTTTCGACCAGCAATTCGGTTTCTGGACGTGGAATCAGCACGTCGGGCGTCACTTCGAAATCAAGGCCAAAAAATTCGCGTACGCCGACCAGCTGCGCCACCGGCTCTCCGGCGACACGTCGCGCTTCCAGCAACCGGTATCGTTCAACTAGCGTGCCGTCGAGCGCTTCATCGCAGCGTGTAATCAATTGCGTATGCCGCCAGCCGAGCACGTGCGTGAGCAGAATCCGCGCTTCGAGCGACGGCAGTGGCGAGGCGCGCAACAACGCGGCAGGGGTGACCGGATCCATCCGCGCTTAGTCCGCGTCGCCCAGCGATGCCAGCAACTCGGCCTGATGCTCGCTGACCAGGGCCGCGATCAATTCATGGAGATCGCCGTCCATGATTGCGTCGAGGCGATACAGCGTCAGATTGATCCGGTGATCCGTCAGACGTCCTTGCGGGAAGTTGTAGGTGCGAATCCGTTCCGACCGATCACCCGAGCCGATCAGGCTCTTGCGCGTTGCGGCTTCCTTCTGCTGCTGCTCGTGTGATTGCTTGTCCTTGATGCGCGCAGCCAAAACCTTCAGCGCCCGATCCTTGTTCTTGTGCTGCGACCGGTCGTCCTGACATTCGACGACGATACCCGTCGGCAAGTGTGTGACGCGCACGGCCGAGTCCGTCTTGTTGATGTGCTGGCCGCCCGCACCGGACGCGCGGAACGTGTCGATGCGCAGATCGGCCGGATTGATCTCGACTTCGCCGATTTCGTCCGCTTCCGGCATTACCGCGACCGTGCACGCCGACGTGTGAATGCGGCCCTGCGTTTCGGTGGCCGGCACGCGTTGCACGCGATGGCCGCCGGACTCGAACTTGAGCTTGGAATAGGCCGCTTCGCCGGCGATCCGCACGATCACTTCCTTGTAGCCACCCAGATCCGATTCGCTCGCCGACATCATCTCCACTTGCCAGCGATTGCGCTCGGCAAAACGCAGGTACATGCGCAGCAAATCGCCCGCGAACAGCGCCGATTCGTCGCCACCTGTTCCGGCACGGATTTCGAGAAAGATGTTGCGGTCGTCGTTGGGGTCTTTGGGCAGCAGCATTTTCTGCAATTCGGCGCCGAGTTTTTCCATCCGCTCGCGCGCCGCGCGGATTTCCTCTTCCGCAAAGTCGCGCATCGACACGTCCGCCAGCAGTTCCTGCGCGGTCGCTGCGTCGTTCATTGCGTGGCGCCACAGCGCGTAGTGCTCGACGACCGGCCCGAGCTCGGCGTGTTCACGCGTGAGCTTGCGGTATTGGTCGAGATTCGAGGTGATGTCCTCGCGGCTCAACAGGTCGTTCAGTTCGGCCAGCCGGGTAGTGAGCTGGTCGAGCTTGCGTTGCATGCTCGTTTTCATCGGACGGGTATCGGAGCGGACTCCGGCAAAGACGACGACTAGGGAAGTGGGCGGATGCCCTGGTCAGAAGCACGTCGCGGGCCACAGGGTGGCGCGGACGTTGCGGCAGTGGCTGCGCCGCTAACGCTCCGTAGAACCGGAGTGTTTGTAGAAGCCGCTCATCAACTCGATGAGCGTGTCACGGTTCTCGCTGCTCGCGCGATTGAGCGCGTGCGTGGGGCCGTGGATCAGTTTGTTGGTGAGCGATTGCGACAGCGCTTCGAGCACCGCCGCCGGGTCGTCGCCGCGCGCGAGCATTTTCTGTGCGCGTTCGACTTCGGCGCGACGCAGCACGTCGGCCTGAGTATGCATGTGACGGATCACTGGCACGATGCTGCGCGCGTCGAGCCATTGCATGAAATTCTGCACACGCGTTTCGATGATTGCCTCGGCCTGGGCAACCGCGGCTTGCCGCGACGCGTTGCCTTCGCGCACGATCGCGCCGAGGTCGTCGACGGTGTAGAGGAACACGTCTTCCAGCTGGCCGACTTCGGGTTCGATATCGCGTGGCACGGCCAGATCGACCATGAAAATCGGCCGGTGACGGCGCGCTTTCACCGCTCGCTCGACCGCGCCCAGACCGATGATCGGCAGGGTGGAAGCCGTACACGACACGATGATGTCGAACTCATGCATGCGCGTGGGCAGTTCCGAGAGCGGAATGGCCCGGCCGTTAAAGCGTTCGGCAAGGCGGGTGCCACGCTCTGCGGTGCGGTTTGCAACCACGAGTTCACGTGGCTGCTGCGCTGCGAAGTGCGTAGCGCACAACTCGATCATTTCGCCCGCGCCGATGAACAGCACGCGCTGGTTCGAGACCTTGTCGAAAATCCGCTGCGCGAGCCGTACGGCGGCTGCCGCCATGGAAACCGACTGCGCGCCGATTTCGGTCGTGCTGCGCACTTCCTTCGCAACGGCGAAGGTGCGCTGGAACAACTGGTTCAGATAGGTGCCAAGCGCGCCGGCTTCAGACGCCGTACGCACCGCATCCTTCATTTGTCCGACGATTTGCGTCTCGCCGAGCACCATCGAATCGAGGCCCGATGCGACGCGGAACGCATGGCGCACGGCCTCCGACTGCGGCAGCGCATATACATGCGGCGCGAGTTCGTCGACGGGCAGGTTGTGGTACTTCGAGAACCACTGGATCGCGGCTTCCCGCGCGGCCTGGTCGTCGGTCGCACAATAGAGTTCGGTGCGATTGCAGGTGGACAGAATTGCCGCTTCCGGCGCCGTGCGGGCGGTGCGGCCGAGCCAGATGCTCTTGAAGGTGTCCAATGCAGGCTTGATCTGTTCGAGCGGAAACGCCACGCGTTCGCGCAAGGCGACAGGCGCAGTGTGGTGATTGATTCCGATCGTTAGAAGCTGCATATGGGGAGCTATGGTTTAGCCCAATATTATAGCGTTTTCATCATTCTTACATTGTTCACACGTCATTTGGCCTCTACAACGGCCTCTGGCGGGATTGCATCGAGTTGATAGCCGTAGCCGTAAAGCGGTGTCAGGCAATAACCATACTCCGGGCGCAACTGCAGTTTGGTCCGCACGCGCGACGCGTGGGTGTCGACGGTGCGCGACTTTACGTCGCGGCGGCGTGTCCAGACGGTTTCGAGAATATGCGCGCGCGACACCGGCCGTGACAGATTGGTAAATAGCAGCAATGCGAAGCGAAATTCCTTCGGCGTCAGGGCGACCGTATGGTCACGAAATGTGACGGCGAGGCGCGCCGCGTCGAACGCATAGCCGCCGATCGTGTCACGCCGCCGGTTGGGCGGCCGCCGCAGGCCCGCCCGTCGCAGCAGTGCGTCCACTCGGGCCAGCATTTCCGGGCCGCGGACCGGTTTGGTCAGGCAGTCGTCGGCGCCAGCGTGCAGCGCGGCAACAATCTGGCTCTCGCGTGGCTCCGACAACAGCACGATCACCGGCAAGCTCGGCAGGATAGAGCGGGCACGCGGGATCAAGTCTTCAGCGGAAAGGTCGCCGGCCCAGCCGTCAGTAATGAGAAGATCGAAGAATTCGTCGGCGGCGCGATGCAGGAACGGGGCGCTCGCAGTGAAGTGTTGGCACATATGGCCGCCGGCAAAGATCAGTCGGCCGACTAATGTGGCGTGCCGAAGGTCCGGCTCGATAAGGGCGATTCGCATGGCGCGCTTTCAGCCTGGCAATAATCGAGGACCGGGATTCTCCGTAAGGCTTACAGCTTGCCTAACATCACCCCGACCCCTAAACTCAACCGCTATGCGGAAAGCGCCGTGCTGAACCTTTATAGTTAATGAGACAAAAATGCTAGCTGCCCAAACCTCCGGCGCCCATGAGACGAATCTGAAACTGCGCGGGACGAATCTAAAACTGCGCCAGACCCGCCGCTAATGGGTTGGTCCGGAATCCTGGTACTGGGCGCCGTGATCGGCCTGGCGGGATGGTGGCTGCATCCGCTGCGCCGTTCGAGCCGTGCCCAATGGTGGGTCGCGCTACTGGCCGGCTTGTTGGGCGCGGGTGTCGCACGCATGGCCGGCAACGTGGTCGGTCTCTTTCATGATGGCGGTATGCTCGAATGGCCGGTATGTACCGCCATCGCGCTGGTCGCCGTTGCCGTGACGGTCGGCTTGCTTTCCCGTCGATGAATACTTGCAGGTGACTCTGATGAATGCCCGACTTCCCGAAACTTCCTCCATCCCTGAACGACTCGCGACATTGCGCAATGCGATGGCGCGCGAAGGCGTAGCCGCTTATCTGGTGCCGTCCGCGGATCCGCATCTTTCCGAATATCTACCCGGGCGCTGGCAAGGCCGGCAGTGGCTGTCGGGTTTCACCGGATCGGCCGGCACGCTGGTCGTGACCGCCGATTTCGCCGGCGTGTGGACCGACAGCCGCTATTGGGAACAAGCCAATGCGCAGCTGGCCGGCACCGGCGTTCAGTTGATGAAGATGACCGGCGGCCAGCAGACCGTGCCGCATTTCGAATGGCTCGCGCAGAACGTCGCAACCGGTGGCACGGTTGGCGTGGACGGGGCCGTGCTCGGTGTGTCGGCGGCGCGTGCTTTGAGCCAGGCGCTCACCGCGCATGGCGTGAAACTGCGCACCGACGTCGATCTGTTCGACGCGATCTGGCCGCAGCGTCCGTCGCTGCCTGTCGCCGCCGTGTTTGAGCATGCCGCCCCGCACGCAAGCGTCGCCCGTTCGGAAAAGCTCGCGCAGATTCGCCGGGCGATGGCGGAAAAGGGCGCGCAGTGGCACTTTATTTCCACGCTCGACGACCTTGCATGGCTTTTGAATCTGCGCGGCGCCGACGTCAGCTATAACCCGGTGTTCGTGGCGCACGCGCTGGTTGGTCAGGAGAGCGCGTCGCTGTTCGTCGCCGACGGCAAAGTGCCACAGGCGTTGGCCGATGCGCTCGCGCTTGATGGCATCAGCGTCGAGCCGTATGCAAAGGCGGCCGATGCACTGGCCGCGCTGCCGGCCGGCAGCACACTGCTGATCGACCCGCGCCGCATTACGTATGGCTCGCTGCAACTGGTGCCGTCTACGGTGAATGTCGTCGAGGCGGTCAATCCGTCCACGTTCTTCAAGTCGCGTAAGACCGAGGCAGAAGCAGAGCACGTGCGCGAGACGATGGAGCAGGACGGCGCGGCACTTGCTGAATTCTTCGCGTGGTTCGAGGGCGCGTTGGGCCGTGAAACGATCACTGAACTGACGATCGACGAGCGCCTGACGGCAGCCCGCGCGCGCCGTCCGGGCTTCGTATCCCTGAGCTTTGCGACGATCGCCGGCTTCAACGCGAACGGCGCAATGCCGCACTACCGCGCGACCGATGATGCGCATCTGGTGATCGATGGCAATGGCCTGTTGCTGATCGACTCGGGCGCACAGTATCTGAGCGGCACGACCGACATCACCCGCGTTGTGCCGGTCGGCACCATCAGCGAGGCACAGCGGCGCGATTTCACGATCGTGCTGAAAGGCACCATGGCGTTGTCGCGCGCGAAATTCCCGCGCGGCATCCGTTCGCCGATGCTTGACGCGATCGCCCGCGCGCCGATCTGGGAAGCCGGTGCCGATTACGGTCACGGCACAGGTCACGGCGTGGGCTATTTCCTGAACGTGCACGAAGGCCCGCAGGTGATTTCGCACTACGCGCCGGCTGAACCATGGACGGCGATGGAAGAAGGCATGATCACGTCGGTCGAGCCGGGCATTTACCGGCCGGGCAAGTGGGGCGTGCGGATCGAGAACCTGGTGCTGAACGTGCCCGCGGAGAAAACCGAGTTCGGCGATTTCCTCAAGTTCGAAACGCTGACGCTATGCCCGATCGACACACGTTGCCTCGATCTGTCGCTGTTGCGTGACGACGAGCGCGCATGGCTCAATGCGTATCACGAGATGGTGCGCACGCGCCTGTCGCCGCATGTGTCGGGTGAGGCCAAGGCGTGGCTGGAGTTGCGCACACAGCCTATCTGATCGTGTCGCCACGACCTTACTGACGGAGAGTGCATGGGTATCAAGGCAGTCGTGTTCGATTTTGGTGGCGTGCTGATCGACTGGAACCCTGAGTATCTATATCGTCAGTTGATTCCCGACGAAACGGAGCGCCGCTGGTTTCTGACTCACGTCTGTTCGATGGACTGGGTGGTCCGTCAGGACGGCGGTCAATCGATCGTCGAGGCAACAGACGAACTGATCGCGAAGTTTCCCGATCACGCGCCGCTGATCCGTGCGTTCTACGAGCGCTGGCACGAGATGGTGGCCGGCGTGCTGGAAGAGGGCGTGGCAATCATGGAAAAGCTCGAAGCCGCCAATGTGCCGCTTTTCGGGCTGACGAACTGGTCGGCGGAGACGTTTCCCTATGCGTGGGAGCATTACCCCGTGCTGCGGCGGTTCCGCGATATCGTCGTATCGGGCAGGGTGAAGCTGGTAAAGCCTGATCCGGCGATCTTCGCGGAAATGCGTCAGCGGATCGAGGCGCAACTGCCGGGCATCCAGCCGGACGAACTTGTCTTCATCGACGACAATCTGAAAAACGCCGAGGCCGCAACGGTGCTCGGCTGGCACGGCGTGCATCATACGGACGCCGCGCAAACCGAAGCGAAATTGCGCGAACTGGGGTTGCCGGTTTAAGCGCGGGACGCCGGTTAAAGTGGTGACGCGGCGCGACTTCGCTTTAACGGCGCCGTCGGCCTCGGCCCGCTTACTGACCAAGCAGATTCTTCAACGCGTTACCCAATCCTTTCACTGTCTCCCCGGCACCCTTCGCCACGCCTTCGACGCTCACGCCCATCGCTTTCGCAAACCCGGCGCCGAGGCGCGTCATCAGACTTTCCTGAACCGAAAACTTCGGATCGCGCAAATTCCCATCCAGCACGAAATGCAGCGTGATGTCGCCATCGTGCGTCTTGAGCGCGGCGATGGCGGCTTTGGTCGGAATCGACATGAAGGTGTCGAGCGGGTTGTCGCTGTCGGCGAGTTGCAAATGGTGGATCGTCACCGTGCCAGGCGCGTGCAACTGATAGTTGCGCACCGTCGAGTCGACCGTCAGGTCGATCGTGCCGCCCGTCACCTGTGCCTTTGCGCCGGTTTTTTTCAGCAGGTACGGATCGAGCATCACGACATCGACGTCGCGCAGTTTGCTGGTGGTCTGCGAATCCTTGCTGGCGATCTTGATCCACCCGTCGAACGAAACCGTGCCCGTGTTTGCCGGGCCCTTGATTGAACCGGTGACGCTGACGTTGGTCGGTTCGGTGAGCGCCGGCAGATGCAGGTGGTCGACGGTCGCGTTGGCGTTACTGACCGTCACTTTGAATGCCGGCGGACCGACCGTCATGTCGTAGAAATGGAAGTTGCCTTGCTCGAAGCTGATGTGGTCGATCAGTTTTTCGCGGGGAGCGGTTGCCGCTACGCCGCTGGCTTCTTCGTCGGACTTGTTGACGGATTGCCGTAGATTCGGCAGCAGGCGGATCGCGCCGTCCTTGGTGCGCAGTACTGCGAGGTCGAAGCCACGCACCACCACGCTACGAATATGCATGCGCCGCACGAGCAGATCGCGAATATCGGGCGTGAGCGTGATTTCGTCGGCGCGTAGCGGATCACCGGCGGGCCAGCCGGGCGGCGCTTTGAGCAGAACGTTGGTGAGATGGACTGAGGTGAGGCCGACCCGGATGCTTTCGGCGCTGCCTAATGGACCGAGCGCCGCAATCACCCGCTCTTTGACTTCGCGCTGCGCGAACTGCAGCGCACCGACCGCGACGACGATTAGCACCAGCAGCACGCTGCCTATCGCAATGGCCCAGCGCTTGCCCTTCGACATCGCCATGCTTGCCTCCTCGTCGCCGCGCTGTGCACGGTGTGGATGTGATTGGCCCGAGCGTGCGCCGGTTGAACGCACATTGGTTTGATATAGCGGAGTTGTCGCATCCCGCCGGGACGACGTGTATCACGCGGTGGCACGCAATGCGTGTGCCCTACCGCCTATCCGGCAAACGCAAGGCGTTTCCGGCGTGTGCCATGGAGGGCAGAAGGACCGGCTGGTTGGCCAGGAGCTAACCGAGACCCGCAAACCGGCCAACCTGGCGTTCAATAAAGCGGATAGCAATCCTGTCAGCAAGAAAACGACCAGCAAAATAGCCCACTCATCGACTGATGAGCGGGCTGCAAAGCTTGCGATTTATCGTGCGATCGGCTTGTAACGTAGACGCTTCGGACGTGCAGCTTCTTCACCGAGACGTGCGCGCTTGTCCGCTTCGTATTCCTGGTAGTTGCCGTCGAAGAACGTGATTTGCGAGTCGCCTTCGAATGCGAGGATGTGCGTCGCGATCCGGTCGAGGAACCAGCGATCGTGCGAGATCACCATCACGGAGCCGGCGAATTCCAGCAATGCATCTTCGAGTGCGCG
This sequence comes from Paraburkholderia sediminicola, assembly GCF_046026855.1. Taxonomy (GTDB): domain Bacteria; phylum Pseudomonadota; class Gammaproteobacteria; order Burkholderiales; family Burkholderiaceae; genus Paraburkholderia; species Paraburkholderia sediminicola_A. The sequence goes on along the minus strand of NZ_JAQQET010000020.1, from coordinate 29,746 downwards.
CAGCGTTTCGACATCGAGGTCGTTCGACGGTTCGTCCAGCAGCAGTACATTGCCGCCCGCGATCAGCGTCTTCGCCAGATGCAGCCGGCCGCGTTCACCGCCCGACAGATTGCCGACGGTCTTCTGCTGGTCGCCACCCTTGAAGTTGAAGCGGCCGATATACGCACGCGACGGCGTCTCATACTTACCGACCGTCAGCACGTCAGCACCGCCGGAGATTTCCTCGAATACGGTCTTCGAGCCGTCGAGCGCGTCGCGGCTTTGGTCGACGTAGGCGAGCTTGACCGTCGGGCCCTGCACGATTTCGCCCGAATCCGGCTGTTCGCGGCCGGTCAGCATGCGGAACAGCGTCGACTTACCGGCGCCGTTCGGTCCGATGATGCCGACGATCGCGCCCGCCGGAATCTTGAAGCTGACGTCGTCGAGCAGCAAACGGTCGCCGTACGACTTGCTGACGTTCTTGAACTCGATCACTTCATTACCGAGGCGATCGCCGACCGGGATGAAGATTTCCGAGGTTTCATTGCGCTTCTGGTAGTCCTGGCTGTTCAGTTCCTCGAAGCGGGCAATACGCGCCTTCGACTTCGCCTGACGGCCCTTCGGGTTCTGGCGCACCCACTCCAGTTCCTTCTTGATCGCCTTCTGCCGCGCCGATTCCGACGATTCTTCCTGCTTCAGGCGCTCTTCTTTCTGATCGAGCCAGCTGCTGTAGTTGCCCTTCCACGGAATACCGTGGCCGCGGTCGAGTTCGAGAATCCACTCGGCGGCGTTATCGAGGAAGTAGCGATCATGGGTCACGGCGACAACGGTGCCCGGGAAGCGTGTGAGGAACTGTTCTAGCCAGTCGACCGATTCCGCGTCCAGGTGGTTGGTCGGTTCGTCGAGCAGCAGCATGTCCGGCTTTTCGAGCAGCAGCTTGCAGAGTGCCACGCGACGCTTTTCACCGCCCGACAGGTGCTCGATTTTCGCGTCCCACGCCGGCAGACGCAGCGCGTCGGCGGCGATTTCGATTTGCTGTTCGGCGCTGCCATCAGTGGTGGCGAGAATGGCTTCGTACTTTGCCTGATCGGCGGCGAGCGCGTCGAAATCGGCGTCTGGCTCCGCGTAGGCGGCATAGATTTCGTCGAGTTTCTTCTGCGCGCCGAAGACGTCGCCGAGACCTTCTTCGACCGCTTCACGCACCGTCTTGTTCGGATCGAGTTGCGGCTCCTGTGGCAGATAGCCGATGTTCAGGTTCGGCATCGGCGTGGCTTCGCCTTCGATGTCTTTGTCCACACCGGCCATGATGCGGATCAGCGTCGACTTGCCCGAGCCGTTCAGGCCGAGCAGGCCGATCTTCGCGCCGGGGAAGAACGACAGCGAGATGTCTTTCAGGATTTGACGCTTGGGCGGCACGATTTTGCCGACCCGGTTCATGGTGAAGACGTATTGGGCCATTTGCTTGCAATAGACGTTGACGACGCCGGCCGCATGGGGGCGGGCGGTCGTGGGTGGATGGGTAATCGGTGTGTTGGCCGGGCAGTGCGCCCGGCGCCGGCCGGCGGGGCGTCGAGCGCGGCTTCGAGCCCCGCGACGCCCCGCGCGCGGGCGGGTGGTTCAGGTGGCATTGTACTTCGGGGCGGGGGTGGGACGGCAACGCGAATGGAAACGGGGCGGCTCGCCGGCCGCCCATTACAACCAGTCCGATACGCCGCCGTGCCGTGAGCAGGTGCCGCTGCGATGCCGGCTGAAACTGTAGGTGCCGTCCCGGCAGCGTGCGGTCGCGCCGTCTGGCGCCTTGCCCGATAGGGAGCGCGCTGGCGCATGCACCGTGTTGCCGTCGCGATTGGTGTAGGTGTTGTGATTGCTGAGGTTCGCTTCGTCGGGCGACGTTCCGGGCGCGACGTAGGCGAACGCAGAGGTCGCGGTGAAGAGAAGCGCAGCGGTGAGCGCTGCTGTGCGGCGCAAGCAGTGGAGGGCGATGCCTTGCATGGTCTTAAAGTCTTTATTGTTTTTGGGTACGTCGGGTTCGGCCGAGGCGGGGGCGTCAGTTCACGCGCCGTCCCGTCGACGGATCGAAGAAATGCAGATGGTGCGCGGGCAGCGCGACTTGCAGCGCTTCGCCTGCTGCGGGGCGATGCGTGTGCGGCAGCCGCACGGTCACGTCGTGCTTGCCCCAGCGGCCGTGCGCGAGGTTGTCCGCGCCGAGCAGTTCGCAGGAATCGACAGTCAAGGTGGCGTGAGACGCGCCCGCTTGACCCGGCGTCATATGCTCCGGGCGAATGCCGAGTGTCCATTCGCGGCCCTTCGCAACTTCCCGGCCGATCGACGCCGCGCCTGTGAGCGGCAGCTTCGGCCCGTTGCCAGCGACCTCGAATGTAGAACCGTCTTCCGACACCCGGCCTTCCAGCAGATTCATCCCCGGCGAGCCAATGAAGCTCGCGACGAACACCGTCGCCGGCCGCTCGTAGACCTCGGTCGGCGCACCGATCTGCTCGGCGTGACCCTTGTTCATCACGATCACGCGTTGCGCCAGCGTCATTGCTTCGATTTGATCGTGGGTGACGTACAGGCTGGTTGTGGCAAGCCGCGCATGCAGGCGCTGGATTTCGAGGCGCATCTGTACCCGTAAGCGGGCATCCAGATTCGACAGCGGCTCATCGAACAGAAACACGGCCGGCTCGCGCACGATCGCGCGACCCATGGCGACGCGTTGCCGTTGACCGCCGGACAACTCGCGCGGCTTGCGTGCGAGCAGCGGTCCGAGCTCGAGAATCTGCGCCGCAGCTTCCACCCGCTTCGTAATCTGCGCACGATCGACGCCCGCAATCTTCAGCGCATAGCCCATGTTCTCGGCGACGCTCATATGCGGATACAGCGCGTAGTTCTGGAACACCATCGCGATGTTGCGATCCTTCGGCTCCAGTCGGTTGACTACTTTGCCGGCGATCGAGATGGTGCCTTCGGAAATACCTTCGAGTCCGGCCACCATCCGCAGCAGGGTCGATTTGCCGCAACCGGACGGGCCGACCATCACGACGAACTCGCCATCCGTGACGTCTACGTCGATGCCGTGCAACACGAACTGTTTGCCGTCGTAGGTCTTTTTAACGCCTTGCAGAGTCAGTGCAGCCATGCTGTTTTAGCCTTTTCGTTGCTTGCCGCGCTTACTACGCCTGGCGCGGTGCGTTCCATTTCAATTCACGAGCCCGCCCAAACGGCGCAGCTCATTTTTCTGAGTCCACCAGTCCGCGCACGAACCAGCGCTGCATCGTCAGCACGACGGCGAGCGGCGGCAGCATGGCGAGCAGCGTCGCGGTCATCACTAGATGCCATTCGGTCGCGGTGTCGCCAGACGCGATCATGCTTTTGATGCCGACCACAGCCGTGGTCAACGATTGCTGGCTAGTAATCAGGATCGGCCATAGATACTGATTCCAGCCGTAAATGAACGTGATGACGAACAGCGCCGCCATATTCGTTTTCGACAGCGGCAGCACCACGTCCCAGAAGAACCGCATCGCGCCGGCGCCGTCGATACGCGCCGCTTCCATCAATTCGTCTGGCAGCGTCATGAAGAACTGGCGGAACAGGAATGTCGCAGTGGCCGAGGCGATCAGCGGCAACGTCAACCCGCTATAGGTATTGCTCAGATGCATCGACGACACGACCTGCACGGTCGGGAAAATACGCACTTCGACCGGCAGCATCAGCGTGATGAAAATCAGCCAGAACGCGAGATTGCGAAACGGAAAGCGGAAGAACACGATCGCGTACGCGGAGATCATCGAGACAGCAATCTTGCCGATCGAAATCACCAGCGCCATCACGAGGCTGTTGAAGAGCATGCGGCCGAACGGCGCTGCCGCATTGCCGCTGCCTTGTGACCAGACAGTCGCGATGTTCTCGAACAGATGCGTGCTCGGCACCAGCGACAGCGGCACGCTGAACACTTCATGCTCGCTCATCGTCGCCGCGCAAAACGCGACATACACCGGAAACACCACCAGCACGACGCCCAGAATCAGCACCGCGTGGCAGAAGAGGTCAAAACCGCGGCGGTTCTCGATCATGAGTATTGAACCCTGCGTTCGATAAAGCGGAACTGCACGACCGTCAACGCGACAACGATCACCATCAGGATGACGGACTGCGCACCCGAGCTGCCGATGTCCAGCCCCTGGAAACCTTCGGCGAAGATCTTGTAGATCAGCGTACGGGTGGATTGCGCCGGGCCGCCGCCGGTGGCGGCGTCAATCACCGGGAAGGTGTCGAAGAACGCGTAGGTAATGTTGATCACCAGCAGGAAGAAGCTGGTCGGTGAGAGCAATGGCAGTGCGATACCGAAGAAACGCCGCACCGGCCCGGCGCCGTCGATGGCCGCCGCTTCGATCAGCGAACGTGGGATTGCCTGCAAGCCGGCATAGAAGAACAGAAAGTTATAGCTGACCTGTTTCCATACGGAAGCCAGCACGACCAGAAACATCGCCTGTCCCGAATTCAACGCGTGATTCCACACGATGCCGTACTTCGCGAGCGTATAGGTGACGAGGCCGATGCTCGGGTTGAACAGGAACGACCACAACACGGCGGCGATCGCGGGTGCGACCGCATACGGCCAGATCAGCAGCGTCTGGTAGGCCCTCGCGCCGCGCGTCACGCGATCCGCACAGACTGCCAGCAACAACGAAATCACCAATCCGGACACGGTGACAAGCGCGCAGAAAATCAGCGTCGTATTGAACGACGACAAGTAGAGCGGATCGGCGAGTAACTGCTTGAAATTGGCCAGACCCACAAACTCGCTGGACGTGCCGAACGCGTCCTGGCTCTGCGTGGATTGCCACAGCGCCTCGCCCGCCGGCCACAGAAAGAACAGCAGCGTAATCGCGAGTTGCGGCGCAACGAGCAGATAGGGCAGGACGCTGGTGCCGAAGCTAGAGCGCTTTTCCATCGAAAATTCCCAAGGTTCTGCTGCAACATCGGGTTTCGGCGCGAGCGCACCGAAACCCTGCTGGCGAGTACTTAATTACCGGCTTTCTCGAAGCGGCGCAGCAACTCGTCGCCTCGCGACACGGATGAATCGAGCGCCTGTTGCGGCGTCTTTTTCCCCGCCCAGACCTGTTCGAGTTCTTCGTCGATGACGGTGCGGATCTGCGGCATGTTGCCAAGACGCAAGCCCTTCGTATACGGCAGCGGCGGCTTGTTGAGCATCTGTTTGATCGCCGTGTCGCTGCCCGGATTCTTCTCGTAGAAGCCTTGCTGCTGCGTCAGTTGATACGCTGCGGTCGTGACCGGCAGATAGCCCGTGTCCTGATGCCACTTCGCGGCAACCGGCGCCGAAGACAGATACGCGAGGAATTTCGCCACGCCCTTGTAGACGGCCGGGTCTTTACCCGAGAGCACCCACAGACTTGCGCCACCGATGATCGCGTTCTGCGGCGCACCCTTCACGCTCGCGTCGTACGGCATCATGCCGGTGCCGAAGTTGAATTTGGCGTACTTCTTGATCGTGGCAAGCGAGCCCGACGAGTTCGTGATGATCCCGCAGTCGCCGCTATAAAACTTCGACACCGGCTCGTCTTTGCGCCCGACATACGTGAAGGTGCCTTCCTTCTGCATGTTCTGCAGGAACTGGATGTGCGCGACCTGCAGCGGCTTGTTGAATTCGAGCTGCGCGTCGAGGCCGTCGAAACCATTGTTCTTCGACGCGAACGGCGCGCCATGCCAGGCGCTATAGTTTTCGAGCTGAATCCAGCTTTGCCAGCCCGACGAATAGCCGCACGCCATGCCCGACGCCTTCAGTTTCTGCGCGTCCACCTGCAACTCGGCCCAAGTTTTCGGCGGCTGATTCGGATCGAGCCCCGCTTTCTTGAACGCGTCCTTGTTGTAGTACAGCACCGGCGTCGAGCTATTGAACGGCATCGAAATCAGTTCGCCGGTTTTGGCGTCGCTGTAATAGCTCGCGATGGTCGGCACGAAGGCCTTTTCGTCGAGCGGCACGCCAGCTTGTTTGAACACTTCCGAAACCGGGATGACGGCCTTTTTCGCCTGCATCATCGTGGCGGTGCCGACTTCGTAGACCTGCAGAATGGCGGGCGCATTGCCGCTACGATAAGCGGCGATGCCGGCGGCGAGAGTCTGGTCGTAGGTGCCTTTGAACACCGGCACGATCTTGTAGTCGCTTTGAGACGCGTTGAACGCGTTGGCGATGTCGTTCAGACGCTCGCCGAGGGCGGCTTCCATGCCGTGCCAGAACTGGATTTCAGTGGCGGCGTGGGCGGCCTGGCTAATGCCGAAGCTCAATACGGCAGCAACGGAAAGCGAACGGAACAGCGGCTTGCAACGCATCGATTTGTCTCCTGATCGGAACGGGCGCGGATGGGAATCGCGCGATTCTAGTTGTGTTCGATGACAGTTCGGCGTCGGCTACCGGGCGGCGGTCCGCTTTTGACCGGTGCCGAATGCCGCAATTTAACACCGGCTGTCATGAAACGGAAACAATGCGGATCTGAGGCGGCAGGTTTGCACGACGTGCGGAAGTCAAAGCGGGGTGGCGCAAAAAAGCCCGCATTTAGCGGGCCTTCTTTGAGTTTGGCGGCGCTCAGCGTTTCGCTGGTTGCCGCCCCGAGCAGAGACTGAACGTCAAACGTTGAACAGGAAGTTCATCACGTCGCCGTCGTGCACGACGTATTCCTTGCCTTCCGCACGCATCTTGCCGGCTTCCTTCGCGCCTTGCTCACCCTTATAGGTGATGAAGTCATTGAAGGCGATGGTCTGTGCGCGAATGAAGCCGCGCTCGAAGTCGGTGTGGATCGCGCCGGCTGCTTGCGGTGCGGTATCGCCGACATGGATCGTCCATGCGCGTACTTCCTTCACGCCTGCCGTGAAGTAGGTTTGCAGGCCCAGCAACTTGAAACCCGCACGAATCACGCGGTTGAGGCCAGGCTCTTCCATGCCCATGTCGGCGAGGAACACTGCCATGTCCGCTTCTTCGAGGTCGGCGATTTCCGCTTCGATTGCCGCGCACACGGCGACGACCGGTGCGCCTTCGGCTGCCGCGAACTTCGTGACTGCGTCGAGGTGCGGGTTGTTGTGGAAACCGTCGTCCTTCACGTTGGCGACGTACATGGTCGGCTTGGCGGTGATCAGGCAGAACGGCTTGAGGGTGGCCTTTTCTTCATCCGACAGATCGAGCGCGCGGACCGGCTTGGCCTGGTCGAGCTGAGCGCGTACTTTTTCCAGCACCGCGGCGTTCTTGATGGCTTCCTTGTCGTTACCCGACTTGGCGGCTTTCGAATAGCGCGACAGCGCCTTTTCGACGGTCGCGAGGTCGGCCAGCGCCAGCTCAGTGTTGATCACTTCGATATCCGAGAGCGGATCGACCTTGTTCGCGACGTGGATCACATTTTCGTCTTCGAAGCAGCGCACGACGTGCGTGATCGCGTCGGTTTCGCGGATGTTCGCGAGAAACTGGTTGCCCAGACCTTCGCCCTTGCTCGCACCGGCCACGAGGCCGGCGATGTCGACGAACTCCACCACGGCCGGCAGGATACGCTCCGGTTTGACGATTTCGGCGAGCGCCTTCAGACGTGCATCCGGTACTTCGACGATGCCGACGTTCGGCTCGATCGTGCAGAACGGATAATTTTCGGCGGCGATGCCCGCCTTGGTCAGCGCGTTGAACAGGGTGGACTTGCCGACGTTAGGCAGGCCAACGATGCCGCATTTGAGGCTCATGGAAATCCTTCAGTGAATCAGTAAGTTGCGTGATGCGCTCGACGCTGTGTGCAGGATTCGAAAAGCCTTCGCGCCTGGCGTGGCGGAGGAAGCGCAGCGGAGCGGGACAAGACACCAGATCGGGGCGTTGCCTCGACGATTCTGGGCGAGTTTTGTCACGGAAAGCGCAATTGTAACCCGTTCGGATAGGGTTCCTGGGAAGGGGGCGGGAAACCGGGCTTACCCGGAAATATTCTGTCAGAACATTGTAGTATGCGGGTCCGGGGCCGCTAGAGCCCTTTCCGGGGAAGCACGATGACAATAAAAACATGGGCCAGATGGGTAGTGTGGGCAGCGCTGATTGGCGCCGGCGTGATTGCCTGGCTGTCGCCGAACTACGAAGACGCTCAGGCGGCGACCGATCGCCAGACGGTGAACTGCATGGTGAAGCAGCTCACTCAGGACGATAAGCGCAGCATTGCGCAGTTCGCCGATACCAATGATTTCGACTCGCTGTGGCGCGTGTACGACCGGGTTTTCCCAGACTGCACGGTACGAGGAGACCAGCGGGACCGTAAGAGCGAGTTGGTGATGAGCGCGTGGAACGTCCTCTCAACAGACCGTGAATTCATGCGTTTTCGCGAAGCCGATGCGGCGCACGCCGCGCTGGGACACTAGGTTTCAGGCCGAAATGCCGCACGCCTCGATCCGTCCCCCGCAACCCCCGCAGCTATAATGCGCGGATGAACGCACACCACCAGACCTTTGATGCTGCCGTGATCGGCGGCGGCCTCGTCGGCAAGACCGCGGCGCTGGCGCTGACGCAAGGCGGGCTGCGCGTGGCGCTGCTCGCGCAACCCTGCGCGGCGCTGCCGCCGGGTGCTGCCTTCGACTCGCGGGTCTACGCGTTGTCGTCGAGTTCGCAGGCTCTGCTGGAGCGGTTGCGGGTCTGGCAGGCGCTTGATCTGTCGAAGCTTGGGCCCGTCTACGACATGCGCGTCTACGGGGACGCGCACGCCGAACTTCATTTCTCCGCGTTCCAGGCATCCGTGCCGCAGTTGGCGTGGATTGTCGAGTCGTCGGTCATTGAGTGCGCGTTGGACGCAGCGCTGCGCTTCCAGCCGAATCTCACCTGGATCGACACGCGCGCGCAGGCACTCGACTTTACCGCCGACGGTGCCAGCGTCGGTCTTGCCAATGGCAATGTGCTCGAGGCCGATCTGGTGGTCGGTGCGGATGGGGCGCATTCGTGGGTGCGCGCGCAGATCGGCTCGAAGATGAACCGGCGCGACTATAAGCAAACCGGCGTGGTCGCGAATTTCAAAGCCGAAAAACCGCATGGCGAAACCGCTTATCAGTGGTTCAAGGACGGCGAAATCATCGCGCTGCTGCCTATGCCGGACGGCCACGTGTCGCTGGTCTGGTCGGCACGCACCGAGCACGCCGAACAACTGCTCGCGCTCGACCCTGCGCAACTCGCGGCGGAAGTCGAACGTATGACAGGCGGTCAGTTCGGCGCACTGGAATGCGTGACGCCCGCCCAAGGCTTTCCGCTCGCGCTGCAAACCGTCGATAAGCTCGTGGCGCCGCGCGTTGCGCTGGTCGGCGATGCCGCGCATCTGATTCACCCGTTAGCGGGCCAGGGTATGAACCTCGGCTTGCGCGATGTCGCGGCGCTCGCCGAGACGGTCGCAGGCAAGGAAGCGTTTCGTGATCTCGGCGACATGGTGCTGCTGCGCCGCTATGAACGCGCTCGCCGCGAAGACATCCGCGCGCTGATGATCGCAACCGACGGCCTGCAAAAGCTCTTCTCGGCGCCCGGTCCGTTTGCCAAGGTGCTGCGCAATACCGGTATGGCGTTCGTCGGCGCCCAGCCGTTCATCAAACGCTGGCTGGTGTCGGCCGCGCTGGGGTAAAGCCTCCAGCCCGCATGCCCGTTCGGCGAGACGGGTATCATGAACGGATGGACGCCATTCCGGTCAGACCAGAAACGTCCCAGAAACGCGCATCGCGCGCGATTGAACTCCAGGAATTCAGCATGAAAAAATCCTTCCGCATTGCGGCCGTCGCGCTCGCGATCGCTGCCGTGACGATCGGTTGCTCCGCACAGGCCGACCAAACCACCGACAAGCTCAAGGCCACGCTGCAAACGCGTCTGGCCGACGTGACGATCAAGAGCGTGACAAAGTCGCCGATTGCCGGCCTCTATGAAGTGAATCTCGGCACACAGATCATCTATAGCGACGCAAACGGCGACTATCTCATGCTCGGCGACATGGTCGACGCGAAGACCCGCAAGAATCTGACTGAAGCGCGTCTGTCGGAGACCAATCGCATCGACTTCGCGAGCCTGCCGTTCGCGAACGCGGTGAAGGTTGTGAAGGGCAACGGCGCGCGCAAGATCGCGGTGTTCTCCGATCCGAACTGCCCGTACTGCAAGCAGCTCGAAACGACGCTCAAGTCGATCGATAACGTTACGGTCTACACCTTCCTGTACCCGGTGCTGTCGCCTGACTCGACTGCCAAGTCGAAGTCGATCTGGTGCTCGACCGACCGCGCGAAGGCGTGGGAATCATGGATGCAGAACCATCAGGCGCCCACCGCCGCCGGTACCTGCGACACCGCCGCGATCGACAAGAACCTTGCACTCGGCCGTGCGATGAGCGTTGACGGCACGCCGACCGTGTTCCTCGCCGACGGGCGCCGCCTGCCTGGCGCCGTGCCGGCAGACCGGTTGGACAAGGAAATGTCTGCCGTGCACTGAGCACGCAACGTCAGTCGAGGAAAGGAGGCGCGAAGTGCGCCTCCTTTCACATCAAGCCCCGAACATCCCCGCCAGAAAACTTCTAATCGCCGCCGATGAAGCCGATCCGCTACACCATCGTTCCGAAGCAACCCGCCGCCCACCTGTTCGAAGTCACCGTCACCGTCGCCGATCCCGATCCGGCCGGCCAGCGTTTCATGCTGCCGGTGTGGATTCCGGGCAGCTATATGGTGCGCGAATTCGCTCGCAACATTGTCACGCTGCGCGCCGTCAACGACGCGGGGCGGAAGGTGCGCGTCGAAAAGACCGACAAGCACACGTGGCAGGCAGCGCCGGTCAAAGGCGCGCTAACACTGCGCTACGAAGTGTATGCATGGGATCTGTCGGTGCGCGCGGCGCATCTTGACGACACGACGGGCTTTTTCAATGGCACTAGCGTGTTTCTGTCGCCGCTCGGTCACGAGGAAGCACAATGCGTGGTCGACATCCAGAAGCCGGAAGGCGCGGCGTACCGCAACTGGCGCGTCGCGACTGCGTTGCCGGAAGCGCGTGGCACGAAGCGCTACGGCTTCGGCGAGTATCGCGCGCAGAACTACGACGAGCTGATTGATCATCCGGTTACGTTGGGGGAGTTCGCGCTGGCGACGTTCAAGGCGCACGGCGTGCCGCACGACATCGTGATCGCGGGGCACGTAATCGGGCTCGATATGGCGCGTCTGTCCGCCGATCTGAAGCGCATCTGCGAAGCGCAGATCGCATTGTTCGAGCCGAAGTCGAAGAAGGCGCCCATGGATCGCTACGTGTTCATGACGCAGGCCGTCACCGACGGTTATGGCGGACTGGAGCATCGCGCTTCGACGGCCCTGATCTGCAATCGCGGCGATCTGCCGGTGGAAGGCCGCGACGCGCCCACCGAAGGTTACCGAACCTACCTCGGTCTGTGCAGCCATGAATACTTCCACACCTGGAATGTGAAGCGTATCAAGCCGGCCGTGTTTGCGCCGTACGACCTGAGCGTCGAAAACACCACGTCGCTGCTGTGGCTGTTCGAAGGCTTCACGTCTTACTACGACGACTTGATCCTCGTACGCAGCGGCCTGATCTCGCAAGACGACTATCTCGTCCTACTCGGCAAGGTAGTCGGTGGCGTGCAGCGTGGCAGTGGCCGTCTGAAGCAGACGGTGGCCGAAAGCTCGTTCGACGCGTGGGTCAAATACTATCGGCAGGACGAAAACGCGCCGAACGCGATCGTCAGCTATTACACCAAGGGTTCGCTCGTCGCGCTCGCATTCGATCTGACGATTCGCGCGCAGACCAATAACCGCAAATCGCTCGACGACGTGATGCGTCTGCTTTGGCAGCGGTTTGGGCGCGACTTCTATCGCGGCAAGCCCGTTGGCGTCGAAGAAGGCGAGATCGAGGCGATTTTTGCCGAAGCGACCGGCGTGCAACTGGGCGAATTGCTCGCCGAAGCCGTGCACGGCACGCGCGATCTGCCCCTCGACACGTTGCTCACGCCGTTCGGCATCACGCTCGCGCCGGAGCTGGACAAGAACGGCAAGCCGTCGCTCGGCGCGCGCATGCGCGGCGGCGCGGATTGCACGCTGGCGGCGGTTCACGAAGGTAGCGCGGCGCAAAAAGCAGGGCTTTCGGCGGGCGACGTGCTGATCGCGCTCGACGGTCTGCGTGTGACGGGCTCGAATCTTGATTCCCTGCTGTCGCGCTATCTGCCGGGCGCAAAGGTCGAAGTCCACGCCTTCCGCCGCGATGAACTGCGTACCGCACAAGTCAAGCTGGACGGGCCAGAGGTGTCGCGCTACAAGCTGACTGTGAGCGATAAACAGCCGGCGGCGCGCAAGGCGCGGGAGCGCTGGCTGACAAGCTGATCGTAATCCGGAACGATGTTAATCGCTGTTTCAAAGCGGGGGATTGTTCTACCAGTGCAACAATCCTTCGCTGCCACACGGCTTTTTCCCGGGTTGGTAAAAAATCACAATGGCTCCACTCGCGCAAAACTGCGCGCCCCTACTGGAGTCAACCATGACCACGATCCTGCAAATCAACTCGGCAGCCCGCTCGCAAGGCGCGAACTCGACCCTGCTCCTCAACGAGCTGACCGCAAAGCTGCAACAATCGAATCCGGGCGCGCAAGTCGTCGTCCGTAACCTGCAAGCCGAACCGCTGCCGCATCTGGACGACACCGTCCTCGGCGCGTTCTTCACGCCGGCTGACCAGCGCACGCCGGAACAAGCCGCGATCTCTGCTCGCAGCGAAGCGCTGATCGCCGAACTGCAAGCCGCCGACATCGTCGTGATCGGTGCACCGATGTACAACTTCGGCATCTCGTCGCAACTGAAGACGTATTTCGACTTCATCGCACGCGCCGGCATCACGTTCCAGTACACGGCAAATGGTCCGGAAGGCCTCGTGAAGGGTAAGAAGGTTCACGTGGTTTCGGCACGCGGCGGCAAGTATGTCGGTACCCCGAACGACAGCCAAACACCGTACCTGAAGGCCTTCCTTGGCTTCCTCGGCATGACCGATGTGAACTTCATCTACGCCGAAGGCCTGAACATGGGCCCGGACGCTGCTACCGCTGCGCTGGCTGGCGCACGTGAAGCGATCGCTGCTGCGTAAGGTGTGAGGTTGGTCCCCTGCGCTGCGTGATCGCGGCGGGATGTATGAAAAAACGCCACGGAATGTGAGTTCTGTGGCGTTTTTGTTTTTGCGACGGCTGCGATCTCTGGTTCCCGACACAGGATCCTTGGCCTTTTGGTTCCCGGTTGCTGGTTTCCGGTCTCTGGCTAGTGTTGGTGCGTTTCGCGCGATAGGCTTTACGCCAGCATCTGCGCTTCGTCGGGCAGACGCCAGTCGATCGGTGTGCGGCCATGCTTCACGAGATATTCGTTGGCCGACGCAAAGTGCCCGCAGCCGAGAAAGCCGCGATGCGCTGACAGCGGCGACGGATGCGGCGCCTCCAGCACGTAATGCGACTTGCCGCCAAGCAGCGCGCGTTTGGCTTGTGCATGCGCGCCCCACAGCATGAACACGAGTCCGTCATGGTGCATGGCCAGCTCATGGATCAGCGTGTCGGTGCATTTTTCCCAACCGCGTTTCGCATGACTCGCGGCCGCATCGCGCTCGACGGTCAGCACCGTGTTCAACAGCAGCACGCCCTGTTTGGCCCACGTGTCGAGGCAGCCATGGCGTGGCGGCTCGTGGCCGAGGCTCGCGGCGATTTCCTTGAAGATGTTGCGCAGCGACGGTGGCGTGCGCACGTTCGGCGCCACTGAAAACGCTAGTCCGTGCGCTTGCGGCGTGCCGCGGTCTTCGCCGTGATACGGGTCCTGCCCGAGGATCACGACTTTGACTTCGTCGGGGCTGGTGAGGCGCAGGGCCCGGAAGACGTCGGCGGGATAGACGGTTTTGCCCGCCGCGCGTTCACCGTCGACGAAACGGCATAGCGGCGTGTAGGCGTCGCTTTCGATGAACGGTTTAAGGTGCGCGCCCCAGGCCGGGGGCAGGGCGGCGAATTGGGCTTCGAGCGTCGGCGGTGGCGAGCCAGCGGCCGTTTGCGGCTGCGGCTGGGCGGTGGTATCAGACGGCGTGGCCGAGGCGTCGCCGAACAGCGAGGCTTGCGACGGATTGGAGCGGGTGCGGGAAGCGGAGGTCATGGCGAGGAAGTGTCGCAGCAAACGCGAGCTAGCTCAAGTTTGCGTCGCGTGAGGACCTCGCATTTTGTTGGCGAGCGGCGAGCAGCGGGCAGCCTGGCTGGCGGTACCGAGAAAGGGTTCTGGCGCGCGGCGCAATCGGAGAAACAAACCCGCGCGTCGCACACGCCGAGGGCTTAACTTGCCCGCAATTGATAACCCCGTTGCGCTTTACTGATGTTGTCCGGCGCAAGACCGGTTACCTGTTTGCCGAGTTCTGTCGAGAGCGTGTTGAGCGTTGCTTCGTTGCCGGACTTCAGTTCCAGTTCGACTTCGGAGATCGGCGCGCGGCGCGTCTCGCCGTTCACCTCCGCGATAACGTCGCCCTGATCGATTGCGGCTTCAACTTCCGAACCGTCCAGTTCGACATTCCACAGCGTGCGCGTGAAATTCGTGCGAAACAGTTCGATCAGGTCCGGCGCGGCCTGACGCAGGGCTTCAGCGGCTGTCGGTTCGTCACACTCACGCAGCAGTGCGTCGATTTCGAGTTTCTCGCCCGCAACGGGCATTTCCCATTCGTGCCGGCTGTGCAAACCGTCTTTGGCATTGCCCACAGTCTTGAACGTTTGCAGCCAGCCGTCCGGCGTGTGCCGCAGTCGCAGCGCGCTTTTCGAAGTGGCCAGCGCCAGCTTCGGCGTATCGAAGTAGATATTCGCCAGCTTGATGGGGCGGCCCTCGTCACCGGTGCGCGCGACGAACCACTGCGTCGCCGCTTTCACCTGGCTCACCGGCAGTGCCAGCTTGATTTCACGTTCCATGGCCATTGTGGGCTCCGCTGCGTGCGCTAAATGTTGAAACTGTGCTTAGAAAAACATGCGTGCAAGTTCCACACCCGGCTCTTCCGCGCGCATGAACGCCTCGCCGACGAGGAACGTATGCACGTCCATCGCCCGCAGACGTTCGACATCGACGCGCGACAGAATGCCTGACTCCGTGACCACGATGCGGTCGTCGGGAATCGATTCGAGCATGTTGATGGTCGTCTCGATCGACGTTTCGAACGTACGCAGATTGCGGTTGTTGATGCCGATCAGTGGTGTCTTCAGCGTGAGCGCTTCCATCAGTTCGTTGCTGTCATGCACTTCGACCAGCACCGCGAGGCCCAGCGAATGCGCGAGCGCCTCGAGGTCCTGCATCTGTGAAGTTTCGAGTGCGGCGGCGATCAGCAGGATCGCGTCGGCGCCCATCGCGCGGGCTTCGACGATCTGGTACGGGTCGACGATGAAGTCTTTGCGCAGCACCGGCAAATTGCAGGCGGCGCGCGCCTCTTCGAGATACGCCACGCTGCCCTGGAAGAATTGCACGTCGGTGAGCACGGACAAGCAGGCCGCACCGTGCTTTTCGTACGAACGGGCAATGTCGGCAGGGACAAAGTTTTCGCGCAGCACGCCTTTCGACGGACTCGCTTTCTTCACTTCGGAAATGACGGCGGCCAGACCGGCTGCGTGCTTCGCGCGCAATGCGCCGACGAAATCGCGGATGTCGCGCGACGATGCTTCGAGGCGCAGTTCTTCGAGCGGCGCGCTTTGTGCGGCCGCGCGGACTTCTTCGCGTTTGACCGCGATGATGCGGTCGAGAATGTCGCTCATGAGTGTCTCGCTACGTAGTTACTGCTTGAATTGCTGGGTGAAGCGGATCAGATCGTCGACCTTGGCGCGTGCCTTGCCGCTCGCGATCGCTTCACGCGCCAACTGGATGCCGTCCGCAATCGACGCCGCCACGTTCGCCGAATAGAGGGCCGTGCCCGCGTTCAGCGTGACGATTTCACGTGCGACGCCCGGTTTGTTGTCGAGCGCTTCGAGCAGCATCGCTTTCGATTCAGCGGCGTCGGCCACTTTCAGCGTACGGTTCGACACCATCTGCATGCCGAAGTCTTCCGGATGGATTTCGTACTCGTGGATCTGGCCGTCGCGCAACTCGCCGACCTGCGTGGCCGCGCCGAGCGAGACTTCGTCCATGCCATCCATACCGTACACCACCAGCACGTGCTTGGCGCCCAGACGCTGCATCACGCGCACCTGAATGCCGACGAGGTCGCCGTGGAACACGCCCATCAGTTGATTCGGCGCGCCGGCCGGATTGGTCAGCGGTCCGAGAATGTTGAAAAGGGTCCGCACGCCGAGTTCGCGGCGCACCGGCGCGATGTTCTTCATTGCCGGATGATGGTTCGGCGCGAACATGAAGCCCATGCCGGTTTCCGCAATCGAGGCCGCCACCTGTTCCGGCTGCAGATCGATATTCACGCCGAGCGCTTCGAGCACATCTGCGCTGCCCGACTTGCTCGACACGCCGCGATTGCCATGTTTCGCAACCTTCGCGCCGGCCGCGGCGGATACGAACATCGTCGCCGTGGAAATGTTGAAGGTGTGCGAGCCGTCGCCGCCGGTGCCGACGATATCGACGAAGTTTGAGTTGTCCGGTACCTCGACGTGCCGGGCAAATTCACGCATCACCGTGGCGGCAGCGGTGATTTCGCCGATGGTCTCTTTTTTGACGCGCAGGCCGGTGATGATCGCCGCCGACATCACGGGCGACAGTTCGCCGCGCATGATGAGCCGCATCAGATGCAGCATTTCGTCGTGGAAAATTTCGCGATGCTCGATCGTGCGTTGCAGCGCTTCCTGGGGCGTAATCGACATGATTTCGTCTCTCTTTATCAAGCGGTGCGATGAGCTGACTTCGACTGCTTCACGAAGTTTTCGAGCAAGGCGTGGCCGTGTTCGGACAGGATTGATTCCGGATGGAACTGCACGCCTTCAACGGCTAGTTCCTTGTGACGCACGCCCATGATCTCGCCGTCTTCGGTCCATGCGGACACTTCGAGACAGTCGGGCAGCGATTCGCGTTCGATCGCGAGCGAGTGATAACGCGTCACGACGAAATGCTTCGGCAGGTCGGCGAATACGCCTTTGCAGTCGGTTTCGATCGTGCTCACTTTGCCGTGCATGATGGTTTGCGCGCGCACAACGCGGCCGCCGAAGGCTTCGCCGATCGCCTGATGGCCGAGGCACACGCCCAGAATCGGCGTCTTGCCGGCGAACTCGCGCAGCACGTCGAGGGTAATGCCGGCGTGTTGCGGATTGCTTGGGCCGGGCGACAGACAAATGCGCTCCGGGTTGAGCTTCGCAATTTCATCCAGTGTGATTTCGTCGTTCCGGTAGGTGAGCACGTCTTCGCCGAGTTCGCCGAAGTACTGCACCAGGTTGTAGGTGAACGAGTCGTAGTTGTCGATCATAAGCAGCATGGTGTGTCTCCGGTCAGAAGTCGCTATCGAGGCCGTCTTGAACCTGCTCGGCGGCGCGCAGCACAGCGCGCGCCTTGTTCTCGGTCTCTTGCCATTCGGATTCCGGCACCGAATCCGCGACTACACCCGCTGCCGCCTGCACATACAGATTGCCGTTCGCGATCACGCCGGTGCGGATCGTGATGGCCAGATCCATCTCGCCGGTGAACGACAGATAGCCAACTGCGCCGCCGTACAGGCCGCGCTTCACCGGCTCCAGTTCGTCGATCAGTTCCATCGCGCGGACCTTCGGCGCGCCGGACAGCGTGCCGGCTGGGAAGGTGGCGCGTAGCACGTCGAAATTAGTGGTGCCGGGTTTGAGCTTGCCTTCGACCGAACTCACGATGTGCTGCACGTGTGAATACTTTTCGATCACCATCTGGTCGGTGACGACCACCGAACCGATCTGCGAAATACGGCCCACATCGTTACGCGCGAGGTCGATCAGCATCACGTGTTCGGCGATTTCCTTCGGATCGTTCAGGAGTTCAGTGGCGAGCTCTGCATCGCGTTCCGGCGTGTTGCCGCGCGGACGGGTGCCGGCGAGTGGCCGGATTGTGACGATGCGATCCTCGCCGCGCTTTTCCTGACGCACCAGAATTTCCGGCGACGCGCCGACCACGTGGAAGTCGCCGAAGTTGTAGAAATACATATACGGCGACGGATTCAGTGAGCGCAGCGCGCGGTACAGCGACAGCGGATTGTCGCGGTAAGGCTTGATCAGACGTTGGCCGACCTGCACCTGCATCAGCTCGCCGGCGGCGATGTATTCCTTCGCCTTGCGCACGGCCGTCAGGTAATCGTCTTTCGCGAATTCGCGGTAGGTCTCGGTGCGTACGCTGGCCGATGTGACCGGCGGCTGCACGGTCGTGCGCAAACGCTGACGCAATTCACGCAGACGCTGCCTGGCTTTCGTGTAGGCCTCGGGTTGCGTCGGATCCGCGTACACGACCAGGTAGAGCTTGCCTGCGAGGTTGTCGATCACCGCGACTTCTTCGGTGAGCAGCAACTGAATGTCCGGCAGGTTCAGATCGTCTTTCGGCGCGGTGTGCGCGAGCTTTTTCTCGATGTAGCGCACCGCATCGTAGCCGAAGTAACCCGCAAGACCGCCCGCGAAGCGCGGCAGACCGGGGCGCTGCGCTACTTTGAAGCGGCCCTGGAATTGCTGGATGAACTCGAGCGGGTCACCTTCGTGCGTTTCGACGACTTTGCCGTCCCGTACCACTTCCGACACGCCGTCGCGGGTGCGCAGCAGCGTGCGCGCCGGCAGGCCGATGAACGAATAGCGGCCGAAGCGTTCGCCGCCCACCACCGATTCCAGCAGGAACGAATTGGCGCCATTGCGCTCGCTCTGCGCGAGCTTCAGGTACAGCGAGAGCGGCGTTTCGAGGTCGGCGAGTGCTTCGGCGATCAGCGGAATGCGGTTGAAACCCTCGTTGGCGAGGGACTGGAATTCGAGTTCGGTCATGTTCCGATCCTGTACGTACGTCAGACGGCACTATGCGTCGGACAAAGCGGGGCGTTGCGCGCCCGGTCAGGCGTTCGTTCGACGTTTCGACACGATGATACCGACCGGCGCGAGTTTCCCATCGACGCGTGCAAGGGGTTTCAGCGCACACATGTACTTTGCGGGTACACGAAGGCCGAATCAACCGGTGCAGCGAAACAAGATGATGGAAAAAACGCGTGAGCGCAGCGAAGTAAAAAACGGTTGCCGAAGATGAGCTTCAGCGTACCTCAGGCGAGGTTAGCGCGACCAGCGACGCCAGGGCCAGGCTCCCCGGTCGATGCTAATCAGACTCCGTTTTTTATTCAGAAACATGAGGATGAGGGACTTTTCAGGTCGTGGAATGGTGCGCTGCGATAGCCTTGGCGGCATCGAGCAGCGAGGCAACTATACCATCGGATTTTATTTCTTGTATAGCTCGGCCGTGGTTGTAGCCATACGGCAGCGTCAGCGTTGCCATGCCCGCCGCGCGGCCCGCCAGCGCGTCGTTTTCCGAATCACCAATGGCGACCGTGGCTTGCGGCAGAACGCCTAGCTGTTCGGCGGCGGTGAGCATGGGAAGCGGATCTGGCTTCTTTTTCGGCAAGCTGTCGCCGCCGAGCACGACGCTGAAATACTGGCTGAGCCCGTATTGCTCCAGCAAGTCGACCGCGAAACGGTGCGGTTTGTTGGTGACGCAGGCGAGTTTGAGGCCGGCTTTGCGCATGGCGCTGAGACCGGCTTCCACCTCGGGGTACAGCCGCGTGTGCACGCCGTTGATCTTTGCGTACTCGTCCTGATAAATGGCGAGTGCTTCGTCGAAACGGTCCTGTGCGTGGTCTGTTTCGAAGCGCTGGGCCAGCACGCTGCGGATCAGATTCTCCGAGCCCTTGCCGATATAACCGATCACTTCCTCGCGGGAGGTTTCCGCCGCGTCGAGTTGCGCGAGCATGCCGTTCAGGCCGGCAGTGAAATCGTCGGCGGTATCGATCATCGTGCCGTCCAGGTCGATGATCGCGGCCTGCAGGCGCGGGCTGGTGAAGGTCGGAGCGGAGTATGAGGTCGTCATTTTCAGTGCGGGATTCCGGTGATCGAGTGGTGCTCGATCAGTGCTGGATGTTGGCGAGGGCGGCGCGCATCTTGTCGATCACCACCTTGTGATCCGGCGCGCCGAAGATCGCCGAGCCTGCCACGAACGTGTCCGCGCCAGCTGCTGCAATTTCTGCGATGTTGTCGACTTTCACACCGCCGTCCACTTCGAGATGAATCTCGCGACCGGTCTTTTCCTTGTAGGCATCGATCCGCTTGCGCGCTTCGCGCAGTTTGACGAGCGCCTCAGGAATGAACGATTGACCGCCGAAGCCCGGATTCACCGACATGATCAGCACCAGATCGACCTTGTCCATCACGTAGTCCAGATGGTTCAGCGAGGTGGCCGGGTTGAACACGAGGCCGGCCTTGCAGCCATGGTCGCGAATCAGTGACAGCGTGCGGTCGATATGGTCCGAGCCTTCCGGATGAAAGCTGATCAGGTTCGCGCCGGCCTTGGCGAAATCCGGCACGATGCGGTCGACCGGGCGCACCATGAGGTGCACGTCGATCGGCACGTCCACGTGCGGGCGGATCGCTTCGCAGACGAGCGGGCCGATCGTCAGGTTCGGCACGTAGTGGTTGTCCATCACGTCGAAGTGAATCCAGTCGGCACCGGCGGCGACAACGTTGCGGACTTCTTCGCCAAGGCGCGAGAAATCGGCGGACAGAATGCTGGGGGCAATGCGGAATTGCGTCATGGCGGGGGCGGATGCAAGCGGGAAAACGCCATTTTACCGTTTTGTGCGCTTCTCAATCGTCTTACAGGTAGTTTGAGGCCGGTGCCGGGCCGTGCTGCAAAGGTGACAAAACGCCTTAGCGGCCCTTGGCCAGAGGGATTTGTCCGGTTGCGGGCGTGCCCCGCATCAAGCAGAATGCCAAACCATAAGCGCTGCTTCGCCAATGCGCCCGCAAACCATTGGCGTTCGGGGCTTCCCGCGATTTTTTACACCCCGTTTCACCAGACCGGAATCAGGATGAGCCAGTACGAATTCAGCGTCTCGGCGCAGGTGCAGTACCTGCCCGAAGAGTCGGACCCGGAGCGCCGCCAGTATGCGTTTGCATACACGCTGACTATCCGTAACAGTGGCCAGGTGCCCGCACAGTTGATTGCGCGGCACTGGGTGATCACCGACAGCGATAACAACGTGCAGGAAGTAAAAGGACTGGGCGTGGTCGGGCATCAGCCGCTGCTCAAACCGGGCGAGCACTTCGAGTATACGAGTTGGGCCGTGATCGCGACGCCTGTCGGCACCATGCGCGGCGACTATTTCTGCGTGGCGGAGGATGGCGAGCGCTTTGACGCACCCGTGCCCGAGTTCATTCTGCGTATGCCGCGTACTTTGCATTGAACCGCAGGCGCGGCTGGCGGTCTTTAAAAAGCTTTACGGCGCAGCTTTACTGAGATTTTTGCTGCTTTTGCTGTTCATTGGTGGCGGCGCGCGCGGCCTTTTTCTTGCCGGACGACGTCCATACAACGATAAAGACGAGCAGGAAGAGCGCGAGGAGCGATTCCAGCGCGAAGATGAGCATTGGGTATTCGTCGAACAGATCAGACATGGCGGTTTCCATCAAGAACGAACATTGTATGCGTTTTGTCCGCACGGCCGGAGCATGGCTCGGGGCGCTTTCGGTTGCGGTGATGCTGGCTTCCTGCGGTGGCGGCAGCGCGGTCCGGCCTTCGGTTTCGCCGCCCACGGGTGCCGCGATCATACCCGGGCAGATCGCAGCGACGCGACTCACTGCGGTAGCGTGGCAGCAGGTGCCGGGCTGGCAGGACGATTCGCTGATCGGCGCAACGGCTGCGTTGCGGCAAAACTGCGTGAGGCTTGCGCGTCAACCGAATTGGGCTCGCGCATGCGCGGCGGCCTCGCAGATCGACGATCTGGACGTCACCAGTGCGCGGGCGTTTTTTGAGGCGTATTTCACGCCGTTCCAGTTAGCCAATAACGACGGCACGCTCGATGGTCTCGTCACCGGCTACTACGAACCGTTGCTGCGCGGCTCGCGCACGCGGCATGGCGTGTATCAGACGGCGCTGTACCGCTGGCCATCCGGTTATCGCGCGGGTGCTCAGTTGCCGACGCGTGCGCAACTCGAGCGTGCGGGCGTGCTCAACGGCAATGAACTCGTGTGGGTAGACGATCCGATCGAAGCCTTCTTCCTGCAGGTGCAGGGCTCCGGGCGCGTCGTAATGGAAGACGGCAGCGTGATGCGGGTCGGCTTTGGCGGCACGAACAATCAGCCGTACAAGTCGATTGGGCGATGGTTGCTCGATCGCGGCGAACTGACGCCGGCGCAGGCAACCATGCAGGGCATCAAGGCATGGGCGCGTGCGAACCCCACGCGGGTCGACGCGCTGCTCGATATCAATCCGCGCTTCGTGTTCTTCCGCGAGATGCCCTCCGGCGAGAGTGCGCCGAGCGGCGGGGCGGATGGTCCGATCGGTGCACTGGGTGTGCCGTTGACGCCGGAGCGATCGATCGCGGTGGATCCGACTTCGATTCCTCTGGGTACGCCGGTGTTCCTGCAGACCACGCGTCCGTTGACGAACTCGCCGATGAATCGTCTCGTCTTCGCGCAGGATACGGGTTCCGCGATCAAGGGCGGTGTACGTGCGGACTATTTCTGGGGTCTCGGCGACGATGCAGGTGATCTGGCCGGCAAGATGAAGCAGGGCGGCCGGATGTGGTTGTTGCTGCCGAATTCGTGAGGGTTGGCGGGGCCGCAGCGGGTTTCCTGGTTCCTGGCTGAAACCCGCCGCGTGGCTAATTTGCCTGGCAGGTGGCATTTGTCAGCGGCACAGCTTGCAAATACGGACCCTCCCGCTGGGGTTGGCTCTCTCAGCCTTCGTTTGGCCGCGACACGCTGTGCTTTGCCCGGCGCACGGGTAATCCCCCTTCACGGCAAGCACATTTGATAGCGTCGTTGATGCCGATCAACTCCGCCATCAAGCATCAATCTTCGGCATTTGGGCGCATGGCTTAAAGCCCCGATTTCCGCTTGTCCACTACCCGCCGCGCTTTGCCGACCGAACGCTCGATCCCGTTTACACCCAGCACATTCACAACGGCGCTCACGCCGATCAGCGCCTTGATGTCATAGGTCAACGCCTGCTTCGCCGTGCTCAGTGCAGCAGTATCCGGCGCCGATTCCGGGCAGGGCTCGACGTTCAACGTCAGTACGTCGAGCGGCCCTTCCTTGGTTAGCACGATCTGATAGTGAGGCGCCAGGGCGTGCTGCTTGAGCAGCAATTCTTCGATCTGCGTCGGGAACACGTTGACGCCGCGCACGATCATCATGTCGTCCGAACGGCCCGTGATCTTTTCCATCCGGCGCATGGTGCGCGCGCTGCCCGGCAAGAGGCGGGTCAGATCGCGCGTCCGGTAACGGACGATCGGCAGCGCTTCCTTGGTCAACGACGTGAAGACCAGTTCACCGAGCTCCCCGTCCGGGAGCACTTCTCCGGTTTCAGGATCGATGATCTCCGGATAGAAATGATCTTCCCAGATGGTCGGACCGTCCTTGGTCTCCACGCATTCGGACGCGACGCCAGGTCCCATCACTTCGGATAGGCCGTAAATATCGACTGCGTCGATGCCCATGCGCTTTTCGATTGCCTGACGCATGTCATTGGTCCATGGTTCCGCGCCGAAGATACCAAGGCGCAGCGAGCAAGTCGCCGGATCGACGCCTTGGCGTTCGAGTTCGTCGGCGATCGACAACATATAGCTCGGCGTCACCATGATGATGTCCGGCCGGAAGTCCTGAATCAGTTGCACCTGCTTTTCAGTCTGGCCGCCGCCAAACGGAATCACCGTCAGCCCCGCGCGCTCGGCGCCGTAGTGTGCGCCCAGGCCGCCAGTGAACAGGCCGTAGCCGTAGCTCACGTGAACCTTATCGCCGCGCTTCGCGCCTGCGGCGCGGATTGAACGTGCGACGAGATTCGCCCACGTATCGATATCGCGTGCCGTGTAGCCGACAACCGTCGGCTTACCCGTCGTCCCAGACGACGCGTGGATTCGCGAGATCTGTTCCTGCGGCACCGCGAACATGCCGAACGGGTAGCTGTCGCGCAGATCCTTCTTGGTGGTGAAGGGGAAGCGTGCCAGGTCCGAGAGGGTCTTCACTTCGCTTGGGTGGACGCCGGCTTCATCGAATTTTCGCCGATAGACCGGCGAATTTTCATAAGCGTGGTTCAGCGACCATTTGAGCCGTTCGAGTTGGAGCGCGGCAAGTTCGTCGCGGCTGGCTGTCTCGATGGGATCGAGCGGGAGGGCGGTGGTCATCGAATGTCTCCTTGCTGCCTCAATGCTTGGGTCTGGTGTGTGGCGCGCTTGCGCGCAAAAACCGTGGACTTGCTGCTGTCTATGTAGGTGCTGCCAATGTGTCGCGAACGCGCCGCGACTCCGCTGTTCAATCTGTTGTTCAATCGCTCGCAGGAATCAGGTTGCCTTTGATCTGCGCAGATTTGCCGCGAAACATTGCCACGGTCTCCTCAGCGCGATTGGTGACGCGAATATCGTAAATGCCGGTGCGGCCGCTCAGCGTTTGCTCGACTGCTTCGGCCGTCAGCACGTCGCCGCCTTGTACGGGCCGCAGGAACTCAATCGAGCAGCCAGCTGCGACGGTGTTGATGTTGTACGTGTTGCACGCGAAAGCAAACGTCGAATCAGCAAGCGTGAAAATCAGGCCGCCGTGGCAGATCTGATGGCCGTTCAGGAAGTCGTCGCGCACGGCCATGCGCAGGCGCGCATACCCTGGGCGCACTTCTACGATTTCGAGTCCGAGCGCCCGGCTGCACGCGTCGTTTTCGTACATGGCTGCTGCGGTTGCGCGAGCGAGTTCGTCGGGTGTCATCTGGGCGGGGTGGTTCGGTTGTGCGGACATATCAGCGACCCTCGAAGCGCGGCGCGCGTTTTTCCACGAATGCTTGCACGCCTTCCGCGTAATCGTGGGACGCACCAAGTTCACGTTGCAGATCGCGTTCGAGGTCGAGTTGCTGATCCAGGGGCTGCGTCGTGCCCGCGCGCATTGCCTGCTTGATCGCTGCGATGGCGCGCGTGGGTTGCTGCGCCAGTTGTGCCGCGAGTTTGCTTGCTGTGGCGGCTAGCTCGGCGTCATCAACTGTTTGCCAGATCAGCCCCCAGCTTTCGGCTTTCTCCGCACTGAGTTTGTCGCCGGTGATAGCAAGACCCAAGGCGCGCGCCATGCCGACGCGTTGTGGCAGGAACCAGGTACCCCCTGAGTCCGGTACAAGACCGATCTTCACGAATGCCTGGATGAAGCTGGCTGAACGAGCAGCAAGCACGAGATCGCAAGCCAGCGCGAGATTGGCGCCAGCGCCGGCGGCCGTGCCGTTGACTGCAGCAATTACGGGCAATCGCAGCCCTTGCAGGCGGCGAATCAGCGGATTGAAATGCGCGTCGATCAGTTCGCCCAGATCGGTCATCGCGCCCGGCGTGAAGTCGAGATCCGCGAGATCCTGTCCCGCGCAGAAGCCGCGGCCCGCGCCCGTCAGCACGAGTGCACGGGCGCCAGAGGCTTCGACCTGGTCGAGTGCGGTGCTCAATTCCAGGTGCATTGCACGCGTAAAGCTATTGAGCTTGTCCGGGCGGTTCAGCGTGATGGTCGCTACATGGTTCGATGCGTCCAGGTCGACGCGAATCGCTTCATATGACATTGGGTGTCTCCTCAAAGTCTCTTTGACCGGTGGGGCAGTTGGTGAGACGGTTTTGGGGTCAGAGCCGTTCGATCACCAATGCGATGCCTTGACCCACGCCGATACACATCGTGCAAAGCGCAAAGCGGCCATTGATCCGCTCCAGCTGATAAAGCGCAGTGGTGATCAAGCGTGCGCCCGATGCGCCGAGCGGGTGGCCGAGCGCAATTGCTCCGCCATTCGGATTGACGCGCGGATCGTCGTCGCGCAGACCGAGCGTGCGCAAGACCGCCAGCCCCTGCGATGCGAAGGCTTCGTTCAACTCGATCACGTCGAACTGGTCGAGTGTCATGTTCAGTTGCTTCAACAGCTTTTGCGTGGCCGGCGCCGGGCCGATACCCATAATGCGCGGCTCCACGCCCGCTGTTGCCATGCCCACCACGCGCGCGCGGGGACGCAAACCGTATTGATCGGCAGCTTCCTTGTTCGCGAGCAGCAGTGCGCACGCACCGTCGTTCACGCCCGATGCATTGCCGGCGGTCACGCTGCCGTCGGGGCGGACCACGCCCTTGAGCTTGCTCAGGCTTTCGAGCGACGTTTCGCGTGGATGCTCGTCGAGCGTCACGCGTACGGGGTCGCCTTTCTTTTGCGCAATTTCAACGCCGACGATTTCCTGGGCCAAAGTGCCGTCGCGCTGTGCGCGGGCTGCCTTTTGCTGGCTCGAGAGTGCAAACGCGTCCTGATCCGCACGGCTTATGCCGAACTCCACGGCGACGTTTTCCGCGGTCTCCGGCATCGAATCGACGCCATATTGGCGCTTCATTAGCGGATTGATGAAGCGCCAGCCGATAGTCGTGTCGTAAATGTCGGCCTGCCGCGAGAACGCGCTGGTGGCCTTGCCCATCACGAACGGCGCGCGCGTCATGCTTTCGACGCCGCCGGCGATCATCAACCGCGCTTCGCCAGCCTTGATGGCGCGAGCAGCGGTGCCGACGGCGTCCATGCCCGAGCCGCACAGGCGGTTGATGGTTGCGCCGGGGGCATCTTTGGGCAAGCCGGCCAGCAACGCCGCCATGCGGGCGACGTTGCGGTTGTCATCACCGGCCTGATTGGCGCAGCCGTAAATCACGTCGTCAATTGCCCGCCAGTCGACGCCGGGATTGCGCTCGATCAGCGCCTTGATCGGCACCGCACCGAGGTCATCCGCGCGGACATCTTTCAGGGCACCGCCGTAACGGCCGATTGGGGTGCGAATCGCATCGCAAATGAAGGCGTCGTTCATGTGAGTTCCTACTGGGACGGATCGGCGGGACATGCCGATCCGATGTCTCATGTTAGTTGGAGCGCACGGCTCGGTCTATTCGGCCAAACGGCATAGGACGAAAGCCGTGCTTTTGTCTTATGCCATTCAGCCAGCTACCGCTGGTGCCGCTTTCGGTTCAACATGAATGCGACTTTGAACGACGCGGAAGCGGTTCGCGACAAAGGCTGCGTCGGCCAGTGCGGCATTTGCCGCCGGGTTTGCGCCCGTGCCATGGAAGTCGGAGAAGGCCGCAGACTGATTGACGAAAACGCCGCCCGTCAAATTGATCGAGAGTGCTACGCCACCGCGGATCGATGCTTCGTGCGCATCTTCGAGCACGGCTTCATCCGTGCTGTAGACCGACAGCGTCAGCGCGCCGTGCTCGGCGGCGATTGCGCCGGCAAGGTCGAGCGACTGCGCTGTCGAGTCCGTCGCGATCACGAACGAGATCGGGCCGAACCATTCTTTGGTGAACTGTGCGTGATCGGTGGCGGCATCCAGTTGGAGCACGAGCGGTGTGCGCACGCGGGCACCGGCAAACGCTGGATGTTCGAGCGATTGGCTTTCTACTAGAACGTGCCCAAGCTTGGCAGCTTCGTCGATGCGTTGGGTTACGCCTTCGTTCTGGATCGCGCCGAGCAGCTCGACGGCGCGCGCTGGGTCCGCAACCAGTTTTTGCACCGCGCCGGCGATAGCTTGGGCGACTTCGTCGAAACCGAGTTCGCCTTCAGCGGTGCGGATGCCGTCGCGCGGTACGTAGATGTTTTGCGGGGCGGTGCACATCTGGCCCGAGTACAAAGCAAGTGAGAAGGCGATATTGCGAGCGGCGGCTTTGATGTCGTCCACCGAGTCGATCACGATCTGGTTGACGCCGGCCTTTTCGGTGTAGACCTGAGCCTGATGCGCATTGCGCTCGAGCCACGCGCCGTTTTGCGTGCTGCCCGTGAAGTCGATGAGCTTGATTTCAGGGCGCAGTGCCAGGTCCTGGACGAGCGCGCCGTCGTTCGGTTCCGTGGCCAGCAACGTGACGACGTTCGGATCGAAACCGGCCTCGCGCAGCACATCACGTGCGATGCGGACAGTCAGTGCGAGCGGCAGAATTGCGCCCGGATGCGGTTTGACGATGACCGTGTTGCCCGTGGCCAGATCGGCGAAGAGGCCTGGGTAACCATTCCATGTCGGGAAGGTGCAGCAGCCGAGCACAAGACCGGTGCCGCGCGGCACGACGGTGTAGCGCTTGTGCATGGCGAGCGGCGGATTTTTGCCTTGCGGCTTTTCCCAGTGGGCGTTAGCAGGGATGCGGCGTAATTGGTCCCAGGCGTACACGACCGCTTCGAGCGCACGGTCTTGTGCATGCGGGCCGCCGGCCTGGAAGGCCATCATGAATGCCTGACCGGTTGTGTGCATCACGCTGTAGCCGATTTCGAAGCTGGCGCGATTAACGCGCGCGAGGATTTCGAGGCATACGCCGATCCATGCCTGGGGGCCGGCCGCGCGCCAATCGCGCTGCGCGACGGCGGCTGCGGAGATCAACGCGTCAGGATCGGCCTTCGGATAGCGCACGCCGAGCGGGAACCCGAACGGCGAGACTTCGGCGCCGACGGTTTCTCCGGTCGACGGTTGGTCCAATTCGAACGTTTTGTTCAGATGCGCCTTGAATGCGGCTTCGCCGTCTGCGCTAGCTGTTTCCCCGTACACTTTCGGACTGGGCATCTCGACGAACGGACTCCAGTAGCCGCGCGTTTCAATCGCGGTGAGTGCCTTTTGCAGCGTGTCTTCGTGCTTGGTGAATAGCGGATGTGTCATGGCAGAGGGGCTTTGCTATGCGTTGGGAAAAGCCTGTCGAATAATTGACCGACCGGTTGGTTGGTGAATGGTAGCATTATTAAGACGGCCGCGCGAAGCGTTTTCGCGTGCCATTAACCATTAGGAGGCGGCATGGTTTACGAGAACATCCTGGTTGAGATGCGGGGAAGGGTCGGTTTGGTCACGTTGAATCGCCCGAAGGCGCTGAACGCGCTGAACGACGCGTTGATGGACGAACTGGGCGCTGCGCTGCGCGAGTTCGATGCCGACGAGGCGATTGGTGCGATCGTGATCACAGGCAGTGAGAAAGCGTTCGCCGCCGGAGCCGACATCGGCATGATGGCGACCTATACCTATATGGACGTCTACAAAGGCGACTACATCACTCGCAATTGGGAAACGGTGCGCTCCATTCGTAAGCCGATCATTGCCGCAGTGGCGGGCTTCGCGCTCGGCGGCGGTTGCGAGTTGGCGATGATGTGCGACATTATTTTCGCCGCCGACACGGCGAAGTTCGGCCAGCCGGAAATCAAGCTCGGCATCATGCCGGGAGCAGGCGGCACGCAGCGACTGCCGCGCGCCGTCTCAAAGGCGAAGGCAATGGATCTTTGCCTGACCGCCCGCTTCATGGACGCCGCGGAGGCCGAGCGCGCAGGATTGGTCTCGCGGGTGATTCCCGCGGCTTCCCTGCTTGACGAGGCTATGGCCGCGGCCGCAACCATTGCAGAATTCCCGTTGCCGGCGGTGATGATGGTCAAGGAATCGGTTAACCGTGCGTACGAAACGACACTCGCTGAAGGCGTGCATTTCGAGCGCCGCCTCTTCCATTCGCTCTTCGCTACGGAAGATCAGAAGGAGGGGATGGCTGCGTTCGTTGAGAAGCGCAAACCGGTTTTCAAGCATCGGTAATACGCTTGTCAAAATAACGCTTGCAAGGCGTGGTCT